>NC_017075.1:2521626-3782439 GCF_000284255.1 Rubrivivax gelatinosus IL144
ATGCCGTTGCCGCCGTGCATGTCGCGCGCCAGACGCGCGATGTCCAGCGCCTTGCCGCAGCTGTTGCGCTTGATCAGGCTGATCATCTCCGGCGCCGCCTGGCCTTCGTCGATCAGCCGGCCGACACGCAGACAGCCCTGCAGGCCCAGCGTGATCTCGGTCTGCATGTCGGCGAGCTTCTTCTGGATCAGCTGGTTCTGCGCCAGCGGCCGGCCGAACTGCTTGCGCTCCAGCGTGTAGCGGCGTGCGGCGTGCCAGCAGAACTCGGCCGCGCCCAGCGCCCCCCAGGCGATGCCGTAGCGCGCCTTGTTCAGGCAGCCGAACGGGCCCTTGAGGCCGGCGACGCCGGGCAGCTTGTTCTCGGCCGGCACGAAGACCTGATCCATCACGATCTCGCCGGTGATCGAGGCGCGCAGGCTCATCTTGCCTTCGATCTTGGGCGCCGACAGGCCCTTCATGCCCTTGTCGAGGATGTAGCCGCGGATCGCCTCCTGGCCGCCGGCGGCGCCCTGGGCGTCGGTCTCCTTGGCCCAGACGACGAAGACGTCGGCGATCGGGCTGTTGGTGATCCACATCTTCGAGCCGCTCAGCACGTAGCCGCCGTCGACCGGGCGGGCGCGGGTGGCCATGCTCGCCGGGTCGCTGCCGTGGTCGGGTTCGGTCAGGCCGAAGCAGCCGACCCATTCGCCGGTCGCGAGCTTGGGCAGGTACTTCTGGCGCTGTTCTTCGCTGCCGTAGGCGTGGATCGGGTGCATCACCAGCGAGCTCTGCACGCTCATCGCGCTGCGGTACCCCGAGTCGACACGCTCGACTTCGCGCGCCACCAGGCCGTAGCTGACGTGGTTCAGGCCGGCGCAGCCGTAGCCTTCGATCGTGCAGCCGAGCAGGCCGAGCGCGCCCATCTCGGACAGGATCTCGCGGTCGAAACGCTCCTCGCGCGCCGCGCTCAGCACCCGCGGCTGGAGCTTGTCCTGGCAGTAGTCGCGCGCCGCGTCGCGCACCGCACGTTCGTCCTCGGCGAGCTGCTGCTCGAACAGAAAAGGGTCATCCCACTGGAAGCGCTGCATGTGTCCTCGTCTCCGGATAATCCAGCCCGCAGTGTAAGGACCGGGCCGTGGCGGCCCGTCACCGCTGCGACAAGGAGCTTGCAGAGATGGCGGTGCAGACGATCACGCTGGGCGGCGGCTGCTTCTGGTGTGTCGAGGCGGTGTACGAACTGGTCGACGGCGTGCTCGGCGTCGAGTCGGGCTACAGCAACGGCCAGCTGCGCCAGCCGAGCTACGAGCTGGTCTGCGAAGGCCGCACCGGCCACGCCGAGGTCGTGCGCGTGCGCTTCGACGACGAGCGCATCTCGCTGCGCGAGATCCTCGAGATCTTCTTCACCGTGCACGACCCGACGACCCGCGACCGCCAGGGCAACGACGTCGGCCCGCAGTACCGCTCGGCGATCTACTGGCACACGCCGGAGCAGGAAGCGGTGGTGCGCGAGGTGCACGCCGAGGCCGACCGGGCGCTGGGCGGGCGGGTCGTCACCGAACTCGCGCCCGAAGACAACTACTGGCCGGCCGAGGCCTATCACCAGCACTACTTCGCGCAGCACCCGCAGCAGGGCTACTGCGCCTACGTCATCGCGCCGAAGGTGGAGAAGTTCCGCAAGACCTTCCGCGAACGCGTGCGCGGCTGAGCGCGCTCAGCGCGGCAGGCCGGTCGTGCAGAGGAAGTCGGTCTCGGGCTGGCCGTAGGGAAACAGCGTCGCCAGGCTGCCGCGCAGCAGGGGCTCGAGTTCCGACTTGCCGGCCGAGGCCAGCGCGGCGAACACCGTGCCGCGCAGCAGCCACAGGTCCGACGGCTGCTCGGCGGAGCGCACCTGGCGCCGCACCCATTCGCCGTGGGAACCGTCGAGTTCTTCGGCGGCGACGAGGAAATCGTGTTTCGTCGTCACGAAGGCGCGGCGTGCGGCCAGCCGCGCCAGGCGCGGGCCGGCCAGCGCGACGGCGCCGACTACCGGGTGCACCGGCAGGCGCGGACGTTCGACGGCGTGCAGGGCAGGGCGGTTCACAGCGGCATCAGGCGCGAGCGACCGCGCTTCGGAAAATGGCCGTTGAGGCGGGCGAGGCGGCGTTCGGCCTCGGACTGACTGCGGTGCAGCGCGACGACGCGGTAGAGGTCGGCGCGCAGATGCCAGAGTTCGCGCAGCGTGCGCGCCTGCTGGATGCGTTCGGACAGCTGGTGGACGTCGGAGCCTTGCAGATCCAGCAACGAGTCGACGAACTCCTGGCGTGCGACCGGCAGCTGGCTCAGCGGCGGCGCCGCGTCCAGCGCCGCCGGGGCGGTGAGCCAGAAGACGAAACGGTCCCAGGCCGCGGTCGGCGCGGTGCGCAGCGACGGCGGCGGCACCGGCGCGCGACCGAAGCCGACGCTGTCGGCGGGTCGGGATGCGCTGCGGGGCAACATGCTGGAACTGGTCATGAACGTGATATCGGCCACGAATGGCACGGCTTAAGTGCATTGTGGTCAGCCGGGCAACGCGTTAAGGCCCGAACAAGGGCCACGAAGCCGGTCAGTTCATTCGCCGTTCATCAGCCGGGCAGGAGTGAACCAGCCGGCTGCCGACGACAGCCGAGGCGATCTTTCGAGAGGGAGAAGTGGCGTGGCGGCAGCGTGGCCGCCCGCGTCAACGGCCGGTGCTCAGACCGCGCCGTAGACCGCCTTGCGTTCGGCGGTGTAGGTCCACCAGGGGCGCGGCTCGGCACCGCGCATGAAGTCGACGGCGGCCATGAAGGTGTCGAGCACGCAAGGATCCTGGCGCTTGCCGGTGGCTTCGCAGAGCGCGCGGTACAGCGCCAGCGCGTCGCGCTCGGCCAGTTCACGCGGGTGCAGGATGCCGAGCTGGCGCAGGTCACCGGCGATCGACGGACCGATGTTGGGCAGTTGCTCGAGCAGTTCGCATTCGTCGGCCGTGCGAGCCTTCAGCGGCCGCGGTGCCTTGGGCGCCCGTGGCGGGCGCGCCGGCCCCGGCCGCGGCGGCGCCGAGGGCAGCGTGCGACGGGCGTAGGGCGCGGCCATCACGCTCACATCAGCATCGTGTTGCGGATCAGGCCGACCGCGATGCCCTCGAGCTCGAAACCCTGGTCGCTGCCTTCCAGCGGCACGACGATGGTCTGGAAATCGGGGTTCTCGGGGATCAGCTCGATCGCGGCCTTGGTGCGGCGGAAGCGCTTGACGGTGACGTCGTCGCCCAGGCGCGCGACGACGATCTGGCCGTTCTTGGCCTCGTGCGCCTTCTGCACCGCGAGCAGGTCGCCGTCCATGATGCCGGCGTCACGCATGCTCATGCCGCGCACCTTGAGCAGGTAGTCGGGCTTGCGCTGGAACAGCGAGGCCTCGACGACGTAGCTCTGGTCGATGTGTTCCTGCGCCAGGATCGGGCTGCCGGCGGCGACTCGGCCCACGAGCGGCAGCGTCAGCTGCGCCAGGCTGGGCAGCGGCAGGCTGAACTGCTTGCCGTGCTGCGACATGCGCGCCTCGGCCAGCGCACGCAGTGTGTCAGACTTCAGCCGGATGCCGCGCGAGGTGTTGCCGACGAGTTCGATGACGCCTTTGCGTGCGAGGGCTTGCAGGTGCTCCTCGGCCGCGTTGGCCGAACGGAAGCCCAGCTCGGCGGCGATCTCGGCCCGGGTGGGCGGGGCGCCGGTGCGCTCGATCGCGCTTTGCACGAGGTCGAGGATCTGCTGCTGTCGCGGCGTGAGCTTGGGGCTGTCGTCCATCGCGTGATCCGGTCTTTGAGACTGGAGATTCATCCAGATCACTGTATTTTCATCCAGAGGACCACGGAATGCAAAGCGAATCGCGTGTCGTCGCGCTGGTCGCCACCGGCGGCACGATCGCCGGCACGGCGGCGCGCGGCGACGATCTCGTCGGCTACGACGCCGGCGCGCTGTCGGCCGAACAGCTCACCGCCGCCGTGCCGGCGCTGGCCGGCGAGGCGCTGGAGACCTGGACGCTGGCGCGGCTGGACAGCTGCGACCTGGGCCACGCGACCTGGGCGCTGCTGCTCCGCGAGCTGCAGTCGCGGCTGGCGCGGCCCGAGTTCGCCGGCATCGTCGTCACGCATGGCACCGACACGCTGGAGGAGACCGCCTGGTTCCTGCACCGCACGCTGGCCGCGCCCAAGCCGGTGGTGCTGACCGCGGCGATGCGCCCGGCGAGCGCGCCGTCGCCCGACGGCCCGCAGAACCTGCTCGACGCCGTGCGTTTGGCGCGCGAGCCCGGCGCCCGCGGCGTGCTGGTCGCTTTCGGCGGCAAGGTCTACGCAGGGAGCGAGCTGCGCAAGCTGCACGGCTGGCAGCTCGACGCCTTCTCGGCGGGTGACGCCGGAGCCGTGGCGCTCGTCGAAGACGGTGCTTTCCGCCGGCTGCGCGACTGGCCGGCGCCTGAGTTGCATCCCGCACCGGTCGGCGAGGTGCCGCCCGGCCGATGGCCGCGCGTCGAGATCGTCACCAGCCATGCCGGTGCCAGCGGGCGCATCGTCGATGCGCTGGTGGCCGACGGTGTGCAAGGCCTGGTGATCGCCGGCACCGGCAACGGCACGGTGCACACGGCGCTGCGTGAAGCGGCGGCGCGGGCGCTGGCGGCCGGGGTGGCCGTCGTGCGCGCCTCGCGCTGCCTGGCAGGCGGCGTCGTCGGCACGACCGACGGCGCCTTGCCGCACTACGGCGCGGCGACACCGGCGCAGGCGCGCATTGAGCTGATGCTGGACCTGCTGGCGCGCCGCGCCTGAGCCGCCGTCAGGCGACCGACAGCGCGACGTCGACGTTGCCGCGCGTCGCGTTGGAGTACGGGCAGACCTCGTGCGCCTCGGCGACCAGCGCCTCGGCTTCGCTCTTGTCGAAGCCCGGCAGCGACACCGTCAGCGCGACGGCGATGCCGAACGCACCCGGCTTGCCGGCGTGCGGGCCGATCGAGACTTCGGCGTTGATCGAGGCGTCCGCGGGAATCGCCTTCTTGTGGCGGGCACCGACGGCCTTCAGCGCGCCGATGAAGCAGGCGGCGTAACCCGCGGCGAAGAGCTGCTCCGGGTTGGTGCCGGCGCCGTCGTCGCCGCCCAGCGCCTTGGGCGTCGACAGCTGGATGTCCAGGCGGCCGTCGTCGGACTTGGCGGTGCCGGTGCGGCCGCCGGTGGCGGTGCCGCGGGCGGTGTAGAGCGCTTTTTCGATGGCCATGGAAAGTCTCCTTGGGGTTACGTCGTGAAGGGCGGCCTCAGGCCGCGCGGGGAAGGGATTCGTTGATGCGCCGGCGCAGGGCCTGCACACGCTCGACGAGCACCGCCAGTTCGGCGGCGTCGCAGTCGACACCGGCAAGCAGCCGGCCTTGCAGTTCGACCGCCTGGGCTTGCAGCGCGCGGCCGGCTTCGGTGGGCTCGACGTGCACGCGGCGCTGGTCGGTTTCGTCGCGCTCGCGGCGCACGAGCCCGGCGCGTTCCAGCCGGCGCAGCAGCGGCGTCAGCGTGCCGGACTCCAGGTCCAGTCGCTCGCCGATGCCCGACACCGTCTGCCGGCCTTCGTGCCACAGCACCAGCATCACCAGGTACTGCGGGTAGGTCAGGCCGAGCGGTTCGAGCAGCGGGCGGTACAGCCGCGTCATCGCCAGCGAGCCCGCGTACAGAGCGAAGCAGAGCTGGCGTTCCAGTGGCAGCAGGGCGGGGGCGTCGGTCGAGGCCATGGGCCGCACTGTAGCCAGTTGCGCGCAACTCGGTTGCGCACAACTTGATACGCCGACCGGCCGAAGGGTTGATGCCGGCCGCGCCGGCATCGAACTCAGTTTTCGGCTTGAAGCGACTCGATCTCGGTCTGCAGTTCGAGCCAGCGTTCCTCGAGCATGCCGGTCTCGGCGGCGACGTGGTTCAGGCGCCGGCCCGCTTCGGCGATCTCGGCGCCGGACATCGTGCCGCTGGCGAGCTGGGCCTCGAGTTCGGCGCGTTCGGCGCCCAGCTTCTCCAGCCGGGTGTCGATCTGCGCCAGCTCGTTGCGCAACGGGCGCGTGCGGTTGGCCAGCGCCTGGCGGGCCTGCGCGGCCTGCTTGCGGTCTTCGCGGCGGTCGCCGCTCGGCTGGGGCGCCGGACGCGCCGGCTGTGCGGCCTTGCTCTCCACCGGCGTCGCCGGGACGAAGGCCGCCGGCCGCGGCGGCGGCGGCGGTTCCTGGCCACGCGCCGTGGCACGCGAGACCTCCAGCAGCCAGCGCTGGTAGTCGTCGAGGTCACCGTCGAAGGGCTCGACGCCGCCGCGGCTGACCAGCCAGAACTCGTCGCAGGTCTCGCGCAGCAGCGCGCGGTCGTGGCTGACCAGCATCACCGTGCCTTCGAACTCGTTGAGCGCGATCGACAGCGCCTCGCGCGTCGTCAGGTCCAGGTGGTTGGTCGGCTCGTCGAGCAGCAGCAGGTTGGGGCGCTGCCAGACCAGCATCGCCAGCACCAGGCGTGCCTTCTCGCCGCCCGACAGCGAACCCACGGCCTGCGTGACCATGTCGCCGGTGAAGCGGAAGCGGCCGAGGAAGTCGCGCAGTTCCTGCTCGCGCGCCGCCGGGCCGACGTCGCGCGCCAGCCGCACCATGTGCATCAGCGGGCCGTCGTCCAGCGACAGCACGTCCAGCTCCTGCTGCGCGAAGTAGCCGATGACCAGGCCCTTGCCTTCGGTCATGCGGCCCGCGAGCGGCGCCAGCGCATGGGCGATGGTCTTCACCAGCGTCGACTTGCCCTGGCCGTTGGCGCCCAGGATGCCGATGCGCTGGCCGGCCAGCACCGAGCGGCTGACACCTTGCACGATGGCCGTGCTGCCGTAGCCGCAGACCAGGCCGTCCAGCGACAGCATCGGGTTGGGCAGGCTCACCGGCTCGCGGAACTCGAACTCGAAGTCGCTGGCCGTCAGCACCGGCGCCAGCTTCTCCATGCGCGCCAGTGCCTTGACCCGGCTCTGCGCCTGCTTGGCCTTGGTCGCCTTGGCCTTGAAGCGGTCGATGAAACGCTGCAGGTGGGCGATGCGATCCTGCTGCTTGCTGTAGGCGGCCTGCTGCTGTTCCAGGCGCTCGGCGCGCATCTCCTCGAAGGCGCTGTAGTTGCCGCCGTAACGCGTCAGCGTGCATTCGTCGAGGTGCACCGTGACCTTGGTGACGGCGTCGAGGAACTCGCGGTCGTGGCTGATGACGACCATCAGGCCGTCGAAACGCTTGAGCCAGGCTTCCAGCCAGACCAGGGCGTCCAGATCCAGGTGGTTGGTCGGTTCGTCGAGCAGCAGCAGGTCGGCCGGGCACATCAGCGCGCGCGCCAGCTGCAACCGCATGCGCCAGCCGCCGGAGAAGCTGTTGACCGGCGCGTCGAGCTGGTCGCTGCGAAAACCCAGGCCCAGCAGCAGCGCCTGGGCGCGCGAGCGCGCGTCGAAGGCGCCGGCTTCGTCGAGCTGCATATGGGCTTCGGCGATGGCGTGGCCGTCGCCGGAGGCTTCGGCCGCGGCCAGCGCGGTCTGCGCCTCCACGAGCGGGATGTCGCCCTGGAGCACGAAGTCGGTCGCGCCGTCCTCGGTCTCGGGCATGTTCTGCGCCACTTCGCCCAGCCGCCAGCGCGGCGGGATCTCGACGTCGCCGGTGTCGGCCTGCAGGCGGTTGGTCAGGAGCGCGAACAGGCTGGACTTGCCGGCGCCGTTGCGGCCGATCAGGCCGACCTTCTCGCCCGGCTGCAGCACCAGGTTGGCGTTCTGCAGCACGACCTTGACGCCGCGTCGCAGCGTGATGTTGCGCAGCGTGATCACAGGCCGGCCTCCAGCGCCTGCGCGGTCAGCAGCAGCACCTGGTCCTCGCCGACGCTGGTTTCCAGCCAGACGGCCTCGAGGCGCGGGAACGCGGCTTCGAAATGCGCGCGTTCGTGGCCGATCTCCAGCACCAGCACGCCGTGCGGCGACAGATGCGCCGGCAGCGCGGCCAGCAGCGTGCGCACGAAGTCCATGCCGTCGTCGCCGCCGTCCAGCGCCAGCGCCGGCTCGGCGCGGTACTCGGGCGGCAGCGCCTGCATCGATGTGCGGTTGACGTAGGGCGGGTTGCAGAGCACGAGGTCGTAGACGCCGTCGGCCGCCGCCAGACCGTCGCCCTGGCGCAGGCGGATGCGCGACTGCAGGCCGTGGCGCTCGACGTTGATCGCGGCAACCGCCAGCGCGTCGGCGCTGAGGTCGGTCGCGTCGACCTCGACCTCGGGCCAGGCCATCGCGGCCAGCACGGCCAGGCTGCCGTTGCCGGTGCACAGGTCCAGCACGCGCCGCGTCTGGTCCGAGAGCCAGGCGTCGATCGCACCGTCGGCCAAGGGCTCGGCGATCAGCGAACGCGGCACGATGACACGTTCGTCGACGGTGAAGGGCACGCCTTGCAGCCAGGCTTCGCCGGTCAGGTAGGCGGCGGGTTTGCGCGTGGCGATGCGCTCGGCCAGCAGCGTCTCGCAGGCGGCGACGTCAGCCGCCGACAGTTCACGCGCGGCGTGTTCGTCCAGCGCGTCCAGCGGCAGGCCCAGCTTCCACAGCACGAGCCAGGCGGCTTCGTCGAAGGCGTTGGTGGTGCCGTGCCCAAACGAAACGCCCGCCTCGGCGAGGCGGGCGCTGGAGGTCTCGATCAGCTCGATCAGGGTCATGGAAAGAAGTTTTTCAGCGTGCCGCGGTAGACGTTCTTCAGCGTCTCGACCGAGGCCGCGTCGACGTGTTCGTCGATCTGGTGGATGGTGGCGTTGAGCGGCCCGAACTCGACGACCTGCGGGCAGATCGCGGCGATGAAACGCCCATCGGAGGTGCCGCCGGTGGTGCTGAGCTCGGGCTCGACGCCGCATTCGGCTGTGATGGCCGCGCCCAGCGCGGCGATCAGCGGGCCGGGTGTCGTCAGGAAGGGGCGGCCGGAGAGCGTCCACTCCAGCCGGTGCTCGACGCCGTGGCGCGCCAGCACTTCGGCGACCCGAGCCTGCAGCGACTCGGGCGTCGACTCGGTGCTGAAGCGGAAGTTGAAGTCGACGACCAGTTCGCCCGGGATGACGTTGCTCGCCCCGGTGCCGCCGTGCAGGTTGCTGACCTGCCAGCTCGTCGGCGGGAAGAAGGCGTTGCCCTCGTCCCAGCGCATCGCCGCCAGCTCGGCCAGCGCCGGCGCGAAGACGTGGATCGGGTTCTTCGCCAGCTGCGGGTAGGCGATGTGGCCCTGCTTGCCGATGACCGTCAGCCGGCCCGACAGCGAGCCGCGGCGGCCGTTCTTGACCATGTCGCCCAGGCGCGAGACCGAAGTCGGCTCGCCGACGATGCAGGCGTCCAGGCGTTCGCCGCGCTGTTGCAGCAGCTCCACCAGGCGCACGGTGCCGTCGACCGACGGGCCCTCTTCGTCGCTGGTCAGCAGGAAGGCGATCGCGCCGGCGTGGCGCGGCTGCGCGGCGACGAACTCCTCGACGGCGACGACCATCGCCGCCAGCGAGCTCTTCATGTCGGCGGCGCCGCGGCCGTAGAGCCGGCCGTCGCGGTGGCTGGGCACGAAGGGGTCGCTCGTCCAGCGCTCCAGCGGGCCGGTCGGCACGACGTCGGTGTGGCCGGCGAAGGCCAGCACCGGGCCCGGCAGGCCGCCGGTGCGGCGCGCCAGAAGGTTGGTGACGCGGAAGTTCTCCGGGCCGCAGACCAGCGTCTCGCACTCGAAGCCCAGCGCCGCCAGGCGCGAGGCGATCAGTGCCTGGCAGCCGGCGTCGTCGGGGTTGACCGAGCGCCGAGCGATCAGCTGCTCGGCCAGGCGCAGCGCGTCGTTCATCGCACGCTCCAGGGGGCGCCGCCGCCGCGGCCGTCCTCGGGGCGCACGTCGATCGTGATCTCGGTGAAGCTGGCCGGCTCCAGCTCGTCGGCAGGCTTGGGCGGCGGGGCTTTGGCGGGGGCGCCGCCAGCGGGCGCGTTCTGCAGGCGCCACAGCAGGTTGGTCGGCGAGTCGGCGTAGGCCAGGCCTTCATCGCGCGTGATGACGCCTTCGTTGATCAATCGCGCCAGGTCCTGCTCGAAGGTCTGCGAGCCTTCGGCGATCGACTTCTCGACGGCTTCCTTGACGCCGGCGAGGTCGCCCTTCTCGATCAGCTCGGACACCAGCTTGGTGTTGAGCAGCACCTCGACGGCCGGCACGCGGCCGCCGGTGGTGGCGCGCAGCAGGCGCTGCGAGATCACCGCGCGCAGGCCGGAGGACAGGTCCGACAGCAGCGTCGGCCGCGCCTCGGGCGTGTAGAACGACAGGATGCGGCCCAGCGCGTGGTAGCTGTTGTTCGCGTGCAGCGTCGCCAGCACCAGGTGGCCCGACAGCGCGTACGAGGTCGCCGCGGTCATCGTCTCGCGGTCGCGGATCTCGCCGATCATGATGCAGTCGGGCGCCTGGCGCAGCGCGTTCTTCAGCGCGATCTGCAGGCTCTGCGTGTCGCGGCCGACCTCGCGCTGGTTGACGATGGACTTCTTGTTCGAGAACAGGAACTCGATCGGGTCCTCGATCGTCAGGATGTGGCCGGTGACCTGCTGGTTGCGCCACTCCAGCATCGACGCCAGCGTCGTGCTCTTGCCGGTGCCGGTGGCGCCGACCATCAGGATCAGGCCGCGTTTTTCGGTGACCAGCTGCGACAGCAGCGGCGGCAGCCCCAGCGTGTCCAGCGCCGGGATCTGGTGCGGGATGCAGCGGAAGACCGCGGCGACGGTGCCGCGCTGCTTGAAGGCCGAGAGCCGGAAGCTGCCGACCCGCGGGATGCCGATGCCGACGTTCAGCTCGCCGGTGTCGTCCAGCTCCTCGAGCTGGTGCGGCGTCAGCAGCTCGGCCAGCAACTGGCGCGTCTGCGTCGGGCTCAGCAGCTGGTCCGACAGCTGCAGGATCTGGCCGTGGATCTTGATGAGGATCGGCGTGTTCGCCGACAGGTAGACGTCGGAGGCGTTCTTCTCCGCCATCAGGCGCAGCACGCGCTCCATGTTGCCCGACATGCCGATCCTCCCGTCGCTGCGCGTCTTCAGGCGCGCAGCAGCTCGTTGATGCTGGTCTTGGCGCGCGTCGCCGCCGTCACCTGCTTGACGATCACCGCGCAGTACAGGCTGTGGCTGCCGTCGGCCGCCGGCAGCGAGCCGCTGACGACCACCGAGCCCGCCGGCACGCGGCCGTAGCTCACTTCGCCGGTCATGCGGTTGTAGATCTTGGTGCTCTGGCTGATGAACACGCCCATCGAGATCACCGAGTTCTCCTCGACGATCACGCCTTCGACGACTTCGGAGCGTGCGCCGATGAAGCAGTTGTCCTCGATGATCGTCGGGTTGGCCTGCAGCGGCTCGAGCACGCCGCCGATGCCGACGCCGCCCGACAGGTGCACGTTCTTGCCGATCTGCGCGCAGGAGCCCACCGTCGCCCAGGTGTCGACCATCGTGCCTTCGTCTACGTAGGCGCCGATGTTCACGTAGCTGGGCATCAGCACGACGTTCTTGGCCTGGAAGCTGCCGCGGCGGGCCACCGCCGGCGGCACGACGCGCACGCCGGTGGCACGGATGGCCTCGGCGTCGGCACCGCCGTACTTGGTCTCGACCTTGTCGAAGAAGCTCAGCTCGCCGGCCTGCATCAGGCGGTTGTCGTTGAGGCGGAAGGACAGCAGCACCGCCTTCTTGACCCACTGGTTGACGGTCCACTGGCCGACGGCCTGGCGTTCGGCCACGCGCAGGCGGCCGGCGTCGAGTTCGTCGATCACGTGCTCGACGGCCTCGCGCACCTCGGGGGCGTTGACGGCGTTGATCTCGGCACGCCGTTCCCAGGCGAGGTCGATGGTGGCTTGGAGCTGGGTCGTCATCGGGTGAGGCTTTCGGTGTAGGAAACGATGCGGTCGGCGGCTTCGAGGCATTCCTCGAGCGGGGCGACGAGCGCCATGCGGACGCGGCCGGCGCCGGGGTTGCGGCCCTGCGCGCTGCGCGCCAGCAGGCTGCCGGGCAGGACGGTCACATTGTATTGAGCGAGCAGGCCCTGGGCGTAGGCGACGTCGTTGCCGCCGGGGACCGCGGCCCAGAGATAGAAGCCGGCGTCGGGCAGCGCGACGTCGAGCACGCCGGCCAGCCGCGGCGTGACGGCGGCGAACTTCTGTCGGTAGGCCTCGCGGTTGGCGACGACGTGCGCCTCGTCGTTCCAGGCGGCGACGCTGGCGCGCTGCACCAGCGGGCTCATCGCGCTGCCGTGATAGGTGCGGTAGAGCAGGAAGGCCTTCAGCAGCGCGGCGTCGCCGGCGACGAAGCCCGAGCGCAGCCCGGGCACGTTGCTGCGTTTGGACAGGCTGGTGAAGGCGACGAGATTGCGGAAGTCGCTGCGGCCGAGCTTCGCCGCCGCCTCCAGCCCGCCCAGCGGCGCTTCGTCGCGGAAATAGATCTCCGAATAACACTCGTCGCTGGCAATGACGAAGCCGTGGCGGTCCGACAGCTCGAACAGCCGCGCCCATTCGTCCAGCGGCATCACCGCGCCGGTCGGGTTGCCGGGCGAGCAGACGTAGAGCAGCTGCGTCGTGGCCCAGGTCGCGTCGTCGATCGCCGACCAGTCGGCGGCGAAGTTGCGCGCCGGGTCGCTGGGCGCAAAGGCCGTGCGTGCGCCGGCCAGCAGCGCCGCGCCTTCGTAGATCTGATAGAACGGGTTGGGGCAGACGACCGTGGCGCTCTCGCGCGTCGGGTCGATCACCGTCTGCGCGAAGGAGAACAGCGCCTCGCGCGAGCCCAGCACCGGCAGCACCTGGCTCGCCGCGTCGACCGTGATGCCGTAGCGCCGGCCCAGCCAGGCGGCGCAGGCTTCGCGCAGCGCCGGCTCGCCGGCGGTCGCCGGATAGGCGGCCAACGACTTCAGGTTGGCCACAAGCGCTTCTTCGAGCAGCGCCGGCGCCGGGTGTTTGGGTTCGCCGATCCCCAGATTGATGGATCGCAGCGCCGGGTTGGGCACCAGACCGCGCGTCAGCTCGCGCCAACGCTCGAAAGGGTAGGGGTTCAGGCGGGCCAGCAACGGGTTCATGGCGCGGATTATCCCGGAGGGGGATGGCGCGGCCGGCGGCCACAATCGGTCGCGACTTTCCGCTGCCGATTCCGGCACGATGTCCCCGTCCACCCTGACAGGAGAAGCTCATGAGCCTTCCGCGCGAGATCTTCGTCGTCTCCGCCGCCCGCACCGCGATCGGCACCTTCGGCGGTGCCCTCAAGGACCTGCCGCTGTCCGAACTGGCGACGCTGGCCGTCAAGGCCGCGCTGGAGCGTTCCGGCGCCCCGGCGGCCGCCATCGGCCACCTGGCGATGGGCACCGTCGTGCCCACCGAGCCGCGCGACGCCTATCTCAGCCGCGTCGCCGCCATGGGCGCCGGGCTGCCGCAGGAGACGCCGGCCTTCAACGTCAACCGGCTCTGCGGCTCGGGGCTGCAGGCCATCGTCTCGGCGGCTCAGGCGATCACGCTCGGCGACTGCGAGCTGGCGGTCGGCGCCGGCGCCGAGAACATGTCGCGCGGCGCCTACCTGATGCCCAGCGCGCGCTGGGGCGCCCGCATGGGCGACGCGCAGATCCTGGACTTCGTCGTCGGCGCGCTGAACGACCCGTTCCACAAGGTGCACATGGGCATCACCGCCGAGAACGTCGCCGAACGTTTCGGCATCACGCGCGAGCAGATGGACGCGCTGGCGGTCGAAAGCCACCGCCGCGCCGCCGCGGCGATCGAGGCCGGCTACTTCCGCGAGCAGATCATCCCGGTGGTGCAGCAGACCCGCAAAGGCGAGGTCGTCTTCGACACCGACGAGCACGTCAAGCCGGGCACGACGCTGGAGGGGCTGGCGAAGATGAAGCCGGCGTTCAAGAAGGACGGCACGGTGACCGCCGGCAACGCCTCGGGCATCAACGACGGCGCCGCGGCCGTCGTGCTGGCCAGCGCCGAGGCCGTCAAGGCGCACGGGCTGACGCCGCTGGCGCGGTTCGTGGGTTACGCCCACGCCGGCGTCGAGCCGGCGATCATGGGCATCGGCCCGGTGCCGGCGACGCGTGCGCTGCTGGCGCGCACCGGGCTCAAGGTCGGCGACTTCGACGTCATCGAAGCCAACGAGGCCTTCGCCGCCCAGGCCTGCGCGGTGTCCAAGGAGCTCGACCTCGACCCGGCCAAGGTCAACCCCAACGGCTCGGGCATCTCGCTGGGCCACCCGATCGGCGGCACCGGCGCGATCATCACCACCAAGGCGATCCACGAGCTGCGCCGCATCGGCGGCCGCTACGCGCTGGTGACGATGTGCATCGGCGGCGGCCAGGGCATCGCCGCCGCATTCGAGAAGGTCTAAGGCCCCCCCCGGAGCGCCTTCGGCGCTCCCCCCTCAAGGGGGCGCCGCCAGTGACCCGGCAAAGCCGGGCCACGGCGTCCGCTTGATGCGCTGGCGAGTGCGCAGCCGACTGCCGCGGCGCCGCAGGCCTGTCAGTTACAGCGCCCCGCGACAGCCGGGCGCGCCGCAGCGGCACGGCAGCGTGCCGCCGTGGTGCGTCTCGCCGTAGTCGACGGTGATCTCCTCACCCGGGGCGATGGCGCGCAGCGAGAAGAACTCTACGCGGCCGTTGTCCAGCACCAGCCGGGCGTTGGGCCGGCAGCTGTGGTTGGTGTAGCGCATCGGGTCGGTCGACAGCGTGAAGTCGATCGCGCGCTTGGGCGACAGCTCGACGATCATGATGCGTTCGTGACGCGTCGCGCGGATGCGCGCCTGCTCGACGCTCAGCGCCTCGCCGCGGATCTCGCCGATCTTCACGCGCTCGGGGATGGCCTCGGCGGCAAAGACACCGTGGCCGTCGATGGTGCTGACAGCGACCTCGACCGCGTACTTCTGGTAGGGCCGGCGTTCGACGCGCGGCGCCTCCGGCACGTTCACGCCTGCGGCGCCGGTAGCACGACCGGCGCGGCCGGCTTCCAGCCCTTGGCGCGGTGTTCGACGGTGACGTGGGTGCCGATGCCGCCGCGCACGAACCAGTTGCCGTGGATGCGCAGGAACCGCGGCTTGATGGCCTTCACCAGGTCCTCGAGGATGGTGTTGGTCACCTTCTCGTGGAACGCGCCTTCGTTGCGGTAGCTCCAGAAATAGAGCTTCAGGCTCTTCAGCTCGACGCACAGCTTGTCCGGCACGATCTCGATCGTGAAATGGGCGAAGTCGGGCTGGCCGGTCAGCGGGCACAGGCAGGTGAACTCGGGCACGTCGAAGCGGATCACGTAGTCGCGTTCGGGTGCCGGGTTCGGGAAGACCTGCAGTTCCTTGCTGGGCTGGGTGGGCGGCACCGCGGGGGCGGTGCGCTGGCGGGGGGGGGTGCGGGCCATCGGAGTTCGGGGGCGGCGGGGCCGGGGGGAAAGGGGCGCGATGCTATCATCCGGCCACCAGCGCGCTCCCCCGTCGAGCGCGTTTTGCCATGTAGATCAAGCACTTGCGTGTATTGACCCGCCGCCAGCGGCCGCCTCGATGCGACTGAACCAGATCAAGCTCGCCGGCTTCAAGTCCTTCGCCGAACCGACCACCTTCCAGCTGCCCGGGCAGCGTGTCGGCGTCGTCGGCCCGAACGGCTGCGGCAAGAGCAACATCATGGACGCGGTGCGCTGGGTGCTCGGCGAGAGCAAGGCCAGCGAACTGCGCGGCGAGTCGATGCAGGACGTGATCTTCAACGGCTCGGGCCAGCGCAAGCCCGCCAGCCGGGCCAGCGTCGAGCTCGTCTTCGACAACGCTTCGGCGCGTGCCGGCGGCCAGTGGAACGCCTTCGCCGAGATCGCCGTCAAGCGCGTGCTGACGCGCGACGGCACCTCCAGCTACTTCATCAACAACCAGCCGGTGCGCCGGCGCGACGTGCAGGACGTGTTCCTGGGCACCGGCCTGGGCCCGCGCGCCTACGCCATCATCGGCCAGGGCACGATCAGCCGCATCATCGAGAGCCGCCCCGAGGAACTGCGCCTGTTCCTCGAAGAGGCCGCCGGCGTCTCCAAGTACAAGGAACGCCGCCGCGAGACCGAGAACCGGCTGAAGGACACGCGCGAGAACCTGACGCGGGTCGAAGACATCCTGCGCGAGCTGAACCTCAACCTCGAGAAGCTGGAGAAGCAGGCCGAGGTCGCCGCCGCCTACCGCCGGCTGCAGGACGACGGCACGACCAAGCTGCACCAGCTCTGGTTCCTGAAGGCGCGCGACGCCGCCGGCGAGGAAGAACGTGTCAAGACCGCGGTGCTGGCCGCGACCAACGTGCTCGAGCAACGCATGGCCGAGCTGCGCCACGTCGAGGCCGAGCTGGAGCAGCTGCGCCAGGCGCATTACGAAGCCAGCGACGAGCTGCACGCGCGCCAGGGTTCGCTGTCCGAAGCGGCACTGGAAGTGAGCCGGCTCGAGGAACGCATCCGCTATGTCGTCGACGGCCGCCAGCGTGCCGAGCAGCGCCTGGCCGCACTCGACGCGCAGAACGAAGGCTGGCGCGAGCGCCAGGCCGCCGCCGAAGCCGAGCTGGAAGACATCGCCGGACAGATCGTCGCCGCCGAGGAAGAGGCCGACGTGCTCGTCGCCCAGGCCGAGGACCAGGGGCTGGAACTGCCGGCGCTGGAAGACGGCCTGCGCGCCGCCCAGGCCGACGCCAACCGCCAGCGCAACGCCGTCACCCAGGTGCAGCAGCAGATCCAGGTGCTGGCCGCCGACAGCCGCAACCTCGACGAGCAGGCGCGCCAGCTGCGCACGCGCCGCGAGCGCCTGGCCGGCGAGCGCCAGCAGCTGCAGGCGCCCGACACCGCGCGCCTGGACGCGCTGCGCGAGGACGAAGCCGTCGCCGCCGAGCGCCATGAGGAAGCCGAAGGCCGGCTGCACGAACTGTCCGAGCAGGTGCCGGCGCTCGACGAGCAGCGCCGCGCCGCGCAGACCGCCGTCAACCGCGAGAACGCCAAGCAGGCCGACATCGCCGCGCGTCTGGAGGCGCTGCGCACGCTGCAGGAAAAAGTGCAGACCGAAGGCAAGCTCAAGCCCTGGCTGGAGCGCCACGGCCTCACCGGCATGCAGGGCCTGTGGCGCCAGGTGCACATCGAACCCGGCTGGGAGACGGCGCTGGAAGCCGCGCTGCGCGAGCGCCTGAACGCGCTGGCCGTCGGCCGGCTCGACACCGTGCGCGCCTTCGCCGCCGACGCTCCGCCGGCCAAGCTGGCTTTCTACGCGCTGCCCTCGGGCGCCATCGCCAGCACGCACGCCACGCTGCCGCGGCTGTCCGACCTGCTGCGCCTGGGCGACGCCGGCCTGAAGGCGCTGCTGGGCGACTGGCTCGAAGGCGTCTACACCGCCGACTCGCTGGACGCGGCGCTAGCCCTGCGCGGCCAGCTGACGCACGGCGAGGTCGTCATGACGCGCGAAGGCCACGCCGTCAGCCAGTTCGCCGTCGCCTTCTACGCGCCCGACTCCGAGCAGGCCGGCCTGCTGGCGCGGGCCCAGGAGATCGAGAACCTCGACCGCCAGCAGCGCGCGCAGACACTGATCGCCGAAGAGACGCGCACCCAGTCCGTGCGCCTGGAAGCCGCCTACACCGACGCCAGCGGCCGCCTGGCCGCCGCGCGCCGCGAAGCCGCCGAAGCGCAGAACCGCGCCCACGCGCTGCACGTCGAGCTGCTGCGCCTGAGCCAGCAGGCCGAGGCCGCGCTGCAGCGCCGCGAGCAGCTGGGCGACGAGCTCGCCGAGATCGATGCCCAGATGGAGGCCATCGAGGAGCGCCGCGCCGTCGGCGAAGCGCGTTTCGAGGAACTCGACGTCGAGCTCGGCGAGGCCCAGCAGCGCCACGCCGACCTCGAAGACGAGGTCATCGCCGCCGACCGCCGCCTGGCCGACGCGCGCGAGCAGCAGCGAGCGCTGGAGCGCCAGGCGCAGGAAGCGCGCTTCCAGGCGCGCTCGCTGGCCGCGCGCCGCGACGAGCTGCAGCGTGCGCTGGAAACCGCCGGTGCGCAGATCGCCGCCAACGAGCAGGCCGCCGAGCAGATCCGCAGCGAACTCGCCGGCTTCGACGACGCCGCAGCCGAAGCCGGGCTGCAGGAAGCGCTGTCGCTGCGCCTGGAGCGCGAACGCGAGCTGGGCGCCGCCCGCAGCCGCTACGACGACCTGTCGGCGCAGATGCGCCGCGCCGACGAGCAGCGCTTGGGGCTGGAGCAGGGCATGGCGCCGCTGCGCGAGCAGATCACCAAGCTGCAGCTCGAACAGCAGGCGGCACAGCTGGGCGGCGCGCAGTACCTGGAGCAGCTGCAGGCGGCTGAGGTCGACCTGGAGGCGCTGGCCACCGGCATCGAGCAGGGCGGCGTCAAGCTCTGGGGCCTGCAGTCCGAGATCGACCGCATCAACCGCGAGATCGCGGCGCTGGGCGCCGTCAACCTCGCCGCGCTTGACGAACTCACCGCCTCGCGCGAGCGCAAGACCTTCCTCGACGCCCAGCTCGCCGACCTGACCGAAGCCATCACCACGCTGGAAGACGCGATCCGAAAGATCGACCTGGAGACGCGCGACCTGCTGGGCAGCACTTTCAACCAGGTCAACGAGCACTTCGGGCGCATGTTCCCGTCGCTGTTCGGCGGCGGCCAGGCCAGGCTGGTGATGACCGGCGACGAGATCCTCGACGCCGGCGTGCAGGTGATGGCGCAGCCGCCGGGCAAGAAGAACAGCACCATCCACCTGCTGTCCGGCGGCGAGAAGGCGCTGACCGCGATCGCGCTGGTGTTCGCGATCTTCCAGCTCAACCCGGCGCCGTTCTGCCTGCTCGACGAAGTCGACGCACCTCTGGACGACGCCAACACCGAGCGTTACCGCAACCTCGTCACCGAGATGAGCGCGGGCACCCAGTTCCTCTTCATCAGCCACAACAAGATCGCGATGGAGATGGCCGAACAGCTGATCGGCGTGACGATGCAGGAGCAGGGCGTCTCGCGCATCGTCGCCGTCGACATGGAAGCGGCCATCGGCTTCGCCGAAGCGGCATGACCCTCACCACGGCACTCGCCCTCGTCGGCGGCCTCGTTCTCGTTGCCCTGATCGTCCAGGGCTGGCTTTCCACCCGTCGCGCCGGCCCGCGCCGCGCCGACGCCCAGCCCGACGCGCCCGACCGCGTCGAACCCGGCCTGGGCAGCGCGCCGGCCTCCGGCGATGCGTCCGACGAGCCGACGCTGGACGGCACGCCGGCGCCCCATCACCCGCCCGCGGCCACCCGCCGCCCGGCACGCCTGGACGCGCTGATCGACGCCATCGTGCCGATGACGCTGGAGTCGCCTGTCACCGGCGACTTCGTGCTCTCGCACCTGCCGCCGTCGCGCCGCGCCGGCACCAAGCCCTTCTACGTCGAAGGCCTGGATACCGAGACCGGCGACTGGGAGCAGCCGCGCGCCGGCCACCGCTACGGCGAGCTGCAGGCCGGCGTGCAGCTGGCCAGCCGCAGCGGCGCGCTCAACGAGATCGAGTACTCCGAGTTCGTGCAGAAGGTCCAGGCCTTCTGCGAGGCCGTCGGCGCGATGCCCGACTTCCCCGACATGCTGGAAGTCGTGGCCCGCGCGCGTGAACTCGACGGCCTGGCCAGCCCGCTGGACGCCCAGCTGGCGGTGACGCTGCGCTCCAACCACGTCGCCTGGTCCGTGGGTTATCTGCAGCAGACCGCCAAGCGCCACGGCTTCGTGCCGGGTTCGCTGCCCGGGCGGCTGGTGCTGCCGGGCGCGGAAGCCGGCGCGCCGCCGATGCTGGTACTGAGCTTCGACCCGCAGGCCGCGCTGGCCGAGGACGGCCAGCTCGCCGCCGTGCGCGACTGCACGCTGGCGCTGGACGTGCCGCAGACCGAGGCGCGCCTCGAACCCTTCCCGACCTGGCACCGCCTGACGACGACGCTGGCCGACGAGATGGACGCCACCGTCGTCGACGACCAGGGCCAGCCGGTGACGCTGCACGCCTTCGACGCCATCGGCCGCGAGCTCGAACAGCTTTACGGCCAGCTCGAAAAGCTGGATCTGGCCGCCGGCTCGCCCGCGGCGCGGCGGCTGTTCAGCTGAGCCTTCAGAATCCCCCCATGCCCGAGACGACCCCCGCCGCGCGTGCGGAGGCGCTGCGCCGCCTGCTCGCCCACCACGCCCACCGCTACTACGTGCTCGACGCGCCGGAGATCCCCGACGCCGAGTACGACCGCCTGTTCCAGGAGCTGCAGGCGATCGAGGCCGACCACCCCGAGCTGCTGACGCCCGACTCGCCGACGCAGCGCATCATCGGCCAGGTGCTGCCCGGGCTGGTGCCGGTGCGCCACGTCGTTCCGATGCTGTCGATCCGCACCGAGACCGACACCACCGCCGCCGGTGCCGCGGCCTTCGACGCGCGTGTGCGCCGCGAGCTGGAACTGGGCGAGGACGCGCCGCCGGTCGAGTACGCTGCCGAGCTGAAGTTCGACGGCCTGGCGATCAACCTGCGCTACGTAGCCGGCCTGCTGGTGCAGGCCGCCACCCGCGGCGACGGCGAGACCGGCGAGGACGTCACGCACAACATCCGCACGATCGGCCAGATCCCGCTGCGCCTGTTCGGCGAGGCGCCGCCGGTGCTGGAGGTCCGCGGCGAGGTCTACATGCGGCGCGACGACTTCGAGCGCCTGAATGAACGCCAGCGCGAGAAGGGCGCCAGGACCTTCATCAACCCGCGCAACACCGCCGCCGGCGCGGTGCGCCAGCTCGACAGCCGCTCGCTCGCCGACAAGCGCCTGAGCTTCTACGCCTACGGCCTGGGCGAAGTGCAGGGCTGGCAGCAGCCGGCGACGCACAGCGCGACGCTGGACGCGCTCGCCGCCTTCGGCCTGCCGGTCAACGGCGAACGCGCGGTGGTTCAGGGCGCCGACGGCCTCGTCGCCTTCCACCAGCGCATCGCCGCGGCGCGCGACCGGCTGCCGTTCGACATCGACGGCGTCGTCTACAAGGTCAACGACATCGCGCTGCAGAAGCGCCTGGGTTTCGTCACCCGCGAGCCGCGCTGGGCGGTGGCGCACAAGTACCCGGCGCAGGAGCAGATGACGCGGCTCAACGCCATCGAGATCCAGGTCGGCCGCACCGGCAAGCTGACGCCGGTGGCCAAGCTGGAGCCGGTGTTCGTCGGCGGCACGACGGTCAGCAACGCGACGCTGCACAACCTCTTCGAGCTGCGCCGCAAAGGCGTGCGCGTCGGCGACACCGTCGTCGTGCGCCGCGCCGGCGACGTGATTCCCGAAGTCGTCGGCCGCGTGCCCGGCGAACGCGCCGGCTATGTGCCCAACTTCCGCATGCCGCGCCAGTGCCCGGTCTGCGGCAGCGCCGTCGCGCGCGAGCGCGGCGGCATCGACCACCGCTGCAGCGGCGGCCTGTTCTGCGCCGCGCAGCGCAAGCAGGCGCTGCTGCACTTCGCCGGCCGGCGCGCGATGGACATCGAGGGCCTGGGCGACAAGCTCGTCGACCAGCTCGTCGACGCCGGCATCATCCGCACGCTGCCCGAGCTGTACACGCTGGGCGTGCTCAAGCTCTCGGCGCTGGACCGCATGGCCGACAAGAGCGCCGCCAACCTCGTCGCCGCGCTCGAGAAGAGCAAGCAGACGACGCTGGCGCGTTTCCTCTACGCGCTGGGCATCCGCCAGGTCGGCGAAGCCACCGCCAAGGACCTGGCGCGCCACTTCGGCAGCCTGGACCGCGTGATGGACGCCAGCGTCGAGCAGCTGCTGGAGGTGCGCGACGTCGGGCCCATCGTCGCGCAGAGCATCCGCACCTTCTTCGAGCAGCCGCACAACCGCGAGGTCGTCGAGCAGCTGCGGGCCGCCGGCATCCGCTGGGACGAGCACGAAGGCGCGGCGCTTGCCAACGTGGCGGCGCTGCCGCTGGCCGGCAAGACCCTGGTGCTGACCGGCACGCTGCCGACGCTGTCGCGCGAGCAGGCCAAGGAGATCATCGAGGCCGCCGGCGGCAAGGTCGCCGGCTCGGTGTCGAAGAAGACGCACTACGTCGTCGCCGGCGAGGAAGCCGGCAGCAAGCTGGAGAAGGCGCGTGAACTCGGCATCACCGTGCTCGACGAAGACGGGTTGAAGGCGCTGATCGAGGCGGCTGCGGCCGCCGCCAACGACGAGGCGGCCGCTGCCGCCGGGGAGTCCTGATGGCCGTGCACGAGATCCTGAAGATGGGCGATGCGCGCCTGCTGCGTGTCGCCCAACCGGTCGAAGCCTTCGACACGCCCGAGCTGCACGCGCTGGTGGCCGACATGATGGAAACCATGGCCGCCGCCAACGGCGCCGGCCTGGCGGCGCCGCAGATCGGCGTCGACCTGCAGCTCGTCGTCTTCGGCTTCGAGCGCAACGAGCGCTACCCGGAGGCGCCGGCGGTGCCGCTGACCGTGCTGTGCAACCCGGTGATCACGCCGCTGTCCGACGAGAAGGTCGACGGCTGGGAAGGCTGTCTGTCGGTGCCGGGGCTGCGCGGCGTCGTGCCGCGTTTCGCGCGCATCCGCTACACCGGCTTCGACGCCCAGGGCCGGGCGATCGAACGCGAAGCCGAGGGTTTCCACGCCCGCGTCGTGCAGCACGAGTGCGACCACCTGATCGGCCGGCTGTACCCGACGCGCATGGACGACCTGACGAAACTCGGCTTCACCAGCGTGCTCTTCCCCGAACTGGACCCCGCGTCCGACGACTGAAGCATGGGGTAACGGCGGGTTACGCAGCCCCAGGTCGGCGCCTTGCCCCTGTCGCGCGTTGGAGCCTCATGAACCCTGCTGAACGCCTCGTGCGCCGGCTCGTCGCCGGCCTGCTGACCGTCGCGGCACTCGCCGTCCCGCTGGGGGCGTCGGCCCAGGACGATCCTCCCGGACGCGTCGGCCGCATCGCCGCGTCGGAGGGGCGCATCTGGATCTACGACGACGCCCAGGGCGCCTGGATCGACGCCTCGACCAACCGCCCGCTGACCCGCGGCGACCGCATCTCCACCGACGGCGACGCCCGCGCGACGCTGCGCATCGGCTCGACGACGGTGCGCCTGGGCGGCAGCACCGAACTGGAAGTGCAGCGCCTGGACGACCAGCGGGTCTCGCTGCGCCTGCACAGCGGCGCCGTGGCGCTGCGCGTGCGTTCCAGCGAGGTCGCCGACGAGACCGAACTCGTCACCGACGAAGCCACGCTGCGCCCGCGCCGTGCCGGTTATTTCCGCGCCGACCGCGTCGACGACGTCACCTGGGCCAGCGCCTGGCGCGGCGAGCTGCGTGTCGACCCGCGCAACGACGAGGCTTTCACCGTCGACGACGGCCGCCGTGTCGAGGTCTGGAGCGAACGCGGCCGCGCGCAGCGCCGCTGGGACACGCCGCCCGACGACGAGTTCGCCGACTGGGCGCGCCGCGAGGACCGCGCAGACGAACGCAGCGCCGCCTACCGCTACGTCTCGCCCGAGATGACCGGGGCCGAGGACCTGGACCGTTACGGCAGCTGGGACCGCCACCCCGAATACGGCAACGTCTGGGTGCCGACGGCGGTGCCGGTCGGCTGGGCGCCGTACCGCTACGGCCACTGGGCCTGGATCGCGCCCTGGGGCTGGACCTGGGTCGACGACGCCCGCTGGGGCTTCGCGCCCTTCCACTACGGCCGCTGGGTGTACTGGGGCCGTCGCTGGGCCTGGTATCCGGGGGCCTACGTCGCCCGGCCGGTCTACGCGCCGGCGCTGGTGGCCTGGGTCGGCGGCTCGAACTTCAGTGTCGGCATCAACGTCGGCGGCCCGCCGGTCGGCTGGGTGCCGCTGGCGCCGCGCGAGGTCTTCGTGCCGTACTACCGCGTCACGCCGATCTACATCGACCGCGTGAACCACCGCCCGCACGGCCCGCGCCCGGTGCCGACCGGCCCGATCATGTACACCAACCAGGGCGTGCCCGGCGGCGTCACCGTCGTGCCGCGCGACGTGCTGGTGCGGCGCGAGCCGGTGGCGCGTGCCGTCGTCGACGTCAACGTCGGCCGCCGGCCGCTGCGCAGCGATGCGCCGGCCGCCTTGCCGCAGCCGCCGGCGCTCGACGGCGGCCACCGGCCGGCACCGCCGTCGCCGCGCTGGAGCAGCGACGACGGCCGCCGCGGTGCTCCGGCGATGGGCCGCCGCGACGACACCCGCACCGAGCGTCCGACCCCGCGTGCCGACGACGGCGATCGCCCGGGCACGGCCTTCGGCCGGCCGGTGCCGGTGCCTTCGAACCGCGCCGAGGACCGCCGGGACGATCGCCGCGATGATCGCCGTGAGGACCGGCGCGACGAACGCGCCACGCCGCGCCCGTCCACGCCAGCGCCGGTGCAGATGCCTGCGCGTTCGATGCCGCGCCGGGACAGCGGCGACAACGAGGATCGCCCGGACCGCCAGGCGACGCCCGACCGCCGCGGGGCCAACTGGACCAAGCGTCCGGACGAGGACCGCGTGTTGCGCACGACGCCTCCGCAGACCGTCGAACGCCGTGCGCCCGACCAGGGTGTCGAACGCCCGGGCCGCGAGCCCAGCGTGTTGCCGGTGGAGCCGCCGGCGCGCCATGCGATGCCGGAGCGGCCTGCGGAACGGCAGCAGGAGCGCCAGCCTGAACGCGTCCAGGAACGCCCGCAGATGGCGCCGCGCCAGCCCGAGCGGGCAGAGCGCCGCGACGACAAGCGCGACGAGCGCCGCAACCCGCGCCAGGACGAGCGCTGACGTCGAGCGCCGGGCTCAGCCCTCGCGCGTGAAATCGCGCTCGGGCCTTCGGCAGGCGCAGAACGCCTTCCGGCGTCCTGCGTCCAGGCTCAGCCCTCGCGCGTGAAATCGCGCTCGGGCCTTCGGCAGGCGCAGAACGCCTTCCGGCGTCCTGCGTCCGGGCTCAGCGCAGCAGCGGCTTGAGCACCGGCCAGACGTTGTCGAGCATCGTCGGCTGGGCCTGCGCGGTCGGGTGGATGCGGTCGGCCTGGAACAGCGTCTCGGCCTCGGGCACGTCGGCGACGCCGCGCAGCAAAAAGGGCACGAGCGCCGCGCCGCTTTCGCGCGCGACCTTGGCGAACGAGGCCGAGAAGTCCTCGGCGTAGCGCCGGCCGTAGTTCGGCGGCACTTCCATGCCGACGACGACGACCTTGGCGCCGGCCTCGCGCGCGCTGCGCGCCATCGTCGCCAGGTTGTCGCGCGTGTTGGCGATGGGCAGGCCGCGCAGCGCGTCGTTGCCGCCGAGTTCCAGGATCACCAGCCCGGGCTTGTGCTGCTTGAGCAGCGCCGGCAGCCGCGTGCGCCCGCCGGAGGTCGTCTCGCCGCTGATGCTGGCGTTGACGAGTTTCCAGCCCGGCGCCTGGTCGCCCAGGCGCTTGTCCAGCAGCGAGACCCAGCCGCTGCCGCGCGCCAGGCCGTACTCGGCCGACAGGCTGTCGCCGAGCACGAGCAAGGTGCGCGCGTCGGCCGCTGCCGCCGGGCCCGCGAACGCCGGGGTGACGGCGAGCGCGCTAGCATGCGCCAGCCATTGCCGGCGGGTCCACCGCATCCGAATGTCAGATCCGATCATCTCCGTCCAACGCATCTCGAAGCAGGTCGCCGATTCGACCGGCACGCTGACGATTCTCCACGACATCGATTTCGCGCTCTTTCCGAAGGAGACCGTGGCCATCGTCGGTGCCTCGGGCTCGGGCAAGAGCACGCTGCTGGCCATCCTGGCCGGCCTGGACACACCCACGGCGGGCACGGTGACGCTGGCCGGCACCGACCTGTTCGCGCTCGACGAAGACGCCCGCGCCGCGCTGCGTGCGCGCCAGGTCGGCTTCGTCTTCCAGAACTTCCAGCTGCTGGGCCATCTGACGGCGCTGGAGAACGTGATGCTGCCGCTGGAGCTGATGGGCCGGCGCGACGCACGCGCCGCGGCTGCCGAGATGCTGGCGCGTGTCGGCCTCGGCGAGCGCCTGGCGCACTACCCGAAGCTGCTGTCCGGCGGCGAGCAGCAGCGTGTCGCGCTGGCGCGCGCCTTCGTCGTGCGCCCGGCGGTGCTGCTGGCCGACGAGCCCACCGGCAGCTTGGACTTCGCCACCGGCGCCAAGGTGATGGAGCTGATGTTCGAACTCAACCGCGAAGCCGGCACGACGCTGGTGCTCGTCACCCACGACCCGCAGATCGCCGCCCGCTGCGAGCGCCAGCTGCGCATCGACGCCGGGCGGGTGGCGGAGGCGGCGGCGGCCTGATCAGACCCCGGCGCGCTCCAGCCGCGCCTTGAGCGCCAGGCGGATCGTCTGCGCGCTGTCTTCCAGATGGGCGCGGGTCTCGGCGTCGCGGCGGGCCGGGTGGGCCTTGGCGTGGTCCAGGCGCACCAGCAGCGTCTGCGCCTGGCTGCGCAGCAGCGCGCGGGCGTCGGCGCGGGCCGAGGGCTGCAGCAGCGCGGCGGCCAGGCGGTTGGCGTGGTCGCGCTGCAGCTCCCGGCGTGCCGGCGGGATCGCCGCGCCGGCGCCGAGTTCGCTCCAGACCTCGCGAGTGAGCCGGCCGTACAGCTCGGCCAGCCCGAAAGCGTCTTCCGGGTGGTCGACCTTGGCCGCGGCGTCCAGCACGCGCCCGGCCAGCGCATCGCCTGACAGCGTGGCCAGCACGCTGCGCTGCAGCTCCAGCAGACGCTGCGGCAGCGCGAAGTCGGTCGGCGTGCCGGATTCGCCGCGCTCCAGGTAGTCGGGGGCCAGACGGCGCTGCAGCGCCGGGCTCAGCGCCAGGCCGTCGGCGCCCAGCACGTCGCGCATCAGCAGGTCCAGCGCCTGGCGCTGGGTCTGCGCCGGCAGCGGCTGCAGCGGGTCGCGGCCGCTGCCGGGGTAGTCGCGCAGCGTGCGCACGCCGCCGATCTGGCGCAGCAGCAGCTGCGTCGCGCGGCCGACGTCGTTGAGCGCGAAGGCGATCGAGCGCCGCAGCACCGAGTAGTCCTCGTCGGGCGCCAGCGTGCGTGTCTCCTGGCGGCGGAACAGGTCGCGGGCGATCTCCAGCCGCTTGGCGGCGAAGGCGACGGGGTCGGCGCCGAGGTCGAAGACCGCGACCTCGGGGTCCAGGCCGAGCGCGTTGTCTTCGTCGGTGGCGAAGGCGAGCTGCGGGTCGCGGCTGCGGGCGGCGATCTTCTGCAGCTCGGCCGCCTCGTGCTCGGCGGCGATCGGCTTGTAGGCGTACTCGATCGCCCAGTAGTCGTAAGGCCCCAGCGTGGTCTGGAACGGTGTGCCCAGCGGCGCCCCCGGGCGCGGCAGGTTGATGGCGTTGTATTCCATCACCGAGCCGGTCGTGCCGTGATCGCGCGTGAACTCGGGGTCGGCGAGCTGGGCCTCGGTGTAGATGCGCGAGGCGCGGAAGTTGTGGCGCAGGCCCAGCGCGTGGCCGACCTCGTGCATCACGGTGTTGCGCAGGTAGTCCTGCACGTAGCGCCGGGTGCGCGGGTCGTCGGCGGGCAGGTCGTCGCGCGCGGCGAGCACGTCCAGGCCGTAGGCCAGCTGGGCGGCCGCCTCGTCAGCGAAGCTGCAGGCGGCGGGGCCGTCGGCCGCGGCCGCTGCACCGGCGGTGCCGGCCAGCACCTGGGTGCGCTCGACACGCTTCAGCCGCGTGACCAGGGCTTCGACGCCGATGTCGGCGTCGAGGATCTCGCCGCTGCGCGGGTCGACCTGCGACGGGCCGATCGCGGCGAAGCCGGGGTCGGGGCTGGTCATCCAGCGCACCGAGGCGCGACCGGCGTCCAGCGTGTCGAAGTCGGCGTCGTCGGCCTGCTGGCGCACGACGATGGCGTCGCGGAAGCCGATGCGCTCGAAAGCCTTATTCCATTCGAGGATCCCGTCGCGCACGGTGTCGCGCCAGGCCAGCGGCACGTTGCGGTCGATCCAGAAGGTGATCGGCTTGACCGGCTCGGACAGCGCCGCGGCGGGGTCGCGTTTTTCCAGCCGCCAGCGGTTGATCCAGCGCTGGCGCGGCGAGCTGCCGAGCTCGCCGGCGACGTCGAAGCTCTGCGTCGTGAAGCTGCCGATGCGCGGGTCGGCGCGGCGCGCGTGCATCGGTTCGGCCGGCAGCGGCGCCAGCGAATAGTGCAGGCCGACGAGCAGGCTGCGCGCGTCGGGCACGTAACGCGGCAGCGAGGGCCCGCCCGGGGCCGCCGGGGCCAGCGTCGCGGCGTAGAAATGGTTCGTCGTCTCGATGACGGTGGCGTCGGCCGAGTTGCGCACCGCGGCGATCGTCGTGTTGCGCGGGTCCAGCAGATAAGGCTGGCGGAAGGCACGCTGCAGCGACATGCCCACGCCCAGCATGTCGCCGAGGAAGAGCGCGTTGGCCTCGACCAGCACGGCGCCGCTCTGCGGCTGCGGCTGGCTGACCACCGGCGCACTGGCCAGCAGACTGGAAGCGAACGAGGCCGCCGCGGCCCGCGCCTCGGGCGAGCCGGGCGCGGTAGCCGGGTAGACGTTGCGCGCCTGCAGCCGCACCTGCTGGTACTGGCGCACGAACTCCACGAGCTGCGGCCCGCCGGCGCCGGAAACCGGGTGCGCCATCAGCCCGCCGAGCACGCCGGCTTCGGCGATGCCCGAAGCGAACTTCGGCGACAGCAGGAAGGGTCGGCCCCAGGCGGCCGGCGCGAGTTCGATCCAGACCTTGTCCTCGCGCTGCCACAGCGGCAGCGGCCCGTCGATGCGGCGCGCGTCCTTCACGACCGCGGCGAAGGCTGGCAAGTTGGGGTCGGGCGGCGCCACGCGGGCCGCCGGGACGGCCTCGGCGGGCTTGTCGGCCGCGGCGGCGGGCGCCGCCGGACGCGTGGCGCAGGCCGCGAGCAGCGCGGCAGCGGCCAGCGGCAGCAGCGGACGGAGGAGGCGGGGCAGGGCAGGCACGGCGAAATTGTCGAAGCCGTGCGGCGGCGAGTCCCCGCGATAAGGAGCACGATTGCCCCTCTGCTGCTTCATTGCCCGCCATGTCGCCACACGTCACTCCGCTGCGTTGGGGCCTCGTCGGCCCCGGCACGATCGCCCGTCGCTTCGCCGATGCGCTGACCGTGGTGCCGGGCGCGCGCCTGACGGCGGTGTATGGCGGCCGCCCGAGCCATGCCGAGGCCTTCGCCGCGCACTGGCCGGCCACCGTGCACCATGAGCTGGCGGCGCTGCTGGCCGACCCGCAGGTCGACGCGGTCTACGTCGCCACGCCGCACAGCGCGCACGCCGAGGCCATCGCCGCGGCGCTGGACGCCGGCAAGCCGGTGCTCTGCGAAAAACCGCTGGTGGCCACCGCGGCCCAGGCGCGCGCCGTCGTCGCCCTTGCCGGCGAGCGCCGTGTGTTCCTGATGGAGGCGCTGTGGTCGCGTTTCCTGCCGTCCTGGCAGCAGCTGCGCGCCTGGATCGAAGCCGGCGAGATCGGCACCGTGCACACGGTGCAGGGCACGTTCTGCCTGCGGCTGCCCTTCGACCCGGCCTCGCGGCTGTTCGCGCCGGCGCTGGCCGGCGGCGCGCTGCTGGACATCGGCGTCTACGCGCTGTCGCTGGCGCAGTGGGTGATACAGGCCCAGGGCAGCGGCGAGCCCGAGGGCTTCGACGTCGCCGGGAGGCTGGCGCCGACTGGCGTCGACCTGCACCTCGCGACGCAGCTGCGCTGGGCCGGCGGCGCGGTGGCGCAGTTCGTCATCGGCTTCGACGGCGCGGCCGACAACGCCTGCCGCATCCACGGCCAGCGCGGCACGATCACGCTGCAGCCCAACTTCTGGGAGTGCACGCGCGTCACGCTGCAGCGCCGCGGCGAGCCCGAGCAGACGCTCGAGCTGCCGTTCCGCCACAACGGCTTCGAGTACCAGATCGAGGCGGCGACGGCCTGCATCGCCGCCGGCCAGATGGAGAACGCCGCGATGCCGCTGGCGCAGACGCTGGCGGTGGCCGAACTGAGCGACGCGATGCGCCAGCGCCTGGGCGTGCGCTACCCGTTCGAGTGATTCAGTCGATGGTCTGGCGGTAGCGCAGCATCGCCACGCCGCCGGCGGCCAGCGCGAAAGCGGCGATCGCCGCCGCTTCGGGCCACAGGTCGGCAAAGCCGCTGCCTTTCAGCATCACGGCGCGCACGATGCGCAGGAAGTGGGTCAGCGGCAGCACTTCGCCGATCGTCTGCGCCCAGCCCGGCATGCCGCGGAACGGGAACATGAAGCCCGACAGCAGGATGTTCGGCAGGAAATAGAACATCGTCATCTGCATGGACTGCATCTGCGAGCGCGCGATGGTGCTGAAGGTGAAGCCCACCGACAGCGTGGCGACGATGAACAGCAGCACCATCGCCGACAGCAGCACGAAGCTGCCGGCCATCGGCACGTGGAACAGCACGCGCGCCGCGGCGAAGACCAGCAGCACCTGGCCGTAGCCGATGATCACGTAGGGCAGGATCTTGCCGGCCATCATCTCCACCGGCCGCACCGGGGTGGCCAGCAGGTTCTCCAGCGTGCCGCGCTCGCGTTCGCGGGTCATCGCCATCGAGGTCATCATCACCAGCGTCATCGTCAGGATGACGCCCATCAGCCCCGGCACGACGTTGAACGCGGTGATGCCCTCGGGGTTGTAGCGCTTGTGCACGCGGACCTCGAACGGCGCCGCACCGCCGGCCAGCGGCGCCAGCGCGCCGGTGAGCTCGCTGCGAAGCGCCAGCGTCGGCAGCGCCGCCAGCGCGGCCACCGCCTGGCCGGTGGCGGCCGGGTCGCTGGCGTCGGCCAGCACGACGAGCGGCGGCGTCTCGCCACGCAGCAGCCGGCGCGTGAAGTCGCCCGGGAAGACGAGCGCGAACTGCACCTGGCCGCTGGCGATCAGCGCCTCGGCATCGGCTTCGCTCGGCATGGCGACGATCTCGAAGTAGCCGGTGTTGCGCACCGCGGCGACGACGCTGCGCACGACGGGCGATTCGTCCAGCGCGACGACGGCCGTCGGCAAATGCTTGGGGTCGCCGTTGATCGCGTAGCCGAACAGCACCAGCTGCATCAGCGGCACGCCGATCAGCATCGCGAAGGTCAGCCGGTCGCGGCGCAGCTGGATCAGCTCCTTGCGCAGCACCGCGAGGATGCGGCCCCAGCTAAGCGAGAGGATCCTGGGCATGCTGGGTCAGCGAGATGAAGACGTCTTCGAGCCCGGTGGCGATCGGCTCGACGGTCCAGCGGTGGCCGGGCGCGGCACCGTCCAGCCAGGCGGCGAAGTCCTCGCCGGCGCGCGCGCTGACGTGCACCGAACCGCCGAAGGGCACCGCCATCCAGCGTTCGTCGTGCGCCAGCAGCGCCACCGCGTCGGCCAGGTGTTCGCCGCGCAGCGTCCAGGTGCGCAGCCCTGCGGCGGCCACCACCTCGGCGGCGGTGCCGGCGGCCAGCAGCCGGCCGTAGCTGATGTAGGCCAGCCGGTGGCAGCGTTCGGCTTCGTCCATGTAGTGCGTCGACACCAGCACCGTCAGGCCTTCGGCGGCGAGGCTGTGGATCTGCTGCCAGAAGTCGCGCCGCGCCTTGGGGTCGACGCCGGCGGTCGGCTCGTCCAGCAGCAGCAGTTCGGGCTGGTGCAGCATGCAGGCGGCCAGCGCCAGGCGCTGCTTCCAGCCGCCCGACAGCGAGCCTGCGAGCTGCGTGCGCCGGCCGGCCAGCCCCAGGCGTTCGAGCGCGCCATCGACCGCCTCGCGCCGCTGCGCCATGCCGTAGACGCGCGCGACGAAGTCCAGGTTCTCCTCGATCGACAGGTCTTCGTAGAGGCCGAAGCGCTGCGTCATGTAGCCGACGCGGCGCTTGATGCGGCGCGCGTCGCGGCGCAGGTCCAGGCCCAGGCACCGGCCTTCGCCGGCGTCGGGCTCGAGCAGACCGCAGAGCATGCGGATCGTCGTCGTCTTGCCGCTGCCGTTGGGGCCGAGGAAGCCGCAGATCTCGCCGCGCCGCACCTGGATCGAGATCGCGTCGACGACGGTGCGCGTGCCGAAACGTTTGCTCAGGCCGCGTACGTCGATCGCGAGCTCGGTGTTCATCGTGCGGCGTCCGGCAGCGACACCTGCACCGGCTGCCCGGGCTTGAGCGCCGAGACGCCGTCGGGCCAGGCTTCGGCGCGGAAGACGAGCTTGCTGCGCGACTCGTTGCTGTAGATGACCGGCGGCGTGTACTCGGCCTCGGGCGAGACGTGGCCGATGCGCGCGGTGAGGCCGGCCGGGCAGCCGTCGCAGGCCACCGCGACGCTGGCGCCGACCTGGGCGCGCGCCAGCAGCGCCTCGGGCACGAAGAACCGCAGCTTGACGGCGCCCGGCGGCAGCAGCACGACCACCGGCGAGCCCGCCGGCACCCATTCGCCCGGGCGGTACAGCGTGTCGTAGACCTGGGCGGCGACCGGCGCGTTGCGCGCCTTCTGATCCTCGTGCCAGCGCGCCAGCGCGGCATCGGCGCCGGCGCCGCGCGCGCTGGCGGCGGCCGCGGCCACCGCGTCGGCACGTGCCGCTTCGTCGGCCAGGCGGCGCTCGGCTTCGAGTTCGTGCACGCGCGCGGCGTCGGCGTCGCGCGCGGCGACGAGTTCGTCCAGCCGCGCGGCCGAGACGAAGCCTTGTTCGACCAGCGCGCGCTGGCGCTTCAGCGCCGACTCGCTGGCCACCAGCGCGGCGCGCGCCTGGGCGAGTTGGGCGTCCAGCGCCGCACGCTCCAGCGGGCGCTTGCCCTTGCGCAGGTCATCGGCCTGCGACTCGGCGGCGGCGCGGCGTTCGTCGGCCGCCTCGCGCGAAAGCGCCTCGGCGTCGGCGTCGAGCGCGAACAGCGGCTGGCCGGCCTGCACCGCGTCGCCGCGGCGCACGTGCAGCGTGCGCAGCGTGCCGCCGGCCGAGGCGGCGACGTAGACCAGCTCGGCTTCGGCATAACCGGCCAAGGGCGCGTCCGTGCGCTGGCCGCAGCCGGCCAGGAAGAGCAGGGCGGCGAGCGCCGCGGCGCGTCGGGGCAGGGCGTTCATCGTCGAGGCTCCGGGTCGGGGGCCAGGCCACGCAGCGCCCAGTCCAGGCGTTCGGCGATGCGTTCGGGGGCCACGGCCAGCGGCGTCAGCCGGGAGACGAAGCCCGGCGGCGCGATCTCGCGCCCGCTCATCAAGCGCGTCACCAGGACCGGCAGCGCCAGCGAGGCCAGCAGGAACATCAGCTGGTGCAGCGGCTCGGCGCGGCGCAGCCGGCCGGCGTCCTGCGCCTGGGCGATCAGGCCCAGCAGCACGGCGGGGTGGCGCTGTTCGATCGTCGCGACGAAACGCCGCACCGCCGGTTCGCCGGCCGCGGCATCGGCCAGCAGCAGGGCGAGGAAGTCGCGGTGGCGCGCGACCCAGGCGACGAACTCCAGCAGCGCTTCGCGCAGCGCCGGCAGCGGGTCGCCGGGGCGCCGCGCCAGGTCCTGCAACTGGCCGAACATCGGCGCGTACCAGCGTTCGATCAGCTCGGCGACGAAGGCGTCGCGGGTGCCGAAGTGATGCACGAAGCTGCCGAGGTTGGCGCCGGCCTCGGCCGCGACGGCACGCACCGTCAAGGCCTTCAGGCCGCGTTCGCGCGCCAGCGCCAGACCGGCCTGCAACAGGCGTTCGCGGGCGCCGGGGTCGGCGGCGGGGCGGGAGCTCATGCGGTGTTTATACGCGTGTACAAACGCGCCCGCAATCCTGCGTCGCCAAATGAAAACGGCGGCCCGCAGGCCGCCGTCCGTTCAGGCGTCGCCGCCCGGCGTCACTTGATCGGCTTGAAGCGCACGCGCTTCGGGCGTGCGCCTTCCTCGCCCAGGCGGCGCTTCTTGTCTTCCTCGTACTCGTGGTAGTTGCCGGCGTAGAAGAACCACTGCGACTCGCCTTCGCAGGCCAGGATGTGCGTCGCGATGCGGTCCAGGAACCAGCGGTCGTGGCTGATGACCATCGCGCTGCCGGCGAACTCGAGCAGCGCCTCTTCCAGCGCACGCAGGGTTTCGACGTCCAGGTCGTTCGACGGTTCGTCGAGCATCAGCACGTTGCCGCCCTGGGCCAGGGTCTTGGCCAGGTGCAGGCGGCCGCGCTCGCCGCCGGAGAGGTTGCCGACGAGCTTCTGCTGGTCGTTGCCCTTGAAGTTGAAGCGGCCGAGGTAGGCGCGGCTGGGCATCACGAACTGGCCGACGACGATGTTGTCCAGCCCGCCCGAGACGTCTTCCCAGACGGTCTTGTCGCCGGCCAGGCTTTCGCGGCTCTGGTCGACGAAGGTGACCTTGGCGGTCTTGCCGATCACGACCTCGCCGCTGTCCGGCTTCTCCAGCCCCTGGATCATGCGGAACAGCGTCGACTTGCCGGCGCCGTTGGGGCCGATGATGCCGACGATGGCACCGGCCGGGATCTTGAAGCTGAGGTTGTCGATCAGGCAGCGGTCACCGAAGCTCTTGGTGACGTTCTTGAACTCGATGACCTCGTTGCCCAGGCGCTCGGCGACCGGGATGAAGATCTCGTTGGTCTCGTTGCGGCGCTGGTAGTCGACGTCCGACAGCTCCTCGAAGCGGGCCAGACGCGCCTTGCTCTTGGCCTGGCGGCCCTTGGCGTTGGAGCGGACCCACTTGAGTTCCTCCTTCATCGCCTTGATGCGCGCGTCTTCCTTCTTCTGCTCGACTTCCAGGCGGCGTTCCTTCTGGTCCAGCCACTCGGAGTAGTTGCCCTTGTACGGGTGGCCGAAGCCGCGGTCGAGTTCGAGGATCCACTCGGCGGCGTTGTCCAGGAAGTAGCGATCGTGGGTGATCGCGACGACGGTGCCCGGGAAACGCTGCAGGAACTGCTCCAGCCAGTCCACCGACTCGGCGTCCAGGTGGTTGGTCGGTTCGTCGAGCAGCAGCATGTCGGGCTTGGACAGCAGCAGCCGGCACAGCGCGACGCGGCGCTTCTCGCCGCCGGAGAGCAGGCCGATCTGCGCGTCCCAGGGCGGCAGGCGCAGCGCGTCGGCGGCCAGCTCGAGCTGCAGGTCGGTGTTCTCGCTGCCGGCCGCGGCGATGATCGCCTCGAGTTCGGCCTGTTCGGCGGCCAGCTTGTCGAAGTCGGCGTCGGGCTCGGCGTACTCGGCGTAGACCTCGTCCAGGCGCTTCTTCGCCGCGAGCACGCCGCCGATGCCTTGTTCGACGGCTTCGCGCACGGTCTGCTCGGGGTCGAGCTGCGGCTCCTGCGGCAGGTATCCGATCTTCAGACCGGGCATCGGGACGGCATCGCCCTCGATGTCCTTGTCCAGGCCGGCCATGATCTTCAGCAGCGTCGACTTGCCGCTGCCGTTGACGCCGAGCACGCCGATCTTCGCGCCGGGGAAGAAGGACAGCGAGATGTCCTTCAGGATCTGCCGCTTCGGCGGCACGATCTTGCCGACGCGGTTCATCGTGAATACGTACTGGGCCATGGAGTCCTGTTCGGTTCTTTCGGTATGGGTTGGAGCGCGGCCGCGTCGCGCGGCCAAACCGCTATTGTCGCCGTTCCGCGGGCCCCGTCCCGCGCCGTTCCCCTGCAGCGCGCGGCCTCGGCCGCGGCGGCAGTTGTCACGCGTGGGGTTTCATCCTGCAGATTTGATCTGCATCAGATAGAATTTTCGACACCGATGCAGAGCCCAGTCGCTGCATCGACGTCGAGCCCGACGCCGCCTCGCGGCCCCTTGATCCGACGCCTGCGACTGGCGCCCCCGAGCGGGCGACAGGCCGACCGAATACCAAATTCATGAACTTCACCGACCTCGGCCTCGCCGAGCCGCTGCTGCGCGCCGTGCGCGATCAGGGCTACGACGTGCCGACCCCGATCCAGGCGCAGGCCATTCCTGCGGTGCTGCAAGGCGGCGACCTGCTCGCCGGCGCCCAGACCGGCACCGGCAAGACCGCCGGCTTCACGCTGCCGATGCTGCAGCGCCTGTCGGCTTCCAAGCCGGTGCGCGATTCGCGCGGCCGCATCGCCGTGCGCGCGCTGGTCCTGACGCCGACGCGTGAACTCGCCGCCCAGGTCGAGGAAAGCGTGCGCGCCTATGGCAAGTACCTGCCGCTCACCAGCATGGTGATGTTCGGCGGCGTCGGCATGCAGCCCCAGATCGACCGCCTGAAGAAGGGCGTCGACATCCTCGTGGCCACGCCCGGCCGGCTGCTGGACCACCACGGCCAGGGCACGCTGGATCTGTCGAACGTGCAGATCCTGGTGCTCGACGAAGCCGACCGCATGCTCGACATGGGCTTCATCCACGACATCAAGAAGGTGCTCGCGGTGCTGCCGCAGAAGAAGCAGAGCCTGCTCTTCTCGGCGACCTTCAGCGACGAGATCAAGGCCCTGGCCGACCGTCTGCTGAACCAGCCGGCGCTGATCGAGGTCGCGCGGCGCAACGCCACCGCCGACACGATCGCGCAGAAGGTCTACCCGGTCGGCCGCGAGAAGAAGAAGGAACTGCTGGCGCACCTGATCCGTCAGGGCGACTGGCACCAGGTGCTGGTCTTCACGCGGATGAAGCACGGCGCCAACCGCCTGGCCGAGTACCTGAACGAGCAGGGCATCACGGCGATGGCGATCCACGGCAACAAGAGCCAGGGCGCACGCACCAAGGCGCTGGCCGAGTTCAAGGCCGGCACGCTGCAGGTGCTGGTGGCGACCGACATCGCCGCGCGCGGCATCGACATCGACCAGCTGCCGCACGTCGTCAACTACGAGCTGCCGAACGTGCCCGAGGACTACGTGCACCGCATCGGCCGCACCGGCCGTGCCGGCGCCAGCGGCGAGGCCGTTTCGCTCGTCTGCCTGGACGAGGAGATCTTCCTGCGCGACATCCAGCGCCTGATCAAGCGCGAGATCCCGGTCGAGGCGATGCCCGGCTTCGAACCCCCGCCGGGCGAGCGGGCCGAGCCCATCGTGCTCGGCCGCATGACGATCGGCGTCGGCGGCACGCGCCGCAATGCCGGCGGCGGCGGCGCGCCGTCGCGCGGCGGGCGCCCGGGTGGCGGCGGCCGACCGCAAGGCCATGCCGGTGGCCAGAGCGGCAACGGCCAGCGGGCCGGCGGTGGCGCTCGCGGCGGCGCGCCGACGGGCGGCCATGGCCACGGTGGCGGCCGCGCCGCACAAGGGCCGCGCGGCCCGCGCCGCTGAACGCAGGCTTGCTGCGGCGAGGTGGGTTTTCGCGCCGTTGATCGGCGCGCTCCCGCCCGCCTGCCGTATCCTCCCGGCCATTCAAAAGGCCTCGGGGGGAGGCGATGAGCCCACGGGTGCGCGTCGCGCACTGCACGGTCGATTTCGGATCGCACAGCGTCCGGCGTGACGGCGAAGCCGCCAGGCTGGGTTCGCGTGCATTCGACCTGCTCGCCACCCTGGTGGAAGGCCGCTCGCGCGTGATCTCGCGCGCCGAGCTGATCGAACGCGTCTGGCCCGGCCCGACGGTCGACGACCACGCTCTGTCGGCCCAGATCGCCGCGCTGCGCAAGCTGCTCGGCCCCGGGGCGATCAGCACCGTGCCCGGGCGCGGTTATCAGCTCGCTTGCGACGTCGAGGAACTGGCCGACGAGTCGCAGCGGGTCGCCGGCCCCTACCGCGTGGCCGAGCTGCCGGCCGGCCCGGCCGGCTTCGTCGGCCGCGAAACCGAGCTGCAGGCCTTGTCGGCGCTGGTCGACGGCAGACGGCTGACCAGCCTCTGCGGCCCCGCCGGGGTCGGCAAGACGGCGCTCGCGCTGCGCCTGGCGCAGGAGCGCCGGCGTGCCGGGCTGACGGTGGTCTGGGTCGAGATCGGTTGCCACTGCGGCGTCGACGAGATCGCGGCCTCGGTGGCCGACCGGCTGGGCGTGCCGCAGACCCGCCACGTCGGCCCGCTGCCGGCGGTGCTGGCGGCGCTGCGCCAGCATCCGGCGCTGCTGGTGCTCGATGGCGCCGAAGCCTGCGCCGCGAGCGTCTATTCGATCGTCGACCAGTTCGCCGGCGCGCCCGGCCTGCGCATCCTCGTCGGTTCGCAGGTGGCGCTGCACCATCCCCAGGAGCAGGTGCTGGCGCTGGACGGCCTCGCGCTGGCGGCCCCCGGCACGCCGCGCGAACGGCTGACGCGCTGCGACGCGATGCGGCTGTTCCTGGCCCGAGCCGGGCTCGGCGACGGGCGCGAGCTCGACACGCTGCAGCTCGAGCTGGCGTTGCGCGTGTGCCGCCAGGTCGGCGGCTCGCCGCTGGCGATCCGCCTGCTCGCCGCGCGCCTGCGCCGCCTCGGCGCCGAAGGCCTGATGGGGCTGCCCTACCTGAACGACAGCACCCAGCCGGCGCGCCGCCAGACGCTGCTCGCGACGCTGCAATGGAGCTACGGCCGGCTCTCGCCGCTGGGGCAGCTGCTGCTGCGCCGCCTGGCCTGGTGCGTGCGGGGCTTCTCGTTCGAGCTGGCGCTGGCGATCGGGCGCCAGGAGGTCGCCGAGGAAGCCGTCACCGAAGCGCTGGACGCGCTGATCGACTGCGGACTCGTCGGCGTCGAGCCGGGCGAGCCGCTGCGTTTCCGGCTGCCCGAGCCGATCCGCCAGTTCTCGCTGCTGCAGGAGCCGCAGCCGGCCCAGGCCGCCGCCGGGCATGCGCGTGCGGTGCGGGTGGTCTATGCCGACGCCGACAAGGCCCGGCTGGACTGCAGCGAGCGCGTCTGGCGGCACCGCTACGAGCCCGACCTGGACAACCTGCTGGCCGCCTTGCGCTGGGCGAGTAGCCACGACGCGGCGCTCGCCTACGCCCTGCTGGGCGAGACCACGCAGCTGTTCCTGATGACCTACCGGCAGCAGGAGTACCTGGACCTCGTCGCCCGCACCGAGGAGCTGGCGCCGTCGGCGGCGCTGGCGCCGGCCGAGCGTGCGCGCCACTGCCTCGCGCTGGCCCGCGTGCAGGCCATGACCCGGACCCCGAGCGCGCTGGCCGGCGCCCAGGAGGCCTTGGCGCTCTTCAGCGCCCTCGGCGACGCGCGTGGTGCTTTCGCCGCCCGGGTGCAGCTGGTCAGCGGCGTCGACGCCGAGCCGCAACGGCTGGCCGCCGCCGAGGCCGCGCTGCCCGAGCTGATCGCGGCCTGCGGCGAAGGCTTTCCGCCGCTGCTGCGGCGCCAGCGCTACCAGGCCGAGGCGATGGTCTGTTCGTTCCTCGGTCGTCCCGCCGACGCGCTGCTGGCCTGCCGGGCCAGCGTCGCCGCGGCGCGCGAGGCAGGTTGGGGCTTCTATCTGCGCATCGACCTTTCCAACCTGGCCTACCTGCACCTGGAAGTGGGCGACACCGCCGAGGCGATCCGCGTCGGCGAGGAGCTGGTGGCGCTGCACCGCGGGCGCATCGGCCCGCAGGCCTGCTTCGCGCTGGGCAACCACGCCCATGCGCTGCTGCACGGCGGCCGCCTGGCCGAGGCGCGCCAGGCGCTGCAGCGCTACGCCGATGTCGCACGCGCCAGCGACTGGGCGTCGTTCGAGGTGCTGAGCGCGCAGTTCGCGCTCTTCGCCGCGCGCGAGGGGCGGCTGCACGCGGCGGCCTTCCTGCTCGGTTATGCCGACCGCTGCGTCGAGCGCGGCGCACGGCGCTTCGCCGCCTACTCGCGCTCCTACGACGCCGCCGCCGACTGCGTGCGCCTCGGCCTGCCCGCCGCCGTGGCCACGAGCTGCCGCCAGGCCGGGCTGGCCGCCGACCCGCACCAGGTCGTCGTCGTCACGCTGGACGAGGCCGACTACGCGCCGTTCGTGCTGATGGCGGGCGGCGGCTGAGGCGAGCAAACAAAAAGGCCCCTCGCGGGGCCTCGTTCGTCGTGCGGCAGGGGGCTTATTCGCCGCCGAACTTGTAGTCGGTGCGCGCCTTCTTGCGCAGCTCTTCCTGGTACTGCTGCAGGCTGGCCTGTTCCATGCGCTGCTTGAGCTGGTCCTTGACTTCCTCGAAGGCCGGGAACTGCGCTTCGCGGGTGTCGTCGAGGCGGATGATGTGCCAGCCGAACTGGCTCTTCACCGGCGTCTCGGTCATCTCGCCCTTCTTCAGCGCGACCATCGCCTGGCTGAACTCGGGCACGTAGGCGTCGGGCTTGGCGAAGTCCAGGTCGCCGCCGTTCTCGCCGGAGCCCGGATCCTTGGAGTTCTTCTTGGCCAGTTCCTCGAAGCTGGCGCCGGCCTTGATCTGGGCGATCAGCGCCTTGGCCTGGTCCTCGGTCTCCACCAGGATGTGGCGGGCGTGGTACTCGGTGCCGGCGGCCGAGGCCTTGATCTTGTCGTACTCGGCCTGGGCGGTGGCGTCGGCCACCGGGTGCGTCTTGCGGAAGTTGTCGAACAGCTCGCGGATCAGGATGCTCTGGCGGGCGAGCTCCATCTGGGCCTTGTAGTCGGCGCTGGTGGCCAGGCCCTTCTTCTCGGCTTCCTGGACGAAGATCTCGCGCAGCACGACCTGGTCACGGGCCTGCTGCTGCAGTTCCGGGCTGATCTGCTGGCCGGCGCGCGCGGCCTGCTGCAGCAGGGTCTCGACGCGGGCCTTGGGCACGGGCTTGCCGTTGACGACGGCGATGTTCTGCGCCTGCGCGGCCAGCGGCATCAGCAGCGCGGCAGCAGCGGTGGCGAGCGCCGTGCGCACGGCAAAGGACTTCGAGCTCATGGATGGCACTTTCGGATGGGACGCGAGCCGCCCGCGGCGGACGCGACGATGGAGTTGTTCGAGGGGTGTCAGTCCTGCCGGGGCGGCTGCGCGTCGATCGCGAGTGCATGCACGCCCCGTTGGCCCAGAGGGCCGAGGGCATCATACACAAGGCGATGACGGGCCAATGGCGCCAGCCCGGCGAAGCGCGCACTGCGGATGCGCACCTGGAAATGACCGCCTTCGCGGGCGCCGGCATGGCCGGCGTGGCGGGCGCTGTCGTCGACGACTTCGAGCTCCACGGGCTCGAGCGCGGCGCGCAGCGCGGCCTCGATCTCGGCGGCGCGGCTCATCGTCCGCCCTCGTGCGGCGCGGCCGGTTCCTCGAGGTAGCGGCCGAGGTACAGGCCCTGGGCGATCGTGAAGGCGAACATCAGGCCGATGCCGCCGAAGAGCTTGAAGTTCACCCAGGCGTCGGTGCTGAAGCTGTAGGCCACCCAGATGTTGAGCAGGCCCATCGCGGCGAAGAACGCGACCCAGGCGAAGTTCAGCCGGTGCCAGACGCGTTCGGGCAGCACCATCTGCTCGCCCAGCATCAGCTTCAGCAGGTTCTTGCCGGCCAGCAGCGGCGCCAGCCAGAGCGCGGTGCCCATCGTCCAGTACAGCACGCTGGGCTTCCACTTGATGAAGGTCTCGTTGTGAAACCAGATGGTCAGGCCGCCGAAGACGACGACCAGCACCAGGCTGATCCACAGCATCGCGTCGATGCGCTTGCCGCGCAGCTTGAGCACCAGCACCTGGGCCAGCGTCGCGAGGATGACGACGAGGGTCGCCAGCAGCACCGGCGCCTCTTTCGGGCCGACGACGCCGCCGGAGACCAGCGAGCCGAAGTTGGCGGTGGCAAAGTCCGCCGCCCATTCCGGGCGGCCCTCGGCGAGCTTGAAGCAGGCGAAGAAAAGGACGATCGGCAGGAAGTCCAGCAACAGCTTCATGCAAGGCGGCGGGAACGGTTCATCCCGTGATTGTGCCGGCTGCGCCGCGGCCCGGCGGCGAAGCCGTGACGGCGGCGGGCCGATACGGGGCCGGGTTTACGCGGATTCGGGCTTGAAGTCGATGGCCGCCGAGTTGATGCAGTAGCGCTGGCCGGTCGGCGCCGGGCCGTCCTCGAAGACGTGGCCCAGGTGGGTGCCGCAGCGGCGGCAGCGCACCTCGACACGCACCATGCCGTGGCTGGTGTCGCGCACCTCCTCGATGACGTCGGCCTCCAGCGGCTGCCAGTAGCTCGGCCAGCCGCAGCCGGCGTCGAACTTGGTCTCGCTGGAGAACAGCGGCGCGCCGCAGCCGACGCAGTCGTAGCGGCCGCGGCCGGTGTGGTCCCAGTACTTGCCGGTGAAGGGGCGCTCGGTGGCGGCGTGGCGCGCGACCTGGTACTGCATCGGGTCCAGCTGGGCGCGCCATTCGGCGTCGCTCTTGCGGACCTCGTAGCGCGGGTCGTCGTGCGGGTGGGCGGCAGGTTTCTTGTCGAACAGGCTCATGACGAACAGGAGATCTCGAGCTGGCGCGCCCAGTCGGGCGGGAAACCGGCGAGCGCCTCGTGCTCGGGCTGCTCGTCGAACGGATGCTGCAGCACGGCCAGCAGCCGCGAGACCTCGCCGAAGTCGCCGGTTTCGGCTTGGCGGATCGCGGTTTCGGCGAGGTGGTTGCGCAGCACGTACTTGGGGTTGCTGCGCTCCATCCGCAAGCGGCGCTCGGCGTCGAGGCTGGATTCGGCACGCAGGCGCTCGGCGTAACGCAGCGCCCAGGCGTCGAAGGCCTCGCGGTCGAGGAACATGTCGCGCAGGGCATCGTTGCGCGCCCCGGGCGTGCTGTCGAAACGCGCCAGGCGGCGGAAGCTGATCGTGTAGTCGGCACCGTCGGCGGCCATGCGGCGCAGCAGGTCGTCGACCAGCGTGCCGTCTTCGGGGCGTTCGTCGCGCAGGCCGAGCTTGGCGCGCATCGCCGTCTGCAGCGCGGCCAGGAACTCGGTCTTGTAGGGCTCCAGTGCGGCGACGGCGGCGTCGCTGTCGACTATCAGCGGCAGCAGCGCCTGGGCCAGCGCGTGCAGGTTCCAGAACGCGACGTTGGGCTGGCGCGCGTAGGCGTAGCGGCCCTGGTGGTCAGAGTGGTTGCAGACGTGGCCGGGGTCGAAGGCATCGAGGAAACCGAAAGGCCCGTAGTCGATCGTCAGGCCGAGCAGCGACATGTTGTCGGTGTTCATCACGCCGTGGCAGAAGCCGACCGCCTGCCACTGCGCCACCAGACGCGCGGTGCGCCGCGCCACCTCCTCGAGCAGCGCGGCGTAGCGGTTGGCGGCCTCGGCCTGCGCCGGGAAATAGCGTTCGATCGTGTCGTCGGCCAGGCGGCGCAGCGCCGCTTCGTCGGCCGCGGTGTGGGCGAAGTGCTCGAAGTGGCCGAAACGCAGGAAGCTGGGCGCGACGCGGGTGACGACCGCGGCGGTCTCGACGCGCTCGCGGCGCACCGGCAGCGGCGAGCCGACCAGCGCCAGCGCGCGCGTCGTCGGAATGCCTAGCGCGTGCATCGCCTCGGAGCCCAGGTACTCGCGGATCGACGAGCGCAGCACGGCGCGGCCGTCGCCCATGCGCGAGTAGGGCGTCAGCCCGCTGCCCTTCAACTGCAGCTCCAGCGGCCCGAGCGGCGTGTCGGCCTCGCCGAGCAGCAGCGCACGGCCGTCGCCCAGCTGCCCGGCCCAGACGCCGAACTGGTGGCCCGAGTAGACCGTGGCCAGCGTGCCGCCGGCCGGCTGGGCGTTGCCGGCCAGCAGCGCCAGAGCTTCGTCGCGCTGCAGCCAGTCCCACCAGCCGAGTTCGCGTGCGTAGGCCTCGTTGCGCGCCACCCAGTGCGCCTCGGGCACCGGCTGCGGCGGCTGGACGACGGCCAGCGGAGCGCCGGCGCGGCGCACGAAGCCGTCGTCGCGCCAGCGCGGGCCGTCGGGGAAGATCCGGTCGGGGGCGTTCATCGCGACCATTGTCGGAAGCGGGCGCGCGCCACGCCGGCGCAGGGGCTTCATCGCCGCGGGCCGTTATCGTCACGGCTTCGTGATGGACGCCTCGCACTTCCTCGTTTCGCTGCTCAACGGGCTGTCCGTGGGGCTGCTGCTGTTCCTGCTGGCCTCGGGGCTGACGCTGATCTTCAGCCTGATGGGCGTGCTGAACTTCGCCCACGCCAGCTTCTACATGCTGGGCGCCTACGTCGGCGCCACCGTCGCGGCCGGCGCCGGGTTCTGGGTCGCGCTGGTGGTGGCGCCGCTGGTCGTCGGGCTGGCCGGCGCGGCCTTCGAGCGCTGGGTGCTGCGGCGCGTGCACGCGCAAGGCCACGTCGCCGAACTGCTGGTCACCTTCGGCCTGGCCTACGTCGTCGTCGAGGCGGTGCAGCTCGTCTGGGGCCGCCAGCCGCTGGCCTTCGAGCCGCCGCCGGCAGTTGCCGGGCCGCTTTTCACGCTGGTCCAGGCGCCGGCCGGGCTGACGCTGGCCTGGGGCGCGGCGCCCGAGGCCTGCCGTGGCGAGGCGGCGCTGGTCTGCACCCAGTTCCCGGCACTGCGCGCCTTCGCGATGGTGCTGGCGCTGGTGCTGCTGGCCGTGCTGGCGCTGGCACTGAGGGCGACGCGGCTGGGCCTGGTGATCCGCGCCGCGCTGACGCACCCGCAGATGGCGCAGGCGCTGGGCCACGACGTGCCGCGGGTGTTCATGCTGGTCTTCGGTGCCGGCACCGCGCTGGCGGCGCTGGCCGGCGTCGTCGGCGGCGCGATGCGGGTCACGGAGCCCTCGATGGCGCAGGCCGTCGGGCCGGTCGTCTTCGCGCTGATCGTCATCGGCGGGCTGGGCTCGCTGGCCGGGGCTTTCGTCGCCTCGCTGCTGCTGGGCGTGCTGGACTCGTTCGCGGTGGCCAGCGACCGTTCGCTCGCCGACCTAGCTGCCGCGCTGCACTGGACGCCGGCGCCCGAGACCGCGGCGCTGGCGCTGTGGAGCGTGAAGCTGTCGCAGGTGGCGGCGATCCTGCCGTACCTGCTGCTCGTGCTGGTGCTGGTGCTGCGCCCGCGCGGGCTGTTCGGCACGCGCGAAGGATGACGGGGCACCGGATCCGGGCCGCGCTCGTCTGGGGCGCCTACGCGCTGGCGCTGGCCGGCGCGCCCTGGCTGTTCGACAGCAGCCTGGCGCTGACGCTGCTGTCGCAGATCGGCATCGCCATCGTCGCCTGCCTGGCTTTCAACCTGCTGCTGGGGCAGGGCGGCATGCTGAGCTTCGGCCACGCGGTCTATTCGGGCCTCGGCGCCTACGCGGCGATCCACACGCTGCGCTGGATGGCGGCCGGCACGCTGGCCCTGCCGGTCAGCCTGGTGCCGCTGGTCGGCGGCCTCGGCGGGCTGGCCGGCGCGGCGACGCTGGGCTGGCTGACGACGCGCACGGCCGGAACGCCATTCGCGATGATCACGCTGGGCCTGGGCGAACTGGTCGCCGCGCTGGCGCTGATGTTCCCGACGGTCTTCGGCGGCGAAGGCGGCCTGAGCGCCGACCGCGTGATCGGCGAGCCCGTCTGGGGCATCAGCTTCGGTCCGGCCTGGCAGGTCTACGCGCTGATCGCCGTCTACTGCTTCGTCTGCACCGCGGCGATGTACGGCTTCACGCGCACCCCGCTGGGCCGCATGCTGAACGCCGTGCGCGACAACCCGCTGCGTGCCGAGTTCGTTGGCTACAGCGCACGCCGCGTGCGCTATCGCGCCTTCCTGGTCTCGGGTTTTTTCATGGGCGTGGCCGGCGGGCTGGCGGCACTGCATTTCGAGATCGTCAGCGCCGAGGTGCTGGGCTCGCTCAGGTCCGGCGCCTACCTGCTGTTCACGGTGCTGGGCGGCAGCGGCTATTTCGCCGGGCCGATGATCGGCGCGGTGCTGATGGTGCTGTCCGGCGTGCTGCTGTCGGCGCTGACGCGCGCCTGGCTGCTGTACCTGGGCCTGGCCTTCATCGCCGTCGTGATGATCGCACCCGGCGGCCTGGCCGGCGCGCTGGCGGGTTTGATGCGCGCCGCGGCCGCGGGGGGCCTGCGCCGGCTGTGGGCCGGGCTGGCGACGCTGGTCCTGCTCGCCGTCGCGGCGCTGGCCGGCCTCGCGGCGATGGTCGAGATGCTGTACCAGCGCCAGCTCGACGCGGCCTCGGGCCCGGCGCTGAACTTCGCCGGCCTGTCGCTGAACGCCGAATCGGCCGACGCCTGGGTCGGCGCGGCGCTGCTGCTGGCCACCGCGGCGGCGCTGTTCGCTCTCGCGCGGCGGCGGTTCGCGCCGCAATGGGCACAGGAGCTGGCGCGATGAGCGCGGCCTTGGAACTGCGCGCCGTGCACCGGCGCTTCGGCCGCACGGAGGTCGTGCGCGGCGCCAGCCTGGCGGTGCGCCAGGGCGAACGTGTCGCGCTGATCGGCCCCAACGGCGCCGGCAAGAGCACGCTGTTCAACCTGATCAGCGGCCAGCTCGCGCCCGACGCTGGCGAGATCCTGCTGAACGGCCAGGCGATCCAGGGCCTGCCGCCTTACGAGATCGTGCGCCGTGGGCTGGCGCGCAGCTTCCAGACCAGCCAGCTGTTCGCGCGCCTGTCGACGGCAGAGAACCTGCGCTGCGCGCTGCTGCACAGCGAGGGCGCCGGCTACGCCTTCTGGCGCCCGGCGCGTCGCCGCGGCCTCGACGAACGCGCCGACGCGCTGCTGGCGATGCTGCGCCTGGAGCACCGGCGCGACGTGCCGGCGGCCCAGCTCGCCTACGCCGAGCAGAGAGCGCTGGAGATCGGCCTGACGATCGCCGGCGGCGCGAACGTCGTGCTGCTGGACGAGCCGACCGCCGGCATGAGCCGTGAGGAGACGGCCAGGTTCGTCGCGCTGATCCGCCGCGCGACCGAAGGCCGCACGCTGCTCGTCGTCGAGCACGACATGGGCGTGGTCTTCGAGCTCGCCGACCGCATCGCGGTGCTGGTCGACGGCGAGGTCGTCGCTTTCGACACGCCCGCGGCGGTGCGCGCCGATCCGCGCGTGCAGCAGGCCTACCTCGGCGCGCTGCCGCCGGCCGGGGAGGGCGCATGCTGACGGTGCGCGGCCTCGAAGCCGGTTACGGCGTGCGCCCGGTGCTGCACGGCGTCGATCTGGACGTCGCGCCCGGCGAGATCGTCGCGCTGCTGGGCCGCAACGGCTCGGGCCGTTCGACGACGGCCAAGGCGCTGATGGGCCTGCTGCCGGCGCGCGGCTCGGTGCGCTGGCAAGGCGCCGAGCTGCTGGGACAGCCGGCGCACGAGATCGCGCGCGCCGGCCTGGGCTACGTGCCCGAGAGCCGCGACGTCTTCCCGACGCTCAGCGTCGCCGAGAACCTGCGCCTGGGCGAACGCCCACGCGCCGGGCCGGGCCGCTGGACGACGGCCGAACTGCTCGCCCGCTTCCCGCGACTGGCCGAGCGCGCGCAGGCGCCGGCCGGCGTGCTGTCCGGCGGCGAGCAGCAGATGCTGACGCTGGCGCGCACGCTGGTCGGCGACCCTGGGTTGCTGATCGTCGACGAGCCCACCGAAGGCCTGGCGCCGCAGGTCGTCGCCCAGGTGGCCGAGCTGCTGGCCGAAGCCCGCCGGCGCGGTGTCGGCGTGCTGTTGGTCGAGCAGAAACTGGCGATCGCGCTGCAGCTCGCCGACCGCTGCCTGGTGATGGGCCACGGCCGCATCGTCTTCGCCGGCACGCCGGCGGCGCTGGCGGCCGACGCCGGCGTGCGGCGGGAGTGGCTGGAGGTCTGACTCAGGCCGGCGCCGAGCGCCGCACGCCCCCGGTCAGCTGGCGCGCGATCAGCGTGCGCAGCGGCGCCGCGACGCTGGCCGCCTTCAGCACCGCACCACGCACCAGCTTGGCCGGCGGCGTGTCGTCGGTGAACAGGCGCACGATGGCGTTGGTGCCGAGGTAGATCGGCAGCGTGCGCATCCGGTGCTCGCGTTCGTAGCCGGCCAGCACCGCGGCGTCGCCGAGGTCGCGGCGGTCCCGCGCGGCGCGCGCCAGTTCACGAGCCAGCACCTCGACGCCGTAGAGGCCGAAGTTGTAGCCGTGCGCGGTGACCGGGTGCATGCCGACCGCGGCGTCGCCGACGAGCGCGAAACGCGGGCCGACGAAACGTGTCGCATAGGCCGCGACCAGCGGGTAGGCGTGACGCGGCGCGGCCACGTCCATGCGGCCCAGGCGGCGGTCGAAATGCTCCTCGACACGCAGCGCGAAGGCTTCGTCCGACAGCGCCATCCACTCCGGCGCCTGGTCGCTCTTCAGCGTCACGACGGCCGAACTCTGGCGCCCGGCCATCGGCAGGATGGCCAGCGTGTTGCCGTAGCGGAAGCACTCGTGCGCGGTGTTCTCGTGGTCTTCCTCGTGGCGCATGCGCACGACGATGCAGGTGCGGCCGAAGTCCAGCATGTGCGCGCCGATGCCGCCCAGGCGCCGCGTCGTCGAGAAGCGGCTGTCGGCGGCGACGACCAGCGGCGCACGCCAGGCGCGGCCGTCGGCCAGGCGTACGGTCGCGGCCTGTTCGTCGCGCTGCAGCGCGGTGACCCGCGCGTCGCCGACGATCTCGACGCCCGGCGTGGCGGCGGCCGCGGCGTAGGCGGCTTCGCGCAGGCGGTGGTTGGGCACCAGGAAACCCAACGCCTCGTGGCCGTCGGCCTGGCCATCGAAAGGCAGCACCAGCGGCGAGGCGCCGTTGCGCACCAGCGCACGCTTGAGCGGCGCGATCTCGTCGGCCGGCAGCCGGTCCCAGTGGCCCAGGCGCTCGAGGATGGCGCGCGCACGGTGCGTCAGCGCGATGTCGCGGCCGTCTTCCGGCGGCGCGACCAGCGACTCGGCGCTGTTCTGTTCGAGCACGGTGCAACGCAGGCCGGCCTGCGCGAGCGCCGCCGCCAGCGCCAGGCCCGCGGGGCCGGCGCCGACGATGGCGACGTCGGTGGTGTGGAGGTCGTTCACGGTCGTTTGAGGGGCATCAAGGCCCCGAGTGGCCGGCGCACGATATCGGCGCGTCGACGTCATGGGCTTGACTGAAGTCATGCACGAGGTGGCGCCGGCCTTTGTCGCCGCAGGGACAGCGCGCCCCGAAACCCGACTCCTAGAATGAAACGACCGTTCGAAACCGAGCCGAACCGAGGCCTTCCCGCCTCGGAAAACGGCCCCCAGAAGGAGACATCATGGCCGTCCGTTACGACCTCCACGGCGAGGTCGCCGTGCTCACGCTGGACAACCCGCCGGTCAACGGCCTGGGGCTGGCGACGCGGCGCGAACTGAGCGCCGGCCTGGAACGCGCGCTGGCCCACCCCGCCGTCGTCGCGATCGTCGTCACCGGCGCCGGCAAGGTGTTCTCGGGCGGCGCCGACATCAAGGAGTTCGGCACCGACCGGGCGATCGCCGAGCCCAACCTGCATTCGCTGATCCGCCAGGTGGAGCTGGCGGGCAAGCCGGTGGTCGCCGCGATGCACGGCACCTGCATGGGCGGCGGGCTGGAGCTGTCGCTGGCCTGCCATTACCGTGTCGCCGCGCCGGCCACCAAGGTCGCGCTGCCCGAGGTCAAGCTGGGCCTGCTGCCCGGCGCCGGCGGCACGCAGCGCCTGCCGCGTGTGCTCGACGTCGAGACCGCGCTGAACATGATCGTTTCCGGCGAACCGGTGGCCAGCGAGCTGCTGGCTTCGGTGCCGGGGCAGAAGCTGTTCGACCAGATCGTCGAAGGCGAGCTGCTGGCCGGCGCCGTGGCCTTCGCTGCCGCCAAGGGCCACGAACACGCCGGCGGCGCGCCGCTGCCACGCGTGCGCGACCTGAAGGCTCGCCACGCCAACCCCGACGCCTTCTTCCAGTTCGCGCGCAACACGGTGAAGGCGATGGCCAGGCACTTCCCGGCGCCGGCCAAGTGTGTCGACGCCGTCGAAGCCGCGGTCAAACGCGACATCGACGCCGGCCTGGCCTACGAGCGCGAACTGTTCATGGCGCTGATGTTCACGCCCGAGAGCCAGGCGCTGCGCCACGCCTTCTTCGCCGAACGCGCCGCCAGCAAGATCCCAGACGTCCCGGAGGACACGCAGCTGCGCCGCATCGCCAAGGTCGGCGTCGTCGGCGCCGGCACGATGGGCGGCGGCATCAGCATGAACTTCCTCAACGCCGGCCTGCCGGTGACGATCCTGGAGACGACGGCCGAGGCGCTGGAGCGTGGTGTCGCGACGATCCGCCGCAACTACGAAGCCCAGGTCAGGAAGGGCAAGCTGAAGGAGGACAAGTACCAGCAGCGGATGGCGCTGCTGACGACGACGCTGTCCTACGCCGACCTCGCCGACTGCGACCTCGTCATCGAGGCCGTCTACGAGGATCTGGGCGTCAAGCAGCAGGTCTTCGGCGCCTTGGACGAGGTCGTCAAGCCGGGCGCCATCCTCGCCAGCAACACCTCGACGCTGGACCTGAACCGCATCGCCGGCTTCACCAAGCGCCCGGCCGACGTGGTGGGAATGCACTTCTTCAGCCCGGCCAACGTGATGAAGCTGCTGGAGGTGGTGCGCGGCGAGAAGACGGCCAAGGACGTGCTGGCCACCGTGATGCAGCTCGCCAAGACGATCCGCAAGACGGCGGTGGTCTCGGGCGTCTGCGACGGCTTCATCGGCAACCGCATGATCGAGCAGTACAGCCGCCAGGCCGGTTTCCTGCTGGAAGAGGGCTGCACGCCGCAGCAGGTGGACAAGGCCGTCGAGGCCTTCGGCTTCGCGATGGGCCCGTTCCGCATGGGCGACCTGGCCGGCAACGACATCGGCTGGGCGATCCGCAAGCGCCGCTACGTCGAGCAGCCGCAGATGCGCTACAGCCAGACCGCCGACCTGCTCTGCGAGATGGGCCGCTACGGCCAGAAGACCGGCGCCGGCTGGTACGACTACGCGCCCGGCAAACGCGACGCGATCCCGTCGCCGGTGGTCGAGGAGATGGTCGCCCAGCACCGCGCCGGGCTCGGCATCACGGCGCGCACGATCTCCGACGACGAGATCGTGCACCGCCTGGTCTACGCGCTGGTCAACGAAGGCGCCAAGATCCTCGAGGACGGCATCGCCAGCAAGGCCAGCGACATCGACATGGTCTACCTCACCGGCTACGGCTTCCCGCTGTGGCGCGGCGGGCCGATGTGTTACGCCGACAGCCAGGGCCTCTTCAACGTCGTGCAGACGATGAAGGCCTTCGCGCGCAACCCGCTGGACGACGCCGGGTTCTGGGAGCCCGCGCCGCTGCTCGAGCGCCTGGCCGCCGAAGGCCGCCGCTTCACCGCCTGAAGCCCCGAACCCGAGGACCGACCATGAGCCAAGCCGTCATCGTCTCCACCGCACGCACGCCGCTGGCCAAGAGCTGGAAGGGTGCATTCAACATGACCCACGGCGCGACGCTGGGGGCTGCGGCGGTCGCCGCGGCCGTGCAGCGCGCCGGCATCGAACCCGCCGCCGTCGAGGACGTGCTGATGGGCTGCGCCAACCCCGAGGGCGCGACCGGCGCCAACATCGCGCGCCAGATCGCGCTGCGCGCCGGGCTGCCGGTCACGACGGCCGGCATGACGATCAACCGCTTCTGTTCCAGCGGCCTGCAGACCATCGCCAGCGCGGCGCAGCGCATCGTCGCCGGCGAAGGCGAGGTCTATGTCGCCGGCGGCGTCGAGAGCATTTCCTGCGTGCAGCAGGAGATGAACCAGCACATGCTCTTCGACCCGGCGCTGAAGAAGAGCAAGCCCGAGATCTACTGGACGATGCTGCAGACGGCCGAGAACGTCGCCCGGCGCTACGGCATCTCCAAGGAGCGCCAGGACCGCTACGGCGCGCAGAGCCAGCAGCGCGCCTGCGCGGCGCAGGAGCAGGGCCTGTTCGCCGAGGAGATCGTGCCGGTGACGACGGTGGCCGGCGTCGCCGACAAGGTGCTGGGGCTGCGCAGCCGCGAAGTGACGGTCAGCGTCGACGAAGGCCTGCGCCCGGGCACGACCTACGAAGGCATCCAGGGCATCCGCCCGGCGATGCCCGGCGGCGTGATCACCGCCGGCAACGCCAGCCAGTTCAGCGACGGGGCCGGCGCCTGCGTCGTCGTGCACGAGCGGTACGCCGAGCAGAAGGGGCTGAAGCCGCTGGGCCGTTTCCTCGGCTTCGCGGTCGCCGGCTGCGAGCCCGACGAGATGGGCATCGGCCCGGTGTTCGCGGTGCCCAAGGTGCTGCAGCGCCTGGGGCTGACGGTCGACGACATCGACCTCTGGGAACTCAACGAAGCCTTCGCGGTGCAGGTGCTGTACTGCGCCGATCGGCTCGGCATCCCGATGGAGCGGCTCAACGTCAACGGCGGCGCGATCGCGATCGGCCACCCCTACGGCGTCAGCGGCCAGCGCCTGACCGGCCACGCGCTGATCGAAGGCCGGCGCCGCGGCGCCAAACGTGTCTGCGTGACGATGTGCATCGGCGGCGGCATGGGCGCGGCCGGCGTGTTCGAGGTCTTGTGAGCCTGCGCGAGCACCTGGACGTCCTGCTGCACGACTGGCTGGACGTCGACACGCTGTTCACCCGCGAACGCCACGCCGAGCACTCGCGCGAGACCGTCGGCGCGGTGCTCGACCTGGCCGAGCGCATCGCCGCCGAACGGTTCGCGCCGGCCAACCGCCGCGCCGACGTCGAGGAGCCGCGTTTCGACGGCGAACGGGTGCACCTGCCCGAGAGCACCCGCGCCGCGGTCGCGGCCTACGTCGAATCCGGGCTGCTGGCGGCCTCGCAGGACGCCGAGTTCGGCGGCCTGCAACTGCCTTGTGTCGCCGAGATGGCGGCCAACGCCTTCTTCAGCCAGGCCAGCGTGGCGATCGCCGGCTACGCGATGCTGACCACCGGCAACGCCAACCTGATCGCCGCGCACGGCACGCCGGCGCAGCGCGAGACCTTCGCGCGCCGGCTGTTCGCCGGCGAGTGGTTCGGCACGATGTGCCTCAGCGAGCCGCAGGCCGGCTCGTCGCTGTCGGACGTCGCGACCCGCGCCGAGCCCGACGGCCCCGGCCACGAAGCCGATGCGCTGGGCCCACGCTACCGGCTGCGCGGCCACAAGATGTGGATCTCCGGCGGCGAGCACGAGCTGGCGGCCAACATCGTGCACCTGGTGCTGGCCAAGATCCCCGACGAAACCGGCCGCCTGCCGCCGGGCGTCAAAGGCCTGTCGCTGTTCATCTGCCCGAAGTTCCTGCCCGGGCCCGACGGCCGGCCGGGCCGGCGCAACGACGTCGCGCTCGCCGGGCTGAACCACAAGCTGGGCTACCGCGGCACGACGAACACGCTGCTGAACTTCGGCGAGCGCGACGGCGCCGTCGCCTGGCTCGTCGGCCGCCCCGGCGACGGCCTGCGCTGCATGTTCCACATGATGAACGAGGCGCGAATCGGCGTCGGCCTGGGCGCCGTGATGCTCGGCTGGGCGGGTTACGAGGCCAGCCTGGATTACGCACGCCAACGCCCCCAGGGCCGGCCGCTGGGCGCCAAGGACGCGGCGCAGCCGCAGGTGCCCATCCTGCGCCACGCCGACGTGCGGCGCATGCTGCTGGCGCAGAAGACTTATGTCGAAGGCGGGCTGGCGCTGTCGCTGTACTGCGCCCGCCTCGTCGACGAAGCGCGCACCGGCACGCCCGAAGCCGCGGCCGACGCGCGCCGGCTGCTGGAGCTGCTGACGCCGATCGCCAAGAGCTGGCCCAGCGAGTGGTGCCTGGAGGCCAACTCGCTGGCCATCCAGGTGCTGGGCGGCTGCGGCTACACACGCGACTTCCCGGTCGAGCAGTACTGGCGCGACAACCGCCTGAACATGATCCACGAAGGCACGCACGGCATCCAGGCGCTGGACCTGCTGGGCCGCAAGGTGCTGGCCGACGGCGGCGCGGCGCTGAAGCTGCTGGCGACCCGGATCGACACCACGGCGCAGCGTGCCGGTCAGGTCGCCGGCCTGGCCGAAGCCGGCGTCGCGCTGGCCGGGGCCTTGCAGCGCCTGGGAGCGGCCACGCGTTCGGCCTGGGCCACCGGCGACGCCGAGGCGGCGACGGCCAACGCGACGCCTTATCTGCAGGCCTTCGGCCACGTCGTCGTCGCCTGGCTGTGGCTGGATCTGGCGCTGGCGACGGGTGCTTCGCGGCCGGGCACACTGGCGGCCACGCGCTACTTCTACGCCTACGAGCTGCCCAAGATCGACGCCTGGCTGGCGCCGGTGGCGCGGCGCGAGGCGCTGGTGCGCGAACTGGACGATTCCTGTTTTTGACCGAGGACCGAACGATGGCTGTACGACACCTGGTGATGTGGACCCTGAAGGACAAGGCCGACGCGCCGCGCTTCAAGGCCGAACTCGACTCCTGCGCGGCGCTGGTGCCGGGCATGCTGCACTTCCGCGCCGCGATCGCCGAACCCGGCTGCGAGGCCAATGTCGACGTGCTGCTCGACTCGACCTTCGCCGACGCCGCCGCGCTGGACGCCTACCAGAACCACCCGCATCACCAGGCGGTGTCCAAGCTGCTGGGCACGCTGCGCCAGACGCGCCACGTGCTGGACTACACGACGGAGGGCTGATGAGCACGCCGGTGATGGACCTCTTCCGCCTGGACGGGCGTGTCGCGCTCGTCACCGGCGGCTCGCGCGGCCTGGGGCTGCAGATCGCCGAGGCGCTGGGCGAAGCCGGCGCCAAAGTCATGCTGACCTCGCGCAAGGCGGCCGACCTTGAGCAGGCCGTCGCCCACCTCGCCGAACGTGGCGTCGACGCCCGCTGGGTCGCCGGCGACGCCAGCCGGCCCGAGGACGTGCAGCGCATCGTCGACGAGACGCTGCAGCGCCTGGGGCCGATCGACATCCTCGTCAACAACGCCGGCGCCACCTGGGGCGCGCCGGCCGAGGACCACCCGCTGGACGCCTGGGACAAGGTCATGGACCTCAACGTGCGCAGCCTGTTCCTGTTCTCGCAGGCGGTGGCGCGCGCCAGCATGATCCCGCGCCGTTCGGGGCGCATCGTCAACGTCGCGTCGATTGCAGGGCTGGCCGGCAGCCTGAACATGCAGTTCATCGCCTACGGCACCAGCAAGGGCGCGGTGGTGAACTTCACGCGCACGCTGGCCGGCGAATGGGGCCGCCACGGCATCAACGTCAACGCGCTGGCGCCGGGTTTCTTCCCGAGCAAGATGACACGCGGCACGCTGGAAGCGGTGGGCGAACAGCGCCTGGCCGCCGCCGCGCCGCTGGGCCGCATCGGCGACGACGACGATCTCAAAGGCGCCGCGCTGCTGCTGTGCAGCCCGGCGGGCAAACACATCACCGGCCAGGTGCTGGCGGTGGACGGCGGTGTCAGCGCCGTGCACGCTGGCTAGGGCTCCAGGAGACGACATGAACAACCAGCAGATCGTGCTGGCCTCGCGACCGCAAGGCGAAGCGACGGCCGCCAACTTCCGCCTCGTCGAGGCGCCGCTGCCGGCGCTGGCCGAGGGCCAGGTGCTCGTGCGCCACCACTACCTGAGCCTGGACCCGTACATGCGCGGCCGCATGAACGACTCCAAGAGCTACGCCGCACCGCAACCGCTGGGCGAGGTGATGATCGGCGGCACGGTCGGCGAGGTCGTCGACTCGCGTCACCCGGGCTACGCCGCCGGCGACGCCGTCGTCGGCATGGGCGGCTGGCAGCTTTATTCGGTGGTCGACGGCGGCGCGGCCGGCATGCTGCGCAAGGTCGACACGCGGCTGCCGCTGTCGGCCTACCTGGGCGCCGTCGGCATGCCGGGCGTCACCGCCTGGTACGGGCTGGTGCGCATCATCGCGCCCCAGGCCGGGCAGACGGTGGTCGTCAGCGCGGCCAGCGGCGCCGTCGGCAGCGTCGTCGGCCAGCTCGCCAAGGCGCGCGGCTGCCGCGTCGTCGGGTATGCCGGCGGAGCGGCCAAATGCGCCTACGTCGTCGACGAACTGGGTTTCGACGCCTGCATCGACTACCGCGAACACGCCGACGCACGATCGCTGGCACGCGCGCTGCGCGACGCCGCACCCGACGGTGTCGACGGCTGCTTCGAGAACGTCGGCGGCGCGGTGATGGACGCGACCATGCTGCGCATGAACGCCTTCGGCCGCATCGCGCTGTGCGGGATGATCGCCGGCTACGACGGCCAGCCGATCCCGATGAGCTGGCCGCAGCTGATCCTGCAGTCGCGGCTGACGGTGCAGGGTTTCATCGTCAGCGAGCACATGGGCGACTGGCCCGAGGCGCTGCGCGAGCTGGCGGCGGGTGTGGCCGGCGGCACGATCAAGTACCGCGAGAGCGTCGCCGAAGGCCTCGCTGCCGCGCCCGAGGCCTTTCTCGGCATGCTCAAGGGCCGCAACTTCGGCAAACAACTGGTGAAACTCGTTTGATCCACTGGCACTGGCTGCGCTGGCACGACCTGCGCCTGGACGACCTCTACGACGCGCTGGCGCTGCGCTGCCGCGTCTTCATCCTCGAACAAGGGCCGTACCTGGACCCCGATGGCGTCGACCGGCACTGCTGGCATCTGCTCGGCCGTGACGAGGCCGGCGTGCTGCAGGCTTATCTGCGGGTCGTCGACCCGGGGCTGAAGTACGCCGAGCCCTCGATCGGCCGCGTCATCAGCTCGCCCGAGCGCCGCGGCACCGGGCTGGGCCGCGCGCTGGTCGCCGAAGGCGTTGAGCGAACCCTGGCGGCGTGGCCGGGCCAGGGCATCCGCATCAGCGCCCAGGCGCACCTCGATCGTTTCTACGCCGGCTTCGGCTTCGAGCCGGTCGGCGAGCCTTATCTCGAAGACGACATCCCCCACCTCGAAATGCGGCTGAGGAGCTCCCGATGAACACCGACTGGCAGGGCCGCGTCGCGGTCATCACCGGCGCCGCGAGCGGCTTCGGCCTGGAGACCGCGCGCATCGCCGCGGCCCGTGGCATGAAGATCGTCGCCGCCGACCTGCAGCCCGCCGCGCTGGAGGCCGCGGCCGAGGAGTTGCGCGGGCGCGGCGCCGAGGTGCTGCCGTTCCGGCTCGACGTCGCCAAGGCGGCCGAGGTCGAGGCGCTGGCGGCGGCCACCTTCGAGCGTTTCGGCACGCCGCACTTCGTCTTCAACAACGCCGGCGTCGGCGCCGGCGGGCTGATCTGGGAACAGTCGGCCAAGGACTGGGAGTGGGTGCTGGGCGTCAACCTGATGGGCGTCGCGCACGGCGTGCGGGTCTTCGTGCCGGCGATGCTGGCGGCGGCCCAGGCCGACCCCGGCTACCGCGGCCACGTCGTCAACACGGCCAGCATGGCCGGCCTCGTCAACATGCCCAACATGGGCGTCTACAACGTCAGCAAACACGCCGTAGTCGCGCTCAGCGAGACGCTCTATCAGGACCTGTCGCTGGTCGCCGAACACGTGCACGCCCACGTGCTGTGCCCGTTCTTCGTGCCCACCGGCATCCACGAGAGCGGCCGCCACCGGCCCGCCGAGCTGGCCGCCGACGGCCGGCCGACCCGCAGCCAGATGGTCGCCCAGGCGATGATGGAAAAGGCCGTCACCGGCGGCAAGGTCAGCGCTGCCGACGTCGCGCAGTGGGTCTTCGACGCGATGGACGAGAACCGCTTCTACGTCTTCAGCCACCCGCAGACGCTGGGCTCGGTGCGCCAGCGCATGGAAAACCTCGTCGCCGGCCGCAACCCCAGCGACGCCTTCGCCGACCGGCCCCAGGTCGGCGAGCAGTTGCGCGCGGCGCTGCGCGGCCGCGGCTGAGCGCCAGCGGTTACAGTCCTGGCGCCGGCATGGTGCCGGCACACGTCTTCAGGGCGGGGTGGAACTCCCCACCGGCGGTAGGCGGCTTCGGCCGCGAGCCCGCGAGCGCCCGGCGCGAGCCGGGGTCAGCAGATCTGGTGCGAAGCCAGGGCCGACGGTCACAGTCCGGATGAAAGAAGACGTGCCGCTTCGCCGCGCCCGGCTCCGGCTGGTCGCGGCGTGGCGGCGCGCATGCGTCCCTGGAACGTCTCCGTCCCACTCGAAGGAGCGTCTCCACATGAATCCAACTCTCCACACCCCGGCGCTGGCCGGTTCAACTGCCACCTTGCGCCAGCGGCTCGAAGCCGCCGCAGCGGCGATGCGCGCCGGACGCCCGGTGCTGCTCGTCGACGACGACGACCGCGAGAACGAGGCCGACCTGATCGTCGCCGCCGAGCACTTGAGCGAAGCGACGATGGCGATGCTGATCCGCGAAGGCAGCGGCATCGTCTGCCTTTGCCTGCCGCCCGACGCCATCGAGCGGCTGCGCCTGGCGCCGATGGTCGTGCACAACGGCAGCCGCCACCGCACCGCCTTCACCGTGTCGATCGAGGCGCGTGAAGGTGTGACCACCGGCGTCAGCGCCGCCGACCGGCTGACGACGGTGCGCGCCGCCACCGGCCCGGGCGCCTGTGCCGAGGCGCTGGTCAGCCCCGGCCACGTCTTTCCGCTGCGCGCCGAAGCCGGCGGCGTGCTGCAGCGCCGCGGCCATACCGAAGGCGCGATCGAACTCTGCGACCTGGCCGGCCTGCGACGCGCCGCGGTGCTTTGCGAGCTGATGAACCCCGACGGCAGCATGGCGCGAGGCGCCCAGATCGAGGCTTTCGCCGCGGCCCACGGTCTGCCGACGCTGTCCATCGAGGACCTCGTGCAGTGGCGACAGGGGAGGGCCGATGGCTGATCGCCTGGTCGTCGTCATCGGTGCCGGCCCGGCCGGGTTGATGGCCGCCGAACGCCTGGCCGCCGCCGGGCACCGCGTCGAGGTCTTCGACGCGATGCCCTCGGCGGGGCGCAAGTTCCTGCTCGCCGGCAAGGGCGGGCTGAACCTGACGCACTCCGAGCCCTTCGAGCGTTTCGTCGCGCGCTACGGCGCGGCGGCCGGCTGGATGGCGCCGCGGCTGCAGGCTTTCGGCGCCGACGCGCTGCGCGCCTGGGCCGCCGAACTCGGCGTGTCGACCTTCGTCGGCACCTCGGGCCGCGTCTTCCCGGCGGAGATGAAAGCTGCGCCGCTGCTGCGCGCCTGGCTGCACCGGCTGCGTGCGGCCGGTGTCGTCTTCCAGATGCGCCACCGCTGGACCGGCTGGACCGAGGACGGCGCGCTGGCCTTCGACGGCCCGGCCGGCCTGGTGACACGCCGTCCCGACGCGACGCTGCTCGCGCTGGGTGGCGCCAGCTGGCCGCGCCTGGGCAGCGACGGCGCCTGGTGGCCCTGGCTGGCGGCGCGTGGCGTCGAACTGGCGCCGCTGGCGCCGGCCAACTGCGGCTTCGACGTCGCCTGGAGCGAGTTCCTGCGCACGCGCCACGCCGGCGAGCCGCTGAAGTCGGTGGCCATCGCCTTCGGCGGCGACCGCCGTCCGGGCGAGTTCGTGCTGACCGAGACCGGCGTCGAGGGCAGCCTGGTCTATGCCTTCTCGGCGGCGCTGCGCGATGCGATCGCACGCGACGGGCGGGCGGTCTTCGAGCTCGACCTGCTGCCGGCGCGGCCGCTGGACTGGGTGCGGCGCGAACTCGCGCACCCGCGGGGCAGCCGCTCGCTGGCCTCGCACCTGAAGTCGCGGCTGAACCTGGGTGGCGTGAAGACCACGCTGCTCTGGGAGCTGGTGCCCAAGGCCGAGCAGCACGACGTCGACAAGCTGGCCGCGGCGATCAAGGCGCTGCCGGTGCCGGTTACGGCCCCGCGGCCGATCGCCGAGGCGATCAGCAGCGCCGGCGGCGTGCGCCTGGACGCCGTCGACGAGGGCCTGATGCTCAACGCGCTGCCGGGCGTCTTCGTCGCCGGCGAGATGCTCGACTGGGAGGCGCCGACCGGCGGTTATCTGCTGACCGGCTGCTTCTCGACCGGGCTCGCCGCGGGTGACGGCGCCGCACGCTGGCTGTCCCGCTGAGCGGCCGCACCGGCCGTGGGCGCACCCGAGTGGCGCCCGCGGCCGGCCTTTAAACTGCGCGCCTTTCGCATATCCGGACTTTGCTTTTGGACAAGATCGTTCTGCAGATCGCCGCCGAACTGAAGGTTCGCCCGGCGCAGGTGCTGGCCGCGGTCGAACTGCTCGACGGCGGCGCCACGGTGCCGTTCATCGCCCGTTACCGCAAGGAGGCGACCGACGGCCTCGACGACGTCCAGCTGCGTGAACTGGAGGCCCGCCTGGCCTATCTGCGCGAGCTGGAGGAGCGCCGCGCCGCGGTGCTCAAGAGCATCGACGAACAAGGCAAGCTGACGCCCGAACTGCGCGCCGCCATCGAGGCCGCGCCGACCAAGCAGGAACTGGAAGACCTGTACCTGCCGTACAAGCCGCGCCGCCGCACCAAGGGCATGATCGCGCGCGAAGCCGGGCTCGAACCGCTGGCCGACAAGCTCTTCGCCGACCCGACGCTGGAGCCGCTGGCCGAGGCCGTCGCCTTCATCAACGCCGATGGCGGTTTTGCCGACGCCCACGCGGTGCTCGACGGCGTGCGCGACCTGCTCGCCGAACGCTGGGCCGAAGACGCGGTGCTGGTCGGCCAGCTGCGCGAATGGCTCTGGGCCGAAGGCCTGTTCCAGAGCAAGCTGGTCGACGGCAAGGACGGCAATCACGCCGACGCCGCCAAGTTCCGCGACTACTTCGACTACGCCGAGCCGATCCGCACCGTGCCCAGCCACCGCGCGCTGGCCGTGTTCCGCGGCCGCACGCAGGAGTGGCTGGACGCCAAGCTGGTGCTCGACGAGGAGCTCGTGCCCGGCCAGCCCTCGCGCGCCGAAGGCCGCATCGCGCGCCACCTGGGCTGGAGCCACGCCAAGCGCCCGGCCGACGACCTGATCCGCAAGACCGTCGCCTGGACCTGGAAGGTCAAGCTCTCGCTGTCGCTGGAGCGCGACCTGTTCTCGCGCCTGCGCGAAGAAGCCGAGGCGGTGGCGATCAAGGTCTTCGCCGACAACCTGCGCGACCTGCTGCTGGCCGCGCCGGCCGGCAAGCGTGTCGTGATGGGGCTGGACCCGGGCATCCGCACCGGCGTCAAGGTGGCCGTGGTCAGCGACACCGGCAAGGTGCTGGACACTTCGACGGTCTACCCGCACGAGCCGCGCAACGACTGGGAAGGTTCGCTGCACGTGCTCGGCCGGCTGGTGGCGACGCACGGCGTCAACCTGATCGCGATCGGCAACGGCACCGCCAGCCGCGAGACCGACAAGCTGGCCGCCGACCTGATCAAGCGCATCCGCCAGATGGCGCCCGACGTCCAGATCGACAAGGTCGTCGTCAGCGAAGCCGGGGCTTCGGTCTATTCGGCCAGCGAGTACGCGAGCAAGGAACTGCCTGAACTGGACGTCAGCCTGCGCGGCGCGGTCAGCATCGCGCGCCGGCTGCAGGACCCGCTGGCCGAGCTGGTGAAGATCGATCCGAAGAGCATCGGCGTCGGCCAGTACCAGCACGACGTCAACCAGAGCGGGCTGGCGAAGTCGCTGGACGCGGTCGTCGAGGACTGCGTCAACGGCGTCGGCGTCGACTTGAACACCGCCTCGGCGCCGCTGCTGGCGCGCGTCTCGGGGCTGTCGCCGGCGGTGGCGGCGAGCATCGTGCGCTGGCGCGACGCCCACGGCGCCTTCCGCAACCGCCAGCAGCTGCTGGAGGTCTCGGGCCTGGGCCCGCGCACCTTCGAGCAGGCCGCCGGTTTCCTGCGCATCCGAGACGGCGACAACCCGCTGGACCTGACCGGGGTGCACCCGGAGACCTATCCGGTCGTGCAGAAGATGCTGGCCGCCACCGGCCGCCCGGTGCAGGAGTTGATGGGCCGCGCCGAAGTGCTGCGCACGCTCAAGCCCGAGCTCTTCGCCGACGACAAGTTCGGCGCCATCACCGTCAAGGACATCCTGGCCGAGCTGGAGAAGCCCGGGCGCGACCCGCGGCCCGACTTCACGGTGGCGCGCTTCAACGAAGGCGTCGAGGACATCAAGGACCTGCAGCCGGGCATGGTGCTCGAAGGCACGGTCAGCAACGTCGCCCAGTTCGGCGCCTTCGTCGACCTGGGCGTGCACCAGGACGGCCTGGTGCACGTCAGCCAGCTGTCGAACAAGTTCGTCAACGACGCGCGCGAGGTCGTGAAGACCGGCCAGACCGTCAAGGTGCGCGTGCTCGAGGTCGACCTGGCGCGCAAGCGCATCTCGCTGACGATGAAGCTGGACGCGGCCCCGCGCCCGGCCGGCGAGCGCGGCGGCAACGCCTACCGGCCCGCGGGGCGTGACGAGCGCGCTCGCGGCGGCGGCCAGGCCGCCGCGCAGCAACAGGGTCAGGGTGCGATGGCCGCGGCCTTCGCCAAGCTGTTGACCAAGCGCTCGTAGCTTTCCTGGCCCTCGGCGCGCTGGACGGCGTCCAGCGCGCGGCGGCGGATGTCGTCGTCGATGCGCGCCGCCGGGCGGTAGCTGGCGTCGAAACGCACGGCCACCGGACTCGGTTCCAGCCGCACCTGCGGCACGCTGATCGGCGAGGAGCGCATCAGCGCGAAGATCTCGCGCTCGGCCTGCATCGCCGGCGACAGTTGCGGCGTGATGCCGGTCTGCGGCAGCGTCACGAACACCGCCAGCGCGGCCATGCCCGCGGCCATCACCGCGCGCGGCCGGCCCATGGCCGCGGCAGCGCCACGGGCGGCGCTGACCACCGGCGGCGGCACGAGGTCGGCGAAGCCGCGGTTCTCGGCGGCGCGCGCCACCGGGCGCGGCGGTTCGCGATCCTCCGGCGTCACCAGCAGGCCGGCGCGCCGCACCGCGCGGCCGATGGCCTCGCTGCCGGTCAGCACCGTGAACGGCACTGCCAGCAGCAGCGGCAGCACGAGCGGCGCCAGATGCCAGACGCCGATCTCGCCGCTGCGCTGGCCCAGCACCGCCAGCGCCAGCAGCGGCAGCGACATCAGGCCGATGCTGACCGCGGCGTCGCGCCAGGCGACCGTGCCGGCCTGCCGCGGCGGCGACTTCCATTCCAGCTTCAGCCCGGTCAGCGCGCCGATGACGAAAGTCGTGTGCGCGAGCATGCGCAGCGGCGCCTGCACCGCCGAGGCCAGCAGTTCCAGCACCGAGCTGACGACGAGCGCGGCGGTGCCGCCGAAGCGGCGCTGGTCGCGCGCAGCCAGCACCGCGACGACGCCCAGCACGCGCGGCAGCAGCAGCAGCACCGCGGTCATCACCCACAGCGCGACGGCGCCTTCGTGGCTGGGCAGCGGCGCGTGCAGCAGCGTGCCGAGCACGACGAAGACCAGCCACAGCGGCGCGATCGCGTACGACAGCGCGCCGGTGACGAACATCGCGCGGTGCGCCGGGCGCCAGCCCGGTTCGGCCACCAGGCGGGCGTTCTGCAGATTGCCCTGGCACCAGCGGCGGTCACGCTGCAGCTCGGCCAGCAGGTTCGGCGGGTACTGCTCCCAGGAGCCGTCGAGCTGCGGCGCCAGCCAGACCTCGTAGCCGGCACGGCGCATCAGCGCCGCTTCGACGAAGTCGTGCGACAGGATCTCGCCGGCCAGTCCGCCGCGGCCCGGGATCGGCGCCAGCGCGCAGTGCGCCATGAAGGCCTCGACGCGAATGATCGCGTTGTGGCCCCAGTAGTGCGACTCGCCGAGCTGCCAGAAGGCCATGCCCAGCGCGAACAGCCGCCCGGTGACGCGGGTGGCGAACTGCTGCAGCTGCGAGTGCAGCGTGTCCTGCGCACGCGCCGTCGGCAGCGACTGCACGATGCCGGCACGCGGGTTCTCTTCCATCAGCCGCACCATGTCGACGAGCGTACGGCCGCTCATCGTGCTGTCGGCGTCGAGCACGACCATGTAGCGGTACTGCGAGCCCCAGCGGCGGCAGAAGTCGGCGACGTTGCCGGCCTTGCGCTTGGTGCGCCGGCGGCGCCAGCGGTAGAAGACGCGCGCGCCGCCGTCGACCTCGCCGTCGCCCAGCATCGTGCGCAGCCGCTCCCAGGCTGCGACTTCGGCTTCGCGCAGCTTGGGGTTGGCGGTGTCCGACAGCACGTAGATGTCGAACAGCGACAGCGCCCCGGTGGCGGCGAGCGACTCGCAGGTCGCACGCAGGCCGCCGTAGACGGTGGCGATGTCCTCGTTGCAGATCGGCATGATCACCGCGGTACGCGCGCCGCGGTCGATCGGGGCGTGCGGGCGCTTGAGCGTCAGCGCGTGCGGGTCGCCTCGCAGCATCACCCAGCCGCCCATCAGCGCGGTGACGAAGCCGATCGCCACCCAGGCGAAGAGCAGCGTCTGCAGCAAGGCCTGCGGCCACGGCGTGCCCTCGGGCGTCAGCGCCCAGGCGGCGACGGCGAAGGCCGCGACCAGCGCCAGCAGCAACCGGCGGCGCGCCATCGCGGCGGCCAGCCAGGGAGTGGCGCGCGGCCCGGCGCCGAAGCGCATGCCAGGCATCGCGGCGAACAGCAGGCCGCGGAGGAAACCGAACCAGGGGTGCGGCCGCATCGGCGAACGCACGACCGGCGGTGCGGTACGTAGATTGGTATTCATTGGGGTGCGAGGGCGTAAGACCAGGTTTCGGACAGCGTGCGGTCGCCCAGGCGCAGGAACGCACGCAGCTCGAGGGCGCGGCCGGCATCGGCGCGCTCGACATCGATCGAGACACGCCAGCCGCCGCGCGCCGGATTCGGATAAGCCACCGCGCGCAACGCGCGGGCGTTGTCATTGCCGCTGACGACCGCCTCGACCGCGGCGTCGGCGGGCAGTTCGGCCAGCGTCGGACCGTCGAAATCGAGGTGGAACTGCAGGCGCTGGGGCGGGATGGGCGTTTCGCGGTAACCGTGGCCCAGGCGTGTCTGCACGACACGGGCTCCGGGTGGCTGCGTCGCCGCGTCGGCCGCCCAGTGCATCCTCCAACCCAGGGCAATCGGCTGTCCCGGGGGCGGCACGTCGCGCGGCACCCAGTAGGCGGCGATGTTGTCGTGGGTCTCGTTGGGGGTGTGGAACTGCAGCAGTTCGACCCGGCCCGGCCCCCAGTCGCCCAGCGGTTCGATCCAGACGCTGGGGCGGCGCTCGTAGGCCGCTTCCAGGTCTTCGTAGCTCGTGAAGCTGCGGTCGCGCTGCTGCAGGCCGAAGCCGCGCGGCGACTTCAGGGCGAACGAGGTGACGAACGCGCTCTTCGGGTTGACCAGCGGGCGCCAGATCCATTCTCCATCGGCGGTGGCGATCTGCAGGCCGTCGGAGTCGTGCACCTCTGGGCGGTAGTCGTCGGCGACCGGCTGGTTCTCGCCGTGCAGGAACATGCTCGACAGGGGCGCGATGCCCAGCGTGGCGACCGGCGCACGCAGCCACAGCCGCGCCTGCACCTCGACGACGGTCGTCGGGCCGGGCTTGACGTCGAACCGGTAGGCGCCGGCGACCCGCGGGCCGTCGAGCAGGGCGTACAGACGCAGCGTCTGCGCGCCCGGGGCCGGGCGTTCGAGCCAGAAAGCGGTGAAGGCCGGGAACTCCTCGCCGTTGCCGCCGGCGGTGTCGACCGCCAGGCCCCGCGCCGAGACGCCGTAGCGCTGGCCGGCCCCCAGCGCACGGAAGTAGCTCGCGCCGAGGAAGACGATCAGCTCGTCCATCACCTTGGGCGTGTTCAGCGCGTGGTGCACTCGCAGCCCGGCGATGCCGGAGACGACTTCGGACGGCGGCAGCACGCCCTCGTCGCTGAAGGCCGAGCGCGGGATCTCCAGCGGCCGGGCCTGGCCGTCGACGATCTCCATCAGCTTCAGCGGCCGCGTGAAGCCGCGGCCGACGTGGAAGAACTGCAGCTCGAACGGCGCCGCTTCGGCGCGCCACAAACCTTGGTCGGGACGGAAGCGGACCTTGCGGTAGTCGTCGTAGCTGAGCTGCGCCAGCGCCGGCGGCAGCGGCGCCGGCTCCTGGTAGGGCCGGCGCGCCAGCGCCTCGGCTTCGCGGGCCACGTCGTCGAGACCGAAGGCCTTCGAGGCCGCAGTGGCGGAGAAGGTCGAGAAGGCGACCACGAGGGTCGTCAAGGCACGCAGCAGGCCGCTGCGGCGCATCAGGGGCGTCGCATCAATTCGCATTGCCTGGGAACATAGGGCCGCCGCGTTCGCGCGTCGCGGGGCAGGGGGGTATCGGGCAGTGAGCGTTGGCAACAAGACCTGGCCTAGCATCCCGGCCATGCGTGCTTTGCAACTCTTCGCCGGGCCACGGGCGCGGCGCGCGCTTCAGGAACAAGGCCTGCGCGCGGTCGACGTGCGGGTGGTGCCGGGAGCGGCGGGTGGACCCAAAGGGCTGGTGCTCAACCCGCTGGATCGTTTCATCTTCGGACATTGGTTGCGCGACGCGGGGCCGACGGTGCACCTTCTCGGCGCATCGATCGGCTCCTGGAGACTCGCTTCGGCCTGCCTGCCCGACGCCGACGCGGCGCTGGCGACACTGGCCGAGGACTACATCACTCAACACTACGAGCACGAACCGGGCCGACCTCCGACGAAGCGACAGGTCAGCGAAACATTCGGACATACGGTCAACGCACGACTGGGCGTTTGCGCTGACCAAGTTCTGTCACATCCGCGTTTTCGGCTGCACGTCTTCACGAGCCGGGGCCGCCATCTGCTCGGCAGGGAAGGGCGCTGGCGCACGCCGCTGGGCTATGCGGCGGCCTTCGTCGCCAACGCCGCCAGCCGGCGCGCGCTGGGCGGCTGGATCGAGCGCGTCGTGTTCAGCGACCCGCGCGACGCGCTGCCGTTCGCGCTGTCGGACTACCCGAGCCGCGTCTGCACGCTGACCCCGGCCAACCTCGCGCCGGCGGTGCTGGCGAGCTGCTCGATCCCGTTCTGGCTGGACGCCGTGCACGACGTGCCGGGCGGCCCGCGCGGCGCCTACTGGGACGGCGGCATCACCGACTACCACCTGCACCTGGGCTACGCGGCGATGAAGGACGGCCTGGTGCTGTACCCGCACTTCCAGCCGCAGGTCGTGCCGGGCTGGCTGGACAAGGCCTGGAAGCGCCGCCACCGCGCGACGCCGCTGCTGGACAACGTCGTCGTGCTGGCTCCGACGCCCGAGTGGGTGGCCTCGCTGCCGAACGGCAAGCTGCCCGACCGGGCCGACTTCAAGACCTATGGCGACGACCTCGCAGGGCGGGTGCGCGTCTGGCGCCGCGCGGTCGACGAGAGCCGCCGTCTGGCCGACGAGTTCGCCGAGTTGGTGACCTCGGGCCGCGGCGTGGATGCCGCTGCGCTGGCGTGAGGGCTAAAATGCCGGCTCCCATCAACCTTACAAGGGCGAGAAAGGCATGACGGTTATGACACCGCGGACTACCCCGTTCACCACCGAGGTCTGAGCCCCGCGCGTCCCGCGACTTCCCTTTCTCCGGACAAAGCGCGGCCTGGTTCCGTGCTTTTTCTTTTCCCGAGGTTGAACATGATCCAGATCACCCTGCCGGATGGTTCCCGGCGTGAGTACCCGGCGCCGCTGACGGTCGCCGACGTCGCCGCCTCGATCGGCGCCGGCCTGGCCAAGGCCGCGCTGGCCGGCCGTGTCGACGGCAAGCTGGTCGACACGAGCTTCACGATCGAGCGCGACGCGCAGCTCGCGATCGTCACCGAGAAGGACCCCGACGCGCTGGAGCTGATCCGCCACTCGACGGCCCACCTTCTGGCCTACGCCGTCAAGCAGCTGTTCCCCGAGGCCCAGGTGACGATCGGCCCGACCGTCGAGAACGGCTTCTATTACGACTTCGCCTACAAGCGCCCGTTCACGCCGGACGACCTGGCGGCGATCGAGAAGCGCATGGCCGAGCTCGCTGCGAAGAACGAGCCGGTCGTGCGCCGCGTGCTGCCGCGCGACGAGGCCGTGGCCTATTTCAAGGGCCTGGGCGAGGACTACAAGGCCGAGATCATCGGCAGCATTCCGAGCAACGAAGACGTCTCGCTGTACCGCGAAGGCGATTTCGAGGACCTGTGCCGCGGCCCGCACGTGCCGAGCACGGGCCGCCTGAAGCACTTCAAGCTGATGAAGGTGGCCGGCGCCTACTGGCGCGGCGACCAGGCCAACGAACAGCTGCAGCGCATCTACGGCACGGCCTGGGCCAGCAAGGACGAGCTGCAGGGCTATCTGCGCATGCTGGAGGAAGCCGAGAAGCGCGACCACCGCAAGCTCGGCCGCGAGCTCGACCTGTTCCACCTCGACGAGCACTCGCCGGGCACGGTGTTCTGGCACCCCAAGGGCTGGACCGTCTGGCAGGAGGTTGAGCAGTACATGCGCCGTGTCTACCGCGACAACGGCTACCAGGAGGTCAAGGGCCCGCAGATCCTGGACAAGGCGCTGTGGGAGAAGACCGGCCACTGGGACAAGTACCGCGAGAACATGTTCACGACGGAATCGGAGAAGCGCGACTACGCGCTGAAACCGATGAACTGTCCCGGCCACATCCTGATCTTCAAGCAGGGCATCAAGAGCTACCGCGACCTGCCGCTGCGCTATGGCGAGTTCGGCGCCTGCCACCGCAACGAACCCACCGGCGGCCTGCACGGCATCATGCGCGTGCGCGCTTTCACGCAGGACGACGGCCACATCTTCTGCACCGAGGACATGATCCTCGACGAGTGTGTCGCCTACACGGCGCTGCTGCAGAAGGTCTATGCCGACTTCGGCTTCACCGACATCCTCTACAAGGTCGCGACGCGCCCCGACAAGCGCATCGGCAGCGACGAGATCTGGGACAAGGCCGAGAACGCGCTGATCGAGAGCCTGAAGCGCTCGGGCTGCGACTACGTCATCGCCCCGGGCGACGGCGCCTTCTACGGCCCGAAGATCGAGTACACGCTGAAGGACGCGATCGGCCGCCAGTGGCAGTGCGGCACGATGCAGGTCGACTTCTCGATGGCCGAGCGCCTGGACGCCGAGTACGTCGCCGAGGACGGCTCGCGCCGCCACCCGGTGATGCTGCACCGGGCGATCGTCGGCAGCCTGGAGCGTTTCATCGGCATCCTGATCGAGCAGCACGCCGGCGCGCTGCCGGTCTGGCTGGCTCCGGTGCAGGCGGTCGTCGCCTCGATCACCGATGCGCAGGCCGAATATGCCGCCGAAGTGGCGAAATCGCTGCAGAAACAAGGTCTGCGGGTGCAGCTCGACCTGCGCAACGAGAAAATCAACTATAAAATCCGCGAGCACTCAGTGCAGAAGGCCCCGTTCATCCTGGTCGTCGGCGACAAGGAGAAGGCTAACGGGGCCGTTGCCGTGCGCGCGCGGGGCAACCTCGACCTGGGCGTGATGCCTCTCGCAGACTTCCAGCAGAAGATCGCCAGCGACATCGCCGCCAAGGTATGAGCCTTGCCAGCGCCGCCCGCACCCCTGTTTTGAATTGACGGCCCGCCGCCTTCGGGTCGCTCGAGGAGTTGACACATCGCTACGTTCATGGATCGCCGCACTCCCAACGCGGAGCGCAAGCACAGGCTGAATCGGGAGATCATGGCGCCGCAGGTGCGCTTGAACGGGGTCAATAACGAACCCCTGGGCATCGTCCCGACGATGGAGGCCCTGCGCATGGCTGGCGAGCTGGACGTCGATCTCGTCGAGATCGCGGCCACTGCGGATCCGCCGGTGTGTCGGCTGATGGACTACGGCAAGTTCAAGTACCAGGAGCAGAAGAAGGCTGCCGAGGCCAAGTCCAAGCAGAAGGTCATCGAGGTCAAGGAAGTCAAGTTCCGGCCCGGTACCGACGAAGGCGACTACGCGATCAAGATGCGCAACCTGCGCCGCTTCATCGCGGAGGACGGCGACAAGGGCAAGGTCACGCTGCGCTTCCGCGGCCGCGAAATCACGCACCAGGACATCGGCATGCGCCTCCTGGAGCGGATCCGCGACGAACTGGCGGACGTGGCGGTCGTCGAGCACATGCCCAAGCTCGAAGGCCGGCAGATGATCATGGTGCTGGCGCCCAAGCGGAAGTGAAGGCGCGGGCCGTTTGAGTTGCAGGAATTCCGCCGCCGCGGTCGGTCGCCGCGGTGGTGGAGCAGAAGCCGCTGCAGGCCGACAAGCGCGCCGGATTCTTCCGGCGACGCCTGCAGGGGTCACTTAGAAGGAGCAGTCATGCCCAAGATGAAGACCAAGAGCAGCGCCAAGAAGCGCTTCCGCGTGCGTCCGGGTGGCACCGTCAAGCGGGGCCAGGCGTTCAAGCGCCACATCCTGACGAAGAAGACCACGACCCGTAAGCGCCATCTGCGTGGCGCCGCGAACGTGCACGAGACCAACATGGGCCACATCGCCGCGATGCTGCCCTTCGCTGGTCTGTAATCTTCTTACGCACGCACAAGGAGCCACACAATGCCTCGCGTCAAACGCGGTGTCACCGCTCACGCCCGTCACAAGAAGATCCTGGCCCTGGCCAAGGGCTTCCGCGGCCGTCGCAAGAACGTCTTCCGCATCGCCAAGCAGGCGGTGATGAAGGCGGGCCAGTACGCCTACCGTGACCGTCGTACCCGCAAGCGGGTGTTCCGCCAGCTCTGGATCGCGCGTATCAACGCCGCGAGCCGTGAACTCGGCGTCACCTACAGCAAGTTCATGGCCGGCCTGAAGAAGGCCCAGATCGACATCGACCGCAAGGTCCTGGCCGATCTCGCCGTCAACGACCCGGCTGCCTTTGGCGCCATCGTCGCCAAGGTGAAGGCCCAGCTCGCTTGACCCGCAGGCCCCGGCATCGCCGGGGCATGAGCGTTCCAAAGGCCGTCACCTTCCAGGCGGCCTTTTTTGTTTTCTCGAGCCGTCGCGGCGCGACGGCTTTCGTAGACTGAAGCCGACATGAACGACCTCGAATCGCTGGTGCAGGCCGCCGTCGCCGATTTCGGCGCGGCGCCCAACCCGGCCGAACTGGAGAACGCCAAGGCGCGTTACCTCGGCAAGAGCGGCCGCGTGACCGAACTGCTGAAGGGCCTGGCCGCTTTGCCGCCCGAGCAGAAGAAGACCCGCGGCGCCGAGATCAACCAGGCCAAGGTCCGCATCGAAACCGAGCTCGGCGCCGCGCGCGAGCGCCTGGCCGAAGCCGAACTCGCCGTGCAGCTGCGCGCCGAGGCGCTGGACGTCACGCTGCCCGGCCGCGGCCGCTCGGTCGGCGGGCTGCACCCGGTGAGCCGCGTCATCGAGCGCATCGAGCAGATCTTCGGTTCGATGGGCTTCGATGTCGCCGAGGGCCCCGAGATCGAGACCGACTGGATGAGCTTCACGGCACTGAACAACCCGGAGAACCATCCGGCGCGTTCGATGCAGGACACCTTCTACGTCGACCTGAAGGACAGCGAAGGCCGGTGGCTCAACCTGCGTCCGCACACCAGCCCGATGCAGGTGCGCTACGCCCGCGCCCACGCCGCGAAGCACGCGGCCGACCTGGCCGCCGGCAAGACCATTCCCGAGATCCGCGTCGTCGCGCCGGGCCGCACCTACCGCGTCGACAGCGACGCCACGCACTCGCCGATGTTCCACCAGTGCGAAGGCCTGTGGATCGGCGAGAACGTCAGCTTCAAGGACCTGAAGTTCGTCTTCTCGGAGTTCATCCGCCAGTTCTTCGAGACCGACGACTTCGACGTGCGTTTCCGGCCGTCGTTCTTCCCGTTCACCGAACCCTCGGCCGAAATCGACATCGCCTTCCGCAGCGGCCCGCTGGCCGGGCGCTGGCTCGAGGTCGCCGGCTCCGGCCAGGTGCACCCGAACGTCGTGCGCAACTTCGGTCTCGACCCCGAGCGCCACATCGGCTTCGCCTTCGGCATGGGCCCGGACCGCCTGGCCATGCTGCGTTACGGCGTGCCCGACCTGCGCCTGTTCTTCGACAACGACCTGCGCTTCCTTTCCCAGTTCCGCTGACCCGACGAGAGCCGCATGCAGTTCCCAGAATCCTGGTTGCGCGAGTTCTGCAACCCCCCGCTCGGCACGCAACAGCTCGCTGACCTGCTGACCATGTCCGGCCTAGAGGTCGAGAGCCTGGAGCCGGTGGCGCCGCCGTTCACCGGCATCGTCGTCGCCGAGATCCTCGAAGCCGAACCGCATCCGCAGGCCGACCGCCTGCGCGTCTGCAAGGTGTCGATCGGTGCCGCCGAGCCGTTGCAGATCGTCTGCGGCGCGCCCAACGCCCGCGCCGGTCTGAAGGCACCGCTGGCCACCGTCGGCGCGGTGCTGCCGCCCGGCGAGGACGGCAAGCCGTTCAAGATCGGCGTCGGCAAGCTGCGCGGCGTTCAGAGCTTCGGCATGCTGTGCTCGGCGCGCGAGCTGAAGATCGCCGATGAACACGGCGGCCTGCTCGAACTGCCGGCCGACGCGCCGGTGGGCCAGAACATCCGCGAATACCTGAAGCTCGACGACACCGTCTTCACGCTCAAGCTCACGCCCAACCTGGCGCACGCACTGAGCGTCTACGGCATCGCGCGCGAGGTCTCGGCGCTGACCGGCACGCCGCTGGTGACGCCGGCCATCGCCCCCGTCGTGCCGGCGCACGACCAGCGCCTGCCGGTCGAGGTGCAGGCGGCCGACCTGTGCGGCCGCTTCTCCGGCCGCGTCGTGCGTGGCGTCGACACGAAGGCCAAGACGCCGCAGTGGATGGTCGACCGCCTGGCGCGTTGCGGCCAGCGCAGCGTCAGCGCGCTGGTCGACATCTCGAACTACGTGATGTTCGAGTTCGGCCGCCCGTCGCACATCTTCGACCTCGACAAGATCCACGAGAAGCTGGTCGTGCGCTGGGGCCGCGAAGGCGAGACGCTGAAGCTGCTCAACGGCAACACGATCACCGTGGACGCCAAGGTCGGCGTCATCGCCGACGCGGTGCAGGTCGAGTCGCTGGCCGGCATCATGGGCGGCGACGCCACCGCGGTGTCCGACGACACGAAGAACGTCTATGTCGAGGCCGCGTTCTGGTGGCCCGAGGCGGTGCAGGGCCGTTCGCGGCGCTACAACTTCAGCACCGACGCCGGCCACCGTTTCGAGCGTGGCGTCGACCCGGCGCTGACCGTCGAGCACATCGAGCGCATCACGCAGCTGATCATCGACATCTGCGGCGGCGAAGCCGGCCCGATGGACGACCAGACGCTGGCGCTGCCGAAGGCCGAGCCGGTGACGCTGCGTGTCGAGCGTGCCGCCAAGGTCACCGGCCTGCCGCTGACGCAGCCGCAGTGCGCCGAGGTCTTTCGCCGCCTGGGCCTGCAGTTCAGCGAGGAACCCGGCCGCCTGACCGTGACGCCGCCGAGCTGGCGCTTCGACCTGAAGATCGAGGAAGACCTGATCGAGGAGGTCGCGCGCGTCGTCGGCTACGACAAGCTGCCGGCGACGCCGCCGCTGGCGCCGGTGACGGCGCGCGTGCGCCCCGAGGCGCGCCGCAGCGCCTCGGCGCTGCAGCGGGCGGTCGCCGCGCTCGACTACCAGGAGACGATCAACTTCAGCTTCGTCGAGGAACGCTGGGAGCGCGAGCTGGCCGGCAACACCGACCCGATCAAGGTGCTGAACCCGATCGCCGCGCCGCTGGCCGTGATGCGATCCAGCCTCATAGGCAGCCTGGTCGCCGTGCTGCGCGGCAACCTGGCGCGCAAGGCGACGCGCGTGCGGGTCTTCGAGATCGGCCGCGTCTTCCGCCGCGACCCGACGGTGGTCGACGGCCCGCTGGCCGTGGCCGGCGTCGCCCAGCCGCTGCGTGTGGCCGGCCTGGCCTACGGCGGCGTCGCGCCGCTGCAATGGGGGCAGAAGGAGCGCCCGGTCGACTTCTTCGACGTCAAGGCCGATGTCGAGGCGCTGTTCGCGCCGCGCAAGCCGGTCTTCGTCGCCGCCGAGCACCCGGCGCTGCATCCGGGGCGCTGCGCGCGCGTCGAGGTCGACGGCCGTGCCGTCGGTTTCGTCGGCGAGCTGCATCCGAAGTGGCGCCAGGCGTACGAACTGCCGCAAGCCCCGGTGGTCTTCGAGTTCGAAGCCGCGGCGCTGCTCGAACGTCCTCTGCCGAACGTCGAGCCGCTATCGCGCCAGCAGTCCGTCTGGCGCGACCTGGCGCTGGTGGTGGGCGAGGGCGTGCGTCACGACGCGCTGATCGCCGCGCTGCGAGCCGACGCCCTGGTGCGCCAGGCGACGCTGTTCGATCTCTACAAGCCGGCGCAACCGGGTGGCGGTCTTGCCGCGGGTGAACGCAGCCTGGCCGTGCGCCTGGAACTGCTGGACCCGGCGGCGACCCTGACCGAGGAACGCATCGAAGCCGCCGTCGCCGCCGCCGTCGAACGCGTGCAGGCCGCCTGCGGCGCGCGCCTGCGCAGCTGAGCCCTAGCCGAGAATCGTCATGACCGACACCGCACCGAAGGAACGCGTGATCCTGCCGTCGCTGGAGACGCCGACCCTGACGAAGGCCGAGCTGGCCGACCTGCTGTTTGACCGGCTGGGCCTGAACAAGCGCGAGTCCAAGGACATGGTCGAAGCCTTCTTCGAGATCGTGCACGGCACGCTCGTCGAAGGCGACGACGTCAAGCTCTCGGGTTTCGGCAACTTCAACATCCGCCGCAAGGCGCCGCGCCCGGGCCGCAACCCGCGCACCGGCGAGCTCATCCCGATCAAGGCGCGCAACGTCGTCACCTTCCACGCCAGTCACAAGTTGAAGGCGATCGTGCAAGGCGACACGCCGGCCGAAGGGGACTTCGAGTAAAGTCTCGATCCCGCGTCGATCCTGTTGTTTTCAATGGAGAAAACGCTCCCCTCCATTCCCGCCAAGCGCTACTTCACCATCGGTGAGGTGAGCGAGCTCTGCGGCGTCAAGCCGTACGTGCTGCGGTACTGGGAACAGGAGTTCACGCAGCTCAAGCCGATGAAGCGGCGGGGCAACCGCCGCTATTACCAGCACCACGAGGTGCTGCTGATCCGGCGCATCCGCGAACTGCTCTACGACCAGGGCTTCACGATCAGCGGGGCGCGCAACCGCCTCGCCGAAGGGCATTCGGCCGCGCGTGCCGCGGCACTCGACGCCCAGGAGGCTGGCGCGGCAGCGGACCTGGACGAGGCCCTCGACGGTCTCGCAGAGTTGGCGGAAGCGCCGCCGGCGCCGCTGTGCGATGGGCTCGACCGCTGGCCGGACGGAGCCGAGCATCTGCGCGCCGAACTGCTGTCGATCCGCGAATTGCTCACGCCGTGATTCACAAGCGCTTGGTCTGATGTATACTGCAAGGCTTCGTCGGGGTGTAGCGCAGCCTGGTAGCGCACTTGCATGGGGTGCAAGGGGTCGCGAGTTCGAATCCCGCCACCCCGACCATTAAAAAGCCGAGGCCCGGTATCGCAAGATACCGGGCCTTTTGCTTTTTTCGGATCTTCGGCGCCACGGCACGCATCACAATAGAAGGCTTCGCAGTCTCAGCGCTGCGTCATCACATTTGACGATGCCACTCTACGAATACGCCTGCCAGGAATGCGGCCAGCACTTCGAGGCGCTGGTTCGCTCGGACACCATTCCCGAATGTCCGCACTGCCATTCCACGACGCTGGAAAAGCAGCTGTCGGTATTTGCCACCGGAAAGTCGGCCCCCGAAGCGCCGCCGAGCCCCTGCGCCGGCTGCGGCCGCGCCGGCGGCCCCGGCTCCTGCGCGTTCGGCTGATCGCCTGACGCTCCTCCAGCCGGCCGCCACGCCGGCTGCCGCGCGCCACCTCGGCGCGCGTTGCCCGCCCTGCAGCGCAGGTGCCGGGCTCTCGCCGCGGCTCTAGCGCCGGGAGACACCCTTCGATCTCCTTCCGAGCCTCCGGCGGCGCAAAGCCCCGCCGGGCTAGCCTGCGCCCGTCCGTGCGCGTCTGCACACGTTCGCCCCACGCCACCTGCAAAGGTTTGTAGGTCTCAAAACGGCGCTCGCCTGATGGAATTCGCTTCAACGAATTCTCCGCCAATTCGGCGGCTAATGGAGGCGATTATGTGGGACATCATTGCAGAACTCTTCGGCTTTCCGCGTACCGGCGGCCTTTGAATGACTGAACAAATTCCGGCGGAACCGTGAAGTCCTTCGATCTTCGCTCCGCTGGAATTCGACGCAGACGCGTCATGGTTTCTGCGCCCGGCAAGTGCTGGTGATCACGACCCGGGCCTTCGATGCGGGAGCGTTCGTCCCTCCAGCGCACTCGCATCAGGCGTCGCCCCCGGTGGGCGACGCCTCTTTTTTCATCCGGAGGGCGGCCTGTCGGCCCCGCAGCGGCGTCAGAGCAGGCCGAGTTCCATCGCCTTCAGCACGGCGCTGTGCTTGCTGGAGACCTCGAGCTTTGTCATCGCGTTGCGCAGGTGGAAGACGACCGTGTGTTCGCTCATGGACAGGATCTGGCCGATCGCCCAGGCAGACTTGCCTTCGCGCGTCCAGAGCAGCACCTCGCGCTCCCGCGGCGTGAGCTTGGGCACGCCCGACGTGCCGTAGGCGGAACGCGGAAGCATCACGCGAGCGGCGGTCTCCTGCGCGTGCACGGCCAGCAGTTGCAGGTCAGCCATCAGCCGCGTCAGGTCGCGATCGTCGGCTGGCAGCGGCTGGTCGCGGTCGACGCCGAACAGGAACTGCCGGCCACCGGGCATGTGCAGCGACATCGAGATGCCGGTGCGAAAACCGTGGAAGGCCTGGGTCTCCCACAGGTCGCCGGCACCGGCGTGCACGTAGGTCTCCTGGTCGTAGATGAACGGCAGGCTGGCGGTCAGCAGGCGCTGCAGGACGGGGTCGCGACGCGAGTCAGCCTCGTCCATCGACGCCTCCTGGAAGCTGCGCGGAAGGTTGCCGATGCGCGCCACCAGCGAAGGCTGCGACGGGCGCTTGACCATCAGCACGGCCTGGACGATCGGGAACTCGAGGTTCTGGGCAAAACGCACGAGGCGGGATTCGAACGTCGCACGATCGCCGGCGGTGCCAATGTCCAGGTAATCCTGGTATTTCATCGCGTTGACCAACAAGCCGGAGTCCTCGCCTATACGGGTTCGGGCACCGGCGAACTCCTTCGCGGACGGTGATGTAATGGGCTCGGTTTGCGTTGAACCCTGGATGATCCGGTTGTGGCCGGTTCGCGAATGGTACATGCCTGAGGACCCAGCCGAATGGCCGGCGTGGTGGCACATGGGCACACGCGTCGAACCGCCGTGCGAAAAGGCGGCTCACTGGAGCGGCGACACCGTCTGGGCGGCCACGGTCGACGGCGTCGAAGTCGCCGCGAGCTGGGCCTGGACCGAGGTGCGCCCGGGGGTGGTGGTGCTGAGCGATCCGAACGGGATCGCGTCGAACCTGCGTTGCCGCGGCGCATCGGCGCCCGAGGACGAGCGGCTGGCGGCCATCGTCGCGCTCAACCGGCTGACGCATGAACTCCCGTGGCGCGAGACCGTCTGCAGCATCCTGCGCATGCTGCGGCGCCACGCCGGGCTCGGCACGCCCGCCACGCCGCGGGTGCGGCGCACCAGGACGCCGTCGATGCCGTGCTGAAAGGCGCCGAAGGCGCCTGCAGGGCCCGGTGAATGCTCAGCAACGCTCGGATTTGGCCAGGCGGCCCCGGCGGCGCGCCCAGGCCAGCATCAACACCTGCACCCAGAGCGCCGATCGCCCCATCGGCTCGGCGCGCGGCGGGCGCTCGTAGCGCAGCCCGATCGCCACGCGCCCGGTCCACCAGACCTCACGGTTCGTGCCCGGCAGCAGCACCGGCCCCACGTGACCGGCCGGCAGGAAGATCGGCGGAGCGCTGGCGTGATGTCGGATCGGGTTCGATCGCTCGTCCATGGCGGCCTCGAAGCAGTGCGATGGCGGGTCCGGCATGGCGGAACGGCCGGGCCGTCCCATGGGCAATCGCGGTGCCCGGCTCGTGCTCAGCGATCGGCCGGTTCGGCGCAGGCCGCGGCTCGGGCGAGCAGACGCTTGCGCACCAGCTGCACGTGGCTTCGCAGGTCGTAGAGCTCGCCGGTGTAGGCCAGCGGCAGACCGATGCGCGCGATCTGGGCGTCGATGCGGTCGAGTTCGGCGTGCAGCCGGCCGAACTCGGCGTCGGGCCGTTCGATCGCCTGTTCGAGTTCACGCAGGTTGGCATACCAGCGGTACACCCGGGACCGAAAGCGCATCGTCAGCAGCGGCGGCAGCACGCGCGACAAGGGGATCAGCGCCGCCAGCAACGGCAGCAGCACGATCCACATCCGGTCGACGAAGTTCGCCAGCCAGAACGGCAGGTAGCGCTGCAGCCAGGGAGGGCCGTTGCGGGCGTAGCGGTCGGCTTCAGGCGACAAGGGCCATTCGGCGCTGACCGCCTGCGGGAAGTCGCCGGGCGAGTGCAGCCAGCCGGCACCGCCGTGGGCCTGGCGCTCGGCCTGGACCAGCAACTGCACCAGCGCCGGGTGCAGGTCCTCGCGTGCGACCAGCGAAGCGTTGGTGGCGACGAGATGAAGGTCCGCCGGCGGTTCGTCGCGCGCCAGGTCGACGACGCCGCGAGGCAGCACCAGCGCATGCAGGAAGGGGAAGCGGCGCGCATAGGCCTGGGCCTGGTCGAAGTCGAGCAGGCGGATGCCCGGCGCGCGCAGCAGGTACTGCACGAGCGGCGCGTCAGCGGCCGAAACCATGGCCAGCGCGTCGGCACGGCCTTCGACGAGTTCGACGACGCCGAACACCGTCGGCCGGTTGTCCAGGTGCATCGCCGCCGGATCGACGCCGTTGGCCGCGACGAGCTGGCGCCACAGCGGCGCGGTGCCGCCGCCGTCCGGGCCGATCTCGACTCGCCAGCCGCTCATCTGCGCGATCCGGCTCAGACCCTGCCGGCCGAAGGGACGGGCGCTCGCCTCGCGGTAGAAGACCCACAGCGGCTCGTGGGCGACGGTGCCCAGCGACATCAGCCCGTCGCCATCACCGGCGGCGCGCGGGTCCACGCCGCCCTGGACGAAGCCCACCTGCACGCCCGAGGCCGGGTCGCGCAGCAGCCGCAGGTTGTCGTCCGAGCCGCGCGTCGCGACGATGCGCAGATCCACGCCGTGCGCCTTCAGCAGGGGCACGTAGCGGCGAGCGAACTCGTCGTATGCCCCCTGGGCCGGACCGCTGGCCATCACGATGCGGCGTTCGGGCGTCGGGTCCAGCCAGCGGTAGGCGAACCAGGCCGCCGCCACCGCGGCCAGCGCCAGCGAGAGCGAAGCCCAGGCCGAGAGCTGCAGCAGGGTGTCGCGCCAGCGAAGCGCGGCCGGGCGCACGGCGGGAGAGCGGGGCTTGTCGGAGTCGGAAGGCACGACGGCGACGATAGCGGAGCCGATGGTTTTGCCGAAGCGGGCGAATCCCGTCCGACGGCATCACATTCCGTGTGCCGGGACGTGCCGCGCCTGCCTCTCAGGGAAAGTGATAAGTGTTTGCTTCAACCCCATGCCGGCTCGGCATTCCTGATTAGGATTGGGACATGACGGAACGCAGCACCGGACCTGCGCCCGCATTGGAGCCGTCACCGCAGAGACAGGCCCGCCGCCTGATATCGGCTCTGTGGCAAGGCGCCCAACGCGCGGCAAACTGGCTCGAAGGCCCAGCCGACCGCCTTGCGCGCGCCTGGTATCAGCTTCGCAGCAATGCGTCGCGCCGGCGCACCGCGGTGATCCCGCTGCCGATGGGCGTCTCGGCGTTCGCGGGCGGCCCCCTGGCCCTGACACCTTGCACTTCGCCGGCGATGCCGATGGCGGTCCGGCTCGGCGCGCCGTCGGCCGTCGGCCGCAGCCAGGCCGACGTGATGCGTTTGATCGAGTCGGTGCTGCTGCCCGGGCTGGTCGCCTGGCACCAGTCCTTGCCGGCCTGCGTCGACGAACGTCGCGCGGTCGAACTCGCGCGGCGCCTGATCGGCCCCACCGGCGCCGGCGTGCGCGAACTGCTGTGCGAGCACTACGCCGGCCACGGCTCGCTGCACCGGCTGTTCACCGACCTCGTCGAACCGGCGGCACGCCGCCTGGGCGACCGCTGGGCGGCCGACGACTGCAGCGAGGCCGACGTCACCATCGGCCTGTGCCGGCTGCTGTCCGAACTGCGCCAGATCGACGGCGCGGGCACGCGTGTCGCCGGCCATGCCGGCCGTGCCGCGCTGGTCGTGCCGCTGCCCGGTGAACCGCACATGCTGGGCGCGGCCCTCGATGCCGAGTCGCTGTGGCAGGCCGGCTGGCTGCCGCAGTCCGAGTACCCCGAGACCGACGCCGCACTGCAGTCGCTGGTGGCGGCGCGGCACTACGACGTGCTCTGCGTGTCGCTGAGTCCGTCGTTCCGGCGCTCGCACCGCCTCGACCGGCTGGCACAGGCCATCGCCCGCGCCCGCGCGGTGTCGCAGAACCCGAACCTGGTGGTGGTGGTCAGCGGCCGCGCGTTCCACGAGGATCGCAGCGCGGCACGCCGCGTCGGCGCCGACGGCCGCAGCCGCTGGGCCTCGCGTTTCGAGCTGCTGCACTGACGCCCGGCGGGCGTCGCCTCAGGCGCAGCGGTCGACCGTCGCGTCGGGCAGGTCGGCGAGCGGCCGCCAGCCCAGTTCCTTGGCCTTCACCAGCGCCGCGGCGGGCACGTCGACGACGAGGATGCGCCCGTCGGACATGCCGCACATCGCGGCACGGATGCGGCCGTCGTGGCCGCAGCGCGGCGCGCTCGCTTCGACGCCTGCCGCCGCGAGCCGCGCCAGGGCGGCAGGCATCGGGTCGGTGGCTGCCGGTTCGCACTGGCGCGTGCCGGCCGAGGTGTAGACGCTCACGCGAGCCTCGGCCGACGCGGCGGCGCAGCCGCCCAGCGGCACGGCGAGCGCGAACAGCGCGGCAAAACAGAACCGGGACAGGCCCGTCAGTGGCGTGCTCATCGTCTTGGCGCCCTCAAGGAGGTGGCCCGATGCTGAGCCGGCCCCGCGACCCGGTCAAGCCTCAGTGGCGCGAGAACAGGTCGCGCAGCTTGCAGAGCACCAGCGACAGGTCCGGCCGCGTGTCCGGCAAGGCCTCGCCGGCGATCAGCTGTTCGAGCGCACGACGCGGATCGCGTTCGCCGGTGCGTACCACCTCGGCGCCCCAAGCGGCCATGTGGCGCACGAAGCCCTCGCCGGCGCTGCCGACGACGAGGATCTCGCAGCCGCGCAGCGGGTGCGGCCCGTCGTCCTTGAAATGGTGCGGCAGCTGCTCGCGGGCGAGTTCGACCGCCTGCGGTTCGGGCAGCGCGGCGCCGGCCTGGCAGTCGTAGACCCACCAGTGACGGCACTGGCCGGCGTGGCCGGAGATCTGGCCCGATGGTTCGACAGCGACGGCGACGCGCACCGCGGCCCCGCTCAGTGCGCCTGGGGAGCCGAGGCCGGGGCCTGGGAGACCGTCGCCTGGGCGGCCTGGGGCGCCTGACCGGCGGCACCGCGCGCCGGATGGCCCGGGATGAAGGTCGAGGCGTCGATGCCGGCCGGCGTCGGACGCGTCTTGGACAGGGCAGGGTGGTAACCGAGGTCGGCGGCCTGGGCCGCGGCGATGGCCACGACGGAGGCGGCGAAGAGGAGCAGGGCGCGGTTCATGGTGGTGGTCCGGTTAAGGGTTAACCCTTTATACCAGAGTCATGCTGCGCTGCAGCATCGCGTGACCAAGCCCCTTCGCGAGCTTCCTGCAGCGGCCGGCCCACGAGGCAACCCCGCGCGACACCGGGACGGGCGGGGCGAGGCGGCCGCCGCTGCACGATACTCGTCAGTCCACGCTGTCCCGTCCGCAGCTGCTGCAGGAGGCTCTCGATGCGTCTGTCCGTTCGTCGCGCCTTCGCCGGCGAGGTCCTTGCCCCGTGCGGCCCGTGCCGCGCCCCGGGGCGCTGACGCGGTGCGCATCCGTTCGCAGCTGCTCGCGCTGGTCGTCGCCCTCGTCGTGCCGATCGCCCTGCTGGCCGGGGCGACGCTGGTTCAGCTGCAGTCGGTGCAGCGCCACGAACAGGAGGAGCGGCTGCGCGAACGCGTCACCGCCCTGAGGCTGGCGCTGGACTCCCAGGTGGAGTCCAGCCTCAGCGTGCTGGCGCGACTGGCGGAGGACCGAGGCGCAGGCGGCGAACTCGTCGACCGGTCCGACGCCGCGGCGCTCTTCGCCAGCCAGCCGCTTTGGCGCTCGATCACGCTGCTGGCGGCGCCCGGCGCGCCACCGCTGTGGCGCCTGAGCCGCGACGCCCACGACGAAGCACCGGTTCCGGCCACGGTCGTCGAAGGCGTGCGCGAGTCCGGCGCGGCCTTCGTCTCGGGCCTGCTCGGCGACGGCGAAACCGGCCATCGCAGCTACATCGCGGTGCCGGTCCAGCCCGGCGGCTCGGTGCTGGTGGTGACGGTCGGCGATCGGGAATGGATCGCCTTCCTGCGGCGCTACGCCGTGCCCGGGCCCGGCACGGTGACGCTCAGCGACCGTGACGGCCGCATCGTCGCGCGCACGCTGGACCATGAGGTCTGGGTGGGCGAGGCCTCGCCGCCGCAGTTCCGCCAGGCTACGCACGGCCAGGACGACGGCGTGCTCACCGGGCGCAGCCTCGACGGCACGCCTTACTTCAGCGCCTTCAGCCGGCTGCGCTCGACGGGCTGGGTGCTGGCCAGCGGCGCCCCGGTCGCGGTGCTCGACGGCACGGTGCGCAAGACGACCCTGGTCACCGTCGTTTCGCTGGCCGCGGCGACCGTGGCCGCGCTGCTGCTGGCGGCGGTCATCAGCAACCGCATCGCCGGCGCGATGAGCGGCGTGCTGGAGATGGCCGCCGGCATCGCCGGGGGCGATGACGACGCCGCCGATGCCCGCCTGTCGCAAGTCGATGCCGACACCGTTCGGCAGAAGGTGCAGGAGGCCGCCGAGGCGCGACGCGCACGCGACGAGGCCCAGGCGCGTGCGCTGGCCAGCGAGAGCCGCGCGCGCTCGATCGCCGAAGCGGCCAGCCGTTCCAAGGACCAGTACATCGCGATGCTCGGCCACGAGCTGCGCAATCCGCTGAGCGCCATCGCCTCGGCCGCCGAGGTGCTCGCCTGGCCGCACAGCGCGCCGGGGGACCGCGCCCGCGCCACCGAGGTCGTGCATCGCCAGACCCGGCATCTGCGCCGGATGGTCGACGACCTGCTCGACGCCACCCGCCTGGCCTCGGGCAAGCTCAGCATCGACCGCCGGCCGGTGGAGCTGTCGGCGCTCGCGCGTCACGTGCTGGACCACTTCGAGGCCGCCGGCCGCGGCAGCGAGCTGGCGATCGAGCTGCGCGCCGAGCCGGTGTGGGTCGAGGGCGACGAGGTGCGGCTGGAACAGGTCGTCGCCAACCTGCTGGACAACGCCTGCAAGTACACGCCGGCCGGCGGGCGCGTGCGGCTGGCGGTGCGGGCCGAAGCGGCGCAGGCGCTGATCGTCGTCGCCGACGACGGCCCGGGGCTCGAGCCCGAGCTGCTGCCGCGCGTCTTCGACTCCTTCTCCCAGGGCTCGCGGCCGATCGACCGGGCCTCCGGCGGCGTCGGCCTGGGCCTGGCGATCGTGCGCCAGATCGTCGCGCTGCACGGCGGCGAGGTCGACGCGGCCAACGGCGGCGAGCTCGGCGGCTCGGTGTTCACCGTGCGCCTGGCGCGCCGGCGCTCGCGGCCCCGGCCGGCCGGCCGCTGCGCGTGCTGATCGTCGAGGACAACAGCGACAGCCGCGAGATGCTGGCGGCGCTGCTGCAGCTCGAGGGCCACGCCGTCTCCACCGCAGCGGACGGCCCGTCGGGCCTGGAGGCGATCCGGCGCGAGGTGCCCGACCTGGCGCTGGTCGACCTCGGCCTGCCGGGCCTGGACGGCCATGCGCTGGCCGCCGCGGCCCGCGCCGGCGGCGCGACGACGCGGCTGTTCGCGCTGACCGGCTACAACACCGAAGCCGACCGCGACGCCGCCGCCCGAGCGGGTTTCGACGGCTACCTCGTCAAGCCGCTGGACCCGGCGACCCTGCAGGCGCTGCTCGTCGATCACGGTCTGGCGCCGCAGCCTGCGGCCCAGGAAAGCTGAGGCCGCGCACGGCGATTGCCTGCCCAGGGTCCGAACGACACGAGGACCCGATGATGAATGACACCCGCACGCTCCGCTTCGCCCTGATCGCCGCCGTCGCCGCCCTGGCCGGCACCGCCGGGGCCCAGACGGCGGCCCCGCCGGCGGCCACCGCCTCCGCGGCCGCGCCGGCCCACCGCGACGTCAGCCGCGGCGACCGCCATTTCCTGGAGAAGGCCGCCGCCGGCGGCATGGCCGAGGTGGCGCTGGGCAACATGGCGCGCGAACGCGGCGGCAGCGACGCCGTGCGCCAGTACGGCGAGCTCATGGTGCGCGACCACACCGGGGCCAACGAACAGGTCAACCGCCTGGCGGTGGCCCGCGGCGTCGGCACGCCGACCGAGTCCGACCGCCACCAGCGGCGCACGATGGAGCGCCTGGGCAAGCTCAAGGGCGCGGACTTCGACCAGGAGTTCGCCAAGGCGATGGTCGAGGACCACGAGAGCACCGTCGAGCTGTTCGAGAAGCAGAGCAAGCGCGGCGACGACGCCGAGCTGAAGGCCTTCGCGACGAAGACGCTGCCGACACTGCGCGAGCACCTGGAAGGCGCGCGGGCGCTGCGGCAGAAGGTGCAGGCGTCGCGCTGAACGCGCCGCGTTTGCAACCAGACCTCTGTGACGTGAGCGGAATCGACGCCGTGACACCTTGGCGGCCTCGCGTGCCGCTGGGCACGCGCGTTGCCGTCCTGGTGCATCGCGGCCACGGTCGGCCGTCAAGGAGTTCGACATGGACATGAACGGCAACTGGGGCGGCTTCCTGCCGCTTTGGATCATCGGCGCGCCCTGGCTGCTGGGGCTGCTGGAACTGGCACGCACGCCCAAGCCGCGTGTGCACGCTTCGGCGCCCCCCATCTCCACGGCCCCGGGCTACGCCCGCCCGGTCTGAGTTCGCCCGCTTCGCCGACGCCCGCCACCGGCGGGCGTCGTTCGCCGCTGCTCAGCGGCCATCACAACGACAGGAAATCCCGATGACGCTTCCCACGACCGCGCGCCGCATGGCGACGCTCTCCGCCCTGGCGGCCGCCGCCGTCCTCACGCTGACGGCCTGCGAACGCCGCACGCCGGAACCCACCACGCCGGCGACCGGCACGACGACGACGCCGGCCGGAACAGGCACCGGCACGACGACGATGCCGAGCAGCACCGCCGGCTCCGGCACGATGGGCTCGGACAGCACGGCCGGCTCCGCGATGGACCCGGCCTCCGCCGCCAGCCGCTGAACGACGCCGCGGCGTCAGGCCGCGCCCGGTGGGCGCGGCTTCGGTTCGACCGGCACGTCCGGCACCGGCGGACCAGCGGCGCCGTCGTCGACCGCCGCGCCGGGATCTTCTTCACCGGCCACCGAGGCATCGGCCTCGGCGAGGTCGGGGACATGGGCGGCCGGCAGCGATTCGCCGGGACGGAAGGGGCGCGAAGAGGTGTTCATGGCGACGACGGGCAATCGTCGCACCCGGCACAGCACTTGCCCTGCGACGGCTCCCATTGGAGACCCCGATGATCCCGTCCGCGTTCCAACCCGCCGCCGCGCTGCGGCTGCACGTTCCGCAGCCGCTTCCTGAGACCGTTCCGCCGCCGCCGGAAGCACCGCCGCCGCGTCCGGACGGCATCCCGCCGGAGATCATCGAGCCGCCGTCGCCGACCGAGCTGCCGCCGATCGAAGAACCCGGCGCACCGCCGCCGCCGATGCCGGCACGCCACTGAGTCCCCTCTGCGCCCTCAGCCCGCCGGCGGCGCGCTTGTCGCCGGCGCCCTGGCGAGATGCCGGTGAAACGCGATTCGCCAGCCTGCAGCGTGCCCGCGAGCGCCGCTGGACACAGTTCGATACAAGGCCGTCGGAGGGGCCACCGGCCTGGACGTCGCCGTCACCGATGATCGGGCGCTCCGCGACACCCCCACGGCGCTCACGAGGCGCCCGAACTCCATGCCGATGCACCATGCCCTGATCGTGGACGACGATGTCGATTCGGCCACGACCCTGCGCGAGCTCGTCGCCGGCGAGCGTTTCACGGTCGCCGTCGCGCACACCCTGCGCGACGCACGACGCCAGATCGCGATGCAGCAGCCCGACCTGGTGCTGCTGGACCTGCGCCTGCCCGACGGCAGCGGGATGGACCTGTTCGCCGACCCGCAGCTGATCGCCAACTCCGAGATCGTGCTGATCACCGGCCACGCCAGCCTCGACACCTCGATCGAGGCCCTGCGCCTGGGCGCCGCCGACTACCTCGTCAAACCGATCGCGATGCGCCAGCTCGAAGGCGTGCTCGCGCGCTTCATGAAGCCCTCGGCGCTGAAGGCCGAGGTCGAGACGCTGAACGCCGACCTCGCCACACGCGGGCGCTTCGGCCACCTCTGGGGCCAGTCGGCGCCGATGCTGCGCGTGTACCAGCAGATCTCGCGCGTCGCCGGCACCGCGGTCACCGTGTTCATCACCGGCGAGAGCGGCACCGGCAAGGAGGTCGTCGCGCAGACCGTGCACGACCTGTCGCGCCGCCGCCAGCGGCCGTTCCTGGCGGTCAACTGCGGCGCGATCTCGCCGAACCTGATCGAAAGCGAGATCTTCGGCCACGAGAAGGGCGCCTTCACCGGCGCCGACCGCCAGCACCTGGGCTTCTTCGAACGCGCCAACGGCGGCACGCTGTTCCTCGACGAGATCACCGAGATGCCGCTGGAGCTGCAGGTCAAGCTGCTGCGCGTGCTGGAGACCGGGCGCTTCATGCGCGTGGGCTCGACCGTCAGCCAGGAGGCCGACGTGCGCATCATCGCCGCGACCAACCGCCCGCCGTACCAGGCGGTGGCCGCCGGCCGGCTGCGCGAGGACCTGCTGTACCGGCTCAACGTCTTCCCGATCGAGCTGCCGCCGCTGCGCGAACGCCTGTCCGACGTCGGCCTGCTGGCGCAGCACTTCCTGGACGGCATCAACGAGCAGGAAGGGCGGCGGCGCGAACTCAGCGCCGAGGCCCTCGAGCAGCTCTCGGCCTACCACTGGCCGGGCAACGTGCGCGAGCTGCGCAACGCGGTGCAGCGCGCCTACGTGATGGCCGAAGGCGACGTGATCGACGAACAGTGGCTGCCGCGCGGCAGCGGCGCCGTGGCGTCGGAGCCGCCCGCCGCCGCGGCCCCGGCGGCGCCGGCCGAGGCCCGGCCGGCGACCTCGGTGCCGCAGATGGAGGTCGTCACGCTGCCCATCGGCACCTCGATGGCCCAGGCCGAGCGGGCGCTGATCGAGGCCACGCTGCGCCACTACAAGCACCAGAAGGAGCGCACGGCCGCCGTGCTGGGCATCAGCCTGAAGACGCTCTACAACCGGCTGAAGGAGTACGCCGCCGACGGCGAGACGCTGCCCTGAGCGGCGATGCGCGCGCCGGCCTCGGCCGACAGCGCGCGGAAGTACTCGATGGTGCGCGCCAGGCCGTCGTCGATCGCCACCTGCGGTGCCCAGCCCAGGCGCTGGCGCGCCAGCGTGATGTCGGGGCAGCGCCGCGTCGGGTCGTCGGCCGGCAGCGGCTCGAAGACCAGGCGCGAGCGGCTGCCGGTCAGGCGCAGCACGCGTTCGGCCAGGTCGAGCATCGTGCGCTCCTGCGGGTTGCCCAGGTTCACCGGGCCGCTGAAGCCGGCGTCCATCAGCCGCAGCAGGCCGTCGACGGTGTCGTCGACGTAGCAGAAGCTGCGGGTCTGGCGGCCGTCGCCGTAGACCGTCAGCGGCCGCCCGGCCAGCGCCTGGACGATGAAGTTGCTGACGACGCGGCCGTCACCCGGCCGCAGCCGCGGGCCGTAGCAGTTGAACAGCCGCGCCAGCCGCACCGCGACGCCGCGCTCGCTGGCGTAGGCCAGGCACATCGCCTCGGCGCAGCGCTTGCCTTCGTCGTAGCAGGCGCGCGGGCCGATCGGGTTCACGTGGCCCCAGTAGCCCTCGGACTGCGGATGCACCTGGGGGTCGCCGTAGACCTCGCTGGTGGAGACGTGCAGCAGCCGGGCGCCGGTCTGCTGCGCCACTTCCAGCAGCCGCCAGGCGCCGACCGCGCTGGACAGCACGGTGGCCACCGGGTGGCGCTGGTAGTACGCGGGGCTGGCAGGGCAGGCGAGGTTGAAGATGCGCTCGCAGTCGCGGGCCTCGGTGGGCAGCGGCTCGGTGATGTCGTGGCGCACGAAGCGGAACGCCGGGTGGCGGCGCAGGTGTTCGACGTGGCGCACGTCGCCCGAGGACAGGTCGTCCAGCGCGAGCACGCGGCAGCCGCGCTCGAGCAGGCGGTCGCAGAGATGGCTGCCGACGAAACCGGCGGCGCCGGCGACGAGCACGGCATGGGGCGAGGCGGGCGACGGGTTCTTCATCCTGCGGCCGTGGCAGGCCGCGTGCCGAGGCGGCGTGCGATGGCCGCGGCCTGGCCCAGCGTCACCGGATGGCGGCTGCGCAGCGCACTGCGCAGCAGATCGCTCCAGCAGCGGCTGACCGCGCCGGCGTCGCAGTCGGCGGGGTGCAGCTCGAAGCGCTGCAGCGGCCGCTGGCGCTGGGTGAGCCCGAGCAGCCGGTTCCAAGCCACCGAGGCGTGCACGCGCCAGGCCGCACGCGTGCTGAAGACGAAGCTCGGCGCCGCCAGCGCCTCGCCGCCGGGCAGCGCGACGACGCGGCCCAGCGTGCAGGTGTAGGCGAACGGGCCGGCACGCACCGCGTCCCAGCCACCGTCGCCCAGCAGCCAGGCCGGCGCGACGAAGCCGGCCATCGGCAGGCCTTCGCGCTCGGCCCATTGCAGGCCCAGCTGCAGCCGCTCGGCGGCCTGCTCGCGCCCGAGGGCGGCGAACTCGCCTTCGCCGGCGGTGTACCAGTGCCGCCGCCAGTGCTCCAGCGGGCCGGCCGCGGCCGGGCCGTCGTCGAGGTGGGTGTAGCCGTGCAGCGCCAGCTCGTGGCCGGCCTGCGCCTGCCGCCTCAGCCAGTGCAGGAACTCGGCCGAGGCCGGCTGGCCGTGCATGCGCGGCACCACCAGCAGCGTCAGCGGCAGCACGACGTCGCATTCGCGCGCGACGCGCTGGGCCTGGGCGAGCACCCGGGCGCAGCCGGCCCAGCGCGAGTCCGCCACGTCGTGCATCACGACGGCGACGTGGCGCCGCGGGCCGCGCGCGGTGAGCCTCACGATGGCTGCGGCGGCGCGTACAGCGCGCCGGGGGCGTGCGCGCGGCGGTGGTCGCGGATCGCCTGGCGGTAGCGCGCGGCGAACTGCTCGATGACGACCTCCCAGTCGTGCGCCCGGGCGCGGGCCAGCCCGGCCGAGGCCAGCGGCGACGCGCCGGCGCCGACCGCGGCGCGCAGCGCCTCGGCCCAGACGTCCACGCGCCGCGACGGCACCGTCAGCCCGACGCCGTGCACGAGTTCGCCCAGGCCGCCGGCGGCATGCACGACCACCGGCGTGCCGCAGGCCATCGCCTCCAGCGCGGCCAGGCCGAAGGTTTCCTGGTCGCCGGCGTGCACGAAGGCGTCGGCGCAGGCCAGCAAGCGTGCGATGCGCCGCGTGTCGCGCGTGCCCGGCAGGCGGCGCACGCGTTCGCCGCGCGGCGGCCGCGGCCCGTCACCCAGCGCGACCAGCACGTGGCCCGGGCCGAGGCGGTCGACGGCCTCGGCCAGCACGTCGAGGTTCTTCTCCGGCGAGAAGCGGCCGCTGTAGACGAAGAGCCGGGTCCGCGGCGCCAGCCCGAGCTGGGCGAGCAGCTGGGCGCGCCAGCGCGGCGAATGGGCCGCCGGCGTGAACCGCGTGCAGTCCACGCCCAGCGGCTGGTGCTGGGCACGATGCACGCCCAGCTCGTGCAGGCGGCGCGTCATCGCGCGGCTGGGCGCCAGCACGAGGTCGTAACGTTCGTAGAGCCGGGTCAGATAGGCCGCGGCATGGCGCTCGGCGTGGCGCGCCGGGGCCGCGTCCTGGCCGCCGGCGCCGCCGGCCAGCCGCGCCATCCAGCGCGGCAGGTCGCTGTGGCAGAAGGCCACGGCCGGCACCTTCAGCCGGGCCGCCGCGTCGAGCACGGCCCAGCCGAGCACGTAGGGGTCGGCGGCCTCGACGATGTCGGGTTCGGCGCCTTCGATCAGGCGCGCGGCATGGGCCCGGCGCAGCACGAAGCGGTAGCCGCCGGAGCCTGGGATCGGCAGGCCGCCGCAGTCGATCTCGCCGTCTTCGTGCGCTCCCGGCGCCAGCACCGTGTGGCGCCAGCCGCGCGCCGTAAGGCCCTCGTGTTTGGCACCGATGACACGCTGGACGCCGCTCGCGGCGCTCGGCGAGCGGAACATCGTGGCGTCCAGCAGATGCAGGCCGGCGGGGGCGGGGGTGGCAAGCGGTCGTCGCATGGGGGCCGGAGAGGGCAAGCCGCATACCCGGCATGCGCGTTGCCGACGGCCGCCATGCCCCTGGACGCGACACCGCCGCCGGGCCTGGTCAGCTCCGGTGCCGGCGATCCCGGCATCCGGCGCCTGCGCCGGCGCGGCGGCTTCGCCTACGTCGACGCCGACGGCCGCCCGGTGCGCGACGCGGCAACGCTGGAACGCATCCGCCGCCTCGTGCTGCCGCCGGCCTGGGAGGAGGTCTGGATCTGCGCCGACGCCCGCGGCCATCTGCAGGCCACCGGGCGCGACGCGCGCGGCCGCACGCAGTACCGCTACCACGCCGACTGGGCCGCGCATCGTGGGTTGACGAAGTTCGAGCGCCTGCGGGAGTTCGGTGCCCGGCTGCCGGTGCTGCGCGCGCGGATCGGCCGCGTGCTGGCCTCCGGCGACGAACCGACGCGCGAACGCGTTCTGGCGACGCTGGTGCGGCTGCTGGACACGACCTGGATGCGCATCGGCAACGACGAGTACGCGCGCCTGAACGGCTCGTTCGGCCTGAGCACGCTGCGCGACGAACACGCCCGCGTGCGCGGCGACTCGCTGCGCCTGTCCTTCGTCGGCAAGGGCGGGGTGCGCCACGAGGTCGCGCAGGCCGACCGGCGCGTCGCCCGTGTCGTGCGCCGCTGCCGCGAGCTGCCGGGGCAGGAGCTGTTCCAGTGGGTCGATGCCGACGGCAGCGTGCGGCGCGTCGGTTCGGGCGAGGTCAACGCCTGGCTGGCCGAAGCCGCCGGCGTGCCGCTGACGGCCAAGGACTTCCGCACCTGGCACGGCAGCGTCGCCGCGCTGGCGCTGACGCTGGAGGCTTGCGCCTCGACCTCGCCGGGCACGCCGGCGGCGGTCGTCAAGGCCGTCGCGCGCCGCCTGGGCAATACGCCGGCGGTCTGCCGCAAGGCCTACGTGCACCCGCGCGTGCTGGCGCTGGCCGACGCGCTCGCCGGCGATCTGGCCGACGGCGAGCGGCGCTGCGCGCTGCTGGAACGCGCCTGGGTCAAGCGCCCGGCACCGGTGGCCGGGCTGTCGACCACCGAGCGCCGGCTGCTCGCGCTGCTGGCGACGCCGCCGCGCCGGGCCGGGCGCCCCGCTCGCTGAGCCGCACGCAGCCTCAACCGGCCTGCGACTCGCCGGCCTCGATGGCGTCCAGCACGGCCTGCAAAGCCTGCTGCACCCGCTCCAGCGGGCCGTCGAGCCGGTCGCCGTCGGCGCGGTGGTGGATGGCGTGCTCCAGGTGCGCGGCGGCGTCGCGCAAGGGGCTCGCCCCGATCTGCGCCGCGGTGCCCTTCAGCGTGTGGGCGGTGCGTTCGGCCTCGACCCAGCGGTCCTCGTCCATCGCGGTGCGCACGCGGGCGCAGATGTCCTTCTGCGTGCGCGTGAAGACGCGCAGCAGGTTGCGGTACAGCGCCTGGCGGCCGCCGGCCAGCCGCAGCCCGGCCGCCGGGTCCAGCACCGCGGCGTCCTCGTCGGGCCGGGGGGCGGGATCGGGCTCGGGCGCCGCCCCGGCCGAGGCGCCGGCTTCGCGGCCCAGCCAGTGGCGCAGCCGCGCCGCCAGCACCGCCGGGTCGATCGGCTTGGCGACGTGGTCGTCCATGCCGGCGGCCAGGCAGCGCTCGCGGTCGGCCGGCAGCGCGTTGGCGGTCATCGCGACGATGGGCAGCGCGGTACCGCCGGGCAGCAGGCGGATCGCGCGGGTCGCGTCCAGCCCGTCCATCACCGGCATCTGCATGTCCATGAAGACGATGTCGTAATGCCGTTCGCGCACGCAGTGCACCGCCTCGCGGCCGTCGTGCGCGGTGTCGACCTCCAGGCCGTGTTCGCGCAGCAGCTCGACGCCGACCTCGCGGTTGATGTCGTTGTCCTCGACCAGCAGCGCCTGCAGGCCGTCGAAGCGCAGCGCCGCGCCCGACTCCGCGTGCACGCCGGCCCGCGGCGTGCCGCCCAGCACACGCGCCAGCGCGTCGTGCAGCGCGCTCGCGCTGACCGGCTTTTGCAGCACCTCGGGCGCGACGTCGGTGCCGGCCAGCCGGGCCAGTTCGGCCGGGTCGCCGTGCGTCATCAGCAGCACCTGCGGCCGCGGCGGCGGCGAACTGCGCAGCCGCAGCGCCAGGTCCAGGCCGTTGACGACCGGCATCTTCCAGTCGACGAGCGCGAGCGTGTACGGTGCCTCGGCGGCGAAGGCGCGCTCGACGGCGTCCAGCGCCGCCGCCGCGCTGTCGACGCTGTCGACGCTGAAGCCCTGGCGGCGCAGCAGCGACGCGGTGACCGCACGCGCCTGGCCGTGATCGTCGACGACGAGCAGCCGGCGGCCGGCGAAGGCGGCCGGCGGCGGCTCGGCGGCCGGTTCGGCGGCGATCGGCAGCGGCAGGCGCAGCCAGAAGGTCGAGCCGACGTCGACCTCGCTGTCGACGCCGACGTCGCCGCCCATCAGCGTCGCCAGCCGGCGGCAGATCGCCAGGCCCAGCCCGGTGCCGCCGAAACGCCGCGTCGTCGAGCTGTCGGCCTGCTGGAAGCTCTGGAACAGGCGCTGGCGCTGCTCCGGCGAGATGCCGATGCCGGTGTCGCGCACCGCCAGCTCGAGCATCGAGCGCGGCCCCAGCCGCGCCAGCTCGCGCACCTCGATGGCGATCTCGCCGTCGTCGGTGAACTTGACCGCGTTGTTGACGTAGTTGATCAGCACCTGGCCCAGGCGCAGCGGGTCGCCGACCAGGCGCGCCGGCACCTCGGGCGCGACGTCGATGACGAACTCCAGGTCCTTGGCCGCCGCGCGCTCGGCGACCTGGGCGCCGACGTGCTGCAGCAGCGCCTCGAGATCGAACTCGACCTGCTCGATGCGCAGCTTGCCCGCCTCCAGACGCGAGAAGTCGAGGATGTCGTCGACGACGGCCAGCAGGTGGTGGCTGGAGTCCTGGATCTTGGAGACGCAGTCCTGCTGGCGCGGCGACATCTCGGTGCGCGACAGGATGCGCGTCATGCCGATGACGGCGTTCAGCGGCGTGCGGATCTCGTGGCTCATGTTGGCCAGGAAGTCCGACTTGGTGCGCGCCGCGTCTTCGGCCAGCCGGCGCGCGCGCTCGCGGTCCTCGGCGGCGGCGTGTTCGGCCGAGACGTCGATGACCTGCACGACCAGGCCCTTGCCGGCGTCCTCGGGGTCGATCGCCGAGGTCGACACGCGCGCCCAGAAGGTGCTGCCGTCCTCGCGGCGCAGCAGGTGTTCGCGCGCGACGCCGGCGTCCGCGGCGAAGGCGCCGCCGTCGCCGGCGTCCAGCGCCGACACCGGCCGGCCCAGCAGCGCCAGCGCCGGCTGGCCGACGAGTTCGGCCAGGCGCCGGTTGCATTGCACGAAACGGCCGTCGCGCACCCAGGCGATGCCGGCGGCGGCGCCGTCGAGGATGGCGCGCAGGCGCTCGTTGGTCTCGCCGAGTTCGCGCGCGACGGCGTCGAGCTCGGCGGTGCGGTCGGCGACGCGGCGCTCCAGCCCGGCGCGGTAGGCGGCGAGCTCGCGGTCCAAGCGCTTCTGTTCGGTGACGTCGTTGAGCACGACGTGCAGCAGCGAACGCTCGTCGAAGCGGATCGAGGTGACGCGCATGCGCGCCGTGAACAGGCTGCCGTCCAGGCGCAGCAGGTCCCAGTCGAGCTCGGCCCAGCCGGTGGCGGCGATGCGCTCGCGCAGCAGCGCGGCAGCGGCGGCGGTCTCGCTGCCGTCGGCCTGGCGCTCGGGCCACAGCCGCTCGGGCAGGGTCTGCAGCAGCGCCTCGCGCGACGGCGCGGCGAACAGCGCCAGCGCCGCGGCGTTGGCATCGACGCAGTGCCGGCCTTCGACCAGCACCGTGGCCTGGCTGGAGCCTTCGAACAGGCGACGGAAACGCTCGCGCCCTTCGTGCAGCTCGGTGATGTCGCGCGCCACGCCGAGCACCCCTATCACCAGGCCCTGCGCGTCATGCACCCGGGTCTTGGTGAACTGGTAGAGACGGTGCTCGCCGCTCAGGTCCAGCCAGGCTTCGTAGCGCACCGGCTTGTCGCCGGCCATCGCCTGGGCGTCGGACAAGGCGCCCGAGGTCGCCGCCTCGATGCCGAAGACCTCGGCGGCGTGGCGCCCGATCAGCGCCTCGCGGCGCCGGCCGACCATCTGCTCGCACAGCGGGTTGCAGTCGATGAAGAGGCCGTCCTGGTCCTTCAGCCAGGCGGCCTCGGGCAGCAGCCGGAACAGCGTCGCGAAGCGCGCCCGTTCGGCTTCGAGCGCCTGGGTCTCGCGCTGCGCGCTGCGACGCAGCGACTGCAGGCCGATCCCCAGCACCAGCACCACCACCGAAAGCGCCGCGATCACGAAAGCGGCGCCGTCCGCGCCCCCGGCCGTTGCCGCCGTCTCTGCCTCGGCGGCTGCAGTGCCGGCCCCGAGGCACAGCGCGAAGAAAAACCTGCCCATCCACACGCCCAGCGACCCGGCCGACCGGTTCCGCAGCGCGCCTCCCTCTACAACTGATCGTGGCCCGACCGCAGAACCGCGGTGCCACCTGGCGTCGGGCCGCCCACCGGCCCGGCGGCAGTCTTGGGCCCGGCGGCCCGGGCGTCAAGTCGCCCGCAGCCCGCTGTCGCGTGAAATCAGCAGACGAGTTCGTCCAGCAGACGCAGCCAGTCGGCGACGAAACGCCCGATGCCGAAGCGTTCCTGCGCCGTGCGCCGGCCCGCACGACCCCATTCGAGCGCCAGGCCGCGGTCTTCGCGCAGCGCGTGCATCGCCGCTTCCAGGCGGTCCAGACGGGTGTCGATGAAGCCGTTGCGGCCGCTGTCGATGACGGTCACGAGTTCGGTCGTCGCCAGCCCGACCACCGGCGTGCCGGCCATCATCGCCTCGATGGCGGCCAGCCCCAGGCTGGTGTGGCGGATCGGGTGGAAGAAGAAGCGGTGCGCGGCCAGCGCCTCGGGCAAGTCGAGCTGGCTCAGCTCGCCGTCGCCGCCCACCGAGGCGCTGTCCATGCCGACCAGACGCAGCGGCACGCGCGCCGCGACGTCGCGGTAGATGTCCAGCCCCAGGCGGCGCCCGCGTTGGCGCAGGTTGTTGACGACGACGAGGCCGCGGCTGTCGTCGCCGCGCCACGGTGGCTCGGCCAGCGGCTTGACGCCGTGTTCGACGACGCGCACCGGCAGCCCGCCGTTGTCCCACATCAGCGCGTTGTACGGCGTCACGTGCACGAGCAGCGTGCCGGGGTCGGTGCACCAGTGGCGGGTGTCGGTCGGGCTGTCCTGCGGCGGGTCGTGTTCGAGCACGATGCGCGGCAGCGCGCGCTGCGCGGCGCTCAGCACGCGGTGCTGCTCGTGCTCCCAGGCCTCGCGCGACTGGAACAGCAGCACGTCGAAGGCCATCTCGCGCAGCCGCTCGACCGGCGCCTCGTGCACGTTGTCGCCCCAGGGCAGGGCGCCGCTGCGGCCGCTGTGGTGGGTGCTGCGTTCGGCGTCGACGACGAGGTAGAAGTCGTGCGGCACCTGCGTCAGGTTGTAGAGGTAGTTGCCGTGCACGTGCCAGGTGAGGATGCGCAGGCGGCGGCGGGGTTCAGGCATCGGCGTTCTCCAGCGTCGCCCGCGCCGCGTCGAGCACCATGTCGACGCGCACGCCGAGGGCGCACTCGTGCGCCGTGGGGCAGACGGCGTGCGCGCAGGGCCGGCAGGCCACCGGGTGCCAGAGCACGCGGTGGCGGCGGGTGTCGGCCGGCGCCCAGCGCGCCACGTCGCTGCCGCTGGCGACGACGACGCTGGGCGTGCCGAGCGCGGCGGCGACGTGCGACAGCCCGGTGTCGTTGCAGACGACGAGCGCCGCGCGCGCGACCAGCGCCCCCAGCGTCCACAGGTCGCTGCGGCCGGCCAGGTCCAGCGCCGGATGCCGCATCGCCGCGGCGACCGCGGCGACCAGCGCGCGTTCGCCCTCGGTGCCGGTCAGCGCGACGCGCCAGCCGCCTGCGGCCAGGCCGTCGGCCACGGCGGCGAAGCGCTCGGCCGGCCAGCGCCGCGAAGGCAGCTGCGCGCCGGCGTGCACCAGCACCCAGCGCCCGGGGCCGAGCAGGGCCGCGGCGCGCTCGTGGTCGCCGGGCCGCAGCGGGAAGTCCAGCGCGTCGCCCGCGCGCCGCAGCCCCAGCGCGTCGGTCAGCGCGAGCAGGCGCCCGGTCTCGCGCCCCTGCTCGGGCCAGGCGATGAAACGCCGCCGGTCGGCTCCCGGACGCGGCGCACCGGGCGCGGCGAAACCGGCGTTCAGCCGCGCGCCGAACGCCGCCAGCAGCGGGTTGACGACCTGGCCGCTGCCGTGCATCTGCACGGCCAGATGCCAGCGCCGCGCGCGCATCGCCGCGAGGAACGCGAGCTGCTCCGCGCGCGGCGCCGGTGCCCGCTCGGGCAGGCCGGGCCAGCCCGGCAGCTCGACGAACTCGTCGACGCTGGCCAGCCGCGACACGAACTCGCGCGCCCAGGGCAGGCCGACCAGCGTGATGCGCGCCTGCGGCAGTCCCGCCCGCAGCGCGCGCAGCGCCGGGGTCGCGCACAGCAGGTCGCCGAGCATCAGCGCGCGCAGCACGACGACCCGAGCGAGCCCCGGCGGCAAGGCCATGCTCACAGGAACCAGACGCGGAAGTGCCAGGCGCCGCGCAAGCGCCACCAGACGGCCAGGAAGGGAATCAGCAGCGAGGTCGCCAGCATCTCGGCGACGTGCGCCGGGCGGCGCGAGGTGGCCCGCAGCCGGCGTTCGGCGAAGGCCGCGACCAGGCCCAGCGCCACCAGCAGCGCCAGCACCGCGCTGCCGCTCGCACCGCCCAGCGCCAGCAGCGGCGCGGCCAGCACCAGGACGACGATCGCCAGGTAGTCCCAGGGCGGCATCGCGCGCACGCGTTCGCGGTAGCGCCGCGGGTGCTTGGCGTAGAGCAGGGCGTCGTAGAAGACGTTCTTCTGCTGGCGCAGCGACACGCCCCAGCGTTCCGGGCGCACCGGGTGCAGCACGACGGCGGCGTCGCAACGGCCGACTTCGCCGGCTTCGCTCTCGAGCCGGAACTGCAGGTCGGAGTCTTCGCGCCAGGCGCGGCGGAAACGCTCGTCGAAGCCGCCGATGCGCTCCAGCGCATCGCGCCGCACGAAGGCGTTGGCGGTGACGAACTCGGCCGTCTCCAGGCCGCGCGTCATCAGCTCGTGGTCGGTCGGGCGGTCGTCGGCGCCTTCGGGCCGCGGCACGACGACACGCCCGGCCACCGCGGCCCAGCGGCCGGTGGCCATCGCGCCCAGGCCGTAGTCCAGCCAGCCGGCGTCGGGCACGGTGTCGTCGTCGGTGAAGGCGACGATCTCGGCACGCGCGGCGCGCCAGCCGGCGTTGCGCGCCGCCGCCGGGCCGCGGCCCTGGTCGGCACGCAGGTAGCGCAGCAGTCCGGGCGGCCAGCCGGCGGCAAAGGCCTCGACCGCGGCGTGCGTGACGTCGCTGCGTTCGTCGTCGACGACGAGGATCTCGTAGTCCTCGTGCGCCAGGCTCTGCTCGGTCAGGGCCTGCAGGCAGCGCAGCAGCAGCGGCGGCCGGCCGTAGGTCGGCACGACGACGCTGATGCGCGGCTGGCGCGGCGCCGTCGCCGGCTCGCCGTCGAGCAGCGCGTTCACGGTGCGGGCACCTCGCGCGCGCGGCGCTTGGCGACGATGCAGCGGCCGATGACCAGCGCGTCCAGCGGCGTCGCGAAGAAGGCCTCCAGCGCGTCGTGCGGGCTGCAGACGATGGGCTGGCCGCGCACGTTGAACGAGGTGTTGACGAGCACCGGTACGCCGGTGCGCGCGGCAAACGCCGTCAGCAGGGCATGGAATCGCGGGTTGGACTCGGCGTGCACGGTCTGCACACGCGCGCTGCCGTCGGTGTGGCAGGCCGAGGGGATGCTCGCCAGCCGTTCGGGCCGGGCCTGGAAGGTGAACAGCATGAACGGCGACTCGCCGCCGTTGGCCTGGGCCGGCTCGAACCAGTCGCCGAAAGCCTCGTGCAGCACCGCCGGCGCGACCGGGCGGAAGTCCTCGCGGTCCTTCAGCTCGTTCAGGCGCTGCTGCATCTCGGGCGAGATCGGCGAGGCGAGGATCGAGCGCGCGCCGAGCGCACGCGGGCCCCATTCCATGCGCCCCTGGAACCAGCCGACGATGCAGTCGGCGGCCAGCAACGCCGCGGTGCGCTCGGCCAGCGCCGCCTCGTCGGGCACGAGCTCGACGTCCAGCCCGGCCCAGGCCAGCATCGTCTCGATCGCCTCGTCGGTCCAGCTCGGGCCGAGGTAGACGTGGGTCTGGGTCCATTCGCGAGGGGCCAGCGGCACCGCGCCGCGCGCGTCGGCCAGGGTGTCGCCGCCGTCGCGCAGCAGGCGTTCGCGGCCGTCGACCCACAGCGCTGCGCCGAGTGCGGTGCCGGCGTCGCCGGCCGCCGGCTGAACCCAGACGCGTTCGAACGGGCCTTCGTCGCGCAGCCGGGCGTTCATCAGGCAGTTCAGCGCCACGCCGCCGGCCATCGCCAGCCGGCGTTCGCCGCTGGCTTCGCGCAGCCAGCGCGCGAGTTCCAGCGCCTTGGCTTCCAGCACCGCCTGCAGCGAGGCCGCGAGATCCAGATGGCGCTGTTCCAGCGCCGCGCCGCGCACACGCGCCGGGCCGGCCAGGGCCTCGAAGTCCATCGCGCCGATCTCGAACTGGCCGTCGCCGAACAGGCGCACCGCGGCACCGATCTCGGGGGCCCAGCGCGGCGTGCCCATCGCCGCCAGCGCCATCACCTTGTACTCGTCGCTGGAGTGCAGGAAACCGAGGTAGGAGGTCGCACGCTCGTAGAGCAAGCCCAGCGAATGCGGCATGCGCACCTCGCCCAGCGGGCGGTAGCGGCCGTCGCGCCAGACACCGTAGCAGCTGGTCGCGCGTTCGCCGCGGCCGTCCAGCGTCATCACCGCGCAGTCGTCGAACGGTGCGGCCAGGAAGGCGCTGGCCTGGTGGCAGAGATGGTGCGGCACATGGTGGAAGCGCCAGCGCATCGCGTCCGGGCGGCTGCCGTACAGCCGCTGGCGCAGGTGGTGCGGCGCGCCGTCGCGCAGCTGGCGCGGCGCATTGACGACGTAGGACAGGAACAGCGGGTCCCAGGGGCTGTCCCAGGGCGCCAGCTGCGGGTCGCGTTCGGCCGAAGGTTCGAGCGGCAGCCTGATGTGCTCGCCGGCGGCCAGCTCGGGCCGGCCTTCGGCGAACAGCGCCGGGTCCAGGCTGTAGGCGACGTGGTCGACCGACTCCAGCGTGATGCCGGCCTGCTCCAGGCACCAGGCCGCGGCGTTGAACGGCAGCTCCCAGGCGGTGAAGGGCAGTGGCCGCTTGGCATGCTTGATGCGCGTGAAGCGCTCCTCCTCGGCGGCGGCGACCGGCACGCCGTCGACGACCAGCACCGCGGCGCTGTCGTGGAAGGCGGCGTTGAGTCCCAGCGTGATCATCTCGTTTCCAGCTCCAGGGTCTTCGGGTGATGGGCCAGGGCCAGCGCCGCCGCGGCGGCTTCGTCGGCGCCGACGCCGGCCAGGCATTCGTGGTGGACTTGCGGGCAGCGGCTCTTCAAGCACCAGCGGCAGGGCACGCTGCGGCTGAGCACGCGCGCGGGCACCTGCCAGGGCGTGTGCTGCGGGTTGGTCAGCGCGTACAGCACGACGACCGGCGTGCCCAGCGCCGCGGCCAGGTGCGCCGGGCCGCTGTTGTTGGCGACCAGCACCGCGGCGCCGCCGATCAGCGCCGCCAGTTCGCCCAGCGAGGTGGCGCCGACGTCCAGCGCCGGCCGCTGCATCGCCGCCAGGGCCTCGGCGCGCTGGGCGCCGTCGCCCGCGTCGCCGGCGACGACGACGGCAAAACCGGCGTCGGCCAGCGCCCGGCCGACGAGGCCGAAACGCTCCGCCGGCCAGCGCCGCGACGGCGCCGACGCGCCCGGGTGCAGCACCGCGTAGCGCGCCCCCGGCGCTAGGCCGGCGGCGGCCAGGCGTTCGGCGACCGCACGGCAGTCGGCTTCGTGCAGCCTGAAGCGCAGGCGCTCGTCGCGCGTGCGCCAGCCGACTGTCGCCACCAGGTCGAGCTGGCGCCGCACCTCGTGGCGCATGGTGTCGGCGACGGTGTCGGGCTCGGGGATCCAGTCGGTCAGCAAGGCATAGGGATTCTCGCGGCAGTACGCCAGGCGCAGCGGGATGCCGGCCATGCGGCACAGCAGCGCCGCCGGCAGCGGGCTCTGCGTGCAGACGCCGAAGATCACCGCGGCGTCGAAGCCGCCGTCGGCCAGGCGCACCAGCAGGCCCGCCTCGGCCAGCCCGGGCGAGGCTGCGTGCGCCCCGGCGCCGACCCAAGGCGCCTCGAAACGCCAGGCCTCGTCGACGAAGGGCAGGTGGGCCGCGGCGGCAGCCCCGGCCGGCGAGGCGAGCAGCGTCAGGTGGGCGTCGGGCCAAGTCTCCTTCAGCGCCGCCAGCGCCGGCGTCGTCATCAGCAGGTCGCCGAGGTTGTCCAGGCGCAGCGCGAGCACCCGGCGCGCACGGCGCCAGCCGCCCGGCCCGGCCGGCAGGCCGCGCGTCACGCCGGCGCTCCCGGGCGCTGCGCGAGCACGTGGTGCGCGACTTCGTCCCAATCCTGGTACCGGGCGTGCGGCGTGCGCATCGGCCCGGGGCGCCAGACGGTCTCGCCGCCCGAGTCGTAGAGGATCGCGCGGCAGCCCGCGCGGCGACCGGCTTCGACGTCGTCGAGCGTGTCGCCGACCATCCACGAGGCCGCGAGGTCCAGGCCGTGGCGCTCGGCGGCGTCGATCAGCAGCCCCGGCTCGGGCTTGCGGCAGCCGCAGACCGGCGCGCCGTCGGCACCGGGAGCGTGCGGGCAGAAGACGAAGTCGGTCAGCACGACACCGGCCTCGGCCTGCAGCCGCTCGGCGACGGCGCGGCGCAGGCGCTCGAACTCGGCGGCCGTGAAGCGCCCCAGCGCCAGGCCCGCCTGGTTGCTGACGACGACGATCGCCAGCCCCGCGCGCGCCACCGCCGCCAGCGCCTGCGGCGCCGCCGGCTGCCATTCGAGGCGCGCCGGGTCGGCGTTGTAGGGCACGTCGACGACCAGCGTGCCGTCCTTGTCGACGAACAGCGCCGGGCGCGCGGCGGCCGGTGCGCGGCTCATGAGGCGAAGCCCGCCGCGGGCAGGGCGACGGCGGCGGGCTGCCGCAGCGTGGTCTCGCGCCGGCGCACGCCGGCGTAGACGCGGGCCAGCTCCTGCGCGACCTTGTCCCAGGTGAACTCGGCGCGCACGCGGTGCACGCCGGCGGCACCGAAGCTGCGCGCCAGCGCCGGCTCGGCGCGCAGCACCGCCAGGTGCGAGGCCAGCGCGCCCGGGTCGCGCGGCGGCACCAGGAAGCCGGTGCGGCCGTCGATCACCGTGTGGCGGATGCCGCCGACGGCGCTGCCGACGACCGCCGTGCCGCAGGCCATCGCCTCCAGCGGCGTGATGCCGAAGGGCTCGTACCACGGCGTCGTGACGAAGACGTCGGCGGCGACGTACCAGTCGCGCAGCTCGTGGCGCTCGCGCCGGCCGGCGAAGTGCACACGCTCGGCGACGCCGTGCGCCTGGGCCAGCGCCTGCAAGCGCGCGATCTCGGGCGTCTGCGCCGGGTCGGGCTCGCGCGCCTCGCCGCCGACGACGACCAGCCTCGCCGGCATCGTGCGCGGCAGCCGCGCCACGGCCTCGACGACGGTGGCGATGCCTTTGCGCGGCACCAGCCGGCCGAGCTGCAGCACGATGAACTCGTGCGCCGCCAGCCCCAGCCGGGCGCGCGCGGCGGCGCGGTCGCCGGGCCGGAACGCGTTCGTGTCGACGCCGCAGGGCACGGACACGATGCGCCCCGGCGCCGCGCCGTACAGGCGCAGCAGGTCGGCGCGGTCCTGCGGGCACTCGGCGACGAGGCGCTCGGAGCGCCGCACCAGCGTGCGCTCGATCTCCACGCGCTCGGGCGGGAAGGTGTCGGCCGCGCCCTGGTGCTCGCGGCGCACCAGGCCCAGCGCGTGGAAGGTCGTGACCAGCGGCAGGCCCAGCCGGCGCTGCAGCGCCAGCCCGACCCAGCCGGACATGAAGAAGTTCGCGTGCACGACCTCGGCCGCGCGCACCGCCGCCAGCCGCTGCGCCGCCTGGGCGAAGGCCGGCATGTGCGGCAGCAGCGCTTCCTTGGGCACGAAACACGGCGGCCCGGCGTCGACGTGGTGCACGCGCAGGCGCGGCGCCATTTCGACGCAGGCGGCGAGCCCCGGGTCGTCGCGCCGGGTCAGCACGTCGACGCGGTGGCCGGCGGCGGCCAGGCCACGCGCGACGTGTTCGACGTAGACGTTCTGGCCGCCGGCATCGACGCCTCCGGCGGCCGCCAGCGGCGAGGCGTGTTCGCTGATCAGCACGACGTTCATCGGGGCAGGGGACATGGCGTCTGGAGGTAGGAGCCGGTGGCGCGGCGTTCGGCAAGCCGCATGCCCCGACGCGCTCAGCGCCACGCCGGCTGCACCCGGCAGCGCAGCGCCAGCGCCATCCAGTCGAGCGCGGCAGCGTGGCGTTCGGGCGCCTCGCCGGCGGCGCAGTCGCCGGGCACCCAGAGCTCGTAGCCGCGCACGAAGGCATCCATCGCGCTGAACTGCACGCACAAGTCGGTGGCGAAACCGGCGACGACCAGCCGGTCGGCGCCGATGCGGGTCAGCAGCAGCTCCAGCGGCGTCTGGTCGAAAGCCGAGTAGCGCGGCTTCAGCACCGTGAGGTCCTGCAACCCGGGCGCCAGCTGGCGCACCAGAGCCGCGGCAGCGCGCCGGCCCCGGCGGCAGCGCTGCACGATCTGGTGGAAGTCGCTGCGCCAGTGGCCGAAGTTGTCGTTGGCGTAGATGACCGGCACGCCGCGGCGCGCCATCTCGTGCTTGAGCGCGGCGATGCGCGGCGCGGCCACCAGCGCCGCCTCGGTCAGCGCCTCGGCACCGGGGAAGTCCAGCGGGTTGATGACGTCGACCAGCAGCAGCACCGTGCGCGCCTCGGGCGGGCCCGGGTCGGGCAGGCGCCGCCCGACGCGGCTGGCCTCCGCGCCGGCCATCAGGGCCAGGAGGTTTCGCGCACCGGCAGCACGGTGACCTCGGGGATCACGGTCTCCTCGGGTTGCAGCAGCACGAAGCGCACGACGCGCGCGACGTTCAGCGGGTCCTGCAGCAGGCCCGGATCCAGCTCCGGGAAGCGGTCGAGCAGGAAGGGCGTGCGCATGCCGCCAGCGACGATCGCGCAGACCTTGATGCCCTGCGGCCGCAGCTCGGCGTGCAGCGCGTGCGACAGGCCCAGCAGGCCCCACTTCGTCGCGTGATAGGCGCTGGCGTTGGGCCAGGCGCGCTTGGACGCGGTCGAGGCGATGTTGACGATGTGGCCGCCACCGGGCTGGCCGGCCATCAGCGCGGCACAGAGCTTGGCCATCACGAAGGGCCCGGCGAGGTTGGTCGCCAGCACCGAGTGGATCTGCTCGATCGTCAGCTCGGCCAGCGGCGCGGTGACGTCGATGGCGGCGTTGTTGACCAGCGCGTCGAGACGGCCGAAGCGGGCGCGGATCGTCTCCACCGTGCGTTCGCAGGCGGTGGCGTCGGTGACGTCCAGCGGCATCGCGATGGCGTCGATGTCGCGCTCGGCGAGCACCGCGGCGCGGTCCTGGGCGGCTTCGATCGCATGGTCGGCGAGCACGACGCGGGCGCCCGACTCGCCCAGCACCTGGGCGATCGCGGCGCCGAGGCCGCGGGCGCCGCCGGTGACGACGACGACGCGGCCACGCAGCGAGGCGGCGTCGGTCGATGGGGGAGCGAGCAGCGCGGGCAGGGACATGGGTTTCCTCCTGGATTCGGTCTCGGGTACGGGACGGGCGGCGCCGACGGCCGCGCCGCCCGAGGGCAGCCGGCGTGCCGAGGCCGCGTCGCTGCGGGCTTATTCGAGGGGGCGTGCGGCGCGTGCGCGCTCGTAGGCGATGGCGCGCAGCTGCCCGGCCACGGCCAGCGAGAAGGCCTCGTCCCAGGCCGGCATCGCGCCGCTGGCGGCGACGACGATGCCGTCGAGCCAGACCCCGCCCCAGACCAGCCGGTCGTGCTCGGCCAGGCGGTGCGGCGCGGCCAGCACGCGCCGGCTGTCGCAGCCGTGGCGCCAGGCTAAGAGCGCCTTGGCATGCGCGTAAGCGGCGTAGTCGACGTCCCACAGCGCCCGCTGGCCGATCGAGTGCTCGTGCAGCACGGCCTCGGCATAGGGACAGTCGGCGGGCGTCAGCCCGGGGTCCAGCACGACGAGGTGCAGCACGCCCAGGCCGCTCACGGCGGTGTCACGCAGCGCCGGCTCAATCAGCGGCAGGCTGCGTTCCACCGCCTCGCGCGCGGCGGACGCGTCGGCGAAACGGCTTCGGGACGGGTGGGCCATCCGGGACGCCGGGCAAGGCGCATGCCCGGCCGCGGGAACGGCCCTTGCCGCCAGCCGTCATCCATGCGAGGGACCGTGCAGATCGCCTACGTCACCGAAACCTATCCGCCCGAGGTCAACGGCGTCGCGCTGACGACCGCGCGCGCCGTCGAACACCTTCGGGCCGCCGGCCACCGGGTGCTGCTGGTGCGGCCACGCCAGCGCGGCGAAGCCGCACGCGACGACGCCGACGAGTGGCGTTGCGCCGGCGGCCCGATCCCGATGTACCCGGAGCTGCGCTACGGTCTGGCCACGCGCGCGGCGCTGCGCCGCCGCTGGCGCGCCGCGGCGCCGGCGCTGGTGCACGTCGCGACGCCCGGGCCGCTGGCCCTGGCCGCCTTGTCGGCAGCACGTGCCGAGGGCATCGCCACCAGCGCCGACTTCCGCACCAACTTCCACGCCTACAGCCGCCACTACCGGCTCGGCTGGCTGGAGCCGCTGGTGCTGCGCTGGCTGCGCCGGCTGCACGACCAGGCCGACTGCAACTTCGTGCCGACGGCGGCGCTGGCCGCCGAACTGGCCGCGGCCGGCTTCGCCCGCCTGAGCGTCAGCGGCCGCGGCGTCGACGCGCGGCTGTTCGACCCGGCGCGCCGCGACCCGGCGCTGCGCGCGCGCTGGGTCGCGGCCGAGGGCGACCCGGTGCTGCTGCACGTCGGCCGGCTGGCGCCGGAGAAGAACGTGGCGTTGGCCCTGGCCGCCTGGGAGCGGCTGCGTGCCACGCGGCCCGGGCTGCGCATGGTGGTCGTCGGCGACGGCCCGCAGCGCGCCGCGCTGCAGCGCCGCCACCCGCAGGCCTGCTTCGCAGGCGTGCACACCGGCGAGGCGCTGGCGCGGCACTACGCCAGCGCCGACGCCTTCGCCTTCCCCAGCCTGACCGACACCTTCGGCAACGTGACGCTGGAGGCGCTGGCCAGCGGCCTGGCCTATGCCGGCTTCGACACCGCGGCGGCGGCGGTGCACGTCGTCGACGGCGTCAACGGCTGCCTGGCCCGGCCGGGCGACGTGGCGGCGTTCGAGGCCACGCTGGCGGCGGCGCTGGCCCAGGCCGAGCCGGGCTCGGCGCTGCGGCGGCGGGCGCGCGAGACCGCGCTGTCGGCCGACTGGAGCGCCGTTCTGCAGCGCTTCGAGTCGACCTTGTGCGGCGTCGCCGAGCGCCGTGCCGCGGGCCCGATCGCCGATGCCGCGCTGGCTTGACGCTTCGCGCCTGCACGGCGTGGAACTCGATCGCCGCTGGGCGCTGGCGCTGCACCGAGGCACGGCGCGTCCGCTGCTGCTGCGCCTGCTGGTGGTCTGCAGCCGGCTCGGCGACGCCGGGCCCTGGCTCGCGCTCGGCGTGGCGCTGGCGGTCTTCGGCGGCCCCACCGGGCGCCATTGCTCGCTGCTCTTCGCCGAGCTGGGGCTGGCCAACCTCGCGATCTACTGGGTGCTCAAGCGCGGCACGCGGCGTTCGCGGCCCTTCGACCAGTGCCCCGGCATCCGCGCCTGCTGCACGGTGCCCGACCGCTTCAGCTTCCCCAGCGGCCACACGCTGCACGCGGTGGCTTTCGGGCTGCTGCTGGCCGCGTTCTACCCGGCCTGGGCGCCGCTGCTCGCGGCCTTCGCGCTGCTCGTGGCCCTGGCGCGCATCGTGCTCGGTCTGCACTATCCCAGCGACGTCGCCGCCGGCGCGGCGCTGGGCGCGATCACCGGCACGCTGGTGCTGCTGACGCGCTGAACGCTGGAGGACAAGCGATGGCTGCCGTTCCCGAGCCGATCACGCCGCGCAAGTTCGAGTGCCGCTGCGGGCGGCCGGTTTTCTTCCGCAACAGCGAGTGCCTGGTGTGCCACACGCCTTTGGGTTACGACCCCGAGCGCCGCCGCCTGCTGCCGCTGGAGCCGGTGCCGGGCACCGAGTTGTGGAAAGAGGCCCGGCCGCGCCGGCCGCGGCGCTACCGGCGCTGCACCAACCTCGACAGCGCTGCCGGCTGCAACTGGCTGGTCGACCCGGCCGACGCCGGCGCGCTCGACCCGCCGCAGTGCCGCGCCTGCCGCCTGACACGCACGCTGCCCGACTTGTCGCTGCCGGCCAACGGCGAACGCTGGGCGCGCATCGCGACGGCGCAGCGGCGCCTGGTCTCGCAGCTCGTCGGCCTCGGGCTGCCGGTCAAGAGCCGACTGTCCGAGGACCCGGAGCGCGGCCTCGCCTTCGACCTGCTGCAGGCCCCGGCCGGCGGCCCGGCGGTGGTCACCGGGCATGCCGACGGCGTCGTCACGATCGACGTCGAGGAGGCCGACGACCCGACCCGCGAGCACCGCCGCACGACGCTCGGCGAGCCGTACCGCACGCTGCTCGGCCACCTGCGCCACGAGGTCGGCCACTACTACTGGCAGCGCCTGGTCGACGGCGGCCCGTGGCTGGAGCCGTTTCGCCGCCTGTTCGGCGACGAGCGCGAGGACTACGCCGCGGCCTTGGCGCGCCACTACGCGCAGGGCGCGCCGGCGGACTGGGGCGCACGCCACGTCAGCGCCTACGCCAGCAGCCACCCGTGGGAGGACTGGGCCGAGACCTGGGCGCACTACCTGCACATGCTCGACACCCTGGACACCGCGCGCAGCTTCGGCCTGGACGGCGAGTCGGTCGAGCTCAGCTACGAGCGTTTCGGCAACGCCGCGCTGGCCGACAGCGGCGACCGCAACCCGGGGCCCTTCCTGGCCATCGTCAACGGCTGGATGGAGCTGACCGGCGTGCTCAACGAGCTGTCGCGCAGCATGGGCATGGCCGATTTCTATCCCTTCGTGCTGTCGGTGCCGGCGCTGCGCAAGCTGCACTTCGTGCACCGCGTCGTCGGCGTGCGCGTGCCCGTCGCGGCACCGGGACCGGAACGTGCGCTGGCTCCCTTCGGCGCGACGATGGCGTCGCGGGTCTTGGGATGAAGGCGCTGGCCGCGACCCTGCTGCTGGCGCCGGCCCTGGCCGCGGCGGCGCCGGCGCCGGCGCCGCTGTCGGAGGACGCACGCGAGCTGGTCGCCTCGGTGCGTGCCACGCGCGACCATGGCGCCCGGCCGTTCGCGGTCATCGACAAACGCCTGGCGCGGCTGTGGGTGCTCGACGCCGGCGCGCGTGTCGTCGGCAGCGCGCCGGTGCTGCTCGGTCTGGCCGCGGGCGACGACTCGGTGCCCGGCATCGGCGAACGCCCGCTGGCCCAGATCCGCCCGGAGGAACGCACGACGCCGGCCGGACGCTTCGAGCTCGAACCCGGGCGCAACACACGCGGCGACCGCATCCTCTGGGTCGACTACGAGGCGGCGGTGTCGATGCACCGCGTGCGGCCGACGGTGGCCGCCGAGCGCCGCCTGGAACGCCTGGCGACGCCGACGCCGGCCGACAACCGCATCTCCTTCGGCTGCATCAACGTGCCGGCCGAGTTCTACGAGCGGGTGGTCTGGCCGACCTTCTCGCGCCGGCCGGGCGTGGTCTACGTGCTGCCCGAACGGCGGGCGCCGTCGTCGGCCTTCCCGACGCTGTTTCTCAAGCCGCGCGCCGGCTCCTGAAGACGACGGGGCGCCGAAGCGCCCCGTCGTGCGGAAGGCAAAAGCCCGCCGTCAGTTGCGGTCGGTGCGCGGCGTGCGCGTCGTCGTCGAGCCGTCGGTGCTGCTGCCCGAGCCGCTGTCCATCGAGCCCGAGGACGTGCTGCCGTTGTTCGTCGCCCGGCTGCCGGTCCCGGTGGTGCCGGTCATCGAGCCGGCCGCGCCGCCGGTGGCGCCGCTGCTGTTGTCGCCGGTCACGCCGGTGCTGTTGGGGCTGCCGGCGGGCGTGCCGGTCTGCGAGCCGCTGTTGCTCGGGTAGGCGTCGGTGCCGCCGCCCTGGCCCTGGGTGCCGGACGACGAGCCCGTCCCGCCGCTGCCGCCCGTGCCCTGCGCGTAGGCGGCACCGGTGGCGAGCATCGCGCAGGCCGCGATCACCGTGAGTTGGGTCTTCAAGCTGTTCATGTCCGATCTCCTGTTCGTGGCAAGGGGAGAGGCCGCCGTCCCAAGGCGACGGGCCTCGCGTGAACAGGACACGGCAACGACTGTTCCCACCCGCCGGCCTCAGTCCGGCGGCAGCCACTCGTCCAGGCGCTGCAGCACGTGGTCCAGGTCCAGCGGCTTGTGCCAGACCTCGACGAAGGCGCCCGAGCCGCCGCCGAAACCGTGTTCGGCGGTCACCGCGACCGCCGGCACCTGGCGCCAGCCGAAGCGCAGGCGCAGCAAGGGCAGCAGCTCGCTGCCCAGGCAGTCGGGCAGGCGCAGGTCGACGAGCAGCAGCACCGGCCGGATCGTCGGGCCCAGCGCGAAGGCCTGCGCACCGTCGACCGCGATCACCAGATCGAGGTGCGGGCGCTGTTCGAACAGCGCCTGCATCAGCTCGGCGTTCAAGGGTTCGTCCTCGATGTAGAGGACCTGGCGGCGGGCAGTGCTCATTTCCCCGGCCCGATGCCCGTTGCACGCAAGCGCTGCGGCAAGCTTTGCCGCGCCCTCGGTCTCGAAGCGCTCATCGGGAACCCCTTTTGCCGTTCTGGCACACGAGCTGGACGAGGAAGCAAGACATGGACCGTGAAGAACGCAGCTTCGGCGTGTTCAAGCCCGAGGGGCACGTCGTCATCTCCTTCCCCTCGGCGGCCCAGGCCGACGCCGGGCGCGAGGCCCTGCGCACGCTGACGCTGGCCGACGCGGACGTGCGCCGCTTCAGCGACCGCGAGATGCTGGCCCGGCTCGACGACGACCTGGCGCACGCCGGGCTGCTGGCCTCGGTCGGCCAGGAGATGAACCTCGCGAAGGCCCAGCGCGAGCTGGCCGCACGAGGCTACCACTGGCTGGTCGTCAAGGCCGGCGACGACGAACTCGCCGGCCGCATCGCCGACGCGGTGCGGCCGCACGGCGCCGAACGCGCCCAGCTCTACGGCCGCTTCCTCATCGAGGAACTGATCGACCACCCCGGCGACCTGCCGCAGGTCGCCGAATCGCCCGACCGCGGGCTCGATGCCCAGACCCGCACCGGCGAGGAAGGCGAACGCGCCGACCTGCGCCCGCCCGACGAGCCCGCACGCTGATTCCAGGAGAACCCATGCCCCGAGACGACGACACGCTGCGCAGCCAGCGCGAGATCCAGCAGGACCAGGACCGCCGCGACGGCGACGGTTCCTCCGGTGCTTCCGGCGAGCACCCGGCGGTGCAGGCCGGCGCGCGCGAGCAGCCCGTCGAGCTGCCGGCGCAGCACCTGGACAAGCCGGGGCAGGAGGCCGACCTCGAGCTGCAGCCGCGTTTTCTCGCCCCCGACTACCGCGGCAGCGGCAAGCTCGAGGGCTTCGCCACGCTGATCACCGGTGCCGATTCGGGCATCGGCCGCGCCGTCGCCGTGCTCTTCGCGCGCGAGGGCGCCGACGTCGCGGTGGCCTATCACAGCTCCGACGACGACGCCCAGGAGACGAAGCGCCGCGTCGAGGCCGAAGGACGGCGCTGTCTGCTGCTCAAGGGCGACGTCAAGGACGAAGCCTGGTGCCGCGACGCGGTGGGACGCACGGTCCAGACCTTCGGCCGCCTGGACGTGCTGGTCAACAACGCCGCCTTCCAGGAGCACGCCGACGACCTGGAGGCGGTCGACGACCGGCGCCTGATGGAGACCCTGGACACCAACATCGGCGGTTATTTCCGCATGGCGCGCGCGGCGCTGCCGCACCTGAAGAACGGCGCCTCGATCATCAACACCGGCTCGGTCGTCGGCCTGCGCGGCAGCGCCAGGCTGCTGGACTACGCGGCCAGCAAGGGCGCGATCCACGCCTTCACCAAGTCGCTGGCCAGCAGCCTGCTGCCGCGTGGCATCCGCGTCAACGCGGTCGCGCCCGGGCCGGTGTGGACGCCGCTGAACCCGGCCGACAGCCCGGCCGACCAGGTGGCCGAGTTCGGCCGCCAGAGCGACATGCGGCGCGCGGCGCAGCCCGAGGAGCTGTCGCCGGCCTACGTCTTCCTCGCGGCGCCGGTCTGCGCCGGTTACATCACCGGCATCGTGATGCCGGTCACCGGCAGCGTCGGGGCCATTTGAAGCCACGCAGAATCGCCGCATGCGTCTACCGTTCCCGACCTTGCCCCTGATCCAGGCGCCGATGGCCGGCGTGCAGGACGAGCGCCTGGCGCTGGCCGTCGGCGCCGCCGGCGCCATCGGTTCGCTGCCGGCGGCGATGCTCGCGCCTGCCGCTTTGGAGCGTGCGCTGCACGCGCTGCGCGACGCCGGCCGGCCCTACAACGTCAACTTCTTCGCCCACGCGGCGCCGCCACCGGCGGCCGCGGCCGACCCGCGCTGGCTGGCGGCGCTGGCGCCGTACTACGCCGAACTGGGCCTGCCGCCGCCGCAGCCCGACACGGCCGCAGCGAGCCGCCAGCCTTTCGGCGCCGAGGCGGCCGAGCTGCTGGAGACGATCCGGCCGCCGATCGTCAGCTTCCACTTCGGCCTGCCCGAGCCGGCGCTGCTGGCGCGGGTGCACCGCTGGGGAGCCTTCGTGCTGGCCTCGGCGACCACGCTGGACGAGGCGCTGTGGCTGCAGGCGCGCGGCGCCGACGCCGTCATCGCCCAGGGCCTGGAGGCTGGCGGCCACCGCGGCCACTTCCTCGACCGCGACCCTGCGCGCCAGCTCGACACGGCGACGCTGGTCTCGGCGCTGGTCGCGCGGCTGGACGTGCCGGTCGTCGCCGCCGGCGGCATCGCCGACGCCGCCGGGGTGCGTGCGGCGCTGGAGCGCGGCGCGGCGGCGGTGCAGTGCGGCACCGTCTTCCTGCTCTGCGACGAGGCCGGCACCTCGGCGCTGCACCGCGCGCGGCTGCGCCAGCCGTCCGAGCCGACGGCGCTGACCAACCTGTTCTCCGGCGGCCTGGCGCGAGGCCTGGTCAACCGGGTGATGCGCGAGCTGGGGCCGGTCAGCGACGCGGCGCCGCCGTTTCCGCTGGCCTCGGCGGCCCTGGCGCCGCTGCGCGAACGCGCCGAGGCCCTGGGCCGCGACGACTTCACGCCGCTGTGGTCGGGCACGCGCCGCGACGGCTGCCTGGAGGCACCGGCGGCCGAGGTCGTGCGCGCCCTGGCCGCCGGCCTGGAGGTCTGACGCCGGCCGCGCTCAGGCGGGGTCCTTGTCCTTGCTGCGCTTGAGGCTGCCCAGCAGCAGCGCGCCGGCGGCCACGGCCCCGGCGACGACCAGCGCCGTCTTGCCCGGCGAGGACCGCACCGCGTCGGCGGCCATCTCGCCGGCCAGCGGCTTGGCGAGCTCCAGCCGGCGCTCGGTCATGCGCTGGCCGAGTTCGGACAGGCGCTCGCCCAGGCGCTCCTCGGCCGCCGGCAGCAGCGAGCTTTCCTCCTCGGCGACGTGGTGCATGACGGCGCGCATCAGGTCGCGCAGCGCCAGCGCCTGCGCATCGGGCTCGGCGTGCAGGCTGCGCACGCGTTCGATCTGGGTGCGCATCTCGTCGTGCTCGGGCTGGCTGCGTTCGAGCTGCGGCAGCTCGGCGCCGGTCTCGCGCAGCGCCGGGTAGAAGATCTCCTCCTCGAGCTGGGCGTGGATCTCCAGCGCCGCGCAGAGCTGGCGCACGGTGGCTTCGCGGGCGCTTGGCGACTGGCCCGGCTCGAGCTTGTGGAACAGCGTCAGCGCATGGCTGTGGTCCATGCGGATCATGCGGGTGGCCGTGGGCGAGATCTTGGCGAGCAGCGGGTTCATCGGGGGACTCCTGGCGTTGAACGCCCGCTGCGGCAAGTGCGATACCTGTGCGGCCGGCGGGCGAGGGCACGGCGTTTGCCGAAGCGACATCCGAAAGGAGTTGTCTCTCATGAACCTCATCATCTGGCTCGTCGTCGGTGGTCTGATCGGCTGGGTCGCCAGCAAGATCATGCGCACCGATGCCCAACAGGGCGTCATCCTCAACGTGGTCGTCGGCATCATCGGCGCGGCGCTGGGGGGCTGGCTGGTGTCGCCGCTGATCGGTGTGGGCACGATCAACCAAGGCGTCTTCAGCCTGGGTGCGCTCGTGGTCTCGCTGGTCGGCGCGATCATCCTGCTGGCCATCGTCAACCTGTTCCGCCGCGGCACGCCGCGCTGATCGGAGACCCCATGGCCTCGATTCCCGAAGACTTTCCCGGCGGCGTGACGCCGCCTGCACCGGCCGCGGCCGTCAACGGCGGCCCGCGCCAGGACGAGCTGCTGCAGCGCGTCGTGCAGGGCGCGCACGAGACGATCGACCGGCTCGCCGAACGCGCCGCGCCGCACGTCAGCCGGCTGCAGGACGGCGTGCACGACGCCAACGAGCGCCTGCACGCCAAGGCCGACGCTCTGCGCGAGACCGGCGACGAGTGGACCGAGAGCCTGCGCGACACGGTGCGCGAGCACCCGATCGCGGCGCTCGCCACGGCGCTGGCCGTGGGCGTGCTCATCGCGCGGCTGACGCGCTGAGCGCGGCCGATGGACCCCCGCACCGCGCCGCCCGTCGGCGAGGGCGAGGGTGGGGCCGCGCCCGCCGCGGCCCCGCCACCGCCGCAGGGCTGGCTCGACGCGCTGCAGTCGGTGCTGGGCGAACTGCCCGGCCTGGTCAGCGACCGGGTCGAGCTGTTCTCGCTGGAACTCGTGCGCGCCGGGCGCGCGCTGGCGCAGATCCTGATGCTGGTGGTCGCCGCGGCGGTGCTGGCGGTGACCGGCTGGCTGGCGCTGTGGGCCGGCGTCACCGTCGCGCTGCTCGAAACCGGCCTGCACTGGGCCGTGGCGCTGGCCATCGTGCTGGCGCTGAACCTGGCCGCGGCCCTGCTGGCGCTGCGCCGCGTGCGTGCCCTGGTGCCGCTGCTGCGCCTGCCGCGCACACGCCGTCACCTCACGCTGTCTCCCGGCGCCTCGGTGCGCCATGCGAACGAAGCTGCTGCCGATGAACGCGCCCGTGCCGCTGCCTGAAGACGATCTCGACACCCGCATCCGGGCCGCCGAAGAGGCGCTGGTGGCGCGCGAGCGCCGGCTGCTCGACGGCATCGACTCGCTGGGCCGGCGCGTGCGCCACGCCGCCAGCCCGTGGCGGCTGGCCGCTTCGGGCGTCGCCGTGTTGCTGGCCGGCACCACGCTGTGGCGCGTGATGCGTCCCGGCCCGTCGGCGCCGGTGCAAGTGCACGGCGTGCCGCCGGCGCACGGCGGCGTCGACGCCGGCGGGCTGCCCTGGGTCGGCCTGCTGGGCCTGCTGTGGCCGCTGCTGCCGGCCCGCTGGCGCAGCCGCACCAGCCCCGGCACGGTGGCCGCGGTGCTCGGTGTCGGCGTGCCGCTGCTGCAGAAATGGCTGCACAAGCCCGAAGGGCCGCCGCTGGCGACCGTCGAACACGTGGACCTGGCGCGCTACGCCGGCAGCTGGTACGAGGTCGCCCGACTGGGCGCGCCTTACGAAGCCGGCTGCGACGGCCAGCCGACGGCGCATTACACGCAGGCCGGCGCGCAGCTGAGGGTCGAGAACCGCTGCCTGGGCAGCGACGGCCGCGAACGCGTCGCCCGGGGTGTCGCCCGGGTCGTGCCCGGCAGCGGCAACGCGCGGCTCGAAGTGAACTTCCTGCCCGCCTGGCTGCACGCGCTGCCGATCGGCTGGGCCGACTACCAGATCCTCGCGCTGGACCGCGGCTACTCGGTGGCACTGGTCGGCCACCCCAGCCGCGAGTCGCTGTGGCTGCTGTCGCGCACGCCCACCGTCGACCCGGCCACGCTGCAGGCGCTGCTGGACATCGCGCAGGGCGAAGGCTTCCCGGTCGAGCGGCTGCACCGGCACGGCGCCGGCTGAACCCCGATGACGCTCGCCGATCTGGCCGCGCTCTGGCGTTTCGACGTCCCGCCGCTGGAGATCGTGCTGCGCGGCACGCTGATGTACTGGTTCCTGTTCCTGCTGTTCCGCTTCGCGCTGCGGCGCGACTCGGGCTCGATCGGCATCGCCGACATCCTGCTGCTGGTGCTGGTGGCCGACGCCTCGCAGAACGCGATGGCCGGCGGCTACGACTCGGTCTCCGAAGGCATGCTGCTGGTCGCCACGATCGCCGGCTGGAGCGCGCTGATGGACTGGGCCGGCTATCGCTACCCGCTGCTGCGCAAGCTGGTCGAGCCGCCGGCGGTCGTGCTGGTGCGCCACGGCAAGCTGGTGGCGCGCAACCTGCGCCGCGAGCTGATCACGGTGCCCGAGCTGATGTCGCGGCTGCGCGAGAACGGCATCGAGAAGCTCGCCGAGGTCAAGTACGCGCGCATCGAGAGCGACGGCGACATCAGCGTGATCCGCGTGCAGAGCGGCGGCGAGGACGGCCGCCGCGCCGGTCGCGACCGTCCCGGCGGCGGCTGAGCCGCGCTCGCCCGGGGGCACGGGGCTTGCCGTCCCGTGGCCGAGCCGCCGCGTCGGCGGCAGGAGACACGACATGGCCCACAGCCCCTTGCTCGGCATCGACCGCGCGCCCCCCGAGCCCGCCGGCCGCGACACCGACGCCCTCGGCCCCAGCGACAGCTCCGACAGCGGCAGCGACGTCGCCGGCCTGGACACCAGCCCCGGTGGCGACCCCGACGAACCGGTCGACAGCGCGCTCGCTGGCGAGCGCAGCCGGCCGGCCGGCGCCGACACCGCGTCCGCCGACGCCACCGATGCCGCCGGCACCGGCGAGCGCCGCAGCGCCGGGCTGGACGCCGGACGCGACGGCGCCGACATCGGCATCGACCGCATCGTCGACCCGGCCCACGAAGGCGCCGACCACGACGACGAGGATCCCGACCTGGACTTCATCGAAGCCGCGGCGCCCGACCCGCTGGACGAGGAAGCCGAGGTCGAGGACGAATCGGCCGACCCGGTCGGTGACGGCCGCTCCGACGCCGCGGCCGCCGCGACCCAGCCGCCGGTGCCGGGGCGCACGCCGCCGGTCTCGCCCGACGACCTGGATGCCGATCTGCCGGCGGAAAACGACCCGCCGACGACGGACGACCCGGACGCGGACGCCGAAGCGCGCGAACCGGGCCGGGGTTGAGAAAGAGGGCGGGGCGCCTCGGCGCCCCGCGGCCGTTCAGGCCGTGCGCGCGCGCGCCGCGTCGCGCAGCGTGCGGATCTGGGCGTGGTTGCGCCTGACGCCTTCGAACTGGCGTTCGACGACGCTGCGCGCGTCGCCCGGCAGGTCCTCGGCGAGCGCGGCACGGTAGCGCTCGAGCGCCGTGTCCTCGCCGCGCTCGCATTCCTCGAGCATCGCCAGGTCGCTGTAGCCGGCCAGCGTGCCCTTCACCGCGACCCAGCCGCGGTGCATGGCGCCGGTGGCCGAGCCGCCGTCCTCGGCCGTGCCGCCGTACTGCACGACCAGGGTCTGCAGTTCGGCCGCGCCCTGGCGGCACTCGTCGGCGCGGGCCAGGAAGACCTGCTTGAGCTGCGCGTCGCGCACGTGTTCGGCGCTGGTGCGAAAGCCGTATTCGCCGTCCTTGCTGGTCTCGATCAGCCGGTTCAGGCTGTCGACGACGTCCTTGCGGTCCATCATGGGAAGTCCTTTCGTTCGCGGTGAGCCGCGGCAACGGCCACGGCATCTCGCCAACGTCGGCAGGCCGCGTTCCCGCGGCCGCGAAAGGTCATGGACGACGGCCGTCGATCGCCTGGCGCAGCGCGCGCACCAGCTCCTCGGGTGTGCAGGGCTTGGCCAGCACCGGGAAACCGTGGCCGTCCTGCAGCGCGCTGCTGAAGCCGCTGATCAGCACCACCGGCAGCTGCGGCAGGCAGCGGCGCAGCTCGCGCGCCAGCGCGATGCCGTCCATGTCGCCCGGCATCACGACGTCCGAGAGCACGACGTCGAGCCGGCGGCCGTCGCCGACCAGGGCCAGCGCTTCCTCGGGGCTGCGTGCGCGCACGACGCGGCAGCCCAGCGAATCGAGCAGGCCGGCGGTGACGTCGGCCAGTTCGGGGTTGTCCTCGACCAGCAGCACGCGCACGCCGTACAGCCCGCCTTCGGGCAGCGGCGCCGGCGCCGGGCCGACGCCGGCCTCGTCCTCGCCGGCGGCCGGCAGCAGCAGCGTCACCGTCGTGCCCAGCCCTCGCGTGCTGGCGATCGCCGCGCGGCCGCCGGCCTGGGCGCAGAAGCCGTGCACCTGGATCAGGCCCAGCCCGGTGCCCTTGCCGACGCCCTTGGTCGTGAAGAAGGGCTCGAACACCCGGTGGGCGATGGCCTCGTCGATGCCGCTGCCGTCGTCGCTGACCATGATCTGCACGTAGGGCCCGGGTGGCAGCTCGGCGGCATCGCCTTCGGCGGCGTCGCGCGCCTCGATCCAGACGTGGCCGCCGGCGGGCAGGGCGTCGCGGGCGTTGAGCGCCAGGTTGATCAGCGCCAGCTCGAGCTCGCTGGAATCGACGTGGATGCCCGCGGTGCCCGGCGCCACCGTGACCGAGAGTTCGCAGCGTTTGCCCAGCACGACGCGGATCAGCTCCTGCGACTCGGCGAGATAGCGCGCGAGCTCGATGCGCGTCGGCCGCGTCGGGTGGCGGCCCGAGAAGCGCAGCAGGTGCTGGGTGAGCCGGCTGCCGACCTCGACCGCGCGCAGCGTCGCGGCCACTGGCGCCTGGATCTCGGGCGTGGTGGCGCGGCGCTGGATCAGGTGGGCGCTGTTGCTGATCACGCCCAGCAGGTTGTTGAAGTCGTGCGCGACGCCGCCGGTCAGCCGGCCCAGCGCCTCCACGCGCTGGCTCAGCGAGACACGCTGCTCGGCCTGGCGCGTGCGCGCCACCGCGTCGGCGACCTGGCGCTCGAGGTCGGCCTGGGCGTGCTGGATGGACTCGGCGGCCTCGGCCAGCGCGGCGGCGACGTCGTCGCACTCGGCCAGGCCGGTCGTGCGGTGGGCCACCGGCTGGCCGGCGCGCATGCGCGCCGCCGCCTCCTTCAGCGAGTTCACCGGGCCGACGATGCGCCGCGCGACGAAGAGCGCGCCGGCTACGGCCAGCCCCAGCAGCAGCAGCGCGCCGGCGCCCAGCTGCAGCACCGCCGGCGGCAGCGAGCCGGCGATCGCCGGCTGCGGCATCGCCGCCATGTAGGTCCAGCCTTGCACGGATTTGCTGAAAAAACCGCGCACCGGCACGCCGTCCAGCGACACCGAGTCGAAGAAGCCTTCGCGGTCGCGCGAGAGCCGCGCCAGGATGTCCGGCGTCGCCCGGCGTCCGGCGTGCTGGATGCCGCCCGGATGGCGCGCGACGACCGAGCCGTCGGCGTCGAGGATCGTGCCCAGCCAGCCCGGCGGCAGGCTCTGGCGGTCGATGATGCGCTGCAGCTCCTCGGGCAGGATCGTCATCTCGAGGTTGGCGACGACGCGGCCGTCGCGCACGACCGGCTGCACGACGCGGGCATGCGGGCCGGACGCCGCCGCGCTCGTCGCCAGCGGCCGCACCGCGGCGGCCTGGGCGAGGTCGGGGGCCGAGGCGCCGGAGGGCGGCGCATCGGGCGCGTCGCGCGTGCTCAGCACGACGTGCTCGCCGTCGGTCAGCTCGACCCAGCCGTCCATGCCGTCGATCGCGCGGCGCGCCTGGCGGTCGAAGACGCGCCGTTGTTCGGGCGTCAGGTAGGGCGCGTTCTCCAGCGAGCGGGCGGTGGCCAGCACGCGCACGATGGTCGCGCGCTGGTCGATCTCGCGATCGATCACCGTCGACAGCGCACGCGCCGTGTCGCGCAGGTTGCGCTCCAGCGCCGCGCGCTCGGCGGCCCAGGTACGCGCGATGACCAGGGCCGCAGCCGCCACCGCCGGCAGCAGCACCGCGAGGACCAGCAGCAGCAGACGCGAACGGATGGAGATCGACGGCATCGAAGGTCCAGTGTGTCGCAGCCTCCCGGCCGTGAACAGCAACCCCGCCTGTCCGCGGGGCGGGGGCGCTCAGCGGCGGCCGGCCGTGCCGCCAGGCGCCGCGTGGCGCCAGTGCTGCCCGGCCTGGGGCTGCGCCGCGCCGGCCCGCGCCTGCGACGCATCCTCCTCGAACACCCGCTCCAGCCGGCCGGCCAGGCCGGGATCGATGACGACGATGCCGGCCTCGCCGTCGCGCACGACGTTGCGCCAGTCCAGCCGGGTCGAGCCGATGCCGACCCATTCGCCGTCGACGACGCTCAGCCGTGCGTGCCAGCGGCCGGACTGCGCCTCGTGCACGACGACGCCGGCGGCCTGCAGCGTCTGGCGCATCGGCAGGCCGCGCAGCAGGCCGCGGCCGGCGCGCGGCACGATGACCTCGACGAAGACGCCGCGGGCACGCGCCTGCACCAGCGCCTGCACCAGGCGCCGCGGCGGCGCTTCGCAGGGGCTGGCCACCAGCACGCGGCGCGACGCGCTGGCGACGGCGCCCAGCAGCGCCTCGATGAAGGGGTTGTGCTGGCCGTTGTCGCCGACGGCGACCGCGACCCGCTGCACGCCGGCCGGCGCCTGGGCCGGAAAGTAGCGCGCCTGCTGCATCGGCCCGCGCGCGAAGCGCTGCCAGTGGGCGACGAAGACACGCTGCAGCCGCTGCAGCACCGGCCCCTGGATGCGCAGCCGCGGCCCCGGGCGCGCGCCGTCGGGGCGGCCTCGCCCCGCGGGCACGTCCAGGCCGCCGACGAAGGCGTCGCGGCCGTCGACGACCAGCAGTTCACGCGGCTCGCAGCGCCGCGGCGGGCCGGCGAAGAGGCTGCTCCAGGACGCGGTGTCGTGTTCGCCGAGGCTGACGCCGGCCAGACGCAACGGCTGCAGCGCCTCGCCGGCCCCGTCGCCCAGCGGCCCGCGGTCGACCAGCAGGTTGACGCGGATGCCCGCCCGTGCGCGCGCTGCCAGCCGCTGCAGCAGGGCCAGGCCGTGACCGTCGATGTCGACCAGGTTCTCGACGTTGACGTGGTCGCGCGCTGAGTCGACCGCCTCGAGCATCGCGGCGAAGCCGGTGTCGTCGTCGGCCAGCAGCGCGACGTGGTTGCCGCCGATCAGCGGCTCGGACAAGCCGCGGTCCCAGTCGGGACGGGGAGGCGCCGGCGAACCGGGGTATCGCGACGGAGGGGCGTTTGACTTGGACATTCGGTCCTGGAGCTCGTTCGCGTGGGCACGCGGCGGGCGCAGGGCAAGCGGCGTGCCGCGGCGCATCCCCCAATCCGCGGCACCGGTCTTGCCGCGCCGCCTCCTTGCCACCGGAGCACCACGATGCGAATCCTCCGTCCGTCCCCGCGCCACGCCTGGGCCGTGCTGCCGTTGCTGGCCGCCGGCTTCGTGTCGGCCCAGACCACCGACACCGACCCCAACGCCGTGCCGACGCTGCCGCCTCCGGCGCCCGCGGTGCCCGGCGCTCCCGCGGCCCGCCTACAGCCGCCACCGTTCCCGCTGCCACAGCACGCGCCTTCGGCCTCGCAGCCGGCCGGCCCGGGCCTGGCGCCGGGCTTGCGCGAGCCGCAGCCGGCCGAACCCGGGGCCCTCACGACCGAGCCGGCGGGCGTCCAGGACAGCGTCGGATCAAGACGGCCCTAGCCGTCGCCCGGCGCACGCGGCCGGGCCGCCAGCAGCGTGCGCAAGGACGGGGCCGTGCCGCGGCGACCGTCCAGCAGCACCCCCAGCCAGCGCAGCCGCGGCGTGCGGCGGCACACCGCCCGCAGGCCGATCAGCACCGGCACCGCCACCAGCGCCCCGGCGATGCCCCACAGCCAGCCCCAGAGCATCACCGAGAGGAAGACCGACACGGGGCTCAGCACCAGGCGCCGGCCGACGAACCAGGGCGCGATGAAATTCGCCTCGACGGCGTGCACGGCCAGGAACAGCGCCGGCGGCAGCAGCGGCATCCAGCCGGTCGGGAAGGCCAGCAGCCCGGCGACGCCGAGCAGCCCGACGATGGCCACCGGGCCGAGATAGGGGATGAAGTTCAGCACCCCGCTGACCACGCCCCACATCAAGGGGTTGGGCAACCCGGCCAGATGCAGGCCCAGGCCGACGGCGAGCGCGACGCCGGCGTTGATCATCGCCAGCGAGGACAGGAAGCGCCCGATGTCGCGCTGCGCGGCCAGCGCGCCCGCCAGCACCAGCGCCCGCTGGCGCGGCCGCGGCAGGGCCTGCACCGCCCGCGGCAGCAGCCAGTGCTCGCCGGCGAGCAGGAAGTACAGCAGGATGACGGTGGCCGCGGCCGACAGCGCGAACGCCAGGCTGCGGCCGAGCACCAGCCCGGTGAGCGCCATGCCTTCGGTGGCCAGGTGCTCGGCGATCGGCCCGGGCCCGCCGCCGGCAGTGTCCAGCCCCGGGATCGCCGCGCGCAGGCGCTGCAGCCGCACGGCGAGCTCGGCCAGCACCTCCGGCGCCCGCTGCCACCAGGCGGCGGCGGGTTCGGCCAGCGCCGCGGCCAGCGGCAGCACGCTGGCCAGCAGCGCGCCGACGACGAGCCCGGCGCCGACGTACTCCGGCACGCCGCGACGCCGCAGCGATTGCACCGCCGGCGCCAGCACGACGGCCAGCACCAGCGCGAACAGCACCGGTGCCAGCAGCGGCTGCGCCAGCTTGACGAAGGCCAGCACGGCGAGAACGAAAAGCCCCCGCAGCGCGATGCCCTGCTGGGGCCCGGTCGGGCGGGAGCCGTCGTGCACGGCCGGGCGCTTCAGCCCGGGCCGGGTGCCGGCGTGCAGGCCGCCTGGTTCACTGGCTGGCCGAGCGCACCGTGATGTTGTTGCGCACGTCCTTCACGTCGGGCACGCCGCGCGCGATCTGGGCCGCGTGGTCCTTCTCGTTCTGCGTCGTCGCGAAGCCCGACAGCTGCACCGTGCCGTTGAGCGTCTCGACGCTGATGCGCATCGCGCTCACCGTCGGGTCCTCGGCCATGCGCTTCTTCACGCGGGTGGTGATCGTCGAATCGTCGACGTACTGGCCGACGCTGCTCTGGCCGTCGGTCACCGCACAGCCGGTCGTCGCCAGCGTGCCCAGGCCGAGCACGGCGGCCAGCAGCAGGGAAGTGGTTTTCATCGTCGAGTTCTCCTGGCAAGTCATGGTGCGCCGCTCAGGGCAAGCGCTGTGCCCATGCCGGGCCTGCCGCTTGCCAGGGCCTGCGCCAGCTCAACGAGGAAACGTATGGATCCAGCCCGAAACGCCACCGCGGCCCCGCCGCGGACCCACGACGCGCGCGAACTGCTGCGCGAGGATCATCGCCGCCTGCAGCAGCTGTGCGAGGAGTACGCGAGCCTGGTCGAAGGCGACGCGAGCGCCGCCGATTGCAGCGGGCTGCTGGCGCGCATCGGCGGGCGTCTGCGCATCCATGCCCGCATCGAGGACGAGATCTTCTATCCGGCGCTGCCGGCCGGCGAGACGCTGACCCAGGCCCGTGCCGAGCACGAACGCCTGGACCGCCAGCTGCGCCGCCTGACCGAGTCGGCGCAGGCCGACGGCGGCGTCGCCGCGCTCGCCGAGGCCTTGCGCCGCCATGCCGCTTTCGAGGAGGAACGCCTGTTCCCGCTCGCCGAAGGGCTGGACCTCGCCGAACTCGGCAAACGCCTGCGCGCGCGCCGCGTCGAGCTGACCGGCGATTACGACCAGCCGTCCTGAGGCCGCAGCAACGCGGCCTCGGGACCCGTGCTCAGATCTTGCGCGAGTTCGCCAGGCCGTCGTCGGAGACGCCGTCGGCGGCCAGCAGGCTGCCGGCGGTCTGCCCCTCGCCGGTGGCGACGCTGGCGTCGTCGCTGGGGTCGGCGGTGAGTTCCTGGCGCCGGGCGCTCATCGCCTCGGCGATCTGCTCCCAGTCCAGGCGCGCCTGTTCGAGAGCCGGGAAGAGTTCGCCTTCCTCTTCCTTCACGTGGTGCAGCACGTACTCGCACAGCACGGTGAAGCGGGCGGCGTACTTCTCGTCCTCGGGGCCGAGGCTGCGCAGCTGGTCGATCAGCTGGTGGGCCGACTCGTGCTCGACCTCGGCCTCGTCGATGAGGTCGGCCTGCTCGAGCGCCTCGCGTGCGGCGGGGTAGAGCAGTTCTTCCTCGAGGGTGGCGTGGACCTGCAGTTCCAGCAGCACCTGCTCGACGATGGCCCGGCAGGCCTCGGGGTCGTCCGAGTCGAGCTTCTCGAAGTCCTTGTAGGCCTTCTTGACCCGCTTGTGGTCGTTCTTCAGGTCGGTGAGGACCTGTTCCCGGGCGGACTGGGCGGCGCGTGATGTACGGGGCATGGGATCTCCTTGAACGTTGCCCCGGGCCGGCAATCGCTGTGCCGCCGGGACCGGATCCCCGCCACGGCCGGCGTGCCCGCTGGCACGCTTTGCCGCAAAAGTGTTGCCGTTGCGCACATCCCATCGTTCATCCGCGCGTACGGGAGCAGGCGTCGTTGCAGCTGCTTACGTCCGCACGCCTGGGAACGCGAGGCGTTGCCGTGCAGTTGTATCGGTTTGCGACCGGCCCTCTCCCCCGGCACGGGGGTTGCGGCGAAGCCTCTTGCGCCCGCGGCGGCACGGCGAAGCCGGCGGACGGAGGCGCCCAACCAAAGAGGAGGCAGACACCGATGGCATCGATGGACCTGAGAGCGGAACACCGACAGACGCAGACGCTTTCGCCGCGCCTGCAGCACGCCGTGCGCCTGCTGCAGATGTCTTCGCTGGACTTTGCCGCGATGGTGCGCGACAAGATGGGCCAGAACCCCTTCCTCGAACCCGAGGAAGGCGAGGACGGCGAACCGTCGGCGGCGCCCGAAAGCGAGACCGCGGGCGAGGACGCGTCGCCCCCCGTGGGCGAGGCCGACAGCCTGTCGATGGAGCAGGGCGACGACCGCGACATGTGGCACGCCGACGGCCCGGGCTCGACCCGCCGCGCCGAGGACGGCGAGATCTCGGCGATGGAGATGATGGCCGTCGAGACGACGCTCAACATGCATCTGCACGAGCAGCTCAACGTGCTGCCGCTGGAGCCACGCGACCGGGCGCTGGCGCAGGCCATCGTCGAGTCGCTGGACGACGACGGCTACCTGCGCACGCCGCTGGAGGAGGTGGCCCAGGTGCTGCAGCTGGACCCGCCGCCGACGCCGACCGAACTGAACATCGCCTTGAAGCGTGTGCAGTCGCTGGACCCGGCCGGCATCGGCGCGCGCAGCGTCGCCGAGTGCCTGCAGCTGCAGCTGTCGAAGATCGATTGCGAAGCGACGCGGCTGCTGGCCGAGCGCATCGTCTCGCGCCACCTGCAGACGCTGGCGGCCAAGGACGTCAACGGCCTGGCCCACCAGCTCGGCGAGACGCCGGCGCGCGTCGAGGCGGTCTGCGACCGCATCCGCCGGCTCGACCCGCGCCCGGGCTGGCGCTTCGGGTCCTCGCACATCGCCTACGTCGTGCCCGACGTGCTGGTCAAGCGCGTGCGCGGGCAGTGGACGGTGCAGTTGAACCCGGCGATCGTGCCGCGCGTGCGCTTCAACCACGTCTACGCCGAGCTGTTCCAGCGCCACCGCAGCGCCCAGAACACCGAGATGGCCGGCCATCTGCAGGACGCGCGCTGGACGCTGCGCAACGTCGAGCAGCGCTTCTCGACCATCCTCGACGTCGCCCAGGCGATCGTGCGCCGCCAGCGCCACTTCCTCGAGTACGGCCCGATGGCGATGAAGCCGCTGGTGCTGCGCGAGATCGCCGACGAGGTCGGCATCCACGAGTCCACCGTGTCGCGGGTGACGAACAACAAGTACATGGCCACGCCGATCGGCGTCTTCGAGCTGAAGTACTTCTTCTCGCGGGCGATGATCAGCGCCAACGGCAGCGCCTGCTCGGCGACCGCGATCCGCGGCCTGATCAAGGACATCATCGAGGCCGAACGCCCGGATCGTCCGATGTCGGATGCGGAGATCACGCGCCAGCTCGCGCAGCAGGGCCTGGTCGTCGCCCGGCGCACGGTGACCAAGTACCGGCAGATGCTGCGCATCGAGTCGGTGGAGCGGCGGCGGCGGCATTCCTGAGGCGGTGGCGCTCGGCGCGCGGCGCGCCGGGCCCGCCGCCGACGCGCCGCTCAGACGCGGACCAACACGCCGAAGAAATACTTGTCGACGTAGACCAGCGAGTTGTGGACGACGTGGATCGCCGCGCAGGCGAGCAGCGAGCCCCCGCCGTGGCGATAGAGGCTGAGCACGAGGCCGAAGGCCACGGCGAAGACCATCGCGGTCCAGGAGCTCCAGTGTCCGAGGCTGAACAACAGGTTGACGCCGATCAGCGCCGCGGGAGCCCCTAGCGCGGCCAGCATGCGGCTCTGCAGGAAGCCACGAAAGAGCAGCTCTTCGCCCACCGGCTCGATCAGCGCATAGCTCAGCAGGTACAGAACGACGGCCGTGGCGCCCTGGTGCTGGAGCAAGGGCGACCACGTGCCCTGGGCAGGCACGATCATCACCTGCAGGAGCAGGAGGCCCAGACAGGCGAGGGCGGCGACGACGAAGGCCGCGCCTCCCTTCCCTGGCAAGCGCCATCGAGCGCCGGAGCCGGCGCGCCTATCCGGCATCGACTTCAGCAGCACGAAACCAGCGGCCAGCGTCAACGCACTGCCGAGCAGGGTGGCCACCGATCCATGCCAGCCGGCGGCCAAGGACAGCAGCGTCGCGGCGAGCTTCAATCCGAAGCACAGCAGGAAGACGGCCGCGATGTCGCGGAGCAACCCGCGCAGCGGAAGGGGGGCCTCGGCAGCGAGCAGTGGGGGAGTCGTCATCCAGCGTTCCGGATCCGGTGGCCCGCGCGACGCCGGCCGCGTGCCACACAGGGCCGCCGGCCGATTAGATCAGCCCGCCAGAGATCGGCGATCCTCATGCCGGCAGTTGACTCGGTGTCGCATGGCTGTCACTTACGAGTCGCCGCGAACGATGTCGGCAGACGGGATCTGGACCTCAATCTGGCTGAATCCTGGATGCCGAGATGATGCGCGCCCAGCGCTCGATCTCGGCGTTGAGGAAGCTGCCGAATTCGCGCGGCCCGCGCGCGTCGATGCGAAAGCCCTGGGCGCGCGCGCGTTCGGCGACCTCGGGGCTCTGGATGATAGCCACCGCCTCGGCACCGAGCTTGTCGACGATCGCGTCCGGCGTCGAGGCCGGTGCCAGGATGCCGGTCCAGTTCTCCACCTGCAGCTGCGCCAGCCCCAGTTCGGCCGTCGTCGGCACCTCCGGCACCTGCGGGTGACGGTGCGGGCTGGTGATCGCCAGCGCGCGCAGCTTGCCGGCCTTGACGTGGGCGATGCTCTCCGGGAAGTTGGAGAAGATGACGTCGAGCTGGCCGCCGATCAGGTCGGTCAGGCTGGGCGCGCCGCCCTTGTACGGGATGTGCTGCAGCGAGGTCTGCGTCAGGTCCGCGAACAGCTCGGCCGTCAGGTGCGGCGGCGTGCCGTTGCCTGAGGACCCGGTGTTCAGCGGCCGCTGGTGCGCCTGCGCCACCAGGTCCTTGAAGTCCTTGATCGGGCTGGCGGCGGGCACGACGACGAGCATCGGCGAACCTGCGAGCAAGGCCACCGGCCGCAGGTCGCGTTTCAGGTCGAACGGAGCACGCCCCTTGAACAGCGTGGCATTCGCGGCATGCGCCAGCGTGATTGCCAGCAGCGTGTAGCCGTCACCGGGTGACTTGGCCGCCGCGTCGGCGCCGATCTGCGCGCCGCCACCAGGCTTGTTGTCGATGACGACGTTGACGCCCCATCGCGCCCCGAGCTGTTGCCCGACGAGGCGGGCGACGACGTCGGTCAACCCGCCCGGCGGGAAGGGCACGATGTAGCGCAGCGTGGCTCCCGCCTTGGGGTAGCCGTTCACCGGGTTCTGGGCCAGCGCGGTGCTGCCCGCGCCGCCGCCGACCGCGCTCCACAGCGCCCAGCGCATCCAGTCTCGTCGTTGCATTGGCGTTCTCGAATGGAATGAATCGGAGAACGTCGATCGTGTTGTCCAGCCGGATTCGGCGCAACGCGGATGCTTATTCTGGAATTGCGCTTGACCCCGCTGTCTTTTATTTCGTGATGCCAATTCCCGGGTCGTCATGGGCTGATGCGGCCCACGCCGCGAGCAGCGCCTCGTCGACCTCGATGCCCTCGCTCGCCGCACGCCGGCGCAGCGCCTCGCGCCGCGCGCCGGGCAGGCGCACGCCCTCGTCGGCCAGCATCTCGGCGACCAGCACTTCGACACGATCCAGATAAAGCTCCCGCCCGGCCAAGGCGTCGGGATCGATGACCAGGAAGGCCTGTCCCAGCCCCGGCCGGTTGCCCTCGTCGACGAAGAAGCTCGAGGCCTCGAAGCCGAAGTTGGCGCCGATCAGTGCGCTCGCCAGCAGTTCGACGACCAGTGCCAGCATCGCGCCCTTGGTCCCGGTGGACGAGCCGATCGGCAGCATCGAGCCCGCCAGCCCGGCGCGCGCGTCCGTGGTGGGCCGACCCTCGGCGTCGAGTGCCCAGCCCTCCGGGATCGGCCGGCCGGCCTGCGCGGCGACGAGCAGCTTGCCGCGCGCGACTTCGCTCAGGCTCAGGTCGATGATCAGCGGATCGCGCCCGCCGTCCGGCAGCGCGGCCAGGGGACGGCGCGGGAACACCGCCGCCACCGGGTTGGTGCCGAACACCGCGTGCCGGCCGCCGGCCGCCGGCATCGCGGCCGGAGAACTCGTGAAGGCCAGACCCACCATGCCCGCGGCCGCCACCGGCCGCAGGTGGTCGGCGAGCACGCCAGCGTGATGGCTGCGCACGACGCCGGCGAACGCCAGGCCGTGCTCGCGCGCGGCGGCCTCGGCTTCGCGCAGCGCAAGTTCGCAGGCCGGGAAGGCGAGGCCGCCGCCGGCGTCGACGAGGATCGCGCCGCCACGCCGCCGCTGCAGCCGGGCCTTGGCGCTGCCGTCGACGCGGCCGTTGCGAAGATGCGTGGCGTACTGGGCGACACGCGACAAGCCGTGCGAGGCCAGCCCCTGAGCCTCGGCCAGCACCAGGGCGCGCGCGGTGGATTCGGCCATCGCGGCACCGGCCCCGGCCGCGCGCAGCACGGCGGCGACGCGCGCCTGGGCTTCGGCCAGCGACAGCCGCGTCATGCCGATTCGTAGAGCCGCGTCAGCACGAACTCGCGGTGCCCCAGCGCCTCGGCTGCGGTGAGGCGGCCGTTGGCGGTGCGCAGCAGCATCTCCAGCGCGCGGTCGCCGGCAGCGTCCAGCGTCAGCTCGTTCTGCAGCAGCCCGGTCACGTCGACGTCGATATGCTCGCTCATCGTGCGCACCGTGCGCGGGTTGGCGCAGAGCTTGATGACCGGCAGGATCGGGTTGCCGATGACGTTGCCCTGGCCGGTCGGGAAGAAGTGCACGGCGAAGCCCGCGGCCGCGCACAGCGTCACCATCTCGGCCGCGGCCGACGAGGAGTCCATGAACCACAGCCCCGGGTGCGTCGGCACTTCGGCCTTGTCGAGCACGCCGTCGACGGTGCAGCGTTTGCCGATCTTCTGGATGTTGCCCAACGCTTTCTCCTCGATCGTCGTCAGCCCGCCGGCGATGTTGCCCTTGGTCGGCTGGCTCTCGGACAGGTCGCTGGTCTTGTGGCGCTCGATGACCGCCTGGTAGCGGTCGAACATGAAGCGAAAGCGCGCGCGCACCGCGTCGTTGGCGCAGCGCGACTCGACGATGTGCTCGCCGCCGGTCAGCTCGGTGGTCTCGCCGAAGCACAGCGTGCTGCCGATCGTGTGCAGCTTGTCGAAGGCGTTGCCGACGGTCGGGTTGGCGCCGCAGCCGCTCGTCGTGTCGCTCTCGCCGCACTTGGTGCTGACCCAGAGCTCGTGCAGCGCGCAGGACTCGCGCTGCTTCTCGCTGGCCCACTGCAGGTACTCGCGCGCGGCGCGGCTGGCGTTCAGGATCGTCTGGTGGTCGCCGTGCAGCTCGATGCCGAAACCGGTGACCGGCTTGCCGCTGGCGGCGATGCCGTCGACGACGCGGCGTGTCCAGCCGTCCTCGATGCCGATGACGACGACCGCGGCGACGTTCGGGTTGCAGCCGGTGCCGATCAGGGTGCGGAAGTGCAAGTCGAGGTCGGCACCGAACTGCAGCCGGCCGTAGGGATGCGGGATCGCCAGCGTGCCGGGGATCGCGTGCGCCACGGCCTCGGCGGCGGCGTTGGACAGGTCGTCGACGGGCAGGATCAGGACGTGGTTGCGCACGCCGACGCGGCCGTTCTCGCGCCGGTAGCCCAGGAATCGGGTGTTCGAGTCGATCAGGGACATGGGCTCACCAGCGCTTGGTCTTGATGTTGTGCACGTGGGCGTGCTCGCCGGCGCGGATAGTCGCCACCACGCGGCCGATGTCCAGGCCGTACTTCAGCACCGTGTCGCCGGGCTGCAGGTCGACCAGCGCGACCTTGTGGCCGATCGGGATGTCCTGGCGCGCGACGACGCCGGTGCCGCGGTCCTCGTCGAGGATCCAGCCTTCCAGCGCCATGCCGGCCTTGACGCCTTCGACGACCACGACGCCGACGCTGTCGCCCGGGTCGTGCAGAACGAAATGGATCACGCGCTCTTCTCCTGGCCGGCGGTGGGCCGGCAACGCCAAAACGCGAGAGGCTAGTGGCGGCAGGCAGGCGCCGGCCACTGCGCGCGACGCATATCGACATGCGTCGTCCGCAGGGCCGGCCGGCCCCGATCAGAAGAAGTCGTAGCGCAGCGTCGCCCCCAGCGTGCGCGGCTGGCCGGCCGAGGCGAAGTAGGCGTTGTTGCCGACGCTCGTCAGGCCCAGGTAGTGGTGCTTGTCGAAGGCGTTCCTGACCCACAGCGAGAGGTCCCAGCCGCCGCCGTCGGCCGCGGCCAGGCGCCAGCCGGCGGCCAGGTTGACCAGCGCGTACGACGGGATGCGCGAGTACACCGAGTTGTTCAGGTCGCCGTAGGTCGACGAGCGCCAGGCGTAGTGGCCGTTGGCGTAGAACTCGACGCCGTCGGCCACGAAGTGGCGGTACTGGGCGCCGAGATTGGCGGTCCACTTCGGCGCGCCGTTGACCTCGTTGCCGGCGATGCTCTGCGAGCCGCGGCCGTAGCCGCCGTTGTAGACCTCGAACGGCGTCGGCCCGCTGCCGTTGTCGAAGGTGGCGCGGGTGTAGGCGCCGTTGAAGCTCAGCGACAGCGCGCGTGTCAGCTGACCCTTGACGTCGAACTCCACGCCTTTGCTGGTGACGTCGCCGACGTTGGTCAGCACCTGCAGGAAGCCGTTGGTCGGGGCGTAGAACTGCGTCGTCACCGCCTGGTAGTCGCGCACCTTGGTGACGAAGAGGTTGGCGTTGACCTGCAGCCGGTTGTCCAGCAGCGCGCTCTTGAAGCCCAGCTCCAGGTTGTTCGCCTTCTCGGGCTCGACGGTGATCGCGTCGGGGCCGAAGGCCGAGCCCGGCGAGGCGACGCTGTTGACGTTGTAGCCGCCGGACTTCTCGCCGTGCGACAGCGTGGCGTAGACCAGCGAACGCGCCGACAGCTTGCCGCTGGCCGTCAGCAGCGCGGCCAGGCTGTCGTCGCGGCGTTCGAGTTCGCCCGAATCCCAGGCGGCGAAGATCGGCAGCGCGGAGTAGGGCGAGGCGGCTTCGAGGTCGTTCTGGCGCACCCGGCCCTGCTTCTTCTCGGTCGTCGCGCGCAGGCCGCCGGTGAGGTTCAGCCCCGACTCGAAATGCAGCGTGCCCTGGCCGAACAGCGCGAAGCTGTCGGTCGTCGCCTCGCCGCGCCCGCTGAGCGCGTTGTTCGCCGGGTAGCCGCCGCCGGACAGCGTCGCAGCCGCGGCCCCGGTGTCGTAGCGGTTGAGGCTGTAGATGTTCTGGTGGTAGTAGTAGGCGCCGACGACGTAGTCGAAGAAGCGGTCGGCCGGCGAGGCCAGCCGCAGCTCCTGCGAGAACTGCTTCTCGCGCGTCGTGAAGCCGCCGGTGATGCCGGGCAGCGAAGTGCCGTCGATGTCGTTGCGCGGGTCGAAGCGCCAGTTGCGCCAGGCGGTGATCGAGGTCAGCCGGTGCTCGCCGAGCTGCCAGTTGGCTTCGGCCGACAGCGCGTTCTGGATCGCGTCGGCGCGCTGCTCGTCGTTCAGCGCCACCTCGTACTTGTCGGGGTCGGTGACCACCGGGGTGGCGCCCAGGCGCCGCGCCCAGTCGGCGTAGTTCGTGTAGTTGCTCTGGCTGTTGAAGGCGCCGCGGTTGAGCGGCCCGAAGGCGTAAGGCACCAGCGTGCCGGTGCTCGAGCGCTCCTGGTTGTGCTCGGCGATGAGGCGCAGGCTGAAGCCTTCGTCGGGCTTGAGCAGCAGCTGCGTGCGTAGGCCCTTGCGGTTGATCTCGTCCAGCGTTTCGTGGCGCACGACGTTTTCCAGCCAGCCGTCGTCGTGCGTGCCGTAGGCGGCGACACGGAAGGCCACGGTGTCGGCGAGCGGCCCCGAGTAGCTGGCCTTGAGCTGCGTGTAGTGGCGGTTGCCCAGCGAGGCCTCGACCGCGGCCTCGGGCTGGAAGGTCGGCGCGCGCGTCGTGATGTTCAGCACCCCGGCGGTCGTGTTCTTGCCGAACAGCGTGCCTTGCGGGCCGCGCAGCAGGTCGATCTGCTCGACGTCGAGCAGGTCGAATACCGCCTGCCCCGGGCGGCCGAGGAAGACGTTGTCGAGGTAGATGCCGGCGCTGCCTTCCAGGCCTTCGTTGGCGGTGTTGTTGCCGATGCCGCGCACCGAGACGCTGGACTGGCGCGCGTGCAGGAACTGCGCCGTCACGTTGGGCAGCGCTTGCTGCAGGTCCTGCACCTGGTACAGGCGCTGGGCCTCCAGGTCGCGCGCGCTGAGCACGCTGATCGGTGCCGGCACGTCCTGCGCGTCCTCGCTGCGCCGGCGCGCGGTGACGGTGATCGACTCGACGCCGACGGGCTCGTCGGCACGACGGCCGGCGGCAGCCAGGACTTCGTCGCCTGCGGCGGCGCTGACCAGCGTGTCTTCGGCATGGGCCGGCCAGGCCGAGGCGACGAGCAGCGCGCCGGCGGCGAAGGGCAGGGAGCGGGTGCGTTTCATGGCGGTGATGGCGAGGTCAGTGGGAAGACGGCGGCCGCGGCAGCCCCAGGTGTTCGCGCAGGGTGCGGCCGGTGTAGGCGGTGCGGAACAGGCCGCGGCGCTGCAGCTCCGGGATCACCTGGTCGACGAAGTCGCGCAGGCCGTGGGGGAGCGTCGGGGCGAGCACGTTGAAGCCGTCGGCGGCTTCGTTGCGGAACCAGCTCTCCAGCTCGTCGGCGACCTGGGTGGCGGTGCCGACGACGACGCGGTGGCCGCGTGCGCCGGCGGCGCGTTCGTAGACCTGGCGGATCGTCAGCTTCTCGCGGCGCGCCAGGTCGACGAAGAGCTGCACGCGGCTGTGCCAGCCTTCGCCGGCGGAGATCTCGGGGAAGGGCGCGTCCAGCGGGTAACGCGTGAGGTCGGTGTTGCCCAGCAGCGCCGACAGCAGCCCCAGGCCGATCGCCGGGTCGATCAGCGACTGCAGCTGCTCGAACTTCTCGCGGGCCTCGGCCTCGCTGGCGCCGAGCACCGGCAGCACGCCGGGCAGCACCTTCAGCGCGTCGCGCGGGCGCCCGTGGGCCTCCAGCCGATCTTTCAGCCCGCGGTAGAAACGCTGCGCGTCGGCGAGCGTCTGCTGGGCCGTGAAGACGAGCTCGGCGGTGGCGGCGGCGAGTTCCTGCCCGTCGTCCGAGGAGCCCGCCTGGACGAGCACCGGATACCCTTGCGGCGGGCGCGCCGACTGCAGCGCGGCACGCAGCCGGAAAAACTCGCCGCGGTGGTCGAGGAAATTCAGCCGGGCGGCGTCGAAGTAATTCCCGGAATCCTTGTCGAAGAGATACGGATCGTCGCCCAGGCTGTCCCACAGGCCTTTCACGACGTCGACGTATTCGCGCGCCCGGCGGTAACGCTCGGCATGCGGCGTCTGCTGCTCCAGGCCAAAGGCGCGTGCCTCCCAGTCGGTGCCCGAGGTGACGAGGTTCCAGCCCGCGCGCCCGCCGCTCAGGTGGTCCAGCGACGCGAACTTGCGCGCCAGGTGGAAGGGCGCCAGGTAGCTGGTCGACACCGTCGCGACGAGGCCGATGCGTTCGGTGTCGCCGGCCAGCGCCGAGAGCAGCGTCAGCGGCTCGAAGCCATAGGGCAGCGCGCCCTTGGCCAGCACCTCCGGCGGGCCGTCGGGCACGCCCAGCGTGTCGGCGAAGAAGACGGCGTCGAAGAGCCCGCGCTCGGCCAGCCGGGCCTGCTCGCGGATCGCGCCGTAGCGCGTCGCGTCGGCCGGATCGACGTCCGGATGGCGCCACGCGGCGATGTGGTGGCCGACACCCTGGAGAAATGCGCCGAGATGCAATTGGCGGCGTTCGTTAGCCATTCGGGAGCCTTTTTCGTAATTCCCTGCGAAGCGTAAGAAATTGGTTCCCGGGGGCGAACGAAGGAAATACACCGTCCTTATCTGCGGGCGGCATGTCGAAAACGTCGGAAACCCTTCGCCGGACGGCGCTGGCGACGCGCCGTCGGAATTTCAGAGCGCCGCTCTCAGGCGGCGGAGGCCGCCGGCCGCAGAATGGCCACCGGGCCGCGGATCGCGTCCATCACGCGCGCCGCCGGTTCGCCCAGCGCGATCAGCCTGGCCATCGCGTTGAGGTAGGGCGCGGCGTGGCGGAAGTAACGCTTGTAGGCCGGACACAGGTAGTTGAGCCCGGCCTCGCCGTCGGCCGAGGTCACGAAGCGGTTCTTCGGGCACTCGCCGTGGCAGGCGCCCAGCCAGGTGCAGCGCCGGCATTCGGCCGGCAGCGCCGACTTGGCCTGGCCGAAGGCACGCTGGCGCGGCGACTCCGCCAGCGCCGTCACCTCGTCGTCGAGCAGATGGCCCAGCCGGTGCGACGGGTAGACGTAGTGGTCGCAGGAGAACACCGAGCCGTCGTGCTCGACCACCAGCGCGCGGCCGCAGTCGGCCGCGAACAGGCACACCGTCGCCGGCAGGCCCATGAAGGCGGCCAGCGCCCATTCGAAGTTCATCACGTGCACGCGGCCGACGTCGCGCCGCACCCAGCGGTCGAAGACCGTGACCAGGAACTCGCCGTAGCGCTGCGGCTCGACGCTGTCGGGCGTCGTCTCCAGCCGCTCGGGCGTGCGTGTGCCGCCCGGCGGCTGCGCGAAGCTGAGGCCGAGGGCGCGGTCGGCGGCGGCCGGCCGGCGCTCGACGACCGGGTTGAACTGCAGGTGGTCGAAGCCTTCGCCGACGAGGAAGTCGTAGACCGCCGCGGGCTGGCGCGAGACCGCGTCGCTGACCGTGACGAGCACGTTGAACGGAACGCCGTGCTCGCGCAGCCGGGCGATGCCGGCCATCACGCGCGCGAAGCTGCCGCGGCCCTGCTTGTCGACGCGCGCGGCGTCGTGCAGCGCCTCGGGGCCGTCCAGACTGACGCCGAGCTCGAAGCCGGCTTCGGCGAAGAAGGCGCACCAGCCGTCGTCGAGCAGCACACCGTTGGTCTGCAGCGTGTTGCGCACCCGCTTGCCGCCGGCCAGCTCGCGCTGCCAGGCGAGGGCCTGGCGGTAGAAGTCCAGGCCGCGCAGCAGTGGCTCGCCGCCCTGCCAGGTGAACAGCACTTCCGGCCCCGGCGTCGCGCGGATCGTCTGCTCGACGTAGGCGCGCAGCACCTCGGGCGCCATCAGGAAACGCTCGCGCGGCGGGAACAGCCGCTCCTTCTCCAGGTAGAAGCAGTAGCGGCAGTCCAGGTTGCACAGCGGCCCGGCGGGCTTGGCCATCAGGTGCACGGCGGCCCCGCTCATTGCGGATAGCGGATCGTCACCTTGTCCAGCCGGCCGTCGAAGGCGAACGGCGCCGCGTAGTCGGGCGTCACCGGGGTCTGCAGGTCGCGGCCGACGTCGAAGCTCTCGTCGTAGCTGAAGTAGGCCAGCCCGAAGTTCAGCGGCACCGTGCCTTCGCCGATGGCGCGATCGCCCTGGAAGAGCTGGACCCGCGCCTTGTCGCGCGCCAGCGTGCGGAACACCAGCCGCAGCGTCGAGCGGCCGGGGGCCAGCGGCTCGCTGGACACGGTGCTCACGCCGCGGCCGTTGTTCTGCGCGTAGTGCAGGCGCCCGGCCTGGACGTAGAAGCTGCCGCCGCCGAAGCGGCCGCCGTTGGCCAGCAGCACGCCCTGCGCGCCGCGCTCGGGGATCTCGACCTGGGCAGCGATCTCGAAGGCGCCCGAGGCGACGTTGGGCGCGGTGCTCGAGAACAGCGGGTCCAGCCCCGGCAGCAGCTCGATCGTCTTGCGCTGGCCGAAGACGCTGCGGCGCGAGGCGAAGTCGGTGAACAGCGTGTCCTTCAGCGGGTAGACCTGGTACTTGCGTGCCTCGGCGTCGAACAGCGCCTTCAGCTCGGCGAGCTTGTCCGGATGGCGCGCCGCCAGGTCGCGCAGCTCGGTCGGGTCTTCGCGCAGGTCGTACAGCTCCCAGGCGTCCTGCTCGAACGGCGTGCCCGGCGTGTGCAGCGTCGAAGCCTTCCAGCCGTCGGCATAGATCGCACGCGTGCCGTTGATCTCGAAGTACTGCACGTGGTGCGGCGACGGCGCCTTGCGGTCGGTGACGCTGGCGGCCAGGCTCACGCCTTCGAACGGTGCCTGCTCGACGCCGGCGATCGTGCGCGGCGCCGGCAGCCGCGCCAGCTCCAGCGTCGTCGGCAGCAGGTCGATGACGTGGCCGAACTGCTCGCGCACCGTGCCGCGCTCGCGCAGCCCCGGCGCGACGAGGATCAGCGGGTTGCGCGTGCCGCCTTCGGCGTTGGCGTCCTGCTTCCACTGGCGGTACGGCGTGTTCGTCGCCTGCGCCCAGCCCAGCGGGTAGTTCGGCGAGCTGGTCTTCGACCCGATCTCGTCGATGCGCGCCAGCTCGCCGGCGATGCCGCTCGGCGGCGCCAGCAGGTCGCCCAGGCCGTTGAGCGTGCCGAGGTCGGTGCCTTCCTTGCTGGCGCCGTTGTCGCCGACGACGACGGCGAAGATCGTGTTCTCGTACTGCCCGCTGCGCTTGAGGTAGTCGACCAGGCGGCCGATCTCGGCGTCGGTGTACGACAGGAAGCCGGCGTAGGTCTCGAAGTAGCGGGCGTACAGCCGCTGGTGGTCGGCGTCCAGCGTGTCCCAGGCCGGCACACGCGGATGCCGCGGCGGCAGCTTGGCGTTGGCCGGCACCACGCCCAGCTCGCGCTGGCGCGCGAAGGTGCGTTCTCGGTAGGCGTCCCAGCCGGCGTCGAAACGGCCGCGGTAGCGTTGGATCCACTCCGGCGCCACCTGGTGCGGCGCATGCGTGGCCCCGGGCGCGTAGTACAGGAAGAAGGGTTGGTCGGGGCGCAGCGAGCGCGCGTTGGCGACGTAGCGGATGGCGCGGTCGGTCAGCAGTTCGTTGAGGTGGCGGCCGGCCGGGTCGACGTCGGCGACGTGGGTGTCCTCCACCAGCTGCGGCGCCCACTGGTCGGTCTCGCCGTAGAGGAAGCCGAAATAGCGGTCGAAGCCCTTGCCGGTGGGCCAGCCGGTGAACGGGCCGGCGGCGCTGGCTTCGGCGACCGGCGCCAGATGCCATTTGCCGACCGCGATCGTGCTGTAGCCGGCGTTACGCAGCACCTCGGCCACCGTGCCTTTGCTCGGCGGGATGTGGCCGTTGTAGCCGGGCTGCTCGTTGGCGGTCTCGGGGAACAGGCCCAGGCCGACGCTGTGGTGGTTGCGCCCGGTCAGCAGCGCGGCGCGTGTCGGCGAGCTGATCGCCGTGGTGTGGAAGTTGGTGTAGCGCAGGCCTTGCGCGGCCAGCGCCTCGAGGTTGGGCGTGTCGATCAGGCCGCCGAAGGCCGAACTGGCGCCGAAGCCGACGTCGTCGAGCAGGATCCAGACGACGTTGGGCGCGTTGGCCGGGCGTTCGGCGGGTTGCGGCGCGGCCGGAGCCGGCGCGGCGACGGCCGGCGGGACGCTGGCCACCGTGCCCAGGGCGCCGCCGACGAGCGCGGCGGTGTGGAGGATCGTTTTCATGGTCTCGGCGTTCGAATGGAAGCCGCCGTGACGGGCGGCGGGCCGCAGCAGAGGCGGGACGCCTTGCATGGTGGCGACGCACGCGCCGAGACCGAACACATGTTTGGGCGCTTGCAAATGACGGCAGGCGATAAGCCCCTGGTCAACCTGCGGTCTTGCTCCGGCCCCAGGTGGCCGCCGCGTCAGGAGGGCCTCGATGCGCAGCACAACGCAACGCAACGCAGCGCTGCGCATCAGCTCTTGACGATCCTGCGATCCAGGCCCGAAGGGCTCAGCGCGACGGGCGGGCCGCCCAGCGCCGCTGCAGCCCGCCGCCCAGCGCCAGCGCCGGCAGGAACCAGAGCACGTCGTGGTTGCCGCTGGCCAGGCTGGCGATCGCGGGCCCCGGGCAGTAGCCGCTCAGCCCCCAGCCGATGCCGAAGAGCGCGCTGCCGACGAGCAGCGTCTTGTCGATGCCCAGGCGCGGCGAAGCTTCGGCCGGCGGGGGGGCGGCGCCGCGGCGCGCCCAGGCCAGGCCCGGGGCCGCGACGGCCAGCGCGGCGGCCATCACCAGCGCCAGGCTCGGGTCCCAGTCGCCTGCGAAGTCGAGGAAGCCGAGCACCTTGCGCGGGTCGGTCATGCCGGCGACGACCAGCCCGGCGCCGAACACCGCGCCGCAGAACAGGCCGGTGGCGAAACGGCGGGCCGCGCTCATGCCGGCAGGCCGTGACGCAGCCACCAGACGGCGAGCGCGCCGGTGGCCATGAACACCGCTGTCGCCGCCAGCGAACGCTTGGAGCCCCGCGCCAGCCCGCAGACCCCGTGGCCGCTGGTGCAGCCGCGGGCCTGCGCGGTGCCCCAGCCGACGAGCAGCCCGGCGACGACGAGACCCGCGGGCGCCAGCCCCGACGGCGCGGCGGGCAGGGTGCCCGGGCGCAAGGCGGCGACGAGGCCGCCGGCGACGACAAGACCCAGCAGGAAGCCGGGCCGCCACAGCCAGTCGGCGGTGCGTTCGTCGGTGCCGGGGCCGTCGACGCTGCGGTGCAGGATGCCGCTGATGCCGGCGACACGGCCCAGCAGCCGCATCGTCAGCACGACGGCGACGCCGATCAGCGCGCCGCCGGCGAGGGCGGACACGGGAGTGAAGTTCGAGATCACGAAGTCAGAAACGCCAGGTCCAGGAGGCGCCCAGTATGTCCTCGGACAGGCGGACGTCGGCCTCGCCGCCGCCGAAGCCCGCAGGTACGGACTGGCGGCCGCGCACCGTCTTGCCGAAGGCGTGGGCGTAGAAGGCGCTCCATTCGGTGCGCTCGCCGGTGGCCCAGCTGAAGCCGGCCGTCAGGTGGTTCTGCACCACACCCGGGGCGAGCACGTTGAAGAAGGTCTGGCTGGCCGGCACGGCCTGCGTCGCGCGGCTGAAGCCAGCGCGCAGCGTCAGCGCCGGACTCCAGCGCTGCACGATGCCGGCTTTCAGCACCTTGACGTCGCGCCAGCCGAAGCCCGGGCCGCCGTCGCTGCCCAGCGGCCGGCCGGCGGCCAGGCGCTCGATCGGGTTGGCCACCGCACCGACGCCGCTGTATTCGATGACCTGGTAGTCCGCGGCCAGCGTCCAGCCCGGCGCCGGGTCGAAGGCGACGCCCAGGCCCCAGTTGGCCGGGATGTAGAAGCGGCCCTCGTCGGCGAACAGGCCGCGGTACTTGTCGAAGCGGCCGTGGATCCTGGACGACCAGGTCGCGCCCAGGCGCCACTCCGGCGCCGGTTGCCACAGCCAGCCCAGGCGCAGCCCGGCGCCGGTGCTGGTGTCGGTGCCACGCCCGCTGACGTTCGCCGGCGACGACGACGCGGCGGTGAACGGCCCCAGCCCGTCGGCCGAGAAGCGCTGGTAGGCCAGGTTCACGGCGACGCCCAGGGTCTGCGTCGGCGTCGCGCGCCAGGCCAGCGAGGGCGAGACGAAGAGCTGCTCGAGATTCACGCCCGAGCGGCCCGTGACGCCGAAGGCCGAGTACGGGCTGCGGTCGTAGCTGGTGTTCATGCCGCCGTTGCCGTAGACAGCGACCCCGGCACTCCAGCGCTCGTCCAGGCGCTGCACCCAGCCGATCGAGGGGATCGCGAACAGCCTGCGGCCGTCGCCGTCGTAGCGGCCGTCCAGTCCGGCGCCGTTGCCTTCGATCGTCGCACCGCGGCGCGGGCGGAAGAGGTCGAGGCCGACATCCAGCCGGTCGTCCAGCAGCGCGGTGCCTGCGGGGTTGGCGGCGCCGGCCAGCCCGTCCTGGGGCAGCGCGATGCCGACGCCGGCGACGCCTTCGGAGCGCGCGCCGTAGCCGTGCGAGAAATAGCCGTTGGTGGCGTGGGCGGCCAGCGGGAAAGCGGCGGCCAGCAGCGGCAGCAGGGGAGAGAACAGGTGACGGGTCATCGGGTGGTCCGGTGGGTTCAGGCCTTGGCGCTGTGGGCGCGGTACTTCTCCAGCAGCCGGCGCGGGGGCTGGAAGGCGTCGCGGCGGAAGGGCTCGGCCAGCGCCTGCGTCAGCACGAGGTTGATGACCGTCGGCCGGCCCGAGGCCAGCGCGGCACGCAGCGCCGGGCCGATGTCGGCCTCGCGCGTGACCGTCACGCCGTCGGCGCCCATTGCGCGCGCGAGTTCGGCCCAGTCGGGGTTGCGCAGCTCGCTGCCGAGGAAGCGACTGTCGAAGTAGTCGATCTGGTTGCGCTTCTCGGCGCCCCACTGGCCGTTGTTGAAGACCACGGCGACGACGGCGATGTTCTCGCGCACGGCGGTCAGCACCTCGGCCAGGCTCATGCCCCAGGCGCCGTCGCCGACGTAGGCCACGACCGGACGCTGCGGCGCGCCGACCTTGGCGCCCAGCGCTGTCGGGTAGGCGTAGCCGCAGTTGCCGAAGGGCCCGGCGGCGAGGAAGGAGTCGGGCTGCGCGAAGGCCAGGTAGCTGTTGGCGACCGAGCAGACGTTGCCGATGTCGGTGCTGACGATGGCGTCCGGCGGCAGCGCCGCGGCCAGCGCCGCCAGCGCCCGCCGCGGGTCGACGCGCTCGGCCTCGTTCTGCCCGGCGCGCTCGGCGAGCTCGGCCGCCCAGGCGCGGCGCTCCGCCGCGACGAGCGCGATGCGGCCCGCGTCCGCCGTGCGCGGGCCCTGCGTCGCCTGCAGCTTCTCCAGCAGCACCGCGGCCGCCAGCCGGGCGTCGCCCTGCACGGCGACGTCGACCGGCTTGACCAGGCCGAGCACGCGGCCGTCGACGTCGACCTGGATCACCTTGGCGCCGCGCGGCCAGTAGTCGAAGCCGTACTGCGGCAGCGTGCCGAACGGCCCCAGCCGGGTGCCCAGCGCGAGCACGACGTCGGCGCGGTGGATCAGGTTCATCGCCGCGCGCGAGCCCTGGTAGCCCAGCGGCCCGGCGGCCAGCGGGTGCTCGTCGGGGAAGCTGTCGTTGTGCAGGTAGGAGTTGACGACCGGCGCGCCGAGTTGCTCGGCCAGCGCGATCAGCTCGGCACGGCCGCCGGCGGCGTTGACGCCGGCACCGGCGACGATGACCGGGAACTTGGCAGCCGCCAGCAGCTCGGCGGCGCGCGTCAGCGCGGCGAGGTCGCCGGCGCCGCGGCGGATGGGCAGCGGCGTCGGCAGCACGGTCTCGAACTCGCCGTAGAAGTGGTCGCGCGGGATGTTGAGCTGGGTCGGGCCGCGTTCGAGCTGGGCGAGCTGAAACGCGCGGTGCGTCAGCTCGGCGATGCGCGAAGGCGCGTTGACGTGCGCCTGGTACTTGGTGATCTTCGAGAAGATCGGCAGCTGCTCGGTCTCCTGGAAGCCGCCCAGCCCGGAGGTCTTCGACGCCGCCTCGGGCGTGATGACGACCAGCGGCGTGTGGCCCCAGTACGCCGCCGCGACCGCGGTGACGAAGTTGGTGACCCCGGGCCCGTTCTGCGCGATGCACACGCCGGTGCGGCCGGTGACCCGGGCGTAGCCGTCGGCCATGTGCGCGGCGTTCTGCTCGTGCGCGGTCGAGATGAAGCGGATGCCGGCCAGCGGAAACAGGTCGTGGGCGTCCATGTAGGCCGAGCCGACGATGCCGAAGACCTCGGTCACGCCGTGGGCGGCCAGGGTCTCGACGAAGGCCTCGGAAGCGGAGATTCGCACAGGGGTTGGCATGGGGACGATGCGGTTGGAGCTGCGGCGCGGGCCGCGGCGGGCCGCTGATCTTCCCGGCGCGCGGGCGGCTCCGGTTCTGCGTTATGCGAGCAAGCGAATGCGCGCCGCGCCTACGGCGCAAAGCGACTGAAGAGCGTCGTTTCGCGTCGTTGCCGGTGGGGCAGAGCGGGCCGTCCAATGCCGACGGGCACCCCGCCCGACCGCCCCGCTTGCGAGAACCGCCTTGCCGTCCGATCCGACGTCCGCTGCCGTCCTGAGCCCCCATCTCTGGTTGCCGTTCACGCCCAACCGCGACTTCGCGCGCCAGCCGAAGATCCTCGCCGCCGCCAGCGGCGTGCACTACCGCGACACGGCGGGGCGGCCGATCCTCGACGGCTCCTCGGGCCTGTTCTCGGTGGCCGCCGGCCACGGCCGCGAGGAGATCGTGCGCGCCGTCGCGACCCAGCTCGAGCAGCTCGACTTCGCGCCGACCTTCTACCGCGCGCACCCGCCGGGTTTCGAGGCCGCACGCCGCCTCGCGTCCATCCTGCCCGAGGGCCTGGACCGCGTGTTCTTCGTCAACTCGGGCTCCGAGGCGGTGGACAGCGCGATGAAGATCGCGCTGGCCTACCACCGCGCCCGCGGCGAGGCCCGGCGCACGATCTTCGTCTCGCGCGAACGCGCCTATCACGGCGTCAACCTCGGCGGCCTGTCGCTGGCGGGCATCGTCAACAACCGGCGCGCCTTCGCCGGCGCGCTGCCGGGCGTGCCGCTGCTGCGCCACACGCTGCTGCCGGGCCAGCGCTTCGTGCTCGGCGAGCCGGCCGAAGGCGCCGAACTGGCCGACGACCTGCTGCGCATCATCGCCAGCCACGGCGCCGAGAACATCGCCGCCGTCTTCGTCGAGCCGATCGCCGGCTCCACCGGCGTCATCGTGCCGCCGCGCGGCTATCTGCAGCGGCTGCGCGAGATCACGCGTGCGCACGGCATCCTCCTCGTCTTCGACGAGGTCATCACCGGCTTCGGCCGCACCGGCCAGGCCTTCGCCTCGCAGAGCTTCGGCGTCGTGCCCGACCTGCTGACGATGGCCAAGGCGATCACCAACGGCGTCATCCCCGCCGGTGCCGTGGCGGTCGACCGGCGCATCCAGCAGACGATCTTCGACGCCGCGCCCGAGCAGCAGATCGAGTTCTTCCACGGCTACACGACCGGCGGCCATCCGGTGGCCGCCGCGGCGGCGATCGCGACGCTGGCGCTGTACGAGCGCGAGAAGCTGTTCGAGCGCGGCCGGGCGCTGGCGCCGTACTTCCTGGAGCGCCTGGCGACGCTGCGCGAGCTGCCGGTGGTCGCCGACCTGCGCGGCTACGGCCTGCTGGCCGGCGTCGAGTTCGCGCCCGACGGCGCGCCCGGCGCACGCGGCTACCGCTTGCAGCAAACGCTGTTCGACGCCGGGCTGCACCTCAAGACCACCGGCGACACCGCGATCCTGGCGCCGCCCCTGGTCGCCACGCCGGCCCACGTCGACGAGATCGTCTCGATCCTGCGCCGCGTGCTCGCCGCCGAGCGCGTCTGAGGCCGGCGGCCGCTGTTTCCCATCACCACCACCCTGAGGACACCCGATGAAACTCACCCGCCGCGCCCTGGCCACCGCCGCTCTGGCCGCGCTCGCGTGCACGCCCGCCGCCTGGGCCGCCGACACCGTGACGATCGCCTACCAGACCGGCGTCGACCCGTCGAAGGTGGCGCAGGCCGACGGCGCCTACGAGAAGGCCACCGGGGCCAGGATCGACTGGCGCAAGTTCGACGCCGGCGCCGAAGTCATCACCGCGGTCGCGTCGGGTGACGTGCAGATCGGCTACGTCGGCTCCAGCCCGATCGCCGCCGCCGCCAGCCGCGGCGTGCCGGCGCAGACCTTCCTCGTCGCCGCCCAGCTGGGCGCGTCGGAGGCGCTGGTCGTGCGCAACGGCAGCGGCATCACCAAGCCGGCCGACCTGGCGGGCAAGAAGGTCGCGGTGCCTTTCGTGTCCACCGGCCACTACAGCCTGCTGGCTGCGCTCAAGCACTGGAAGATCGACCCGTCCAAGGTCCAGATCCTGAACCTGCGTCCGCCCGAGATCACCGCCGCCTGGCAGCGCGGCGACATCGACGCCACCTACGTCTGGGACCCGGCGCTGGGCAACGCCAAGGCCAGCGGCAAGGTGCTGGCGACCTCGGCCGACCTCGCCAAGTGGGGCGCGCCGACCTTCGACGGCTGGATCGTGCGCAAGGACTTCGCCGAGAAGAACCCCGAGTTCGTCGCCCGCTTCGCGCGCGTGACGCTGGACGCCTACGCCGCCTTCCGCGCCGACCCCAAGGGCTGGATCGCCAAGAGCGAGCACATCGACAAGATCGCCCGCATCACCGGCGCGAAGAAGGAGGACATCCCGGGCCTGCTCGAAGGCAACGTCTTCCCGACCGCCAAGGAGCAGCAGGCGCTGCTCGCGTCGTCGACCGCCAAGGCGCTGGCCGCGACCTCGGCCTTCCTGAAGGAGCAGGGCAAGGTCGACAGCGTGCAGCCCGACTACGCGCCCTTCGTCACCGCCGCCTTCGTCAAGTAAGCCGTGTCGCGGCTCGTCGTCGACCGCGTGACGGTGCGCTATCCCGGCGCATCGCACGCCGCGCTGCAGGACGTCTCGCTGGCCATCGGGCCGGGCGAGCTGGTCGTCGCGCTGGGGCCTTCGGGCTGCGGCAAGACGACGCTGCTGAACCTGATGGCCGGCTTCCTCGCGCCCGACGCGGGGCGGGTGCTGCTCGACGAGGTGCCGGTCACCGGCCCCGGTGCCGAGCGCGGCGTCGTCTTCCAGGACGACGCCTTGCTGCCCTGGCTGGACGTGCTGGACAACGTCGCCTTCGGGCTGCAGCTGCGCGGCGTGCCGGCCGACGAGCGCCGCCGGCGTGTCGCCGAGATCCTGGCGCTGGTGGACCTGCACGGTTTCGAGCGCCACGCGCTGTGGCAGCTGTCGGGCGGCATGCGCCAGCGTGTCGGCCTGGCGCGCGGGCTGGCCGCCGACCCGCGCGTGCTGCTGCTCGACGAGCCCTTCGCCGCACTCGACGCCTTCACGCGCGAGCAGATGCAGGAGCTGCTGCTGCGCGTCTGGAGCCGCACCGACAAGCAGATCTTCCTGATCACCCACGATCTGGAGGAAGCCGTGTTCCTGGCCACCGAGCTGGTGCTGCTGTCGCCGCGCCCGGGCCGCATCGTCGAGCGCCTGGCGCTGGACTTCGGCCGGCGCTACGCCGGCGGCGAGCCGGCGCGCGCGATCAAGTCCGACCCGGAGTTCATCCGCACCCGCGAACATGTGCTGCAGCGTGTGTTCGCCCAGCGCGAGGCGGTCCATCTGTGAGCGCGCCGGAGATGGTCGTCGTCGTGCTGCCGCCGCGCACCGAGGCCGCGCCGCCGGCACGCTCGCGCCGGGCGGCGCTGTCGGTCGGCACGATCAGCGCGATCACGCTCGGCACGCTGCTGGCGCTGTGGTGGGCGGTGACGGCGGCGGGCTGGATCGCGCCGCTGTTCCTGCCGTCGCCGGTGGCCGTGGCGCGCAAGGCCTGGCTGCTGGCGACTCAGGGTTTCATGGACGCCACGCTGTGGCAGCACCTGGGCGCGAGCCTGGGGCGCGTGATGAGCGCGCTGCTGGCGGCCATCGTGCTGGGCGTGCCGGTCGGCGTGGCCACCGGCTTGTCGCGTGTCGCACGCGGCGTGCTGGACCCGCTGATCGAGCTCTATCGCCCGGTGCCGCCGCTGGCCTATCTGCCGCTGATCGTCATCTGGTTCGGCATCGGCGAGCTGTCCAAGGTGCTGCTGATCTTCCTGGCGATCTTCGCGCCGATCGCCATCGCCACCTCGGTCGGCGTGCGCCAGGTCTCCGAGAACCGGCTGCGCGCCGCGCAGTCGCTGGGCGCCACGCGCGTGCAGCTGGTGCGCCATGTCATCCTGCCCAGCGCCTTGCCCGACATCCTGACCGGCATCCGCATCGGCCTGGGCACCGGCTGGTCGACGCTGGTCGCTGCCGAACTGGTGGCCGCCACCAGCGGCCTGGGCTTCATGGTGCAGTCGGCGGCGCAGTTTCTCGTCACCGACGTCGTCGTGCTCGGCATCCTGATCATCGCGGCGATCGCCTTCGCGCTGGAGTTCGCGCTGCGCGCCGCCGAGCGCCGTCTCGCGCCGTGGCGGCGCCAGGCGCGAGGCTGACGCGGCCGATGTCCGTCGAGACCTGGGACTACATCGTCGTCGGCGCCGGCTCGGCCGGCTGCGCGCTGGCCGCGCGGCTGAGCGAGGACCCGGCGGTGCGCGTGCTGCTGCTCGAGGCCGGGCCGCGCGACCGTTCGCCGTGGATCCACCTGCCGATCGGCTACGGCAAGACGATGTGGAGCGAGCGCCTGAACTGGCGCTTCCACACCGAGCCGCAGCGCGAGATGGACGGCCGGCGCCTGTACTGGCCGCGCGGCCGCACGCTGGGCGGCAGCAGCTCGATCAACGGCCTGATCTACATCCGCGGCCAGCGCGAGGACTACGACGGCTGGGCCGCGCTCGGCAACCCCGGCTGGAGCTGGGACGAGGTGCTGCCGTACTTCGTGCGCAGCGAATGCAACGAGCGCGGCGCCAGCGCGCTGCACGGCGACGCCGGGCCGCTGCGCGTCTCGGACATCGGCGCCGCGCATCCGCTGGTGGAGAGCTTCATCGACGGTGCACGCGCGATCGGCCTGCCGCGCAACGACGACTTCAACGGCCCGTCGCAGGAGGGTGCGGGCTACTACCAGCTCACCACCTGGCGCGGCTGGCGCTGGAGCGCGGCGCGCGCCTACCTGCAGCCGGCGCGGCGGCGGCACAACCTGCATGTGCTGACCGGGGCCCAGGCCACCGGCCTGGTGTTCGAGGGCCGGCGTGCGGTCGGCGTGCGCTGGCGGCGCGGCGAGCGCACGCACGAAGCGCGCGCCACGGCCGAGGTGCTGCTGTGCGCCGGCGCCGTGCAGTCGCCGCAGCTGCTGCAGGTCTCCGGCGTCGGCGACCCGGAACATCTGCAGTCGATCGGCGTGCCGCTGCGCCACGCGCTGCCCGGCGTCGGCCGCAACCTGCAGGACCATCTGCAGCTGCGCCTGATCTACGAATGCACGCGGCCGATCACGACCAACGACCAGCTGCGCAGCTGGCGCGGGCGCGCGGCGATCGCGCTGCAGTGGGCGCTGCACCGCAGCGGGCCGCTGGCCGTCGGCATCAACCAGGGCGGGGCCTTCGTGCGTGCGCTGCCCGAGTCGACGCGCCCGGACACCCAGTTCCACGTCGCGACGCTGTCGGCCGACATGGCCGGCGGCAAGGTCCACCCGTTTTCCGGCTTCACGGTCTCGGTGTGCCAGCTGCGGCCGGCCTCGCGCGGCTGGGTGCTGGCGGCCTCGCCCGACGCGCTGCAGGCGCCGCGCATCCAGCCGCGTTACCTCAGCGCCCCCGAGGACCGCCGCGCCGCCGTCGCCGCGCTGCATGCGGCGCGCGCCATCGTCGCGACACCGCCGATGCGTGCGCTGGTGCACCACGAGCACAAGCCCGGCCTGGCGGCGCACGAGGGCGACGACTCGCTGCTGGCCTTCGCGCGGCGCGAGGGCGCGACGATCTTCCACCCGGTCGGCACCTGCCGCATGGGGCCGGACGAGGGTGCCGTCGTCGACGCCGCGCTGCGTGTGCGCGGGCTGCAAGGGCTGCGCGTCGTCGACGCCTCGGTGATGCCGACGCTGGTCTCGGGCAACACGCACGCGGCGGCGGTGATGATCGCCGAGAAGGCCGCCGACCTGATCCGCCACGAGCGCCGCGGCACGGCGGCAGCGGCCGGATATCGGTCGTCGGATTTCGCAGTCGACGCCGCCGGGGCCGCTTCCTAGGCTGGGCGCTTCCTCCACTGCCGCGAACCCGCCATGACCGTTTCCCGCCTCCGCCGCGCGCTGCTGGCCGCCTCGGCCGCCGCCGTCGCGCTGCCCGTGCTCGCCCAGCCCGCCGCCGCACCGGCCGAAGTGCGCATCGGCTTCCAGAAGGGCACCGCGATCCTCGTGCTGGCGCGCAAGCAGCAGCTGATCGAGCAGCGCCTGAAGGCCCTGGGCGTCGGCAGCGTCAAGTGGGTCGAGTTCTCGTTCGGGCCGCCGATGCTCGAGGCGATGGGCGCCGGCGCGGTCGACCTGGGCTCGGTCGGCGACACGCCGCCGATCTTCGCCCAGGCTGGCGGCTCGCCGCTCGTCTACGTCGCCGCGACGCCGTCGTCGCAGCACGCGGTGCTGGTGCCGCCGGGCTCGACGATCCGCACGCTGGCCGATCTGAAGGGCAAGCGTGTCGCCTTCGGCAAGGGGTCGAGCGCACACAACGTCGCCGTCAAGGCGCTGGCGCTGGCCGGCCTGACGCTGAAGGACGTCGAGCCGCTGTACCTGTCGCCGGCCGACGCGACGGCGGCCTTCAACGGCGGCAAGCTCGACGCCTGGGTGGTCTGGGATCCCTACGTCGCGATCGCCGAACGCCACTACGGCGCACGCGCCATCGCCGACACCTCGGACAAGCGCCTGGCCAGCGCCTCGTACTACCTGGCCTCGCGCGACTTCGCGACGCGCTACCCGCAGCTGCTGCAGGCCGTGCTCGACGAGATCGGCAAGCTGACGCAGCGGTCGACACAGCGCCGCGACGAGCTGGCCGCGGTGGCCGCCGAGGCCACCGGCATCGACCGCGCGACCTGGCAGACCGTCTTCGCCCGTGCCGAGGTCAGCTTCGGCCCGGTGACGCCGGCCAACGTGTTGCAGCAGCAGGAGCTGGCCGACAGCTTCTTCGCCCAGGGCGTGATCCCGCGGCGCATCAAGGTCGCCGACGCCGTCTGGACACCGCCGGCGCCTTGAGCGGGTGGCGACATTCGGCCGGCGCATGACCTATCGCGCTTTGATTCGTTTCGCGAGCACCGTGCGCCTTGCACAGTGAAGGCATCGCAGCAGTCAACCGCCTTCCGCCATGAGCGTCCAGTCGATCAACGTGCGCAACCAGTTCCGCGGCCAGGTGCGGGAGATCATCGAAGGCCCGGTGGTCTCGGAGATCGACGTAGAGACGCCGTCCGGCCTCGTCGTCACCTCGGTGATCACGACACGCTCGGTGAAGGAGCTGGGCCTGGCCGTCGGCCAGGAGGTCATCGCCCTGGTCAAGTCGACCGAAGTCGCCATCGCGGTGCCCTGAAATGAGCTGCACGGCCGCCGAACCCCCGATCCGGCTGCTCGTCGTGCCGGGCCTGCACGACAGCGGGCCGGCGCACTGGCAGACCTGGCTGGAATCGCTGCATCGCGATGCGCTGCGTGTGCGCCAGGACGACTGGAGCCGCGGCGAGGTCGAACGCTGGGCGCAGCGGCTGCTGCAGACCCTCGAGGGGCAGCCCCCGGCACGCTGGGCCGTGGCGGCGCACAGCTTCGGCTGCCTGACGCTGGCCCGTGTGGCGCAGTTGCGGCCCGAACTGCCGATCGTCGCGGCGCTGCTGGTGGCGCCCGCGTCGCCCGAGCGCTTCGGCATCGCCGGGCGGCTGCCGCACGAGGCGCTGCCGTTTCGCAGCACGCTGGTCGCGAGCCGCAACGACCCGTGGCTCGGCTTCGCCGAAGCCGAGCGCTGGGCGCTGCGCTGGGGTTCGCGCTTCGTCGACCTTGGCTACGCCGGCCACATCAACGCCGAGTCGGGCTTCGGGCCGCTGCCGCTGGCGCAGCGCTGGCTGTCCGCGGTGCGCCGCCACGCCGTGACGCCGCGAGCGCACGAGGCCGATGCCTGCGTCGCGCCGCGCTGGTGGCGGCTGACCGCGTCGTCACGCTCGGCGCTGGCCGAGGCGCGCCTCGCCCAGGACGCATGACTATCCCGGGGCACGCCCCGGCCACCATGCCCGCCGCGCCATCGGCGCCGGAGTGACGGGCCGACCACCCCACGAACGGAGCGCCGCATGAACCGTCCCCCGTCCTACACCCGCCGCCGCTGGCTCGGCCACGGCAGCGCGCTGCTCGCCGCCGCCACGGCGGGCGCGCCCTGGCGCCCGGCTTTCGCCGAGGGCCGCCCCGAGCAGCTGCGCATCGGCTACCAGAAGTCGGCCAGCCTGTTCGTGCACCAGAAGTCGGTCGGCTCGCTGGAGAAGCGCCTGGCGCCGCTGGGTGTCGCGGTGAAGTGGTTCGAGTTCCCGGCCGGCCCGCAGCTGCTGGAGGGGCTGAACGTCGGCGCGATCGACGTCGGCTACGTCGGCGAGGCGCCGCCGATCTTCGCCCAGGCCGCCGGCGCCAGGTTCGTCTACATCGGCTACGACCCGGCCGCGCCGCAGGCCGAGGCCGTCGTCGTGCCCAAGGACTCGGCGCTGAAGACCGTCGCCGACCTGAAGGGCCGCAAGGTCGCGCTGAACAAGGGCAGCAACGTGCACTACCTGCTCGTCAAGCTGCTGGAGAAACACGGCCTGAGCTATGCCGACGTGCAGCCGGTCTTCCTGCCGCCGGCCGACGCGCGTGCCGCCTTCGAGCGCGGCGCCGTCGACGCCTGGGCGATCTGGGACCCGTTCCTGGCTGCCGTCGAGAAGCAGACCGGCGCGCGCCAGCTGGCCGACGGCCGCGGCGTCGTCAACAACTACCTCTTCTACCTCGCCGAACGCGGCTACGCCGAGCGCTGGCCGCAGGTCGTCAAGGCGCTGTTCGACGACCTCGGCGAGCAGGGCCGCTGGGTCACGGCCAACGTGCGCCAGGCGGCCGAGAAGATCGCGCCGCTGCAGGGCCTGGACGTCGACGTCGTCGAGCGCAGCCTGCGCCGCTACCCGCTGGGCGTGCAGCCGTTGACGCCGGCCATCGCCGCCGAGCAGCAGAAGATCGCCGACGCCTTTCTCGAGCTGAAGCTGCTGCCGCGGCCGGTGCGCATCCTCGACGCGCTGCCGGCGGCCCGCTTAGCGGGCGCCGCCTGAGGAGCCGACGATGAAGATCCTCTGGTTCATCCCGACCCACGGCGACTCGCGCTACCTCGGCACGAGCAAGGGCGCACGCGTCGCCGACTTCGACTACTTCCGCCAGATCGCCATCGCCGCCGACAGCCTGGGCTACGAAGGCGTGCTGATCCCCACCGGGCGTTCCTGCGAGGACTCGTGGGTCGTCGCCTCCAGCCTCATCGAGGTGACGCGGCGGCTCAAGTTCCTGGTCGCGCTGCGCCCGGGGCTGGTGCAGCCGGCCCAGTCGGCGCGCATGGCCGCGACGCTGGACCGGCTCTCCGGCGGCCGCCTGCTGGTCAACCTCGTCACCGGCGGCGACGCCGAGGAGCTGGCCGGCGACGGCCAGTTCCTGTCGCATGCCGAGCGTTATGCCGAGTCGGCCGAGTTCATCCGCATCTGGCGCGAGATCCTGGCGCGCAGCCACGGCGGCGAGCCGCTGGACTTCGAGGGCCGCTACCTGCGTGTGCGCGGCGCCAAGCTGCTGTTCCCGCCGGTGCAATCGCCGTATCCGCCGGTGTTCTTCGGCGGTTCGTCCGAAGCCGCCCACGAACTGGCCGCCGAGCAGGTCGACACCTATCTCACCTGGGGCGAGCCGCCCGAGGCGGTGGCCGCCAAGGTGGCCGACGTGCGTGCCCGCGCCGCGCGCCACGGCCGCACGCTGCGCTACGGCATCCGGCTGCACGTCATCGTGCGCGAGACCGAGGACGAGGCCTGGCGCGCCGCCGCCGAGCTGGTGTCCGAACTCGACGAAGCGACGGTCGCCGCAGCCCAGGCACGCTTCGCGCAGATGGACTCCGTGGGCCAGCGCCGCATGGCCGAGCTGCACCGCGGCCGCTTCGACAAGAAGGACGTGCGCGCCGGGCTGGAGATCTCGCCCAACCTCTGGGCCGGGGTCGGCCTGGTGCGCGGCGGCGCCGGCACGGCGCTCGTCGGCAACCCGCGCCAGGTCGCCGACCGGCTGCAGGAGTACGCGGCGCTCGGGCTGGACCACTTCGTGCTGTCGGGCTACCCGCATCTCGAGGAGGCGCACCGCTTCGCGGAGCTCGTCTTCCCGTTGCTGCCGCTGGCGACGCGCCAGAAGCTGCCCGGGCAGACGCTGACCGGCCCGTTCGGCGAGATCGTCGCCAACAGCTTCGCGCCGAAGGCGGCCGCACGATGAGCGCCGCGCCCTCCTCGTGGCAGCGTTGGGGCCGGCGCGCCTTGCCCTGGGCGCTGCCGGTGGCCCTCGTGCTGGCCTGGGAGATCGCCTCGCGCGCCGGCTGGCTGTCCAGCCGCGTGCTGCCCGAGCCCTGGGCGGTGGTCACGGCGCTCGTCGGCCTGTTGAAGTCGGGCGAGCTGCTGCACCACGTCGCGATCAGCACCGGGCGCGCGCTCGCCGGGCTGGCGATCGGCGGCGGCCTGGGGCTGGCGCTGGGCCTGCTGACCGGCACCTTCCGCGTCTTCGAGACGCTGCTGGACACCAGCTTCCAGATGGTGCGCAACATCCCGGCGCTGGCGCTGATCCCGCTGGTCATCCTGTGGTTCGGCATCGACGAGACGGCCAAGCTGTTCCTCGTCGCGGTCGGCGTCTTCTTCCCGATCTACCTCAACACCTTCCACGGCATCCGCTCGGTGGACCGCGGGCTGATCGAGATGGCGCGCAGCTACGGGCTGTCGGGCTGGGCCTTGTACCGCCACGTCGTGCTGCCGGGCGCCTTGCCGTCGATTCTGGTCGGGCTGCGCTTCTCGCTCGGGCTGATGTGGGTGCTGCTGATCGTCGCCGAGACGATCTCGGCGCAGTCGGGCATCGGCTACCTGACGATGAACGCGCGCGAGTTCCTGCAGACCGACGTGGTGCTGGTCGGCATCCTGCTGTATGCGCTGCTGGGCAAGCTGGCCGACGTGCTGGCCAAGGGGCTGGAACGCTGGTGGCTGCGCTGGCACCCGGGCTACCAGGCGGCCGCGGCCTGAGGAGGGGAGATGATGCTGTCGGAACTGGACGTGCAGGCGGTGCACCACCTGGCGCAGGACGGCCTGCAGCGCCGCGCGCACGAGGCCGCCGAGCCGCCGCCGCGCCCGGCGCTGCCGGGCCTGGCGGTCGAGCTGCGCGGGCTGCAGAAGGCCTACGGCGAGCGCCGCGTGCTGGAGAGCCTGGACCTGCGCCTGGCGCCGGGCGAGTTCGTCGCCGTCGTCGGCCGCAGCGGCTGCGGCAAGAGCACGCTGTTGCGCCTGCTCGCCGGGCTGGAGCCGGCCTCGGCCGGCACGCTGCAGCTCGGCGGCGCGCCGCTGGTGTCGGGGCGCGACGACCTGCGCATCATGTTCCAGGACGCCCGGCTGCTGCCCTGGAAACGTGTGCTGGACAACATCGCGCTCGGCCTCGACGGGCCTGACGCGCGCGAACGTGCCCGCCAGGCGCTGGCCCAGGTCGGCCTGGCCGAACGCGGCGGCGACTGGCCGGCGGTGCTCTCGGGCGGCCAGCGCCAGCGCGTCGCGCTGGCACGCGCGCTGGTGCACCGGCCGCGGCTGCTGCTGCTGGACGAGCCGCTGGGCGCGCTGGACGCGCTGACGCGCATCGAGATGCAGCAGCTGATCGAACGCGTCTGGCGCGAGCACGGCTTCACCGCGCTGCTGGTCACGCACGACGTCTCCGAAGCCGTGGCGATGGCCGACCGCGTGATCCTGATCGAAGAGGGCGCCATCGCGCTGGACGAACGCATCGCCCTGCCACGCCCGCGCTCGCGTGGCGACGCCGCCTTCGGCGCGCTGGAAGAGCGGGTGCTGCAGCGGGTGCTGGGCGGGCCCTTGCCGGCCGAGGCACCGGCCGCGCCCGTCGTCGCCGGGAGGCCCTGGCGCTGGGCCGTGTAGCGCCGCCGGCGGGCATTCGCGCAAACGGGATGCTCATGCCGTTTGCTTCGTTCTCCGTGCTGGCGACATTGACCACGATGGCGTCATGGCGGTGCCCCGGCGCCGCGCGGAGAACCTCTGATGAGCACGCGTCCCCAGCACCTGGCCATCTACGGCAAAGGCGGCATCGGCAAGTCGACCACCACCTCCAACATCGCCGCGGCGCTGGCCGAAGCCGGCTACAAGGTCGTGCAGATCGGCTGCGACCCGAAGAGCGATTCGACGAACACGCTGCGCGGCGGCGCCTGGCTCAACACGGTGCTCGACCGCACGCGTGACGGTTCCGCACCGCGGCTGGAGGACATCGCCGCGGTCGGCTACCGCGGCGTCATCTGCGTCGAAGCCGGCGGCCCGGTGCCGGGCGTGGGCTGCGCCGGCCGCGGCATCAACGCCGCGATCTCGCTGCTGCACGAGCTGCACCTGTTCGAGGAGGCCAAGCCCGACGTCGTGCTCTACGACGTGCTCGGCGACGTCGTCTGCGGCGGCTTCGCGGTGCCGATCCGTGAAGGCCTGACCGACCGCGTCTACGTCGTTTCCTCGGCCGACTTCATGGCCGTCTACGCCGCCAACAACCTGTTCCGCGCGATCAACAAGTACGCGCCCTCGGGCGGCGCCCGGCTGGGCGGGCTGATCGCCAACAGCATCCAGCCCGGCTTCTCGCGGCCGCTGATCGACGACTTCGCCGCGCGCACCGGCACCCGTGCCGTCGAGTACGTGCCGCGCTCGCCGACCGTCGCCCAGTCCGAGCTCTGCGGCCGCACCGTCATCGAGGCCGCGCCGGCGTCGCCGCAGGCCGACGTCTACCGCGCGCTGGCGCGCACGATCGTCGAGGACACGAGTTCGGTGATCCCCAAGCCGCTGGCGCCGGCCGAGCTGCGCCAGTGGGCGCGCGACTGGGGCGACCTGCTGCTGCGCGACGGCGCCCCCCAGCCGGCCGCGGTGGCGGCCTGAGCGGCGGCGATGGCCGAACTCTTTCGCGCCCGCGTGGCGCCGACACGCGAGAAACGCAGCGCCGCGCTCGCCGCCTTCCACGGCACGCTGGCAGCGCTGGCGCGCGAGGCCGAGGCCCCGGTGCCGCGCCTGCGCAGCTTCGTGCACGACCACCCGAGCGACCTGCAGGCGGCGCTGGCGCTGCTGTCCGGCGTCGCCGGGCTGGGCGCCGTCGTGCACGGCCCGGCCGGCTGCGCCGCCGCGCTGCGCGGCGCGCGCGGCCCCTGGGCCTCGACCGGGCTGGACCAGCGCGACTCCATCCTCGGCGGCGAAGCCCGGTTGGCGCAGACCGTGCGGGCGCTGCACGCGGCGCACGCGCCGCAGGCGATCGCCGTCGTCGCGACGCCGGTGGTGGCGATCAACAACGACGACATCGAGACCACCGCCGTGGAGCTGCGCGAGGAGCTCGGCATCCCGGTGTTCGCGGTCGGCTGCGACGGCTTTCGCTCCCGGCTCGCAGGCACCGGCACCGACGTCGCGCTGCAGGCCCTGCTGCGCCAACTGTTGCCGCCGCGGCCGCGCGAGCGCGGCAACCAGCTGCTGCTGCTGACCACCGGCTCGTCGACTGCCGACGTGGCCGCGGCCGGGGCGCTGCTGGCCGAACTGGGGCTGGGCTGGAGCGCGCTGCCGCAGGGGCTGGCTGTCGGTACGCTGGAGGCCGTGGCGAGCGCACGCCTGGCCGTCGCGCTGGACGGCGAGGACGACGGCCATGCCGCGGCGCTGCTGCAGGAGGGCTACGGCGTGCCGGCCATCGCGCCGCCGCCGCCGATCGGCCGCGCCGCCAGCTCGCGCTGGCTGGCCGCCGTCGGCGACGCCACCGGGCACGGCGCCCAGGCCCGGCTGCTGGCCACGCGCCACGAACAGCGCCTGGCCGAGGCTGCGGCGCCGCTGGCGCGATTCGCCGGCGCCAGGGTGGCCGTCGCGCTGCCGGCGGCGCAGGCCGCGGCTTTCGACGGGCTGCTGAACGAACTCGGGCTGCGCGGTGCCGGTTTCGTGCTGCCCTCGGTGGCCGCCGGCGACCGGGCGGCCGTGGCCGCGCTGGCCCAGGCCGGCGGCGAGCGGCCGGTGATCGTCGGCGAGGGCCAGGGCTTCGAGGAAACGCACCTGCTGCGCCGCCTGGCGCCCGATCTGCTGGTCACGCGCGGCCAGCCGGCGGCGCACGCGCTGGCGCTGGGCATCCCGGTGCTGGACCTGCAGACGACGCCGATCACCGGCTACGACGGCTTCGCGGCCGTCGCCCGGGCCATCGAACGCCGCCTGGCGCGGCCGGCGCTGGCCGCCTTCCTCGGCGCCGGCCCGGCCCGCGAGGACTACACGCCGGGCTGGCTGGGCCGCAGCCCGAACTGGTACGTCAAGCAGGAGGCGCGCTGATGGCCGCGCTGCACGAACGCAACGGCTGCGCGCTGCAAGGCGCGGTGGCGCTGCTGCAGGCGGTGGACGGGGTCGTGCCGGTGCTGCACGCCAACGCCGGCTGCGGCGCTGCGCTGGGCCGCGGCCGGCCGCTGCCGTCGACGGCGCTGCTGGAGAAGCAGGTCGTCTTCGGCGGCACCTCGCGGCTGCGCGAGCAGCTGAAGAACGCCGTCCAGGTGCAGGCCGGCACGCTGTTCGGCGTGCTCGCCGGCTGCGTGCCCGAGGTCATCGGCGACGACGTGCCGGCGATGCTGAAGGAAGCACGCGAGCAGCGTTTCCCGGCTTTCTCGGTCGCGGTGCCGGGCTTCGGCGGCCACGGCTGGAGCGGCCACGCGGCAGCGGCGCGTGCCTTGCTCGAACACTCGACGCTCGCCGCGCCGTCGCCCGAGGCGGTGCCGGCGGACGTCAACCTGCTGGGCCTGGTGCCCGGGCTGGACCCGGACTGGGAGGCCGACCTCGACGAGGTTGCCGCCGTGCTGGCCGAAGCCGGCCTGGCGGCGCGGCGCCTGGCGGGCGAGGGCACGGCGGCCTGGCAGGCCGCGGCGCGCTCGCGGGCCAGCCTGGTGCTGTCGCCCTGGGGCGAGACGGCCGCCGACTGGCTAGAACGCGAACACCGCGTGCTGCGCGTGGACCTGGGCTGGCGCCCGGTCGGCAGTGCCGACGCAGCGCTGCTGCTGGAGCGCCTGGGCGAGGCCCTGGCGCTCGACGACGCCCGGGTGCAGGCGGCCGCAGCGCGGCTGCACGCCCGCCAGCGCCGCGCGCTGCAGGCCGCGGCCGAACGCGGCTGGCTGGCGGCGCTGCCCGAACGTTTCGCCGTCGCCGCGCCCTCGGCCACCGCCGTCGGTCTGGTGCGTTTTCTCGCCGGCACGCTGGGCCTGGAGCCCGCGGCCGTCGTCGTCACCGACCAGCCGCCGCCCGAGCGCCGGCCGGCGCTCGAAGCCGCCGCCGGCGTGCCGCTGCACTACGGCGCCGGCAGCGACGAGGTGGCCGCACTGCTGGCCGCGGCCGGCTTCGACGTCCTGCTGGCCAGCGCGCTGGAGGCCCCGGTGGCCGCGGCCGCCGGCGTGCCGCTGGTCGAGGTCGCGACGCCGCTCGCGCGCCGCCCGCTGGTGCGCAGCCATGCCGGCGTGCGCGGCGCGCTGGCGCTGGTCGAGGACCTACTCGCCGCGCCGGCGTCCCGGCGCTGATCCCCTGATTTTCGAACCCGAGGAGCCATCGATGCCGACCTTGAAGGAACGCCTGTACGACGAATGGGCGCTGAAAGCCGAGCTGACCCAGGACGGCGTGTCCGTGCACCCCGAGGTGCTGCGCCGCATCGCGCTGGGCAGCGCGGCGCAGGAGACCGTCAACTGCCTGTTCTCGTACAACCGCGACCTGGCCGCCGAGATCGACGTGCCGCCGTACTTCATCCTGCCGCACGGGCTGATCGCGCTGTTCCACGTCGACCGGCGCTCGGACTGGCGCCTGGAGCACGACGGCCGCGGCTTCTTCGTCGTCGACAGCGACGGCCGCGCGGTGCCGGTGCGTTTCCCCGAGCGCCCCGGCTACTACGCGCGCCAGACCTCCGACGGCACGCCGATGCGCACGGTGGCCGTGCACAACTCCGACGACGTGATCTTCGTCGCCTACAGCAACGAGTGCTCGCTGCAGGCCACCAGCCGCGACTGCCTGTTCTGCAACATCAACGCCACGGCGCGCAAGTACGGTGATGTCCAGGGCGTGAAGTGGAAGTACCCGCGCCAGATCGGCGAGACCGTCGCCGCCGCCTATGCCGAGGGCGCGCGCCACCTGACCATCAGCGGCGGCTTCGTGCCCGAGCGGCGCGAGGTCGAGTACTACCTCGACGTCGCCGACGAGATCCGCGCCGCCACCGGGCTGGACGACTTCAACGGCACGGCCTGCATCGGCGCGCCGCGCGACCTGGACGTCATCGCCAAGTACCGCGAAGCCGGCTACCGCACGCTGGCGATCAACATCGAGGTCTGGGACGAGCACTTCTTCCGCGCCTACTGCCCCGGCAAGGAGCAGGAGTGCGGCGGGCGCGACCACTGGGTGCGGGCGCTGGAGCACGCCGTCGGCGTCTTCGGCCGCGGCCGCGTGCGCTCGAACATGGTCGGCGGCCTGGAGAGCAAGGCGACGACGCTCGAAGGCATCGAGATCCTGTCGCGCAAAGGCGTGGTGGCGATGTCGCCGGGCTGGATCCCGAACCCCGGCTCGGCGCTGGAAGGCCACCGCTCGCCCGAGCCCGCCTGGCACCTGGACGTGGCGCGCAAGACCTACCAGATCTATCGCCAGGTCGGCTTCACGTTCGAGCAGGTCTACGACGCCACCGCGGTGCCGCAGACGCTGGTGCACGACCTCTACCGCATCGAGGAGGAGCGCCTGCCGGTCTTCGCCGAGGAGCGGGCGAAGGAGGCGGTGGCGGCCTGAGGCGGTGTTCCGCGGCGTTCAGCGGCGGCGCAAGCTCATGCGCATTGCTTCGTTGGGTTCGCCCCCGGCCGCCGCGACGATGGCTCATCTCCACTCCGAACCGGCATCCGTCCATGGCCCTGTCGCTTCCTCATCGCCTGCTGGCCCTCGTGGCCGCCACCGCCGCGTTCGCGGCACCCGTCGTGCATGCCGACCAGCTCGACGACATCAAGAAGAAGGGCGAGCTGGTTGTCGGCGTCCTGGGCACCGACGAGCCCAACAGCTTCGTCGACCCGAAATCGCGCGAGATCGTCGGCTACGAGGTCGACATCGCCAAGGCCATCGCGGCCAAGATCGGCGTCAAGCCGATCTTCAAGCAGCTGGCCGTGGCCGCCCGCATCCCCGAGCTGCAGCAGGGCAGGGTGGACATCCTGGCGGCCTCGCTGACGCACAACAAGGAGCGCGAGCAGCTCGTCGACTTCTCGCTGACGACCTTCGTCACCGGCCAGAAGGTGCTGGTGAAGAAGGCCAGCGGCATCGCCGACGTGCCGCAGCTGGCCGGCAAGAAGGTGCTGACGGTCAAGGGCGGCACGCAGGAGCCCAACATCCGCAAGGCCGTGCCCTCGGTCGAGGTCGTCACCTTCGAGACCACGCAGCAGGCCTTCCTCGCGCTGCAGCAGGGCAAGGGCGTGGGCTACGTCAACGACGAGTCCTCGCTGATCAACGACTTCGCCAAGCTCGGCCCGGCGAAGAAGGACTACGCCATCCTGCCGACCAACATCAGCGTCGAGCCGCTGGCGCTGGGGCTGAAGAAGGGCGAGACGCGCGTCAAGGCCGCGGTCGACGGCGTGCTGCGCGAGCTCGAGTCCTCGGGCGAAGCCGACAAGCTGTTCATCAAGTGGTACGGCCCGGACACGCGCCTGCAGTTCGACAAGCGCAGCTTCAAGATCGACAGCGACCGCATCTGAGCGTCGCCCTGCACCGTTCATTCACGGGGCTCCGGGGCCGCGAGGTCCCCCCTTCCAGCCCTGCCGCCGCTCGCGACGGCAGGGCTCTTTTGCGTTCCCCAGGTGTTCGACGCTGATCTGCTGCTGCACGGGCAGTACCACGACTGGCTGCTGCACGGCCTGGCCGTGTCGCTGAAGCTGACCGGGCTGGTCTTCGTGCTCGCGCTGCCGCTGGCGGTGCTGGTGGCGCTGCTGCGCCTGGCGCCGGTGGCGCCGCTGCGCGCGGCGGGCTGGTTCTACGTCGAAGGCATCCGCGGCGTGCCGCTGCTGGCGCACCTGCTGTTCTGGTACTTCGGCGCCCCGGAGCTGCTGCCCGACGGGCCCAAGGAGTGGCTGTACGCGCACGACGTCGAGTTCGCCAGCGCCGCCGTCGCGCTGACGCTGTACACCGCCGCCTACATGGCCGAAGACATCCGCAGCGGCATCCGCGCCGTGCCGGCGGTGCAGTTCGAGGCCGGGCGCTCGCTGGGTTTCGGCTTCCTGGCGACGATGCGCCTGGTGGTGCTGCCGCAGGCGCTGCGCATCACCGTGCCGCCGCTGCTGTCGCAGACGCTCAACCTCTGGAAGGACACCAGCATCGCCACCGTCGTCGGCGTCGGCGAGCTGATGTACCAGGCCGCACGCGTCGAGAGCGCGAGCTTTCGCAGCCTGGAAGCCTTCGCCTTCGCGTCGGCGGCCTACCTGACGGTGTCGCTGGTGCTGACGGCGCTGGCCGCGGTCGTGCAGCGCCGCTGGCCGGCGCGCCAGGCCTGAAGGGAAGGGCGCGATGCTGGACCTGATCCGCGACTACTGGCTGTACTTCCTGATCGGCCAGTACCCCCAGGGCCCGCTCGGCGGCCTGGCGCTGACGCTGGCGCTCGCGGCGCTGGCGCTCGTGCTGGCGCTGCCGCTGGGCGTGGTGCTCGGCGTCGCGCGCGTGAGCCCGCTGCGCTGGCTGCGCTGGCCGGTCACGGCGCTGGTGCACACGGTGCGCGGGCTGCCGCTGCTGATGGTGATCTTCTGGGCCTACTTCTTCCTGCCGGCCGTCACCGGGCACAAGACCGAGCAGTTCGGCACGATGCTCGCCGCGCTGGTGATCTTCGACGCCGTCTACCTCGCCGAGGTCGTGCGCGCCGGGCTGCAGGGCGTGCCGCACGGGCAGTTCGAGGCGGCGCGCTCGCTGGGTTTCGGCTACCTCGGCGCGATGCGGCTCGTCGTGCTACCGCAGGCGCTGCGCGCGATGCTGCCTTCGCTGGTCAACCAGTTCGTCGCGACGATCAAGGAGACCTCGCTGGGCTACATCATCGGCTTGAACGAGATCTCGTTCATCGCCGCACAGGTCAACGCCCAGGTCTTCACGCGCGCGGCCGAGGTCTACGGCCTGCTCGCCGCCACCTACTTCGTCCTCTGCTTCGGCCTGTCGCGGCTGGCCTGGGCGCTCGAGCGACGGCTCGCGCGCGGCCGTGCCCCGGGCCGCGTCACGCCATGATCCGCATCGAGAAGGTCAACAAGTGGTACGGCCGCTACCGCGCGCTCGTCGACGTCGACGAGCAGGTGGCGCGCGGCGAGGTCGTCGTCGTCTGCGGCCCTTCGGGCTCGGGCAAGTCGACGCTGATCCGCACGCTCAACCGCCTGGAGCCGATCGCCAGCGGCCGCATCCTCATCGACGGCCAGGACGTGCACCGGCGCGGCCAGGACGTCAACACGCTGCGCTCGCGCATCGGCTTCGTCTTCCAGCAGTTCAACCTGTTCCCGCACCTGACGGCGCTGCAGAACTGCACGCTGGCGCCGGTGAAGCTGCTCGGGCGCACGCCGGCCGAGGCGCGCGACGAGGCGCTGGCGCTGCTGGCGCGCGTGGGCGTCGCGCACAAGGCCGAGGCCTACCCGGCCCAGCTCTCGGGCGGCCAGCAGCAGCGCGTGGCGATCGCGCGGGCGCTGGCGATGCGCCCGCCGCTGATGCTGTTCGACGAGCCGACCAGCGCACTCGACCCGGAGATGGTCGGCGAGGTGCTGGCCGTGATGCGCGGCCTGGCGCGCGACGGCATGACCATGGTCTGCGTGACCCACGAGATGGGCTTCGCGCGCGAGGTTGCCGACCGGGTGCTGTTCATGAACGAAGGCCAGGTGCTGGAGCGCTCGAGGCCCGAGGAGTTCTTCAGCCAGCCGCGGCATCCGCGGGCGCGCAAGTTCATCGCCGACCTGCGGGCGCCGAACGAGCTGCGCGCCGTCGACTGAGCCTGCCGGCGCGGGGGCATTTGTTCATCTGAAGACCGTCGTTCCGCACGGCGCAGCTCGCCGCTAGCGTGCACGCGTCCCATCACCCGACCCTGGACGATTTCATGTCTTTTGCTTCCCGACGCCGACCGCGACTGCAGAACGTGGCGGCGCGCATCTCTCTGGCCTTCGCCGGCCTCGTGCTCGCCGCCGGCGCCGACGCCCGCGTCACGCGGCTCGAACTGGTCTCGGTTCAGCCGGCCTTCGAAGGCCGCAGTTTCGGCTCCGCCGGCCGCTACGAACACGTCGTGGCACGCGCGTATTACGCGGTGGCGCCCGGCGACGCGAAGAACGCCGGCATCGTCGACCTCGACGCGGCGCCGCGCAACGCGCAGGGCGAAGTCGAGTTCAGCGCCGACGTCGAGATCCTGCGCCCGCGCGAAGGCGCGCGCGGCAACGGCCGCCTGCTCTACGACGTGCCCAACCGCGGCGGCAAGCTCGGCCTGGCGCTGTTCAACGACGCGCCGTACACGAACAGCGTCGCCAAGGCCGCCGACGCAGGCAACGGCCATGTGTTCGAGCAGGGCTACACCGTCGTCTGGAGCGCCTGGCAGCCCGACGTGCAGGCCGGCAACGGCCGCTTGCTGCTGCGGCTGCCGGTGGTGCCCGACAGCCGCGGCCTCAGCCGCGAGGAAGCCATCTTCGACGGCACGGCGAACCCGGTCACGGTGGATCTGACTTACCCCGCCGCGAACCCGGACCCGTCCGCGGCGCGCCTGAGCGTGCGCAACAACGAGGCCGACCCGCGCAGCGCGCCGGCCGACCTGCGCTGGCGCTACCTGTCGCCGACGCGCATCGAGATCACGCGGCCCGAAGGCTTCCATCTCGGCGCGATCTACGAGTTCGTCTACCCGGCGCGCGACAGCACCGTCGCCGGCCTGGGCTTCGCCGCGGTGCGGGACCTGGTGTCCTACCTGCGCGAGGGTGGCGCCGCCGGCAACGCGCCGGCCGCCGGGCAGCCGATCCGCCGGGCCTATGCCTTCGGCTTCTCGCAGAGCGGCCGCTTCCTGCGCAGCTTCGTGCACGAGGGCTTCAACGTCGACGAGTCCGAGCGCAGCGTGTTCGACGGCGTGTTCGTGCACGCCGCCGGCGCCCGCGGCGTGATCCTGAACCAGCGCTTCGCGCAGCCGGGCCGCTACTCCCGCGAGCACGAGGATCACCTCTACCCGGCCGACCAGTTCCCCTTCGCCTGGGCCGAGACGCAAGACCCGGTCAGCGGGCGCCGCGACGGCCTGCTGCGCAGCCAGGGCGGCCTGCCCAAGGTGGTCCAGACCGACACGGCGCTGGAGGTCTGGCAGGGGCGCGCCTCGCTGCTGGCGAGCGACGGCGCCGGGCAGCCGGTGCCCATCCCGGCCGACGTGCGCCACTACCTGCTGGCCGGCCTGCCGCACTTCCCGGTGGTCGGCCAGGCTTCGACCATCAGCCCGGTCTGCCAGTACCCGACCAACACCGTGTTCCCCGGCGCAACGCTGCGTGCGCTGCTGCGCGACCTCGACGAGTGGGTCGCCGGCGTGCAGGCCCCGCCGGCCAGCCGCTTCCCGGACGCCGCCAAGGGCCAGTGGCGTTCGCCCGACGAGGTCCCGCCGGCCCTGTCGGCGGTACCGGGCTTCACCTGGACCGGCGTCATCAACCGCCTCACGGCCGTCGACCAGAGCGTCGTGCCGCCGCGGGAGGGCCAGCCGTACGCGGTGCGCGTGCCGCGTGTCGACGACGCCGGCCACGAGATCGACGCCATCCGCCTGCCGATCGTCGAGGCGCCGCGTGCGACCTACCTGGGCTGGAACACGCGCCGCTACGGCTACGGCGCGCCCCACCTCTGCGGCCTGGCCGGCAGCCGGCTGCCGCTGGCGGCCACCCGTGCCGAACGGGAGAAAAGCGGCGACCGGCGACCCTCCATCGAGGAGCGCTACCCGACGCCGGCCGACTACCTGAACCGGGTGCGCGCTTCGGCGGAGAAGCTGGTGCAGCAGCGCCTGCTGCTGCCGGCGGATGCCGAACGCTTCGTGAAGGAGGCGCAGGCCCGGGGCGCGCTGGACTGAGCCTGCAGGACGGGCCCGGAGCGGCGCGGCGTCTGCGCGCCGTTCCCGGGCTTGGGGCCGCCGAAGCCGAGAAGCTTCAGGCGGCGGGCGCCGCCGGCGTGCCGAGCGCCTTGCTCACGCGCACCAGCGAGAAGCGCCCGCCGTGAACGACATCGCCGTCGCGCACGTAACCCAGGCGCAGGTAGAAGTCCTCGGCTTCGGCCTTGCTGGTGATCACCGCCTCGCGGTAGCCAAGTTCGTGCGCCCAGTCCTCCAGCGCCAGGATCAGCCGGCTGCCGTGGCCCTGGCGCTGCTGCGTGCTGGCGACGGTGATGCGCTCGAACTTGGCTTGGCCGTCCAGGTGGCGCAGGCGCCCGGTGGCCAGCGGCCGGCCACCGTCGGTGATCAGCAGGTAGTCGACGCGGTCGCCTTCCTTCTCGTCGATCTCGCCGTCCAACGGGATGCCCAGGCTGAGCGCCACCTCGACGCGCAGGTAGTGCACCGCCGCCAGTTCCCAACGCTGCGTGACGCGCCGGATCTCCATGTCCTCGTCTCCTTCGGGATCAGTGCGCCGCGCCGTCGCGGCGGGCGGCCAGCAGGGTGTCGATCAGCTCGAACACCCGGCGGTTCTCGTGCTCCAGCCCCAGCGTCACGCGGATCCAGCTCGGCAGCCCGATCTCGCTGCCCGAGCGGATGACGATGCCCTGGCGCAGGAACTCCGTGGCCGCGGCGTCGCCGTCCTGGCCGAGGTCGATCATCACGAAGTTGGCGTGCGTCGGCACGTAGCCCAGCCCGCGCGAGGCGCAGAAGCCGGGGTAGGCGCGCGCCGCCTCGTGCACCGTGGCGACCGAGCGGCGCAGGAAGTCCTCGTCGCCCAGCGCCGCCAGCGCCGCCACCTGGGCCAGGCTGTTGACGTTGGGCGGGCTCTTCAGCTTGCCCAGTTCACGCACCGCCGGCGGCGAGGCGATCGCGTAGCCCACGCGCAGCCCGGCCAGGCCGAAGGCCTTGGAGAAGGTGCGCAGCACGATCAGGTTGGGATGTTCGTCGATCCAGTGCGCGCTGTCGGGCAGGTCCGCGGGCCGGGCGTATTCGGCATAGGCCTCGTCGAGCACGACGGCGACGTCGGCCGGCAGGCGTTCGAGCAGGCGGCGTATCGCGCCGGCGGCCACCAGGCTGCCCATCGGGTTGTGCGGGTTGCACAGCCACACCAGGCGCGTGGCCGGCGTCACCGCGGCGGCCACGGCGTCGAGGTCGATCGCGTGCGCGGCCAGCGGCACGGCGACGATGCGCGCGCCGGCGGCACGCGCCGAGATCGCGTACCAGCCAAAGGACGGCGTCGGGATCACGACCTCGTCGCCCTCGGCGACGAAGGCCTGGGTGATCAGGCCGAGCAGCTCGAAGATGCCGTTGCCGACGAGAAATCGGTCGGCAGCGACGCCGTGGCGGCGTGCCAGCGCCTGGCGCAGCGCGTCGCTGAAGGTGGGCGGGTAGCGGTGCAGCTGCGGCAGCGCGGCGGCCACCGCGGCGGCCACCGCCGGCGAGCTGCCCAGGCTGTTCTCGTTGAGCGCCAGGTTGAGCAGCGGTCGCGTCGTGTCGCGCAGCGCCGCCGGCGGGTCGAAGGCGCGCAGCTGCGCGAGCGTGGAGCGGAACTTCATCGTCGTGCGTCCCGGCCTCAGGCGGCCGTGCCCCAGCGCCACAGGTCCACCGTGCCGGCGCCGCCGGGGCCCGAGCTCACCGGCGAGCCGCCCAGCGCCTCGCGGCCGTGCGGCGCGAGCCATGGCGACAGCGGGTCGGCCGGCTGCTCCTCGCCTTCGGCGAAACCGCGCCGATAGCGCCCGTCGGGGCCTGGGCGCAGGCCGACGCCGACCTGCTCGCGCTCGTCGATGAAGCCCGGCGTGGCGAACAGGTCGCGGGCGTAGGCCCAGAGATGCGGGAAGTCGCTGATGCGCACCACCGGCCCCAGCTCGCGCGGGAAGCGCGGGCGGTAGTTGGTGTCGAACGAGGCCAGCGTGACGAACAGGCGCACGTCGGCGTCGGTGAGGCGCTCGCCGAACAGGTAGCGCCGCGACGCGAGGCGGAAGTCCAGGTCGGCCAGGCGAGCCTCGAACACGCGCTTGGCGGCTGCCGCGGCCTGCAGCGACTGCGCGAACAGCACCTTGTACGGGCCGTTGTTGACGTCGTCGAAGAGCTGCTGGTTGAGCAGGTCGATCGCCGGGCGCAGCGCCTCGGGGTAGAGATCGGGCGCGCCGGGGCGGTGCAGCGGCTTCCAGGCGGTCTCGAAGTCGATGCTCAGCGTGTGGTAATCGTTGCTGACGACGCGGCCGGTGTGCACGTCGGCCACCGTCGGCACGGTGCCGCGGCCTTGATAACCGGGCTCGGTGCGGCGGTACAACTCGTTCAGGCGCGGCACCTGGAACACGGCGTCGACGCCGCCGGGCTGGTCGCCGAACTCCCAGCCGTCGTCGCCGCGGTGCGAGGCGTAGCCGACCGAGATCGCGTTCTCCAGGCCGAGCAGGCGGCGCACGATGAGCTGGCGCCGCGACCAGCCGCAGCCCACCGAGACCAGCAGGCGGTAGCGCCCGGCAGCCACCGGCAGCTGGCCGGGGCCGCTGCCGAAGCGGGTGCGGAAACGGTTGGACTGGCGCACGAAGGCGCCGTCGGGGCTTTGTTCGACGGTCTTCTCGGGAAACACGGTGGCCACGGGGCTCTCCTCGGGATTGGGGGCCGCCGGCCGGGCCGGCGGCGGGCTGTGCGTCGCGGCGGCGCTCAGAAGCGGTAGGTGAGGTTGGCGCCGAAGGTGCGCGGGTCGCCGTAGGCAGTCGGGTAATGGCCGCCGCTGCCGTCGCTCAGGCCGCCCTGGTAAAGCATGGCCTGCACCTTGTAGCGCTTGTCGGCGACGTTGTTGACGTAGGCGCCGACGACCAGGCGCTCGTGGTCGAAGGCGTAGGACGCGTGCAGGCTGCCCAGCGAGTAGCCGGTCTGCAGCGCGTAGGGGTCGGTCTTGTCGGTGACGTTGAAGTTGACCTTGCTGGTGTAGGTCCAGTCGGCGCCCAGCGTCAGCAGGCCGCTGCCGACGGCCAGGCGGTAGTCGGCGCCGACCAGCGCGGTGGTCTGCGGCACGCGCGCGAAGTTGAAGCCGGCGTAGCTGCGGCCGTTGGCCACCAGCTCGTTGAAGCGTGTCTTCAAGCGGCTGAGGTTCAGGCGCAGCTTGAGGTCGCGCGTGGCGCGCCAGGCGGTCTCGAGCTCGACGCCGTCGACCTTGCCGCGGCCGGCGTTGGCCAGCGTCGGGTAGAAGACGCCGCCGTAGACCTGGTTGACCACCAGCTGCATGTCGCGGTAGTCGTAGTGGTAGGCGCTGGCGTTGAGCACCAGGCGCTTGTCCAGCCAGCTGCTCTTGTAGCCCAGCTCGTAGGACTTGAGCTTCTCCGGGCGCACCAGCGCGAACTGCGACACCGTCGCCAGCGCCGAGGCCGGGTTGATGTAGGTGTTGTAGTTGCCCGAGCGGAAGCCGCTGGCGTGGCGGAAGTACAGCAGCTGGTTGTCGTCGATCGTGTACTCGGGCGTCAGGTCGTAGCCCAGGTTGGACCAGGTGTTGGCGACGCGGCCGTTGGTGCTGAAGTAGGTCGCCAGCGGCGACTCCAGGTTCTGGGGCTGCCACCAGTGGCCGCTGAAGGCATAGGCGCTGGACGCTGCCGTCGCGCTGCGCGTGACGAGGTCGATGCCGACGGTCTCGCGCGTGTAGCGCGCGCCGCCGTTGAGCTTGAAGCGCTCGGCCACCGCGTAGGTCGCGTTGCCGAACAGCGCCGCGCTGCGCGTGTCCTGCTTGAAGCGCGTGTAGTAGTACTTCTGCGTCGCCGCGTTGCCGGTCAGGCTGGCGGTCGTGCCCAGCGAGCGGTTGGAGTCCTGGAAGTAGTACAGGCCGCTCTGCCAGCTGAGGTCGGCGTTGCGCGGCGAGGCGATGCGCAGTTCCTGGCTCACCTGGTCGACCGAGTTCTTGGCGTAGGCGCGGCCGCTGCCGCTGTACCACTCCACCGGCGTGTAGTCGGAGTCGACCGTGCTGCTGCGGCTGCCGCTGTCGAAGGCGGTGATCGAGGTCAGCGTGTAGCCGTCGAAGCGGTGGTGCACGACGGCGCGCACGCCGCTGGACTCGACCTCGATCGGCAGGTCGACGTTGTAGGCGACGTGGTCCAGGTCGCCGCTGCCGTCGCCCACCGGTGCGGTGTAGCCGTAGCGGTCGGGCGCGCCGCGGCGCGTCACCGAGTACCAGGGCCGCTGCGTGCCGTCGAGGTGGCGGAAGTGCGCCTCGACGAGCGCGTCGGTGTCGGCCGAGGTCACGGCCAGCAGCTGCACGCGGCCGGCCAGGTCGCTGTAGTCGCCGACCTCGTGGCCGGTGACGGTGTTGGTGGCCAGGCCGCCGCGCTTCTCGTAGTGCAGTGCGGCGCGGCCGGCGAGCACCTCGTCCTTCAGCGCGCCGCCCCAGGCGCCTTCGGCGACGCGGCTGCCCAGGTTGCCGGCCTCCAGGCGCAGGTAGCCGTCGGGGTCGAACTCGGGGGCGCGCGAGACGAAGTGGAAGGCGCCGCCGGTGGTGTTCTTGCCCCACAGCGTGCCTTGCGGGCCGCGCAGCACCTCCACGCGGTCGAGGTCGAACAGCGGCGCGCCGGCGAACAGCGTGTTGCCGTAATAGACCTCGTCGGCGTAGTAGGCGATCGGGTTGACGGCGTTGTTGGTCGCCTCGTTGGAGCCGACGCCGCGGATGAAGAAACGCGGCCGCGCCCGGCTCTCGGTGTTCCAGCCCTGCGCCGCCGGCACGAACTTGGCGACGTCCTTGGTCGTGCGCAGCGCGCCGTCTTCGAGGTCGCGGGCGGAGACCACGGTCACCGCGGTCGGCACCTTCTGCAGCGGCTCCTCGCGCCGGGTGGCGGTGACGACGATGCTCTCCAGGCCGGTGTCGGCGGAGGCGTCGGTCTCGGCATCGGCGGCATGCGCCGGCGCGACTGTCAGGCAGGCCAGGGCGCTGGCGATCGCCGTGGCTCGGGTGGCGGGACGGAATGTCGTTCTCGGGTTCAAGGTCCGCTCCAGGAGGAAGTGCTGGGTGAGAGGGAAGGGGAGGAGGGCGCTCAGCGGCGAGCCGCGTCGGCCTCTGGCGCCGGGGCGAAGGCACCGAGCGCGGCGGCGACGGCGTAGGCCAGCCAGACGACGCCGGCGATCAGGTAGCAGGCCGGGCCGACGAAGATCGCGCGCTGCAGGGTGTGCGCGTCCGACAGCAGGCCGACCAGCTCGGGGCCGACGATGCCGGCGATGCCCGAGGTCAGCACGATCTGCAGCGCGGTGGCGGCGCTGCGCAGCGGCGCCGGCACGGTCTCGACGACCAGCGTGGTCAGCGTGCCGGCGCTGAAGCCGAAGGCCGCGGTGCCCAGCGCGACGAAGAGCTGGGCGCGGCCCAGGTCGGCGGCCGAGTAGGCCTCGAAAAACGCGGCCGCGGCGAGCATCGAGGTCGCGGCCAGGAAGGCCGGGTAGCCCCAGCGGCGCTGCTGCAGCACCAGGCTGGCCAGCAGGCCGCCGACGATGCCCACCGGCAGCGTGAACAGCAGCACCTGGGCGAGGAAGGCCGAGGCCTGCTGGTTGGACAGCGCGTGCGCCCGGTGCAGGAAGGCCGGGATCCAGATCTGCAGCGACATCGCGGTGTAGAAGAACACCAGCGCCAGCACGTGCAGCAGGTAGCCGCGGTAGCGCAAGACGGCCAGGCTCTCGCGCAGGCCGATGCGCCGTGCCGCCGGTGCGGCGCCGCCGGCAGGCGCGTCGGTCGCGCCGATGGCCGGTTCGCGCACGCGGCCGAGCAGCAGCGCCAGCACGATGCCCGGCACCCCGGCGACGAAGAACGCGGTGCGCCAGCCGTACTCGGCCGCCAGCCAGCCGCCCAGCGCCAGGGCCAGCGCCGTACCGATCTTGTTCTTGACCATGTACAGCGAGAACACGAAGTTGCGCCAGCGCGGCCGGTACAGGTCGGCCAGCCAGCCCGGGGCGATGCTGTTGTAGGCCGCCTCGCCGAAGCCGGTGAGCGCGCGCCACAGCAGCAGGGCGGCCAGGCCGCCGGCGGTGCCGGTGAGCAGCGAGGCCACGCTCCACAGCAGCACGCCTGCCAGCAGCACCGGCTTGCGCCCCCAGCGGCCGGCCAGCAGGCCGAAGACCGGCGCTCCGGCGATGCCGGCCAGCGTGAAGAGCGAACTCATGCGGCCCAGCTGCTCGTCGCTGAAGCCGAACTCGGCCTTGATCGGCGTGATCAGCGCGCCGACGATCATCGCGTCCATCATCGAGACCACGCCCAGCGCCAGCATCAGCAGCAGCGACAGGTGGTGGGCGTAGGCGGGCACGGGACCGGCGGCGGCCGCAGGGGCTGCCGCGATCAGGGGTTCGCCGGCCGAGGGCTGGAACGGTCTGGACATGGATTCGCTCGGTGAGTGCGTCTGGGGCCGTCTGAAACGGTGGACGCATCGTCCGGGATGCCCCGTCCGCACGACAGGACAAAGTCCGCCACCGGGTTTGCGGATTCCGGCTGTCCTTATGCGCCCGCGTCGCTTGGGGCCCCGGCGAGCGGCTGTCTAGGATGCAGACGCCGCCGTCGGCGGAGCGCCGTGCGTTCCGCCCCCTCCCGCAGACGGCCACGACCCACCGTCGCGCAGCCGATCGAGAGCCCCTCATGCACCGCCCGCCCGAACCCGCCCGCCCCATCGTCCCGAGGCCGACGAGCACGGCCGCGACCCGCCCGCTGGCGCCCGACCAGCCGGCGTTCACGCTTTACCAGTTCGCCGGGCTGCTGGCCGAGCGAGGCGAGGGCGCGCCCGTGCACGGCGCCTTCGTCTCCTACGCCGAACTGCGGCAGTTGCTGGAGCGCCAATGGCTGCCCGCGGAGCGCACGCAGACGCTGTTCCGGCATGCCGCGGGTGTCAGCAGCCGCAGCTTCGGCCGCGTCGCCGAGGCCTCGCGGGCCATCGGCGACACCTACGAGCGCATGGCCTTCTGCGCCCGCAACTTCCGCGCGCCGTGGAGCGTGCGGCTGGAACGCCATGCCGACGGCGGACTCAGCCTGTTCCACTTCCCGAAGTTCCACGACCCCGAACTGAAGGCGACGCTGGAGCTCTTCCACTTCGTCAACTGCGTTTCGGTGTTCCGTTCGCACAGCGGGCAGGCGCAGCCGCTGACCGAACTCGGGCTGACCGGCGCTGCCGGCGTGTCGCGCTCGGCGATCGAGCAGTTCTTCGGCTGCCGCGTGCGCTTCGATGCCGACGAGGGCTATTGCCGCTTCACGCGCGAGGCGTTGCAGACCTCCGCCAGCACCGCCGCACCGGCGCCGATGGAAGTCTTGCTGCAGGCCTGCGAGACCGAGGCCGACGAGGGCGCCAGCCCGCGGCAGACGCTGCTCGAACTGCTGGCCGCCGACGTCGAGGAGCTGACGACCGCCGACGCGCTGGCGCGACGCCTGGGCATCAGCCGCCGCACGCTGGAGCGCCTGCTCGAGCGCGAAGGCGTGACCTTTCTGTCGCTACGGCGAGAAGTGGTCCAGTTGGCGGCCAAGCGCCTGCTGGCCCGCCGGCAGCCGCTGGAAGACATCGCGGCGGCACTGGGCTACTCCGACGCCCGCAGCTTCCGGCGCGCCTTCGCCAGCTGGACGGGCTCGACGCCGGCGCGCTACCGCGCTCGGCAGGCGGGAGCGGCGGCCTGAGCTGACGGCCTTCCTTCGCAGGGTTCCAGGGCCGCGGCGCTGCGGCGGCTTCGGGAGACCGACTTCGGTTGCACGCACCGACAGCCAGGGGCCAGTGTATGCCGGCAGAACAAATCGTCGAGAGGAATCAAGCCTAAGTCGTTGAGTTTCCTAATCGGCGACCAGATTCCTACCCAGCTAGGTGTGAAGCTTCAATAGGTTGTTTCGGCGCGTCGGGTGGCCCATTCGGGCCGGACTTGAGAGACTGGAAATCGCCAAACCCCCAGACCTCTCGAGGACCCGATCCCGAATGAACCACCACAAGAATGCCCGACTGACGTTCGCCCGTCGACTGGAGATGGTCCAAGACATGACGCAGCGAGGCGCCAGTGTCGCGCAGGCCGCGACGACTGCAGGCGTCAGCGAGACGACCGCGCGCAAGTGGCTTGGACGCTTTCTGGCCGGTGGCGAGGCGGCTCTAGCCGATTGCAGCTCCCGCCCGGCCAGCAGCCCGCAGCGCATCAGCGAGTCCAAGGCGCTGGCGATCGTGGAGTTGCGCAAGCGGCGTCTGACCCAAGCGCGGATCGCGTCGAGCCTGGGCGTCTCGGAGGCGACGGTCAGCCGCGTGCTGCGTCGTGCCGGGCTGTCCGAGCTGTCGGCTCTGCAGCCCAGCGAGCCCGTGCAGCGGTACGAGCACGCCGCACCGGGTGAGCTGCTGCACATCGACACGAAGAAGCTCGGTGTCATCGCTCGCGAGGGTCACCGCATCAACGGCGACCGTCGAAGCGCCGTGCGCGGCGTCGGCTGAGAGTTCCTGTTCGTGGCCGTCGACGATCACGCGCGCATCGGCTTCACGCAGATGCTCGCCGACGAGCGCGCGCCCAGCGCCGTGGCGTTCCTGCGCGCTGCGCTGGCGTACTACGCCTCGCTGGGCATGACGGTGCGGCGCTTGCTCACGGACAACGGCAGTGCGTTCGTCTCGCGTGCCTGGCGCTCGGCCTGTGCCGAGCTCGGTGTCATGCACAAGCGCACCCGCGCGTACCGACCTCAGACCAACGGCAAGGCCGAGCGCTTCATCCAGTCGGCGCTGCGCGAATGGGCCTACGGCATCGCTTACAACCACTCCAGCGAGCGCACCGCGATGCTCGACAAGTGGATGCACCACTACAACTGGCACCGGCCTCACGCCGGCATCGGCGGCTACCCGCCGATGTCTCGTCTCTCTGCGTCAGGCAACAACGTCTTGACGCTTCACAGCTAGGTGTCTGGGAAACGTGCGACAGACCGTGTCTCGTGCAGCCCGATGCTCCAAGAAACTTCGCTCCACGGCGCCGTGCTGGTGCGCCTGTAGCCGGCCTTCCGCAGCCGCGCCAGGAAACCAGGCCGGCGCGCAGCCACCAGCGCCAGCAGCACCGGCGCTGGTCTGGTTGCTCTGGGCATCGGGGCGGCCAAGGCCGTTGTAGACCGTCCCCATCACCACCGGGCGGTCGATGTCACCGCCGAGAAAGCCGACCAGCACTTCCTGGCCCAGGCGCGGGCTGAAGTGGCTGCCCCAGTTGGCGCCGGCCACGGCCTCCGATACCCGGACCCAGGTGCTGCTGGCGTCTGACGCCGGTGCGTTGTCGCCTGCCGGGTGTGCCAGCCGGTGGCTGGAGCGCGTGCCGCGCTGCCAGTGGAACTGGATCTTGATGCGGTGGTCGCGGTCGCTGTGAACCGGCTCGCCCAGGCCGACGACCAGGGCCGTCTGCACGCCGTGCACGCTGGGGCGCGGCGCCAGGCGGCCGACGAGGTGTTGGCTTCGAAGCCGGTCAAACGCTATCGGTGCCCCGGCTGCTTCTCGCACTGTCGAAGCTTGCGCCGAGCATCGTCGATCGTGCTGATCGAATTCGGGTTTCCGAGGCAAGAGTCGTCCTGCTCGACGCTGAAGCGCCCGTCTTTGTCTCGCGAGAGCTTGAGCCGCACAGCCATGCGCTGCCACCCAGAGCCGATTTCGCTGCGGGTAGTGGCGACTGTTGGTTCGTCGACACTGAAGTACTGAACGATCAGCAGCAGATCATTGTGCTTGCTGTCGTAGCGACCCATCGCAGGCACCGCGTTGCAGAAGACTGGCTGCGATTCGCGGATGGTTACGGTGTGCCAGCCCGCCTCCTCGAAATTGGCGTTATAGAGCCCGAGGTGACAGGCCAATGTGTACCTTTGACCCTGTTCGCAGCGATAAGTCGGCTGGCTCGTCTCTCGCTTGATTTTGCAGATCTCTTCCGGTCTCGTCTTGGGCATGAAGCCTAGGACCGTGGCGTAGTTCAGGTCGCCATCGAAGAACATGCGGTAGCCCTGCCCTGAGAACATGTTTCCCGATTTTCCGTCGGCGTTCAATGGCGTCGCTATACGACTACGCAGAGAGGTCCAGACGGCCGTATCCAGCTTCGTGCTCTCGCGCTCAGCACGTGGTGTGTACACGCCATGAACGTTTTCGAGCCAATCTGTAGTCAGGCGAATTTCGGCGCGGCCGGCTTCCGCGGCAAGTATCAACCCCATGAAGACCGCCACGCGGGCCAAGCGCATGCTCTTACCCCTTAGACTCTGACCGATATTTTTCATAAGCCGCCCTGAGCTTGATGTCGTACGAGTAGGTCTTGTAGCCAGGGCCGTTGTAGTTGAAAGCGATCATTGCCCAGTCCTTCTTGCGAACCGACTCAAGCAGGCTTGGGTGCTTGCCCTTCTTCGTGTCTTTTGCGTCGATCCATACGGGAGGCTTTTTCTGGATGAAGTTCGCCAGGAGCCCAATCTGCGCGGCTTCTGACATGCACATCTGATCCACGAATGCGACCGGCGTCGGGCGCCCGCACAACGAGTAGTTGGTGCCCAGTATCTGAAACTTTCCCCAGGACGCCGCCTCCAGCGCGGCTGTTGCATCCAGGGAATACGCTCGAATCAAGCGCAGGTAGGCGCTCGAATAGTCCCCGTACGCATCATCGGCATCGACCTGGCCGTCGTGCATCCTCTTGTCTTCCTCGCCGATTTTGCTCTTCTTGCGGTATGGCACGGGCCAGGACAGATCAGGATGGGCATTGTCAAAGCGACCTTTGGTGCGGCGGCTGAAGATGTGGCGCTCGAACAGCAGCGCGGGAATGTGCGCGCCCTCACCGTGGTTCAGGCGCCAGAACGAGGCTCGACCGCCGCTTTCGACAACGGCAATGGTCGAGTTTGCGTCCTTGCTGACCTGGCGCGAGGTCATGCCGTCCGCCCCTGTGGTGCCATTGAGGGTTCGGGTGTCGAACCTCAGGCGATACGCGAGATTGGCGATCGGTGCCCGCAGCGCGTCCAGGAACAACACGCTGAAGCCGAAAGCGGACTGATCCGATAGGTAAAGAGTCTGGCCCGCCTGCAGCCGGTTCGCGTCGGCGATCTTGTTCCAGCGCTGCAGGTCGGCAACACTGCAGCCAGCTCGCCTGGCCAAGGACCACAACGTATCGCCATGGCGAACTGCGTAGGGGTCGGGTAAGGATTCAGGCATCTTCAGGTGCCTCGGGTTCGTCAGCCGGCGAAGCCGGCTCGTCCGCAACGTCGATGTATTCCTCGAGGCTCCAGGGGGCGGCACGCGTCTCGTGTCGGTACACAATCGGCTGCGGCTCGGGCGTCAGCGTGATCACGGCCAAGGAGCCGCACTGACTTCGCGCCAGCAAGCGCCCGCCCTGTGTCCACACCGTGGTCGTGGCCACACCAAAGGGAAGCCAGGAAGCAGGAAAGTCGGCGTGGTCCAGCAGCTGCGCGCTAGGTGGCGTCTCCGGCTCGAGTGATAGCCCAAACGGTCGGGGAAACTGCGGGGCGCCCGCCGAAGCACTCTTCGGCCCACCAAGCTCCTTCTGGTTTGCCCTGAACTCCACCTTGCCCGGCGCCGAGAGCGTGATGTTTCCGCCCTCGATGCGTATGGCCGCCCCGGCGGCGGTCAGCAGGATGTGCTGGGGTGCCGTCACCTTCACCATGCCATGGGTGCTGGCCACGCTGAAGGCGCGGTCGGCGGTGAGCCGTGTCGCCCCTTGCTGGCTCTGCGTGTTCACGTTGCCGGTGGCCGCGTGCAGCTGGATGCCCGTCTCGGTGTTGGGCTTGCGCGGGTTCTGCGCTGTGCCGTAGGTGAAGAAGACGAGGCCATCCTTGACGACGGTGGCGCTGTTGGCCTGCGCCAACTGCTGCAGGTCCTGCCCGGCGACGAAGCTGGCGGTGTTGCCGGCGCTGGCGACGGTGTGCGCGGGTGTGCTGCCGGTGATGCCGCCCGGTGCGGCGATGACGATGTCCGGCCGCGTCAGCGTGGGCACGGTGCCTGCGCCGCCGCCGCTGCTGCTGCCGTCGCCGGTGGTATCGCTGCCCTTGAGGCTGTCCTGGCTGGCGAGCAGGCCCTTGGTGGAGCTCATCGCCGCGGGCTCGGGATCGCCTGGGAGCCGGGCGTCGCGCTGATGCGCGCTGTCGGCCAGGGTCCGGGCCAGTTCGGCAGACTGTTCGAGCTGGAATCGAGGCTCGCGGGTGTCCAGCTGCATGGCACCGGCGGTGCTGGCGGGCTTCCCGTGCGCGCTGATCAACAAGCCGCTGGCCGCACGCACGGCGCCCCAGGCTTGCGTGGCCAGATCCAGGCCGTGGCCGCGTGGCTGCTGGCGGCGGTTGTCGGTCTGCTGCTGCAGGTGGCCGATCAAGACGGGCTCAAGATTTCGGGCTCAGGGAAACGCCAGCTGATAGCAGAGGATTTCAAAAAAAACGTGCCACCCTGCCATATTGGTCTTCCGGCAGGCAGTATTCGGCAAAGAATGAAGCACTCTTTCGAGAGGCTTTTCCCACAACAGAGTAGCAGATTTGCTGTTGATAGAATTCAGCTAAGAACCCGCTCCAAGAAACGGTATTCACAGGCTTCGCAATTGAGTTGGATTGGTTCACTGCTAAGGAAGGTCTGCACAACACGCCGCGCGACCGGATCGGCGCGACATCGTTAGCGACGGCGTTGTGCAGGAGCGCATTGCGCACCCGAACCAGCGTTGTAGGACGGAGAAACGAAGCAAATGGCGCCCAGCGGGGGACGTTTGGCGCCCACCGGGCGCACTCATCCCAGGGCTCCCATGAGATGCCTTCGCGCCATCCACAGGTTCGCCAGAGCGAACAGCGTCTGGATCTGCGCCGTGTTCTTGACCAGTCCCCGGTACCGCACCTTCGTGAAGCCGAACTGCCGCTTCAACACGCGAAACGGGTGCTCCACCTTGGCTCGCACGCTGGCCTTGAGTTGTTCGATTCGCTCGGTGATCGCGTCCTGGGGATCGCGAGCATCGAGCAGGCGACGCAGCCCCGGGCGCAAGGCCACGTGCCAGGTCGGCCCTCGCGCCTCGGGCCTCTTGTGCACGCCCTGGTAGCCGGCGTCGCCGAAGGCGTTGCGTTCCTCGCCATGCAGCAGTTGTCCGGCCACGTTCAGGTCGTTGACGTTCGCCGGCGTGGCCACCACCGTGTGCACCAGCCCCGAGGCCGCGTCCACCCCGATGTGCGCCTTCATCCCGAAGTACCAGTTGTTGCCCTTGCGGGTCTGCTTCATCTCCGGATCGCGCTCGCCTTCGGCGTTCTTCGTCGAGCTGGGCGCCGCGATCAGCGTCGCGTCCACCACCGTGCCAGTGCGCAGCATCAGGCCCTTGTGCTGCAGCAGATCGGCCACCAGGCGCAGCATGTCGGCAGCCAAATCATGGCGCTCCAGCAAGTGGCGAAACCGCAGGATCGTCGTCTCGTCGGGCAACCTCTGCGTCGCACCATCGAGCCGAGCGAACTCCCGGTACAGCGGCACGTCGTGCAGCGCCTCTTCCATCGCCGGGTCGCTCAGCCCGAACCACTGCTGCAGGTAGTGGATGCGCAGCATCGTCTCCAGCGCAAACGGCGGCCGCCCGGTCCTGGCTCGCGGATAGTGCGGCTGCACGATCTCCACCAGCGCCGCCCACGGCACCACGCGGTCCATCTCCTCGAGGAACTCGCGCTTGCGCGTCTTCTTCGTCGACAGGTTCAGGCCAAGTCCGAGCTGCTTCATGTAGGGCATCCTCACCTGCCTACCCCGCACGGGCAAGCCGGCTTCGCGGGGGCGTTTTGCAGACTTTCCCTAACACCCAGCTTTCCGAAGTCTTCAGGAATCCAGCGTCCCGCGCAAGTTGGTCGAAATCAGCGTTGCCGCACTCAGAGCGAAGCTCAAGCTTCATCGGTAGGTGACCCTCTTCGCGCCAACTGACTTCCAGCCTGTCCCGGTCCAGCAAACGAGCTTCGATGTTGGACGTCCTGATGAACGCCAATCCACATTCAGACAATGCCACCGTAGCCGGGGCAGCCAACATATTTTCTTGCGGTACGGGAGCCTCTGGTTGCTCTGCGTACGCAAGTGCCGGGAGCCATAGAGCGGCAGCTAATGCGAGGATGGCGCCGGATTTCATCGTGATTCTACTTATCGCATTCGAACCGCAGAAGCCCTAGACGAGTGCGTGCGATCATCAAGGCTTCTGTTATGGATTCGCTGGATCGAATATACTCTGGCGTGAGTTGTTGGCTTGCTTTGCTCGAATAGCAGTAGCCCGATGTTGATGAATCGTTGGCTAAGTACACCATCGACTCCGTAACGTATGTGGCGTCGCGATTGGATTGAATTCTGACTGCATGAGCGATATCTATCAAGCCATTCCCATTCGCGTTTACTAGCCACTGACCTTGTACTTCCTTGCATGAGTCGTAGAGAGCGCCGACGGGCAGCGGAGCGAGTGCTGAGCCGAGAGACCCTTGCCTCATAACAGCCAGCCTACAATAGCTGTTGCCAAGATGCTTGTAGTAAATCCGGACGGGGGAAATCCAGGTGGTTCGTCCACCCGATTGTATCGGCGTCGCCTGATTGAGGCCGGAAACAATGGCCCCTTTTCCCGCCATAAACGCGTCCATTTCAGATAGACGACCAAGATCGTGGCTGAATCTATCTATTAGTTCTCGATTTGGTGCCTGCGCGCGAGCCGTGGGGGTCTGATCAGCGGCGGCAACAGAGGAAGTCGCGACAAATAAAAAGACGCTGAAGACGCCAAGCAGCATTCGCGTGACGCAGGTGAGATGGCGAACGACGGCTAGCAAGGCCGGGCGCCGTATCGCCAATTGGCAAACATTCTTTCGAATTCCACGGAGTATTTCCGGTGCCGCGAATATTTCTATGTTTCTGTCGGCGCATCGTTCGGGCGTCTTGGAACCTGCGTCACTGACGAAGCGCCAGCGAAATCGAGACGGAGGGATCAGCGAGTGGACTTTTCGCAACGGCGGATCGCGACACGGGCTTCGGGAATCTCTTCTTCGGTGTTCGGGTTGCCGAGGCAACGATCGTCCTGTTCGATTTCCACTCGACCGTCACCGGTCTTGCGTAGCTTCAAGCGTACTGTCATGCGATTCCAGTCGCTTCCGACCTCGCTGATCTTGCTGGCAAGCTTGCTTTCTTTGGCCACGCTAAAGTATTGCACGACGGCAAGCACATCGTCATGCTTGGCGTCCTGTCGCCCGAGGCCCGGTATCGCATTGCAGAATACCGGATAGCTTTCGTTGATGCGTACGGTATGCCAGCCGACCTCTTCGAACTGGCGGTTGTAAATAGCGATGTGGCAGGCTTGGGCAAAGCGCTGACCTTCAAGGCACTGATAGACGGTTTCCTTTTTGTAAGGCCCGAACGTGCATACTTCGTCGGCCCTGGACTTGGGCATGAAGCCAATTACCTGAAGGTAGAAAATATCGCCGTCGAAGTGCAGCCTGAACCCTTGTCCGAAGAATTTTCGCAGTGTCGTGCCGTCGGGCTCCAGTTTTGTCGCGATCCGCTTGCGAAGAGAGATCCAGTTGGCCTCTTCTAATCTCTCGGTCTCCGACTTAGGGCACGCCGGTCTGGGCTTCAGTCCCGCCTGTATGTCGTGCAAGTCGTCCATGGTCAGCGGCGGGCCCTCGCAAGGAGGGTCGGGCTCCCAATCACTAAGCAGCTTAATTTCGGCGGCAGCGTTCAGGTGCACGATGGCGAGCAAAGCCAGCGCGCCCCATCGCCATGCGGCGATATTTCTATCGGTTTTCATCACTGAGTTTCTTGTGACGGGCATAAGCTTGCTCCATCTTCTGGTCATAAAAGTTCTTTTTATACGACGATCCGTTGTAATTGAATGCGATCATCTGCCAGTTCTTGGCGCGTACCGCCTGCAACAGGCTGGCGTGCTTGCCAAGTTTTCGGTTCTTGGGGTTGATCCATGCCGCCGGTTTGTTTTCGATGAAGCTCGCCAGCATGCCCAGTTGCGATTTTTCGGAGGAGCACATCTTCGATACCAAATCTTCCACTCTCCTCTGTCCGCATAGCGTATAGTTCTCGCCGAGAATCTGGAATTTTCCCCAGGAGCAGGCCTTTAGAGCGCCCGCACTGTCCAGTGCGTAGGCACGAACGAGTCGCAGATAAGAACTGGCGAAATCGCTATAGATATCGTTCTCGTCCACCCGGCCGTCGGACATCTTCGCGTCCGCTGCGCCGAGTTCGCTGCGTTTCCGGTATCCTGTGGGCCACGAAAGATCAGGATACTTGTCAAAACGTCCTTTCGTGCATTTGCTGAATATGTGTCGTTCGTACAAAATGGCGGGCACGGTATGACCTTCGCCTTGATTCAATCGCCAAAAAGCGCGGCCCTTGCTTTCCACCTCCGCGATGGCCTTGAGGACCTCCGGCTCGCACTTAATTTGCGCTGCGAGATTTTCCCAGTCAGCCTGTGTAATGGGATCTTCCTGGTATAGGCCGAACATCTTGACCAGATTGGCCGGCAGCTCGATCCCGACCTGAATCACCGGCTGGCCCTTGTTGCTTTGCATCTTGCGCACACGCACCAAGGCCGGGTCGTTCTTAGACGGCGAGCCCACCGGCTTAGGCTGCGGTGGAGCGCCGAGAGCGGGTGCCGACGGCGCTGACTCAATCGTCCGGGGCAAAGGATCACGCAAGTGCGGCCGGACATCGGCCAGCACCGGTTCGGTCTGGCCTTTGAAGGCGATGGCGCTGCTCACCAGCGTGACGAGCTTGTGGCCGTAACCGGAGACCGTGTCGAGCACCAACTGCCATCCACCATCGGGGCGGCGTATCTCCACGCTGATCGTGGACGCTGCCTGTGCAGTCTGATGGCGCGGCGCTAGCCCGGTCGAACCTGTCGTTCCTTCGACGGTGCGACCGTCGAATCGCAGTCTGTAGGGCAGCTTGGCGATCGGCGCTCGCAGAGCGTCGAGAAACAACACACTGAAGCCGAAGGCCTCCTGTTGGGTGAGGTACAGGGTCTGACCGACCTCAAGGCGATGGGGGTCACGCAGGCCGTTGACGCGCTGCAGCTCGGCCACTGACGTTCCGCAGCGGGCCGCAATGTCCGACAAAGTGTCGCCCGGCCGAACACGGTACGGGTCGTTGATGGAAGTGGCATTACTGCTCATCGTCGACCGCCTCCGTGTCGTCGTCTGCAGGGGGCTCGTCGATGTACTCTTCGACAAGCCAGGACGTTCCGCTGTCGGACGTCAGCCGGTATGCAATAGGTTCTGTCCGTTCGGTCTGAACGACATTCGCCATAGGCTGGCTCAAGGAATGCCGGCCGAGCCGCTTGCCGGACGCATCCAGAACGACAGCAGCGGAGAACGCCGTCGGCAGCCAGTCCGCCGGAATGCCTTGCGCATCGAGCAATTCGGCGTGGATCGGATCGGAGGGGCGTAGCGTCAAGGCCTGCGGCCGTGGAAGTTGCGGCTTGTCGAGTGACGCGCTCCTGCCCGCCCCCAGCTCTTTCATCGCGGCCCTGAACTCCACCTTGCCCGGCGCCGAGAGCGTGATGTTCCCGCCCTCTATGCGTATGGCCGCCCCGGCGGCGGTGAGCAGGATGTGCTGCGGTGCCGTCACCTTCACCATCCCATGGGTGCTGGCCACGCTGACGGCGCGGTCGGCGGTGAGCCGTGTCGCCCCTTGCTGGCTCTGCGTGTTCACGTTGCCGGTGGCCGCGTGCAGCTGGACGCCCGTCTCGGTGTTGGGCTTGCGCGGGTTCTGCGCTGTGCCGTAGGTGAAGAAGACGAGGCCATCCTTGACGACGGTGGCGCTGTTGGCCTGCGCCAACTGCTGCAGGTCCTGCCCGGCGACGAAGCTGGCGGTGTTGCCGGCGCTGGCGACGGTGTGCGCGGGTGTGCTGCCGGTGATGCCGCCCGGTGCGGCGATGACGATGTCCGGCCGCGTCAGCGTGGGCACGGTGCCTGCGCCGCCGCTGCTGCTGCCGTCGCCGGTGGTATCGCTGCCCTTGAGGCTGTCCTGGCTGGCGAGCAGGCCCTTGGTGGAGCTCATCGCCGCGGGCTCGGGATCGCCTGGGAGCCGGGCGTCGCGCTGATGCGCGCTGTCGGCCAGGGTCCGGGCCAGTTCGGCGGATTGTTCGAGTTGGGTCCGAGGCTCGCGGGTGTCCAGTTGCATGGCGCCAGCGGTGCTGCCGGGCTTGCCGTGCGCGCTGATCAACAAGCCGCTGGCCGCACGCACGGCGCCCCAGGCTTGCGTGGCCAGGTCCAGGCCGTGGCCGCGCGGCTGCTGGCGGCGGTTGTCGGTCTGCTGCAGCAGGTGGCCGATCTGCAGCCGCGTCTGCGCGCTGCTACTGGACAGCTCGATGCGGCCCTGGCCCGGGCTGTCGTCGAGTACCAACTGGTTGCAGCCGCCGCTGCCGCTCGCGCTGCTGGCGAGTTCCTGGCTCTTGTGGCCGCTGAACACGGCGCCGTGCTGGTGCGCCTGCAACCGGCCTTCGGCGGCCTCGCCTGGGAACCAGGCCGGCGCGCAGCCACCAGCGCCAGCAGCACCGGCGCTGGTCTGGTTGCTCTGGGCATCGGGGCGGCCAAGGCCGTTGTAGACCGTCCCCATCACCACCGGGCGGTCGATGTCACCGCCGAGAAAGCCGACCAGCACTTCCTGGCCCACGCGCGGGCTGAAGTGGCTGCCCCAGTTGGCGCCGGCCACGGCCTCCGATACCCGGACCCAGGTGCTGCTGGCGTCTGACGCCGGTGCGTTGTCGCCTGCCGGGTGTGCCAGCCGGTGGCTGGAGCGCGCGCCGCGCTGCCAGTGGAACTGGATCTTGATGCGGTGGTCGCGGTCGGTATGCACCGGCTCGCCCAGGCCGACGACCAGGGCCGTCTGCACGCCGTGCACGCTGGGGCGCGACGCCAGGCGCGGGTCGGGCAGGCCGGCCTCGTCGTCCGCGGCCAGGCGCACCGGCACCGCGGCGCGCTGGGCAGTGACGGTGCTCTGGTAGAGCGGCTCATCGCTGTCATTGGGCAACTCGGCGCTGCGTCCCGCGGCATCTCGCCGGATGGTGCCCAGCAGGCTGTCGATGCCGGCCTTGACGTCGGCGCGCAGGTTGTTGCGAGCTCGGTGCCGCACCGCCAGGATGGCGAAGCGGTCGCGGCTGTCGTCGCTGCCGTCGTGCACGGGATGATCGGTCAGCGTGAAGGTGCTGCCCGGCGCTGCGCTGCGCCAGCTGCCCGAACCCTGCACACGCTCGCGCCGTGCGTCCAGCGCTTCCATCTGGCGGCGCGCCAGACGCTCGCCCTGGGCGCCGTCTTCGTAGGCGTACTGCCCCGGCACGTCGCTCAGGCCGAGTGCGTCCACCGGCGCGCTGCTGCCGACGGCGCTCGCCCGGCGCAGCGCGGCGTCTTGCGGGCCGGCCCGGTAGTCGGGGCTGGCCAGCGCCAGCCGCGCGGCCTGCACGCTGACGCTGCGCTGCCAGCGCACGAGGCTGTCCTCGGACAGGCTGGCGCCAGACTGGGTGTAGCGCACGCGGGGCTGCCGGTTCGTCGCGAATGCGGTGTTGTGGTCGGCGATGACGAAGGTGTGCCCGCCCAGGGTGTCGTCGTCGGGGGCTGCAATGTGCTCGAACCAGCCGAACAGGCCTTCTTCGCGCAGCAGGCGCAGCACGAAGGCGAGGTCGGTCTCCTGGAACTGGATGCACAGGCTGCGCCGCGGGTAGACGCTCTCGTCGGCCAGGTCCCAGCGCCAGGCGGGCGCCAGCCTGCCTTGTCCCTGGTAGTCGGCGAACACCTCGTCGACGATCTGCATCACGCTTCGGTCCTGGAACACCCAGCTGTCCTGCCGATGGCCCAGGAACGCGAGCCAGGGCTCGACCGTGAGGCGGTAACGAGCCAAGCCGCCGTCGCTGCCTTCCAACCCCACCGCCGTGACGTGGCCGTGCCACGGTCGCAGGCTGGCGTCGGCCAGCTCCAGCTCCAGCAGTACCGGCTGGCCGATCAGCTGCTTGAAGTCGAGGTGGGCGCTGGTGGCCAGTGCGTGCACCGTGAAGCGCAGGCCGGCCGGGACATCGGCCGAAGGTGCGACGGCCTCGATGCCATCCAGCCGTTCGGCCAAGAGCACGTTCGCGCCCAACGGGGTGTGCAGGCGCAGCAGCCGTTCGTTCTGCGTTGGTGCGCCCAGCAGCGTGGCGATCAGCTCGTCGGCGAGGCTCATGTCGACGACACCCGCCAGGTGGCCGGCCGGTGCGCCGGTTGCGGCATCAGCCGCCAGACCCGGCCGCCTGCCTGCAGCGTCAGCGAGCCATCGGCGGCCCCGGCCACGGACCACAGGTGCACGCTCATGGCGCGCAGCGCCTTGTCGGCGTCATGCCGGCTGCCGGCGCCGGCGGCTAGCAGCCAGTCCAGCACCGTGTCGGGGCCGGCGTCTGCGGCATGCCCCAGACGCTGCAGCATCGGCCGCAGCTGCGCCCATCGGCCGGGCCGGTACGTGGCCGCGATTTGCTGTCGCAGCGTCTGATCGGTCTCGGTGCTCATGTCTTGTGCCCTGCGCGTGCGGATCTCCGCTAGCTGACCGCATAACGGAAGTCGCCGTTGCGCACCGCGGTGACCTTGATGCGCTCGATCGCCGTGCCGTCGGCCATGCGGGCCAGCACCTGCTCGGCCACCTCGGGCAGCAGCGTGCCGTTGAGGATGTGGTCGATGTTGCGGGCGCCGGTGTCGACCTCGGTGCAGCGCGCGAGAACCGCCTCGACCAGCTTGTCGTCATACCGGAAGTCGGCCCGGTGGTTGCCGGCTACGCGGCGCGCGATGCGGTCGAGCTTGAGGCGGATGATCTGCTCCAGCACGGCGTCGCCGATAGGGTAGAAGGGCACCACCTTCAGACGTCCCAGGAACGCAGGCTTGAAGCTCTTGTACAGAACCGGGCGCAGCGCCTCGGCCAGCGCATCGGCCGCTGGCAAATCGGCCGGTGCCTTGTTCAGGCAGGCCTGCATGATCTGGCTGGAGCCGACGTTGCTCGTGAGGACGATGATCGTGTTGCGGAAGTCGACCTCGCGACCTTCGGCGTCTTCGAGCACGCCCTTGTCGAAGACCTGAAAGAAGAGCTCCAGCACGTCAGGGTGGGCCTTCTCCACCTCGTCGAGCAGCACCACGCTGTACGGGTTGCGGCGTACGGCCTCGGTGAGCACACCGCCCTCGCCGTAGCCGACGTAGCCTGGCGGGCTGCCCTTGAGGCCGCTGACTGAGTGCGCCTCCTGGTACTCGCTCATGTTGATAGTCACAAGCTTTCTCTCGCCGCCGTAGAGCAGGTCAGCGAGGGCGAGCGCGGTCTCGGTCTTGCCGACGCCACTGGGCCCGACGAACAGGAACACGCCCTTGGGCTTGCCCGGGTCTTCGAGGTTGGCGCGCGCGGTGCGCACGCGCTGGGCGACGGCGGCGAGCGCGTGGTCCTGGCCGATGACGCGCTCCTGGAGCAGCGCCTTCAGGTTCATGACGGTGGCGATCTCGTTCCTGACCATCTTGCCCAGCGGGATGCCGGTCCAGGCGGAGACGATCTCGGCGACGACCAGCCCGTCGACCTGCATCGGCACCAGCGGGGTCTCGCCTTGCAGCGCCGCGAGCTCGTCGAGGCGGGCGTGCAGGGCGGTGGGCCCGGCGCCGGGCTTCTTCGCGCTCTTCTTCCTGGCCGCCGGATCGGCCGCACATGGAGGCGCGGCTTCCAGCTCCGCACGCAGCGCCTGGATCTCGGCGACCAACGCCTTCTCGGCCTCGAAGCGGGTCTTGAGCGCGTCCAGGTCCGCCTGCACCGAGTCGCGCTTGGCGGCCAGTTCGGCCAGCTTCGCCTCGTGGTCGGCGCCGGCGGCGGCTTCACGCCGCAGCGCGACGGCTTCGGCATCGAGCCGCTCGATGCGGCGCGCGGCGTCCTCGATCGGTGCCGGCGTCGAACTCTGCCCCAGTGCGACCTTTGCACACGCGGTATCCAGCACACCGATCGCCTTGTCGGGCAGTTGCCGGCCGTTGATGTAGCGCGCCGAAAGCCGCACGGCTTCAGTTACGGCCTCGTCGAGCACGCGGACCTTGAAGTGCTGCTCCATCAGCGCTGCCATGCCGCGCAGCATCGCTGCGGCGATGGGCTCGCTCGGCTCCTCGACCTTCACGACCTGGAAGCGGCGGGCGAGCGCGGCGTCTTTCTCGAAGTACTTTTTGTACTCGCTCCACGTGGTCGCGGCGACGGTGCGCAGCTCGCCCCGGGCCAGCGCGGGCTTCAGCAGGTTGGCGGCGTCGTTCTGGCCGGCGGTGCCGCCGGAGCCGATCATCGTGTGCGCTTCGTCGATGAACAGGATGACGGGATGCGGGCTCTTCTTGACCTCGTCGATCACGGTCTTCAGGCGGTTCTCGAACTCGCCCTTGACGCTGGCGCCGGCCTGCAGCAGGCCCAGATCCAGCACATGCAGGCTCACGCCCTGCAGCGCAGGCGGCACGTCCCCCGCGGCGATGCGCAGTGCCAGCCCCTCCACCACGGCCGTCTTGCCGACACCCGCCTCGCCGGTGAGGATGGGGTTGTTCTGGCGTCTGCGCATCAGGATGTCGATGACCTGACGGATCTCGGCGTCTCGGCCGATCACCGGATCGAGCCGGCCCGCAGCAGCGCGTTGCGTGAGGTCGGTGGTGAACTGGTCCAGTGCCGGCGTCCGGCCCGCCAAGGCGGGCTCGCCGCCGGCTGCTGCATCGGGTACGCGCACGGCGCCGTCGGATTCGGCTGAGCCGTCGGTCAGCTCGGCCAGGCGGTGCTTCAGGTCGTCGACCCGAAAGCGCGCGAAATGACTGCTGGCTCGCTGGGCGACTTGTGCGAGCGACGACTCGGTCAGCAAGGCCAGCAGCAGGTGCGCACTGCGGATGCGCGGCAGATGTGAGTCGAGCGACGCCACGAGCCAGGCATGTTCCAGCAGCACAGGCACGCGCGGACTGAACACCGGCGTGCGCGTGTTGCCGCTTCGAAGCCTCGCCAGTTCGGCCTCCAAATCTCGCTGCAGTGCGCTGGTAGACACGTCGTGGCGCCTGCAGATCAGCGCAAGGTCACTCTGCGGCTGTTCCAGCAGGGCCAGGAAGATGTGTTCGACATCCACCTCGTAGTGGCCGCGCGCCAGGCACAGGCTGGCGGCGCGCTCGGCAGCACGCCGGCAGCCGTCGTCGAGTTTGGCAATCAGGGTCTTGAGCTTGTCGGGCATGGGAGGAGGTCAGGCCAGAGCCAGCAGGTCGTAGCCCAGATCGCTACGGTCCTGTCGAACGGGTTCGGTGACGAGAAAACTGTCCCAGCCCAGACGGGCGGACGAACTGCCATCGAGGGTGATGCCATGCACATCTTCGGCGCGCAGCGTCAGGCGGACTTCGTATTCGAGCGTGCCGCCAGTCATCAGCCCCAGCAGTTCGGCCAGCGCCAGCGCTGCCGGGCCGCCGGGCAGGAAGCGGGCGAAGCGACGGCGCGTCAACGGGCCGAAGGTCAGGCGCAGCCGCAGATCGCGCTGCCAGACACGCTCGCCCATCACCACGTCGTGGCCCAGCCGCATGTTCTTCAGGCCCAGGTGCGACTGGTTGGCTCGCGGCAGCGTGAACCAGCGGCCGATGAACTGCTCCAGCCGCACCGGCACGCCGAAGTGCTGCTGCAGCACGCGCTGCAGTGCCACGGCCGACAGCGGCCGGCGCTGCAGGGTGCCGGCAAAGAAAGCCAGCGCGTCGTCGGCCACGCCGCCCTTGCTGGCCTGCAGGCGTTGGCGCACGCCGGCATGGCCGAGGCCGGCCAGCGACAGCACCAGCGGCAGGTAACGGTTGCTGCGGTCGGCCTCGAACTGCACCGGCAGACGGTGCTTCTGCCAGCCTTGGTAGAAGAGCACCGTCGCGCGGTGGAGGAAGATGTCCAGGAAGGCGCGGCCCGCGCGATCGCGGTGGTAGGCCTCGCGTTCGGCGAGGAGTTCGGTGTAGTAGTGGGGCAGGGCACCGCCGGCGCCCAGCAGTCCGATGAAGGCCGGCGTGAGCGCGATGCGTCGCAGGCCGAGCGACTGCGGCACGCCGTCGTCGGAGTGCAGATCCCCTTCCATCGACAGGTGGGCGATCTCGCTGGCGGGAAACGACAGCGACAGCGGGTTGCGTACCGCCAGCCGCTGCCCCAACACCTGCGCGGAAGACAGTCCTTCTTGCCGGCGAAACCATCGCTCCAGCAACCGCAGCGCCTGAAAGAAGCCGAAACCGTGCGGCTCTTCCAGCAGCCGCGTGATTACAGCAGGGGGCTGCCGCCGCTGCGCCGGGGGCACGTGACGAGCTCCTCCTGCGTGCGATCCGACACCAGCTTCAACTGGGTGAAGCTGTTGGCGTGCACGTACAGGCCGAAGAAATGGTCCAGCACCTGCGCGAACAGGCGCAGGCCGCTGCCGGCGAAGCGCTGTTCTTCGACCAGCAGTCGCACCTCGATGCCCCGCACGAAGCAGGGAAAGGGGTCACCCGGCAGGCAGGCCGTGGCCGCCCGGTAGTCGATGCCGCGCAGGCCTTCCAGCACGCTGCGGTTGCTGGTGCTACGCGGCAGGTCGTAGAGGCGCAGCATCTCCTTCAACGCCTCGATGCCACCGCCCGACAGCGACAGATGGTTCAGGGACAGGTGCGATATCAGCCGCCACAGCGCACCACGCCCGCGCTCGAAGCGCACTGTTGGCGTGGGTTTGCGCAGCAGGCGAATCTCGCGTGCGATGCCGCCTCCGTCCTGGAAGAGATCGCCGCCAGGGTTTGCGATCGACAGCTGGCTAGGCAGGTCCCTGTTGGTCGCCATCACCTCAAGCGACAAGGTGTCGGTCTGCGGCTGTGCGGGGTCGAAGTCGACGTCGACGATGGCCAGTTCGGTCTCGAAACCCGGGCTGGCCTCGGCCACCACCTCATTGCGTCGCACGTACCAGTAACGGCCAGCGGCCTCGCCGTCGGCCAGTAAATCGTCGTGCTGCAGCGAGTAGAACGGGCGGAACTCGTCGATTGCCTCCCCCTGCGCAGACTGGCGCACGCGCCAGACCCGTTCAACCGAGTGGACCTCGAAACCGAAAGCGCGCCGTGCGTCGGGCAACACCGGGTAGGCCTCGGCGCTGTGCGTCACGCGGATCGGCTCGGCGCGCTGGCGAAACAGGTTGACCACCGGGGTGCAGCCCAGCAGAAGGTTGCGCTCCGTGAGTGTTTCAAGAAGACGTGCCTCATCGGAATCGCTGCGCACGCCGCTCAGGGGGAAATGCAGCGTGACGCTGCGAGCGGCGCAATCCCTTAGCGCAGCGGGCAGCGGCAGGTCGACGAAGTTGAACTTCTCCGGGAAGGCGAAGTACTCGGTGAGCAGGCGGTACGCGGGATGGGAGCGCGCGTCGAAATCGATCAGAGCCTCGTCTTCGGCGAAGCCCACCTCGCGCGGCCATGCATCGGCTGCGGCCTGCCAGGGGCCGTGGGGGGAGGTCTGGAGCAACGCGCCCTGCACGCGGCCGAAGAAGGCTTCGCGCACCGCGGCGACCTGCGAAGCCTCGCCATCGATGTGCAGCCGGATCGCCTCGGCGCCCAGCGTCGACCAGCGGGCCTGCGGCGACACCAGCGCCAGTTCCACCGATAAAAGTGTGGTCGCGCCGGGCGGCACCGGCGTGCCGTCGGGTGCCTGCACGGCCCCGCGAAAGGCGGCCGACACTACGCGCAGCGGCAGCAGTGCCGTGGAGAAGGCGGTTCGGAACCGGCACGTGACGCCATGCACCGGCCGGCTGCTGAGCAGGCTGCCTCGCGGCAGCACGCCGCCTTGCGTGAGCTGCGCCGCACCGCCGCCCACATCCAGACGCGCGACCGCACAGGACGGGAAGGGCCGCAGATAGTGCGGGTACAGCACCTCCAGCAATGACTCGGTGAACAGCGGGAAGTCGTCGTCCAACCGCTTGTGGATGCGCGAGGTCAGGAGGGCGAAGGCCTCGATCAGGCGTTCGACGTGCGGGTCCTCGCCGACGTCTCCGCTCAGCATGAGCCGGCCGGCGATCTTGGGGTAGCGCTGCGCAAAGTCGCCCGCGTGCTGGCGTAGAAACGCCAGTTCGCGCTCGTAGTGCGGCAGCAGATCTTTCATGGCGCAGTCTCGGCCGCAGGGCGGCGGGCGGCGGTCACCGCATACTGCTGCGTGCTGGTCTGAAGCATGGCGTCGAAGTTGACCGGCGCCTGCATCGGGTGCACCTTCAGCATCGCGCGGATAGTGAACTTCAAGTTCTGCTTGGACACTTCGCGCGGATTGAGCTGGACACGGACATTGCGAAGCCGAGGCTCGTGGTCGTCGATGGCCCGTTCTATGGCGTGGCAGATGAACGCCTGATCGGTGGTGCTGGCCATCGAACGGGCCGCGAAGTCATCGAGGCCGAAGGCCAGAACCGAACGCCGTGCGAGCACATGGCCGCGCATGTCATCCGCGCCGCCGCCGCGACGAGAGTTCAGGAGCGCCTCCACGTCGCGAGCGACGGTGTCCTTCAGCTGTTCGAGCGTGAGCATCGGTCGCGTCGCGTCTTCGGGCGAGGCGTCGATGAGCCGGTCGAGCAGGTACGGCGCAAAGCGCTGCATGGCGGCGAGGAACTAAGCGAGACAGAGCGGCATGTCTGCCGCCCTTTGCACGGTTCAGAGGATGCCGGCGCTCAGCCCGCGAACGAAACGTCGTTGGTCTTGAGGTTCCACATGCCTTGGACGTTGGTGTTCTTGGCCGAGGCGCCGTCGAGCGGGGCCTCGTTGTAGGTCCATTGCACCGCCGAGTACTTGAGGCCAAAGACCTCGGTCGGCAGCTCGGTGCCGCTGACGATGTTGGTGGATACCGATGACACCACCACGTTCTTGAGCTGGATCTTCAGGTAGTTCACGCGCTTCGTGCCGCTCTGCGTCTTGTCTTGGCCGCCGAAGGCACGGTAGAAGTAGATGTCCACGTCCTTGTAGACGGTGCCGGCCGAACTGGCTTGCCAGAGCTTGGTGCTGGCGGAATCGATCTCCTTCGTGAAGATCATCTCCCCATGCTCGGTGCGTTCTGCGGTGTGGCCGCCTGAGGATGAGGCGGCAGCCGACTTCGGCTGCTGGATTCGGTGCTCGAACGAACCGACCTCGATGCCGTACTCCGCGGCATGCTTGGAATCGCGGGTCTCGCCCTTGATGTCGGAATTCTTGAAAACGACGTAGATGTCCTTCATTCAATTACCTCCGCTAAGCTTGTTCGGAATTCGCTGGTCACGGCCGAGTGGCTAACCCTTGCGCCCCTGCGGTAACTCGGCCACCAGACGCAGGGATACTGTCAGTTCGTCGAGCTGGAAGTGGGGACGGATGAAGCTGACGGCCCGATACACGCCTGGGCGGCCAGGAACCTCGCTCACCTCGACGCTGGCCTCTCGCAGCGGGTAAGCGGCTTTCACTTCCTGCGTGGCGTTGTCGTCGGTGGTCACGTACTGCCGGATCCAGGCATTCAGAAACTCCTGGACATTGCTTGCCGACGCGAAGCTGCCGATCTTGTCGCGCATCATCGCCTTCATGTAATGCGCGATGCGGCAGACCGCGAACATGTACTGCAGCTGGGACGACAGCACGGCATTCGCGTTGGCGCTGTCGCTGTCGTACTTCCGGGCCTTCTGCGACGACTGAGCACCGAAGAACGCGGCGTAGTCGGTGTTCTTGCAGTGCACCAGCGGGATGAAACCGAGGTCGCTCAACTCCTTCTCGCGGCGATCGGTAATGGCGATCTCGGTGGGGCACTTCAGCGCCACCTCGCCGTCATCGGTCTTGAAGGTGTGCGTCGGCAAGTCTTCCACCAGCCCCCCGCCTTCGACGCCGCGAATGGCCGCGCACCAGCCGTACTTCTCGAAGGCCGAAGTCAACCGGGCGCCCATCGCGTAGGCAGTGTTGACCCACAGGTACTTGCTGTGGTCGGAGCCGTCGACGTTCTCGATGAAGTTGAAGCCTTCGGTCGTCGTACCGTCCTTCGGGTTGTACGGCAGCCGGCCCAGAAAGCGTGGAACCGTGAGGCCGACGTAGCGAGAGTCCTCGGATTCGCGCAGCGAGCGCCACTTCGCATACTCGACCGAGTCGAACACCTTGGACAGGTCGCGCGGCCGCCCCAGTTCGTCGAAGCTCTCCAGACCGAACAACTGGGGCGATGCAGCGCTGATGAACGGCGCGTGCGCGGCCGCGGCCACATGCGACATCTGCTCCAGGAAGTACATGTCTTCGGGCTGGCGCGTGATGGCGTAGTCGCCAATGAGGGCCCCGAACGGCGCGCCGCCGAAGGTGCCGTACTCTTCTTCGTAGACCTTCTTGAAAAGTGCGCTCTGGTCGAAGTCGACCGCAGCCTGGAAGTCCTTGACCAGTTCTTTGCGGGTCGCGTTGAGGACTTGGATCTTCAGCGTCGAGCCAGTGGAAGTCTGCTTGCAAAGGTAGTGCAGACCTCTCCAGCTCGACTCGAGATTCTGGAAGTCGACGTGGTGCATCACCTCCGACAGCTGCTCGGAGATCAGGCGGTCGAGTTCGGCCACGCGGGCATCCAGCGTGACGCTCAGGTTCTCCGAAACGACGACCGTGCCTCCGAGCACCTCGCGCACGAGTTCGGCGATGATGTCCTTCGCGTGCGTGTGCTCGGCCTCGGAGCGCGCAACCTTGCTGGCGCTGACGATCTGGTCGAGCAGGCTGCCTTCGGCCGCGGGGGGCTGGACTTGGAGTGCTGCTTGAGACATGGCGCTCATTCCCCGGACGACTGGGTCTCGGTGCCGAGCATGTGCAACTGCTCGGTGTTGCGTAGCACCTCGCCCAGCAGGTCTTCGAGCTTCTCGTTGCCAGCGAGCTTGTTGCGCAGGTCGGCGAGCTTGGCGCGCGCTTCCAGCAACTTCCTCAGCGGCTCGACCTGTTGGACCACGGCCTCGGGGCGGAAGTCATCGAACTTGTCGAACCTCAGGTTCACGGCGAACTCTCCGCCTTCTTCGCTGAGCGTGTTCTTCACCCGGTAAGAGGCCTGCGGCGCCATGCCCTTGAGGACGTCGTCGAAGTTGTCGAGGTCGACGTTGACGAACTTGCGGTCCTTCAGCTTGGGCAGCGGCTTGGCCGGGTCCTGCTTGCCGGTGAAGTCGCCAAGAACGCCGACCACGAATGGCAGTTCCTTCTGCTCGATCGCATCACCCACTTCGACGTCGTAGGTGAGTTGCACGCGAGGCGGGCGAATCTTCTCGAGGCGCTTTTGGACGCTCTCTTTCTTGGCCATGGATTCCTCCTGGAAGGTGCCTGTGTTCGAAGGTGAGGCGGGTTGGAGCAGGCCTACTTCAGCGCGTCAAAAGGGCTCTTGGGTGCCACCTGTTTGGACGGCGAAGACGCCGGGTTGGCCGGCTTGGCCGACGTGGCCACCGGTGCCGCTATGGGCGCAGGTGCGACAGCGGTCGGCGTCGCTGCAGTCGCCGGTTGTTTGGGCACTGCCTGCCGGTTCGCGGCGCGGCGGCTGGACGAAGCTGGGGCCGCGGTGTTCTTGCCCGTAGGCGGAACGAGAACCGTCTCGCCCAGCAGCTCGCGCAGGGTCTTGGTCAAACCCTCGGCCTGCAGTCTGGAGTCGTTGGGCAGCTTGTTGTTCTGGGCGCGCAGGGCCGACAGCGCCTGCGTGGACACGCGCAGCCCGCTGACGGCGAGCACGCTGGTGGCTATGGGGTCGGCGGCGTCGCGTTGCAGCACTTCCTGCGCCGCGAGGATCGCGTTGCCGTAGTCGCCTTCCTCGAAATAGCTCTCGGCCAAACGCGACCAGGGCTCCTTGGCGGTGGGGTAGGCGCGAGCCGCGCTGCGGTAGATGTCCCGCTCCTTGCCGGCCATGTTGTCAGCGCGAGCCTTCGAGGCCTCGGTCATGTATTCCTGCAGTGGCATCACCTGAGGCGCGGGGGCGGGTGGCACTTGGGGCTCGGTCGCGCAGCCGGCACCCAGTGAAGCGACAGCAACAAGACCCGAGACACATAGAACACGGAGTCGGTTCACGGCAGACCTACTGCTCTCTGAAAGTTGATCTCATTCGGGATTAGAGCGCTGCTGAATTTGCTAGAAATGACGCTTCTTGCCACGCGCTCACGGCCCGAGACGTCGCGAATGTAGTCGAACGTTCTGTCGTCCGTCCTCATCAAACAGATTGACGAACTTGGAGTTCCTGTGGGGGCCGTTAGCTAGACTTTCAATTCGCACTTGATGTGCTGCATACGTTCCGTCATTTTGGCAAACGAGCTCCCTCAATAGCCAACACATCATCTCGTGTCAACCCTCAAAGCGCTGGCTCTCAGGGCATCATTCTCGGGGGCCGTGCTGCTCACTGGCTGCGCCTCTTCCCAGGGAGTTTTGGCACTCGACAAGCCGCTCGAATGGCTGGGGATGAAGAAGCCGGAGTTGCCGCCAGCCGCTGTCATTCCGCTCGAACGGAAAGTGACGCTTCGCTTGCACGCAGGCGACAGACTGAACACCGATTCGGGGGGGCGTTCTCTTTCGATTGTTGTCAGAATTTACAAGTTGAAAGATGTTGATTCCTTCATGGCTTCGCCGCTGGCAGCTTTCCAGGACGACAAGGCAGAGAAAGCTGCTTTCGGGGAATCGCTCATCGCGGTTCGTGAAGTCGTGCTCACGCCCGGCCAGAAGTACGAAGTTGTGGAAACGCTCGCACCCTCGGTCTCGAACCTGGCCGTGGTGGCGCAGTTTCGCGCGCCTGCCGATGGCCGCTGGCGCTTCGCCTTTTCCGCCCAGGCGGCTGAGAAGACCGGCATCACACTGGGCTTGCACGGCTGCGCCATGAGCGTGGCCACCGGCGAGCCCGTGAACACGGCCCCCGAACTGCTGCGCCTGGCGGGGGTGCACTGCCGCTGATCCCTTGTCGAGAGAAACTCGTGCTGCCATCTTCCAAAGTTCTCTGGGGTGAAGGCCTCTTCCTGCGGCCGCAACACTTCCAGCGCCAGGACGCCTACCACGAGTGGCGCCTGGCCGAAGGCATGCGCACGCTGCATCCGTACGCCTGGGGCGTTCGCAAGTGCCGTGTCGACACCGACGCGCTGGCCAGCGGAGTTCTGCGTTTCGCCGAACTGCAGATCGTCTTTCCTGACGGTGAGATGTACGCCGCGCCAGGCGAAGACGACCTGCCCGCGCCGGTCAGTCTGGCGACGCTGCCGACGGGCTCGACCGAGTTCGTGTTCCACGCGGCGATGGCGCCGTTGCGCAGCGCTGGCAGCAACAGCGCGCGAGGCGATGCACCTGCCGATGCGTCTACGCGTTTTCGCCAGGCGGCTCAGGACGCGGCCGACTGGTTCACCGCCGCGGCCGGCGCCGACGTGGTGCTGCTCAAACGCGTGGTGCGTGTCGTCGCCGAGCATGAGCCGCGCGAACACCTGGTGAGTCTGCCGCTGCTGCGCCTGCGACGGCAGGCGGCCGGCGGCTTCGAGTACGACGGTCGCTTCATGCCGCCGTGCGTGGCGCTGCAGGCATCGCCCATGCTGGTGTCGATGCTGCGGCGGCTCATCGAGATGCTGCAGGCCAAGGTCGATGCGCTGTACGGCTTTCACCGCGAGCCGTCCAAGCACGTGATCGAGTTCCGCTCGGGCGACGTCGCTTCGTTCTGGCTGCTGCATACCGCCAGCTCGGCCTGCGCGGCGCTCACGCACTACCAGCACAACCCGGCCCTGCACCCCGAGCGCCTGTTCGAGCGCCTGCTTGAGCTGGCAGGGGCGCTGATGACCTTCTCCAAGAGCTTCACGCTCGCCGATCTGCCGCCGTACCGCCACGATGCGCCCGGGCCGGCCTTCCTGAAGCTCGACACCATCGTGCGTGAACTGCTGGAGACCGTGATCTCCACGCGCTACTTCGCGATTGCACTGGCCGAGGTGCGGCCGTCATTCCACGTCGGCCGGCTCGACAGCGAGCAGATCACGCTTTCCACCACGCTGGTGCTCGGCGTCAGCGCCGCAATGCCGGCTGCCGAGTTGGTCGACGCGGTGCCGCTGCGCCTGAAAGTCGGCGGCCCCGACGACGTCGCAAAGCTCGTGCTGTCGGCAATGGCCGGCGTGCGGCTGGTTCATATGCCTCAGGTCCCGGCCGCCATCCCGGTGCGCCCTGGCAGCTACTACTTCCAGTTCGAGGCGCGCGGGCCGCTCTATGAACGCATGTTGCAGAGCCAGTCGGTCACGATCTACGTGCCGTCGGGCATCGAGGAAGTGCGGCTCGAACTCTTCGCCCTCAACGCATAAAGAACCATGGCCGACACCCCTGCCGCTCCTTCGCTGATGCCCGGCTTGCGGCCAACCCCCAGAGCGGGCGGCAGCACGCACGAGGCCCGCTCGCTGCTCGACCTGATGGTCGACGGGTTCTACATGCTCTTTCTTCTGAAGAACCGCTATGTGCCCAGCGGTGCCGACGAGTTCCGCGAGCGCATCCGCGATTTTCTCGACGGCGTCGAGCGCGGTGCCAAGAAGCTGGGGCAGGCCGGCGTCGAGACGCCGGCCGAGGACATCTACCTTGCCAAATACGCCTATTGCGCGCTGGTCGACGAGATCGTGTTGAGCTCGCAGGGGTCGATGCGAGACACCTGGGCGCGCAAACCGCTGCAGCTGGAGCTGTTCGGCGAGCAACTGGCCGGCGAGAACTTCTTCGTCCGCCTGGAGGAGCTGCGCCGCCAAGGTGCGGCCCGAGTGCAGGCCCTCGAGGTCTTTCACATGTGCCTGCTGATGGGCTTCCAGGGCAGGTACATGCTGGAGCAAGGGTCCGAGAAGCTGGGTTATCTGTGCGACCGCCTGGGCGACGAGATTGCCAACCTCAAGGGCCGGCGGGCGCCATTCGCGCCGCACTGGCAGGCGCCCGATTCGGTGATGAACCGTCTGCGAGGTGAAGTACCGCTGTGGGTCGTCGGAGCGCTATTCGCACTAGCGGGGCTGGCGGCTTTCATCGGCATGCGCTGGTCGCTGGAACGCGAGACGAAGGGCGACCTGGCGGGCTACGCGCAGATCGTCAAGCTCCCGCCCCCCACGGCCCACATCACCATTACGCTGCCGTAGCGCGGTGGGAAGGCGCCAAGAGCACACGCAGATGTCATCGAAGCAGCGGGCGAGCCGCCTGGACTTCACGGCCCTGCTGGATCAGCAGGGCCGCATGCTGCAACTGGAAAGCGCGCTGCCCGCGCTGGCACTCGTGCCCGAACGCATGGTGCTCCAGGACGCGGTCAGCCAACCCTTCGAGCTGGTGCTCGACGCCATCGGTTCGAGTGCGTTCTTCGAGCTGAAGACCTTGGTGGGCGAGCAGCTCAGCGTGCGCCTGCTGCAGCCCGACGGCCGTGGCAAACCGTTCCACGGTTATGTGTTCGAAGCCGCGCAGCTGGGCAGCGACGGCGGTCTCGCGCGCTACCGGCTGGTGATGCGGCCTTGGCTGTCTTTTCTTGCGCTGCGGCGCGATGCATTCGTCTTCCAGGACAAGACCGCGCAGCAGATCGTCGAAGAGGTTTTCTGTCACTACCCGAGCGCGAACTTCCGCTTCGAGCTGAGCGATGAGCTGCGCCAGCGCAGCCTGTGCGTGCAGTACCGCGAGACCGATCTCCAGTTTGTGCAGCGGCTGCTGGCCGAAGAGGGCCTGAGCTGGCATTTCGAGCACCTGGACGACGGCGCATCCGATGCCCACGCGGAGGGGCATGCGAAACACGTGCTCGTCGTCACCGACCGCATGGCCACGCGGCCGGCGCTGGGCGACGCGCGTTTCACCAGCCAGCATCCCACGGCCAGCGTGCGCGGCCAGAAGGACGCCGTGACGGCCTTCATGGCGCAACGCCAGCTGATGCCCAACGCGGTGACGCTGGGCAGCTGGGACTACAAGCACTTGTGTGGCACGGCGGCCGAGGACAGCACGGCGCTGGCCATCGGCGAACTGCCCGTGCTGGAGGTCTATGACGGTGCCGGCGCCTACCACCATGCCGACAGCGACCGAGCTGCACGCGCCGCAGCGCTTGCACTGGCCGCGCTGGAACTGGACTTCGAGCGGTTCGAAGGGCAGGGCAGCACGCGCCACTTCGATGCCGGGCGCACGTTCAGGCTCGTCGACCATCCGCTGTTCGGCGCCAACACCACGGCGCTGAACTACGCCGGTGCGCTGCTGCACGAAACGGCCGACAACGAGTTCGTCCTGCTGGCCGTGGAACACCACGCGACCAACAACCTTGGCGCGCAGGTGGCCGAGTTGCTAGGCGGCACAGAACTGGAGCACGGCAGCTACAAGAACCACTTCCACGCCGCGCGCGCGTCGACACCGGTGGTGCCGCGCTTCATCCGCAAACCCAGCGCACACGGCCTGCAGACGGCCTTGGTCGTGGGCGTGCAGGGCGAGCCCGTCACCACCGACCGCGACCTGCGGGTGAAGATCCAGTTCCCCTGGCAGCGTGGCGGCAACGCACCGGGAAACGAGACCTCGGGCACCTGGGTGCGTGTGGCCCAGAGCGCCGCCGGCGCCAACTGGGGCCAAGTTTTCGTGCCGCGCATCGGCTCCGAGGTTGCGGTGGCCTTCGTCGAAGGCGACATCGACCGCCCGGTGGTCACCGGCGGGCTCTACAACGGCCAGGATCTGCCGCCGTTCTCCGCCGGCGTGGACTCGGGCATCAACCACCCCGGCGTGATCGACGGCTGGCACAGCCAGGCGCTGGACGGTGCTGGCTTCAACCAATGGGCGCTGGACAACAGCACCGGCCAGTTGCGCCTGCGCCTGCACGCCAGCTACGGTGCCGGCGAGCTGGGTCTGGGCCACCTCATCCAGCAGCCCGGGGAAAGCGCGCAGCGCGGCGCCTGGCGCGGCGCGGGTTTCGAGGCCGGCACGCAAGGCTGGGCGTCGCTGCGCGCGGGCAAAGGGCTGCTGTTATCGACCTCGGCGCGGCCCGGCAGCTACGGCTCGGCACAGGGCACGCAGATGGACGCAGCCGAGGCCGTGACGCAGCTGAAGGCCGCACGCGACCTGGGTGCCCGGCTTTCGGGCGCAGCGCGTTCAGGCATGGCCGCGCCGCTACCCACGCACGACGAGGGCCAGGCGCTGGCGCGTTTCGTCCAGGCGATCGATCCGCAGCAAGACGGCCGGCACGCCGGGCCCGTCAACGGCCAGCAGGCGCAGAAGGCGGACGGCCGCACTCCGGGCGAGCCGGTGGAGACCTTCGCCCAGCCAAACGTGCTGCTGGACACCCCGAGCACGCTGCTAATGGCAAGCGAGGCGAGCATCGCGGCCTTTGCCGGGCAGGACTTCAGCGCCGTGGTCCAGGGCGACATCCAGCATACGGCGGCGCACACCTACGCCGGCGTCTCGGGGCAGACGACGAGCTGGTACACGCACCAGGGCGGCGCCAAGCTGCACGCGGCCAACGGCCCGGTGTCGATCCAGGCCCACACCGACGCTCTGCAGATCCTGGCCGACCGCGAGGTGACGGTCATCTCGGTCAACGACGAGATCACCGTCAGCGCGAAGAGCCGCATCGAGCTCGTGGCCGGCCAGAGCGCCATCGTGCTCGACGGCGCCAACATCGACTTCTCGTGCCCGGGCAAATGGCAGGTCAAGGCCTCCAGCCATGGGTTCCAGGGTGGCGCAAGCCAGGCGGCGAGCTTGCCGGCCTTGCCGGACGGCCGGGCGACACTGTTCCAGGAGCAGTTCGTGGCAAGAAATGCGATCAGCGGCCGGCCCGTGGCCGGCATGCCCTACCGCATCGAGCTCAGCGACGGCGAGGTCATCACCGGCGTGACCGACGAGTACGGCAAGACGGAGGTGCTCGCCACGGCCGATCCGCAGGGGGTCAAGCTCTACTGGGTGCCCGCCGTGGACGGCGGCATCTCGAGCGATGAGCCCGACACAGAGATTTGCTGACATGGGCGGCAACAACACGGCGCCGGCGGCCATCAGCCAGACCAAGCCCCACAACCGCGGGGCGCTGACGCCGGTCGACGTCACTCCGCCGCGCAAGGTCAGCTACGTCTTTCAAGCGGTCAGCGCCGGCGGTCTCAGCATCCCGTATGCCGTAGCCGTCGACGGGGTGGTGCTGGCGGAGTTCGCCCAGAAGGCCCGGCGCGTGAGCGGGGACCGAGGGCGCTTCAGCGTGACCGTTCGCCAAGGACAGCGTGTGAGCCTGTACCTCAACAGCGACGCCGCGGCACAGTGGCGGCAGCACCCGGTGTACGCCGTGACGGCTGGCGAGCGTGACGTCGTCGTGCAGGTGACCGAGAAGATGGGCAAGCATGCCGACACCGACACGCCCGTGCGGCAGAACCCAGACGCCGATGCCGGCGCAGTAGACCTCTACGCCGCACCGCTGACCGGTGACGTCTGGATGAAGGTGTCGCACCTGTACACGCCGAGCGAGATCGACGCGCGGCTGCCGGCCAACGTCAGCGAGGCCGTGAAGGCCGCCGTCAAACGCATCTACAGCGGACTGGGCAGCGCAACTCTGGTCATTGACGAGCCGCCCACAGCGCAGCACCCGGCGCGCCGGCTGCAAATCACTTTCACGGACTCCGAGAACCCACGACAAAACATCAGCCGTTACAGCCTGCTCGCCGACGGTCTGCCGCGTTCACATCCGGCCGGTTATGCAGCCCTATTCTCGGCCGCCCTGGAAGCGGACGTCGGCCAGATCACGCTGGCATCGTGCTGGCGCCCGATGCTGGGCAGCATCGGGCACCGGGCGGGTCTGGGCCTGGATGTTTCGGTGCTGGGCGGCACCGTGCTGAACAGGCAGGAGTTGCGGCGGGCGTTCGAAGGCAAAAACGGCACCCGGCGTGGGAACGGCAATGACCGCGACAACGTCACGGACGCCGAAGTGGCGGCGTTTGGGGCGCATGAGGAGGCAACCAAGCTCGACGATATATCACAAGCAGAAGTCAAGGCTGCTCGTGCCGCATTGAAGAATGCAACTGAGGCAGGAAATGCCTCGGTGATTTCGGCTGCCAAGGATAGGCTGGCGAAGGCCAGCGATGCTGCTGATAAGACTAACGAAGCTCAAATCAAAACAAGAAACGCCTGGGACGAAACCCGAAAAGCAGGCGAACCCCATCACGTTCAGCGCTACCGTGCCTCCTTGCTCAAGTGCACCTGCGTGCGTCAGCTTTTTGATCCTTGGGTCATGGATATCGACACGCGCGACGCCGCGGAACCGGAGCCCAATATGCAGAAGACCAGAAACGAGACGACGCACGCGCACCACCTGCACATCACGGTTGACGAGCCGAGGATCCTATGAGCAAGATATTTCATCGAACGCGATGCCAGCTATATCGCGCCTTCATTATTTTCCTGGCTCAGCTGTATGCGTCCTTCGGTGCCTCAGCGCAGACCGATGACGATCGCTTTGGATGGCTAGATCGTCCATGGGAGCTTCAGTATGTTGTGTATGTGACCGAGCGTTGGGGAAGGAGTGTCCGTGTCGCCAAGGAACTTACGGAAACGAACGCTCCAGATGATCTCGAGCTATACTGGAAAACGCTATTTGAGCCCGTTTCTTTTCACCAGTCTCGCCACAAATGGGCCAGCCCGGGCGAAGGATTGACCGTCGTATTGATCGAGTTCGAACGCGATGGCAAGGTCAAGACCCCGCACCATTTTGATCGGCCGCTCTATGGCAGGATCGATAAGAGGTTGTACGTGCGGCTGTCACCTGGCGACTACGCCACCCAGCCGCGCTTTAGCCTGGGAGAGTGGTTCATGGGTCTGGGCGACATCAGCACGCATTGGGCTCCGGGACTCTGTAATTCCAAGCAGATGCCGTCCCCTTTCGCCAGGACATATTCTGGCTATCTCTATGGGCCTGCCTACAGTCCATCCTGGGGAACTGCCAGTTTCGGCTGCCGGGAGTGGGCTTACCAGCTAGGCGATCCTGGGCGTCCATACATCGATATCACCAGTTACTTCCCGAAGAACGCCGACCCCGGCGGCAGCGGCACCTACGTGTTCAGCACGATGGGCTGGGCCCGCTTCAACGACGACCGCAAGCCCATCATCGGCCGCCACGAGGACGACTGGTTCTGCCTGCACGACTGCCCGGGCGGCGACAAACCCGGACTGATCCCCGACATCAAGGCTTGGGCCGCCAAAAACGGCTGGCCCGTGCCCAAGCCCCCGACACGCATTCCCGTCTTCCCGGACCCGCCGGCCAAACCAGGCCGTTATCCCCAATAGGGTCCGCATGCGGTAATCAGTGAGGATTTTCCGTTCTGGCCCTGTCCCCGCGGCAGTCTGGCGCCGGACATGGCGATCGTCGAGTATCGACAGCAGCCCTTCGAGGTGCCCAACGTGTTCGCCGCGGTGGAGGTGAAGTTTCCGGGAGATTGGGTCAAGAAGGAACAACTTCGCGACTACGTCGATTTGATGCGAAGTGACGACAAGGTAGCGGTGCTTCGGGTTCCGGAAGACTGCACAGACCTCGTGCCCGGAGACGGACGCACCAGACTATCGGTTCCTTCGCTGGGCGGAAGGAGAAATAATTGACGACAGTGGGTTCGTTGTTCGATCACGAGTTCGTGAACAGTTACGCGGTCGCCCTTCGGGACTGGCCTGCTGCCGAGGTAAACCACGGGGATTTCGTGCTCTCTCCGACGGTTTTCACTACGCTTTACTTCCATTACCCGGATAAGCATGCCTCCAAAGCTGCGGTATCGCTTGTCCATCTCTTCGATAATTTCGAGCGGCTAGTCGATGCCCGGTTCAAGCTGGAAACGCATCCAAAGACAGAACGACCCCACCCCTATGGGTCGAAGAAGCTTCCGCCCAGACTGGAGTGGGCACAGAAGTGTCCCGAGACAAAGAACTTTCTTTTTGAAGTCTCGGACGAGCTCAACACGGCGTCGTCGCCATCCGTCTACGCCCAACTGTGGCGCAGTTCTAGCTGGACTGCTGGACAAAACAACGCGTACTCGTTCGCGCAGTTCTACATTGGTCTGAACTGGCTTGGCCGGAACAAAGAGGCATGGCGCGGCTTCATCGCATCGGCCGCCGAGAGGCTGTGCGCAGATCAGATCTACGCCGGTCTGGCATTCGCAAACCCGATGGACACCGGGTGTCGCTACGAAGTGGCAGCCTGGGAACGCGCCCTTGCTCCCCACTTCCTTGGTCTGGACATCGACTTCCCGCTCAGCATGGCGCGCACGCTGCAAGACGGTATCCGCCCCCCCACCTGGGCCTTTCTGCTGTCTGACCACTGGCGCAGCAAGCTCGGCCTCACACGGGCCCAGGTGCGCGCCGCGCTGGACGACCCGCGCATCCGCGTCGACGACCTCGGCTGCGGCCAGTGGATCGAACTCGGCGACAAGCCCGATCTGCTGCCGGTCGAGAACGGCGTGCCAGAACTACAGATGCGCCTAAACCGCCTGCTCAAGCCTATCCGCAACGACGACCTCGGCCTGGTCGGCTTCGGCCAGTGGGACGGCGACCCCAATGTGCGCTTCGACCGTGCCGACAGCCGCCGCTGGCTTGCGCGCTTCGACGACGACAGCGATTGGCCCGACGCGGCCACGCGGCGCGCTACCACTCCGGTGGTGGCTCGCCCGGGCTCGGTGCTGGCGAAGAGCACTTGTACTCGCAGCGGCTGGTGGTTCAGCCCGGCGCAAGCCGGCAGCCGCCGGCACTTCCAACAAGGCGATGTGATGCCGGAACTTGGTGGCGACTACGGCACCACCATCTGGCAATGGGACGACAAACAGGACCCGTGATGTCCGTTGAGAACCTGCTTTCACCGCTGGCCGGCGATGCCCCCACCGGCGCCAACCTGAGCTTCTCCCGCGACTTCGATGCCATCGCCGAAATGCGCCGCGCTGACGACCCGACGCTGTCGCAAGGCGAATGGGTCAGCGAGCTCAAGACCGCAGACTGGCCCGGAGTCGCGTCCACCTGTGAAAACCTGCTGGCCCAGCGCACGAAGGATCTGCGCGTCGTCGGCTGGCTGGCCGAGGCCTGGGCTCAGCTGCGCGGCTACGCCGGCCTGGCCGACGGAATCGCGCTGGCGCAGGGCTTGTGCGAGCGCTACTGGGCCAGCCTGCATCCGCTGCCCGAAGGCGAAGACTTCGACCTGCGCCGCGGTGCGTTGGCGCACCTGCTCACGCAGGTGGTGCAGCTGGGATCCGCGCTGCCGGTGCTGCGGCGCGGCGACGTGGCCTACTCGCTGCTCGACATGGACGCGGCACGCGCGCTGGGGGCGGTGCTCGCCACGGCGCGCGATCCGGGCGCCGTGCCCACAGCCGGTAAGGTGACCCCCGAGGACATCGCCAAAGCGCTGCGCGAGACACCTGCCTCGGCGCTTGTCGAGCACCTGGAACACGGCCGCCGCGCCCGCGAAGCGCTGCTGGCGCTGCAGTCCGTGGTCGACGGCCACCTGGGCGCCGACGGGCCGGCTTTCGGCGCCGCCCGAAGCGCGCTCGACGAGGCCGTGCATGCGCTGGAGCGTCTGGTGCGAGGCGTGAGCCCGCCCGCCACCGCAACGCCCTTGGCAGCAGCTTCACCGGAGGCTCCCGTGGCCGAACCCTTGCCGGCGCCCAACTTCGGCGCGCAACCCACGACCCGTGCCCAGGCACTGGCTCAGCTGCGGCTGGTGGCCGAGTACTTCCGCACCCACGAACCCCACAGTCCCGTGGCCTACCTGGCCGAACGCGCAGCGCACTGGGGCGAACTGCCGCTGCACGAGTGGCTGCGCCTCGTCATGAAGGACGGCGGCTCGCTCGCACAACTCGAAGAGCTTCTGGGCGTGGAAACCAGGAACTGAGTGCCTTGGCGCTCGCGCTTACTGGCTGATCGCCCGTACTTCGATCCGGCGGTTGCGCGCCCGGCCTTCGGCCGTGTCGTTGCTGGCCACCGGTCTGTCCGGCCCGGCGCCAGAAGTACCCAGCAGCGCAGCGGGCACGCCCTGGGCGGTGAGGTAGCTCTTCACGGCATCGGCGCGCGCAGCCGACAAGGCCAGGTTCGACAACCGGGCGCCTTGCGCGTCGGTGTGGCCGATGATCTCGAAACGCCGGTCGGGCATGCGCTTGATCACGCCGGCCAGGTCGTTCAGTACCTGTTGGCCCGTGGCGGTGAGCGTGGCGCTACCGGGCTCGAACTCGACTATGCGGTTGGCCAGCGCCGCATCCAGCTGCTCCTGCCCGGCGGCGGTGACACGCAATCCGTTGCGCACGGTGTAGGTCGGGTTGCTGAGCTGGCTGCGCAGTTGCGAGAGCACCTGCTGGCGTTGCGCGTCGCTCGTCACCTCGCCGCGGATCTCGACGACGTTGCCCCGGATGTCCAACTGGCCTCGCGTCACGTTCTTCAGGTCAGGATGCAGTACCCGCTGCACGTGCTGGGCCCAGTTCGGCGGTGCGGCCAGCGAGCGCACGCCGAGCTGATCGATCACGCGGTCGGGACCGTAGAGCTCGCGCACCCTGGCCAGGATCGCCTGGCGGGTCGACTCGTCGGGCACGTCGCCGGCCACGACCACCTTGCCCGGAGCGACGGACTGGGCCTGCACCACGGGACCGGCCAGAGCGAGCATCGCGGCCAGGGTGCCGGCACGGAGGAGGAATCGCATGCGCATCAGCTCCCGAGAAAGGCTTCCTTGAACGTCGCGACGGCTTGGCGCAGCGACAGCGAGGGCTGTTCGAGGTAGCTCGACAGCTTCTTCACGCCGTAGTCCTGGTCGACGAAGGACTCCACCCAATCGGCTTGCATGGTGTCGATGAAGACATCGGGCCGGCGTTCAGTGTCGATCAGGGCCTGCAGACCGCGCGCAGTGGGCCCGTCGAAGCCTAGCGCCAGCACGGCGCTGCCCGGGGCGCTGGGTTGCGGCAGGAACAACACCAGCTCGAAGGCAGCGCGCGATAGGAAGCCGCTGACCAGCTCCATCCACAGCGTGGCGACGTAGGGCCGCACCATCGGGTCCTGCGGCAGCGGCAGCAGCAGCCCTTTGTCCAGCCGCTGCAGCCCGCTGGCGGGAACCTTTTCCAGCAGCAAGCCGATGCCCAGCAGCAGCGTACGTAGCGACAGCGCGTGCCCGGCCTGCCGCAGCAGCGCCTCGGTGCTGGCCAGGGTCTGCATTTCCAGGAAGTCGCGGAAGTTGGCTTCATAGGCCAAGACCGAACTCTCGAGCTCGACTTCGGTCTGGCTGATGTCGGCGAGCAGCGGCGTGGCGTCGGCCGCCGCGTAGCTCTGCCTGGCGGCTGCTTCGAAGCGCTGCCATGGGCGCGCCAGCAGCAGCGGGCTGCGCGCCAGGAACGCCAGCGAATCGGATACCTCCAGAGCCCCGGCGACGATGAACGGGAAGCGCCTGCCCGAGGCGTCGTTGCTGGCGATCAGGTGACCGGCCAGGCCGCGCGTCGCGCGGCTGCCGAGGAACGCGAACTGCGCCGGCATTGCGCGGTCGTACAGCAGCTTCCAGCGGGGGTCGGCGGACAGCGCTTCGATGCCGCCGGCCAGCCAGTCGTCCAGCGTCTGCAGCAGCGCCGCGGGCTGGCCGCTGCGAACGAAGTCGCCGCGAGAAGGCAGCTTGCCGAAGTGCAGCATGCGCAAAGGCACCGTGGCGCTCATGGCGATGCCTTCGGCGAGGACGCCGCCGCTGCGCTCGCTTCGACCCCTGCCACCAGCGCCGGCAGTTTGAGCCCTTGCAGCCGGCTGGTGCCGATCGGCGCCGCGCCTGGCGCGGCGCCGGCACGGCTGCTGGTCGGTGGCGATTCCCCGGGCTGGCGCAGCACCCGCAAATGCACCGTGACGGAGTAAGGCCCCTGCGTCCACTTCAGTTCGTTGACGCCGCCGTCCAGCCTCTTCTTCTGCGCCAGCTCCATGAACTTCCCGAGCCCGGCACTGCCAGGCTCGTTGACGAACTCGACGGTCTTGCCATCGTGGGTGACGCCGCTGAGCCGCGCGCCTGCCACGCCGGCACGGTTGGGCCAGACCATGTCGGTCCACTGCGCGGCGGCATTGCGGTAGCGCAGCGACTGGCCGTCGATGGTCACCGTGTACTCGACGAAGCCGGGCGCACCCTGCGGCAGGATCTGGAACAGCGTCTGGTCCGCCGCCACCGTCACCGCCCCGCTGCTGCCGGCCGTGGTGACTGCGCCGCCGCCGCCGCTGGCGGCGTCGAGTTGCGCGACCCAGTTGCCGAAGCCGGTGGTGAACTCCGGACGCAGCCGCACGCCGATCTCGGCCCACTGGCGCGGCTCGATGGCGTCGCCGCGGCGTACCACCAACGGCCCTAGCGCCTCGTTGGAGAACTTCGCGATCGCGCCGTCAGGGCCGAAGATCTTGGCGATGTCCTGCGGCGCAGCCTCCACGGTCGAGCGGGTGTCGAACGGGTACTTCGATGCGAGCGTGCGCTGGAAGGGTTCGGAGACCTGTGCGGCCCAGAAGCGGTTGAGCTCGGTCTCGGCCGGTGGCACCACCACCGCCAGCGCCTGGATCAGCGGGCGCACCAGCAGCGGCCGCAGCGTGGCCTTAGCGCTGTCGGTCATGCCCAGCAGCAACTGCTCGTCGACCAGCTTCAGCGCCTCGGCCAGCTCGGAGCCGGGGCCTTCGAGCGTGGCGGCCAGCAGCGCGCGCGAGCCGGGGCCGGGATCGCCCTGGTTCTTGATCTGGTTGAAGCGCGTGCGGACCTTCGACAGGCTCTCCAGGTACGCCTTGATCGGCGGCGGCGTGCTGTCGCGCGACATCATGATGCGCGACAGCGCCGCGAACTCGCGCCCGATGGGCCCCATCGGTACGCCGGCATTGGCGCCGGTCACGTCGACCTTCACTTCCACGCGCTGCGGCGCCTGCCGCAGGATGGTCTGGCGGATCCAGTCGACGAAGCCCTTCTGCGCCTTGCCCAGGCGCTCGTTCAGCAGCGACGGGTTGTCCCAGGATGTCTGGTCGAACAGCGTCGTCAGCAGGATACGGATCGGCGAGTCCGCCGGGTCGCCCAGCCGGTTCATGCGCTTGACCGCCTCGTCGAAGCTGCCGAACTCGGCGATCGAGATGCCCTGCATGAAGCGCTGCCACTCGCGCACGTACTCGGTCTTGTACAGCTCGGTCAGCTGCTTCTGGATCTGCTCCGGGCTGCCTTCGAGCGTGAGGTCGTCGCGGGCGGCGATGTTCAGCACCCAGTCGGTGCTCTGCAACTCCTGCGTGGCCGCATCCTTGAAGGCCTTGGCGATGTACCCCTCCCAGGCCTCGCGGGTGAAGGTGCCGGGGATTGCATGGCTGCCAGCGATGACGTCCTTGTCGCCATCGGCGATCAGCCGCGCGACGGTCATCGGCGGGTAGCGGGTGGACGCGCGGGTCTTGATGTCCGCGTACACGCGCTCAACCCCCTTCACCCCGCGACGCTGTTCGCGCAGCAGCTCGCGCATCTGGTCGACCAGAGCGAGCTTGTTGGCGACGGTCGGGAAGGCGGGGTCGCGGCTGAGCCCGGCAGTGAAGCTGATCATGCGCTCGGCGCTCTGCATCAGGCGCTCGCGCGGCATGCTGCCGCGGTTGCTGTCGAGCCAGCCGCGCCAGAACCGGGTGATCTGCTCGGCCAGATGCACCGGCTCGATGCGTTCGCGGTCGGCGAGCATCAAGTAAGTCTTGAGCGCGTTGTAGGCATCGCCCGCATCCTCGACCGATGCATCGACGTAGCGGCCGGCGGTGCTCGGCGCGGCTGCCGTCGCCGCGGCGGACTCGGGTGGCTTGCCCAGCGGCTTCAGGCGGCCGGGGTTTGCGCTGACCTCCGCGAGATAGGCCTCGATCGCCGCCGCCGCCGGCTCCAGCATCACCTGCCGGATGCCGGCGAAGTACTCTTGGCGCAGCTTGGCCTCGATCTCCTCGCCCTGGTACAGGCCGAGGCTGATGCCCAGCGGCCTGTCTTGGCGGTAGCGCTGCAGTTGCTCTATGCGGTCTTGCAGTGTCTCCAGCGCCTGCATGCGCGATCCGAGGTCGGGGTTCTCGGCCTGCAGGCGTACGGCATGGTCGAGATCGGCGCGCACATTGGCCATCAGCTGCCGGTTGCCCACGTACGACCATGTCCAGCCGCCGGTTGCCAGCGCCAGCAGCAGCAGCGCCGCCGAGAAGGTCGCCAGCCGCAGCCGCTGCTTTGTGCGGCTGGCGTGCTGCTGCACCAAGCCCTTGTCGGCGAAGATGACCTTGCTGAACAGGTCCTTCAGGAAGAACCCGTTCTCGGCGACGACGAGGCCCGAGAGGCGATCGGCACGCGGCTCGAGCGCGAACTGCTGTGCCACCCGCTCGCTAGCCTTGCTCGCCGAGCTTCCCTCCTGCACGCTGCTCGTGAAGTAGAAGCCCCGGAACACCGGCTGGTACTGGTACGGGTTCTCTTCGAACAGTGTGGCCACGAAGGCGCGCAGCGCCGTCTTGCGCTCGGCGAACTCCAGCGGGAAGGTCAGCACGCCGGGGGGCAGCGCCTTCCCGCGCTCCATCGCCATGCGCGCCAGCGTCATCTGCTTCAGGCCATCGTAGAGTTCGTCGAAGTGGCGGTCGAACGCGGCCACCGCGTCACCGCGCTGCGCCTGGGCATAGGGCAGGGTGGCGCCCCACACGCGCTCGCGCTCGCTGCGGTCGCGGTCTTCGAAGAACTCGGCAAAGCCGGCGATCAGGTCGGCCTTGGTGAAGACCAGATACACCGGCGCGATGACTTCCAGCGTCTCGGTGAGCTCCTGCACGCGCTGGCGCAGGTTCTTCGCCAGCTGGATGGCGGCCTCGGGCCGTCCGCTGCCTAGTTCGGCCAGGCTCGCAGCGATGAGGATGCCGTTGATCGGTGCCTTCGGCCGGTGGCGCTTGAGCAGCCCCAGAAAACCCAGCCACTCCTGGCGGTCCTCCTCGTGCACGGCGTAGCGGCCGGCGGTGTCGAGCAGGATGCCTTCGCTGGTGAAGAACCAGTCGCAGTTGCGCGTGCCGCCGATGCCCTGGACTACCGCATCGCCGCCATCGGCGAACGGGAACTTGAGCCCGCTCTTGACGATGGCCGTGCTCTTGCCTGCGGCCGGGTTGCCGATCACCATGTACCAGGGCAGCTCGTACAACGCGGCGCTGCCGGAGAGCTGGCCGAGTTTGCTCTTTTGGATGGTCTTGACCGCGTCCACCAGGCGCGCGCGCAGCGCAGACACGTCGGCGCGCGGAACCTGTTTCTCGGCCTCGCCCGGAACTTCGATTGCCTGTTCCAGCGCTCGTGCGGCCCGTCGAGCGCGCAGCTTGCGGACGCCCCACACCGAGAGCCCGACGGCAAGGAGCACGCCGAGCGCGATGCCGGCCCAGACCAGCGCGAGCTGCAACGTGTTGGCGCCGAGGAACAGGAATGCTGCCAGCGCCGCAAGACCGATCACGCCGAGCACTCGCGGATTGAGCAGGAAGGTCCAGATTCGGTTCATGGAGAGCGGTAGGTGGAGGCGGCCTTCATGCGGGGGCCTGCGTCGCTGCTGTGGGATCGGAAGCGGCGGGACGGGCGACCAGCGCCAGCCGCAAGCGGGTGTCGTCGACCGACAGCGCCAGACAGGGCCTGCCCAGGTGCTGCGCCTGGTGCGCCGCCAGCGCGATGACCAAGAGTGGCGCGGCCACGCCGGCCTGGCCGTTGAGCATGCCGGTCTGGCGCATGTCGTCGGCCGGCTGCAGATGAGGCAGGCCATTCAGCAGCGTGGTCAGCGCCTCGGCGGCACGCGGGGTGTGCTGGTCGGCGTCGTGCACGGCGGCGGCAATGGCTTCGGGTGCGAACAGGCCGCTGGCCAGCGCCTGCTCTACACAGGTCTGCGCGGCCTGGGCGCCGGTGCGCCCGTCTGCGTCGATCGACTTGTCGCGCGCGACGATCGCGGCACGGTGCAGGTGCACGGGCAACCCGTCTTCGGTGGCGATCGGCCAGCTCGCCGGTGCCAGCACGAGCGTGGCCGCCGCCTCGCCCGCAATGGGCCGCGTCGCCGTGCGCGACGTGAAGAGCCGGCCTTCGGCCTGAAGGCGAAGCACGCTCGCGTCGCCGATGTCGCTGTGGCACGCGGTGACGAGCAGCAGGTCGGCGCGGTCTTCTCGCTCGAGCGTGCGTACCACTCGTTCAGCTTCCAGCCAGCCGCAGCCCGGTGCCAGCGGCAGCTCGGCGATGCGGTGCGGCGCCACCAGTTCGGCCGCCTGCAACTGCGCCAGCAACCACTGGCGGGCGACGGCTGTCTCGTTGGCGGTCCAGTTGGGCGGCCACAGCGGCAGCAAGCGCAGCATCGACTGGCTCGCAGGCCCCGAAGGAGCGTCTTCCAGGCCCAAGCGCTCGCGCCATGGGCGCAGTGCGGCAAGCGTGTTCTCCAGTGGCCGTTGCAGGGCGGCCAGCGCGCGCCGCATCTCGGGGCGCAGCGCCTCGTACTGCCTCGCAGCCGCGCGCGCTCGCACTGCCTCTTCGGCTGCGTCCAAGTCCAGCGCATCAGCGTCCAAGTCGCGAATCCGAGCCGTCATCAGCGGCAGGCCATCGTCATCGCGCAGCACAGGGTCCAGTTCGGGGCGGGGCGCGCCTTCCTCGGCCGCCTTCAGCACGGCCGCCGGACTATCGCCGGCTGGGCAGTTCAGGTGCGCAGCCAGCAACTGGAGGGTGGCGCGGCGCTCGGTCTCATCGGGTGTGATCAGCGTCGGGGCGGGGCAGGGCACGGCGGCCGCGCTGGCCTCGCGTTCGTGCGCCTGACGCACCGCGCCGCGCCAGGCCCAACGGCCAAGCAGAGCCAGTGCGAACAGCGTCAGCGGTAGCGCCACCAGATACACAGCGATGTCCTCCTCGGACATGTCTCGCTGCGTGGTCTGCCAATGCCACAGCACCCCCACCCACACGAAGCAGGCGGTGGCGACAAACAACGCGATTGTTTGGAAGAGACGGTTCATCGGGAGAAGCCGACATGCCGCCGGCCACGGACCGGGGTTAGTCGGTCGTGAACGCTTGCGAGGAGATGAGCGTCGCTCCGCATGCGGTCTTGTCGCCATGCCGGGCGGCGGCCTTGCCGTCGATGATGCAGGTGGGGTCGCCGGTGGCGATCACGGTCTCGCCGCGGTGTCCCTTCTTAGGACAGGTCACTTTGTCGCCGACGCGGGCGATGGGCTTGCCGCCGGTGTCGGTCAAGGCTGAGCCAGCCACGACTACGCCGCCATGGTCGGTTTTGTCTCCGACGACGATGAAGGGTCTGCTCATGCTCTCTGTTCCCTGATATCGATCCTGGGATTCATGCCGATGCGGAACGCCGGGGCAACACGCCCGTGCGGGGCAGTTCCACGTGCCCGAGGTCCACGAGCGTCCGCCAGGCGCCACCCCAGCTCAGGCCGACGGCCTCGGCAACGGCACCGAAGTGCTCGTAGCCCCTGGCGGCCCATGCGTCGCGCTCGCTGATGACGATGCGGCCGTCGCGCATGAACGCGCAGTCAGCGGCCAGCCCGTACTGGTGGTAGCTCTGGCCCGCGCCAGCGTGCGTGACGGCCGGCCCCAGGCTTGCGAGTTGTGCTTGGCGTTCGGGACTGCGATAGCCCTCTAGAAGCACCATTTCGTAGCCGTGCTGCTCGCGCATGAGTTTGAAGGCCATCAGCAGGCGCTGGCGGAAATCGGCGTCCAGAAGTTCCCATTGACGGCTGGCACTGTCGGCCAACGGATGCGCCTGTTCGACCTCGCGCGTCGTGAACAGATCCGGTGGCAGACGGGGCGGCGGCACGAGTTGTTCGCCCTGCAGCAGCTCGGCGATGCGGGCATTCTTATCGCGCGAATAGGTATGGTCGAAACCGTCGTACGCGTGCCAATGGCGCAGGACGACTGCAAGCGCGGGCGCCAGCAGCAAGAGCAGCAGCGATAACAGCCACCACGGGCTGAACGAAGGCATTGCTACCCGTGCATCGCGCGCGGCATTCCGCAGCGCGCCCACACTGCGCTGCAGGCGGCCGCCTCCTTGCCGGAACATCCCGCTGGCCGGGACGCGAATGCGATCTGCCATGCGTTGTCCGAAGACCTGCATCGGCTCGCGCATAAACGGAAAGCACAGAAAAGCCAAGCCCAGCGTGACAGCGACGACGTATACGACGACAAAAATAATTACCAAATGTATCTTCCTGCGTCGCGCATCCCAAAGGGTATGAGTCTGCACCGTGTGGGCGTGAGGCCGCATCCTCTGAATTTATGGTTCGCCTAATGCGGGAGCCCATTAGCGCAACCCTAGAATTCGCCCCTTCCCAGGAGAGCGACGCTTGCCCATCAGTCCTGGCTCACTAAACGATTCGTCTGCGACGCCGCGCCGTCCGTCCCTGACCGACGGGATGCAGGCCGGTGCGGTGCCGCAGAAGCAGCTTTCGGTGTTGGCCGCGCTTGACGCCATGCCGTCGCCGCCGGCTCGTCAAGGGATGCCTAGCGTGAAGCTGTGGCTGTTGGGGTTGGGTGGCTTGGCTATCGCGGTGCTGGTCGCCACGATGATGGTGCGGGCGCCAGCAGCCAAAACACCGCAGGTCCCGCCCACGGCGCTGGCATCAGCGCCCGTTCCGTCACCCGCGGCCGAATCGATGGCAACTGAACCCGTCGCACGTCCCTCGTCCGGTGTGTTGGTTGCCGCACTTGAGAACTTGCCCATCCATGAGTCGGCCGCTGTTGCGGCGACCGCTGCCGTGCCGACCCAGCCCGCTCAGGTGGAGTCGGTACACCAAAAGCCCAAGCCTGCAAATGCCGCGCGCGGGTTGGCGGGCCCGTCCAAGCCCCGGGCAACAGCCAAAGTTAAAACCAAGGCAAAGCCTCCTGCTGCAGCCAAGCAAGCGAAGGGCGCGTCCTCTGGATCTGCCGCGCCACCTGGCAAGGGCGGCGATGCCGATGTCGACCTCATCGCCGCGATGGTGCAACACATGAACCGCCAGGAGGCCAACGCCGGCGACCGCGGCGAGATCTCCATCGCTGACCTCGTGCGTCGCTGCAAAAGCCTGGCTGGCAACGACGCGCTGCGATGCCGTCGTCGTATCTGTGAGAACTACTGGGGAAAGGCGGACGCTTGCCCGCGCTCGCTGGCGCCCGGCAAAGCGGCGGTGAGGCCATGAACCTGTTCGACCCCGCGGCGTGGTTCGACTCCAGCCGCCGGCTGTACGAGTTGAAAGGGGAGGGCCCTCTGGTCGGTCTTCAGGTGGAAGCCTGGGGCCAGCGCGAAGCGCTCAGCGATCCCGGCGAACTGCACATCAGCTGCCTTGCCCAGCGTGCCGATCTCGACATCGAGGACATGCTCGGCCGGCGCGTGGACCTGCTCACCACGCAAGCCGACGGTGCCCGCGGCGTGCGCGGCGGTCTGGTGATGGCGGCCCATGCGCTGGACGGTGACGGCGGCTTCGCGCGCTACGCGCTGGAAGTGCGGCCCTGGATCGCGCTGCTGGCCCACACCCGGCGCAGCCAGGTGTGGCAGGAACGCAGCCTGCGCCAGATCGTCGACGCGGTGTTCCGCGACTACGCGGCCTACGCCGCCTGGCGCTGGGCTGCGGATGTCGACGCCCACCTGGCTGCCAGCGCCTTCACCGGCACCGACGGCGTGCGCAGCTACTGCGTGCAGTACCGCGAGACGGACCTGGCGTTCGTGCAGCGCCTGCTGGCCGAAGAAGGCCTGGCCTGGCGCATCGAGCCCGACGACGCGGCGCCGCTGGGCCATGCGCTGGTCATCTTCGCCGACAGCGCGCAGGCCGAGTCTTGCCCCGAGGACACGGTCTCGGCCGCTTCAGGCGGCGTGCGCTTTCACCGCGAAGCCGCGGTCGAGGAACAGGACAGCATCCAGGCCTTCGGCGGGTTGCGAACGCTGCAGTCCACCACTGTCTCAACGGTGGCCTGGGACTACAAGGCCCACCGCAGCGTCGTGGCCAGCGTGCCCACCGCCTTCGCGTTCGGTGGCGGCTCCTCAGGCGCACTGGCGGACCTGCTGGAGAGCTACCAGCCCGCCGGCGCCTATGCCTTTGCCGACACCTCCCGTGCCGAGCGCGCCGCACTGCTGCTGCAGCAGACGCTCGAAGCTCGCCACAAGCGCTGGCTGGGCCGCGGCACCGTGCGCAGCTTCAGGCCCGGGTGCACCTTTGCGCTGCTCGATAGCCCGCTGGACCTGCTGCCTGAGCTGGGGGCCAGCCACAGCGAGCGTGACCGCCAGTTCCTGCTGACCCAGGTCGTGCACGCCGGCATCAACAACCTGCCCAAGGACACGAGCGAGTACGTCGCCCAGGCGCTACCCGACTGGGTGCCCGCCCCCGTGCGCGCCCAGGCCGCCGCCAGCGGCTACGGCAACGCCTTCGAAGCCCTGCGCGCCAACGTGCCCTGGCGGCCCTGGCGCTGGGACGACAGCGGCGCGCTGCTCAACCCGCGCCCGCAGGCGCCGGGCCTGCAGACGGCCACCGTCGTCGGCCCCGAGGGCGATGCCGCCTCGGCCGAAGAGATCCACACCGACCGCCAGGGCCGTGTGCGCGTGCGTTTTCCTTGGCAGGACGGCGAGCACCGCGCGGCCGACACGAGCCGCTCGTCCACCTGGGTGCGCGTCATCCAGCGCTGGGCCGGCGCCGGCCACGGCGTGCAGTGGATCCCGCGCATCGGCCAGGAAGTGCTGGTGGGCTTCGTCGAAGGCGACATCGACCGGCCCCTGGTGCAAGGCGCGCTGTACAACGGCCGCGGCGAGGCCGGCGTGCCGGCCACGCCGGGCGGAGCACAGGCCCTGGCCGATCGGGCGCCGCTGTCCGCCAGCAGCGACCACGCGCCTGGCGCGCAGGGCAACCTCACGTCGGGCCACAGCCCGGCCTGGCACGGCGCCGGCCCGGGCGAAGCCGCCGAAGGCCAGAACACGCAGAACAACGCCGCGGCGCTGTCGGGCTTCAAGACGCGCGAGTTCGGCGGCGTCGGCTTCAACCAGCTTGTCTTCGACGACAGCGACTCGCAGCTGCGGGTGCAGCTGGCGACCACGCAGCACGCCACGCAGCTCAACCTTGGGCACCTCGTCCACCAGGCCGACAACCACCGCGGCAGCTTTCGCGGTCTGGGCTTCGAGCTGCGCACCGACGCCTGGGGCGCGATCCGCGCGGCCCGGGGCATCCTGCTGACCACCTATGGCCAGCCCGAGGCCGCGCCGGCCGGCGACAACGCTGCCGGGCTGGCGCTGGCCAAGCAACTGGCCACGCTGATCAAGACCTTCAGCGACGCGGCCAGGACGCACCAGACCACGCAGCTGGCCGCCCACATCGGCAGCTTCGAAGCCGGCAAGGCGGCCATCAGCGACAGCGAGGCCCCGGCCCACGCGATGCTCACCAGCCTGAAGGGCATGGTGGCCGACACCAGCCTGGACGAAGCCCTGGGCGATGCCGCGGCCAGGAGCACCCGCACCGCCGAAGGCAAGCTGCCGCACATGGCCGACCCGATGGTGGCAATCAGCGCCAAGGCGGGCCTGGGCCTTGTCGCCGGGCAAGACCTGCAGATGGCCGCCGGCGAGACCCTCACGCTGGCGGCGGGGCAGAACCTGGAGCAGGCCAGCGGCGGCGCGCTGCGCATCCACACCGGCCAGAGCATCGGCGTGCTGGCCGGAGCGGTGAAACCGGGTGAAGAGACCGCCGGCAAAGGCATCACCTTGATCGCCGGCCAGGGCGACATCAGCGTGCAGGCGCAGAGCGACACGCTGCGCGTGGCGGCCAAGCAGGACGTGAGCGTCCAGAGCGCCAGTGCGCATGTGGACTGGGCCGCGGCCAAGAAGATCACCCTGGCCACCGCCGGCGGCGCCCGGCTCACGCTGGAGGGCGGCAACATCGTCTTCGAGTGCCCGGGCAAGCTCTCGGTGTGGGCGGGCAAGAAGAGTTTTGCGGGGCCGCAGCAGACCCGCTACGCGATGCCTGAGCTTCCCCCCGGTGCCGGCTTCATGCGCCGGTACGTCATCCGGCGGCGGTCCGATGCGCGACCCATTGCACACCAGAAGTACCGCATGACGCTCGATGATGGCCGGGTCTTCGAAGGCGTCACCGACGCCCAGGGCCAGACCAGCCTGGCGCAAAGCGACGGCATGCAGCACGTGCGCATCGAACTCCTCTTCGACTGAGCCATGGCCGTTTTACGCAGCCTCGAGTTCCTGAACGACCGCGCCAACATGTCCGTGCAGGGCATGGAGGTCGCGTATGCCGACGTTGCCCACATGCCCGGCTTCGTCATCTTCGTGCACGGCGTCAACTCCGACGGCGAGTGGTACGAGGCCGCGGAACGGGGCCTGGTCGCCGGCCTGAACCGGCGGCTGTCGCTGCTGGGGACCGGCGCGGAGTTGAGCGAGACCTCGTATCGGGACGAACTGCGACCCAACGGCAGCTTGAGCGACGCCATCGACGGGCAGAGCTTCGTCGTCGACCCGGGGCGTTCGCCGGTCATCCGCTTCCGTTGGGGCTACAAAGCTGCCGGCAGCGACGGCACTCCGGGCTCGCAGGACGAGCGGGCGGTGTACGGCAGCAAGATCTACCTGAACGAACTGGACGCCTGGGGTGGCGGCCCTTTCCAGAACGGCACCTCGGCGCTGCCGTACATGTGGGGCGACGGCCTGGATGACCGGGTGTTCTGGTGGCTGTACGCCAACATGTTCCCCGTCGACGGGCGCGAGGTCTACGCCTGCCCGCCGCGCGCCTACTTCGCCCACGCAGCGCACCGGCTGAAGGAGCTGATTGCGGCGATTCGCGCCAAGCAGGCCGATTGCCCCATCACGGTGGTCTGCCACAGCCAGGGCAACATGGTCACGCTGGCCGCGGCGCTGATGGGTGAAGCGACCGGGGCCATCGCCGACACCTACGTGCTGTGCAACCCGCCGTACAGCCTGGAGAGCCTGGCGATGGACCAGATCGTCAACGAGGACGGCAAGTCCGCCACTGGCCAGTTCGGCGGCGTGACCACGGACGCGCGCATCGCGACGTTCAAGAACTTCCTGGCGGCGGTGAAGCGTCGCGCCGACACCAGGCAGCCGCTGGAGCTGATCAACCGCTACCACAGCTTCAAGGATCGTCACACGGGCGAGACGCGCTTCGAGCTGAAGGCCTTTCCCGGCGACCCGAAGGCGGTGCCCGCGCCGGGCAGCGACCGCGACAACCGCGGCCGCGTGTTCCTGTACTGCAACCCCCACGACCAGGTGATCGGCGTGGCGCCGGTGCAAGGCATCGGCTGGCGCGGCGTGAACGCGGCGCAACTGGACAAGATCGGCGCCGCGGGCGTCTTCTACCAGCGCGTGTGGGCGATGCCCGGGGGCAAGCAGTCACCCGAGTTCGCCGTCGGTTCACCCGACTGGACGGGACGCGCCTACCGCTACCGTGACGACAACCACGACCCTTCGCAGTTCTGGCTGCCGCGTCCGCCGATGATGCGATTCGCCCTCGCCACCACCGAGGAGCAGGGGTTCTTCTCGAAGATCTTCACCCTCGTGACGGCGCCGTTTGTGTACATCGTCACGCGCATGTTCGACATCCCGATCAACGCCGATCCGCCGAAGGACTGGGCCGTGCCGATCACGGCGCCGGCCTTGCCTCAGCCGGTCACGCCCATGTCCACGCGCTACGGCAAGACAGGGCCGTTCGATGAGGGCAAGGATCCGGCGCGCGATGCGCTGGCCGCGGCCGAGCACAAGGAAGTCGTCGCCGACGATCCGCATGCCGAGGTCTACCAGCAGACCGGCCAGGGCACTGCGGCCAGTGAACGTTCGCTGCGCTACGAGCAGGCGGCACGCCTGAAGCGCCTGCAGCGGGCAGCGGCCAAAGCGGGCCAGACGCTGTCGGCCGAAGAGCAGCGCTCCGAACTGCGCAAGATGATGGAAGAGAACCCAAACGCGACCGACCACTCCACCATCCTGACCAACGCCCTGCACGCCGAGCGCGTGCTGGCCTACGACGTGGCCATCGGCTGGGTCAACCCCAGCCGCATCAAGCCGGAGGATGTGCAGGTGTTCAGGCAGTTCGCGCACTGGATGTTCGTGGACAAACTGCTTGCCAAGGAGTTGGTCCCAGCGAAGGCGTTCATCGACTACTGGAAGCAGGGCTTCTATGAAGATAAGCAACTGCACCTCACTTACACCATGCAGCACATGGCGGCCACAGCCCCGGGAATCGTCGATGTGCGCGAACGCCACTGGGCGGGCGCCCTCAAATGAAACCTGGCATATCCTTCAATGAATCGGCGTCCGTTCATCACAGGAGCACTCAGCATGGGCCTGCTTGAACTGCTGGGCATCAAGCCGGTGACGGCGGACGCGCGGCCGACCACCTCCCCAACGGTACGCGCGGCGTCGTGGCCACCGGGGACCGTCGCGCAACTGGTGGGGGGCAACGCCATCTCGACCATGTTTGCTCCGAGATTCGGCGTGGAGAAGCATCTTGCCTTGCTGCTGGCCCAGTCGCCGGATGCGGGGCCGCTTCCGTACTACAAATCCATTACTGGCAGTGATGGATCGGTGACCGATCCCCTGGCGCGACCCGACTTCGAGGAGGCTTTGCTAGTCGAACTGACCCTGAGCTTCCAGTTCGTCGTCACCTACTACGGCCAGGACGTTGAAGGCTTCAACATGTTCATGTGGAACGGCGTCCGCATGAACGGCTTGCCCCTTGTCGCCGGCTTCGTGCCTGAGCGCAGCGACGCCGACGCGCAGGCAAACTGGCGCAAGGCCTACCAATCCTTCGGCCTGACCTCCAAGCCCGCATTGACCATCGCCAACGGCAACGCCGGCTGGACCACGATGGAAGCGGGCCTGAAGATGATCGCCTCCCCCGAAGGCAAGGTGATCTGGCAGGCCACCGTCGACTTGCCGAGCTTCCCCAAGGGCAGTGCCCCCAACGAAGCCGCCGTGCTGCTGATGCTCGCCCACCCCGCCTACGACACCGGTCGCAAGCCGCTGGCGTACCTTGGGGCCCCTCAGGTGGTCGAGGTGGATCAGGTCCAGCGTAGGGAAGGCGAACAGCCGCGCGTCACCGCGCTGCGCGAAGCCGCGCTGCGCGCCTGCGCCGCCGCAGACCTGGATCCCAAGCGCATCGGCTCGCTGGCCACCGACTGCGGCAAGGGCTCGCCGCAGTCGGCTCACCGTCTGGCCGAAGTGGGCTCCGCGATGCACGACCTGGCCCCCGACATCGATGCGGTGCACCAGCGCGTGGACCTGGCTGCGGTGCTGGGCGAGTTGGGAGCCAACACGGTGAACTACACGCTGCTGCTGGCCGCGTATGCCGCCTACGAGCGCAACCACCCGGTGCTGTACCTGTCCAACGTCGACCACGCCGCCGCACGGGCCATGCTGGTCCTTCCTCCAGCCGGACATGTGCCGCCGGACCCGGCACGCAAGTTCCCGGAGCACAACTACCGCGGCCAGTGGTACGCGCCCTGGTGGGGCCAGCGGCTGGACGGCAAGAAGGACTATTGACGCGCCGCGCCGGAGCGGCTTCAAGGATCGGCACACGGGCGAGACGTGGTTCGCACTGAAGACGTTCCCCGGCGACCCGAAGGCGGTGCCCACGCCGGGCAGCGACCGCGACAACCGCAGCCGGGTGTTCCTGTACTGCAACCCGCACGACCAGGTGATCGGCGTGGCTCCGGTGCAAGGCATCGGCTGGCGCGGCGTGAACGCGGCGCAACTGGACAAGATCGGCGCCGCGGGCGTCTTCCACCAGCGCGTGTGGGCGATGCCCGGGGGCAAGCAGTCACCCGAGTTCGCCGTCGGTTCACCCGACTGGACGGGACGTGCCTACCGCTACCGTGACGACAACCACGACCCTTCGCAGTTCTGGCTGCCGCGTCCGCCGATGATGCGATTCGCCCTCGCCACCACCGAGGAGCAGGGGTTCTTCTCGAAGATCGTCACCTTCGTGACAGCGCCCTTCGTGTACATCGTCACGCGCATGTTCGACATCCCGATCAACGCCACGCCCCCGAAGGAGTGGGCCGTGCCGATCACGGCGCCGGCCTTGCCTCAGCCGGTCACGCCCATGTCCACGCGCTACGGCAAGACAGGGCCGTTCGATGAGGGCAAGGATCCGGCGCGCGATGCGCATGCCGAGGTCTACCAGCAGACCGGCCAGGGCACTGCGGCCAGTGAACGTTCGCTGCGCTACGAGCAGGCGGCACGCCTGAAGCGCCTGCAGCGGGCAGCGGCCAAAGCGGGCCAGACGCTGTCGGCCGAAGAGCAGCGCTCCGAACTGCGCAAGATGATGGAAGAGAACCCAAACGCGACCGACCACTCCACCATCCTGACCAACGCCCTGCACGCCGAGCGCGTGCTGGCCTACGACGTGGCCATCGGCTGGGTCAACCCCAGCCGCATCAAGCCGGAGGATGTGCAGGTGTTCAGGCAGTTCGCGCACTGGATGTTTGTGGACGATCTGCTTGCCGACCAATTTGCTCCTGCGCAGGCCTTCGCCAGCTATTGGCAGGCCGGGTTCTATGAGAAGAAGCAACTGCACCTCACGTACACCATGCAGCACATGGCCGCCAACGCCCCGGCATCGTGGATGTGCGCGAACGCCATTGGGCGGGCGCCCTCAAATGAAACCAGGCATATCCTTCAATGAATCGGCGTCCGTTCATCACAGGAGCACTCAGCATGGGCCTGCTTGAACTGCTGGGCATCAAGCCGGCGACGGCGGACGCGCGGCCGGCCACCTCCCCAGCGGTACGCGCGGCGTCGTGGCCGCCGGGGACCGTCGCGCAACTGGTGGGGGGCAACGCCATCTCGACCATGTTTGATCCGGGATTCAGCGTGGAGAAGCATCTTGCCTTGCTGCTGGCCCAGTCGCCGGATGCGGGTCCACTTCCCTACTACAAGTCGATCACTGGCAGTGATGGATCCGTGACCGATCCACTGGCGCGACCCGACTTCGAAGCGGCTTTGCTGGGAAAGTTGACCTTGAGCTTCCAGTTCGTGGTCACCTACTACGGCCAGGACGTCGAAGGCTTCAACATGTTCATGTGGAACGGCGTCCGCATGAACGGCTTGCCCCTTGTCGCGGGCTTCGTGCCGGAGCGGACGGAGCTGGATGCACGGGACAGCTGGAAAGAGGCCTACCAAGCCTTCGGCCTGACCTCCAAGCCCGCGCTGACCATCGCCAACGGCAACGCCGGCTGGACCACGATGGAAGTGGGCCTGAAGATGATCGCCTCCCCCGAAGGCAAGGTGATCTGGCAGGCCACCGTGGACCTGCCGAGCTTTCCCAAGGGCAGCGCCGCCAACGAAGCCGCCGTGCTGCTGATGCTGGCCCACCCCGCCTACGACACCGGTCGCAAGCCGCTGGCGTACTTGGGAGCCCCTCAGGTGGTCGAGGTGGACAAGGTCCAGCGCAGGGAAGGCGAACACCCGCGCGTCACCGCGCTGCGCGAAGCCGCGCTGCGCGCCTGCGCCGCCGCGGACCTGGATCCCAAGCGCATCGGCTCGCTGGCCACCGACTGCGGCAAGGGCTCGCCGCAGTCGGCTCACCGCTTGGCCGAAGTGGGCTCCGCGATGCACGACCTGGCCCCCGACATCGATGTGGTGCACCAGCGCGTGGACCTGGTCGCGGTACTGGGCGAGTTGGGGGCCAACACGGTGAACTACACGCTGCTGCTGGCCGCCTATGCCGCCTACGAGCGCAACCACCCGGTGCTGTACCTGTCCAACGTCGACCACGCCGCCGCACGGGCCATGCTGGTCCTTCCTCCAGCCGGGCACGTGCCGCCGGACCCGGCACGCAAGTTCCCGGAGCACAACTACCGCGGCCAGTGGTACGCGCCCTGGTGGGGCCAGCGGCTAGACGGCAAGAAGGACTATTGACGCGCCGCGCTGGAGCTGATGAAAGGATCTTCATGGTGGAGTCGATGGCAGCATCCCCGGCATCCGCTTCACCAATCGACCGCTGGCATCCGCGCCCTGCGTCAGACTGCGCGATGACGTCGCCGCCAGGATCTGCCTCAGCCCTCCAGCGACGACCTATGACCAGAAGTTAGGGTTGGTCTGAGGCACGAGCAGACGGTTCGTCGTCTAGTCGCTCCAAGAGCTTGGCAGCCCGGCTGGACACGGCGGCCGCCGTGCGAAAGTACCCCACGACCGAAGCGACAGATGCGTGACCGGTCATCTCCATCGTCTCGGCCATAGGGACGTTCTGCCTCGCCGCCTCTGTCACGAAGCCCGAGCGTAGCGAATGCGCCGAGAAGCCATCTGCCAGGCCGGCCAGCGCGGCTCGTTCTTTCACGATCTTTCGCACTGCCGCGCTTGCCAGGCCACTCGAGCTGAGCTTCTCACCGCGTAGCACCCTCCGGAACACCGGGCCGTCGACAACGCCGCTGCGAGCGAGCCAGGCCGCCAACGCAACGCCCGCCATGCCGACGACGGGCTTGTCAGCTTGGGCGGCCGCGCTGCCCGACTGGTCGGTTTTCGACCGGTGTAAACGGTAGACGAAGGCCGCAGGCCCAACCCGGGTCAGGTTTTCCATCCGCGCGTCGGCGACCTCCGAGCGGCGACGCCCTCCGCTTGCCCATGCGAAGAGCAGAAGGGCGCGATCACGCACACCGCGCAAGCTGTCGTCGCACGTTTGCAGCAACGCTTCGAGTGGCTCGCGGGTCAGGGCAGGCTTGCGATCTGGTGCCACCCCGCGCTTGGCGTAAGCGCGGCGGGTCTTGGACACCAACTCCCGTACTGCGACGTCCTGGCACGGGTTCGCCAGGCGATGCAACTGGTGCGCCTTGGACAGCACGCTCAGGCGATGCAGCAACGTCGCCAGTGAAGGCGGCCCTAAACGCGCCTTGAAGCCCCGGGCGACAAGTGCTTCATCGATCTCCCGGGGAAGCTCGCAGCTCAGGCCGCTGTCGGTCTTGCGTTGCGCGTGGTCAACGACGAACTGGACGACAGCGGCCGTCGGTACAGGCATTTCGATGCTGCGGTGGTAGCGCATCGCGAACCACGCCGCCCAGTAGCGAAGGGCGGCCTGGTAGCTGCGCACCGTGTTGTCCGACTCGCCTTCGGCCATCAGCGCCTGCACGGCGTCCTGCGCAAGCGCATCCAAGCCCGCCGGGTCTAGCGGCGCGACCAGCTGACCAGGGACCGTGCGCTCTCGTTGCGCCCTTGGAGATATGTTTGCTGTCATACGTAACGCGTACGATATCTAACGTACGCATGACTTGAGCACCGATAACTTTCAATTATCGTTCCTAAGCGTGGTGGTGTAGGGCGCACAAATCAAGGAGTGGGAAGGATGGCTCGCGGAATCCAAGAGCACGAGGTGTGGCAGGCGGCAGACGCGCTCTTGCTGGAGGGCCTCAGGCCCACGATCGAGCGGGTGCGTCAGAAGATCGGCCGGGGTTCGCCCAACACGGTGAGTCCAATGCTTGAGACCTGGTTCAAACACTTGGGCACACGAATCAAGGATCCAGGCGCGTTCTCTGCGCCAGCGACTCTGCCAGACCCCGTCTTGCAGGCCGCTCAGCACTTCTGGGACGTTGCGCAGGCCGACGCCAGACGCGACATCGACGCGCGCGTGAGAGATGGCCTAGCTGCGGCCGCCGCCAACGTTGAGGCCGAGAAGGAAAAAGCGGCCATCGCAGAAGCGACGGCACTGTCCGCCACCACCAGGGCAAATCAACTGCAGACCCAGCTCGCCGAGTTGCGGGCTGCCCTTGAGGGCGAGCGCATCCAGCACGCCAGCACCGCCGCCCAGGCCAGTGCCGCGAGCGAGCGCTGCCATACGTTGCAGACGGAACTCCTGGCCACCCAGCAGGCTTTGGTGGAGGAGCGCATGCGAACCGACAGGGCGATCGCGCTGGCCGACGAACGTACCGCAGGGGCAGAGCGTCGTGCAGCTCTGGAAATTGACCGCGAGCGCGTCCTTCGGACCAAGGCAGAGAAGGCAACTGAGTCGGTCGCCAAACGCTTCGAGGCAGCACTCAAGGCCGAGGTCGCCGCGACGAGCCAACTCAATGCCGCGGAAGACCGATTGACCCAGTGTCAGGTTGAGGCAAACAGGCGTGAGAAGGAACTGCTGGCGGCCAGGGGGCGAGTCGAAGCACGCGTGCGCGAGCTCGAGACAGCCTTGTCCGAGGCCAACCAGCAGCTGTCGATCTCGACAGCTTCCGACGCTCTGGTCGAGCAGATCGTGGGCAGGTTGGTCGCCGTCGACAAGCAGCGGAACGAGTTGCCACCTGCAGCGCCGAGTCGATCAAGGAAGAAAAAGCTCGCAGCCTGAGCCGGAAAAGAGAAGCCCCGGACACAGCCGGAGCGTCAATGCCTTTTCGCTGTCATCACGAGCGTGCTCCTGCTCGAGGAGGGAAAGCAGGGAGGCATGGACGAGCCGAGCCTCAAAAACTAGCAGTCACCCCTGGATCGCTTGCCGAAGCGGACCCGGCATGCAAGGAGCACCTCTGCTTTCTGTTCGCCGTTGGTCGGGCCGGCTAGGCTGAGGCGCGAGGCGTGACCAAGCCGACGCCCAAGGTGCCCTCTTTGGTCTGAGGCACCATTTCGTGATGACAACAGCAAGCTGGTGTTCCAGGAGGTCAAGCGAGCTCGACGGCCACATACACAAGGCGTTCAACCTCACGAGCGGAACGGTCAACATCGCACATTGAGGTTGCAGGTGGGCGAACTGCCTCCTGGCCCGTGCCCTCTTTGGGATCCGGGTGGCCCTAGCACGCGAGCGCGCAAATTTCCGAACGAAGTTGCGCGATTGTTGATTTTTCTCGCCTACAATGTAGGCGTTGAAAATCAACATCCTCGGCCCATGCCACAGCCTAAACCCGTCGTCATCAACGAAGGCTTCCAGGTCCACCAGGAGTTGCGAGCGCTTGGACTGACGACCGACATCGTCACGTCCATCGCTCGCAAGGCTTCAGCTGCCAAGGCCGAAGCACTGGAGATCGACCCCTCCAGCACGCCGGGCATGCTCGCCTACATCAAGGGCGTTCGCGCCATCCGCATGGAGCTGATGCCGAAGGGCTGGCGGCTCAGCCGCACCGGCAATGTGGAATCGACGGTCAACGACCAGTTGGGGATCCAGCTCTGTTTCCAGAACGTCGATGTCGCCTGCACGGAGCGTCATCCCAAGGCCATCTCCGGCAAGGGCGCCGGGTCGCGCAAACTCATCCAAGACGGTCAGTCCGAACTCTTCGATCGCGAGGCGCCGGAGGCAGTGGACGCCTTCGGCAGTGCGCCGACGGTGTGGGTGGTGTGCGTGAGCACAGATGGCAAGAAGCTGCGCGCCGAGGTCTCGTGCCCGGAGGCCTTCGCGGGCAACCAGTTCGAGGGCTTCAGCAAGCGCATCTGGGTCGTGGACGAAGACTTGGAACCCACGCCTGGTCATATCGACCAGCGCGACGACGGCAGCGGCCCCGTGGAGCACGAGGTCCGCATCGCGAAGAAGTGACGATGAACGAAGCAGCGTATGTTTAACGGGAGCAGGCTCACGCTTGCTCGAAAGCGCAGACAGCTCACAAAGAAGGAACTGGCAGAGAAGGCGGAACTGACGGCCCTGACGCTGACGCGCTTAGAGGCAGGCGATACCCCAGAACCGGGCAGTGACACCGTGCGTGCGTTGGCGCGGGCATTGAACTATCCAACGGAGTTCTTCTATCTCAACGACAGCGAGGCGCTGGGCACTGAGGCTGTGAGCTTTCGCAGCCTGTCGTCGCTGACGGCGCGCCAACGGGACGCGGCCTTGGGGGCAGGGGATCTGGCGTTCGAGTTGCATGCCTGGGTGTCCGACCGTTTCGAGCTTCCCGCAGTGCAATTGCTCGACCTGCGCGACGAGGACCCGATCGCGGCCGCCGAGGCCTTGCGCAGCCATTGGGGCATCGGAACCAAGCCGATCGAGCACATGATCAAGCTGCTCGAGTCCAAGGGCGTCCGGGTGTTCTCGCTGGCCGAGCAGCACAAGCACGTCGATGCCTTCTCCTGCTGGCGAGGCAACGTCCCCTTCATTTTCCTGAACACCTTCAAGTCCGCGGAGCGCAGCCGGTTTGATGCGGCCCACGAGCTTGGCCATCTAGTGCTTCATATCCATGGCGTGACGAATGGCGGCCGGGACGTGGAGCGCGAGGCGGACATGTTCGCGTCGGCGTTCCTGATCAATCGCGGTGACCTGATCGGCCACCTGAGCCGCGTCAACGGGCTGTCGCAGCTCGTCTCGGCCAAGAAGCGCTGGGGCGTCTCGGTGGCCGCGCTTGCGCGGACGGCATTCGATGCCGGGCTGATCTCGGACTGGCACTACCGCGACCTGTGCAAGCAGATGAGCCACCTGGGGTACCGGACGAGCGAGCCGCATGGCCTCGAGCGTGAGAAGTCCGTGCTGTGGAAGATGATCTTTGACGAGCTATGGAAGGATGGCATCACGAAGGACCGCATCGCGGCCGAGCTGCACATACCGCTCGACGAGATCGAGTCGCTGGTCGGTGAACTGATCACCCAGGCGCCGCCGCCGCCCATGCCGGGCAACAAGAGGCCCGTGCTGAAGATCGTGTCCTAGCCGCGCTTCGAGGGACCCGCCCCAGGAGCGGCTGGTGTTTGACGTAGGGAGCAACAGAAGATGGCATTCAGGATACCCACGGCCGCTACTACCGTGCCGGAAAGAATAGTGCTAGACGCGCCAGCATGCGATCCACAAGTGACAGGCGTGGCAAGCATCGCTGGATTCCGAGGGCAATTTCGTCGCAGCAGGCAGTTCAGCTGAGCTGCGTCGCAAGCCATGAATGCGACAGCAAAGGCCTCAACTGCTGCAGACGTCAAAACGAGGGGAATGCTGTCGCGTTTTGGGGCTTTTCAGGTGGAGCTTTGCGTCGGACGACTCCAGCAGCCAGCCCCGAACGCAACATCCACCGTACAGTTGACATAATATACATTGTCGCTTCTTTGACGACGATCCGACTCCCCATCGCCACCCGCGCACGCCTCGTCCCCCAGCCGGTCGATGTCGGAATTCGTTACAACTCCGGCGCCATTCCTCAAGTCCGCCGCCCAAGTCTTTGCCGTACAAGGAGTTTTTCTCGGGGCTCGCGTCTTGCTTCAGGGCGCGCCGTTCATGAACCCTTGCCGCGACCTTCGATGATCCGTGTCTCCGGCCTGATGACCGCCGCCGTGCTCGTCGCCGCGTGCCTGCCTGGTGTCGTGCGGTCCGCGCCCGCCGAGTTGCCGTCCGCTACCGGCGACCTGCGTCCCGTTCCGGCCGCGGGCCCTTCGTCTGCCGCGGCGACGCCGGGCGCTGAAGTCGTTCCCGGAACCTCGGCGACGATCAAGCTGCTGCTGGACCTTCAGACCGCCCAGCCTTCGGCGACGCCTGCCGAAGCGCAGCGGCCTACGCGCAGCGCCACGGGCTTGCGGGCGGCCAGCCAGCCGCGGCTTGAGTCCGGCGTGGGCGACCTGTCCGACGCGGAGAACTCGCGCAACACGAACTCCGAGAACGGCCCGCCGCCCAGCGTCAGCTGGTCGACTTCACCGCCGCCGGCGAACCCGGAGGCCGGCACCGCGCCCAAGCCCGAGGCCCGGCCGTCGATGCTGCGTTCGATGGTCAGCTATCTGCGCGAACACCGGCTGCAGGTGTTCGTCGGTGGCCTGGCCATCCTGGCGCTGGCCGCCATCGGCACCATCGTGTCCACGCGCCGGCAGCGCGCCGGCCGGCGGGTCACTGCAGATCGGATTCCTCCGAGTCGTCATCGTCGATCTGGGGCGGTTCGCCCCCGTTGACCGCGCCTAGCAGCGGGCGGTCCAGCGGCCGGCAGATGCGCCGGTTGAGCTGACCCAGGCGCTCCGAGCGCTCGATCGCGGCAAGCACGATCTCCGGGTTCATCATCAGCGTGAACGGATTGCTGCGCGACGTGATGCGAGCCATGGCGGACCTCCCGTGGGCCTGTGAAGCGGCCGATTCCAATGTACGGGGAGGCTGCGCGGCTGCCGAGTCGTCCCGCCGCCATCCGCGCTGTCAGCGCGATTCCGACAGTCCTGCTGTCAACGCCCGGAAAGCGCGCGTTCGGCCGCCGCGGCCTCCAGTTGGGCGGCGAGTTCGTCGTAGCCTGCCTGACGAGCGAAGTCGGCGGCCGAGAGCCCGCGGTCGTTGCGCAGCGTCGGGTCGGCGCCCAGGCCCAGCAGCACCTGGGCGTTGCGCTGGTCGCCGTAGCCGGCGGCCAGCATCAGCGGCGTCGAGCCGTTGGGCGAACGTGCGTTCGGCGCGGCCCCCAGTTCGAGCAGCCGCGCCACGATGCGCGGATCGGGCCCGCTGGCGGCGTAGTGCAACGGCGTCCAGCCGGCCCGGTTGACGGCCGCGCCCCGCTGGACGAGGCGCTCGACCCAGTCCAGCCGGCCGTGGATCGCGGCCATCATCAGCGCCGTCTCGCCGCGTGCGCTGGCACGGTCGACCTGGATGCCCGGCTGGGCCATCAGCCGACGCGCGACCTTGTTGGAGCCTTCCTTGATCGCCAGCGCCAGCGCCAGTTCGCCGGTCGGGCCGACCGAGTTCGGATCGAAGCCACGATCGAGCAGTTCGGCGACGGTGCTCTCGTTGTCGATCTGCAGGGCGCGGAAGAAGTCCACGTACGAGTCTGCTCGAGCCGCCGAAAATCCAATCAGCACGACAACATAGAACGCTTTTCTCAGAATCTGCTCGAGCATTTGAGGAGAGCGCCTTTCGTGCATTGAACTTCTTTCCCGACAAGCAGTTGTGTGCAGAACTTCGAGTACCGGATCAGCTCAGCTCGGAGCCGAGATCGAGACCGAACAAGGCCTCGAAGTTGCGCGTGCTGGCCTCGGCGATGCTGTCCGTCGTGAGGCCCTTCACTTCGGCGATCTTGGCCGCGACCTGCGGCACCCAGGCCGGGCTGTTGGTCTTGCCGCGGTGCGGCACCGGCGCCAGGTAGGGACTGTCGGTCTCGATCAGGAAGCGGTCCAGCGGCACCTCGCGCGCGACCTCGCGCAGTTCTTCGGCGTTGCGGAAGGTCAGGATGCCGGAGAACGAGACGTGGAATCCGAGGTCCAGCGCGGCACGCGCGACCTCGCGCGTCTCGGTGAAGCAGTGGAAGACGCCGCGCACCTTGCCGGCGCCCTCTTCCTTCAGGATCGCCAGCGTGTGCTCGGCCGACGAGCGCGTGTGCACGACCAGCGGCAGGCCGGTCTCGCGCGCGGCGCGGATGTGCACGCGGAAACGCTCTCGCTGCCACTCCATCTCGGCCAGGCTGCGGCCGTTGAGGCGGTAGTAGTCCAGGCCGGTCTCGCCGATCGCGACGACACGCGCGCGGCACGCCAGCGCCACCAGCGTCGCCTGGTCGGGCTCGGCCTGGCCTTCGGTGTCCGGGTGCACGCCGACGCTGCACCAGAGGTTGCGGTGCGCCATCGCCAGCGCGTGCGCGGTCTCGAACTCCTCGAGCGTGGTGCAGATCGTCAGCGCGGCGCGCACGTCGGCCGCGGCCATGTCAGCCAGGATGGCTTGGACGCGGTCGTGCAATTCGGGAAACGTCAGGTGGCAGTGCGAGTCGACAAACATGCGAAACAAAACCGGAAGAGGCCGTGCTCGCGCCGGCCGGGGGAACGACGGTCAGATCGTCTGCGTCGGCTTGGACGAGGAGATCGAGGTGCCCAGCACTTCTTCGATCTTCAGCCGCAGCGCGCGCGACTTCTCGTCGGCCGGGAAACGCACGCCGACACCCTGGGTGCGGCCACCCGACGCGTTGGCCGGGGTGATCCAGGCGATCTTGCCGGCCACCGGATAGCGCTGCGGGTCCTCCGGCAGCGACAGCAGCAGGTAGATGTCGTCGCCGAGCCGGTAGTCGCGCGTCGTCGGTACGAACAGGCCGCCTTCGCTGAGAAACGGGATGTAGGCGGCATAGAGCGCGCCCTTCTCGCGGAACACCAGCTGGATGACGCTGGGACGGCTCTGCTGCCCGGCCGGCGCGGTGGCCGGGGCGAGCCCACCGTGTCTCGACGGCAGCCGATCTGTCATCCGCGCAGTGTAAGCGCGGCGCTCGCCTGGGCCACCAGCGCCTCGATCAACAGCGCTTCGTGCCACGGGTGTTCGTCGTGGCGCGCGACACGCTGCAAGGCCTCGTGCCACTCGTGCAGCGCCTGGGCACTGCGTGCGCGCGGCACGCTGCCTTCGGGGAAGTAGCGCGGTGCGGCGCCGGCCCCGACCGCCGCGGCGTCGTGGCAGAGCTTCTGCAGCGCGTCGACGACGCGCGGCACCGGCCAGCCGGACAGCGCCTGGGCCTGGCCACGCGCCAGCGCCGCGGGCAGCGCGCGCCAGGCGGCGGCGCTGACGCCGTCCTTGGCCAGCGCCTGCGCGTCCAGCGGCCGGCCGGCGGCGGCGGCCAGCAGCACCTCGGGTTCGGCCACGCCCTGCCCGGCCAGCCAGTCGCGCGCCTGGTCTGCCGGCGGCGCGGCGAGCGCGACGCGGTGGCAGCGGCTGCGCACCGTGGGCAGCAGATGCTGGGGGTCGCCGGCGCCCAGCAGCAGCCGGGTACCGGCAGGCGGCTCTTCCAGCGTCTTCAGCAGCGCGTTGGCGGCCTGCAGGTTGATCGCCTCGGCCGGGTGCAGCACGACGACCTTGCCGCGGCCACGCGAGGTGGTGCGCGCCACCCAGTCGATCGCATGGCGGATCTCGTCGATGCGGATCTGGCGGCTGGGCTTCTTCTTGCCTTCGTCCTCGGGCTTGTCGCCCGGGAACGGCCAGGCATGGGCCTGGCGCAGCGTCTCGGGCATCAGCACCAGCAGGTCCGGGTGCAGCTTGCTCTGCACGAGATGGCAGCTCGGGCAGCGGCCGCAGGCCGGGCGCGGGTGGCCGTCGTGGCCTTCGCAGAGCCAGCTCTGCGCCAGCGCGGCGGCGAAATGCAGCGTGCCGATGCCGGCCGCGCCGTGCAGCAGCAGCGCATGGCCACGCTGGCGAGCCAGCGCATCGGCCAGCGGCGCGGCCAGCCAGGGCAGCGGCGGCGCGCCGTGCTCGTCGACGACCAGATTCACCACGGGCCGCGCGACTCCAGCACGGCTTCGAGCTGCACCCGCACTGCCTCGGGCGTGGCCGCGGCATCGAGGATCGCGAAGCGCCCCGGGTCGGCCTCGGCGCGGCGCGCGTAGCCCGCGCGCACGCGCTCGAAGAAGGCCTCGTCCTGGCTCTCGAAGCGGTCGGGCGCGCGCACCGCGGCGCGGCGCGCGGCGGCGACCGCCGGCGGCAGGTCGAACCAGACGGTCAGGTCGGGCTGGCGACCCTGCTGCACCCAGGACTCGAGCGTGGCGAGCACGCCGAGGTCGAAGCCGCGGCCGGCGCCCTGGTAGGCGAAGGTCGCGTCGGTGAAGCGGTCGCAGAGCACGACGGCGCCGGCGGCCAGCGCCGGTTCGATGCGCGTGACGAGGTGGTCGCGGCGCGCGGCGAAGACCAGCAGCGCCTCGGTCAGCGCGTCCATGCCCTGGTGCAGCACCAGCTCGCGCAGGCGCTCGGCGAGTTCGGTGCCGCCGGGTTCGCGCGTCACCAGCACCTCGCGGCCGCGCGCGCGCAGCCAGCCGGCCAGCCACTCGATGTGCGAGCTCTTGCCGGCGCCGTCGATGCCTTCGAAGCTGAGGAAGCGGCCTGCCCTCACTTGCGGCCGCGCTGGAACTGGTTCACCGCGCGATTATGGGCGTCCAGCGTTTCGCTGAACTGGCTGCTGCCGTCGCCGCGCGCGACGAAGTACAGCGCCTTGGTCGGCGCCGGCTGCACCGCGGCGCGCAGCGAGGCGCGGCCCGGCATCGCGATCGGCGTCGGCGGCAGGCCGGGCCGGGTGTAGGTGTTGTACGGCCCGTCGGTGTCCAGGTGGGCGCGGCGCAGGTTGCCGTCGAAACGCTCGCCCAGGCCGTAGATCACCGCAGGGTCGGTCTGCAGCGGCATGCCCACGCGCAGGCGGTTGCTGAAAACGCCGGCGACCAGCGCGCGGTCGGCTTCGCGCCCGGTTTCCTTCTCGACGATCGACGCCAGCGTCAGCGCCTGTTCGGGCGTCTTCAGCGGCGAGTCGGAGGCGCGCTCGGCCCAGGCCGCGTTCAGCTCGCGCTGCATCTTGGTGTAGGCGCGCTTGAGCACCAGCAGGTCGCTGACGCCGACGCTGTAGGCGTAGGTGTCGGGGAAGAAGCGGCCTTCGGGCGCGATGCCGGGCGCACCGATCGCGGCCATCAGCTCGGCGTCGCTCATCAGCGCCGTGGTCGGCTTCAGGCGCGGCGCCTTGGCCAGCTCGGCGCGGAACTGGCGCCAGGTCCAGCCTTCGATCAGGCGCACAGTGGCGAGCTCCTCGTCGCCCTCGACCATCTTGGACAGCAGCGTGCGCGGCGTCGCGCCGGGCTCGACGGCGTAGCTGCCGGCGCGGATGCGGCGCGCCTCGCCCGACCAGCGGAACCACTCGTAGAGCAGGCGCGGCGAGGTGACGACGCCGGCGCGCACCCAGGCCTCGGCGATCTGCCGCGGCGGCGTGCCGGCTTCGATCGAGACTTCCACCGTCGGCGCGGCCAGCTCCAGCGGACGGCCGAGCCACCACAACGCGATGCCCACGCCGATCAACGGCAGCAGCAAAAAGGACAGGAGCGCGGCCTGCCACCGGCCAGAGCCGGACCCCCTTCTAGACATGGGCGGCGATGATAATGGGCCGCATGAAGTCAACCGTCGCTGCCATGTCAAAGCTCCAAGGTGCCGTGCGTCTGAGCGATTGGGGCGTCATCCGGGCCACCGGAAACGACGCCGCAGCCTTCCTGCACGGCCAGCTGACCCAGGACCTCGTGCGTCTGGACGCCGGCGCCGTGCGCCTGGCCGGCTACTGCTCGGCCAAGGGCCGGCTGCTGGCCAGCTTCGTCGTCTGGCGCCGCGGCCCGGCCGAGTTCCTGCTCGCCTGCAGCGCCGACGTGCTGCCGGCCGTGCTCAAGCGCCTGAAGATGTTCGTGCTGCGCGCCAAGTGCCAGCTCGAGGACGCCAGCGCCGAATGGCCGCTGTGGGGCCTGGCCGGCGACGCGGCGGCCGCCGCGCTCGGCAGCTCTGGCCCGGCGGCGGCCTGGCAGCGTGTCGCGCCCGACGAGGCCAGCGAAGTGCTGCGCCTGGACGACGTGCAAGGCGTCGCACGCTGGCTGTTCGCCGGCGCCGAGCCGCCCGAGCTGCCGGCGCTGGCGCCCGAGGCCTGGGCCTGGCTGGAAGTGCATAGCGCGGTGCCGCGCATCGTCGCCGCCACCGTCGAGCAGTTCGTGCCGCAGATGGTGAACCTCGAGCTCGTCGGCGGCGTCAACTTCCAGAAGGGCTGCTACCCGGGCCAGGAGATCGTCGCGCGCAGCCAGTACCGCGGCACCTTGAAGCGCCGCGCCTACCTGTTCGACGCCGACGCGCCGGCCGCTCCCGGCCAGGACGTCTACGCCGCCGAAGACCCGGCGCAGCCGGCCGGCATGGTGGTCGCTGCGGCGCCCGCGCCCGACGGCACCGGCACCTGGGCGGTGCTCGCCGAGACCAAGATCGCGGCGTTGGCCGACGGCGTCGCGCTGCACCTGGGTGCGGCCGACGGCCCGGCGCTGCGCCCGGCCGCCCTGCCCTACGCCATCCCGGCGGCCGAAGCCTGAGGGGGCGCGCCGGTGCGGCGCTACGTCTATTACCGCGTCGCCGAGGGCGAGGTCGGGGCCTGCGCCGAGGCGGCGCGCGCCGTCATCGCCTCGCTGCCCTTCGGCGTCGAGCTGCTGCGCCGGCCCGAGACGCGCGACGGCCTGGCGACGCTGATGGAAGTTCATCAGGCGCCCGACGAAGACGCGGCCACCGACGCCGAGGCCCGGCTGGCGGCAGCGCTGGCGCCGTGGATCGTCGGCAAGCGCCACGTCGAGCGTTTCGTGCCGCTCTGACGCGCTGAATCAGAGCCTTCGCCGCATCTCCTGGTGCGGGATGCCGGCCTCGACGAACTCCGGGCCGACCGGCTCGAAACCGGCGCGGTGGTAGAAGGCCACCGCGCTCGCCTGGGCGTGCAGCATCAGCGCCTCGCGCCCGGCTTCGCGCGCCGACGCGACCAGCGCGTCCAGCACCGCGCGGCCGACGCCGCCGCTGCGCAGCGGCGCCAGCACCGCCATGCGGCCGATGCGGGCGACGCCGGGCTCGTCGGTGTCGAGCCAGCGGCCGGTGGCGACCGCGGCACCGACCCCGTTGATCGCCACCGCGTGCATGGCGCCGGCGTCGGCGGCGTCCCACTCCAGTTCGGCGGGGATGCCCTGCTCCTGGACGAAGACGGCGCTGCGGATGGCCTGGGCGTCGCGGCCGAGCTCGGCCCAGCGGCCGACCTTGACCTCGACGGCCGGCGCGCCGGCCTCGTAGCGTTCGAGCGCCGTGCGCAGCGCCGCCGGCACCGGCCGCGGGACCTGCCCCGCGACGTCGGTGAAGACGTAGACCAGCTCGCCGGCGACGACCGTCGTCGCGCCGCGCCAGGCCACCGCATCGAAGCTGATCGACGAGTTGCCGATGCGCCGGCAGCGGATGCCGACGTCCAGCAGGTCGTCGTAGCGCGCGCTGCTGCGGTACTCCAGGCTCGCCTTGCGCACGAACAGATCGCCGTCCAGCGCCGCCAGCGTCGCCTCGTACGGCAGCGCCAGCGCGCGCCAGTAGCCGGCGATCGCGGTGTCGAAATAGCTCAGGTAATGGGCGTTGAAGACGACCTTCTGGGCGTCGACCTCGGACCAGCGCACGCGCAGGCGTTCGCTGAAGCGGAAATCGGTTCGGTTCAGGTTGTTCACGGGTTCCAGGCCTCGCGCAGGGCCGCGGCGGCAGCGTCGAGCGCCGCGTGGGCGTCGGGCAGCGCGCGGCCCATCTTGATGAAGTCGTGGGTCATGCCTCGGGCGATCTCCAGCGCCACCGGCACGCTGTGCAGGCGCAGCCGGTCGGCGTAGGCGATGCCTTCGTCGACCAGCGGGTCGCACTCGGCCAGCAGCAGGCAGGCCGGCGCGACGCCCTCCAGATCCTCGGCCTCCAGCGGCGCGAAGCGCCAGTCGTGGCGGTGGTGGTAGTCGATGTAGTGGTCGAAGAACCAGGCGATCGTCGCGGCGTCGATCAAAAAGCCGTTGGCGAAGAGCTTGTGGCTGGCGGTGTCGGCGTGCGCCGTCGTGCCCGGCGTCACCAGCAGCTGCAGCGCCAGGGGAAGGCCGATGTCGCGGGCGTGGATCGCGCTGGCCGCGGCCAGCGTGCCGCCGGCACTGTCACCACCGACGGCCAGCCGGGCGCCGTCCAGCCCCAGCGTGGCGGTGTTCGCTGCTAGCCAGGCCATCGCCGCCCAGGCGTCGTCGACCGCGGTCGGAAAGCGATGTTCGGGCGCGAGCCGGTAGTCCAGCGCGACGACGGCGCCGCCGCTGCGCCGCGCGAGTTGGCGGCACAGGCTGTCGTGGGTCTCCAGGCTGCCGATGACGAAGCCGCCGCCGTGCAGGTACAGCAGCGGCGGCAGGCGCTCGTGCGAGGGCGCGTACAGCCGCGCACGCAGCGGCGTGCCGTCGGCGGCGGGGATCGTGAAGTTCTCGACACGGGCCAGCGGCGCACGCGGCAGGTCCAGCACTTCGGCGGCAGTTTCGTAGGCGGCGCGGGCGGCCGCGGGTTCCATCGCATGGAAGGGCCTGCGTTCGGCGCGGCGGATGCGTTCGAGCAGGCCCGCCATTGCGGGTTTCAGCAGATGCGTTCCCAAGGTGGCCGCGAGGATACTGGGCCGATGGCCCGAATGCTCTACGTCACCCAGATCGACCTCGATTTCGGCGCGGTGCGCCTGCTGCGCGGCGAGTGCGAACGCACCGGCATGCGCCGCCCGCTCGTCGTCACCGACGTCGGCGTGCGCGCCGCCGGCGTGCTGCAGCCGGCGCTCGACGCGCTCGGCGACCTGCCGCACGCGGTCTACGACGGCACGCCGTCCAACCCGACCGAAGCCGCGGTGCGCGACGCCGTGCGCGTCTGGCGCGAACACGGCTGCGACGGGCTGGTGGCCGTCGGCGGCGGCTCGTCGATCGACCTGGCCAAAGGCGTCGCGATCGCGGCGACGCACGAGGGCCCGCTGGCGCACTACGCGACGATCGAAGGCGGCAGCGCACGCATCAGCGAGCGCGTCGCGCCGCTGATCGCGGTGCCGACGACCGCCGGCACCGGCAGCGAGGTCGCACGTGGCGCCATCGTCATCGTCGACGACGGCCGCAAGCTGGGTTTCCACAGCTGGCATCTGGTGCCCAAGGCCGCGCTGCTCGACCCGGAGCTGACGCTGGCGCTGCCGCCCAAGCTGACCGCGGCCACCGGCATGGACGCGATCGCGCACTGCATCGAGACCTTTCTCGCCCCGGCGCCGATCCCGCCGGCCGACGGCATCGCGCTCGACGGCCTGGCGCGCGGCTGGGCGCACATCGAACGTGCGACCCGCGACGGCGGCGACCGCGAGGCGCGCTGGAACATGATGAGCGCCAGCATGCAGGGCGCGCTGGCCTTCCAGAAAGGCCTGGGCTGCGTGCACTCGCTGAGCCACGCGCTGGGCGGCGCCGACCCGCGGCTGCACCACGGCAGCCTGAACGCCGTCTTCCTGCCGGCGGTGCTGCGTTTCAACGCCGAGGCCGAGTCGGTGCGGCGCGAAAAGCGCGTGCAGCGCCTCGCCCAGGCGATGGGCCTGCCGGGCTGCGGCGACGATGGCGCCGAGGTCGCCGACGCCGTGCGCGCGCTCAACGCCCGCCTCGGCCTGCCGTCGGGACTGGCCGAGATGGGCGTGACGCGGGCGCTGTTCGACAAGGTCGTGGCCGGCGCGCTGGCCGACCACTGCCACAAGACCAACCCCCGGCTGGCGAGCGCCGAGGATTACCTGGCGATGCTCGAAGCCTCGATGTAGCTCAGGCCGGCGCGAGCTGCGACCAGGCGTCGCGCAGCACCTGGGCCGAGTGCGCCAGCGCCTGGGCTTCGTCGTCGTCGAGCGAAGGCGGGATCACCGTCGTCGCCCCGTTGCGGCCGACGATCGCCGGCAAGGACAGCGCGACGCCGTCCAGCCCTTCGCCCGTATGGCAGCGCGTGACGGTCAGCACGCGGTGCTCGTCGCGCACGATGGCGCGCACCAGGTCGGCCGTCACCAGGCCGATCGCGTGGTTGGTGACGCCCTTTCTCTGGATGATCTCGTAGGCCGCGCGCTTGACCTCGTGGCCCAGGCGCTGCTCGTCCTCGCGCGTCCAGCCCGGCCAGTCGCGCAGCGGCCGGCCGCCGACCTGGGCGCCGGACCATTGCACGATCTCCGAGTCGCCGTGTTCGCCCAGCACCTGGGCGTGCACCGAACGCGAGTCGACCGCCAGCCGCTCGGCCAGCGCCTGGCGCAGGCGCGCGGTGTCGAGCATCGTGCCGGTGCCGAAGACACGCTCCGGCGGCAGGCCCGAGGACTGCTGCAGCACGCGCGTCAGCACGTCCACCGGGTTGGAGATCGCGACAATGATCCCGGCGTGCTGGCCGACGACGCGGCCGACCTCGCTGGCGACGCGGAAGTTGTCGGCCAGCAGCTGCAGCCGCGACTCGCCGGGGCGGCCGTTGCGGCCGGCGGCGAAGACGACGACGTCGCACCGAGAGACCTCGTCCAGGTCGACCGCACGCACCGTGGCGCGTGGGTAGTACGGCGCGCCCTGCGCGAGGTCCATCGCCTCGCCTTCGGCACGCGCGGCGTCGCGGTCGTGCAGCAGCAGTTCACGCGTGACGCCGCCGTGCAGCAGCGAGACCGCCACGCTGGCGCCGACATAGCCGACGCCGATGATTCCGACTTTCATCGAGTCACCTCCTGGCGACCCATGCTACGCCGCCGGGCTTCCCGCGGGGCAAATCCCGACTCCGCATGGCAAAACGGCACGACCCTCGCGGGCCGTGCCGTTCGCCTGTCTCCTCTGGCTTCCTCTCGGAACCGGTCAAGCCGGGCTCTGCGGCCCGGCGCGGGGCGCGTCAGTGCGCGCCGTCGAGGAACTGCTCGTCCTCGGTCGAACCCTTCAGCGCGGCCGTCGAGGCCTGCTTCTCGATCGTCGTCGTCACGGCGTCGAAGTAGCCGGTGCCGACCTCGCGCTGGTGCTTCACCGCGGTGAAGCCACGCTCGGCGGCGGCGAACTCCTTCTGCTGCAGCTCGACGAAAGCCGTCATGTTCTCGCGGGCGTAGCCGTAGGCGAGGTCGAACATGCCGTAGTTGAGGCTGTGGAAGCCGGCCAGCGTGATGAACTGGAACTTGTAGCCCATCGCGCCCAGCTCGCGCTGGAACTTGGCGATCGTCGCGTCGTCGAGGTTCTTCTTCCAGTTGAACGACGGCGAGCAGTTGTAGGCCAGCAGCTTGCCCGGGAACTTGGCGTGTATCGCCTCGGCGAAGGCCTTGGCGAAGGCCAGGTCGGGCTTGCCGGTCTCGCACCAGATCAGGTCGGCATACGGCGCGTAGGCCAGGCCGCGGCTGATCGACTGCTCCAGGCCGTTCTTCGTGCGGAAGAAGCCTTCGACGGTGCGCTCGCCGGTCAGGAAGGGCTGGTCGTTCTCGTCGACGTCGCTGGTCACCAGGTCGGCGGCTTCGGCGTCGGTGCGCGCCAGCAGCACGGTCGGCGTGCCCATCACGTCGGCGGCCAGGCGGGCGGCGACGAGCTTGCTGATCGCTTCACGCGTCGGCACCAGCACCTTGCCGCCCATGTGACCGCACTTCTTGACCGCGGCGAGCTGGTCTTCGAAGTGCACGCCGGCGGCGCCGGCGTCGATCATCGCCTTCATCAGCTCGAAGGCGTTGAGCACGCCACCGAAGCCGGCTTCGGCGTCGGCGACGATGGGCGCGAAGAAGTCGATGTCGTTCTTGCCTTCGCTCCACTGGATCTGGTCAGCGCGCTGGAAGGTCGCGTTGATGCGCTTGACGACCTTGGGCACCGAGTCCACCGAGTACAGCGACTGGTCGGGATACATCTCGCCGTTGCTGTTGGCGTCGCCGGCGACCTGCCAGCCCGACAGGTAGATCGCCTTCAGGCCGGCCTTGACCTGCTGCATCGCCTGGTTGCCGGTCAGCGCGCCCAGCGCATTGATGAAGGGCTCGTTGTTGATCAGCGTCCAGAGCTTCTCGGCGCCCCGCTTGGCCAGCGTGTGCTCGATGGCGAGCGAGCCGCGCAGGCGCACCACGTCGGCAGCGGTGTAACCGCGCTTGATGCCTTTCCAGCGCGGGTTCTCCGCCCAGTCTTTTTCGAGGGCGGCGGCTTGTTGTTCGCGGGTCGGTTTCGTCATCGGAAGACTCCTGGTCCAAGGGAGAAACGATGACGCAAGCGTACCCGTCGCACGGCCGGATGCCAAGACTTCTGTCTTATATAAGACAAAAGATAGAGCTCAATAAAATCAAAAGCTTAGAGCTTCACTTTCACGATTCGGAACGTCGTTTTCTCATCTGATGGATTTTGCTGCGGTGCAGCGTGGCCCTATCCCGCAATGCGGTAACGTGTTTCCACAAGATGCAAGTCAGCGGACGGCACCGAGCCAGCGCCGGTACAGACGGTCGGCGAGACGCTGCTGCGACGCCAGGGCCGACACGCCGTCGCGACGCATCGCGTCGCCGGTTTGGACGCTGGCGTGGTCCGCCAACGCGCGCAGGTAGCGCTCGCCGTCATCCGTGGACCAGCGGGCGAGCTTCTCGGCGTCCTGCTCGACGTGGAACTGCAACGCCAGATGGGGCCCGTACGCGAAGGCCTGGTTCGGGCACGCGCGGCTGCCGGCCAGGCGTTCGGCGCCACGCGGCAGTTCGAAGGCTTCGTAATGCCACTGGAAGACCGTCTGCCGCGGCGCGGCGCCGAACCAGGCACGGGCCATGTCCGAGTCGCCGATGTCGATCGGCTGCCAGCCGATCTCCGGGGCCGGCGACTCGACGACACGCGCGCCCAGCGCCCGCGCCATCAGCTGGCCGCCCAGGCAGTGGCCGATGACCGGGCGCGAGCGCTCCATCGCGTCGAGGATCAGGCGCTCGCCGGCACGCAGCGCCGGCAGCGGGTCGTTGGCGCTCATCTCGCCGCCAAGCACGGCCAGCGCCGAGTACGGCGCGATCGAATCCGGGAAGGCATCGCCGGCCTCGGCGTTGCGCAGTTCGAAGGCGACGCCGCGCGCGCCCAGCCACGAGGCGAGGAAGGCCGGCCCGTCGGCCGACAGGTGCTGCAGCACGAGCAACGGCTTCATCGCCCGCCCTTCCTTATGATGGTTGCCGCCGCGGCGCGATGCGCGTGCCGCCCGCCCGACCGATGAGCCACTTCGCCTTCCTTTCCGACCACGCCTCGTTCCTCAAGGTGCCGACGCGCGAGGCCGCCCCGGCAATGCCGTTCTGCGTCGCCGGCGTCGCCTGGGACGGCGCGGTGACCAACCGCCCCGGTGCACGCTTCGGGCCACGCGCGATCCGCGCCGCCAGCCACATGCTCTGCGACGCGACGCACCCGCTGTTCGGCAGCTCGCCGATCGGCGCGCTGGCCGACGCCGGCGACCTGCCGCTGCCCAACACCTCGATCGAGGGCATGCGGCGTGCGCTGCAGCCCGCGGCCGCCGAGCTGATCGCCGCGCACCACATGGCCTGGCTGGGCGGCGACCACTCGATGACGCTGCCGCTGCTGCGCGAGTACCGCGCCCGCTTCGGCCGGCCGCTGGCGGTGATCCACTTCGACGCCCACTGCGACACCTGGGAAGACCATTTCGGCGAGCCCTCGGGCCATGGCACCTGGGTGCACGAGGCCTTCGTCGAGGGGCTGGTCGATCCGGCGTGTTTCGTCCAGGTCGGCATCCGCTCGGCGGCGGTGCGCGAGGCGCGCGACTACGTGCCCGACCGCGGCGGCCTGTTCTTCGGCGCCCGCGAACTGCGCGGCCTGGAGAGCCCGGGCCAGCTCGCGCCGGTGCTGGCCGCGGTGCGCGAGCGTTTCGCCGCGCACGGCATGCCGCCGGTCTATCTGTCGCTGGACATCGACTGCCTGGACCCGGCTTTCGCGCCGGGCACCGGCACCCCGGAACCGGGCGGCATGAGCACCAACCAGGTGCTGACCCTGCTCGAAGAGTGGGCGGAGCTGCCTTTCGTCGGCATGGATTGCGTCGAAGTCGCGCCGCCGTACGATCATGCGGAACTCGCCTCGTCGGCGGCCGCCACCTTCGTCTGGACTTACCTGGCCGGGCGCCTCGCGCAGGCCGCAGCGGGAGCAGGGGCGGCGCGCCGCTGACGGCGAACCGAACTTGATCCCGCGCAAGTCCGACACTTTGCTCGCTCGAACAATCAGGAAAACCCTGAAGGAGTCGCGATGGCTGCAAGCTCTGGAACCAAAGCCCGTCCCGCCCGCGCCCCGGCGCCGCCGGTCCCCCCCTTCGAAGCGCTCGACCGCACGCACGCCCGCGTCATCGAGGTGCTGGGCCAGTTCGACCGCCTGCTCGCGCACATCGACGAAAACGGCGCCGACGAGGTGGCACGCGGCAGCGCCGCCGAGATCCTCGAGTTCTTCAACGGCCACGCCCGCCAGCACCACTCCGACGAGGAGCGTTTCGTCTTCCCGCAACTGCTGGCCAAGGGCGACGCCGAGCTGGTGCAGAGCATCAAGCGCCTGCAGCAGGATCACGGCTGGCTGGAGGAAGACTGGCTCGAGCTCGCGCCGCAGATCGAAGCCATCGCCGAGGGCTACAACTGGTACGACCTGGTGATGCTGCGCCACGCGCTGCCGGTCTTCACCGCGCTCTATTACGAGCACATCGGCCTGGAGGAGTCGCTGGTCTACCCGGCCGCCCGACGCCACCACGCCTCGCTGGAGGAAGGGGCGAAGTCGCGCGGCTGAGCGGCCTCGTTTCCAGCCGATGCGGGCGCCCTGCGGGGCGCCCGTTTTCGTTCCGGCTTCACAGTGGCAAGGCGCTGGTCTTCTTCACGGTGCGCAGCACCAACATGGAGTTGGAGCGCACCACGCCGGGCAGGCGCGGCAGCACCTCGGCGTGGAAACGCTCCAGGTCCTCGGCGTCGCGGTAGGTGAAGCGCACGAGGTAGTCGTTGGCGCCGGCGACGTAGAAGCAGTCCAGGATCTCCGGCGTGTCCTTGACCGCCTGCTCGAAGGCTTCGAGCTTGCCCGGCTGCGTGCTCTCCAGGTTGACGATGGTGTAGCTGGTGCCGTGGCGGCCGATCGCCCGCGGATTGAGCAGCGCCACGTAGCGGTCGACGACGCCCTGCTCTTCCAGCGCCTTCACGCGTCGCAGGCACGCCGACGGCGACAGGTGCACGCGCTGCGCGAGGTCGACGTTCGACAGCCGGCCGTCGATTTGAAGTTCCTGCAATATGGCCCGGTCGATCGCATCGAGTTTGGCAGGCCATTGCGATGAAGCTTCCGTGTTTCGCATGAAGTTGCGCCTCTCGCCGTTTTGCTCGCATCATTGTGCGCGATCGCGGGCGAACCCGCATCGACCGAGCACGCACATTGCTAACGGTCGTGGCTAGACTGGGGTCGGGTTCTCCAACCCGCCGTCCTTGTCGAAACACCCCGGCGCCGGAGCTGTGGCGCCACCCGAGAAAACGCCATGACCCAGGATCTCTCCGCTTACTGGATGCCCTTCACCGCCAACCGGCAGTTCAAGAAGGCGCCGCGCCTGCTGACCCGTTCGGAAGGCATGTACTACTGGGACGACCGCGGTCGCCAGATCCTCGACGGCGTCGCCGGGCTGTGGTGCGTCAACGCCGGGCACGCGCGGCCGAAGATCGTGCAGGCCATCCAGGCCCAGGCCGCCGAGTTGGACTACGCGCCGCCGTTCCAGATGGCGCATCCCAAGGCCTTCGAGCTGGCCGACCGCATCGCCAAGCTGGCGCCGGCCGGGCTGGACCACGTGTTCTTCACGAACTCGGGCTCCGAGTCGGTCGAGACGGCGCTGAAGATCGCGCTGGCCTACCACCGCGTGCGCGGCGAGGGCAGCCGCACGCGGCTGATCGGCCGCGAACGCGGTTACCACGGCGTCAACTTCGGCGGCATCTCGGTCGGCGGCATCGTCGGCAACCGCAAGATGTTCGGCACGCTGCTGGGCGGCGTCGACCACATCCGCCACACCCACGACCCGGCGCGCAATGCCTTCAGCGTCGGCCAGCCCGCGCACGGCGCCGAACTCGCCGACGACCTGGAACGCCTGGTCGCGCTGCACGACGCGTCGACGATCGCCGCGGTCATCGTCGAGCCGGTCGCCGGCTCCACCGGCGTGCTGCTGCCGCCCCAGGGCTACCTGCAGCGCCTGCGCGAGATCTGCGACCGCCACGGCATCCTGCTGATCTTCGACGAGGTCATCACCGGCTTCGGCCGCACCGGCCAGCCCTTCGCGTCGCAGACCTTCGGCGTGACGCCGGACCTCGTGACGCTGGCCAAGGGCGTGACCAACGGCACCGTGCCGATGGGCGCCGTGCTCGTGAAGGACACGATCCACGACACCTTCATGAACGGGCCCGAGCACCTGATCGAGTTCGCGCACGGCTACACCTACTCGGCCCACCCGCTGGCCTGCGCCGCCGGCCTGGCGACGCTGGACACCTATGCCGAGGAAGGCCTGCTGACGCGCGCCGGCGAGCTCGGCGGCTACTTCGCCGAAGGCCTGCATTCGCTGAAGGGCGAGCCGCACGTCATCGACATCCGCAACGTCGGCTTCGTCGGCGGCATCGAGCTGGCCGCACGCCCGGGCGAGCCCGGCAAGCGCGCCTTCGAGGCCTTCCTCGACTGCTACGAGCAGGGCGTGCTGATCCGCACCACCGGCGACGTCATCGCGCTGTCGCCGCCGCTGATCGTCGAACGCGCGCAGATCGACCGCATCGTCGAGTCGATCCGCACGGCGCTGCGCCGCCTGGCCTGAGGCACCGGAGACCGCCGCGATGCCGCTGCTCGACACCGACCAGGACCTGGCCCGCGACTCGTATTACGCGGCGACCGCGGTGCGTAGCCCCGGCCATGCGCCGCTGGCCGGCACGACGAGCTGCGACGTCGCCGTCGTCGGCGGCGGCCTGGCCGGGCTGTCGGCGGCGCTGGAGCTGCGCCAGCGTGGCTTCGACGTCGTGCTGCTGGAGGCCCGGGAGCTCGCCTGGGGCGGCAGCGGCCGCAACGGCGGCCAGGCGATCCACGGCCTGGCCTGCGACCAGGCGACGATCGAGGCCCAGCTGGGCCTGGACGAGGCCAAACGCGTCTGGGCGATGTCGATCGAGGCGCTGGACCTGATCCGCGAGCGCATCGCCCGCCACGGCATCGACTGCGAATGGCGCGACGGCTACCTCGGCCTGGCGACCAACGCGCGCAAAGGCGCCGAACTCGCCGAGTGGGCCGACCGTATGGAATCGGTCTACGGCTATGCGCTGACGCGCGTCGGCCCGGCCGAGGTGCGCAACTGGATCGACAGCCCACGTTTCCACAGCGGCGTGCACGACCCGCGTTCCGGGCACCTGCACCCGCTGAAGTACGCGCTGGGCATCGCGCGCGCCGCCGCCGAGGCAGGCGTGCGCCTGCACGAACACAGCCCGGTGGTCTCGATGACGCCCGGCGAGCCGGCGGTGCTGCGCACGGCCGGCGGCGAGGTGCACGCGCAGCGCGTGCTGCTCGCAGGCAACGTGTACCTCTCGGGACTGGCGCCGGCGCTGGAGCCGCGCATCATGCCGGTCGGCACGTACATTGCGTGCAGCAGCGTGCTCGACGACGCGGTGGCCGACCGGCTGATTCCGTCGCGATCGGCGGTCTGCGACACCAACTTCGTGCTCGACTACTTCCGCACCACCGACGACAACCGCATGCTCTACGGCGGCCGCGTCAGCTACAGCACGCTGACGCCGTCCAACCTCGCGGAAAGCATGCGCCAGCGCATGGTGCTGAGCTTCCCCCAGCTCGCGTCGACCAAGGTCGATTACGCCTGGGGCGGTTTCGTCGACATCTCGATGAACCGCGCGCCCGACTTCGGCCGCCTCGCCGGCGCGCCCAACGTCTATTACCTGCAAGGTTTCTCCGGTCACGGCCTCGCGCTGACCGGCATGGCCGGCCGCCTCGTCGCCGAGGCGATCGCCGGCGACGCGTCTCGCTTCGACGTCTTCGCCAGGCTGCGCCACCGGGCCTTCCCCGGTGGCCGGATGCTGCGTACACCCGCATTGGTGCTCGGCATGGCCTGGTATAGGCTGCGAGACATCCTCGGCTGACCCCCGTACTTCATGAGCCAACGCCCCCCCGTCGTTCTCGTCACCAGCTGCAATCGCCCCTCGGGCGAACACCCCTTCCACGTCGCCGGACGCAAGTACGTCGACGCCGTGCGCCTCGCCGGCGCCTTGCCGCTGATCGCACCGCCCTTCGGGCCCGACGAGATCGACGCGCTGCTGGACACCTGCGACGGTGTCCTGCTGACGGGTTCGCAATCCAACGTGCACCCCTCGCACTTCAACGAGACGGTGCTCGACCCGACGCTCCCGCTGGACCCGGACCGCGACGCCTGGACGCTGCCGCTGATCCGGCGCGCGCTCGAGCGCGGCGTGCCGCTGTTCGGCATCTGCCGCGGCTTCCAGGAAGCCAACGTCGCGCTCGGCGGCACGCTGTACCAGGCGGTGCACCAGGCCGAGGGCCGCCACGACCACCGCGCCCCGGCGGACCAGCCGGCGGCCGTGCAGTACGACCTGGCGCACCGCGTCGACGTCGTCGCCGGCGGCGTGCTGGCGGCGATCACCGGGCGCGAGCACTTCGAGGTCAACTCGGTGCACGGCCAGGGCGTGCGCGAACTGGCCCCCGGCCTGCGCGCCGAGGCCCATGCGCCCGACGGCCTCGTCGAAGCCTTCACCCAGCCCGCCGCACCGGGCTTCAACCTCTGCGTCCAGTGGCACCCCGAGTGGCGTGCCGCCGACAACCCCGTCTCCGTCCAGCTCTTCAACGCGTTCGGCATCGCCGTGCGCGCCTACCGCGACCGGGTGCGCGGGCCCTTGCCTCGCATCCCTGCCGTCTGAGGACAGGGTTTCGTGCGCCGCCCCTTGAACGCGGCGCGCCGACAGCGAAGACAGGTGCCCCATGGTTGAAAGAGATCCCTACACGTTCAGCGAGCTCGAACAGTGGCTCAACAAGAACCGCGTCACCGAGATCGAGTGCCTCGTGCCCGACCTCACCGGCGTGGCCCGCGGCAAGATCCTGCCGCGCGAGAAGTTCACCGAAGACCGCGGCATGCGGCTGCCCGAAGCCATCGTGGCGATGGGCGTGACCGGCGAGTTCCCCGAGGAGGGGCCGTACTACGACGTCATCACGCCGACCGACCGCGACATGCATCTGCAGCCCGACCCGAGCACGGTGCGCATCGTGCCCTGGGCGACGGACCCGACGGCGCAGGTCATCCACGACTGCTACGACCGTGACGGCAAGCTGGTGCCGTTCGCGCCGCGCTCGGTGCTGCGCCGCGTCTGCGACCTGTACGCCGAGCTCGGTCTGGAGCCGGTGGTCGCGCCCGAGCTCGAGTTCTACCTCGTCGCGCGCAACACCGACCCCGACGTGCCGCTGAAGCCGCCGGTGGGCCGCAGCGGCCGCAGCGAGACCTCGCGCCAGGCGTACTCGATCGACGCGGTCAACGAGTTCGACCCGCTGTTCGAGGACGTCTACGACTACTGCGAGAAGATGGGCCTGAACGTGGACACGCTGATCCACGAGATCGGCGCCGGGCAGATGGAGATCAACTTCTTCCACGCCCACCCGCTGGGCCTGGCCGACGAGGTCTTCCTCTTCAAGCGCACGGTGCGCGAGGCGGCGCTGCGCCACGACATGTTCGCCACCTTCATGGCCAAGCCGATCGCCGGCGAGCCGGGCAGCGCGATGCACGTGCACCAGAGCATCGTGCGCAAGGCCGACGGCCGCAACATCTTCAGCAACGAGGACGGCACGCCGAGCAAGGAGTTCTACTGGTACATCGGCGGGCTGCAGAAATACATCCCGGCGGCGATGGCGCTGTTCGCGCCCTACGTCAACAGCTACCGCCGGCTGGCGCGCTTCACCGCGGCGCCGATCAACATCCAGTGGGGCACCGACAACCGCACCGTCGGCATCCGCAGCCCGGTGGCGTCGCCGAACGCGCGCCGCATCGAGAACCGCGTCATCGGCGCCGATGCCAACCCCTACGTCGCGCTGGCCGCGACGCTGGCCTGCGGCTACCTCGGCATCCAGCACCGCATCGAGCCCTCGGCCGAATGCAAGGGCGACGCCTACCTCGGCGAGTACGCCCTGCCCCGCAGCCTGGGCGAGGCGCTGACGCTGCTGCGCGACGAGCGCGAGCTCGCGCGTGTGCTCGGCGAGGACTTCATCACCGTCTACACGGAGGTGAAGGAGATCGAGCACGCCGAATTCATGAAGGTGATCTCGCCCTGGGAGCGTGAACACCTGCTGCTCCACGTCTGAAGGAAGCCACCACGATGTCCACGCAACGCACGACCCGGGAATGGCAGGCCGCCGACGCGGCGCACTTCCTGCACCCGTTCACCGACTTCCAGGCGCTGTCGCGCAAGGGAGCCCGCGTCATCGAACGCGCCGAGAACATCTACCTCTGGGACACCGAGGGCCACAAGATCCTCGATGCGATGAGCGGGCTGTGGTGCGTCAACGTCGGCTATGGCCAGCAGGCCCTGGTCGACGCGGCCACCGCGCAGCTGAAGCAGCTGCCCTTCTACAACGCCTTCTTCCAGACCGCGACGCCGCCGGCCATCGAGCTGGCCGAGCTGCTGGCCGAGGTGACGCCACCGCAGTTCAAGCACGTCTTCTTCAGCGGCTCGGGCAGCGAAGGCAACGACACCGTCGTGCGCATGGTGCGCCGCTACTGGGACCTGCTCGGCCAGCCCGAGCGCCAGGTCATCATCAGCCGCGACAACGCCTACCACGGCTCGACGATGGCTGGCGCCTCGCTGGGCGGCATGAGCGGCATGCACGCCCAGGGCGGGCTGCCGATCCCCGGCATCGTGCACATCGGCCAGCCCTACCGGCACGAGAACGGCAAGGGCCTGTCGCGCGACGAGTTCGGCCTCGTCGCAGCGCGCTGGCTCGAAGAGAAGATCCTCGAGGTCGGCCCCGAGCGAGTCGCCGCCTTCATCGGCGAGCCGATCCAGGGCGCCGGCGGCGTCATCATCCCGCCGGCGACCTACTGGCCCGAAGTCCAGCGCATCTGCGACCAGTACGGCATCCTGCTGGTCAGCGACGAAGTCATCTGCGGCTTCGGCCGCACCGGCCGCTGGTTCGGCTGCGAGACCATGGGCACCAAGCCCGACCTGATGACCTTCGCCAAGGGTGTGACCAGCGGCTACATCCCGCTGGGCGGCGTGATGGTCGGGGAGCGCGTCGCCAAGGTGCTGATCGAGAAGGGCGGCGAGTTCGCCCACGGCTACACCTACAGCGGCCATCCGGTGGCCTGCGCGGTGGCCCTGGCCAACATCAAGCTGATGCGTGAGCTCAAGCTCGTCGAGCACGTTCGCGACGACGTGGGCCCGTATCTTGCGAGCCAGTTCGCGACGCTGCGCGACCATCCGCTGGTCGCCGACGCGGAAACCTGCGGGCTGATGGGTGCGATCCTGCTGGCCAAGGACAAGGCGACGGGCACGCCCTTCCCCGAGTCCCTGGAGATCGGCATGGTCTGCCGGGGCCACTGCTTCCGCGAAGGCCTGATCATGCGGGCGGTCGGTGACCGGATGATCATCGCGCCCCCGCTCGTGATCACCCGGGCGCAGATCGACGAGATGATGGGTCTGATCCGTCGATGCCTGGATCTGACGCTCGCCGATGCCAAGGCGGGTGGCTGGCTGTCTTAGACTCGCGCGCTGTTCACGATTCCCCCCCATTCATCGGAGGTTTCCTCATGAACTTGAAGTCCGTCCTGGCGATGGCTGGCCTCGCCCTGGCCTGCTCGACCGTGTTCGCCCAGGAAGAAGAAAAAGTCCTGAACATCTACAACTGGTCGGACTACATCGCCGAGGACACGATCAAGAACTTCGAGAAGGAAACGGGGATCAAGGTCCGCTACGACAACTTCGACAACAACGAGATCGTGCACGCCAAGCTGGTGGCGGGCAAGACGGGTTACGACATCGTCGTGCCCTCGTCGAACTGGGCCAAGCTGCAGCTCGAAGGCGGGCTGCTGCGCAAGCTGGACAAGTCGCAGATCCCGAACCTCAAGAACCTCGATCCCGCGGTCGAAGCGGCGCTGGCCAAGATGGACCCGGGCAACCAGTACATGGTCGACTGGCTCTGGGGCTACACGACGGTCGGCATCAACGTCGACAAGGTGAAGGCGGCGCTGGGCTCGACGCCGATGCCCGACAACGTCTGGGACCTGGTCTTCAAGCCCGAATACATCTCCAAGCTCAAGAGCTGCGGCGTCAGTTTCCTGGACTCGGCCTCGGAAGTCGTGCCGGCCGCGCTGCACTACCTGGGCAAGCCCTCGTTCAGCAAGACGCCCAGCGACTATGCCGCCGCCGGCCAGGTGCTGAAGGCCGTGCGCCCGTACATCACGCTGTTCAGCTCGTCGGGCTACATCAACGACATGGCCAACGGCTCGATCTGCCTGGCGCTGGGCTGGTCGGGTGACATCAACATCGCGCGCCAGCGCGCGATCGACGGCAAGACCGGTCAGAAGATCGAGGCGCTGATCCCGAAGACCGGCGGGCTGCTGTTCTTCGACGTGATGGTGATTCCGGCGGACGCACCGCGCCCGGGCAACGCGCAGAAGTTCATCAACTACATCCTGCGCCCGGAAGTGCACGCGTCGCTGAGCAACAAGGTCTTCTACGCCAACCCGAACGCCGAATCGCGCAAGTTCGTGAAGCCCGAAGTGGCCAACAATCCGACCGTCTTCCTGTCGCCGTCGGACATGGCCCGCATGGTCCCGCCGGATTCGCTGAACAACGACCTGCGCCGGCTGATGACCCGCACCTTCACCTCCTTCAAAACCGGAATGTGAGCCCAGGGACTTGAGCCCCCCGTAGCGCCTGCGGCGCTCCCCCCCGAGGGGGGCGCCGCCAGCGGATCGGCACAGCCGGTCCGCGGCGGCAGCTTGATGCGTTTCTCGACAGTCATTTCTCCAATTAGATAGACACAGGCCCGCCGCTGAGATGGTTGCCACCGACAAAGAAAAGCAGTTCCTGCAGATCCAGGACGTCGTCAAGGACTTCGACGGTCACCGCGCGGTCAATCACGCGAACGTCGACATCGCCAAGGGCGAGATCTTCGCCCTGCTTGGCCCCTCGGGCTGCGGCAAGAGCACGCTGCTGCGCATGCTCGCCGGCTTCGAGACGCCGACCTCGGGCCGCATCCTGCTGAACGGCGTCGACCTGGCGACGCTGCCGCCGTACGAGCGGCCGATGAACATGATGTTCCAGAGCTACGCGCTCTTCCCGCACCTGACGGTGTGGGAGAACATCGCCTTCGGCCTCAAGCGCGAAGGCCAGCCCAAGGACCGCATCGCCGAACGTGTCGAGGCGATGCTCAAGCTGGTGCAGCTCACCAAGTACGCCCAGCGCAAGCCGCACCAGCTCTCCGGCGGCCAGCAGCAGCGTGTCGCGCTGGCGCGCAGCCTGGCCAAGCAGCCGCAGCTGCTGCTGCTCGACGAGCCGCTGGGCGCGCTCGACAAGAAGCTGCGCGAACAGACCCAGATCGAGCTCGTCAACATCATCGAGCAGGTCGGCGTGACCTGCGTGATGGTCACCCACGACCAGGAAGAGGCGATGACGATGGCCACCCGCCTGGCCGTCATGTCCGAGGGCCGCTTCCTGCAGGTCGGCCAGCCCAGCGAGATCTACGAGACGCCGGCGACGCGTTTCGTCGCCGACTTCATCGGCAACGTCAACCTGATGGACGGCACGCTGACGGTCGACGAACCCGACCACGTCGTCATCGCCTCGGCCGACTGCAAGCACTACGTCGGCCACGGCATCACCGGCACCGAAGGCATGCCGGTCACGGTGGCGCTGCGCCCCGAGAAGATCCACATCTCGCACCACAAGCCGGCCGAAGACGAGTTCAACTGCGCGCCCGGCAAGATCAAGGAGCTGTCGTACTTCGGCATGTTCACCGTCTATCACGTCGTGCTGCCCAGCGGCGCGCTGATCAAGGTGAGCATGGCCAATACGCAGCGCCATCGCGACGAGCTGTACACCTGGGGCGACGAGGTCTGGGTGCACTGGTCGCGTTCGGCCCACGTCGTCCTCACCCAGTGAGCGCGGCCGTGCAACGCTTCAAGTCCTGGTTCACCGGGCGGCGGCTGGTCATCGCGGTCCCGTACGCGTTCCTGCTGCTGTTCTTCCTGTTCCCGTTCCTGATCGTCGGCAAGATCAGCGTCTCCGAGATGGAGGCGGTCGCCTTCAAGGACGTGATCACCTTCGCCGACGGCGTCTTCCAGCTGACGCTGAAGTTCGGCAACTACCTCTACATCGCCGAGGACAGCCTCTACTTCAAGACCTACCTGAGCAGCGTGCACTACGCGGCGCTGACGACGGCGCTGTGCCTGTTCATCGGCTACCCGTTCGCCTACTTCATGGCGCGCGCACGCAGCACGGTGCAGCCGGCGCTGCTGATGCTGGTGATGCTGCCGTTCTGGACCTCGTTCCTGCTGCGCGTCTACGCCTGGAAGGGACTGCTGAGCGACGGCGGCGTCGTCGCCCAGTTCGTCATCGGCACCGGGATCGACCAGCTGCTGGCGGCACTCGGGCTGATCCCGGCGCCGGGCAAGCTGATGAACACGCCGTTCTCGCTGATCCTCGGCATGGTCTACACCTACCTGCCGTTCATGATCCTGCCGCTGTACGCCAACCTGTCCAAGATGGACCTGCGGCTGCTGGAAGCGGCCGCCGACCTGGGCGCCTCGCCCTGGGTGGCGTTCTGGAAGATCACCGTGCCGCTGTCCAAGGCCGGGATCATCGCCGGCTCGATGCTGGTGTTCATTCCCTGCGTCGGCGAGTACGTGATTCCCGAACTGCTCGGCGGTCCCGAGACGCTGATGATCGGCCGCGTCATCTGGGACGAGTTCTTCTCCAACAACGACTGGCCGATGGCCTCGAGTGTCGCGGTCATCATGATCCTGCTGATCATCGTGCCGCTGGCGATCTTCAACAAATACCAGGCCGAGGCGCAGGAGACCGTGCGATGAAGGCCTCGCGCTTCAACCTGTGGTTCGGGCGCGCCTGGCTGGCGGCGGGCTTCTTCTTCCTGTTCCTGCCGATCGTCGCGCTGGTCGTCTACTCGTTCAACGACTCGCCGCTGCCCAACGTCTGGCGCGGCTTCACGCTGCGCTGGTACCAGTCGCTGCTCAACGACGGCGAGATCATCGCCGGCTTCGTGCTGAGCCTGAAGGTCGCCTTCCTGACGGCCTGCGGCTCGGTGGTACTGGGCACCGTCGCGGCCTTCGTGCTCGTCAAGTACAAGCGCTTCGCCGGCCGCACGGTGTTCAGCGGCATGGTCAACGCGCCGCTGGTGATGCCCGAGGTCGTCGTCGGCCTGTCGCTGCTGCTGATGCTGGTCAGCGTGCAGCGCGCGCTGGGCTTCCCCGAGCGCGGCCTGGTGACGATCTGGATCGGCCACCTGCTGCTGGGCATGGCTTACGCGACGGTGGTCGTGCAGTCGCGGCTGCAGGACCTGAACCCGCGGCTCGAAGAAGCGGCGATGGACCTGGGCGCACGCCCGGCGCAAGTCTTCTGGCTGGTAACGCTGCCGATGATCGCCCAGTCGCTGGTCTCGGCCTGGCTGCTGACCTTCACGATCTCGCTGGACGACGTCGTGCTGTCGAACTTCCTGTCGGGCCCGGGCGCGACGACGATGCCGCTGGTCATCTTCTCGCGCGCCCGCCTGGGGTTGAACCCGAGCGTCAACGCCGTCGCCGCGATCACCGTCGCGGTCGTGTCGATCGGCGTCATCGTCGCCAGCTACGTCATCGCCCGCCGCGAGCGCCAGCGCCTGCTGGACGCGGCCGCGGCCGCCCGCGCCTGAGCATCGCAACGGATCCGAACACCACCCGAGGAGGAATCCTGATGAAGCCCGTCCGCCTGACCGCCCTCGTGCTCGCGATCGGCGCCGCCTTCCCGGCGGCCGCGCAGAGCAACGAAGACCTGCTGAAGGAACTGCGCGCGCTGCGCGACCGCGTCACCGAGCTGGAGAAGAAGCTCGCCGCGCAGCCGGCGGCCGCGCCGGCGCCGCAGGCCGGCCAGTGGGGCATGACGCCCGAGCAGGCGCAGGAGCTGGCCCGCATCGGCACCAAGACCGAGGCGCTGCAGGACAACTTCGAGGCCCAGGGCTTCAAGGGCCTGAAGATCACCGGCCAGATCGACCCGACCTGGATCTACAACCGCCGCGCCAACGACGCGTCCTTCGTGCTGCTCAACCGCGAGGACGGCCGCTACACCTACGACAACTCGTACTTCGGCATGGCCGTGCTCGACATCCTGAAGGAGACCGAGAGCGGCACGATCTGGCACCTGACGCTGGCGCCCGAACGCGGCACCGGCGCGCTGATCAACGGCGGCTCGATCATCCACGAAGCCTCGGTCGCGATCCCGCTGGAGGACCTGCAGACGCGGCTGTGGGTCGGCCAGATCCCCGACTGGACCGGCTACGAGATCACGCTGCCGGCGGGCAACAAGCTGGTCACGCACAACCTGCTGTTCGACTTCATGGCGCCGACCGCCTACACCGGCGCGGTCTACATGACGACCGTCGGCAAGTGGCAGCTCAAGGGCGGCCTGGCCAACGTCAACACCGCGCGCAACAGCTCGGGCAACAAGACGCCGTCGCTTATCTTCCGTGCCGACTACGCCAAGGGTGAGTTCAGCGGCTTCGGCTTCAGCGGCCTGCACGGCAAGCTGCACAACTACGCGACGGATGACACGGACGCCGACGGCAATGCGGTGTTCTCCGATCAAGGCCGCAACACGCTGGCCACGCTGCTCGAGGCCGACGCCTATTTCGTGCGCGGCGACCTGTCGCTCTTCGGCCAGCTCAGCTACGGCCAGCAGAAGAAGGCCGCGATCTACAGAGAAAACGGATTGCGCGACGCACGCTGGTGGGGCCTGTCGACGACCGCCGCCTACAAGCTGACGCCGCGCATGGAAGGCGTCGTGCGCGCCGACTACGTCTACAACCGCAAGAACGGCGGCGGCCTGCTGGGCTACAGCAGCGACGACGGCGCCAACGGCATCGGCCGCGGTCTGGCGCTGGATGCCGACGGCAACGTCGTGCTGGCGGGCGACCCGTCCAAGGGCGCCAACCGCTACGCGCTGACCGTCGGTGCCAACTACCGCTACGACGAGAACACGCTGTTCAAGCTCGAATACCGCTACGACGGCGCGACGCAGGCGGTGTTCGAGGACCTCAAGGACGGCGGCTACAGCAAGAACAACCACCTGCTCGGTGCCTCGGTGGTCGTCAGCTTCTGACGCCGCGCCGCCCGGCGGGCCCGTGCGGCCCGCGCCTTGCCCACCAGGAGACGCGATGAACAACCCGACCCCGAACTGGCGCGAACGCGCCGCGGCGCTGGCCCTCGACGGCCGTGCGCTCGTCGACGGCCAGCGTGTCGCCGGCGTCTCCGGCGAGACCTTCGAGAAGCGCTCGCCGATCGACGGCCGCCGCCTGGGCGACGTCGTGCGCGGCCGTGCCGAGGACGTGGACCGCGCGGTGGCCGCCGCCCGCGCGGCCTTCGACGACCGCCGCTGGGCCGGCAAGGCGCCGGCGGTGCGCAAGAAGATCCTGCAGCGTTTCGCCGACGGCATCCTCGCCGCCAAGGAGGAGCTGGCCCTGCTCGAGACGCTGGACATGGGCAAGCCGATCCGCTGGTCGCTGGCGGTCGACGTGCCGGCGACGGCACGCTGCATCACCTGGTACGCCGAGGCGGTGGACAAGGTCTACGACGAGATCGCGCCGACCGCCGACAACGCGCTGGCGCTGATCACGCGCGAGCCGATGGGCGTCGTCGGGGCGATCGTGCCTTGGAACTACCCGATGATCATGGCCGCCTGGAAGCTCGGGCCGGCGCTGGCGGCGGGCAACTCGGTGGTCTTGAAGCCCAGCGAGAAGAGCCCGTTCACCGCGCTGCGCCTGGCCGAGATCGCCATCGAGGCCGGGCTGCCGCCGGGGGTCTTCAACGTCGTGCCGGGCTACGGCGGCGAAGCCGGCGAGGCACTGGCGCTGCACCCCGACGTCGACGCGATCGGCTTCACCGGCAGCACGCGCATCGGCCGGCGCATGCTGGAGTACGCGGGGCGCTCGAACCTGAAGCGCGTCTACAACGAGCTGGGCGGCAAGTCGGCCTTCCTCGTCTTCCCCGACGCCGACCTGGGCCGCGCCGCCGAGACGGTGGCCGACAGCATCTTCTTCAACCAGGGCGAGAGCTGCAACGCGCCCTCGCGCCTGCTGGTGCACGACAGCATCGCCGACGAGTTCGCCGCGCGCGTGGCGGCGCTGGCGCCCAAGTACACGCCGGCCGACCCGCTGGACCCGGCCACGGTGATGGGGGCGCTGGTCGACGAGCAGCAGATGTCCACCGTGCTCGGCTACATCGACGCCGGCCTCGCCGAAGGCGCGAGCTGCCTGGCCGGCGGCCGCCGCGCGCGCGCCGACAGCGGCGGCTTCTACGTCGAGCCGACGGTCTTCGCCGGCGTGACGAACACGATGCGCATCGCGCGCGAGGAGATCTTCGGCCCGGTGCTGTCGGTGCTGCGCTTCGCCGACGAGGCCCAGGCGGTGGCGATGGCCAACGCCAGCGCCTACGGCCTGCAGGCCAGCGTCTGGAGCGACAACGTGCACCGCGCGCACCGCGTCGCGCGTGCGCTGCGTGCCGGCACCGTGCACGTCAACCAGTACGACGAGGACGACATGACCGTCCCGTTCGGCGGCTACAAGCAAAGCGGCAACGGCCGCGACAAGAGCCTGCACGCCTTCGACAAGTACACCGAGCTGAAGACCACCTGGCTGCGCATCAACCCGGCATGAAGCCGCTGCGCGAGCGGCTCGAAGCCGCCGGCGTGCACACGCTGCTGGTCCAGTTCACCGACGTGCACGGCGTCGCCAAGGGCAAGCTGGTGCCGCTGGCGCACCTGGACGAGGTGCTGGCCACCGGCGCCGGGTTCGCCGGGCCGTCGATCTGGGGCACGGCGCTGCCGCGCTGCGGCCCGCGCTCGGAGTACTACGCGCGCGGCGACGCCGCGACCGCCCTGCCCCTGCCCTGGTGGCCGGGCGTCGCGCGCCTGGTCGGCAACGGCGTCGTCGCCGGCGAACCCTTCGACGCCTGTCCGCGCCAGGTGCTGCGCCGCGCGCGCGAGCGCCTGGCCGCGCACGGCCTGACGATGCAGACCGGCATCGAGCCCGAGTTCTTCCTGCTGAAGCGCGACGCCGCCGGCCGCTGGCTGCCGGCCGACGACGCCGACCGCCTGGACAAACCTTCGTACGACCTGAAGTCGCTGCCGCGCCAGCATGGGTTCCTGCATGCGCTGTCCGGCGCGCTGGCCGATGCCGGGCTGGACGTGCTGCAGATCGACCACGAGGACGCGCAGGGCCAGTACGAAGTCAACTTCGCCCACGACGAGGCGCTGGCGAGCTGCGACCACCTGATGCTGTTCAAGCTGGCCGCGCACGCGCTGGCCGAAGCGCGCGGGCTGGTCTTCTCGATGATGCCCAAGCCCTTCGCCGACCAGCCGGGCAGCGGGCTGCACTTCCACGTCTCGCTGTGGCGCGGCGCCGAGCCGGCGGCCGAGGTGCTGCCGGCCTTCGTCGCCGGCGTGCTGGCGCACGCGCCGGCGCTGGCGGCACTCGCCGCGCCGACCGTCAACTCGTACAAGCGCCTGACCGTCGGCGAATCGCTGTCGGGCACGACCTGGGCGCCGGCCTACGTCGCCCACGGGCCGAACAACCGCACCGCCCTCGTGCGCACCCTGCCCGGCCGCTTCGAGTGGCGGTTGCCCGACGCCAGCGCCAACCCGTACCTGGCCACCGCGGCGCTGATCGCCGCCGGGCTCGACGGCCTCGAACGCGGCCTGGTGCCGCCGCCCGCGGTCGACGACGACCTGTTCGCGCTCGACCTGGGGACGATCCGCGCGCGCGGCATCGCCCTGCTGCCGCAGTCGCTGGCCGAGGCGCTGGACGCGCTGGCCGGCGACCCGGTGGTGCTGGGCGCGCTCGGGCCCACGCTGGGTCCCGAGTTCCTGCGCCTCAAGCGCGCCGAATGGACCGAGTACGCGCGCCAGGTCAGCGGCTGGGAGCTGGAGCGCTACGCCGCCTGTTTCTGATGTCCCCGTCTCGTGTTCCGCTGCTGGCCTATGCCAGCCTGGCCTCCGGCATGGCGCTGGTCGGCTGTTACGTCGGCCTGTCGCGCCTGCTGGTCGCGGCCCTGCCCGTGTTCCTGCTCGCCTGGTTGCGTTTCGGCATCGCCGCGGTGGCGATGGCGCATTGGGTCAGGCGCCCGGCCGACGAAGCGCCCTTGTCGGCGCACGACCGCAAGCTGCTGTTCTGGGAGAGCTTCCTCGGCAACTTCCTGTTCAGCATCTGCATGCTGTTCGGCGTCAAGGCGACCTCGGCGCTGGCTGCCGGCGTCGTGATGGCGGCGATCCCCGCGGCGGTGGCGATCCTGTCGCGGCTGTTCCTCGGCGAGCGCATCTCGCGGCGCGTGATGGCGGCCATCGTGCTGGCGGTCGCCGGCATCGCGCTGCTGGCGCTGGCCAAGGCGCCGGCCGGCAGCGCCGAGGCGGCGGCGCCCTGGTGGGGCTACGCGCTGCTGCTGGGGGCCGTGGTCTGCGAGGCGAGCTACGTCGTCATCGGCAAACGCCTCACCGGCAACGTCTCGCCCAAACGCATCAGCGCGCTGATCAACCTCTGGGGGCTGGCCCTGGTGACGCCTTTCGGCGTCTGGCAGGCGCTCAGCTTCGACTTCGGCGAAGTGGCGACGTCGACCTGGGCGCTGCTGGTGTTCTACGCCATCGCCGCCAGCATGGTGACGGTCTGGCTGTGGATGGCCGGGCTGCGCCACGTGCCGGCCTCGCAGGCCGGCGTGTTCACCGTGATGCTGCCGGTCGCCGCGGCGCTGGTCGGCGTCGTGTTCCTCGGCGAGCACTTCGGCGCCGGCCATGCGGCGGCTTTCGCGCTGGCGCTGGCCGGGCTGCTGCTCGCCACCTGGCCGGCGCGGCGCTGAGCCGGCTTACTTCTTGTCCTTGCTGGTCTCGTGGCCGATGACGCCGCCGACCGCGGCGCCGCCGATCGTGCCGGCGGTGCTGCCGCCGGTCAGCACCGAGCCGGCGACACCGCCGATGCCGGCACCGATCGCGGTGTCGCGCTGCTGCGTCGACATGCCGGAACAGCCGGCGAGCGCTGCGGTGGCAGCGAGGGTGGCGATGGCCAGGGATCGGGTCGTGTTCATGGTTCCACTCCTATGGGAAACCGGGGGCGGAGCCCCGATGGAACCAGTGTGGGCCGCCGGCTCCGCGCCCGGTGTCGGCGCGGTCCGAAGCGGGTGTGCGGGGCGTCCTACGCGTCGCGGCGGGCGCTGCGGCCGTAGCTCCTGAACTTGGCGATCACCTCGTCCATCTCGGCATGGCCCAGCACGCGCGGCTCGGCCACCGCCAGCGCCTTCAGGTAGACCTCGCACAGCGACTCGATCTCCTGGCAGACCTTCATCGCCTCGGCCAGCGTCGCGCCGGCGGCCACCAGGCCATGGTGCGCCAGCAGGCAGGCCTTGCGCTCGGCCATCGCCTCGCCGACGGCCGCCGACAGCGCCTCGGTGCCGAAGGTGTGGTACGGCACCAGCGGCACCGTGTCGCCGCCGGCCACCGCGATCATGTAGTGGAAGGCCGGCAGCGGCCGGTCCAGGCAGGCCAGCGCGGTGGCGTTCGGCGAATGCGTGTGCACGACGGCGTTCAGGTCCGGCCGGGCGCGGTAGACCGCCTGGTGGAAATGCCATTCCGACGACGGCTGCCAGGTGCCTTCGACACGACCGTCGGCGAGGAAGACACGCACGAAGTCCTCGCCGCAGACTTCCGAACCCATGCCGGTCGGCGTGATCAGCATCGCGTCGCCGCAGCGCACGCTGAGGTTGCCGGTGCTGCCGCGGTTGAGGCCACGCGCGTCCAGCAGGCGCACCGCGGCGGCGGCGTCCTCGCGTGCGGCGACCTCGACGAAGGGCACGTTCATCGTGCGCTCCGGGCGGCCAGCGCGCGCAGCGCCGTCTCGTCGGCGGGGAAGACGCCGTGTTCGGTGACCAGACCGCTGACCAGGCGCGCCGGGGTGACGTCGAAAGCCGGATTCGCCGCCGTCGTGCCCTTGGGCACCAGGCAGACCTCGGCCAGCTCGCCGGCGGCCGTCAGCCCGGCGATGTGCGTCACCTCGCGTGCGCTGCGCTCCTCGATCGGGATCTCGCGCACGCCGTCGGCGAGCTTCGGGTCCAGCGTCGAGGTCGGCATCGCGACGTAGAACGGCACGCCGTTGTCGTGCGCGGCCAGCGCCTTCAGGTAGGTGCCGATCTTGTTGCAGACGTCGCCGCGGATCGTGACGCGGTCGCAGCCGACGATGCACAGATCGACCTCGCCGCGCTGCATCAGGTGGCCGCCGGCGTTGTCGGCGACCAGCGTGTGCGGCACGCCGGCCTTGCCCAGCTCCCAGGCCGTGAGGCTGGCGCCCTGGTTGCGCGGACGGGTCTCGTCGACCCAGACGTGCAGCTCGATGCCGCGCTCCTGGGCGCGGTAGATCGGCGCCGTCGCGCTGCCCCAGTCGACGGTCGCCAGCCAGCCGGCGTTGCAGTGCGTCAGCACCTTGACCGGGCCGGGGCGACGGGCGGCGATGGCTTCGATCAGCGCCAGGCCGTGCTCGCCGATCGCGCGGTTGACGGCCACGTCCTCCTCGGCGATGGCGTCGGCCAGCGCCCAGGCGGCGGCGCGGCGCTGGGCCGCGGGCAGCGGGCGCAGGTGGCTCAGCATGCGGTCGACGGCCCATGCCAGGTTGACGGCGGTCGGGCGCGCGGCGCGGATGCGCTCGCAGCCGGCTTCGAGCGCGGCATCGCCGGCGTCGGCGTTCATCAGCAGCGCGACGCCGTAGGCGGCGCTGGCGCCGATCAGCGGCGCACCACGCACCCACATGTCGCGGATAGCGACGATCATCTCGTCGGCGCTGGCGACCCGTTCGATGACCAGGCGGTGCGGCAGCAGGCGCTGGTCGATGATCTCGACCGCCTCGCCGCCGGCGACGGCGCGGATGGTGCGCAGCGGGGTTCCGTCGACCTTCATCCGAGCACCCGGCCGGCGATGGGTTGAAGGCGCGCGACGACCTCGGGGTCGCGGGCGGCGGGCGCGGTGATGATCGCGTTGTCCAGCGCGTGGCGGCAGCGGCAGGCAGCGGCGTGTTCGTCGTGGGCGACGTCCTCGGCCAGGCCACGCACCATCTGGCGCGCGTTCTCGGCGTTGGCCAGCAGCACCTTGACGATCGCGTCGACGGTCACCGCGTCGTGGCCGACGTGCCAGCAGTCGAAGTCGGTGACCATGCTGACCGAGCAGTAGCAGAGCTCGGCCTCGCGCGCGAGCTTGGCCTCGGGCATGTTGGTCATGCCGATGACGCTGCAGTTCCACGAGCGGTACAGGTGCGACTCGGCGCGCGTCGAGAACTGCGGCCCTTCCATCGTCAGGTAGGTGCCGCCGCGAACGTGCGGCACGCCCTGCTCGGCCAGGCGCTTCTGCACGTGGTCGCCCAGGCGCGGGCAGGTCGGGTCGGCCATCGAGACGTGGGCCACGCAGCCGGTGCCGAAGAAGCTCTTCTCGCGCGCGAACGTGCGGTCGATGAACTGGTCGACGATGACGAAGGTGCCCGGCGGCAAGTCGGCACGCAGGCCGCCGACGGCGCTGCAGGACAGCACGTCGGTGGCGCCCAGCTGCTTCAGCGCGGCGATGTTGGCCCGGTAGTTGACCTCGCTCGGCGGGATGCGGTGGCCGCGGCCGTGGCGCGGCAGGAAGGCCAGTTCGGCGTCGCCCAGGCGGCCGAGGAAGATCTCGTCGGAGGGCGCGCCCCAGGGCGTGTCGACCGAGACCCAGCGGGTGTCGGTGAGGCCGGGCAGGTCGTAGAGGCCGCTGCCGCCGATGATGGCGAGTCGTTTCGTCATAAGTCGTCGAAGCGCCGCGGCACGCGGCGGAGTCGGGAACGAGGAAGGCCGGCGCCTGCAGGGCGGCCGGCCTCGTGCCGCCGGCGTTGGCCCGCCGGCGATGCTGCGCATCCTACGTCGCGGCGCCGCGTTTGCGGCTGCCGAATGTCAAGCCGCCGGGACGCCCTGCTCCGCCGCGACACGTGCCGGGCGCTGCGCCAGCGCGTGCACGACGGCCGCCGGCTCGCCCTTCAGGCGATGGTCCGACCAGACCTGGCGCCAGCGCCGCGCGCCGGCTTCGCCGTTCCACAGCCCCAGCATGTGGCGCGCGACGTGCGCCCAGGGCACGCCGGCGGCGGCCTGGCGCTCCATGTAGCGCACCATCGCCAGCTCCACGGCCGCACGGTCCTGCGCCGGCGCGGGCTCGCCGAAGAAACGTTCGTCCCAGGTCGCGAGCGTCCAGGGCTCGTGATACGCGGCGCGGCCGACCATCACGCCGTCGACGTGGGCGAGTTGCGCGGCGATCGCCTCGTCGCCGGCGATGCCGCCGTTGACGACGATCGTGAGCGCCGGGAACTCGGCCTTCAACCGGTGTGCGACCTCGTAGCGCAGCGGCGGGATGTCGCGGTTCTCCTTCGGGCTCAGGCCTTCGAGCCAGGCGTTGCGCGCGTGCACGATGAAGACCTCGCAGCCGGCGGCGGCCACGGTGCCGACGAAGTCGCGCACGAAGGCGTAGCTCTCGTCCTTGCCCAGGCCGATGCGGTGCTTGACCGTGACCGGCAGCGAGACCGCGTCGCGCATCGCCTTCACCGCGTCGGCGACCAGCGCCGGCTCGTTCATCAGGCAGGCGCCGAACGCACCGCGCTGCACGCGCGGGCTGGGGCAGCCGCAGTTCAGGTTGACCTCGTCATAGCCCCAGCGCTCGGCGAGCTTGGCGCAGGCGGCCAGGTCGGAAGGTTCGCTGCCGCCCAGCTGCAGCGCCACCGGATGCTCCTCGTCGCCGAAGTCCAGGTGCCGCGGCTGGTCGCCGTGCAGCAGCGCACCGGTGGTCACCATCTCGGTGTACAGGCGCGCGTGCTTGCTCAGCAGGCGGTGGAAGTGGCGGCAGTGGCGGTCGGTCCAGTCCAACATAGGCGCCACGCAAAGGCGCCAGGGGCTGGGTTCGACGGCGGGGACGGAAGCAGGAACGGCAGGCATCGCAGGGCTCGCGCGCCGGGCGGCGCAGCCCTCGATTGTCTCAGCCCGGCGCGCGCACGAAGTCCTGCAGGGCCTCCAGCACGCGCTCAGGAGCGCTGATGTGCGGCAGATGACCTTCGGCGTCGATGACACGCAGCGTGCTGCCGTCGATGGCCTGGTGCAGGAACTCGGCCGCCTCCAGCGGCACGGCGGCGTCGTTGCGGGTCTGCAGCAGCAGCAGCGGGCGCTGCAGGCGCTGCACGGCCTGCCGGTAGTCGCACTGGAAGATCGAGCACAGCACCGTCAGGATCGCGTCGGTCGGCACCCTCTTGATCGTGTTCGCGAAGTGCTCGGCGAGTTCCGGTCGGTCGCGGTTGCCCATCGCCACCGGCGCGAACTGCTCGGCCCAGGCGTCATGGCCGGTCGTCACCGCGCGGTACAGCGCGTTGAGGTCGGCCTCGCTGAAGCCACCGCGGTAGCCCGGCCCGTCGAGGTAGCGCGCCGAGGCCCCGATGCCCACCAGGCGAGAGAACTGCTCGGGCCTCGCGATCGCCGCCAGGATGCCGGTCATCGCGCCCATCGAGTGGCCGACGAAGACGACCTCTTGCAGGCGCAGTTCGTCGAGCAGCGCATTGAGGTCGCGCGCGTAGCCGTCCATCGTCAGGTAGCGGTGCTGCTCGAAAGCCGCCGGGTCGGCCTGGCCGGCACCGGCGTGGTCGTAGAGCACGATGCGGAACTCGTCGGCGAAAGCCGGCCAGATCTGCGCCCAGGCGCGCTGGTCGGTGCCGAAGCCGTGAGCGAAGACGAGGCTGCGGGCGGCGTCGTCGCGACCGGCGAAGGTGACGTGATGGCGGCGTCGCAGGTCCAAACGCGTCTCCGGGATACGGGGCCGACCGATTATGGTGGGCCCCCTTGTGGCCGCGCGGCCCCGCCGTCCCCTGCCCTGATCAGGTGCGGCGGGAGTTCGTCGCGATGGACTCGACGAAGCGCGGCAGCAGCGGCGCCGGCAGGTCGTGGCCCATGCCGTCGAGGATCTCGACCTGCGCGCCGCGGATCTTGACGCCCAGGTCGTGCGCCGCCGCCGGCGGCACCAGCGGGTCGGCGCGGCCGTGCAGCACCAGCGTCGGCGCGCGGATCGCACCCAGCATCGGCGTGCGGTCGCCGTCGGCGATCACGGCGGCGATCTGGCGCGCGGTGCCCGCCGGGCGCCAGGCGCGGTCCACCGCCTGCTCGAAGCGGCGGTGCATCACCGCCGGGTCGGGTGGATAAGCCGGGCTGCCGATGCGCTGCATCACGCGCTCCAGGTGGGCGACGATCGCGGCGCGCGAGTTGTCGGCCGGGCGGGCCAGCAGCGCCTGGCGCGCGCGCAGCGTCGGCTGCGGCAGGCCGCGGGCGCCCGAGGTCGTCATCATCAGCGTCAGGCTGCGCACGCGTTCCGGACGGCGCGCGGCGATGTGCTGGGCGATCATGCCGCCCATCGAGGCGCCGCACAGGTGCGCCGAGGCCAGGCCCAGCGCGTCCATCACGCCCAGCGTGTCGGCGGCCATGTCGGCCAGCCGGTACGGCGAGCGCGACGGCAGGCGCAGCGCGTAGCGGATGCCGGCGATCGCGAGGTTGGGCACGCCCAGCGCGTCGAAACCCTGGCTCAGCCCGGCGTCGCGGTTGTCGAAACGCACGACGCGAAAGCCGCGTTCGACGAGCTGCTGCACGAACTCCTCGGGCCAGGCCGTGAGCTGCATGCCCAGGCCCATCACCAGGACCAGCGGGATGCCGTCGGGCGGGCCGCGGTCGTCGACTTCGAGGGCGATGCCGTTGGCGGCGACCTGCATCAGCGGCCCTCCACCCCGGCGCTGGTCGTGCCGCAGGCGCGGCGCGGGGCGCGGTCAGTCATGAGCACGATGTTATCGGCAGCCGCGTGACCACGCGCCGGGGGCGCTCAGGCGGCCGCCGGTGCGCGTTCGCCGCCGAACTCCTCGTAGGCCTGCAGCGCCTTGGCGGCGTACATCAGCGACGGCCCGCCGCCCATGTAGACGCACAGGCCCAGCATCTCCTCGAACTCGGCGCGCGTGCAGCCGAGCTTGACCAGCGCGTCGGCGTGGAAGCCGACGCAGGGATCGCAGCGTGCGCCGACCGACAGCGCCATCGCGATCAGCTCCTTGGTCTTCTTGTCCAGCGTGCCGGGCTTGGTGGCCGCCATCGCCAGCGCGGAGAAGCCGCGGGTCGTCTCGGGAATGTCGGCGCGCAGCTGGGCCAGCGACGCGGAGATGGAGGCGGTGAGTTCGCGGTAGGACTCGATCATGATACGGGTAGGGGTATAAAAGCGCCGCCATTGTGCCTGGGTCGGCGCGCTCTTGCCAGCGGCAGCACCAGCGCCGGGCCCGGGCTTTGCCGAGCCGCCGCATGCCCAGAACCGCCGCCCCGGCCCGCGACCCGCTGCAGCACTACCGCGAACGCCGCGATTTCCGCGCCACGCCGGAACCGGGCGCCGACGCGGTGCAGCCCGGCGCCGACACCGGCCGCTTCGTCATCCAGAAACACGACGCGACGCGGCTGCACTACGACTTCCGGCTGGAACTCGACGGCGTGCTGCTGTCCTGGGCCGTGCCCAAGGGCCCCAGCCTGGACCCGGCCGACCGGCGCATGGCGGTGCGCACCGAGGACCACCCGCTGGCCTACGCCGACTTCGAAGGCAGGATCCCGGCCGGCCATTACGGCGCCGGCCAGGTCATCGTCTGGGACCGCGGCAGCTGGACGCCGCTGGCCGAACCGCGCGCCGCGCTGGCCGCCGGCAAGCTGCCGTTCGAGCTCGACGGCGAGAAGCTGCACGGCGCCTGGGAGCTGGTGCGCATGAAGCCCAAGCCCGGCGAGCGTGGCGAGAACTGGCTGCTGTTCAAGAAACGCGACGCCCAGGCGCGGCCACGCGCCGAGTTCGACGTCGTCGCCGAACAGCCCGACAGCGTCGCCGCGACGGCTGCCGACAAGCCCCGGCGCCGGCAAAGCCGCGCCGCGCTGGCGCTCGACAGCGTCGCGCCCAAGGCGCCGCAGCCCGAGACGCTGGCGCCGCAGCTCGCGACGCTGGCCTCGGCGGCACCGAGCAGCGGCAGCTGGCTCTACGAGACCAAGTTCGACGGCTACCGGCTGCTGGCGCGCATCCGCCGCGGCGTGCCGCGGCTGTTCACGCGCAACGGCCACGACTGGACGGACAAGCTGCCGGCGCTGGCCGCGGCGCTGAAGGGCCTGGGGCTGCAGTCGGCCTGGATCGACGGCGAGCTGGTCGCGCTCGGCAGCCGCGGCGCCGCCGATTTCAACGCGCTGCAGAACGCCTTCGACGGCCGCGACACGGCCCGACTGCTCTACTACGTCTTCGACCTGCCCTACGTGCAGGGCCGCGACCTGCGTGAACTGGCGCTGGACACACGCCGTGCGCTGCTGCAGTCGCTGCTCGACGAACATCCGCTGGACGGCGTGCGCTTCTCGGAGGAGCTGCCGGCCGGCGGCGCCGGCCCGCTGGCGACGGCCTGCGAACGCCAGCTCGAAGGCGTCATCGCCAAGCGCCGCGACGCGCCCTACCGCTCGCTGCGCAGCGAGGCCTGGCTCAAGCTCAAGTGCCGACGCCGCCAGGAGTTCGTCGTCGCCGGCTACACCGAGCGCACGAACGCCAGCGGCGAGATCGGCAGCCTGATCCTCGCCGTTCACGACGCCGACGGCCGCCTCGTGCACGCCGGCAAGGTCGGCACCGGCTGGGACACACGCGCCGCACGGGATCTGTTCACGCGGCTGCAGCCGCTGGCCCGCGAGGCCGTGCCGTTCGCCGCCGGGACGCCCTCGCCCGGGCGCTGGAGCCGCCGCGCCCCCGGACTGGAACGCTGGGTGCGGCCGGAGTTCGTCGTCGAGGTCGAGTTCGCCGAATGGACGCCCGGCGGCAGCGTGCGCCACGCGGTCTTCGTCGGCGTGCGCGAAGACAAGCCGGCCGCCCAGGTGCTGCGCGAACGCGCCGTCGTGCCCGACACGGCGCCGAGCGCCGCGCCCACCGCCTCGTCCAGCGGCCGCATCGCGCGCGTGCGCATCACGCACGGCGAGCGCATCGTCGACAAGGCCAGCGGCCTGAGCAAGCTGGACCTGCTGCGCTGGTACGACGGCGTCGCCGAACGGATGCTGCCGCACCTGAAAGCCCGGCCGGTGGCGCTGCTGCGCGCGCCGCAAGGCGTCGGACGGCCGGTGTTCTTCCAGAAGCACGCCGAACGCACCGAGATCCCCGGCCTGGTGCTGCTCGATCCGGCGCTGTGGCCCGGCCACGAGCCGCTGATGGAGATCCGTAGCGCCGAGGCGCTGCTGTCGGCGGCGCAGATGAACACGATCGAGTTCCACACCTGGAACGCCACGACGCGCACGATCGCCAAGCCCGACCGCCTCGTCTTCGACCTCGACCCCGGCGAGGGCGTCGACTTCGCCGCCGTGCGCGAAGGCGCGCTGCTGGTGCGCACCCTGCTCGACGAGCTGGGTCTGGCCTCGTGGCTGAAGACCAGCGGCGGCAAGGGCCTGCACGTCGTCGTGCCGGTCGCGCCGCGCGTGGCGGTCGACGTCGTCAAGCCGTTCTCGCGCGCCGTCGTCGCCCACCTCGCCGAACAGGTGCCCGAACGTTTCGTCGTGCGCAGCGGGCCGGCCAACCGCGTCGGCCGCATCTTCGTCGACTGGCTGCGCAACGGCGAAGGCGCGACGACGGTGGCCGCGTTCTCGGCCCGCGCCCGCCCGGGGCTGGGGGTCTCGATCCCGGTGTCCTGGGACGCGCTGCCGGAGCTGCGCGGCGGTGATCAATGGACGCTGGCCAACGCACGCGAGCACCTGTCCTTCGAACGCGAGGACCCGTGGGCCGCGTTCTGGACCACGCGCCAGGCGCTGGCGCCGGCGATGCGCCGCCTCGGCTTCGACCCGCGCGCCGGCGGGGATGGCCGCTGACGCCTGCGCGCCGGCACCGACAGCCGCTGCCGGCAGCTTCCTACAAGCGCAGCACCTGCGGGACGACTCCACGCGCCGCGCCGCTCGCGACACTGGCTGCAGCCTCAAGGAGCCCGCCATGACCGCCCTGCTCACCGCCACGACCGTCCGGCGTCCGACCTGGGTCCGCCCGCAGCCCGTCGTCGCTTTCCACGACTCGCGCGCCCCGCACGCCGACGGTTCGCCGCCCGGTCACGACCACCAGGCCAAGGCCCGTGTCGCCGCCGGCCTGGCCGCCCTGCTCGGCTGGGACTACGCCGGCGAGCTGCACCAGCTGCGCCGCAGCGACGCGCCGGTCTACCTGGTGCCGCGCGAGACGCTGACGCTGGCCGAGGCCCGCCGCCTGGGCGTGCACGGTCCGACGCAGGTCTTCGGCGGCGTCGTGCCGCAGGCCTTCGTCGCGACCAAGACCATCACCCACGGCGCCGCGCCGCAGTCGCCGGTGCCGCTGGGCTGGTCCGGCGCCTTCGGGCGGGCGGTGCAGCAGGCGGTGCTGCCTGGCTGCTCGTGTTTCTCCATCGCCGACGCGCGCCGCGCAGCGCTGCGCCTGCTGCGCCGCGGCGCCGTGCGCCTGAAGGACCCCGGCGGCGTCGGCGGCCTGGGCCAGTGGGTGCTGCACGACGGCGCCGAACTGGACCGCGTGCTGGCCTCGCTGGACGCCCAGGCCGTGGCCCGCCACGGCCTCGTCGCCGAGATCAACCTGCACGACGTGACGACGATGTCGGTCGGCCAGGTCTGCGTCGGCCCCTGGCAGGCCAGCTACTACGGCAGCCAGCGCCTGACGCGCAACCGCGAAGGCCAGGAGGTCTACGGCGGCTCGGACCTGGTCGTCGTGCGCGGCGGCTTCGACGCCTTGCTGCGGCGCGAGCTGCCGTCGGCGGTGCGCCTGGGCATCGAGCAGGCGCTGGCCTATCACCGCGCGGCGGAGAGCTGCTTCCCCGGTTTCTTCGCCTCGCGTGCCAACTACGACGTCGCCCAGGGCCTGGACGACGCCGGGCGCTGGCGCTCCGGCGTGCTGGAGCAGTCCTGGCGCATCGGCGGTGCCAGCGGCGCCGAACTGGCCGCGCTGCAGGCCTTCCTGGCCGACCCGACGCTGCGCCTGGTGCACGCCTCGACGCACGAGGTGCACGGCGGCACCGAGGTGCCGGCCGGCGCGATGACGCTGTACGACGGCGTCGACGCCCAGCTCGGCCGCCTGACCAAGTACGCCTTCGCCCAGACGCATGTCGACAACTGAAGAGACGATCACGATCGACGTCGACGGCGAACGCATCGCCGGCACTTTCGTCGCGCCGGGCACGCTGATCCCCGGCGTGCTGTTCGCGCACGGCTGGGGCGGCAGCCGCGAGCAGTACCTGGCGCGGGCGCGCGAGATCGCCGCGCTGGGCTGCGTCTGCCTGGCTTTCGATCTGCGCGGCCACGCCGGCACCCAGGCGCAGCAGGCCAAGGTCTCGCGCGAGACCAATTTGCGCGACCTGGTGGCCGCCTACGACCGCCTCGTCGCCCACGGCGACGTCGACCCGGAGGCCGTCTGCGTCGTCGGCAGCAGCTACGGCGGCTACCTGGGCACCATCCTGACGACGCTGCGCCCGGTGCGCTGGCTGGCGCTGCGCGCGCCGGCGCTGTACCTGGACGACGGCTGGGACACGCCCAAGCTGCAGCTGCACCGCGACCAGGACCTGAAGACCTACCGCCGCAGCGTCGTGCCGGCGCGCGACAACCGCGCGCTGCGCGCGCTGCAGCAGTTCGCCGGCGACGTGCTGCTCGTCGAGTCCGAGAACGACCAGATCATCCCGCGCGCGGTGATCAACAGCTACCAGGAGGCGGCGCGGCGGGTGAAGTCGATGACGATGCGCTGCATCGCCGGTGCCGACCACGGCCTCTCGGGCGAAGCCGACCAGCGCGCCTACACCCAGCTGCTGCTGGGCTGGTTCAAGGAGATGCTGCTCGGCGCGCGCCGCGGCGCCGTGCAACCGGCCGCGGCCGACGGCGCCGCGCCCGAGCGTCCGTTGCCGACGAAGAAGGCGCTCAGCGCTGTCGCCGCCGACGCGCGGCCAGCAGCGTGAGCAGGCCCAGGCCGGCGGCCATCATCGCGGCGCTGGCCGGCTCGGGCACGGCAAACGCCACCGACAGGTCCAGCGAGGCGTCGCGGCCGCCCCAGCCGGTGGCGCGCAGCGTGTAGGTGCCCGGGCCCAGCGCCCCGGCCAGCACCGAGTTGGCCAGGCCGGCGGCGCGGCCGGCGAAGGAGTCCGACAGCACGAGCTCGCCGTCGGCGCCCAGCAGATCGATGTCGACGCGGTACAGGCGGGAGCCCCGCGGCAGCACCGACCAGTTCGCTCGGCCGTCGATCTGCAGCGGGCTGTCGACGGTGAAGGTGATCGTCTGCTCCAACCGTCCGCGCTGGCCCGCGGCGAAGCTGTCGAGCACCAGGCGGTCGCCGGCCCCGAACGGCTTGTCGAGCACCGTCGACGCCACCAGGCGGTCGAAGTCGACGACTTGCACCGTGGCCTGCGCCGGCAGCGCCGCCCAGGCGGCCGCTGCCAGCGCCATCGCCGTCTTGGTCTTCATTCGCCCTCCAGCGCTTGAACCAGGTCAGGGGCGACGGTGTACCCGAAGCACGCCGGCGCGCCACCCCGCAGCCCCGGGGCGACACGCGGCAATCGGTAATCAAACGTCAACGAGGCGCGCTGGCCGATGCGCCCGCTTACCGCTGAAGCGGCTTGCGCTCAGTCGTCCGGCTGTTCGACGACGAAGAGGAAACCGAGCAGCTCGCCGTCGTCGCCGGTCATCTCGTAGACGTCGGCGCCGGCGATCGCGTCGGCGCCCGACATCTGCACCGCGGCTTCGGTGGCCGCGCGCAGCGCCGTGTCGACGTCGGCGCCGGCGGCGAGCTGCTCGGCCTGCACCGCGTTGGCGCTGTCGCGCGCGGCCAGCACGGCCGGCGTGTCGCCGAGTTCGCCGTCGGGCGTCAGCGTGCCGGCCAGGCGCGCGCCGAGGAACTCGTCGCGCACCGCCTCGCGGCTCGTCGGCTCGGCCCGAGGCTCCAGCGGCACGAGCGTCACGCCCGGCGGCACATGCGCCGGCTCGGCGGGCGGCTCCTGGGCCAGCACCGTGCCGGACAGGACCAGCGCCAGGCCGGCGGCCGCCAGCAATCGGCTCTTGTGCAAACGCTTCATCGCATCGCTCCTTCGGCAAGGGCCACCTCGAGCACGTTCTCGACCGTGCGCACGCCGTCGACCCGGGCAGCGATCTGCTCTGCGCGCGTACGCGCGTCGGGGTCGGGCACGCTGCCGCGCAAGGCGACGCGGCCCCCGACACAGTCGATCTCCACCGGCGCCATCGCCAGCGCCGGGTCGCGGCCGAGCTCGGCGCTGACCGCGGCGCCGATGCCGGCGTCGTTCACCTTGTCGACGAAGAGCTCCGGCGTCTGCAGACGCGGTGCCGGCGCCACGCTGGGCGTCGGCACCGGCTCGACGCGCACGACCGGCAAGGGGTCGGCGGGTTCGGCCGCACGCGCGTCGGCGAAGGGCCTGGGGCTGCACGCGGCGATCGCGGCGACGGCCCCGGCCGAGCAGATCAGGGTGTAGGCGGCGATGGGTCTCATCGGCGGTCCTTGCAACGCGCCGCCGGGATGGCAGCGCCCAGGGCTGCACCGTACGCGGCGGGCCCGCGGCGGCGGGTCGGGCGGCAGGGAAAACAGGCGTAGGACGAGGCCCCGGCGTGCCCGGCGCTCGTCAGCGGCCCGGCGCCGGCTTGGGTTGTGCCGTGCAGGGATCGGACTTCTCGCCGCTGCCCGGGTCGACGAAGGGCAGCAGCGCCGCCACCGGCGCCGCCAGCACGCCGAGCACGATCGCCGCCGCCGCCCGCCCGGCCAGCCGGCCGGCCTGCACGCCGACCTCAGGACGCGAGAAGTGGCCGCCGATCAGCACCGGCGTGCGCAGCGACAGCGGCGAGAAGTCCTTGGGCCGCACCTGCGCGCGCAACGCCAGCGTCTCGTCGGCCAGACTGGCGCGGCCGTCGACCAGCACCGTGCTGTCGCGGTTGTCGATGACCGCCACACGCGGCACGACCAGCCCGTCGCGCACGCCGAACTCCAGCCGAGCGCAGCGCAGTGGCAGCGGCTCGTCGCCGCGCACCAGCACGCCCAGCGCCTGCGCAAGGTCGAGACCCGCGGCCTCGGTCAAGAGGTGCGAGACGGTGCCGCGGCGCAGCATCAGACGGCCGTCGCCGTCGGCGCTGCCGAGGATCTGCGCCGTCGAACGGCCACGGCCGGCGAGCACCAGCCGGCCTTCCAGAATGCCGGTTAGCAGCGCCTGGCGTGCGTCGTCGCCGCCACCGCCGCGGCGCAGTGCCGGGATCCAGCGCGCGACGTCGACCCGCTCGAAACTCAGGTCCAGCGACCAGTGCGCCGGCGTCTGCCGCGCGTCCAGCGCGCTCCAGCCTTCGACCCGGCCGCCGCCGATGACGCCCGAAAGCGCATCCAGCCGCAGCACCGCGTCGTCCAGCCGCACGCGCGTGCGCAGCTGGCGCACCGGGGCCAGCGCCTCGGTGCCGAAGTCGAGCTCGCCGACGGCGACCTGGACGTCGGCGTCCATGCCGCGCAGCTGCGGCAGGTTGAACTCGCGCTGCGGCAGCACGCGCCGCGGCGGCGCATCGGCGGGCGCCGGACGCGCCGGCGCGCCTGCGGCACCGACCGCCGGCCCCAGGTCGGCCAGCGCCAGCCGCTCGCCCCCCAGCTGGCCGCTGAGCCGGCCGGGTTCACGCGTGCCGTCGTAGCGGAAGTCGCCCGCCAGCCGGCTGCTGCCGACGGCCGCGCGTTCGGCCACCAGATGCCAGACGCCGGCGTCGTGCGCCAGCCGGCCGACCAGCTCGAACGGCGGCGTCGCCGGCAGCGCCAGGCCCAGCGGCGACCCGACCGCGGCCAGCGACGGCCCTTTCAGGCGCAACGCGCCATCGAGCCGACGGCCGGTCAGCAGCGCGGCAGCGCGGCCGTCGAAGGCCAGCACGACCTCGCCGACCCGGCCTTCCAGCCGCACCGGCAGCGCCGGCGCCTGCTCGGACTCGTCGAGCAGCGGCAGCGCTGCGGCCGTCTGCGCGCGCAGGTCCAGCGCATGGCCGCGGTACTGGCCCCGGGCACGGGCCTCGATGCCGCGCCCGCCCTCGCCTTCGCTGCCGCTCAGGTCGACCGTCGCACGCAGCGCCAGCAGCCGGTCGTCGATCTCGACGTGGCCCTGGTCGAGCGCCAGCAGCCCGAACCGCGGCAGCGCGGCGTCGCCCGCCGGCGGCGCGGCGGGCTGGCCGAGCTGCCAGCTGGCGCGGCCGTCGGCCAGGCGCTGCAGGCGGGCGTCGAGCGCATGCGCCCGCAGCGCCTCCAGCCGCAGCGGCGCGCCGTCGCGCCAGCGGCGGATGTCGGACCAGAGCCAGTCGACACGCACCTCGCGCGCGTCGACGAAATGCGGCAGCTCCAGACCGTGCGCGGCGCCGACGACGATGCGCGCCGCCTGCACGTGGGGGCTTAAAACGAAGCGCACGCGAAACGGCGCTTCGATGCGCACCGGGCTGGCGGTGGCACGCGCCGCGGCGCGCTCGACCGGCCCGCGCAGGAAAGGCCAGCCCAGCGCTTCGCAGAGCAGCAAGGCCGCCAGCAGCAGACCGGCGAAGGCCGCCACGGGCCTGACAGCACGCAGCACGCCATGGCGGCGTGCGGGGGGATCGCCGAGGGCGGTGCCGGGAGGATTCATGGCCCGGCACCGGCAACAGGCGTTCCGGGCGGGTACGCACGTTGCCGCAGGCGGCCGATGAAACACTCGAACAAACCGCAGAAGCCGGCCGGCACCGCAGCCAAGTCGCCGGTGGCGGCGGGCACGCCACCGATCGCGCCCGGCCAGGCCCCCGGCGAAGAGGGCGAAGGCCTGCCGCTGCCGCACGAACGCGACGAATCGGCCGGCGACAGCGGCATGACGCCGCGCCCGGTGATGGAACAGGCGCGGCGCGACCTGGCCTCGGGCCAGGTGGACACCGACCTGCGGGGCACCCCCGGCCTGGACGCCGCGGGGCGTGAGGACGCCGTCGGGCCCGACGCCGCTGCCGCCAAGCCTTGAGCTCGCCGTGGCGGCCGCCCGCACCCGGGCGAGGTGCGGGGGCTCGCGCCGCGGCGGCGATCAGCGCCGCAGCGCCTCTTCGAGTTGCTGCTTGCTCATCGACGAGCGGCCCGGCAGCTTCGCCTTGCGCGCCTCCTCGTAGAGCTGGCGATAGGTTCGGCCGCCCGGCCCGGCGTGCGAACGCAGCCCACCGCGGCGCGACGGGCTGATGTCCTCGGTCGACGCACGGCTGGCCTCGCGGGCCTCGCCTTCCTGCGCCCGCACCTTGTTGACGGTGCGCGCGGCGATCTCCTCGGCCGTGGCTTCCGGGCGGCCGTGTTCGACCAGACCTTGCTTGATGTGCTCGTACTGGCGTTCGCGCTTGGCGCTCCAGGCCTTGGGCATGGTGTCGTCCTTCAATCGGCGCGCAAGGGCTCCGCCGCGTCGGTCTGGCCGCGCAGCGCCTCGCGCGGGGCGCCGTCGCGGCGCAGCCGGCCCTGCTCGCGCAGCATCTCGCGCCCCAGATCCAGGCGGTGGGCCTGCGGCAGCAGCAGCACGACCTTCGGGAACAGGTGCTCTTCCTCTTCCTCGTGGTGGTGCTCGCACTGCTCCTGCAGCACGTGGGCCTTGGCGCCGAAGGTCGTGTCGGCGGGGTCCATCACCAGCAGGTCGGCGACCAGGCGCTTGAGCGCCAGATGCTCTTCCAGCGATTCCAGCAGCACGTCCTCGGTGCTGGCGCCGGCGACGGCCGGATAGAACACGCGCTCTTCGGCGAGCAGGTGCAGTGCGAGTTCGTCGCCGGCTTCCTGCAACGCCTCGCGGCGCCGGTCTTCGGCTTCGGCGCCGGTCAGGCGGCGCAGCAGTTCCTCGAGGCGACGGTGCTGAGCGACCAGCATCACGACGGCGTCGTCGGCTTCGGGAGAGTCGGGTTCCACGGCGGGCTCCGGATGGGGTGACCAGGCGAGCCCGGGCACGCCGCGTGCCCGGTGGCGTGCCGATGAAGGAACCCGATCTGCTGCCGCCGCCCTCTCCCTCCCGCCAGGATGGAGACCGCCGCGGCGGGCGCGTCGGGCCCTGGCTGCTGACGCTGGCCGGCGTCGCGCTGGCCTGGGTGCTGGCCGACGTGCTGATGCTGGTCTTCGCCGGGCTGCTGTTCGCGCTGGTGTTGCGCGCGCTGGCGGCACCGCTGGAAGCCCGTGGGCTCTCGCCCCACCTGTCGCTGCCGCTGGTGCTGGCGGCGCTGGTGGCGCTGCTGGTGGGCTCGTTCTGGTTCGTCGGCGCCGGCGCCACCGAGCAGCTGCAGGCCTTGCGCGAGACGCTGCCGCGCGCCTGGGCCGCCTTCCTGCAGTGGATGGCCGAGTACCCGACCGGGCGCTGGCTGCAGTCGCTGTGGGAAAGCGCCAAGCCCTTCGAGGACTGGAGCCGGCTGGCCGGCCTGGCCACCGGCACGCTGAACGCCGCCACCGGCGCGGTCGGCGCGCTGGTGCTGCTGCTGGTCATCGGCATCTACCTGGCCGCCGACCCCGACACCTACCGCCGCGGCCTGATCACGCTGGTGCCGCCGCCGCGGCGCGCGCTGGCCGCACGCACGCTGGACGCCACCGGCCGCGACCTCTCGCGCTGGCTGCTCGGCCAGGCGGTGTCGATGCTCGTCGTCGGCGCGCTGACCGGCATCGGCCTGGCGCTGATCGGTTCGCCGCTGGTGCTGTCGCTGAGCCTGATCGCCGGGCTGCTGGAGTTCGTGCCGTACTTCGGGCCCATCGTCTCGGGAGTGCTGATCGTCGGCGTCGCGCTCGCCGAAGGCGAAGGGCTGGCGCTGCAGGCGCTGCTGGTCTGCGTCGCCGTGCAGCAGGCCGAGGGCTACATCGTGCAGCCGCTGGTGCAGCGCTGGGCGGTGCGGCTGCCGCCGGTGCTGGGCATGTGCTCGGTGCTGGTCTTCGGCGTGCTGTTCGGTCTGCCCGGCGTGCTGCTGGCGATGCCGCTGATGGTGCTGACGATGACGCTGGTCGGCGAGCTCTACGTGCGCCGCCTGCCGGGGGCTTCGCCCTAGGGGGCGGGTACGAAACTTGTCCCGTCGCGGCCGGGACGCCCGCACGAGGCGCCGGAGGACGGACATGAGAACCCGACGCAAACGCGGCTGGCGACGCCTCGGCGTGGCCCTGCTGCTGGTCACGATGCCGGCATTCGGCGGCGATGCCGGCAACCTGGTGCTCGAGGAACTCGGCGACCTGCCCCGTCTGCTGGTGCAGGGCGTCGCCACGGGTACGGGCCTTGCCGTCTGACGGGCCACACCAGGGAAGCCCCATGAACACGATTGCCGACGTGATGACCCGCGACCCGGTCGCGGTCCGCCCCCGCGAGACGGTGCAGCGCGCCGCGCAGCTGATGGACGAGCTCAACGTCGGCTGCCTGCCGGTCTGCGAGGACTGGCAGGTGCGCGGCATCGTCACCGACCGCGACATCACGGTGCGCGCCACCGCCGCGGGGCTGGACCCGGGCTCGACCGAGGTCGCCGCGGTGATGAGCGAAGGCGTGCGCTGCTGCTCGCAGCGCCAGTCGCCGGCCGAGGTGCTGCGCCAGATGGCGGCGGTGCAGATCCGCCGCCTGCCGGTGATCGACGACGCCGGCCGGCTGGTCGGCATCGTCTCGCTCGGCGACCTCGCCGCGCGGCTGCCGGCCGGCGTCGAGGAGGCCTTGCGCCAGATCTCGACGCCGGCGGCTCCCGACCGCGCGGCCGCATGAGGCCCGCCACCCTGGCCAGGCTGGCGCCGCTGGCCCTCGCGGCGGCCCTGATCGGCTGCTCCGAGACCTCGCGGCTGCAGAACGGGGCCGACGTCGGGCCCGACCCGACGCTGGTCGAGCCGGTGCGCACGATGCTGCCCACGGTCAAGGTCGCCAAGGCGGTCGGCTGGCCCGAGGGCGAGCGCCCGGTCGCGGCGCCCGGCCTGGAGGTGCAGGCCTTCGCCACCGGGCTGGACCATCCGCGCTGGCTGCAGGTGCTGCCCAACGGCGACGTGCTGGTCGCCGAGACCAACGCCCCGGAGCGCCCCGAGAAAGCCCGCGGCGGCCTCAAGAACTGGTTCATGAAGCTGACGATGAAGAAGGCCGGCGCCGGCGTGCCCAGCGCCGACCGCGTCACGCTGCTGCGCGACGCCGACGGCGACGGCCGCGCCGAGACCCGCGTGCCCTTCCTCGAGAACCTGCACTCGCCGTTCGGCATGGCGCTGGTCGGCGACCGCTTCTTCGTCGCCAACACCGACGCGGTGATGGAGTACCCCTACCGCGGCGGCGAGACGCGCATCACCGGCGCCGGCCGCCGCCTGGCCGAACTGCCGGCCGGGCCGCGCAACCACCACTGGACCAAGAGCCTGATCGCCAGCCTCGACGGCCGCACGCTCTACGCCACGGTCGGCTCCAACAGCAACGTCGCCGAGAACGGCCTCGACGAGGAGCGCGGCCGCGCCGCGATCTGGGCGATCGACGTCGCCGACGGCGCGATGCGGCTGTACGCCAGCGGCCTGCGCAACCCCAACGGCATGGCCTGGGAGCCGGCGACCGGGCTGCTGTGGGTGGTGGTCAACGAACGCGACGAACTCGGCAGCGACCTGGTGCCCGACTACCTCACGTCGGTGCGCGAAGGCGGCTTCTACGGCTGGCCGTTCCGCTGGTGGGGCGACCGCGTCGAGACGCGCGTGCCCGCGCCGCCGACCCTGCCAGAGACGGTCCGGCCCGACTACGCGCTCGGGGCCCACGTCGCCGCGCTGGGCCTGGCCGCGGCGCGCGGCTCGACGGTGACGACGCCGCTGGGCGGCGCCACCGACGGCATGTTCGTCGGCGAACACGGCTCCTGGAACCGGCGACCGCCTTCGGGCTACAAGGTGGTCTTCGTGCCCTTCGTCGGCGGCCGCCCGAGCGGCAAGCCGGTCGACGTGCTGACCGGCTTCCTCGACCCCGAAGGCCAGGCCCGGGGCCGCCCGGTCGGCGTCGCGGTCGACCGGCGCGGCGCGCTGCTGGTGGCCGACGACGTCGGCAACACCGTCTGGCGCGTCGTGCCGGCCGCCAGAGCGCAGCCGCCTCAGCGATAGAGGCCTTCGGCGTTCGCCGCGCGCCAGTTCTGCTCGAACCAGTCGGCGTCCTCGGCGTTGCGCGGACGCACACCCATCAGGATGCCGCCTTCGCGCAGCCCGCTCTCGTACTGCTTGACGCGTTCTTCGGGGATGCCCCAGCCGATCAGCGCGCCCAGCAGGCCGCCGGCGGCGCCGCCCGCACCCGCCCCGGCCAGCGCCGCGGCCAGCGGCCCGGCGATGACCAGGCCCAGGCCGGGCAGCGCGATCGTCGTGCCCACCGCGGCCAGCGCCGCGGCGACGGCGCCGACGGCCCCGCCGATGCCGGCACCGATGCCCGCGCCTTCGGCGGCCTTGGTGCCGAGTTCGGTCTGCGGCGCGCTGGCGCTACCGAAGTGCTGCTGCCGGGTTTCGTCGGACATCACGAGGTTGACGTCGTCGGCGCCGTAACCGCGGTCGATGACGCCCTGGTAAGCGCGTTCCGCGGCTTCGCGGTCGCGGAAAAGTCCGGTGAGGACGCGTTCCTGTGCCATGTGGTTCTCCTGTGGATCGTGGCCGGGCGGCAAGGCCCGTACCCTTGTCCGGGGGCCCCGCATGCCGAGGCACAGCGCTTGCCGACCCCGTGCAGGCGGCCGGCATCGGCCGACCTCAACCACGAAAGGACGGAGAGATGACACAGCACGACGATCGTTACCGGCAGCAAGGCGGCTCGCAGGACGACCGGCGCCAGTGGGAGCAGTCGGGCCGGTCGGAACAGCAGGCCGGCAGCGGCGGCTCGCGCAGCAGCGCGGGCAGCAACTACGGCGACTGGCGCCCCGAGTCCGACACGCGCGGCCAGATGGGCGGCAGCTACGGCGGTCACGACGAAGGCGGCCGCTACGGCCAGCAGGACCAGTACAGCTCGCGCGGTGGCCAGATGGGCGGCTCGTACGGCCAAGGCGGCCCCTACGGCGGCCAGGGCGGCCTCTACGGCAGCCAGTCCGGCATGGGTGCGGGCGGCAGCCGTCACGAAGGCAGCCAGGGTTACGGCCAAGGCTACGGCCAGGGCAGTCAGGGCTATGGCCAGGGCAACCAGGGCTATGGCCAGGGCAACCAGGGCTATGGCCAGGGCGAACGCTATGGTTCGTCGTCCGGCATGGGCGGCTCGCAAGGCGGCTTCGGCAGCAGCGGCTACGGTGCCGGCGGCACGCGCGGCGACTGGGGCCAGAGCGGCCAGCAAGGCGGCATGGGCGGCATGGGTGGCCTCGGCGACTGGGGTTCGACCCAGCGCCACGAGGACTGGGGCCGCTCGGGCACGGGCTCCGGCGGCTCGTGGGGCCAGGGTCAGGGCCAGGGCGGGTACGCCGGCCAGGGCGGCTGGAACTCCGGTCAGGGCCAGGGCCACGACCACCAGTTCGACCCCGACTACCACCAGTGGCGCAGCGAGCAGATGCGCACGCTCGACGACGACTACCGCAGCTGGCGTCAGGACCGCTACAAGAAGTTCTCGGACGAGTTCTCGCAATGGCGCAGCGGCCGCAACCGCGGCGGCACGGGCTCGTCGTCGGAGCAGGGTTCGGGCAGCAGCGGCTCGGGCATGTCCGGCAGCGGCATGTCCGGCAGCACCGGCCTGTCCGAGTCTTCGGGCAGCAGCGCGCTCGGCAGCACCGGCGGCAGCTCGGGCATCAGCGGCGCGGGCAGCCTGGGCGGCAGCTCGCTCGAGTCCGACTCGGGCAGCGGCAAGTCGGCCGGCAGCAAGACCAAGTGAGGTCGGGGCCGCTGGCGCGGCTCTGACACGAAGGGCGCCTCACGGCGCCCTCTTTCATGCGCCGTCCGGCGTGACCCTCGCCCGGCTCAGGATGAAGAACTCTTCCTGGCTGGGCCGCGCCAGCCGCGGCATCGGATCGAAGCCGGTGTCGAAGGCATCCGCCTCGGCCGCGTCGAACTCGTAGACCGGGCTGCCGCGGTACAGCCAGTCGCCGCGCGGCAGCGCACCAGGGACCAGTTCACGTACCAGCAGCGCGGCGGGGAAGACGCCCGGCGCGACGGCGATCGAGTGACGCACGCAGCTGCGAAAACCCAGCGACACGTAGTTCGCCGGGTTGCCGAAAATGACGACGACGTCGTGGCCCAGTGCCACGGCACGTGCGAAGGACTCGGCGACCAGCGCCTTGCCCAGCCCGCGCCGCTGAAACTCCGGCAGGATCGACAGCGGCCCGAAGCTCAGCACCGGCTTCTCTCGGCCCTGCCCGTCGACCAGCCGGGCGCGCGTGTACAGGATGCTGCCGACGAGGCGGCCATCGAGTTCGAGCACCAGTGCGAGCTCGGGCAAGACGTCGGCATGACGGCGCATCCGGTGCACCAGGTAGTGTTCGCTGCAGCCGGGCACATGCACGTTCCAGAACGCCTGGCGCGTCAGCCGCACGACCTCGTCGTGATCCGCCGGCGTCTCGAGACGGATGCGATATGGCGGCCGGCAGCCTCCGGGTTGGCTCGACACCTTGTCCTCCGTTGACGGTCAGGGGCCGACTTTAGGTCGTGCCGCCGGGTGAGGGCACGAAACGGCGCGCGCGCCCGGCATACAGTCGGCCGAATCCGACACCGGCGCTGCAGCGCCCCCGCCCGATGGACCGATTCGAAGCGATGCGCGCCTTCGTGCGCGTGGTCGACAGCGGCAGCTTCACCCAGGCCGCGCGCCAGCTGGGCCTGCACAAGGCCACCGTCAGCCAGCAGGTGATGGCGCTGGAGGCGACGCTGGGCGTGCGCCTGCTGACGCGCAGCACCCGCTCGGTCGCGCCGACCGCCGAAGGCCTGGCCTACCACCACCGCGCCTGCACGATCCTGCAGCAGCTCGACGAGGCCGAGACCGAGCTGCGCCAGGGCGGCCAGGCGATCCAGGGCCATCTGCGCGTGGACGTGCCGGTGGCCGTCGGCCGCCTGGTGCTGGCGCCGGCGATGCGCGAGTTCCTCGACCGGCATCCGGGCCTCAGCGTCGAACTCGGCTGCAGCGACCGCGTCGTCGACCTGGTCGGCGCCGGGGTCGACTGCGCACTGCGCGGCGGCGAGCTGCCCGACTCGGGGCTGGCCGCGCGCCGCATCGGCCAGCTGCGTTTCGTGCTCTGCGCGGCGCCACGCTACATCGACGAGCACGGCCTGCCGCAGACGCCCGAGGCGCTGGCCGGGCACCGGCAGGTCGGCTACCTGAGCGGCGCCACCGGCGCGCTGAGACCGCTGCGCCTGCAGCGCGAAGGCCGCAGCGTCGAGGTGGAGGTGCCGGCGCGCATCGTCACCACCGACAGCGGCGCCGCGCTCAGCGCCGCGCTCGACGGGCTGGGCCTGGTGCAGCTGGCCGAGTTCGTCGCCGCCCACCACCTCGCCAGCGGCGCGCTGGTGCGCGTGCTGCCGGGCTGGCAGAGCCCGTCGCTGCCGATCCACTGGGTGACGCCGACCCCGCGCCAGCGCCCGGCGCGCGTGCAGGCCTTCATCGACTGGGCGCAGGCGCTGCTGGTGCGGCGGCTGGGAAGCGGGCTGGAGCCGGCCTAAGGCCGCGTGCTGCCCGGCGCGCACCAGGACGCGAGATCGTCCTCGGCGCGTTCGACCGCGCAGCCCCAGTCCAGCGGCTGGTCCTGCACGTAGCGCTTGCCCAGGCGCCAGGCGAGTTCGGCGTGCGCCAGCTCGACGCCCATGTAGAAGGCATGCGCCGCGTCGCCCTCCAGCCCCAGCCGCGGCCACAGGTCGAAAGCGCCGGTGCCGTGGCGCAGGCCGTCGCGGTTGTAGACGTGCAGGCCGTCGTGCGCGACCTGGACGCGGAAGTTGGGGTCGCGCACCTGGGCGGCGGTGGCGGCGATCTCCTGCGGCGTGTCCGGGAAGGGATCGCGTGCGTGCACCGTGCACAAGGCCGACGACAGGTTCTTCGGCGGCGTCTTCTCGCGCGCCGCGGCGGTCATGATGCGGCGCGCCCAGTCGGCTTCCTTGATCGCGCGCCGGGCGTGGCGGCTGACCTGCGTCGTCAGCACCGCGGCGACGTCGAGTTCGGCGGCGATGCCGAACAGCAGCGCGTTGATGCCGCTGGTGTCGGCTTCGGTGAGTTCGGTCAGGTTGCCGACGCCCATCAGGATCGGCGCCGTCGGGAAACGCTGGCGCAGCGCGTGGTAGCGCACGATGGACGCGGTGAAGCCGAAGGGGATCGGGTCGAGGATGGGGTCGGCCAGGAAGGCGCGGCCGCGCGCCGACAAGGTCTCGACGGCCGTGAACAGCGAGGCCTCGTCCTGCGGCGTGCGCGGGATCAGCACCGGCGTCGACTTCACTTCGTCGGCGATCCACAGCGTGTCGAGGTTCAGGCTCAGCAGGTAGTCGGCACCGGCGCGGCCGGCGCGCAGCAGTTCGTCGGGGTCGGTGGAGTCGACGCTGACCTCCAGGCCCTCGCCCTTGAGCATGCGCACCACGTCTTCGAGATGCGGGAACGGCGTCGCCGGCAGGCAGCCGATGTCGATGACGTCGGCGCCCTGGCGCACGAAGGCCAGCGCGCGTTCGGCGATGTCCTCCAGCGACAGCCGCGGTGCGTCGATGATCTCGGCGAAGATGCGCGGGCCGGTGGCGCTCAGGTCCACCGGCTTGGCGGCGCGGTTGAAGAAACGCGGCAGGTCCTTCAGTTCCTCGGGGCCACGCTGCACCGGGATGCCGTAGTGCTCGGCCAGCGGCTCCAGCTCGCCGCGGCAGCGGCCGGGCACCAGGATGCGCTGCGCGTCCACTGGCGTCGCGACGCGGCGGCGGATCAGGTCGGCGGTCATCAGCGCGGCGACCTGCAGGCCGATCTCGCGCACCTCCCAGGTGAACGGCGGGTCGGCGATGCCGTCGAGCACACGCTCGAGTTGCGGCTGGGCCAGCCGGCCCGTCAAAAAGACAATGTGTTCCATGCCCGGGACAGTGGTGGAGTGCGCACGCCGGGCCGGGAGGCCGTGGCCGTGCAGATCCACCGTGGCAGCGGGCCTTTCGGCGGGCGGCACGCGGCAGACCTTGGCGCCGTCATGCAAGCCCGGTGCCCGCCTGCGGGCGTGTCAGCGGCGGAGGCGGCTCAGAACAGCAGCCAGAACTTGCGCAGCCAGCCGGGCACACGCAGCGGCTCGGGACGGTAGGTCTGGCGGAATTTGGCGGCGGTCGACATCGGCGGTCTCCTTGGGCTTTCGGATACTGTATATCCATACAGTTGTGCGCGCAAGGCATCAGCCGTCGTCGTTGGCGGCACGCTGGCCGACCGCAGCGGGCGCCGCCAACGGCGGCATCGCATCGAGCAAGGCGTCGAGTTCGTCGACCAGGCGCCGGCGCCGTTCGCCGTCCCAGGCCGCGGCCGCCGCGGCCAGGCAGGCGGTGTCCAGCAGCTCCATCGCCTCGGCCAGTGCACGCCGCCCCGAGGCGCTGAGCCAGACCTGCAGCCGCCGCGGGTCCTGCCGGTCGGGCTGGCGCGACAGCAGGCCGCCGGCTTCGAGCATCGAGACCCGGGCGCTGACGGTGGACTGCGGCCGCTCGAGCTGGCGCGCCAGTTCGGCCAGCGTCGCCGGGCCGGTCTGCGCCAGGTGCAGCAGCAGCTCGACGGCCTCGGGGGCCAGGCTGTCGCGGCCCTGCTCCATGCGCCGCGCGGCGCGCAGCGACAGCTCGCGGTACAGCAGGCCCAGGCGGCGGGCGAAGGTCGGGCTGTCCACCGTGCAGGCCCTCGCGGCGGGCGCGGCGCCCTCAGAGATCGATCTTGCCGATGTTGTCCAGCAGGAAGGGCTGGACGCGCGCGGCCACCGCGGCCTGGATCGCCTCCAGACGTTCGAAGCCGATGTCCAGCTGCCCTTCGGCGGCGCGCAGCCGGGCGTGTTCGGACGAGAGCTTGAAGAACAGCACCTGCGTGATCTCCTTGCTCGCCTCGATCGCCAGCGCCACCAGCTGGACCTTGACGGTGCCCGCCGCCTCGTCGGCGTCGACCGAGCCGAGCTGGAACTTGGCGCCGCCGACGTGCGTGCTGCTGCGGTCGAAGATCGTGATCCACGGGTTGGCCGCGTCCATCTCCTGCAGCCCCTTGAGCACCGAGACGATGAGCGAGCCCGCCGCCAGCGCGGCACCGCCCAGCGCCGCCGTCAACACCGGCAGGATCGCCTGGTGCACGCCGGCGTCGTCGTCGCCGACGGCGGTGTCCTTGAACTCCATCGAACGGGTCGTCCAGCCGACGTTCTGCAGCACCTCGACGTACTTGGCGTACCAGGCCATCACGTCGCGGCTGCCGGCGCTGGCCTTGTTGGCGGCGAGCTGGGCCAGCAGCAGACAGTCGGCGACCGCGGCGCGCTGGTCGGGCCGCACGCTGGTGTGGAACTCGGCGAGCTGGGCGCCGACCGCGGCGAGCTCCTGGCCGCTACCGAAGGACGGCGGTGGGGGCGCCTCGCCGCCGCGCGTGACGCGGTGCCGGGCCTCGGGGAGCGCGAGCTCGCGCACGTACTGGAGGGGATCGCGGGACATGGGAACCTCCTCTGGCCCCGGCGCGCAGCGGCCGGCGCCGCCAGCCTACGCCGCCGCGGCGCCCGCGGGCAGCGATGAGCCTAGGGATGTCCCGGACTCAGCCGCCGCCCCCGGCCCGGCGCACGAGGTCGAAGCGCAGCCCGCTGGCGCCCTCGCCTCGCCCGGTGTTCTTGCTGCGGCCGATCCACAGCAGCGCCCGCCCCGAGGCGTCGCGTGCGTAGTTGAAGGCCCGGCGGACCTCGATGCCGTCGCGCGGCACCTCCTCGTCTTCCAGGCGCAGGAAGTCGGTCGTGAACAGCGAGGCCGCGTCGGCCGGTGTCGTGCGCAGGATCTCGCCGCGCGGATGGAACATGAAGCCCTGAAGCCCGGCCTGCTCGGGCTTGGCCTCGACGAAGGGCGCCGCGCGCAGCCTCTCGACGACGGCCGCGATCTCGGCGTTGCGCGGCTCGGCCAGGCGCGCGGCGTCGACCTGCAGATGCTGCACGACGACGCCGCGCTGCAGCTGGATGGACCAGTTCGCCGGCGTCGCGCCGGCGCGTTTGACCGGCAGGAAGGGAATCCAGTTCGCCGCCACCGGCGTCTGCAGCGTGTGCTGAAGCGGCGCGCCCGGCGCCGGTACCGCGCCCAGCGGCACGCGCAGGGTCTGCGTCGTCGACAGCCGCGTGCTCTCGAAGCGCCGGTCCAGCGGATCGCCGGACGTGCCCTGCACGCGTTTCTCGATCGCCCAGGCCAGGTTGGCCATCTCGTCGCGCATCAGCACCACGTGCTCCAGCGCCGGGCCTTCCTGGGCGTGCAGCGCCGGGCACAGGAACAGGCAGTCGTCCAGCCGCGCACGCGGCGCGGCGGCGGCACGCACCGACATCTCGAACATCGTCCACTGCGAGCCGTCGAGGTTGCGCGCCGGCGGGATCGGTACCTCGATGCCGAAGTTGTCGCGCACGAAGAACTCGGCGACGCGGTACAGCGCGTTGACCGGCAGCGTCACCGGCAGCAGGTACCAGTCGTTGCCGAACACCAGCGCGTACTCCAGCAGCGCCAGCCGGGCGAGGTCGCTCTTGGCCGCGCCCATCGCGCCGAAGTTCAGCCGCCCGTCCTCGAACTCCCAGTAGCGGTCGGCCGGCATGCCGGGGTAACGCGCCATCGCCGGCATCGGCGGCCGCGCGGGGCGCCAGTCGATCGCCGCCGCGCCGGCCACCGCCTGGCCGGGCTGCGGCACCGAGGCGACGACGAAGTCGTCCCAGTCGAGCCGGCCGTCGACGTACTCGTCGGCCTCCAGGCGCAACTCGGGCTGCACGCCCTCGCTGGCGAGCGCGAAGCCGTACTCCAGGCGCTGCGGGTTCCAGTACGGGCTGGCGCCGCTGTCGCTGCGCGGGTCCAGCGCCAGATCGTCGACCCAGCGCAGCCAGCGTTTCAGCACCTCGACCACCGCCGGGGGATCGGCGATGCCGAGCGCTGCGACGAAGCCCTCGGCATCGTCGGCGACGGCGGCGCCGAAGGCAGTGGCCAGCACGTGGGCGTCGACCGAACGGCCGTGCAGCAGCCGGTGCCAGACGAAGCCGGCGTTGTCGGCCGCGGGGTCCGAGGGCGCGGCGATCGCCGCCGGGAAGGCGGCCAGCAGCGGCGCCACCGCGTCGGCGCGGCCGGCGGCGCGCAGCAGGCGCAACAACTGCTGCCCGGCCTGGGCGTTGAGCTTGGGGTGCGCGGCCAGCACCCGCTCCTGTTCGACCATCGCCTCCAGCGGCGGCGCGCCTTCGGGCAGCGCCGTCGCCGGCACCGCGCCGGACGGGTGCAGCAAGCGGCGCATCGGCACGCCCTGCACACGCAGCCGCGCGCCGATCGGGCTGCCGGCGTCCTCGCCCTGCAGCTCGTTGAACTGCCACTGGCGCGCCAGCAGCCACAGCGGGTCGGCCACCGGCGCCTGCAGGCCCAGGCCGACGTCGTCGGCGGTGGGCAGCGGTTCCAGCCGCGACCAGGTGGTCGCCGACGGATCCGGGCGGATCGCCTTCAGGTCGACGGCCACCACCTTGGCGGCCGTCGCGGAGACCTTCAGCACCATCGTCGGGCTCCTTCGTGCGCCGGGCGCATCATTCGCTGGGCACCAGCTTGCCGGCGGCCATCGTCATCACGCTGCGCGCCGAGTGCTCGCCGTAGGCGGCGCGCAGCGCGGCCAGGCTGCGCTCCATCATCGCGGCGAAGTCCACCGAGGGCACGTCGCGGCGGAAGTTGTTCGACAGCATCAGCCCCGGCAGCAGGTTGCCCAGGCCTTGCAGGTCCTGCGGCCGCACGGCGCGCAGCCGGGCCAGTGCCAGCGCCTCGTCGACGACGGCCAGCAACTCGTCCAGCGTCCAGTGCTCGGCCGCAGGGTCGGAAGGCACGGCGAGCAGCATCGTCTGCGGTGGCCGCGCGCCGGGCGCGTCGAAATGGAAAGACAGCCCGGTCGTCTCCTCGGTCGCCGGGATGGTTTCACTCCATTCGTCGACGAAGAGGCCGGCGAAGCCGCTGTCAGGCGTCACCGCGGCCAGCGCGCCCGGCGCGTAGGCGGCGACGGCGACGACGCCGCGCAGATCGTCGCCTTCGGCCGGCGGCAGCGCGCCCCAGCGCCGCACCGGCGCCAGGCCCGGTGCGCCCATCTGCACGAGCTGGAAGTCGGCACCGTCGACCGCCAGGCCACGCGCCTCGGCGGCGCTCAGCACGTCGGCCAGGCGGCCGGCGCCGTCGTGCACGCAGCCCAGCTTGGGCAGCCAGCCGGCGATCGCCAGCTCGTCGCCGTCGAGCAGCGTGGCGCGCGCGGCCAGCGAGGCCGCGACCTCGCCGGCGTAGCCGCCGAGCGTGAACACCGGCAGCACCGGGAACTCGGCGCCGAGGATGGCGTGGATGCGCTCCACCGTCTTGCGCACCTGCTCGCCGAAGCTGTCGCCGGCCTCGGCGGCCGGCGCAGCATCCAGGCGCGCCTTCATCTCGTCGTGCAGCGCGAGCGCACGGTCACGCGCCGCGGCCACGCTGTCTGGCGCCGGGCCGGCGGTGCCCGCCGGGTCGGCGGCCGTCGCGCTGCGCCAGCCCAGCGCCGCGGCGTCGGCCAGCGCGGCGTGCAGCGCGGCCAGCATCGCCTTCGTGTCGGGCGCCGCCGGGTCCAGCGCCTCGGCGTCGTCGGGCAGCGCGGCGGCGGCGACGCCGAGCGCGCCCAGCACCTGCACGGCGCGCGTCTCGGCCGGGGCCAGCCGCGCCTGCAGCTCGGCCAGGTCGACGCCGGCGTGGTCGCCGTGCTGCAGCGTCGCGTCGCTCTCGACGCCGTCGCGCGCCAGCACCATGTCCATGCGGCGCAGCGCCCTCGCCTTCTCCAGCAGCTGGCGCAGCAGCCAGCACAGCGACTCGAACTCGACCAGCCCGCCGGTGCCGGCGGCGGCGTCGGCCGGCGCTTCGGCCTCGAGCACGATCGCCAGGCGCTCGGCGTCGGCGCCGAAAGCGGCGCGCGCCTTGGCCGCCAGCACCGCGGCCAGCGCCTCCTGCACGCGGCTCTGGCCGCCGTGCTGCTGCGGCTCGCCGCCGAGCACCAGCGACAACGGCGACAGACCCAGTTCGTCGACGCCGGCCTGCAGGCGCTCGGCGCGCGGCTGCCAGCGCCAGCCGGGGCGGCCGTCGTAGACCTCGCCGCTGGGCACGCGTTCGACCAGCCGGGCTTCGAAACGCCAGCGCGCCGGGGCGCCGAGCAGCCGCGCCAGCCAGACGTTGAGCCGCGGTTCGACCTGCGACTGCAGGTCGTCCAGCGCCGCCCAGTCGCCGGCGTCGGTGCCGGCCAGCACGACGGCCACACGCTGGGTGTAGCCGCGGGTCGACCGCGGCGTGCGCGTGACGCGCGGCTCGGGCGGCCGCGTCTGCTTGTCCAGCGCCGACATCGCCGCCGCCGAGCCGTCGAGGTTGCCGCCGACCAGCTGGTGCACGCTCTCGCTGACCAGCAGGTCCGAGACCGCGTCGACCAGGTCGGCGAGCTCGTCGACGAAGGCCATCGCCAGCTGGTGCTCGGCGGCGGGCACGCCGGCCGGCCGCACCGCGTCGACGCCCTGCTCACGCGCTTCGGTCGCCAGGCGCAGGCCGTCGACGACGTCGCGGGCGCCGATGTCCTCGCCGGTCTCCGGCGCGTTGCCGGTCGGGCGGTACGGGAAGCGCCGGCGGTACTCCAGGATGTGCTGCGACAGGTCGTGGTCGCGCAGCGCACGCTCGAAGCGGTAGCCCAGCAGCGCCGCCAGCGCCTGGCCGTTGGCCACGCCTTCGAGCAGGCGCTTGGCGCGTTTGACACGCAACGAGCGCAGGTCGATGTCGAAGGCGTGTTCGGCGTGCTGGCGGTTGGCGAGGTGGCCGCTGCGCAGCACCGCGGCGGTCGTCGCCTGCTGCAGCGACGGCGCGTGCACGTAGCCCATGCTGTCGGCCAGGCGCTGGTCGCGTAGCGTGGCATCGGGCTTCAGCCCTTCGACGACGCCGAAAGCGCCCAGGTGCAGCCCGCCGGGCGCGCGTTCGCGCAGCCCGTCCAGGCGTTTGGTCGCCAGCGAGCTGATCCAGGCGTCGAGCCGGAAGGCGGCTGCGTCCAGCGTCGTGCGCAGCGCGTGGTCGAGTTCGCCGACGCTGCGCTGCTGCAGGAAGGCCAGGCTCTCGCGGAAGCTGGCGATGTTGCGCAGCGCCTCGGGCCAGTTCGCGAGCACGCCGCCCAGCCGGGTGCCGATGTACTGGCCGACCGACTGCTCGCCGGTCGTGCCGATCAGCCTGAGGCCCATCAGCGCGCCGGCGTGGCCGAGCTGGAACTGGTCGCCGACCAGCGTCGCGTGATCGACGCCGACGTATTCCGCCGGGCGCAGCCGCAGCGCGGCGGCCTTGGCCGCCGGCGACAGCAGGGTCTGCCGGTCCAGGTGGCCGTAGAACAGGCGCCGGCCGCTGGCCAGCACTTCCTCGTCGGCAGCGAAGGCCAGCAGCGCCTCCAGCAGGCTGTCGGCGTCCTGCATCGCGACCAGCGCGGCGCGCGGGTCCTGGCCGGCGGTCGACAGCAGCTGCACCAGCGCGGCCAGGTAGTCGCGCGCCAGCCGCGCCGCGGGCGGCAGTTCCTGCTTCGGGTTGGCCGGGTCGCGCTGCACCCAGGCCACCGCGTCCAGCGAATGCGCCTTGGGCCGCACGCCGCACAGCGCGATGAAGGGCATCAGTCGCGGCCAGCGGTCCAGCAGGTCGGCGACCATGAAGGCGTTGAGCAGCCGCTGCGAAGCGGCGATCTCCTCCAGGTCGGGATAGTTCTCCACCGCCGCCGGCCCGGCGACCTGGAGGAAACGTTTGGCCACCGACCAGGGCTGCATCGCCAGCACCTGGTGCAGCGTCTCGGCGTCGGCGGACTGCATCGTCGGCACACGCGGCACGGCGGCCTCCCAGAAACCGCGGAACCAGCCGAGCACGGCGTGCAGCTCGCGCTCCAGCGCCGAGTTCGGCTGCGGCCGGTAGCCGCGCGCGCAGACCGGCAGCAGGCCGTAGGGCTGGCGGCCGATGCGCAGCGCCGACAGCGGCCCGCCGGGGCGCAGGAAACGCACGGCATGCGCGCGCAGCGTCTCGATCGCCGCGTCGTCGATCAGGCTCTCGGCGTCCTGCACCGGGTTCCAGAAGTAGCGCAGCGTGTAGCCCAGCGTCGCGCTCCACAGCGCGTTGACCATGTGGCCCGAGCTCGCGCCTTCCTGCAGCGCGCCGCCGGGCACACGCGTGGCGTCGAAGCCGATGCCGCCTTCGGGCACCGGCGGCAGGCCCAGCAGCAGCTGCAGCCGTGCGCCGGCGCCGGCCAGCTCGTCGGGCGGCAGCGGCGGCGGTTCGGCCGGCACCGCCTGGGCCGCGGCCTCGGCCTGGGCCTGCGCGGCCACCGGGTCCAGCGCCGCGGCCAGGTCGCCGCCGTCGGCGGCGAAGCCGGCGCGCGCGCTGCCGGTGTTGTTGGTCGGCGTGCCCTGGGCGACGAAAGCCAGGCCCTGGCCGTGTTCGTGGTTGTGCAGCAGGTCGGCGACCAGCGCGGCGGCGGTCTCGGGCGTCTGCGTCCAGTCGACGCCGATGACGACCAGCCGGTCCAGCCCCTGCATCAGCGTCGTGCCGGGCTTCAGGTCGGCGGCGGTGACGGTGATCGCCATGCCGGCCGCTTCGGCCGCGTCATAGTCGACCAGCCAGGCGCGTTCGCCGGCGAACGGGTCCCAGGCCTCGGGGTCGGGCGGCGCCAGCAGCGGGTCGAACAGCGGCGACATCGGCAGCACGTCGGCGACGACGCGGCCCCATTTGCGCAGCACCTCGACGCCGCCGCGCCAGCCGACGGCGACGAAGCGGTCGGGCAAGGCGGCGGCGGTCTGCTCGCGCGCCTCGCCGGCCGAACGCGGGATCGCCGCTTCGTCGAAGACCGGCGCGGCCTCGGCGCCCAGCGCCGCCAGGTTGCTCGGCACGACGGCGCGCACCAGGTAGGCGGCGCGCATCGGGCCGTAGGGCCGCGACAGCTCGGTCCACGGCGAGGCGCTGTCGGCCGGCGACGCGAAACGCTGCGTCCAGTAGCGCTGCACGGAGGCGATCTCCTGCGGGGTGAGCCCGGGGTCGTGCTGGAAGGCGTGCACGACGTCGGGATAGACGCGGATCATCAGCCGCGTCGTGGCGTCGTCGTAGCGCGTCTGGATCGCCACCGGCAGCAGCAGCACCGGATGGGCGGCGTCCAGCGCCTGCACCATCAGCGCCGGGTCGCGCTGCGCGAGCAGCTGCTCGGACAGGCCGCGGATCGACTGCAGCCGCTCGCGCAGCGCGGCGTCGCCGCCGCGCGCCGCCGACGCCAGGTCTTCGACCCGCGAGACGGCCTGGGCCAGCGTGCGTTCGTCGGCGCCGCCGCGGCGCAGCCGGTCGAGTTCACGCTGCGCCGCGTCGAGCTCGGCACGCGCCCGGCGCTGGGCGTCGCGCGAGCGGGCGTACTCGGCGCGCGCGCCGGCGATCGCTTCACGGTTCAGGTCGAGCACGGGCATGGGGGCTCCTGGGGGCGTGCGCCGAGGTTCAGGTCGCGAGGTCCGGGCCTTCCCAGTAGGCGCGGAAGGGCTCCTGCAGCAGGGCCTGGGCGATCTCGGCGGCGGTCGGGGTGGCGCTGAGGCCCGGGAAGGACGCGAACGGCCGGTCGGCCGGGTTGGACAAGGCGGCCAGCGCGCCGATCGAAAGGTGCTGGCCGGCGTCGACCTTCAGCTGCGACCACGACAGCGTCTTCCACGGGCTCAGGCCCGCCGTGCGCAGCGCCTGGAAGGCCGGCGTCGCGGCGGCGCCCAGCGCGAACTGCTCGCGCGCCCAGGCGAGCGCGGCGCGCGGCCGGGCGCCGATCTTCGCCGCGCCGGCATCCGGTGGCGGCACCGGGACGTCGAAGCCGAAACGCGGCTCGCCCATCGGCTCCTCGACGACGAAACACCAGTCGGCTATGTCGGCCTTGTCGATGTCGAAGCCGAAGAAGCTGATGTCCGGGGCGATGAAACCCGAGAACACCGGCGTCTGCACGTCGGCCGCGCCGGGCAGGCGGCCGTCGGCGCCCTTCAGCAGCTTGCTGTCCTCGGGCCCGGCGTTCTTCACGCGGCGCCAGGCATAGACCGCGGCCGTCGGGTAGCGCAGCAGCAGCCGGCCCTTGATCAGCAGCGCCACGCGGTCGGGGTCGGTGACGTTCGGGTCGACACGTTCGCCCAGCGGCTGGCGGCCCCAGAGGTGGATCGGCGCCATGTCGGGCAGGTGTTCGATGCGGCCTTCGCTGCCCGGCCCCAGCCGGTGCCAGAAACGCTGGAACGGCGTGCCGCGCAGGTCGGTCGGGAAGCCGCGCCACAGCAGCTCGCGGTTCATCTCGTGGTTGGCGCCGACCATGAAGGCGTCGATGAAGTACTGGTTGACCTGCACCAGCATGATCAGGTCGGGCGGCAGCTGGCCGATGCCGGGCATGAAGGCTTCCGGGTCGTGCTCGGCGAGCGCGCGGTACATCGGCTCGCACAGCTGCGGGAAGGCCATGACGCGGTCCAGCAGCGGCCCGATCGCGTAACGCAGCCGGGCCGCGGCGGCCGTGGGCGGCAGGAACGCGGCGACGTAGGGGCTGCTGCCGCCGACCGGCGCGCCGGCCAGCGACAGCTGCGACTGCAGCCGCGCGCGCAGCGTCAGCTCGGGCCGGGTGCGCGCACGCAGCACCTGCGCCGCCTGGGCGAGCGGAAAGTCCACCGGCATGACACGCAGGTGCGTCGCGTCGAAGGGCTCGCGCCAGGCGCGCTGCACACCGCGTGTGGCCTCGGCGAAGGCGTTCAGCACGCCGCGCTGGCGGATCGCCGGCGGCAGCGTGACGCTGACCACGCCGCGCTCGGGCGGCGCCTCGCCCAGCCGCGTGATCTCCAGCGTCTCGCTGACGCCCAGGCGCACGCCGCTGTTGCCGCCCTGCAGGTCGAAGGCGTTGGGCGGCAGGCTGGCCAGCAGGCCGAGGTTGCCGTAGGCGCGCGCGTCGGCCGCCGGCCACGAACCCAGCGCCAGGCCGCTCGCCGCGCGCTGCACCGCCGCGCCGGCCGGCTGCGGCGCGCCGCGGCCGACGAAACGCAGCAGCGGCCGGTCGACACGCACGCTGCCGCTGCGCGCGTCGATGCGCAGCGCGCTGAACTGCAGTGCGCTGCCCTGGGTCTGGGCCTCGACGAGCAGGCCTTCGACACCGCGCCGCCCCAGCGCCTCGACCTGGGCGGCGACGAAACCGAGGTCCGCCGGCCCCAGGCCGCTGGCGGCGCCGGCCAGCGCCGCGAAACGTTCGACGTGCACGTCGGTGAAGACACCACGCGACTGGCCGGCGCGCACACGCGGCAGCGGCACGCCGCCGCGCTCGACGACGGCCCGTGCCGCAGCACCGGCGGCCAGCGCCGCACGCACCCGGCCGGCGGTCGGCGCGACGCGCAGGCCACGCGCGCCGAGTTCGACGCGCGCGTCGTCGGCGGCCGGCAGCGCGACGCCGTCGAACAGCCGCGTGCCGGCGACGCCGTCGGCGAGGAAGGCGTTGACCTCGAAAGCGGCCGGCTTGCGTGTCGCCTCGGCCATCGTGCCGAGGTAGCGCGTGGCCAGCGCCGGCAGCGTCTGCACGCCCACGCCACCACGCATCGCCGCCAGCCGCAGCGTGCGCCGCTGCGGGCTCAGGCCGCGGCGCAGCGCGCCGTCGACCATCGCCGCCGGCAGGCTGGAGCGTTCGACCTGGCCGCCGAGCGACGCCGTCCTGCCGTCGACGCGGTAGGCCACCGCGCCCGAAGGCAGCACGGCCTCGATGCGCGCCAGCGCCGGGCCGGCCAGCTGCAGCAGCCGCTCGGGCGGCAGCGGGTCGAAGTGGCGCGCCTTCAGCGCGCGCTGCACCTCGATCGCCAGGCGCGTGAAGTTCAGAAGCTGCGCGGCCTCGCGGATCGTGCCGACCTGGTCCCAGCAGGCGTCGACGTAGTCTTCCTGGTGACGCCGCACGACTTCGGCACCGTAGCCGGCGGCGGCGCGGTAACGCGGGTTCAGGTTCAGCCCGGCCAGCCACCAGCCGGGCTCGTCGGCCGGCGTCACCGCATGGCGGCGGGCGTGCCAGGCGCCGTACAGCGGCGGCTTGACCTCCTGATGGCGCACGCTGCCGTCGGGCTCGTCCTCGACGGGGTTGTCGACCTGCCCGGCCGGCGTGTCGACGATCGCCGCCAGGCTGGCTGCGTGTTCGGCGGCCGGCGGCGAGCCCGGCACGTAGCCCAGCGGCACCAGCGCGCCTTCCATCGTCGTCAGCTGCGCCGGCGCGTCGCCGTCGAGCAGCGCGTCGACGCTCATCGGCGAGGTGCCGACGCGGCCCAGCAGCGCGCTCGTCGCCGGGTCGTTCTGCCACTTCTTCGGGCTGCGCAGTCGCCGCGCCAGCGACTCGAAGTCGCCCTGGGCGCCGGTCGAAAACTCCCAGTGGTGATAGACCGGCAGCACGACGTCGGCGCCGGCCTGCGGGTTCCAGGCCGGCTGCAGCTCGGTCGGCGCCGAGTCGCCGGCCTGCCCCAGCCCGCGCAGCCGGCCGGGCTCGAACGCCGGCACGACGCAGGCGACGTAGTCGGTGTCGGGCGCCAGCCGGCGCGGGCAGACCAGGCGCGAAACGTTGGAACGCGGGTCGCCCTGCAGGTCGGCGCGGATGCCGTCGACGTCGCCCGCGGCTCGCGCGCTGACCACCTGCGCATGCGCCCAGGACCAGGACTCGGCCAGCGGCGGCAGTTCCTCGGCGAGGTGTTCGGCCGGCACGCGGATCTGCGGCAGCGGCGCCTGGCCTTGCAGGCGCGGCCGGCCGCAGCGGTCGCGGCGCAGCACGACCAGCACCAGCCAGGGCCGCAGCCGGTCGTCGGCGTTGGCCAGCGCCGGCGTCAGCATCCACGGCAGGTCGGGCGGGTCGAACTCGACGATCGCCAGGTAGTTGGGCTCGAAGTTCGTCGTGCCCGGCCGCGGGTCGGTGCGCACGACGAGCCGCGTGTCCAGGCCGACGACGTCGCCCGGGCCGTAGAGCTGGACCGTGAGCGGCGCGACGTTCCCGCCGTCCGGCAACCCGGCGAGCTGGATGCCGATGCTCGCGCGACCGTGAGGCGGCAGCGCCCCCAGGTGATCGACGGTGTCGAGCGCGACGCCGAGCCCGCGCCGCACCCAGGGCAGGAACTGGTAGCAGATGGCCATCGTGCGGCTCCGTCAGAACGCGGTCTCGAACTGCTCGACGACCAAGGCGCCGGCGGCGGCGTCCTCGGCGTGGAAATACGAACTGGCCGCCATGCCGCCCAGCGGGCGCGCGGCCAGGGTGCCCAGGCCGGCGTCCAGCGCCGCCAGCGGCGGCGGCCTGACGCCCAGCTTCAGCTCCTCGGCCGGCGACAGCGCACGTTTGCGGCGCAGCGGCGAGCGCCCGGTGGCGCCGACTTCCAGCGCCCACTGGCGGTGCGCCTCCAGCGCCAGGCCGGGCAGCGCCAGGCGGCCGTCGCTCTTGTCGATCGACAGGTTGACCTCCTCGTAGTCGAAGACCTCGGCCACCGCGGCGCCGAAGCGGTACTCGCGCTGGCCGACCTCGAACCCGGACGTGAAGCGGTCGAACGAGGGTTTGCCGAGCAGGTCGTCCTGGTTCATCTCCAGGAACTGCGCCGCCGGGAACGGGTCGGCGAGCGTGCGGTCGGGCGCCTGGGGCTGCCCGCCGAAGACAAGCGTCTCGACCGCGATCTCGCGAGCGCCGTCGATCGCGTCCGAGCCCAGCTTGTCCAGCCGCTTGGCCAGCGGCAGGCGCTTCTGCACGAACTGCAGCAGCGCGTTCGGATGCGCGATCAGCGACGCCGGCGCGTCGGCCGGCGTTTGCGGCTTGGCGAAGCTGGCGAAGGCGTCGCCGTCCTGGGCGAGCTGGGCCGACCAGTTGGCCAGGTTCTCCAGCTCGGGCCGCAGCGCGTCGACCAGGCGCACGCGGCGCACGATGGTCTCGCGCTCCTCGCCCCACTCCTCGTCGACGTGGAAACCGAAGTCCGGCAGCGGCCACGGCGTGTGCACCTCGGCGCGGCCGATGATGTGCCAGCGCCCGGGGCCGGCCAGCAGGCCGTAGATGTCGACGCTGGCGAAGTCGATGCCGAAGACCTCGACGCCGGCGAAGACGTGGATGTCGGTCTCGAAGCGGAACTTCGGCACCAGGTAGACGATGGCGTTGAACTCGAAGCCGCCCTCGAAGCTGGCGATGCCGACGTCGCCCCAGACGCGCAGCGCCGCGCCGCCCTGCACCGTCGCCGAGGTGACGGCGAAGTAGCCGTCGAAGCTCATCCCGACGATGCCGATCGAGAACTCGCAGCCGACACGCTGGAACGGGCTCGGCAAGCCCGGCGGCAGGTCGGTGAAACGCGGGTGGAAACCGCCGGCGCTGATCAGGAAGCTCGGCCGGTCGCCGAAGACGGCGCGGAAGGCGAACTGGCCGTGCAGCGAGATGAACAGCACGCGCGAGTCGCGCAGCACGCCGTCGAACCAGATCTGCAGCGGGTCGAAGACAACGCCGCCGGCGAAGTCGACCTGCAGGCGCAGGATCGCCAGGCTCTTGTCGACCAGCGGCGGCAGCTGCACGATGACCTGGCCGACGAAGACGATCTGGCTCGGTTCGATCAGCAGCCCGAGACGTGCGGTGACCAAGCTGAGCGTGCCCCAGCCCAGCTCCAGCATCGGCCCGATGACGAAGCCGCCGGCCTTGAACGGAAAGATCACGCGCAGCTGGTTGAACAGCTGCGGCGCGTTGGCCACCGGGTTCTGCGGGAACAGGAAGCTGTCCAGCGAGCCGGCGGCCAGGCCGTTGGACAGCACGTCGCGGTCGATCGTGTGCTGCACGCCGATCAGCCCGCCCAGCCCGGTCAGCGTGAAGCCGAAGCCGAGCTGGATCGGCGGCAGGTTGGCGGCGATGATCAGCAGCAGCGACCAGCCCTGCGGGTTCTTCGTGCCCAGCAGGCCGATCGCCTTGACGCCGATCTGCATCAGGCGGATGTCGAGGATGCCGCCGTACTCGCCGCGCTGCGGGTCGAAGAGCAGGAAGCCGCCGCCCTTCAAGACGCCGGCGTCGATCGCCAGCCCGGCGCCCGACGGCGGCTTGAGCCCCCAGTCGGCGGCGGCCACGCCGGCCAGCAGGTTCTGCAGGTTCAGCGTCGTGCCCAGGCGGTCGATCGAACCCTGGAACGGCCCGATCTGCACTTGGAACGAGCCCGAGAGCTCGAGCTCGACGCGGTTCAGGCCGTCAGCCTTGCGCAGCTCGAAAGTCAGGAATGGGATCTGCACCGGCGAGTTCGGGATCGCCTCCAGCGGGATCGTCGCGCGCAGCCCGGTGCCGTCCTTCAACCGCAGGCCGCCGGCGCGGTCGGCGACCAGGCCGAAGGCCAGCGCGACCTCGATCTGGTCGCCGAGGATGGCGCCGAGAAACGGGTCGTCGCCGACCTTCAGCACCAGGCGGCTGTCCTTCAGGTCGAACTCCAGCCGCGGCTCCAGGTTCTTCAGCACGATGGCGCCGGAAAGCTCGCCGATCGCGAAGTGCGTACCGTCCGCCGGCCCCAGGCGCAGCGGCTGGGCGGCGTTGCGGCGGCCGAAGACCAGGCCGAGCTCGACCGCGCCGCTGAACTCGGGCCGCGGCAGGCTGGCCGGCAGCGGCGCCAGCGGCGGCAAGGCGAAAGCCAGCGCAACCTCGTTGCTGGCCGTCAGGCCGACGACGAACCCGTCGCCGGCGGCCTGCTCTGCGGCCAGCGTGCTGCGCAGCCGCGCGTGCAGCTTCGGCGGCGCCGCGGCGCCGTCCCAACCGAGCTGCAGCACCAGCTTGCGTGCGGCGTCGGCCGACTTGGCGAGTTCGAACTCCCGGGTCAGCTGGGCCGGCGGCAGCGGGATCGCCGCCGCTGGCAGCGCTGCGGCGGGCATGCCGGCGTCGGCGTCGTCGCTGCCGAAACCGCGGTCGATGACGGTGCCCACGGCCATCAGCGCCAGCGCGACGATGGCCTGGGGCTCGGCGACGGCGGCGTCGGACAGCGCATTGCCGTCGGGGTTCTCGCCCTTGAGCAGGTAGACCAGGCGGCGCGCCGGCGGGCGGGTGTCGGGCTCGTCGGCGTCGCCGGAGACGATCAGCAGCAGCTTGGCCAGCGAATACGCCGACGGCGGCTTGCCCGGGCTGGCGCCGAGCAGGCGGTCGATCTGGCGCACGACCTTGACCAGGTCGCCGAGGTCGGCGGCGCCGGCCTGCAGCTCGGCCAGCACCTCGCCCAGCGTGCGCAATGCGGCCAGCGTCTCGCCGGTGACCAGCGTGGCCAGCGCCAGCGACTCGGCCGCCGCATGCGTGGCGGCAAAGCCCGCCGGGTCGACCGTGGCCTCGGTCTTGTCGAGCTGCAGGCCGAGCCGGGTGCGCAGCGCATCGCCCAGCGGCGTGGCCAGCGCCGGCAGCGGGACTTGGGACTGCAACTCGGCCACTGCGGCCTGAAACCATCTGAAGGCCCGCAGAAAGACCTTGTCCGCCGTTCCCGCCATGCTGACTTCCTCCGCAGGGAGGACGGACTGTAGGAAGGCGACCGGAGCGCGTCACCCCCTAGGGAGCGCGCGGCAGCGGTTCAGGGGGGCGGCGCTGCTCGTGCACCAGACGGCCCAGCGTGCGCAAGGCCGGTTCCACGCGCGCATCGGCCGGGTGGCCATAGTTCAGCCGCAGGCAGCGTGCGAAGCGCCGGTCGGCCGAGAACAGGTGGCCCGGCGCCAGGCCGATGTCGTGCGCCGCCGCCTGGCGCTGCAGCAGCAGCGCATCGACGCCGTCGGGCAGCTCGACCCAGAGGAAGTAGCCGCCCTCGGGCCGCGTGACGCGCGTGCCGGCCGGGAAGTGGCGCGCCAGCGCGGCCAGCATGCGCGCCTGGCTGTCGGCCAGCGCCTGGCGCAGCTGGCGCAGGTGGCGGTCGTAGCCGCCGTGCTGCAGGTAGGCGGCCAGCGCCTCCTGCGAGGGCATCGCGGTGGTCAGCGTCGTCATCAGCTTCAGCCGCTGCACCGCCTGGGCGTAGCGCCCCGCCGCCGTCCAGCCGACGCGGTAACCGGGCGCCAGGCACTTGGAGAACGAGCTGCAGTGCATCACCAGCCCGTCGCGGTCGAAGGCCTTGGCCGGCGGCGGGCGGCGGGCGCCGAAGTGCAGCTCGCCGTAGACGTCGTCCTCGATCAGCGGCACGCCGTGGCGCGCCAGCAGCTCGACCAGCGCGCGTTTGTTCGCCTCTGGCATCAGGCTGCCCAGCGGGTTCTGGAAGCTGGGCATGAACCAGCAGGCCTTCACCGGGTGGCGCTGCAGCACCTCGGCCAGCGAGTCGACCTCGATGCCGTGGCGCGGGTGCGTCGCGACCTCGACGGCGCGCAGCTGCAGCCGCTCCAGCGCCTGCAGCGCGGCGTAGAAGGTCGGCGACTCGACGGCGACCAGGTCGCCGGGCCGCGTGACGGCCTGCAGGCACAGGTTCAGCGCCTCCATCGCGCCGTCGGTGACGACCAGTTCGCGCGCGTCGACCGCGGTGCCGGCGACGACGTAGCGCAGGCCGATCTGCCGGCGCAGCGCCTCGCTGCCGGTGGTCAGCTCCTCGACGATGCGGCCGGCGTCCAGGCGGCGCATCGCCGGCGTCAGCGTGCGCGCCAGCGCGTCCAGCGGGAACAGCGCCGGGCTCGGGAAGGCCGAGCCCAACGGCACGACGTCGGGCCGGCGTGTCGAGCCGAGCACGTCGAAGACCAGTTCGCTGATCTCGACTTCGGTCGTGCGCGGGCTCGGCGAGGCCGTCGCCGGCTCGGCGGCACGCGCGGCCACCGGCTCGGCGACGTAGTAGCCCGAACGCGGCCGGGCCTGGATCAGCCCGCGCGCTTCCAGCCGGTAATAGGCCTCGAAGACCGTCGCCGGGCTGATGCGCCGGCTGGCGCTGGCCTGGCGCACCGAGGGCAGGCGCTCGCCGGGCCGCAGCGTGCCGCTGCGGATCAGTTCGGCGATCTCCTCGGCATAACGTTCGTAGCGCTTCACTGATCCGGTTCCAGGGTGACGGGCCCAATGTAGCGCCGTCGGCAGCGGCCCGGCGGCATGTCCCCGGCGTGGGCATCTGATCCGGTTTTTTGGCGCTCTTCTGAGTCTTATCGGATCAGATGCGGCGCGGCACAGTGCGCTTGACTTCCCGCAAGACGCCATGAGCCATCCCTCCCGCGTGATCCCTTTGAAGCCCGTGGCCGCCGGCGGCCACACGCCGCTGCTGACGCCGCGGCTGAAGATCCACCCGCGGTCGACGTACGGCCGCTACACGCGCTGGCGCTGGGCGCTGGTGTGGCTGACGCAGGCGGTGTTCTACGGCCTGCCCTGGCTGCAGTGGAACGGCCGGCCGGCGGTGCTGTTCAGCCTGGAGACGCAGCGCTTCTACCTCTTCGACCTGGTGCTGGTGCCGCAGGACATGGTGTTCCTCAGCGGACTGCTGGTGTTCAGCGCGCTGCTGCTGTTCTTCGTCACCGCGCTGGCCGGGCGGCTGTGGTGCGGCTTCGCCTGCCCGCAGACGGTCTACACCGAGATGTTCATCTGGCTGGAAGCGCGTTTCGAAGGCGAACGTGCGGCGCGCCAGCGCCTGGACGCGGCGCCCTGGAGTGCCGCCAAGCTCGCGCGCCGCGGCGGCAAGCATCTGGCCTGGACCACGCTGTCGTTGTGGACCGGCATCAGCTTCGTCGCCTGGTTCACGCCGATGCGCGAGCTGCTGCCGTCGCTGCTGGCCGCCAGCGCCGGCTGGTACGCCTTCTGGGCTCTGGTCTATGGCGGCTTCACCTACCTGAACGCCGGGCTGCTGCGCGAGCAGGTCTGCCGCCACATGTGCCCTTACGCGCGTTTCCAGGGGTCGATGCTCGACCCCGACTCGCACATCGTCGGCTACGACCGCCAGCGCGGCGAACCGCGTGGCCACCGCGCCCGCGGCGAGAGCGCCGCCGCGCGCGGCCAGGGGGCCTGCGTCGACTGCACGCTGTGCGTGCAGGTCTGTCCGGCCGGCATCGACATCCGCGCCGGTCTGCAGAGCGAGTGCATCAGCTGCGGCGTCTGCGTCGACGCCTGCGACACGGTGATGGACAAGCTGGGCGACGCACGCGGGCTGATCCGTTTCGACAGCCAGCGCCGCTTCGACGGCCAGCCGGCGCCGACGCGGCGCTGGCGCGTGCCGGTCTACGGCGCGCTGCTGCTGGGCGTCGGAACCGCGCTGGCCGCCGGGCTGGTGACACGTTCGCCGGTGCGTGTGGACCTGATGCGCGACCGCGGCGTGATGGCCCGCGAGGCCGAGCCGGGCTGGGTGGAGAACGTCTACCGCGTGCGCCTGACCAACGCCAGCGAACACGCCTGGCGGTTGCAGGCGCGCGTGCAGGGCCTGGCCGGCGCCGAGGTGCTGGGCGCCGCCACCATCGAGCTGGCGCCGGCCGGCGAACACACGCTGCCGCTGAGCGTGCGCGCGCCGGCGGTGGCCGACGGCGAACGCGTGCGCGCGATCCGCCTGGTCTTCGAGCCGGCCGACGGCCGCGAGGGCCCGCGGGTCGTGGAGGCGAGCACCTTTCTGATGCCGCGCTGAGCGGCGTGCGGCTACAGCGCTGGCATCGCCCGCGCCACGATCGCCGCCGCGTCGACCCCACGCGGCAACGTGCCGTACTGGCGCGCGCCGCCGCCGTCCAGGCGCGAGGCGCAGAAGGCGTCGGCCACCGCCGCCGGGGCGTGGCGCACCAGCAGCGAGGCCTGCAGCGCCAGCGCCATGCGGTCGACGAGGCCGCGGGCGCGGAACTCCAGGTCGGAGAGATCCGCGAACTCGTCCTGCAGCGCCGAGACCCAGCGGTCGAGCCGGCGGTCGGCGCCGCGCGCCAGCGCCAGCTCGGCGAAGAAGGCGTGCAGCGCCGCCGGCGCCTTCTCCAGCGCGCGCAGCATGTCCAGGCACTGCACGTTGCCGCTGCCCTCCCAGATCGCGTTGACCGGCGCCTCGCGGTACAGGCGCGGGAACGGGCCGTCTTCCATGACGCCGCTGCCGCCGATGCACTCCATCGCCTCGGCGGCATGGGCCGCCGTGCGCTTGCAGACCCAGTACTTGCCGATCGCCGTGCCCAGGCGCACCAGCGCGTCTTCGTGGGCGTCGCCGCGGCGGTCCAGCGCACGCGCCAGGCGCATCGTCAGCGCCAGCGAGGCTTCGCTCTCCAGCGCCAGGTCGGCGAGCACGTTCTTCATCAGCGGCTGCTCGGCCAGGCGGCGGCCGAAGGCCGAGCGCAGCGCGGTGTGATGCAGCGCCAGCGCCGTGGCGGCACGCTGGCCGGCGCTGGAGCCGACCATGCAGTCGAAACGCGTGCAGGCGACCATCTCGATGATCGTGCGCACGCCGCGGCCTTCGTCGCCGACGCGCCAGGCGAGCGCGCCGCGCAGCTCGGTCTCGCTGCTGGCGTTGGCGAGGTTGCCCATCTTGCGTTTCAGCCGCACTAGCTGCAGCGGGTTCTTCGTGCCGTCGGGCCGCCAGCGCGGCAGCAGGAAGCAGGTCAGCCCGCCCGGTGCCTGGGCCAGCACGAGGAAGGCGTCGCACATCGGCGCCGAGACGAAGTACTTGTGGCCGACGAGTTCGTAGACGCCGCCGGCGCCGGCCGGCCGCGCCTGGGTGGTGTTCGCGCGCACGTCCGAGCCGCCCTGCTTCTCGGTCATCGCCATGCCGATGGTGACACCGGCCTTCTGGGCGTCGGGCACGTTGCGCGGGTCGTAGACGCGGGCGGTGACGCGCGGCAGCCAGGCTTCGGCCAGCGCCGGCGTCGTGCGCAGCGTCGGCACCGAGGCGAAGGTCATCGTCACCGGGCAGCCGTGGCCGGCCTCGACCTGGCTCTGCAGGTAGAACCGGGCCGCGCGGGCGACGTTCGCACCCGGGCGCGGCGCGGTGTGCGGCGACGCATGCAGCCCGTGCCCGATCGCCGTGCGCATCAGCTCGTGGTACGCGGGGTGGAAACGCACGAGATCGACGCGGCGGCCGAAACGGTCGTGGGTGTCGAGTTCGGGCGGGTGACGGTTGGCCTCGGCGCCCAGTTCGCGGTAGGCGGCCGAGCCGGTCAGGCGGCCGAAGGCGCCGAGTTCGTCGTCGGCCCAGGCCGCGCCTTCGCGCACGACGGCTTCGACCAGCGCCGCATCGCTGCGGTAGGCGTCGTGGTCGGGCAGCTCGGCCCCGACGTTGAAGACCTCGTGGGTCTCGGCCAGCGCGCTGGCGTTCGTGTTCATCGGCGGATCTCCTCGGGTTCGGTGGCGCGGGCGGCGCGCGCCCGGGCGAGAAAGCCTTGCCAGACGGCCTGGCCGGCGGCGTCGAAACGTTCGACGGTGCGCACGTAGCGCGCACGGGCCTCGGCGTCGACCAGCGGCGCGGGCAGCAACGGGTCGAAGACCAGGCGGCGGATGGCCTCGCCGCCCAGTTCGAAGGATTCACGCGCCGCCTGCTCGGGCGGCAGGCCGGGCGCGGCGTCCAGCCAGGCGGCGAGCAGCGCCGTGCCGTCGCGGTAGCCGGCGTCCAGTGCCCCGGTGTCCCAGAGCGAGCAGGCGCGCGCGCTGTCGGCGCCGGACAGCCCGCCGAGCACGAACACGGTGCCGGCGGCGGCGCCGTCGGGCAGCAGCGCGGCCAGGCGCTCGCGCAGCGCCTCGACGCCGCCGGCCAGGTTGTCGGGCCGCAGATGCAGGCCGCGTTCGAACTCGGCCAGCCCGAGCAGGCCGAAAGCGCGCTCGCGCGCGCGCAGCGCCGGCCGGTCGCTGCGGCCGGCGGCGCCGACGTGCACCGCCAGCCAGTCGCCGCGCCAGTGCACGAGGCGTTCGGGCAGGCGTTTCCAGGCCAGCACCGCGTCGGCCAGCGGCCGCGCCGCCGGCCCCAGCGCGTAACGCCCACGCGCCGGCGACAGCAGCAGGCCGGCCGCGGCGGCCCGCGTCAACGCGACGCGCACGGCGTTCTCGGGCAGGCCGAACAGTGCCGCGGCGGCCAGCAGCTCGGGCACCGCCAGCGTCGGGTCGCCGCTGCGTTCGGCGCCGAGCAGCAGACTGAGGATCAGCGATCGGGGGTCGGTGGCCATGCCGGGACATTACTGACGTCGACCTTTATTGCCTATCGACGTAATCCCTGCCGACGATGCGCTAGAAGTTGCACGTTTGCATTCTTGTTTGTGCACGTTTATCCTAGCCACATGGAAGCCCACGACGTCCCGCTCGCCCGCCGCGACCTCATCGCCGCCCGCCTGGCCGCCGGCCAAGGCGTTGCTGCCGCGGCCTTGGCCGCCGAGTTCTCCGTGTCCGAAGACGCCATCCGCCGCGACCTGCGCGCGCTGGCCGCCGAGGGCCGCTGCCGGCGTGTCTACGGTGGCGCCTTGCCGCCGGCCCCGGGCGGATTGCCGATGGCCGCGCGCAGCGGCGTCGACATCGTGCGCAAACGTGCACTCGCCCGGGCGGCGGCCGCCACCGTGCGCCGCGGCGAATTCCTGTTCCTCGACAACGGCAGCACCAACCTCGTGCTCGCCGAACTGCTGCCCGAGGACCACGAGCTCACCGTGGCGACGAACTCGGTCGACATCGCCGCGGCACTGCTGCGCCGTCAGGACCTGCGCCTGCTGATGCTGGGCGGCATCGTCGACCCGACGGTCGGCGGCTGCGTCGACGCGACCGCGCTGCTGGCGCTGCAGCGCCTGGACGTGGACCGCGCCTTCGTCGGCGCCTGCGCCATCTCGGCCGAGACCGGCGCCAGCGCGCACGACGCGGCCGACGCCGAGTTCAAGCGTGCGCTGCTGGCCGCCAGCCGCGAGCGCGTGGTGATGGTGACGAACGACAAGCTCGGCACGCGCGCCCCGCACCGTTTCGCGGCGCTGCAGGCGCTGGGCACGGTGATCGTCGAACACGACGCCGACGCCGCCGCGCTGGCCGCCGCCGGCGCCACGCTGTGCCGCGCCGACGCGCCGGTCTGAGCCCTGCAGGAGAACCCCGATGCCCCTCGCCCACGTCGCCCTCTGGACCCGCGATCTCGACGCCTCGGCCGCCTTCTGGCAACGCCTGTTCGACGCCACGATCGCCCCGCCCTACCGCAGCGAACGCCGGCCGGGTTTCGTCTCGGTCTTCGCGACGCTGCCCGGCGATGCGCTGCGGCTGGAACTTATGGCCGCGCCCTGGCTGGCCGACGCGCCGGCCGGCGACGCCGTCGGCTGGGACCACGTCGCGATCTCGCTCGGCGACGCGGCGGCCGTCGACGCGCTGGCCACGCTCTGCGCCTCCGAGGGCTGCCTGGTCTCGGCGCCGCGCCGGACCGGCGACGGCTTCTACGAAGCGGTGATCGAGACGCCCGACGGCACGCGCGTCGAAGTGACGGCCTGAACCGCCGTCAGCGCAGCCTGTTCGGCAGCGCCGCGGCGGCCGACAGCGTCGCCAGCATCGGCGACGGCGGCGTGACGCTGGCGTCGTACGGATGCCAGCGCTGCCCGCCCAGCGAGGCCAGGATGCGGCGCACGTAGGCGCGTGTCTCGGCGTACGGCGGCACGCCGCGGTAGCGGTCGACCGCGCCTTCGCCGGCGTTGTAGGCGGCCAGTGTGAACAGCACGTCGCCCTGGTAATAGGCCAGCAGCCAGCGCAGATAGGCCATGCCGCCGCGGATGTTCTCCACCGGGTCCGACAGCTTGCGCACCTTGAAACGCGCCGCGGTGTCGGGCATCAGCTGCATCAGGCCCTGGGCGTTCTTCGGCGACAGCGCGCCGGGGTCGAAGCCGCTCTCGGTGGCCATCACCGCCAGCACCAGCTGCGGCGCGAGCTTGTACTCGGGCGCCACGAGGTCGACGAAACGCACGATAGGCTGCGGCGCGTTCGCAGGCGGCGGCAAGGCGGCGAAAGCCGAGGCCGGCGCGCGCAGGCCGGGCCGGGCGCGCGGCGCCGGGGCGGGTTTGGCGGCGGCGGTGACCGGGTCCTGCTCGGGCGGGCGCAGGCAAGGCGGCGGCGGCCCGAGCGGCGTGCCCAGGCTGGCGGCCATGTTGACCGCCTGCGGCAGGCCCTGCTCCGCGGCGGCGGCGAACAGGTGCGCGGCCTGGGCCTCGTCGCGTTCGATGCCGCGTGCGTTGGTCAGCATCCAGGCCAGGTTGAACTGCGATTCGGCGTCGCCGTAACGCGCGGCACGGCAATAGAGCTGGGCCGCCAGCACGGCGTCGCGCGGCACGCCGTCGCCGTACTCGTAGGCCTTGGCCTCGGCGCGCCAGCGTTCCACCTGCGCCGGCACGACGGGGCCGCGTTCGGGCGGCGGCGTCTCGGGGCGTGGCAGGGAGGACAGGTCAGGCACCGCCTGCGCGTGCGCGGCGGCCAGCCAGAACAGGCTGGCGGCGAGGACGGCGCTGCCGCGGCGGGCGGCGCGCGCTCCGGGGAGGTGGCGGCGCGGCTTCATCGGCGCACCGAGTCTAGGCCGCCGCGCGCGCCGGCGCCCTCCCCGAGCTCGGCGGGTCTGGCGGCCCGCGGCGTGAGTTAAGTCGCGTTCAGCTCGCCGCCGGCAGCACCGTGCCGCGGCATTCGCCCAGGCCGATGCGGCGCCGGCCGGGCGCTTCGCACCAGCCACGCAGCACGACGGCGTCGCCGTCTTCGAGAAAACAACGCTGCTCGCCGCCGGGCAGTCCCACCGGGCGTTTGCCGCCGACCGACAGCTCGATCAGCGCGCCGGCTTCGCCCGGCGTCGGCCCCGACAGCGTGCCCGTGCCCAGCAGATCGCCCGGGCGCAGATTGCAGCCGTTGACGCTGTGGTGGGCGACGAGCTGGGCCATCGTCCAGTAGGCGTGGCGCCAGCTGGTGCGGCTGATCGTCGCGCCGGCTTCGCCGCGTGCGCGCATCGCCGCGGTCTGCAGTTCGACCGAGAGCTGCAGGTCGACGGCGCCGACCTCGGCCGCCGCGGGCGAATCCAGGTAAGGCAGCGGCCGCGGGTCGCCGGCCGGCCGGCGCGCGGCGCCGACACGGAACGGCGCCAGCGCTTCCAGCGTCACGACCCAGGGCGAGATCGTCGTCGCGAAGTTCTTCGCCAGGAACGGGCCCAGCGGCTGGTACTCCCAGGCCTGCAGGTCGCGCGCCGACCAGTCGTCGAGCAGGCAGACGCCGAAGATCCGGTCTTCGGCGGCGCCGATCGGCACCGGCTCGCCCAGTGCATTGCCGGGGCCGACGAAGAGGCCGAGCTCGAGCTCGAAGTCCATCCGGCGCGTCGGCGCCAGCTCGGGGTACTCGGCGTCGGGCCGCATCAGCTGGCCGCAGGGCCGGCGGATGCCGGTGCCGGAGACGACGATGCTCGAGGCGCGCCCGTGATAGCCGATCGGCACCCACTTGTAGTTGGGCAGCAGCGGGTGGTCGGGGCGGAAGAGCTTGCCGACGTTGGTCGCGTGGTGGATCGAGGTGTAGAAGTCGGTGTAGTCGCCGATCTGCGCCGGCAGCGTGAACTCGGCCGCGGCCTGCGGCACCAGCGCGGCTTCGAGGCGGCGGCGTTCGAGCGCACCGGCACGCAGCAGGCGCGACAGCGTTTGGCGCAGCGCCTGCCAGTGGCCGCGGCCGGCGGCCATCAGCGGGTTCAGCGTCTCGCCGGCGGCCAGCGCCAGCGCCTCGGCGGCGCGCCCGTCGGCGACACCGGCGGCCTGCAGCGCGGCCAGGTCCAGCACCTGGTCACCGATCGCGACGCCGCCGCGCCAGGCCTGGCTGCTGCCGGCGCGGCGGAAGACGGCGAACGGCAGGTTCTGCAGCGGGAAGTCGGTGCCTTCGGCGTTGGCCGACTCGACCCAGCTCGTGAGCGCCGGGTCATGGGTCTCGTCGACGCCGGGCCTCATGCGTCCTCCTTCGCGAGGCTGCCGTCGTGCATCCAGGCGGCGTGTTTGGGCGCCTTCTTCGTGCGGCTCCATTCGTCGAGCATCTCGCGCTTGACGGCGTCCAGCCGCGACATCATCTCGGGCGTCGCACAGTCGGCGGCCAGTTCCAGCCGGTGGCCGTTGGGATCGAAGAAATAGATGCTGCGGAAGATCGTGTGGTCGGTCGGGCCGACGACCTCGATGCCGGCGGCTTCGAGCCGCGCCTTGGTCGCCAGCAGCGTGTCGACCGAGTCGACCTGCAGCGCCAGATGCTGCACCCAGGCCGGCGTGTTGCGGTCGCGGTCCATCGCCGGCTGGGTCGGCAGCTCGAAGAAGGCGAGCACGTTGCCGCCGCCGGCGTCGAGGAAGACGTGCATGTAGGGGTCGGGCGCCTTGGTCGACGGCACCTCGTCCTCGGCGATCGCGAGGATGAAGCGCATGCCGAGATGGCGCTCGTACCACTCGACGGTTTCGCGCGCGTCGCGGCAGCGGTAGGCGACGTGGTGGATCTTGCGGACCAGCATGGGGAAACTCCTGCGAACGGGGCTCGTGGCCCCGTGTCGCGGCCACGCCCGCGTCACGATGACGGCAGGCCGCGTGCCGCGGCCTGCGACTGTGGCGCGCCGCGACGCCGGCCGCGCCGGAGTTTTCCCTAGCGCCGAACGGCGCCTGAGGTCCTCAGCCCCAGAGCCCGGCGGGCGCCGGCTGCATCAGGCTGCCGTCGAAGGCGAAGCCCGGCACGCGGTCGCGCGCCAGCAGAAGCGGGCCGTCGAGGTCGACGAAACGCGCCCAGGGCGCGAGCAGGAAGGCCGGCGCCATGGCCAGCGAAGTGCCGAGCATGCAGCCGACCATCAGCCCGAGGCCGCGTTCGCGCGCCGCGTTCGCCACCTCGATCGCCTCGGTGAGGCCGCCGGTCTTGTCGAGCTTGACGTTGACATAGGCGTAGCGCCGCGCGACGGTGTCCAGCGTCTCGCGGCCGTGGAAGCTCTCGTCGGCGCACAGCGGCACCGGCGAGGCGAAGCCTTCGAGCACCGCGTCGGCGGCGGCCGGCAGCGGCTGCTCGATCAAGGCGACGCCGGCCTGGGCGCAGGCGGCGAGGTGGCGGTCCAGGTTCGCTTCGCTCCAGGCCTCGTTGGCGTCGACGATCAGCGTCGCGCCGGGCGCCGCGGCGCGAACGGCACGGATGCGCTCCTCGTCGCCGTCGCCGCCGAGCTTGACCTTCAGCAGCGGACGCTCGGCGGCGCGCGCCGCGGCGGCGGCCATCGTGCCGGGGTCGCCCAGGCTCAGTGTGTAGGCGGTGACGGTCGGCTGCGGCTCGGGCAGGCCGGCCTGCGCCCAGACCGGGCGGCCGGCGCGACGCGCCTCCAGCGCCCAGAGCGCGGCGTCGAGCGCGTTGCGGGCCGCGCCGGCCGGCATCGCGGCGGCGAGATCGGCACGCCGGCCGCCGGCAGCGAGCCAGGCGGACTGGGCACGCATCAGTTCGGCAACGCCCTCGACCGTTTCGCCGTAGCGCGCGTAGGGCACGCACTCGCCCTGCCCGGTCACGCCGCCCTGCGTGACGCTGGCGACGACGACCACGGCCTCGGTCTTGGTACCGCGCGAGATCGTGAAGCCGCCGGCGATCGGCCAGCGCTCGACCGCGACCTCGAGGCGGGCCTCAGACACGGCCGCTCTCGGGGAAGTCGGCGAGCAGGCGGTCGACGAGCACGTCGACGCCGTAGCGCACCGGGTCGGTGGCCGGCAGGCCGTGTTCGTGCGCCAGCTCGGCCAGCAGTGCGCGCGCCTCGGCCTCGCCCAGCGCCTTGGTGTTGATCGCGATGCCGACCGGGCGGATCGCCGGGTTGGTCAGCCGGCCGCAGCGCACGGTCAGCTCGATGACCTCGGCGATCGTCGGCAGCGCGTGCGTCACGCCGCGCATCGTGCGCCGCGTCGGCTCGTGGCAGACGACGAAGGCGTCGGGCTGGGCGCCATGCAGCAGGCCCAGCGAGACGCCGGCGAACGAGGGGTGGAACAGCGAGCCCTGGCCTTCGATCAGGTCCCAGTGGCCGGGTGCGGCGGCCGGCGCCAGCCATTCGACGGCGCCGGAGATGAAGTCGGCGACGACGGCGTCGATGGCCACGCCGTGGCCGGAGATGAAGACGCCGGTCTGGCCGGTGGCGCGGAAGTCGGCGTCCAGGCCGCGGGCGCGCATCGCACGTTCCAGCGCCAGCGCGGTGTACTTCTTGCCCGACGAGCAGTCGGTGCCGACGGTCAGCAGCCGCAGCCCGGAGCGCTTGGTGCCCTTGCCGGTGGCGAAGGTCTGGTCGTTGTGGCGCACGTCGAAGAGCTGCACGCCGTTGTGCGCCGCGGCCTCGCGGATCTCGGGGATCTGGCCCAGGCGCACGTGCAGCCCGCTGGCGACGTCGAGCCCGGCCTCGATGGCCTGGACGATGGTCGCCACCCAGTGCGCCGGCAGCACTCCGCCGGCGTTGGCGACGCCGACGATCAGCGTCTTCGCGCCGGCGGCCACGCCTTCGGCGATCGTCATCTCGGGCAGGCCGAGGTCGGCCTGGCAGCCGGGCAACCGGGTCTGGCCGAGACACCACTCTCGACGCCAGTCGACGATGCCGTGGGCGGTCTTGGCGGCGAGCTGGTCGTGCACGTCGCCGAGGAACATCAGGTACGGATGCGCAATGTCCATCGAAGCTCCTGAGGATCGGGGCGGCTGACGCTCGGCGCCGCGGCCGTGCCCCGATTGTGCGCAAAGCCTGGACGACTCAGAAGCTCGTCCAGTCGTCGTCGGCCGCCGGCGCCGTGGCCGCCGCGGGTGCGGGAGCCGGCGCGGCCTTGGCCGGCTTGCTCGCTGGCGCCGGCCGGGCGGCAGGCGCCAGCGCGACCGGCGGCGCGACCGGCGCCGAGACGGGCGCCACGGCTGCGGGCACCGGCGCATGGCGCGGCACAGCCGCGGCGGCGTCCACGCGGAAGACCGAGACCGCCTCGACCAGCAGCCCGGCCTGCTGGCGCAGGCTGTCGGCGGCCGAAGCGCTCTCCTCGACCAGCGCGGCGTTCTGCTGCGTCACCTGGTCCATCTGCGTCACCGCCTCGGCGACCTGGCCGACGCCGCGGCTCTGCTCGCCACTGGCCGAGCTGATCTCGCCGACGATGTCGCTGACGCGGCGGATCGACGCGACGATCTCGTCCATGCGCGCGCCGGCCTGGTCGACCAGCGTGCTGCCCTGCTCGACCTGCTCGACGCTGTGGGTGATCAGGCCCTTGATCTCGCGTGCCGCCGTGGCCGAACGCTGCGCGAGGTTGCGCACCTCGCCGGCGACGACCGCGAAGCCGCGGCCCTGCTCGCCGGCACGCGCCGCCTCGACCGCGGCGTTGAGCGCCAGGATGTTGGTCTGGAAAGCGATGCCGTCGATCGTGCCGATGATGTCGGCGATGCGGCGGCTGGAGTCGTTGATGTCCTTCATCGTCGTCACGACCTGGGCGACGACCTCGCCGCCGCGCGAGGCGGCGTCGGAGGCGCTGCGCGCGAGCTGGTCGGCCTGCTGGGCGTTGTCGGCGTTGTGGCGCACGGTCTCGCCGAGCTCGCTCATCGTCGCGGCGGTCTGCTGCAGCGCGCTGGCCTGCTCCTCGGTGCGCTGGCTGAGGTCCTGGTTGCCCAGCGCGATCTGGGCGCTGGCGGTGGCCACGCTCTCGGCGTTGCGGCGCACGCTGCCGACGGTGGCCACCAGCGACTCCTGCATGCGCGCCAGCGCGGCCAGCATCTCGCCGGTCTCGTCGTAGCGGCGCACCTCGATGCGCTGCGTCAGGTCACCGGCGGCGACGCGGTTGGCCGCGTCCACCGCCTCGCGCAGCGGCCGCACCACCGAACGTGTCATCAGCACGGCGGCGCCGATGCCGAGCAGCGTGCCGAACAGGCCCCCGACGAACAGCAAGCGGGTGGCCAGGGTCTCGTCCTCGGACGCCGTGACGGCGCCGCGCGAGGCCAGTTCGACCATGTGAGCGATCCAGGCCTTGCCCGCGCGGTCGGCGGCTGTGAACGCCTGCGCCGAGTCGCCGAGCATCAGCTTGGAGGCGCGGTCCTCGAGCGAGGCGTCGCCGGCGGATGCGCGCGACATGGCCTCGATGTCGGGCCACAACCTGCGATAGGTCTCGACGGCGGCCTTGAAGGCTTCGGTGTTGCGACGGTCGGTGTCGTCGCTGATGTCCTCGCGGAAGTACCTCGCGAGGCTCTCGTCGAGCGACTTGTCGACGCCGGCGATGCGGGCCTGGATCTGTTCCTTCTCGGCCAGGTCGCCGGTCGAGAGGTGGCGGTATTCGAGGATGCGACGGTCGGACAGGTAGCCCCGCGCCTCGTTCATCGTGGTCAGGCTGGGGACGATGTTGGTCGTGAAGTAGCGGACGTTGCCGGCGATCGAGTGCGTCTGGGTCGCGGCCGTGATCGACATCGCGATCATCAGCACGACCAGCAAGCCGAACGCCAGGCCCAGACGCGGGCCTATCTTGAGTTTCGCGAGCATGAGGGACCTCTTTCTTGTTCGTGGTTGACGGTACGAGAGCGCGAGTTCGACGCGCTGCCCGCGCTGACATACGCAGGCAGAACCCGTGGCCGAGCCATTGCGGCGGCTTACGACGCGCAGAACGTGCCGCTCGCCCGGGCCGCGATCGGCGCCTTGGGGTTCTTCGTGTCTTTCATTCGGCCATCGAGGCCAAGAATGAAGCCGATTTCTGCGACTTGCGCGCTTCAACCGCTTTGGCGAAGCCGGCGCTTCATCGCGCGGAAGGAGTCGCGCGCAGCGGCTTGGCCTGCGCCGCGTCAAGCCAGGACACCCCGAGGGCAGCTTCTGTCATCGAAACCGGCTTGTTGCCCGTTGGTGTCTGAATGGTGAATTGCCACCACAATCGCTGTGGGCATCAGACCCACAGTACCCACGACAGTCCCGAGGATCACCGATGAGCCGCGATCCCTTGCGCCGCTTCAGCCCCATTGCCGCCGCCTGCGCGGCCCTACTCGCCGTCGGCGCCGTGCGCCCGGCCTCGGCCCAGCAGGCCCCGACGACGGCGACGCCGCCGTCCAAGGCCGAGCGCATCGAGATCACCGGCTCGCGCATCAAGCGCACCGAGGACGAGAGCGCGCTGCCAGTGCAGGTGATCACGCGCGAGGAGATCATCAAGTCCGGCGTCACGACCGCCGCCGAGGCGATGCGCAACCTCAGCGCCAATAGCGGCGGCCTGAGCGACGGCGGCAGCATCAGCCCCGGCGCCTACGACCAGAAGGGCTTCAATTCAGCCAATCTGCGCGGCATCGGCACCTCGTCGACGCTGGTGCTGCTCAACGGCCGGCGCATGGCCAACTTCGCCTCGCCCGGCGACGACGCCGGCGTCGACCTGAACAACATCCCGGCGGCGGCGATCGACCGCATCGAGGTGCTGCTGGACGGCGCTTCGGCCGTCTACGGCACCGACGCGATCTCCGGCGTCATCAACTTCATCACGCGCAAGGACTACACCGGCGCCGAGGTCAACGTCTACGTCGGCGACAGCCAGGAAGGCGGCGCTGGCAAGCGCGCCGCGTCGGTCACCGCCGGCTACGGCACGCTGGCCGACAACGGCTTCAACATCTTCGGCGTCTTCGACGTGCAGCGCACCGATGCGCTCAGCACCTCGCAGCGCAGCTTCATCAAGGACCTGAAGATCCCCGAGCGGCTGCCGCACCTGCTGTCGGGCTACACGAGCCCGGCCAACATCCGGCTCAGCGGCGATCAGCTGGAGTACCTGCAGTCGCAGGGCGTGCAGATCAACGGTTCGCTGATCGACAGCCGCACGATCAACTTCTCGGCGCCGAACTGCAACCCGCCGGCCAACCTGCACCTGCCCACCGGCACCGGCGGCGCGCAAGCCTGTACCTACGACTACATGCGCGACACCGAGCTGTACCCGAAGTCCGAGAAGCTGAGCTTCCTGGGCCGCGGCGTCACCGAGATCGCCGGCGGGCACGAACTCTTCGCCGAAGTGGCGCTGGCGCGCGCCAAGACCTGGTACGTCGGCTCGGCCGCACGCGTCACCGGCACCATCGACTACTCGCTGGTGCCCGAACTCGCCGGCCTTAGCGGCCTGCAGGACGTCGACCCGGAGATCGAGCTGCGCATGCGGCTGGAAGAAGCCGGCAGGCGCACCAGCGAGCTCACCAGCACCAGCCAGCGCTACGTCGTCGGCATGAGCGGCAGCGTCGGCGACTGGGACTACGAGTGGGGGCTCAACCACAGCGTCAGCTCCGTCTCCGACCGCGACACCCACGGCTACCTGCTCTACAACGAGCTGATGCAAGGCATCGCCGACGGCCTGGTGAACCCCTTCGGGCCGTCGTCGGCCGCCGGACAGGCGCTGATCGACAGCATCCAGGTCGACAACGTCGTGCGCCGCGCGCGCGGCACGATGGACTCGCTGGACTTCAGCGTGACGCGCTCGTTCGGCAAGCTCGACGGCGGGCCGATCGGCGTCGCGCTGGGCGGCGAACTGCGGCGCGAGAAGAGCACCTTCAATCCGTCGGCGCTGCTGATGAGCGACAACATCAACAACGACTTCGCGCCCGAAGGCGGCGAGGCCACCAGCGACCAGCGCCGCGTCGCCGCGTTCTACGGCGAGATGCAGCTGCCGCTGACGAAGAAGCTGGAGCTGCAGCTCGCCGCGCGTTTCGACCATTACGAAGGCGTCGGCAACACGGCCAATCCGAAGATCGGCGCGCGTTACCTGGTGAGCCCGCAGTGGCTGCTGCGCAGCTCGTTCGGCACGGGCTTCCGCGCGCCGTCGATGAACGACCTGCACCGTCCGACGCAGTACGGTACGACCTCGACGCTGCCCGACCCGGTGTACTGCGCCACCGTCGACAACGACTTGGCCGACTGCGCCTGGAACTGGGACACGCGCCACTACAGCAACGCCAAGCTCAAGCCCGAGCACTCGCGCCAGTTCTCGCTGGGCACGGTGTTCAACCCGCACCCGCTGTGGAGCGTGAGCCTGGACTACTGGAACATCCAGAAGCGCGACGTCATCAGCGAGGTCGGCGACGACGTGATCCTGGCCAACCTCGACAAGTTCGAGAACCTCGTGCACCGCTACAACGAGAACGAGGGCCTGGACGGTTGCGACTACAACCCCGACGACAACTCGATCTGCTACATCGAGATGCGCAAGGAGAACCGCGGCCGGCAGAAGGCTTCGGGCCTGGACATCGTCGTCGAGATGAAGGGGCTGAAGACGCCGGCGGGCGTGTTCGGCACGCGGCTGGCCGGCACCTGGATGCTGCAGTCCGAGCAGCAGCCCAGCCCTGAACTGGGCTACATCAGCAACCTGGGCCGCTTCGTCACCGACGGCGTCGTGCAGCGCTGGCGCCACCGCCTGAGCTTCGACTGGGAACGCGGCGCCTGGAGCGCGAGCATCGGCAACACCTACTACTCGGGCTACAAGGACCAGAACTCGGCGATCAACACCGACGACGGCAGCGTCGTCGCGAAGAACCGGGTCAAGGCCTATTCGCTGTGGGACCTGTCGGGCGCCTACGAAGTCTCCAAGGACTTCACCGTGCGCGCCGGCGTGCAGAACGTGTTCGACACGGCGCCGCCGTTCTCCAACCAGGCCTACTACTTCATCTCGGGCTACGACCCGAGCTACACGGATCCGCGCGGCCGCTTCTTCTACGTGTCGGCGCGCTACCAGATCCACTGAACGCCGCGAGGCGCCACCGCCCGGGTGGCGCCTGCGCGACGGCGGCTGATGAAGCTCAGCCGCGGCGACGGCGCGCGGCCGCCAGACCCAGCAGCGCCATCGAGGCCAGCGCCAGCGTCGCCGGCTCGGGGATCGCCTCGCCGGTGACACGCACGTTGATGTCGCTGGACTTGTCCCAGCCGTTGCCCTGGCTGTCGACGACCTGCACCGCGCCCAGGTCGCTCTTATCGAAGATCAGGTACTTGCCGTCAGCGCCCTGCTGCGGCGTGCCGCTGAGCGCGGCATTGGAGGCGTGGCTCCACCACTCGTATTGATCGCCGTCGACACCGAAGTAATAGGTGACGCCGCCGTCGATCACGAGGTTCAGGTTGCTGAACACCGTCTGCGCGATGCCGTAGACGCCGCCACCCCAGCCTTCGTAGGTGTCGGTGACGCCATCGGCATAGCTGACGAAGGAATGCGTGATGTTCGGATTGCTGTTGGCATTGCCGCTGACGGCGCCTTCGGACACCCGCGACAGCGCGCTGCCGGCACGGCCGAAATAAAGCGCGATGTTGGCCACGTCCAGCGACAGCGGATCGAACTGCGCACCCCAGACGGTGATCGTGTCGATGCGGTACTTCTCGCCGGTCACGCCGATGCTGAAGTCGTCACCGGTGAACTCGGTGCCGCTCGCCGACCACGTGACGTTGCTGCGCGCGGCACCGGCGGCGTTGTTGAGGTTCAGGCTGGGCAGGCCGCGGTCGAACAGCAGCGGCGCGGCAGCCACGGGTTGCGAAACGGCGAACAGGCAGGCTGCCGACAGGGCAGCGGACAGGAGAGTCTTTTTCATCTTGGCGCTGATGGTCTGATTGATCTGGCGCAACGTCGCGCATTGGCGCGACATTGCCTGACGTAGCGTTTCCAGAGATTGCAATCGCCGTGCCCTCCTCTGCAAAACGCAGGCAAACCATTGGCGCAGAAGAAGCAATTCGGCAGCGCGAGAAAAGCCGAAGCGATGGCGACGCGGCGAATGTCAAATCGATCGACAGTTGACATTCCAATCGCCTTGCGACTGGACCGAAGCATCTGAAGCGATGCCTGCGCGCAAAGCGCCGTGATCGAAACCGTGCCGGACCTGAGCGTCCGGGGCCGCGCCGCACGATGCGTGCGCGCGAAGGCAGAAAAGACAAAGGCCCCGGCATTTCTGCCGGGGCCTTGTTCCTACCGTTTGGTAGGCGCGATTGGACTCGAACCAACGACCCCCACCATGTCAAGGTGGTGCTCTAACCAGCTGAGCTACGCGCCTGAAGAGCCTATGACTATATACGAGATCCGATTTTTTGCAAATACCCGACTGCTTTACCAGACCAAATTAGCGCAGCGATCGGGCCTCAGCGGCGCCGCGCGTGGCGCACGCCGCCGATGCCGGCCAGGTGCTTGAGCACCTGCGCCAGACGCGCGGTGTCGGACACCTCGATGGTAAACGTCATCCACGCGGTGCCGCCGCGCGCGTCCTTGACGCTCTGCGTGTGCACGCCGATGACGTTCATCTTCTCCTTGGCGAAGACCTCGGAGATGTCGCGCAGCAGGCCCTGGCGGTCGCTGGCCTCGATGATCACGTCCAGCGGGTAGACGCCGTCGCGCTCGCGACCCCACTCGACCTCGATGACGCGCCCCGGGTCCTTCTGCGCCATGTGGCGGAAGTTGGTGCAGTCGCGGCGGTGGATGGCCACGCCCTTGGCGCGCGTGACGAAGCCGCCGATCGTGTCGGGCGGCGCCGGGCGGCAGCAGCGCGCCAGCGTCGTCAGCAGCGAATCGACGCCGACGACCAGCACCCCGCCCTTGCCCTTGCCGCTGCCTTCGTGGCGCGGCCGGCGCAGCGCGATGCCTTCGTCCTCCTCGGCCGGCGCCGGCGCGGCCGGGCGCAGGATCTGCTCGATGTTGCGCAGCGAGAACTCGTCCTTGCCGACGACCTCGAACAGCGCGTCCGCCGTCTTGAAGCCCAGCTGCTCGGCCAGCGACTCGAGCTTGACCGCGGTCTTGCCCTCGCGCTGCAGCAGCTTCTCGACCAGCTCGCGGCCGCGCGCGATCGTCAGCCCCTGCGCCTGGGCGTTGAACCAGGCGCGCACCTTGGCCTTGGCACGCGGGCTCTTCAGATAGCCCAGCTCGGGGTTGAGCCAGTCCATCGACGGCCCGCCTTCCTTGGCGGCGACGATCTCGATCGTCTGCCCCGAGACCAGCGCCGTGTTCAGCGGCACCATGGCGCCGTCGACCCGCGCGCCGCGGCAGCGGTGGCCCAGGTCGGTGTGCAGCGCGTAGGCGAAGTCCACCGGCGTGCCGCCCACCGGCAGGTCGATGACGTTGACCTGCGGCGTGAAGACGTAGATGCGGTCGTCGAACACCGCCGAGGCGGTGGCGTCCTGCGTCGTCGCGAAGTCGCGTTCCCAGGCCAGCAGCTCGCGCAGCACGGCCTTGCGCGCCTCGGCCAGGCGCTCGTTGAAGTCGCCCGCGGCGCTGACGCCGGCGTAGCCGCGCACGCCGGCTTCCTTGTACATCCAGTGTGCGGCGACGCCGTGCTCGGCGTGCTCGTGCATCGCGCGCGTGCGGATCTGCACTTCCAGCGCCCGGCCGTCGTCGTCGAGCACGACGGTGTGCAGCGACTGGTAGCCGTTGGGCTTGGGCCGCGCGATGTAGTCGTCGTACTCGCCGTCGACGGCGCGGTAGCACTCGTGCACACGCGACAGCGCCGCGTAGCAGCCGGCGACGTCGTCGACGATGACACGCAGCGCGCTCAGGTCGAAGACACGCTCGATCGGCAGCCCCTTGCCGCGCATCTTCTTCCAGATGCTGTGCAGATGCTTCGGCCGGCCGTAGACCTCGGCGCGCAGGCCGGCCTCGGCCAGGCGCTCGCGCAGGCGGCGGCGCGCGCCTTCGATGCGCTGCTCGCGCTCGACACGCTTCTCGTCGAGCAGGCGCGCGATGCGCTTGTACTCGTCGGGCTGCAGGAAGCGGAAGGCCAGGTCCTCCAGCTCCCACTTGATCTGCCAGATGCCCAGGCGGTTGGCCAGCGGCGCGAAGATCTGCTGCGTCTCCTCGGCCAGCACTTCCGGACAGGGGACACGCTCGGCGGCGTACCAGCGCAGCGTCTGCAGCCGCGACGCCAGGCGCAGCAGCACGACACGCAGGTCGTGCGAGAAAGCGAGCAGCATCTTGCGCACCTGCTCGGCCTGCTGCTGGCGCTGCGCCTCCAGCACCGTCGCGGCCCGCGTGGCGCGCTGGATCTGCACCAGGCGCCGGGTGTGCGTCACCAGGCTGGCGTAGGACTGGCCGAAGGCCTTGGCGACCATCTCCTCGGGGTGCTGGAGGTAGTCGCCGGCGTAGACCAGGTAGGCGGCGGCGCGCATCGACGGCGCCGCGCCGATGGCCTGCAGGATCGCGGCGACACCGTCGGCGTGCACCAGCGCGGGCTCGCCGGTGTCGAGCAGGTGACCGGCCAGCAGCGGCTCGGCAAAAGCGCGGGCGCGTTCGAGCGCGGCGGCGCCGTCTTCGGCGACACCGGTTTCACGCGCCGCCAGTTCGACGATCGCGGCCGCGTCGACGGCCGCTTCGGAAGGTTCGGCGGTTCTCATCAGGACAAGAGGAAATCGCGGACGACGGCGCGCTGCTCCGGCTGCACCAGCATCGGCGCGTGGCCGACCCCGGCGAACTCGTGCAGCTGCGCACGCGGGCCGCGGCGCGTCATCGCCTCGGCGGTGGCGCGCGACAACAGATCGGAATCGGCGCCGCGCAACAGCAGCGTCGGGCAGCCGAGGCCGTCCCAGGCGGCCCACAGCGCGGCTTCGCCGGCGGCGGCGATCTCGGGCGTCATCGCCCGGAACGGGACCGCGATCGCCGGGTCGTAGTGCGGGATCCAGCCGTCGCCGTCGGCGACGAGCTGCGGCCGGGTCAGCGCCAGCCATTGTTCGGGCGTGTGCGAGCCGAAACCCAGCGACACCTGGCGGATCGCCTCGGCGGCGTCCTCGACGCTGGCCCAGCGCACCGGCTGGCCGAGGTAGCCCTTGATGCGCTCCAGCGCCGCCGGCTCGATCGCCGGGCCGACGTCGTTGAGCACCAGGCGGCGCACCGGCGAGCCGGCCAGGCTGGCGACGCCCAGGCCGATCAGCCCGCCCATCGAGGTGCCGACCCAGTCGACCGTGTCGACGTCCAGCCGCGCCAGCAGCGTGACGATGTCGGCGACGTACTGCGGCACCGTGTAGCCCGCCGGGTCGGCGAGCCGACCGCTGCGGCCGCGGCCGACGATGTCGGGGCAGACCACGCGCAACTGCGGCGCCAGGTCCATCGCCAGCGTGTCGAAGTCGCGCCCCTGGCGCGACAGGCCGTGCACGCAGACCACCGCGTGGCGCGCCGACGGATCGCCCCACTCCCAGTACGCCATGCGGTGCAGGCCCCGGGAATCCAGGCAAGACACGTCAGCAAGGCGGGGGTTCATGGGGGGCGACGAGGATGGTTGGCGCGGGAAGCGGTCCCGATAATCGTCCCATCGTAGCAACCGGCAAGGGGACGGCACATGCTCCAAGGAAAGACGGCGCTGGTGACGGGCTCGACGAGCGGCATCGGCCTCGGCATGGCGGTGGCGCTCGCGCAGCAGGGTGCGAAGCTGATGCTCAACGGCTTCGGCGACGTCGACGCCGCGCTGCAGACGGTGCGCGCCGCCGGCTCCGGCGAAGTCGCCTACCACGGCGCCGACATGCGCCGGCCCGACGAGATCGAGGATCTGGTGCACCAGTGCGAGCGCCAGTTCGGCGGCCCGGACATCGTCGTCAACAACGCCGGCATCCAGCACGTCGCGCTGGTCGAGGATTTCCCGGTCGAGCGCTGGGACGCGATCATCGCGATCAACCTCAGCTCGGCCTTCCACACGATGCGTGTGGCGCTGCCGGGCATGAAGCATCGCGGCTGGGGGCGCGTCATCAACGTCGCCTCGGTGCACGGGCTGGTGGCCTCGGCCGGCAAGAGCGCCTACGTCGCGGCCAAACACGGCATCGTCGGGCTGACGCGTGCCGCGGCGCTGGAATGCGCACGCAGCGGCGTCACCGTCAACGCGATCTGCCCCGGCTGGGTGCTGACGCCGCTGGTGCAAAAGCAGATCGACGCCCGCGCCGCCGAGCACGGGCTGTCGAACGAGGAAGCCGAGCGCCAGCTGCTGGCCGAGAAGGAGCCTTCGCTGCGCTTCACGACGCCCGAGCAACTGGCGGCGCTGGCGCTGTTCCTGTGTTCGCCGGCCGGTGACAACGTGCTCGGCACGGCCTGGAACATGGACGGCGGCTGGACGGCGCAGTAAGCCCCGCCCTGCCCTGCCGCGTCGGCTACTTGGCCGACATCTGCACGCTGCCCGAGACGCTGACCGTGACGCTGGCCTTGCCGGCTTCGACCGGCAGCGCCTCGTCGGCCATCGCGGCACGCGCCTTCATCGCCATCGGGAACACGCCCGACGGCGGCTCGCTGGCCGACACCGAGACCTCGCGAATGCCCCAGCCGCCGAAACCGAACTGGCGGCTGATCGTGTCCGCCTTGGCGCGAAAGCGCGCGATCGCCTCGGCCGACAGCTCGGCTTCGGCCTTCTCGCGCGCTTCGCGCGACAGCGAGTAGCCGACGCGTGCGATGGTCATCGTCTGCACCCGCCCGGTCAGCTGGGCGATGCCGGCGACGTCGCGGCCCTCGGCCACCAGCTCGGCGCTGCCCTGCCAGCCGTTGGCCACGCCTTTGCTGGAGTAGCGCGGGTACAGCGAGAAGCCGCCGGTGTGCAGCTCGATCTGGCCCGGCTTGGCGACCTTGCGCGCCTCGGCCAGCGCGGCGTCCAGCGCCTGCTTGAGCTGGGACTGCACGGTCTGCGCGTCGGGGCCTTCGCGCGAGGTCGAGAAGCTCACCGACAGCATGTCGCGCGGCACCTCGGCGGTGGCACTGGCCGACAGGCTGACGACGTTCTGCGGCGGCGGCAGCGTCTGCGCCTGGGCGGCGGCGGCGAGGCCGAACGCGGCGGCGGCGAAGGCCTTTCGGGCAAAGGGCATCACAACGTTTCCTTTCAGGAGCAAGGGTTGCTGACGAGGTTTCCCTCGTACAACGCGGGAACGGACCCCCGTGCGTGGCCGGAACGCCGCAAGACTTGTCACAACATGTCAGCAAACGCCGGGTCGGGCCGAAAACGGCCCGCACAATGCCGCTGTTACAAGTTTGGAGTCGGTGATGAACACCCCCGCCAATACCCGTCCCGACCGCATCGTGGTCGTCGACGATGATGCCCACATCCGCGACCTGCTGCGTCGCTACCTGTCGCAGGAAGGTTTCGAGGTCCTGCTCGCCGAAGACGCCAAGGCGCTGAACCGTGTGCTGACGCGCGACACGGTCGACCTGATCGTGCTGGACCTGATGCTGCCGGGCGAAGACGGCCTGTCGATCTGCCGCCGCCTGCGTGCGGCCAACGACCTGACGCCGATCATCATGCTCACCGCCAAGGTCGAGGACGTCGACCGCATCGTCGGCCTGGAAGTCGGCGCCGACGACTACCTGCCCAAGCCCTTCAACCCGCGCGAGCTGCTGGCGCGCATCCACGCCGTGCTGCGCCGCCGCCCGGCCCCGGAAGCGCCGGGCGCGCCGTCCAAGGAGCCGCAGGGCGTCAACTTCGGGCCCTTCGAGTTCGACCTGTCGCTGCGCCGCCTGTCCAAGAACGGCGAGCAGATCTCGCTGACCACCGGCGAGTTCTCGATGCTCAAGGCGCTGGTGCGCCACCCGCGCCAGCCGCTGTCGCGCGACAAGCTGGCGCAGCTGGCACGCGGGCGCGAGTTCGAACCCTTCGACCGCAGCCTGGACGTGCAGATCTCGCGCCTGCGCAAGATGCTCGAGCCCGACCCGGCGCAGCCGCGCTACATCCAGACCGTCTGGGGCGTGGGCTACGTCTTCGTGCCGGACGGCGCGAGCTGATGCCCGCCGGCGCTGACGCGCCGATGCGACAACCCGATGCGCGCCGCCCCCGGCGCGCCCTCCGAGCCCGCCCCGGCCCGCGACGCCGACGGCATCATCGCGGCCGATGGCACGAAAGACGATCGCCCTGAGCCTCTTCTGGCGCACCTTCTGCCTGCTGGCCATCCTGCTGGCCGGCGGGGTTTTCGCCTGGGTGCAGACCTTGCGCGCGCTGGAGTTCGAGCCGCGCGCGGTCGAGTCCGCACAGCAGATCGCCGGCCTGGTGAACCTGTCGCGCGCCGCGCTGCAGCAGGCCGACGGCATCAACCGCATCGCGCTCGTCAAGTCGCTGGGCCAGCAGGCGGCGGTGCGCGTCATGCCGCGCGAGCCGGGCGACCGCTGGGAAGGCTTCGAGGTCGACCGCTTCACGCGCCGCGTCGCGCGCGAGCTGAGGGCCGCGCTCGGCGAGGACGCGGTCGTCGCGCGCAGCGTCAACACCAAGCCGGGCTTGTGGGTCGGTTTCTCGATCGACGGCGACGCCTACTGGCTGCAGGTCGACGACAGCCACACCAGCCCGCTGACCAGCAACACCTGGTTCGTCTGGATCGGCATCGCGCTGCTGGCGACCCTCGTCGGCTCGGTGGCGATCGCGCGGCTGATCAACCGGCCGCTCAAACAGCTGTCCTTCGCCGCCAGCCGCATCCGCGAGGGCGACCTCGATTCGCGCCTGGATGAGAACACGCTGACCAGCGAGATCCGCGAGGTCAACCGCGGCTTCAACCGCATGGCGCGCGAACTGGCGCGTGTCGAGGAGGACCGCGCGGTGATGCTGGCCGGCATCAGCCACGACCTGCGCACCCCGCTGGCGCGGCTGCGGCTGGAAACCGAGATGAGCGTCTCCGACGACGAGGCCAAGCGCAACATGGCGCTGGACATCGACCAGCTCGACGCGATCATCGACAAGTTCATGGACTACGCGCGCCCGGGCGAGACGCAGATGCGCCCGGTGCACGTCTCGCAGCTGATCGACCGCGAGGCCGCCGGTTTCCGCGACCCGACGCAGATCCGCATCCACTCACGCGTGGCCATCGACCTGAAGGTGCTGGCCGACGAGACCGAGCTCGGCCGCGTCTTCTCCAACCTGTTCGAGAACGCGCGCCGCTACGGCCGCAACACCGACACCGGCATCGCCGAGGTGACGATCTCCTATGCGCGCACCGGCCCCTGGGTCATCGTCAGCGTGCGCGACACCGGCCCCGGCGTGCCTCCGGAGAAGCTGTCGCAGCTGACGACGCCGTTCTTCCGCGGCGACGCGGCGCGCACCGCCGCCACCGGCGCCGGCCTGGGCCTGGCCATCGTCGACAAGGCGATGCAGCGCATGGGCGGCAGCCTGGAACTGGCGAACGCGCCAGACGGCGGCCTGATGGCGCACATGCGGCTGCGCCGCGCGCCCTGATCAGGCGCGCACCAGCAGACAGGCAGCGCGCGTCTCGATCGAGCGCCCTTCGCCGACCGGCCCCAGCTTCTCGGCCGTCTTGGCCTTGACGTTGACGCGGTCGACGCCGATCGCCAGCAGCTCGGCGATGCGCGTGCGCATCGCGGCTATGTGCGGCGCCATCTTCGGCGCCTGGGCGACGATGGTGGAGTCGACGTTGACGATCTCCCAGCCGGCGGCGCGCACGCGACGCGCGCATTCGGCCAGCAGCACGCCAGAGTCGGCGCCCTTGAACTCGGCCGCGGTGTCGGGGAAATGGCTGCCGATGTCGCCCAGGCCGGCGGCGCCGAAGAGCGCGTCGGTGATCGCGTGCAGCAGCGCGTCGGCATCGCTGTGGCCGAGCAGGCCGTGGCTGTGCGGGATGGTCACGCCGCCGAGGATCAGCGGACGGCCGGCCACGAGCTGGTGGGTGTCCCAGCCCTCGCCGATACGGAAGTTCATCGTGTCTCCAGCAGACGGGCGGCCAGCGCGAAGTCGGCCGGCCAGGTGACTTTCAGGTTCTCCAGGTCGCCGGGCACCAGCCGCGGCGCCAGCCCCAGCGCCTCGACGGCGCTGGACTCGTCGGTGACGTGTTCGCCGGCCTCCGCCAGCGCACGCGCCAGCAGGCCGATGCGGAACATCTGCGGCGTCTGCGCCGCCCACTTGCCGGCGCGTGGCACGGTGTCGGCGACACGGCCGGCTTCCTCGGCTTTCAGCGTGTCGGCCAGCGGCAGCGCCAGCAGCCCGCCGACCGGGTCGGCGAGGCAGGCATCGATCAGGCGCTCGACCCACTCGGGGCGCAGCAGGCAGCGTGCGGCGTCGTGCACCAGCACCCAGTCCTCGTCGTGGGCGCCGAGTTCGCGCAGCACCGGCAGGCCGTTGGCGACACTCTCGGCCCGCGTGGCGCCACCGCAGCGGGAGAGCCAGCCGGCCCAGCCGGGCACCGCGGTCTCGAACTGCGTGTCCTCGGGCGACAGCACGACCAGCGTGCCCGCCAGCCGCGGCACCGCGGCCAGCGCCGCCAGCGTGTGCGCGACGACCGCCCGGCCGGCCAGCGGCGCGTATTGTTTGGGGCCACCGGCACCGGCCCTCAGGCCGACACCGGCGCACGGAACCAGGGCAAAACAGCGGGTCGGCGGCACAGTCATGCAGCGATTCTAGAATCGCGCCTCCCATGCAGATTCCGACCATTGCCCCGGGCAAGCGCTTCACGCTGCCGCGCCCGGTGGGTTCGGCCGACGCCCTGCTGCTGGCCCGCCTGGCCGCAGCGCGCAAGGCCGAGCAGCGCCTGCTGGCCGTCGTCACGGCCGATCCCGCCGACACCACCCGCCTCGCCGAAGAGCTGCCGTTCTTCGACCCCGGCCTGCGCGTGGCCGTCTTCCCCGACTGGGAGACGCTGCCCTACGACACCTTCAGCCCGCACCAGGACCTGATCTCCGAGCGCCTGGCGACGCTGTGGCGCGTGCAGCAAGGCGAGGTCGACGTCGTGCTGATGCCGGCCACGACCGCGCTGGTGCGGCTGGCGCCGCCCTCGTTCATGGCGGGCTACACCTTCCACTTCAAGCAGAAGGCGCGGCTGGACGAAGCGAAGCTGAAGTCGCAGCTGACGCTGGCCGGCTACCAACACGTGAGCCAGGTCGTGTCGCCGGGTGAATACGCGGTGCGCGGCGGGCTGATCGACCTGTACCCGATGGGCTCGCTCGTGCCCTACCGCGTCGACCTGTTCGGCGACGAGGTCGACTCGATCCGCACCTTCGACCCCGACAGCCAGAGAAGCCTCTACCCGGTGCCCGAGGTGCGGCTGCTGCCCGGGCGCGAGTTCCCGATGGACGAGGCGGCGCGCACCGCCTTCCGCGCGCGCTGGCGCGAGAAGCTCGACGGCGACCCGACGCGCTCGCGCATCTACAAGGACATCGCGCAAGGCATCGCAACCGGCGGCATCGAGTACTACCTGCCGCTGTTCTTCGACGAGATCGCCAGCGTCTTCGACTACCTGGGCGAGACCGCCGCAGTCGCGCTGCACGGCGAGGTCGACCAGGCGCTGGAGCGTTTCTGGACCGACACACGCGAGCGCCACCGCTTCCTGCAGCACGACCCGGAACGCCCGCTGCTGCCGCCCGAGGCGATCTTCCTGCGCCCGGACGAGTTCTTCGGCCGCACCCAGCCGCATGCGACGCTGGCCTTGCGCGGCAACGAGCCGGTGGACTGGGCGCGGCCGCTGCCCGACATCGCCGTCGACCGCGGCGCGCCCGAGCCGCTGGCCGGGCTCGAACGCCATCTGAAGGCGACGCCGCACCGCGTGCTGCTGGCAGCAGAGAGCGAAGGCCGGCGCGAAAGCCTGCTGGAGCTGCTGCGCGACCACCGCATCGACCTGCCGACGGTCGCCAACCTGGCCGAGTTCCTGTCCGGCGACGAACGTTTCGCCATCGTCGCCGCGCCGCTGGCCCAGGGCTTCCACTGGCACGAGCCGGCCGCCGGCGTGTCGCTGCAGTTACTGACCGAGACCGAGCTCTTCGCCACCGCGCCGCAGGCCCGCCGGCGGCGCAAGCAGGAGCAGACCAGCAACGTCGACGCGCTGATCAAGGACCTGTCGGAGCTGAAGATCGGCGACCCCGTGGTGCACATGAACCACGGCATCGGCCGCTACCGCGGCCTGGTCGAGATCGACGCCGGCGAAGGCCCGAGCGAGTTCCTGCACCTGGAGTACGCCGACAAGGCGACGCTGTACGTGCCGGTGGCGCAGCTGCACCTGATCAGCCGCTACACCGGCGTCAGCGCCGAAGAAGCGCCGCTGCACAAGCTGGGCTCGGGCCAGTGGGACAAGGCGCGGCGCAAGGCCGCCGAGCAGGTGCGCGACACCGCCGCCGAGCTGCTGAACCTGTACGCCCGGCGTGCCGCGCGCGAAGGCTTCGCGCACCGCTTCAGCCCGCACGACTACGAGGCCTTCGCCGCCAGCTTCGGCTTCGAGGAGACGCCCGACCAGCGCGCCGCGATCCACGCCGTCATCCAGGACATGATCAGCCCGCGGCCGATGGACCGGCTGGTCTGCGGCGACGTCGGCTTCGGCAAGACCGAGGTCGCGCTGCGTGCCGCCTTCGTCGCGGTGCACGCCGGCAAGCAGGTGGCGCTGCTGGCGCCGACCACGCTGCTGGCCGAGCAGCACTACCAGACGCTGGTCGACCGCTTCGGCAAGTGGCCGGTGAAGATCGCCGAGCTGTCGCGCTTCCGCTCGGCCAAGGAAGTGAAGGCGGCGCTCGAAGGCATCGCCGACGGCACGGTGGACATCGTCGTCGGCACGCACAAGCTGCTCAGCTCCGACTGCAAGTTCGCGCGCCTGGGCCTGTTGATCATCGACGAGGAGCACCGCTTCGGCGTGCGCCACAAGGAGGCGATGAAGGCGCTGCGCGCCGAGGTCGACGTGCTGACGCTGACGGCCACGCCGATCCCGCGCACGCTGGGCATGGCGCTCGAAGGCCTGCGCGACCTGTCGGTCATCGCCACCGCGCCGCAACGGCGGCTGGCGATCAAGACCTTCGTTCGCAGCGAGAACAACTCGACGATCCGCGAAGCCGTGCTGCGCGAGTTGAAGCGCGGCGGCCAGGTCTACTTCCTGCACAACGACGTCGAGTCGATCCAGGCGCGGCGCCAGAAGCTGGAGGAGCTGCTGCCCGAGGCTCGCATCGGCGTCGCCCACGGCCAGATGCCCGAGCGCGAGCTGGAACACGTGATGCGCGACTTCGTCGCCCAGCGCCACAACGTGCTGCTGTGCTCGACGATCATCGAGACCGGCATCGACGTGCCGACGGCCAACACCATCGTCATCAGCCGCGCCGACAAGTTCGGCCTGGCGCAGCTGCACCAGCTGCGTGGGCGTGTCGGCCGCAGCCACCACCAGGCCTACGCCTACCTGCTGGTGCCCGACGTCGAGGCGCTGACCAAGCAGGCGGCGCAGCGGCTGGAGGCGATCCAGCAGATGGAGGAACTGGGCAGCGGCTTCTACCTCGCGATGCACGACCTGGAGATCCGCGGCGCCGGCGAGGTGCTGGGCGAGAACCAGAGCGGCAACATGATGGAAGTCGGCTTCCAGCTCTACAACGACATGCTGTCGGAAGCCGTGCGCTCGCTGAAGGCGGGCAAGGAGCCCGACCTGCTGTCGCCGCTGGCCGCGACCACCGAGATCAATTTGCACGCCCCGGCGCTGCTGCCCGACGCCTATTGCGGCGACGTGCAGACCCGGCTGAACCTCTACAAGCGCCTGGCCACCGCCGAGAAGGGCGAGCAGATCGACGCGCTGCTGGAGGAGATCACCGACCGCTTCGGCAAGCTGCCGGCGCAGGGCCAGGCGCTGTTCGACACCCACCGCCTGCGCGTGCTGGCGCGGCCCTACGGCGTGCAGAAGATCGACGCCGGGCCCAAGGTGATGAACATCGTCTTCCGCCCCAACCCGCCAATCGAGCCGCTGCGCATCATCGAGCTGGTGCAGAAGAACCGCGCGATCAAGCTCGCCGGCAACGACAAGCTGCGCATCGACCGCGAGATCGCCGACGCGAAGGATCGTGCGCAGTACGTGCGCGACGTGCTGCGTGCGCTGGGCCAGCCGCGCCCCGCCTGAGGACCCCATGGACGCCATCGAACACGCCCCCGGCCTGCACATCCGCGGCTTCCAACCGCCGCTGCGGCTCTCCGACTTCCGGCTGGTGGCGTTCGACATGGACTCGACGCTGATCAACATCGAGTGTGTCGACGAGATCGCACGCGCCGCCGGCCGCTACGACGAGGTCGCGGCGATCACCGAGGCGGCGATGCGCGGCGAGATCAGCGACTACAAGGAGAGCCTGCGCCGGCGCATGGCGCTGCTGGCCGGCGTGCCCGAGGCGGCGCTGCACCAGGTCGCCGAGCAGCGGCTGCAGCTGAATCCCGGCGTCGAAGCCTTCGTCGCCGCCTGCCAGGCCGCCGGGCTGAAGACGATGCTCGTCTCCGGCGGCTTCAGCTTCTTCAGCGAACGCGTGCGCCAGCGCCTGAAGCTGGACTTCGCGCGCGCCAACACGCTGGGCATCGCCCACGGCAAGCTCACCGGCACGCTGCTGCAGCGGCCCTGGGGCGACATCGTCGACGGCGCCGAGAAGCGCCGCGTGCTACTCGAGGTGGCCGAGCTGATGGGCATCGAACCCTCGCAGGCCATCGCCGTCGGCGACGGTGCCAACGACCTGCCGATGATGGGCGCCGCCGGCCTGTCGATCGCCTACCACCCGAAACCCGCCGTCGCCGCCGAGGCGATGATCGCGATCACCTCCGGCGGCCTCGACCGCGCGCTCGAGGTGCTGCGGGCCTGATCCCGCGAGGCGACTGACCGACATCAAGACTCGGCCGGCCGGTCGCGGCGGACCGCCGCCCCGATGACAGAATTCCGCGTCCCCCAGGAGATGCGATGACGACGAAGTTCCTGCTCGAAGAAAGCCGCATGCCGCGGCACTGGTACAACATCGTGGCCGACCTGCCGGTGCCACCGGCGCCGCCGCTGCACCCGGCCACCAAGCAGCCCGTCGCGCCGGCCGACCTGGAGCCGCTGTTCACGCGCTCGCTGATCGAGCAGGAGATGGCGACCGAGCGCGAGATCGAGATCCCCGAGCCGATCCGCGAAGTCTTCCGCCTCTGGCGCCCGGCGCCGCTGATCCGCGCCCGCCGCCTCGAGCAGGCGCTGCAGACGCCGGCCAAGATCTTCTTCAAGTACGAAGGCGTGTCGCCGGCGGGCAGCCACAAGCCCAACAGCGCCGTGCCGCAGGCCTGGTACAACGCCCAGGCCGGCATCCGCAAGCTGAGCACCGAGACCGGCGCCGGCCAGTGGGGCTCGTCGCTGGCCTTCGCCGGCGCGCTGTTCGGGCTGGAGGTCAAGGTCTTCCAGGTGCGCGTGTCCTACGACCAGAAACCGTACCGCCGCGCGCTGATGGAGACCTACGGCGCCACCTGCATCCCCTCGCCTTCGCCCGAGACCGCCGCCGGCCGTGCCGCGCTGGCCGAGCGCCCGGACCACCCCGGCTCGCTGGGCCTGGCGATCAGCGAGGCCGTCGAGGTCGCGGCGACGAACGACGACACCAAGTACGCGCTGGGCTCGGTGCTCAACCACGTGCTGCTGCACCAGACCATCATCGGCCAGGAAGCGATGCTGCAGATGGAGATGGCCGACGCCGACCCGGACGTGGTCATCGCCTGCACCGGCGGCGGCAGCAACTTCGCCGGGCTGGCCTTCCCCTACGTCGGCCAGACGCTGCGCGGCGGCCGCCGGCGCCGCATCGTCGCCGTCGAGCCGGCCGCCTGCCCGAGCCTGACTCGCGGCAAGTTCGCCTACGACTTCGGCGACACCGCGCACCTGACGCCGCTGACCAAGATGCACACGCTGGGCAGCACCTTCACGCCGCCGGGCTTCCACGCCGGCGGCCTGCGCTACCACGGCATGGCGCCGCTGGTCAGCCACCTGAAGGAGCTCGGCCTGATCGAGGCCCAGGCGCACACCCAGAACGACTGCTTCGCCGCGGCGGTGCTGTTCGCGCGCTGCGAAGGCATCGTGCCGGCCCCCGAGGCCAGCCACGCGATCCAGGGCGCGGTGGCCGAGGCGCTGCGCTGCAAGGCCGAAGGCAAGGCCGAGACCATCCTCTTCGGCCTGAGCGGCCACGGCCACTTCGACATGGCCGCCTACACCAACTACCTCGGCGGCAAGCTGGTCGACGCCAGCTACGACGAGGCCGAGCTGGCGATGGCGCTGTCGGGGCTGCCGTCGATCCCGGCCTGAGACGCCGGCGCGCAGGCCCGGACGCGCCTCAGGCGTACGCCATCACGGCGAGTTCCGAGAAGGCGCCGGGCCACTGGCGCGCCAGCCGCGTCTCCAGCGTGCGCCCGAGCAGCAGACGGCCGCAGGCGTAAGGGCAGACCTCGACGCGGCTGAAGCCGCATCGCTGCGTCAGCAGCAGCGACAGGCTGCGGAAGCTGAAGTAGTGGAGGTGGCCCTCGTCGTGCAGGTCCACCGGCTGGCCCTCGTAGGTGGTGAGCCCCTCGTTGCCCGACGCGGTGGAGGGGAAGCGGCCGCGCAAGAGCTGCAATCGCCGGGTGTACTTGGCGATGTTGGGGGTATCGAGGTAGAGGAAACCGCCCGGCCGCAGAACCGCCCGCAGGCGCTGCAGCGCCCGCAGCGGATCGATCAGGTGTTCGACGAGCGCGATCATCACCAGGGCGTCGTAGGACTCGCCCTCGGGGTCAACGGCTTCGGCATCGACCAGCAGCGTGCGCACCCGTGGGTCGCGGAGGCGGCGGGCCACGCCTTCGATGCGCGGCGCGCTGATGTCGCCCAGCGTGTAGCCGGTGATCGCCGGGCAGGCGGCGAGCAGCGCGGCGGCCACCGCGCCGTCACCGGCGCCGAGCTCCAGCACGCTGCCTTGCAGGCGGCCGGCGAGGTACTTCAGCGCGGCCTGCTCCCGGTTGACCGGGCTGTCGGTGCGCTCGATGCCGCGGATGGCCGCGGCCGCACGTTCCCCCGCGTACTTGCGTTCGTAGTGGTCCCGAAGCTGCGAATCTGTCATGACCACCCCCTGAGGAGATCGCCGGACGAGCTTATTCGCGCCGTCTTGCGCCGTGCCAATTGCGGCCGTCGCAAACGGTCTTGCGCCTAGGGGGCGAGGAGGTCTGGGCGCCGCCTGCGGCGGCCACCCGGCCAAGCCGGGTGCTCAGCCTTGCAGGCCGCGCCATGCCAGTGGCCTGGCCCTTCGCGAGGCGTGGTCGGTCCACCGGACCGACCACGTCCGCGCTCAGCCTGAAAGCTGAGCCCAGGCTTTGTCCAGGCGCTTGACGCTGACCGGCTGCGGGGTACGCAGCTCCTGGGCGAACAGGCTGACGCGCAGTTCCTCCAGCAGCCAGCGGTACTCGTCCAGGCGCGCGTGCTGCGCGCCCTTCAGCTCGGCGACACGGCGCCAGTAGCGCTGCTCCAGCGGGCGCAGCTCGGCCAGACGCGTGGCGTCGCGGGCCGGGTCGGCGCGCAGCTTGTCCAGGCGCAGCGTCACGGCCTTCAGATAACGCGGGAAGTGGGCCAGCGCCGCCCAGTCGGTGTTCGCCAGGAAACGTCTGGGCACCAGGCGCTGCAGCTGCTGGGCGACGTCGTCGGCGACGTCCTTGGGCGGGCGGCTGTCCTTGAGCTTGCGCGCGGCGACCGCGTACTCGGCCAGCACGACGCCGGCCAGGCGCGCCACTTCCTGGGCGATCAGGTTCAGCCGCGTGCGGCCTTCGTCGACGCGGGCCTTGAAGCTGCGTTCGTCGCTCGGCAGCGGCTCGGCCAGGAAGGCGCGGTCGACGGCGACGTCGATGATCTGCTGGCGCAGCTCCTCGACGGTGCCGCCCATCGCCATGAAGGCGACGCCCATCTTCTGCAGATCGGGGATGTTCTTCTCGAGGTACTTCAGCGGCTCGCGGATCTGCAGCGCGACCAGCCGGCGCAGGCCGACACGGTGCTTGGCGGCGGCGACCTCGGGCTCGTCGAAGACCTCGATCTCGACGTGCGTGCCGCCGTCGACCAGCGCCGGAAAGCCGATCAGCGTCTGCGCGCCCTTGCGGATCTCCATCAGCTCGGGCAGCTCGCCGAAGGTCCAGGCGGTGTGGCGCTGCGCCGCGGCCGGTGCGGGAGGCGCGACGACCTCGGCGGCCACCCCGCGGCCCGGCCCCCTCTCCCGCCCCGCGGGAGAGGGCTGGGGTGAGGGCTGCGGCGCGGGCGCCGCCTTCACCTTCAGCGCCGCCAGCGCCTGGAACGCGCTGCGCGCCTGGCCGCCGAGTTCGGCCTTCAGCCCGGCGAGGTCGCGCCCCATCGCCAGCTGCCGGCCGTGCTCGTCGACGACGCGGAAGTTCATGAACAGGTGCGGCGGCAGCTGTTCGAGCTTGAAGTCGTTGCGCTGCACCGCGAGCTGGGTGCGCTCGCGCACCGCCTTCAGCAGCGCGTCCACCAGCTCGCCCTGGGCGAAGGGCGCGGTGGCGCAGAACTCGGCGGCGAACTCGGGCAGCGGCACCAGGCGCGAGCGCGGGCGCTGGTGCAGGCTCTTGCACAGCGCCAGCACCTTGTCGCGCAGCATGCCGGGCACCAGCCACTGGCAGCGCTCTTCGCTGGCTTGGTTGAGCGCGTAGATCGGCAGCGTGACGGTGAGCCCGTCCTTGGCGTCGCCGGGCTCGTGCAGATAGCTCGCCGCGCAGTCGATGCCGCCCAGGCGCACGGTCTTCGGGAAGGCGTCGGTCGTGATGCCGGCGGCCTCGTGGCGCATCAGCTCGTCGCGCGTCAGCTGCAGCAACTTCGGCTGCTTCTTGACCTCCTCGCGGAACCACTTCTCCAGCGTCGCGCCCGAGCACACCTCGGGCGGCAGCTGCTGGTCGTAGAAGGCGAAGATCAGCTCGTCGTCGACCAGCACGTCCTGGCGCCGCGACTTGTGCTCCAGTTCCTCGACCTGGGCGACGAGCTTGCGGTTGTGCGCCAGGAACGGCAGCCGCGACTCCCAGTCGCCGTTGACCAGCGCCTCGCGGATGAAGATCTCACGTGCCGCCTTGGCGTCGACGCGGCCGTAGTTGACGCGGCGGTTGTTGTAGATGACCAGCCCGTACAGCGTCGCGCGCTCCAGCGCGATGACCTCGGCGGCCTTCTTCTCCCAGTGCGGCTCGAGCAGTTGGGTCTTCAGCAGATGGCCGGCCACCGCCGGGATCCAGCCCGGCTCGATGGCGGCGATGCCGCGGCCGAAGAGCCGCGTCGTCTCCACCAGCTCGGCGGCGACGATCCAGCGCCCGGGCTTCTTGCTCAGGTGCGCGCCCGGGTGGCGCCAGAACTTGATGCCGCGCGCACCCAGGTACCAGTCGTCGTCGTCGGACTTGCAGCCGATGTTGCCCAGCAGGCCGGCGAGCATCGACAGGTGCAGCTGCTCGTAGGTCGCCGGCGCGGTGTTCAGCCGCCAGCCGTGCTCGGCGACGACGGTCAGCAGCTGCGAATGGATGTCGCGCCACTCGCGCACGCGCCGCGGGTTGACGAAGCTCTCGCGCAGGCGCTGCTCCTGCTGCCGGTTGGACAGCTTGTGCGGCGGCGCGGCCTCGGGCGCGGGCCGGCCGGCGCCGCGCTGAGGCGCTTTCGGCGGCGGGCGGTTGGCCTCGGGCGCGGCGGCGTGCACGTGGCCGCGGCCTTCCTCGATCCAGTTCCACAGCTTCAGGTAGCCGACGAACTCGCTCTTCTCGTCGTCGAACTTGCGGTGCTTCTCGTCGGCGGCCTGCTGCTGCTCCAGCGGCCGGTCGCGCACGTCCTGCACCGACAGCGCCGAGGCGATGACCAGCACCTCCGACAGCGCGTGGCGGTCGCGGGCCTCGATGATCATGCGGCCGACGCGCGGGTCCAGCGGCAGCTTGGCGAGTTCGCGGCCGATCTTCGTCAGCTCGCCCTGCTCGTCGATCGCGTCGAGCTCGTCGAGCAGCGCGTAGCCGTCGGCGATGGCCTTCCTCGGCGGCGGCTCCAGGAACGGGAAGTCCTCGACCGTGCCCAGGCGCAGCGCCTTCATGCGCAGGATGACGCCGGCCAGCGACGAACGCAGGATCTCGGGGTCGGTGAAACGCGTGCGCTGGTTGAAGTCGGCCTCGTCGTAGAGGCGGATGCAGACGCCGTTGGCGACACGGCCGCAGCGGCCGGCACGCTGGTTGGCCGCGGCCTGGCTGACCGGCTCGACCTGCAGCTGCTCGACCTTGTTGCGGTAGCTGTAGCGCTTGACGCGCGCCAGCCCCGAGTCGACGACATAGCGGATGCCGGGCACCGTCAGCGAGGTCTCGGCGACGTTGGTCGCGAGCACGATGCGCCGGCCGTTGCCGGCCTCGAAGACGCGGTCCTGCTCGGCCTGCGACAGCCGCGCGAACAGCGGCAGGATCTCCGGCTGCGGCCCGCCGCGCGCGGTGCTGGCCAGGTGCTTGCGCAGGTGGTCGGCGGTCTCGCGGATCTCGCGCTCGCCGGGCAGGAAGACGAGGATGTCGCCCGAGCCGCCACGCCAGAGCTCGTCGACGGCGTCGGCGATCGCGTCGCCCAGGTCCCAGTCCTTCTTCTCCTCGAACGGCCGCCAGCGCTGCTCGACCGGGTACAGCCGGCCCGAGACCATGATCACCGGCGCCGGGCCGGCGGCGGACTCGAAGTGCTTCGCGAAGCGGTCGGCGTCGATCGTCGCCGAGGTGACGACGATCTTCAGGTCGGGCCGGCGCGGCAGCAGCTGGCGCAGGTAGCCGAGCAGGAAATCGATGTTGAGGCTGCGCTCGTGCGCCTCGTCGATGATCAGCGTGTCGTAGGCCTTGAGCAGCGGGTCGGTCTGCGTCTCGGCCAGCAGGATGCCGTCGGTCATCAGCTTGACCGAGGCGCCCGGCTGCAGCCGGTCCTGGAACCGCACCTTGTAGCCGACGACCTCGCCCAGCGGCGAGTTCAGCTCCTCGGCGATGCGCTTGGCGACGCTGGAGGCGGCGATGCGCCGCGGCTGCGTGTGGCCGATCAGGCCGCGGCCGCCGGCGCCCAGGCCGCGGCCCAGCTCCAGCGCGATCTTCGGCAGCTGAGTCGTCTTGCCCGAGCCGGTCTCGCCGCAGACGATGACCACCTGGTGTTCGGAAAGCGCACGCGCGATCTCGTCTCGGCGCGCCGAGACGGGCAGCGATTCGGGATAGGTGATCGGCGGAACCGGGTTGGCCGGCCGCCCGGGGCGAGTGTCGGACACGGGGCGCGGATTATGGCCGCGCCCGCGCCTTCACATCGCTTCGTAGCGGATGACGTTGATCGCCGCGCCGGTCGGGTCGCGCAGCACGGCCATGCGGCCGACGCCGGGAACGTCCATCGCCGGCACCAGCACGCTGCCGCCGAGTTCGAGCGCCTTGGCGATCGTGTCGTCGACCGAGTCGACCGTGACGTAGCCCGCCCAGTGCGGCGGCACTTCCTTCGGCGTGTCGGGCGGGAAGGCCATGACGCCACCGACCGCGGTGCCGTCCGGCGTCTTGGCGACGCGGTAGGTGCCGACCCCGTCGTACTCCTGCTGGTCGAAGCTCCAGCCGAACAGCTCGCCGTAGAACGCGGCGGCGCGCTCGGGATCGGCCGTCAGCAGTTCGTTCCAGCTGAACGCGCCGTGAGTCTTGAAGACGTCCATGCGATCTCCTGTTTCGTGGAGCGCCGATGATGCTGCGGCACAATCGCCCGCGCCATGAGCGTCGTCTTCCCGCACACCTTCGTCCCCTGGTTCAGGGCGGTCGCCCCCTACCTGCATGCCTACCGGGGCAAGACCTTCGTCGTCGCGGTGACCGGGGAGATGATCGCCGCCGGCAAGCTCAATGCCTTCGTGCAGGACCTGTCGATCCTGCACGCGATGGGGCTGAAGATCGTGCTGGTGCACGGCTTCCGGCCGCAGGTCAACGAGCAGCTCGCCGCCAAGGGCCACGTCTCGCGCTTCAGCCACGGCCGCCGCATCACCGACCCGGTGGCGCTGGACGCTGCGCAGGAAGCCGCCGGCCAGCTGCGTTTCGAGATCGAGGCCGCGTTCTCGCAAGGCCTGCCGAACACGCCGATGGCCAACGCGACGGTGCGCGTGGTCTCGGGCAACTTCCTGACCGCGCGCCCGGTCGGCATCGTCGACGGCGTCGACTTCCAGTCCAGCGGCCTGGTGCGGCGTGTGGACCACGGCGCGATCCGGCGCGCGATCGACATCGGCGCGCTGGTGCTGCTGTCGCCGTTCGGTTTCTCGCCGACCGGCGAGGCCTTCAACCTGACGATGGAGGACGTCGCGACCTCCACCGCGATCGCGCTGCAGGCCGACAAGCTGGTCTTCATGACCGAGGTGCCGGGCATCCGCGAGAACCCGGACGACCCGGAAAGCGCGATCGACACCGAGCTGGCGCTGGCCGACGCGCGCCGCCTGCTCGCCGCCTGGCCGGCGCCGGCCAAGCCCACCGACCCGGCCTTCTACCTGCAGTACTGCGTGAAGGCCTGCGAACACGGCGTCGAGCGCTCGCACATCCTGCCTTTCGCCGCCGACGGCTCGCTGCTGCTGGAGGTGTTCACGCACGACGGCATCGGCACGATGGTCGTCGACGAGAAGCTGGAAAGCCTGCGCGAGGCCACGCCCGACGACGTCGGCGGCATCCTGCAGCTGATCGAACCCTTCGAACGCGACGGCACCCTGGTGCGCCGCGAGCGCACCGAGATCGAACGCGACGTCTCGGCCTACACGGTCATCGAGCACGACGGCATCATCTTCGGCTGCGCGGCGCTCTACCCCTACCCCGAGGCGCGCACCGCCGAGATGGCGGCGCTGACCGTCTCGCCGCTGGCCCAGGGCCAGGGCGACGGCGAGCGCATCCTCAAGCACATCGAGCACCGCGCCAAGGCGATGGGGCTGGAGAGCGTGTTCGTGCTGACCACGCGCACGATGCACTGGTTCATCAAGCGCGGCTTCGCCCAGGTCGACCCCGACTGGCTGCCCGAGGCGCGCAAGCGCAAGTACAACTGGGACCGGCGCTCGCAAGTGCTGGTCAAGCGACTGTTCTGAACAACTGGAGACCCCGATGGCCCGCATGGTGAACTGCGTCTACCTGAAGAAGGAAGCCGAAGGCCTGTCCTTCGCGCCCTACCCCGGCGAGCTCGGCAAGCGCATCTACGACAACGTCTCGAAGGAGGCCTTCGAGCAGTGGAAGCGCCACCAGACGATGCTCGTCAACGAGAACCGCCTGAACCTGGCCGACGCCCGCGCCCGCCAGTACCTCGCCCGCCAGATGGAGCAGTTCTTCTTCGGCGGCGGCGCCGACGCGCCGGCGGGCTTCGTTCCGCCGGCGGCCTGAGATCGTGATCGAGCCTGGGCCACAGGTGCGGGCCGCGACGTCGGGCGTATAACCCGACGAGATTTACGATAACGAAACTCATTCGCATTGCGAGCTAGACTCCAGGCTCTCTTTTGACCCCGGAGTCCCTCCAATGCAGCGTCCGTCGTTCGTCCGATTTGCCGCGCTCGCGCTGGCCGCCGTCGTCACCACGGCCGCGCAGGCGCAGGCCCCGGTGCTGAATCTCTATTCGGCCCGTCACTACCAGACCGACGAAGCGCTTTACGAGAATTTCACCAAGGCGACCGGCATCCGCATCAACCGCGTCGACGCCGACGATGCCGGCGTCGTGGCGCGGCTGCAAAGCGAAGGACAAAACAGCCCGGCCGACGTCGTGCTGCTCGTCGACGCGGCCCGCCTGTGGCGTGCCGAAACCCAGGGCCTGTTCCAGCCGGTGAAGAGCCGCGTGCTCGAGGAGCGGATTCCCGCCACCTTGCGCAGCGACGACGACGGCCAGGGCTCGCAATGGTTCGGGTTTTCCACCCGGGCCCGCGTCATCGTCTACGACAAGACCCGCGTCCAGCGCGCCGACGTCGACACCTATGAAAAACTCGGCGCTCCCGTGAACAAGGGTCGCGTCTGCACGCGGTCCGGCTCGCACCCCTACAACCTCTCGCTCTTCGGGGCGATGCTCGAACACCTCGGCCCGCAGAAGACGGAAGCCTGGCTGCGCGGCATCGTCGACAACATGGCCCGCCCGCCCAAGGGCGGCGACACCGACCAGATCAAGGCGGTGGCCAGCGGCGAATGCGCGGTGGCGCTGACCAACAGCTACTATCTGGCGCGCATGATGCGGTCGCAGAACCCGGCCGACCAGCAGGTCGTCGAGCGCATCGCGGTGGTCTTCCCCGACCAGGCGACGACCGGCACCCACGTCAATATCGCCGGCGGCGCCGTGGCGCGTTACGCGAAGAACCGCGAGGCCGCCGTGCGATTCCTCGAATACCTTGCAAGCGCCGACGCCCAGTCGTATTTTGCCAACGGCAACAACGAATGGCCGGCCGTTCCCGGGGTGAAGCCGCGCAATCCCGCGCTGGAGAGCTTCGGCAGCTTCAAGACGGAATCCGTGCCGGTATCCGCGATCGGCCGCAATCAGGTCAAGGTGCAACAGATGCTGGACCGCGTCGGTTACCGCTGATTTCTGTCTTTCGAGGTTTCTCCGGTCGCATCCGCGGCCCGCGATGGTATATTTCGCGGCACCCGAAGGATTCGACAGGAGATACCTAGATGGCTACGTTGTCCGAATTGCTCGCACAGAAGGCTGCACTCGAAAAGCAGATCATCGAGACGCAACGCGAGGAACGCGCTGCGGCGATCGCCCAGGTGAAGTCGCTGATGTCGCAGTACGGACTGACGCTGGCCGACCTGAGCGCCAAGTCCGGCGCCGCGACGCCGCGCCGCGGCAGCACCGGCAAGGTGCCTGCCAAGTACCGTGACCCGGACACCGGCGACACCTGGTCCGGCCGCGGTCTGCAGCCGAAGTGGCTGAAGGCGGCGCTGGCCAATGGCCGGTCGCTGTCCGATTTCACCGTCTAAACGCGGCCACCCCAATGCGGGGTCGCGCAGGGGTCGAGACCCTGGCTCGGCGCTAGCATGGTGCGGTTGTTCCGCCCTTGCCCACCTTCCGCCGCGTGACCCCCACCGATAGCAGACGACTGCTGCCCCGCCTGCTGGCGGATGGGCAAGCCGCCCCCGCTCGCGCCGTCGGTGCCTTCGCGGCGGCACTGGGCTGCCTGCTGGCCGGCCTGCTGGGCAGCTTCGCGCTGGCCGGCATGCCGTGGAGCACGATGGGCCCCGCGGCGGGTGTCGTGCTCGCCTGCAGCCTGCGCTGGGGCGCCGGAGCCGGCGCGGGCGCGGCGCTCGGCGCGGCGCTGGCCTTGCTGGCCCAGCCGCTGCCTCCCATCGAGATCGCCGTGGCCCTGGTCGCGCTGGCGTCCGGGATCGTGCTGGCCTGGCGGCTGCTGCGCCAGCTCGCTTTCGAACGACGGCTGGAGCGGGCCCGCGACGTGGGCTGGCTCGCCGTCGCGACGGTCGCGGTGTTCGCGCCGGTCGCCGCCGTCGTCGCGGCGGGTGCGCTGCGCTGGACCCTGCCGTCTCCCGCCGTCGACCGCGTCGACACCCTGCTGGCCGCCTGGGCGACGCTGGGCATCGGCGCGCTGCTGACGGCGTTCCCCCTGCTCGCGCTGGATCGCCGCGCCGCCGTCGTGCTCGACCGGCCGACGCGGCTGGCCGGCGCGCTGGCGCTGGCGGCCGCCGCGGCAGCGGCCACGCTGCTGCTGTGCAGCCCGTCCAACCGCGCCGGCGAACTCGGCGTGCTGCTGCCCTTTGCCGCGCCGCTGCTGCTGGTGGCGCTGGCCGTGTGCCACGGCGCACCGCTGGCCGCCGCGGCGCTGCTGCTGTGCACCACGGTCGGCGCGCTGAGCACCGTGTCCGGCTCGCCATGGTGGTCCGGCGCGGTGCAACCGCCGCCGCTGGCCACCGGCGCCTGGCTGGCGACGCAGGCCGCGCTGCTGCTGATCCTGCATGCCGGCGCCGTCGAGGCTCGCTGGCGCGAGCAGCGCTGGGAGTGGGCGCTGGACGGCTCGCACCTCGGCGTCGCCGACTGGCACGTGCGTCGCGGCGAAGGCTTCGCCTCGACCGCCTGGCGGGCGCTGGCGCCCGCCAGCGAGCCGGCCTGGACGCCGGCAACCTGGCTGGCCCAGGTGCATCCCGACGACCGCGCCGCGCTCGAAGCGGCGATCGCGCTGATCGACTCCGGGCAGTCCGGGCGCCAGCAGCTCGAGCTGCGCATGCGCCGCGAGGCGGTCTGGCGCTGGCGCCAGGCGACGCTGCTGGTGATCGAACGCGGCGCCGACGGCCGCCCGGCACGCATCCTGGCCACGCTGGCCGACGTCGAGGAGCGCCACGACGCGCTCGAGCGCCAGCGGCTGTCGGCGAGCCTGTTCCAGCACCTGCACGAAGGCCTGCTCGTCACCGACGCCGAACTGCGCGTGCTGGAGGCCAACCCGGCCTACACCGAGATCCTGGGCGTCGCACGCGAGGAACTGATCGGCACCGTGCCCTCGCTGCTGAGCCCGGCCCCCGACGACGCGCGTGCACGCCAGCAGCGCGCCGAGATGTGGAGCGCGCTGCGCGAGCGCGGCAGCTGGCGCGGCGAGCTCGACGAGCGCCGCGCCGACGGCAGCCTGCGCACGCTGCAGGCGACGATCTCCACCGTGCCCGGGGCCGAACGCAGCACGCACCACCACGTGCTCGTCATCTCCGACATCACCGAACAGCGCCGTCAGCGCGAGCTGCTCGAGCGCCAGGCGCTGTTCGACGAGCTGACCCGGCTGCCCAACCGCGCCCAGCTGTCGTCGCTGCTGGCCGAGGCGATGGAAGTCGCCGACCGCGACGGCTTCCTGGTCGCCGTCTGCTATCTCGACCTGGACCACTTCAAGCCGGTCAACGACCGCTTCGGCCATGCCGCCGGCGACCGCCTGCTGGTCGAGCTGGCGAGCCGGCTGCGCACCGCGCTGCGCCGGCGTGAGCAATGGGCCGACGTCGCCGCGCGCCTGCACGGCGACGAGTTCGTGCTGCTGCTGCGCGCCGGCTCGATCGACGAGGCGCGGCGCGCCATCGTGCGCGTGCTGCGCGTGCTGTCGCAGCCGTATCTGGTCGACCCCGCTGCCGACCCGGTGGCGATCACCACCAGCCTGGGCGCCACGCTCTACCCGCTGGACCGCCAGGACCCGGACACGCTGCTGCGCCACGCCGACCACGCGATGTACGAGGCCAAGCAGTCGGGCCGCAACGGCTACGTGCTGTTCGACCCGGCCAGCCGCCTGGAGCGCGAGGCGCAGGTCATGGCCCAGGACGAGATCGAGCAGGCGCTCGAGCGCGGCGAGCTGATGCTGCGCTACCAGCCCAAGGTCGACATGCGCAGCGGCCGCGTCGTCGGTTTCGAAGCCCTGCTGCGCTGGGAGCATCCGACCAAGGGCGAACTGCCGCCGCACGCCTTCCTGCCGCGAATCGAGGACGACGGCCTGCTGGTGCGCGTCGGCGACTGGGTGCTGTCGCAGGCGCTGGAGCACCTGGCGCAGTGGCGCCGCGACGGGCTCGACTTCGCCGTCGGCGTCAACGTCTCGTCGCGCCACCTGCGCCGCGCCGACTTCGCCGCCCAGCTGGCGGCGCTGATCGCACGCCACGGCCACGACCTCGCGCCCTACCTCGAGCTGGAGGTCGTCGAGACCGCCGCCATCGCCGCCGAGGACAGCCCGACGACCTCGGCGCAGATGAAGCAGTGCCGCGAGCTCGGCGTGCGTTTCGCGCTCGACGACTTCGGCACCGGCTACTCGCCCTTGCGCTACCTGAAGGACCTGCCGGCCGACACGCTGAAGATCGACCGCGGCTTCGTGCACAACATGCTCGACGACGCCCAGGACCGCGGCATCGTCGATGGCATCATCAGCCTGGCGCGCACCTTCGGCTGCAGCGTCGTCGCCGAGGGTGTCGAGACCCCGGCGCAGGCGCGCATGCTGCTGGACCTGGGCTGCGACATCGGCCAGGGCACCGGCATCGCCTCGCCGCTGCGCGCCAGCCAGGTGGCGCAGTGGGTGCGCGACTTCCGCGGTGTTTTCGTGATCGCGCCGGCAGGCGCCGGCGACGGCTTGGCTAGACTCGGCGGGTGATTCCCGCCGGTTTTCTCCAGGATCTGCTTTCCCGCGTCGACATCGTCGACGTGGTCGGCCAGCACGTCGAGCTCAAGCGCGGCGGCGCCAACCTGATGGGCTTGTGCCCGTTCCACGCCGAAAAGTCGCCCAGCTTCTCGGTGAGCCCGAGCAAGCAGTTCTATTACTGCTTCGGCTGCGGCGCCTCGGGCGACGCGATCCGCTTCCTCACCGAACACCTGGGCCTGAGCTTCGTCGAGGCGGTGCGCGACCTGGCGCAGCGCGTGGGCATGCAGGTGCCCGAGGAGCAGCTCAGCGCCGAGGAACTGGTGCGCCGCGACAAGCTGCGCGAGCGCCGCCTGTCGATGGGCGAGGTGCTGGTGCGCGCCAACGATTTCTACCGCGGCCAGCTGAAGACCAGCCCGCGCGCGGTCGGCTACCTCAAGGGCCGCGGCCTCACCGGCGTCATCGCCGCGCGCTTCGGCCTCGGTTACGCGCCGCCGGGCTGGCGCACGCTGGCCGGCGTCTTCCCGCGCTACGACGACCCGCTGCTCGAGGAAGCTGGCCTGGTGCGCCATCGCGAGGCCGCCGACGGCGAAGCCGAGGACAGCGAACGCGGCCGCTACGACTGGTTCCGCGACCGGGTGATGTTCCCGATCCGCAACGTCGCCGGCGAGGTCATCGGCTTCGGCGGCCGCGTGCTCGACGACAGCAAGCCCAAGTACATCAACTCGCCCGAGACGCCGCTGTTCAGCAAGGGACGCGAGCTCTACGGCCTGTTCGAGGCGCGCCAGGCGCTGCGCGAACGCGGCTGCGCGATCGTCGTCGAGGGCTACATGGACGTCGTCGCGCTGGCCCAGCACGGCGTGAACAACGCCGTCGCGACGTTGGGCACGGCCTGCACCGCCGAGCACGTGCAGAAGCTGTTCCGCTTCACCGACGCGATCGTCTTCTCGTTCGACGGCGACGCCGCCGGCCGGCGCGCGGCGGCACGGGCCCTCGAAGCCGCGCTGCCGCACGCCACCGACCTCCGCAGCGTGAAGTTCCTCTTCCTGCCGCCCGAGCACGACCCCGACAGCTACGTGCGCGAGCTCGGCGTCGAGGCCTTCGAGCAGGCGCTGGCCGCGGCCGTGCCGCTGTCGCGCCAGTTGGTCGAACAGGCCGCCGAGGACGCCGACCTCGGCAGCGCCGAAGGCCGGGCCAAGCTGGCGGCCCAGGCGCGACCGCTTTGGTCGGCGCTGCCCGAGGGCAGCCTGAAGGACCAGCTCCTCGGCGAGATCGCCGAACGCGCCCGGCTGCCGCGCGAGGACCTAGCCCGGCGCTGGGGCCTGCGGTCCGGCGATGCACCGCGCGCGGCGCCCGAACCCTCCGAGGAGCGCCCGGCTTACAGCCAGCGGCGCGGCCCGCCCTCGCCCCGCCGCGGCCCGGGCCGGGTCCCGGTGCGCCTGCCGCAGGACCAGGCGCTGCGCCTGCTGCTGCTGCGGGCCGGCTGGTGGCTGGAGCTGACCGACGCCGACCACGAGGCGCTGACCGGCGTGCCCGACTGGCATGCCGAGTGTTTCCGCTGGCTCGAGCGCTGGCTGGCCGAACACGGCGACACGCCCTGGCCGACGCTGCGCGAGCAGATCGCGGCCGAGCCCTGGGGCGAGCAGGCGGTCGCGCTCGTCGACGGCGCCGAGGTGCCGATCGAGCCGCTGCTGGAAGACCTGCGTACCGCGGTCGCCCAGACCGTGCGCGCCCAGGCCATGCTCCAGGCGATGGCCGTGCTCGGCCGGCGCTGAGGCGCAGGCCCGCGGCTTGCCCCGTCGCCAGGCTTGCCGGGGCCGTGGCGCCACATTCATTGGAATTTTTTGACGAATCGCCGTTCGTCGCCGATAATGGTGGGTTTGTTGCAGCGGCAAGAGTGAGCAGCAGCACCTCCGGGCCCCGGCCACCCGCGACACGGGTTCAACAGGCCAACTTCACCCGCAAGGGCTGCGCATTCCGATGAGTTCACGCGAGCTTGCCCGTCTGGACGCGCCACCCCAGGACGCCGCACGTCGCGGCGTGTTTCCGCACGCCTTGCGGCGAATGCAAGGCGGGGCGTGGCCGTGGAAACCTTCCCGAGGAACCGCATGACCGCCAAGAAGCCCGCATCCGCTGCCCCCGCCGACGAGGCCAAGACCACCAAGGCCAAGGCCGCCGCCATCGACACCGCCAAGCCGGCGAAGAAGACCGCCAAGGCGCCGGCCAAGACCGACGCCAAGGCCAAGGCCGGCAAGAAGGATACGAAGAAGGCCGCCGAGGAAGACGACCTGGTCGACCTGGAGGCCGAACTCGAGGCGGAACCGGAAGCCGAAGCGGAAGCCGAGGTCGAGGTCGACGCGAGCGAAGGCAAGGAAGCCAAGGCCAAGCCGCTGCGCATGAAGGTCAGCCGCGCCAAGGAGCGCGCGCTGATGCGCGAGTTCGGGCTCGACGAGGCCACCCTGACCGAAGAGGAAGTCGCCAAGCGCCGCCAGGAGCTCAAGACCCTCATCAAGATGGGCAAGACGCGTGGTTTCCTGACGCACCAGGAAATCAACGACCACCTGCCCGAGAAGCTGGTCGACAACGAAATCCTCGAGGCCATCGTCTCGATGCTCAACGACATGGGCATCGCGGTCTACGAGCAGGCGCCCGACGCGGCCACGCTGCTGATCAACGGCAGCAACACCGCCACCGCGACCGACGAGGAAGCCGAAGAAGCCGCCGAAGCGGCGCTGTCGACCGTCGACAGCGAGTTCGGCCGCACCACCGACCCGGTGCGCATGTACATGCGCGAGATGGGCTCGGTCGAGCTGCTCACGCGTGAAGGCGAGATCGAGATCGCCAAGCGCATCGAAGGCGGCCTGCAGGCGATGATGCTGGCCATCAGCGCCAGCCCGACGACGATCGCCGAGATCCTGGCGATGGCCGACAAGATCGCCGCCGGCGAGATGCAGATCTCCGAGGTCGTCGACGGCTTCGTCAGCGACGACGAGGCCGACGACTACGTCGCCGAAGAAGACTTCGACGAGTTCGACGAGGACGACGACGACGACGGCGCCGGCGGCAGCAAGGCGCTGACGAAGAAGCTCGAAGAGCTGAAGAAGCAGGCGCTGGAGAAGTTCGACCTGCTGCGCTCGCACTTCGACCGCATGCGCAAGGCCTACGAGAAGGACGGCTACAAGTCGCCGGCCTACAACAAGGCCCAGGAGTCGATCAGCGACGACCTGATGACGATCCGCTTCACGGTCAAGACGATCGAGAAGCTGTGCCAGATCCTGCGCGCCCAGGTCGACGACGTGCGCCGCTACGAGCGCGAGATCCGCAAGATCGTCGTCGACAAGTGCGGCATGCCGCAGGAACAGTTCATCAAGACCTTCCCGCCCAACGTCCTGAACCTCAAGTGGGCCGAGAAGGAAGCCGCGGCCGGCAAGCCGTACTCGGCGGTGCTGGGCCGCAACCTGCCGGCGGTGCAGGAACTGCAGCAGAAGCTCATCGACCTGCAGGGCCGCGCCGTCGTGCCGCTGGACGATCTCAAGGAGATCAACCGGCACATGAACGCCGGCGAGAAGGCCAGCCGCGACGCGAAGAAGGAGATGATCGAGGCCAACCTGCGCCTGGTGATCTCGATCGCGAAGAAGTACACCAACCGCGGCCTGCAGTTCCTGGACCTGATCCAGGAAGGCAACATCGGCCTGATGAAGGCGGTCGACAAGTTCGAATACCGCCGCGGCTACAAGTTCTCGACCTACGCCACCTGGTGGATCCGCCAGGCGATCACGCGCTCGATCGCCGACCAGGCGCGCACGATCCGCATCCCGGTTCACATGATCGAGACGATCAACAAGATGAACCGCATCTCGCGCCAGCACCTGCAGGAGTTCGGCTTCGAGCCGGATGCGCCGACGCTGGCCGAGAAGATGGAGATTCCCGAGGACAAGATCCGCAAGATCATGAAGATCGCCAAGGAGCCGATCTCCATGGAAACGCCGATCGGCGACGACGACGACAGCCACCTGGGCGACTTCATCGAGGACACGAACAACGTCGCCCCGGTGGACGCCGCGATGCAGGCCGGCCTGCGCGAGGTCGTCAAGGACATCCTCGACAGCCTGACGCCGCGCGAAGCCAAGGTGCTGCGCATGCGCTTCGGCATCGAGATGTCGACCGACCACACGCTGGAAGAAGTCGGCAAGCAGTTCGACGTCACGCGCGAACGCATCCGCCAGATCGAAGCCAAGGCGATCCGCAAGCTCAAGCACCCCAGCCGATCTGACAAGCTGCGGACGTACCTGGACAATCTCTGATTGGACAGAGAGGTCGCCGCCGCAGGCGGCCGCCGCCGCGACGCGGCGGCGCGCAGCGGGCGGCGAAGCCACAAGCTGCGGACCTCTGGACAATCTCTGATTGGAGGGGCAGCCGCCCCTTGAAGCCAGCCTGCGCGCCCTCCTCACCGGGGGCGCGCCCGTTTCGGCCGGCCGAAATGCCGCCGTGCCCGACACGCGCGCTGTGCCCTAACCCGCAGGCCCTCTCGTCGGAGGGGGGTGACGGTAAAATTTGGCGCTGAATGACGCAGATCTCCGACCTCACCGTGCTGTTCGCCGACTTGCGCGGCAGCACCGCGCTGTACGAGACCCTCGGCAATGCCGAGGCGACGTCGGTGGTCACGCATTGCGTCGGCTCGCTGACGCGCCCGGTCGCCGACTTCGGCGGCCACGTCGTCAAGACCCTGGGCGACGGCCTGATGGCGGTGTTCCCGCGGCCGTCGATGGCGCTGCAGTCCGCGGCGCTGATGCACGAGGTGCTCGACGGCATCGCCAGCCGCAGCCAGCAGCGCGGCGCCTCCTCAGGGCTCAAGGCCTTGAAGCTGCAGATCGCGATGGCCCGCGGCGAGGTCGTCGAGATGGCCGGCGACTGCTACGGCGACGCCGTCAACGTCGCCGCACGCCTGCTCGACCACGCCGGCGACAACGAGACCCTGGTCACCGGCGAGGTGCTTCAGGGCCTCACCGAGCAGACGCGCTCGCGATTCCGCTGCCTGGACCGCATGGTGCTGCGCGGCCGCGTCGAGCCGGTGCAGGTCTTCGTGCTCGGCGGCCGCCCCGGCACCGACATGCCGGCGACGCAGTTCGCCGGCGACGCGCCCCCGGTGTCCGAGCCCAACGGGCTGCGCCTGGAGTGGGTCGAGACCGACAAGGTCTTCGCCAGCCGGCAGATGCCGGTGGTGCTCGGGCGCGGCCCGCAAGCCGAGTTCCGCGTCGACGACTCGCGCGTCTCGCGTTCGCACGCCCGCGTCGACTGGCACGGCGGCGCCTTCCAGCTCACCGACCTCAGCTACAACGGCACCTACGTGCGCTTTGCCGACGGCGAGATCGTCAGCCTGCGCCGCGGGAGCTGCACGCTGCACGGCAGCGGCGAGATCGGCCTGGGCGTGTCGCCCGGCGATCCGGCCGCGACCTGCGTGCTGTTCGACATCCTGCGTTTCGACGACACCCAACCGCTGCTCTCGGCGGACCTGCTCTAGCATCCACTGGCCCCGACATGCGCGTGCTGTACGTCGACGACGACCGGATCAACACCCTGCTCTTCGAGGAGACCTGCCGCTGCGCGGGCGACTTCGAAGTGGCCTGCGCGAGCACCGGCGCCGAAGCGCTGGAGATCGCCGCCGACTTTCCCGCCGAGGCCCTGGTGATCGACCTGCACCTGCCCGACACCAACGGCTTCGAGCTGCTGCCCGCGCTGCGCCGCGCGCTCGGCGACGAGCGCCTGCCCGCCTTCCTGTGCACCGCCGACGAACCCAGCGTGGTGGCCGCGCAGGCCGCGTCTGCCGGCTTCGACGGCTGCTGGACCAAGCCCGTCACCGTCGAGGCCATCCTGGCCGAACTGCAGCGCAGCGGGCGCGGTGCGGCGGCATGACGCTGCGGCCCGAACCTCCGCACCGCCACGGCGACGTCGAACGCGTCGGCGTGCTGCTGGTCAACCTCGGCACGCCGTCCGAGCCCACGCCGGCGGCGCTGCGCCGCTACCTGGCCGAGTTCCTGTCGGACCCGCGCGTCGTCGAGATCCCGCGCATCCTCTGGCTGCCCATCCTCTACGGCATCGTGCTGAGCGCGCGGCCGGCCAAGTCGGCGGCCAAGTACGCCACGATCTGGACGCCCGAAGGCTCGCCGCTGGCCGTCTGGAGCGACCGCCAGGCCGTCGGGCTGTCGCAGGCGCTGCAGGCGCGCGGCCACAGGGTGCAGGTGCGCGTCGCGATGCGCTACGGCGAGCCCTCGGTCGCCCGCGGCCTGGACGCCCTGCGCGCCGAAGGTGCGACGCGCGTGCTGGTGCTGCCGCTGTATCCGCAGTACGCGAGCGCCACCACCGGCAGCGTCAGCGACGCGGTCATGAAGTGGAGCGCGGGCGCACGGCGCCTGCCCGAGTTCCGCTTCGTCAACGAGTACCACGACGACACCGGCTACATCGACGCGCTGGCCGAGCGCGTGCGCCAGCACTGGCGCCAGCACGGCCAGGGCGAGCGGCTGCTGCTCAGCTTCCACGGCGTGCCGCACCGCACGCTGGTGCTCGGCGACCCCTACCACTGCCAGTGCCACAAGACCGCGCGCCTGCTGCGCGAGCGGCTGGAACTGCCCGAGGAACGTGTCGTCGTCACCTTCCAGAGCCGCTTCGGCAACGCCAAGTGGCTGGAGCCCTACACCGAGCCGACGCTTCGCCGCCTGGCCGCCGAAGGCCTGCGCCGCGTCGACGTGATGTGCCCGGGCTTCGTCTCCGACTGCCTGGAGACGCTCGAGGAGATCAACGAGGAGGCACGCGAAGCCTTCCTCGCCTCCGGCGGCGAGCGCTTCGAGTACATCGAGTGCCTCAACGACCAGCCGGCGTGGATCGAGGCGCTGGCGACGGTCGCCGAGCGCCACATGGCCGGCTGGGACACGCAGGCCCGGCTCGACCCGGCGCAGGCGAGCATCACGCGCGAACGCGCCACCGCGCTCGGCGCCACGATCTAGACGGAAGGCGCGCGGGCCAGTGGCCCGATCGGCCGCACGACGGCCAGGAGATCCGATGAACGACACCCGGGTGCGGCTGGACAAGTGGTTGTGGGCCGCCCGCTTCTACAAGACCCGCGCGCTGGCCGCCGAGGAAGCCGACCGCGGCCGCGTCAGCGTCAACGGGCTGACGGCCAAGCCGGCACGCGAGCTGCACGTCGGCGACCGCGTCGCGCTGCGGCAAGGCGGCATCGAGCGCACCGTCGACGTGCTGGTGCTGGGCACCGTGCGCGGCCCGGCGCCGGTGGCGCAGACGCTGTACCGCGAGACCCCAGAGAGCATCGCCGCACGCGAGCGCGCCGCCGAGGCCCGCCGGCTGCAGCCCGAGCCCGCCGCCGCCATCGAGCAGGGCCGGCCGACCAAGCGCGACCGCCGCAAGCTGGCCGACTGGAACCGCTGGAGCGCGAGCCTCGACGACACGGGCTCTTGAAAGCCCGGGCCATGCCCCCAACTCCGTCCGAGTTTTGCCCCGAAACGCCCATGAACGCGAATCCGAACACCCCCGAGACCCCGTCCCCCGAGGCCGCCGAAGCGGCTGCCGCCGCGCAGGCGAGCGAGGCCGTGCCGAGCGCCGAGGCGCGCCTGGCAGAGCTCGAGGCCAAACACGCCGAGGTCGCCGACGCCTACCTGCGCGCCAAGGCCGAGACCGAGAACATCCGCCGCCGCGCCGAGGAGGAACTGGCCAAGGCGCGCAAGTTCGCCGTCGAGGCCTTCGCCGAGAGCATGCTGCCGGTCAAGGACAGCCTGGAAGCCGCGATCGCGATCCAGAACGCGACGCCCGAGCAGCTGCTCGAGGGCACGCACGCGACGCTGCGCCAGCTGACCCAGGCGCTGGAGCGCAACAAGGTCGTGCAGATCGCGCCGCCGGCGGGCACCAAGTTCGACCCGCACCAGCACCAGGCGATCAGCATGGTGCCGGCCGACCAGGAAGCCAACACCGTCGTCGCGGTGCTGCAGAAGGGCTACCTGATCGCCGACCGCGTGCTGCGCCCGGCGCTCGTCACGGTCGCCGCACCGAAGTCCTGAACACCCTGCACGAGCGGGCTTGAAAGCCGGCCCGGCAACCACAACTCCAAGACAACCGGAATCCAGATTTCAGGAGAACACCATGGGAAAGATCATCGGCATCGACCTGGGCACCACGAACTCGTGCGTGGCCGTGATGGAAGGCAACACGACCAAGGTCATCGAGAACAGTGAAGGCGCGCGCACGACGCCGTCGATCATCGCCTACCAGGACGATGGCGAGGTTCTCGTCGGCGCCTCGGCCAAGCGCCAGGCGGTCACGAACCCGAAGAACACGCTGTACGCGGTGAAGCGCCTCATCGGCCGCAAGTTCACCGAGAAGGAAGTGCAGAAGGACATCGACCTGATGCCCTACACGATCAGCGCCGCCGACAACGGCGACGCCTGGGTCGAGGTGCGCGGCAAGAAGCTCGCGCCGCCGCAGGTCAGCGCCGAAGTGCTGCGCAAGATGAAGAAGACCGCCGAGGACTACCTCGGCGAGGAAGTGACCGAGGCCGTGATCACGGTGCCGGCCTACTTCAACGACAGCCAGCGCCAGGCGACCAAGGACGCCGGCCGCATCGCCGGCCTCGAGGTCAAGCGCATCATCAACGAGCCGACGGCCGCGGCGCTCGCCTTCGGCCTGGACAAGGCCGGCAAGGGTGACCGCAAGATCGCCGTCTACGACCTGGGCGGCGGCACCTTCGACATCTCGATCATCGAGATCGCCGACGTCGACGGCGAGAAGCAGTTCGAGGTGCTGTCGACCAACGGCGACACCTTCCTCGGCGGCGAGGACTTCGACCAGCGCATCATCGACTACATCATCGGCGAGTTCAAAAAGGAACAGGGCGTCGACCTGACCAAGGACGTGCTCGCCCTGCAGCGCCTGAAGGAAGCCGCCGAGAAGGCCAAGATCGAGCTGTCCAACAGCTCGCAGACCGACATCAACCTGCCGTACATCACGGCCGACGCTTCGGGCCCGAAGCACCTGAACATCAAGCTCACGCGCGCCAAGCTCGAAGCCCTGGTCGACGAGCTGATCGAACGCACGATCGAGCCCTGCCGCATCGCGATGAAGGACGCCGGCGTCAAGGTCGGCGAGATCGACGACGTCATCCTGGTCGGCGGCATGAGCCGCATGCCCAAGGTGCAGGAGAAGGTCAAGGAGTTCTTCGGCAAGGAACCGCGCCGTGACGTCAACCCCGACGAGGCGGTGGCCGTCGGTGCCGCGATCCAGGGCCAGGTCCTGGGCGGCGAGCGCAAGGACGTGCTGCTGCTGGACGTCACCCCGCTGTCGCTGGGCATCGAGACCCTGGGCGGCGTGATGACCAAGATGATCAAGAAGAACACCACGATCCCGACCAAGTTCTCGCAGGTGTTCTCGACCGCCGACGACAACCAGCCGGCGGTGACGATCAAGGTCTTCCAGGGCGAGCGCGAGATGGCCTCGGGCAACAAGAGCCTGGGCGAGTTCAACCTCGAAGGCATCCCGCCGGCGCCGCGCGGCCTGCCGCAGATCGAGGTCACCTTCGACATCGACGCCAACGGCATCCTGCACGTCAGCGCCAAGGACAAGGGCACCGGCAAGGAGAACAAGATCACCATCAAGGCGAACTCGGGCCTGTCCGAAGCCGAGATCGAGAAGATGGTGAAGGACGCCGAGGCCAACGCCGCCGAGGACAAGAAGAAGCTCGAACTGGTGCAGGCACGCAACCAGGGCGACGGCATGCTGCACTCGGTGCGCAAGACGCTGGGCGAGCACGGCGACAAGCTCGACGCCGGCGAGAAGGAAAAGATCGAGGCCGCGCTGAAGGACCTGGAAGAAGCGCTGAAGGGCGACGACAAGGCCGCCATCGAGGCCAAGACCGAGGCCCTGATGACGGCCAGCCAGAAGCTCGGCGAGAAGGTCTACGCCGACGCCCAGGCGGCGCAGGCCGCCGCCGGCGCCGCCCCGGGCGCCGAGGCGCCGCAGCCCTCGTCCTCCAAGCCGGCCGACGACAACGTCGTCGACGCCGAGTTCAAGGAAGTCAAGAAGTGATCTTCCAGCGGCCGGGCGCAGCGCGTCCTGCCGTGATTTCCCGCCGCGTCCAGGCGTGCCGATCGACCCCGGCACCCCTGCGCGGCGTTTACGCTTGACGACTGGCTGTTCACGGCACCCCCATGGCAAAGCGCGACTACTACGAAATCCTCGGCGTGGCGAAAAACGCCTCGGACGACGACATCAAGAAGGCCTATCGCAAACTGGCCATGAAGTACCACCCTGACCGCAATCAGGGTGACGAGGCGAAGAAGGCGGAAGAGAAGTTCAAGGAGGTCAAGGAGGCCTACGAGATGCTCTCCGACGCGCAGAAGCGCGCCGCCTACGACCAGTACGGCCACGCCGGCGTCGACCCGAACATGGGCGGCCGCGGCGCGGGCCCGGAAGGCTTCGGCGGCTTCGCCGAGGCTTTCGGCGACATCTTCGGCGACATCTTCGGCGGCGCGGCCGGTGGCCGTCGCGGCGGCGGCCAGCAGGTCTACCGCGGCAGCGACCTCAGCTACGCGATGGAGATCACGCTGGAGGAAGCCGCCGCCGGCAAGGAGACGCAGATCCGCATCCCGAGCTGGGAAGGCTGCGAGACCTGCCACGGCAGCGGCGCCAAACCCGGCACCAGCCCGAAGACCTGCCCGACCTGCTCCGGCTCGGGCACGGTGCATCTGCGCCAGGGCTTCTTCAGCATCCAGCAGAGCTGCCCGCACTGCCACGGCAGCGGCAAGATCATCCCCGAGCCCTGCCCCACCTGCGGCGGCGCAGGCAAGATCAAGCGCCAGAAGACGCTGGAGGTGAAGATCCCCGCCGGCATCAACGAAGGCATGCGCATCCGCTCCGCCGGCAACGGCGAGCCGGGCACCAACGGCGGCCCGCCGGGCGATCTCTACATCGAGATCCGCATCAAGCCGCACGAGATCTTCGAGCGCGACGGCGACGACCTGCACTGCACCGTGCCGGTCGGCATGACCACCGCGGCGCTCGGCGGCACGATCGAGGTGCCGACGCTGGGCTCCAAGGCCGAGATCGAGCTGCCCGAGGGCACGCAGCACGGCAAGACCTTCCGCCTGCGCGGCAAGGGCATCAAGGGCATCCGCTCCAGCTACCCGGGCGACCTCTACGCGCACATCACGGTGGAGACCCCGGTCAAGCTGACCGAGCACCAGCGCAAGCTGCTGCGCGAACTCGAGGAGTCCTTCCGCAAGGGCGGCGACCGGCATTCGCCGAACGCGAAGAGCTGGACCGACCGTGTGAAAGACCTCTTTAAGTAGAGGATTTCCCGCGGTGCGCGCTGCGCACCGCTCAAGTGCGCGGCGGCTTGACCGACAACAGGGTCAGAAATCGCCGCCATGACGACACGCCGCCCTGCCCTGCCCGACGCCCACCGCCCCGCGGCGGGCGCCGCCACGCCCTCGGGAGGCTGCCGATGAGACTGGACCGCGACATCCACCTCAGCAAGGCGCTGGTCATCGACCCGAACCCGACCTCGCGCAGCATCCTCGTCGCCCAGCTGCGCGACTTCGGCATCGGCACCGTCGCCCAGTGCGGCCGCGTCGGCGACGCCCGCAGCCAGCTCGAGTCGCGCAGCTTCGACATCGTGCTGTGCGAGAACAACTTCGCCGGCAACGACGCCGCCGGGCAGCAGCTGCTCGACGATCTGCGGCGCCACCAGCTGCTGCCGCTGTCGACGGTGTTCATCATGATCAGCAGCGAGGCGACCTACAACAAGGTCGCCGAGGCCGCCGAGTCGGCGCTGGACAGCTTCCTGATCAAGCCGCACACCGCCGCCGGGCTGGGCGACCGCATCCTGCACGCCCGGCGCCGCAAGAAGGTGCTCAAGGACATCTTCGAGGCCGTCGACGAGTCGCGCTTCGACGACGCGATCCAGCTGTGCCTCAAGCGCTTCGAGGACCGCGGCGAGTTCTGGCTCTTCGCCGCGCGCGTCGGCGCCGAGCTGCTGCTCAACCACGGCCGCCACCGCGAAGCCTGGGGCCTGTACGAGGCCGTGCTCAAGGCCCAGGCCCTGCCCTGGGCGCGACTGGGCGTGGCCCGTGCGCAGGTCGAGGCCAACGAGCCGGGCAAGGCGATGTCGACGCTGGAGGCGCTGACCGCCGACCAGCCGAACTTCGTCGACGCCTACGACGTGATGGGCCGCATCCACGTCGACCAAGGCAACCTCGACGAAGCCGCGGCCGTGTTCTTGCGCGCCGCGTCGCTGACGCCGGACTCGGTGACGCGGCTGCAGAAGGTCGGCATGCTGTCCTTCTACCTGGAGCGCTGGGACGACGCGCTGAAGGCGCTGGAACGCACGGTCGGCATCGGCATCTCGTCGAAGATGTTCGATCCGCAGACGCTGGTGCTGCTGGCCTTCCTGCGCTGGCGGCAGTCCGACTCCAAAGGCGTGCAGCGCTGCACCGAGAACCTGGAGCACCTGCTTTCGCGCAGCCCCGACAACCAGCGGTTGCGGCGCTTCGCCGCCGTCGTGCACGTGCTGGAACTGGCGCTGCGGCTGCAGCACAACGACGCGCTGCAGGCCGTCGCCGACCTGGCGCTGGAGGTGCGCGAAGCCTCGTTCGACGTCGAGGCGGCCTGCAACATGCTGTCGCTGCTGGCGCGCCTGGCCGAGGCCGGCTACACGATGGAGCAGGCTGGCGAGTGGATCGACGCCATCGGCCTGCGCCACTGCACCGCCAAGTCGCTGACCGAACTGCTGGCGCGTGCCGCGGGCCCGCAGGCCGAGTTCGCCGAACGCATCCGCAACTGCCAGCACCGCGTGCTCGAAGTCTCCGAAGCGGCGATGGCCTTCAGCGTCGCCGGCGACCCGGGTTCGGCGGTGCGCACGCTGCTGGACAACGGCCGCGCCTCGCTCAACGGCAAGCTGATCGACACCGCGCGCCTGGTGCTGCAGCGCCACCACGAGAAGATCGACGGCGCCGACGAACTCCAGTCGACGATCGACGATCTGCGCCAGCGCTACTTCGCGCTGCCGACCAAGCTGCCGATCGGCGACGGCCCGGGACGCAAGGCCGGCGGTCTGGCGCTGCGCGGCGCGGTCGCCAGCGCTCTGGGCGCCGAGCCCGAGCCGCCGGTCGCCGCGGCGGCCTGAGTTCAGAACAGGCTGCCCTGCGGGCCTTGCGGCGGGCGGAACGCCGAGACGTCCAGCGCCTCGTGCCGGCGCTGCAAGCCGAGGCGATCGCAGGTCTTGCGCAATCGCTGGCGCAGCAGTTCGGCCCAGACGCCCTCGCCGCGCATGCGGCTGCCGAAACGCGGGTCGTTGTCGCGGCCGCCGCGCATCTCCTGCACACGCGCCATCACCCGCGCCGCGCGCTCCGGGAAGTGCTGCTCCAGCCAGTGCCGGAACAGCGGCGACAGCTCCGACGGCAGGCGCAGCACGATCGCGAAGGCGCGCACCGCGCCGGCTTCGTGCGCGGCTTGCAGCACGCGTTCGAGCTCGGGTTCGTTGACGAAGGGAATCAGCGGCGAGACGCTGACGCCCACCGGCACGCCGGCTTGCGCGAGCGTGCGGATCGTGCGCAGCCGGCGTTCCGGCGAGGCCGCGCGCGGCTCCAGACGGCGCGCCAGCGCCGGGTCCAGCGTCGTCAGCGTGACGTCGACACAGGCCAGCCCGGCGGCGGCCATCGGTGCGATGAGGTCCAGGTCGCGCTCGACCAGCGCCGACTTGGTGATCAGCGAGAACGGGTGCCGCGTCTCGTGCAGCAGTTCCAGCACCGCACGCGTCAGACCCAGCCAGCGTTCGATCGGCTGGTAGGCGTCGGTGACGGTGCCGATGGCGATCGGCCGCGGCCGGTAGCCGGCGGCGCCCAGCGCGGCGCGCAGGCGCTCGGCGGCGTTGACCTTGGCCACCAGCCGGGTCTCGAAGTCCAGGCCGGGCGACCAGCCGAGATAGGCGTGCGATGGCCGTGCATAGCAGTAGATGCAGCCGTGCTCGCAGCCGCGGTAAGGGTTCAGCGAGACCTCGAAGCCGATGTCCGGCGAGTCGTTCTCGCTCAGGATGCGGCCGGCGTGTTCCTCGACGACCTGGGTCGGCAGCGGCTGCGGCGCCTCGCCGGCCACGGCGTCCAGCGCCCCCCAGCCATCGTCGAAAGCCTCGCGCACGTCGCGCTCGAAGCGGTGGGCGATCGCCCAGGTCGTGCCGCGTCCCTTCAGCGGGGCGTTCGCCGGCGTGTCCGGCGGCGCGGGGGGTGGGCGGAACGCTCGGGGTGGCGACGTGCTGTTGTTTTATACAGCATTGCGCAACCAAGGTAGGAACGAGGCCTTCCGGCCTTGTACGTCGCGCCTCAGCCCTCGCGCGTGAAATCGCGCTCCGGCCTGAGTCAGGCGCGCGAGGCCTTCCGGCCTCGCTCGTCCGGACTCAGTACTCCGACGACATGGCGTCGGGGGCGAGGTTCTCGAACTTGGTCAGCGGCTTCAGGAAGGCCAGGCGCACGGTGCCGACCGGGCCGTTACGCTGCTTGCCGATGATGACTTCCGCGACGCCCGGGTCCTTGCTGTCCTTGTTGTAGTACTCGTCGCGGTAGATGAACATGATGATGTCCGCGTCCTGCTCGATGGCGCCCGACTCGCGCAAGTCGCTCATCATCGGCCGCTTGTCGGTCCGTGTTTCGACCGAGCGGTTGAGCTGCGACAGCGCGATCACCGGGCACTGCAGTTCCTTGGCCAGCGCCTTCAGGCCCCGCGAGATCTCGCCGATCTCGGTGGCGCGGTTCTCGCCGTTGCTGGCCGACGAGCCGCTCATCAGCTGCAGGTAGTCGATGACGATCAGCCCGAGCTGGCCGTACTGGCGCGCCATGCGGCGCGCGCGGGCGCGCAGTTCGGGCGCGGTCAGCGCCGGCGTCTCGTCGATGAAGAGCTGCACCTGGCCGAGCTTGTCGACGGCCTCGGTCAGGCGCTCCCATTCCTCGGTGCGCAAACGGCCGGTGCGCAGGTTCTGCTGGTCGATGCGGCCCAGCGAGCCGACCAGACGCAGCGCCAGCTGCGAGGCGCCCATTTCCATCGAGTACACGAGCACCGGCAGCCCCTCGGCGACGGCGACGTTCTCGGCGATGTTCAGCGCGAACGCGGTCTTGCCCATCGAGGGCCGCGCCGCGAGGATGATCAGGTCGCCCTTCTGCAGGCCCGCGGTCATGCGGTCCATGTCGAAGAAGCCGGTGCGCACGCCGGTCACTTCCTCGGCGCCGTTGTCGTGCAGTTCCTGCACGCGGTCGATCAGGTCGACGACCAGCTTGTCGATGCCCAGGAAACCCTGCTTCTGGCGCGAGCCTTCTTCGCCGATCTTGAAGATCTTGCCTTCGGCCTCGTCGAGGATGCTGCTGACCGGCCGGCCCTGCGGGTTGAAGGCGTTGGTGGCGATCTCGTCGCTGGCGGCGATCAGCTTTCGCAGGATCGCGCGCTCGCGGACGATCTCGGCGTAGCGCCGCATGTTGGCCGCGCTCGGCACGCTCTGCGCCAGCGCGTTGAGATAGGCCAGGCCGCCGCAGTCCTCGGCCTTGCCCAGGCTCTGCAACTGCTCGAAGACGGTGATGACGTCGGCCGGCTTGCTCTGGTTCACCAGCGTCGAGATGGCGCTGAAGATCAGCTTGTGCTCGAAGCGGTAGAAGTCGCTGTCGGTCAGCAGGTCGGCGGCGCGGTCCCAGGACAGGTTGTCGATCAGCAGGCCGCCGAGCACGCTCTGCTCGGCTTCGTTCGAGTGCGGCGGCACGCGCAGGCGGGCGACCTCGTCGTCGGGAACGGAGGAACCTCGGGATTCGAACAGCGCGGACATCGGATCTGTGGGCAAGTCTGTGGACAGCCTGGGGGCCGCCGGGGGACGGCCGGGGGACAACTCTGGAAGCCCAAAAAGAAGAAGGCCGGCGAGAGGCCGGCCTTCTTCAGAAGGGTGGACGAAGCGTAGGCGCTTCAGTCGGCTTGCGCAACCACCTGGACGGTGAGCTCGACGACGACGTCGCCGTGCGGGGCCACCGACACCGGGTGCTCGCCGACGGTCTTCAGCGGACCGTTGGGCATGCGCACCTGCGATTTCTGCACCGCCTTGCCGGCTTGCGTCAGCGCGTCGGCGATGTCGGCGTTGGTCACCGAGCCGAACAGACGGCCGTCGACACCGGCCTTCTGGACGATGCGCACGGTGCTGCCGGCGAGTTGCTCGCCCAGGGCCTGGGCGGCAGCGAGCTTGGCGGCCGCGGCCTTTTCCAGTTCGGCACGGCGCTCGGCGAACTCCTTGATCGCGACGTCGGTCGCGCGGCGCGCGAGCTTGGTCGGGATCAGGAAGTTGCGGGCGTAGCCGTCCTTGACCTTGACGATGTCGCCGAGGTTGCCGAGCTTGGCGACCTTTTCGAGAAGGATCACTTGCATGTTGTCGCTCCTCAGACCTTGTGTTGGTCGGAGTACGGCAGCAGCGCCAGGTAGCGGGCGCGCTTGATGGCCGTGGTCAGCTGGCGTTGGTAGAACGCGCGCGTGCCCGTCAGGCGAGCCGGCGTGATCTTGCCGTTCTCGCTGATGAAGTCACGCAGCGTGTCGATTTCCTTGTAGTCGATCTCTTCGACGCCGGCGACGGTGAAGCGGCAGAAACGCTTGCGGCGGAACAGGAGCGACTGGGTGTTGCGCTTCGGACGCTTGTCCTTCGAGAAGCGACCCTTGCCACGGGGGGGAGCCATAAGACCTCCTGGGAATGCTGAAAACTATCCGGAACAGTGGACCGGTCAGCCTTTGGGGGCGACCGACGTGATGTGGAACCGCATGCCGCGTCCGTTGCGCAGGGCTGCCAGGAAGCCGCCGAATTCGGCGTCGCTGCCCAGCGCCAGCTTGGCCAGCACCGCGGTGATGTCCGCCCCGATCGCCAGCGCCCGGATCTCCAGGGAGACCTTGCGCGGACCGCCGTTCTCGACGACCTCGGACTCGTGCTTCAAGCTCAGGTCCAGGGCCGGAAGGCCGGCGGGGGTGTACCGCAGTGCGCCTCGCTCCACCAGTTGCGCCGAGAGAACCAGCCGGTTCATCGACACCCCGCGGTGGCAGGCGCAGTCGTGCGCGTCAGGCCGAGGCCTCCTGCTGGCTGGCCTTGCGCGACTCTTCGCGCTCGACCGCCTTCATCATGACCGACGGCGTCGTCTCGGCCTTTTCCTTGCGCACCGTCAGGTGGCGCAGGACGGCGTCGTTGAAGCGGAAGCCGGTCTCCAGCTCCTCGAGCACGGTCTTCTCGCACTCGATGTTCAGGCACAGGTAGTGAGCCTTGGCGAGCTTCTGGATCATGTAGGCCAGCTGACGGCGGCCCCAGTCCTCGACCCGATGGACCTTGCCGCCACCGGCGGTGACCAGGGTCTTGTAGCGTTCCAGCATCGCCGGAACCTGTTCGCTTTGATCCGGATGGATCAGCAGAACGATCTCGTAGTGACGCATTGATTCTCCTCGTGGGTTTCCCGTTGCGGAAAGCCGCCCCGTAGCGTCTGGATCACGGGTGCGGCAAGGCGAAAAGCCGATGATTATAGCCCGGAAAACGTGCTCCGGGCACTGCCGCTCAACGCTCGGGCCGTGGATCGCGGATGCGGTCGACCAGCGCTTCGATGTGCGGCTCGGGCCGCGGCGTCGCCAGGCTGACGATGGCCATCGCCGCCAGCGCCGCCGGCACGCCGAAGACCCCGGCGGCGATCGGCGTGATGCCGAACCACATGCAGTCCTCGATCGGCCGCCAGACGCCGAACAGCCCGCGCAGCCAGGGCTGGGTCGTCGCCATGTAGTAGCTGGTGACCGCCAGGCCGATCAGCATGCCGCTGACGCAGCCCCAGCGGTTGGCGCGCTTCCAGAAGACGCCCAGCACCAGCGCCGGGAAGATCGACGAGGCGGCGAGCGAGAACGCCGCGGCGACGAGGAACAGGATGTCGGCCACGCGCATCGACGCGACGTAGGCCGCGGCCAGCGCGACCACCAGCAGCAGCACCTTGGACACCGCGACGCGGCGCGAGCTCGGCCGGTTGGGGTCGATGACGCGGTAGTACAGGTCGTGCGACAGCGCGTTGGAGATCGTCAGCAGCAGCCCGTCGGCGGTGGACAGCGCCGCAGCCAGGCCGCCGACGGCGACCATCGCCGAGATCACGTAAGGCAGCCCGGCGATCTCGGGCGCCGCCAGCGTCACCAGGTCGGCGCCGATGTGCAGCTCGCCGAGCTGCAGGATGCCGTCGCCGTTGACGTCGCTGACCTGCACCAGCGACGGGTCGACCTTGGCCCAGCTGGCGATCCACGCCGGCAGCCGGTCGAACGGCGTGCCGACGACGCTGTTGAAGATCTCGTGCTTGACCAGCAGCGCCAGCGCCGGTGCCGTGAGGTAGAGCGCGCAGATGAAGAGCAGCGTCCAGCCGACCGAGCGCCGCGCCTCGCGCACCGAGGGCGTGGTGTAGAAGCGCGTCAGGATGTGCGGCAGCCCGGCGGTACCCAGCATCAGGCAGAACACCAGCGCGAGGAAGTTGCGCCGCGAGTGTTCGTCGCTGACGCGTGCCGCCGGGTCGCCGCCGCGCGGATTGGCGGCGAAGGCCTGAGCATGCGGCGGCATGCCGCCCAGCGGCTGCGACCAGGCGTCGGCGGCGGCGAGTTCGTCGGCATAGCGCCGCCGCGCCTCGTCCTCGGTGCGCGGCAGCGCGGCCAGCTCGCGGCGCGCGGCCTGCACCTCGGCCAGCGGCGCCGCCGACTCCATCAGCTGCTCGACGCGGCGCTGCGCCCGGGCGCGGTCCTCGGCCATCGCCGCGGGTACGTCCAGCAGCTTGGCGCCGGCGATCGCGGCACGCTGCGCGTAGGCCGACATCACCTCGCGCTCGCGCACGTCGGCGCCCAGCTGCGACTCGCGCTCGGTGACCGACTGCAGCACCTGCCCCATCGCCACCTGCGGCACCGGGTTGCCGGTGACCTTCAGCGACAGCCAGGCCACCGGCGCGAGGTAGGCGACGACGAGGATGATGCACTGCGCGACCTGGGTCCAGGTCACGGCGCGCATGCCGCCCAGAAAGGAACAGACCAGCACGCCGCCCAGGCCGACGAAGATGCCGATCTCGAAGCCGAAGCCGGTGAAGCGCGCGACGATCAGGCCGACGCCGTAGATCTGCGCGACGACGTAGACGAAGGACACGACCACCGCCGCGGCCAGGCCCACGAGGCGCGGCATCGTGCCGCCGTAGCGCGCGCCGAGGAAGTCGGGGATCGTGTATTCGGCGAACTTGCGCAGGTACGGCGCGATCAGCAGCGCGACGAGGCAGAAGCCGCCGGTCCAGCCGATGACGAAGGCCAGCCCGTTGTAGCCGCTGAGGTACAGGGTGCCGGCCAGGCCGATGAACGAGGCGGCGCTCATCCAGTCGGCCGAGGTCGCCATGCCGTTGTAGAAGGCCGGCACGCGCCGGCCGGCGACGTAGTACTCGGTCGAGTCCGAGGTGCGGCAGCGCAGGCCGATGGCCGCGTAGAGCACGACCGTGCCCAGCAGCATCGTCAGCCCGATCAGGTTGCGGCCGAGCCCGAAACGCTCGGCCGCCGCCATCGCCGCGATGAAGCCGGCCAGCGCCAGCGTGTACAGCAGGTAGGCGCCGTGCAGGCGGCGGCGGAAACCCCGCGCGCCGCTGGCCGTCACCCCGCTGCCGACCGAGGACATGCGGCCCGGCGCAGGGTCAGCGCTTGGCCAGGCGCTGCCAGGTGTCGACGACCGTGTCCGGGTTCAGCGAGATCGACACGATGCCCTCGGCGGCCAGCCATTCGGCGAAGTCCGGGTGGTCGCTGGGGCCCTGGCCGCAGATGCCGATGTACTTGCCGGTGGCGCGGCAGGCGGCGATGGCACGCGAGATCATCGCCTTGACCGCCGGGTCGCGTTCGTCGAAGTCGCTGGCCAGCAGCTCCAGGCCGGAGTCGCGGTCCAGACCCAGCGTCAGCTGCGTCAGGTCGTTCGAGCCGATCGACATGCCGTCGAAGTGCTCGAGGAACTGCTCGGCCAGGATGGCGTTGCTCGGCACCTCGCACATCATGATCAGGCGCAGGCCGTCGACGCCACGCTTGAGGCCACGCTCGGCGAGCATCGCCGCCACGCGCTCGGCCTGACGCACCGTGCGCACGAAGGGCACCATGATCTCGACGTTGTTCAGGCCCATCTCGCCGCGCACGCGCTTCAAGGCTTCGCACTCCATCGCGAAGGCCTCGGCGAAGTCGCTGCTGATGTAGCGGCTGGCGCCGCGGAAGCCGAGCATCGGGTTCTCTTCCTCCGGCTCGTAGCGCGTGCCGCCGATCAGCTTGCGGTACTCGTTGGACTTGAAGTCCGACAGGCGCACGATCACCGGCTTGGGGAAGAACGCGGCGGCGATCGTCGCGATGCCCTCGGTCAGCTTGTCGACGTAGAACGCACGCGGCGAGGCGTGGCCACGCGCCACCGACTCGACGGCCTTCTTCAGGTCGGCGTCGACGTTCGGGTAGTCGAGGATCGCCTTCGGGTGCACGCCGATGTTGTTGTTGATGATGAACTCGAGGCGGGCCAGGCCCACGCCGGAGTTCGGCATCTGCGCGAAGTCGAACGCCAGCTGCGGGTTGCCGACGTTCATCATGATCTTCACCGGGCAGTACGGCATATCGCCGCGCTGCACCTCGCTGACCTCGGTCTCGAGCAGGCCGTCGTAGACGCGGCCGGTGTCGCCCTCGGAGCAGGCGACGGTGACCAGCGCGCCGTCGAGCACGCGCTCGGTGGCGTCGCCGCAGCCGACGACGGCCGGGATGCCTAGTTCACGCGCGATGATCGCCGCGTGGCAGGTGCGGCCGCCGCGGTTGGTGACGATGGCCGCCGCACGCTTCATCACCGGTTCCCAGTTCGGGTCGGTCATGTCGGTGACGAGCACGTCGCCGGGCTGCACGCGGTCCATCTCGGCCGGCGAGCGCACCAGGCGCACCGGGCCGGTGCCGATCTTCTGGCCGATCGCGCGGCCTTCGGCGAGCACGGTGCCCTGGCCCTTGAGCTTGTAGCGGTGCTCGACCTTGCCGGCGGCCTGGCTCTTCACGGTCTCCGGGCGGGCCTGCAGGATGTAGATGCGGCCGTCGCCGCCGTCCTTGCCCCACTCGATGTCCATCGGGCGGCCGTAGTGCTTCTCGATGATCTGCGCGTACTTGGCCAGCTCGACGATGTCGGCGTCGGCCAGCGAGTAGCGATTGCGCATCTCGGGCGGGTTGTCGACGACCTTGACCAGGCGGCTGCCGGCGGCACGTTCCTCGTCGGACGCGAACTCCATGCGCTGCAGCTTGCTGCCCAGCACGCGGCGGATGATCGGGAACTTGCCCGCGGCCAGCGCCGGCTTGAAGACGTAGAACTCGTCGGGGTTGACCGAGCCCTGCACGACGGTCTCGCCCAGGCCGTAGGCGGAGGTGATCAGCACCGCGTCGGGGAAGCCCGACTCGGTGTCGATCGTGAACATCACGCCGGCGGCACCGATGTCCGAACGCACCATGCGCTGCACGCCGGCCGACAGCGCGACCTCGGCGTGGGCGAAGCCCTTGTGCACGCGGTAGCTGATCGCGCGGTCGTTGTAGAGCGAGGCGAAGACCTCCTTCATGTGATGCAGCACCGACTCGATGCCGCTCACGTTGAGGAAGGTCTCCTGCTGGCCGGCGAACGAGGCGTCGGGCAGGTCTTCGGCGGTGGCCGACGAGCGCACGGCGAAGCTCGCGCCGGGGTGGTCGCCCTCGAGCAGCTTGAACTGCGAACGGATCGCGGCCTCGAGCTCAGCCGGGAACGGCGTCTCGACGATCCAGCGGCGGATCTCCGCGCCGGCTTCGGCCAGGGCGCGCACGTCGTCGGTGTCGAGCGCGGCCAGGCGCGCCTCGATGCGCTCGGCGAGACCGCCGTGGCGCAGGAAGAGACGGAAGGCGTGCGCCGTCGTCGCGAACCCGCCGGGAACGCGCACGCCGGTGGCGGCCAGTTGACTGATCATTTCGCCGAGGGAGGCGTTCTTGCCGCCTACGACCTCGACGTCGGTCATGCGAAGTTGTTCGAACGGGACGACCAGGGCGGTCGCCAAGTTGGCCTGGGACATGGTGGGAAAGCTCCGTGATGTGAGAAAACCGGTGCTGCCGCAGGCACGCTCTGACCCCTCGCTCCAGCGCTTGTGGATTCTGTTTGTCGGCCGGGGGTGGTCACGTCGAGGTGAAGGCAGGATGCTTGAGGGCATTCTACGGAAGTCTTTCCCTATGATGACCAGATACGGGGCACCAGCGCCCCACGACCCCATGAGCGAACGCAGCGTCTTCTTCGTCTCCGACGGCACCGGCATCACGGCCGAGACTTTCGGCAACTCCATCCTCAACCAGTTCCCGATGAAGATGCGCCACGTGCGCCGGCCCTTCATCGACACGCTCGAGAAGGCCGACGCGGTCGTCTCCGAGATCAACGAAGTCGCCGAGCGCGAAGGCCGCCGGCCGGTGGTCTTCATCACGCTCGTGGAGCCGAAGATCCGCGCCCGCGTCACCGGCCCGGGCGTCAACGGCATGGTGCTGGACATGTTCCGCACCTTCGTCGAGCCGCTCGACGACGAGCTGGGCGTCAAGTCCAACCACCGCGTCGGCCGCTTCAACGACGCCAGCCAGAGCCAGGAGTACAACGACCGCATCGAGGCGATCAACTTCAGCCTCGCGCACGACGACGGCCAGAGCTCGCGCAACCTCGATCTGGCCGACGTGATCCTGGTCGGCGTCAGCCGCTGCGGCAAGACGCCGACCTCGCTGTACCTGGCGATGCAGCACGGCGTGAAGGCGGCCAACTACCCGCTGATCCCGGAAGACTTCGAACGCGGCAAGCTGCCGTCGATGCTGGCGCCGCACCGCAAGAAGTGCTTCGGCCTGACGATCGAGCCGACGCGGCTGGCGCAGATCCGCAACGAGCGCCGCCCGGGCAGCCGCTACGCGGCGATCGAGAACTGCCGCTACGAGGTCAGCGAGGCCGAGACGATGATGCGCCGCGAAGGCATCCAGTGGCTGTCCTCGACGCACAAGTCGATCGAGGAGATCGCGACGACGATCCTGCGCGACATCCGTCCGGACCGGCTGGTCTACTGAGCCACGCGCGCGGCCGATTCGTACAGGCAGATCGCCGCCGCGGCGGCGACGTTCAGCGACTCTTCGCCGCCCGGCTGCGGGATGCGCACGGCCAGCGTGCAGCGCGACTGCAGCGCCGGCGACACGCCCTGTCCTTCGTGCCCCAGCACCCAGGCGCAGCGCGGCGGCAGCGCCGCCTCGCGCAGCGTCGCGCCGGCATGCGGCAGCGTCGCCACCAGCGGCACCGCCAGCGCTTCGAGCGCGGCCTCGTCCAGCCCTTCGACAAGGTTCAGCGCGAAGTGCGCGCCCATGCCGGCGCGCAGCACCTTGGGCGACCACAGCGAGGCCGTGCCTTTCAGCGCCAGGACCTGCGTCGCGCCGAGCGCGGCGGCGCTGCGCAGGATGCTGCCGACGTTGCCGGCGTCCTGCACGCGGTCGAGCACGACGCCGTGCGCGTCGGGCTGCACCATGCCGCCGGCCGGCGCGTCGATCAGGAAGCCGATCTTCGCCGGCGACTCCAGGCCGCTGGCGGCGGCGAACAACGCATCGTCGACGACGGCGACGGCCTGCGCCCAGCCGGCGAGTTCGTGCAGCGCCCCGCCCTGCTCCCAGGCGCTGGCGGCGACCAAGGCCTGCGCCGCCGGCCGGCCGCGAGCGCGCAGCGCCGCGCAGAGGTGGTCGCCTTCGAGCCAGACCTGGCCGACGCGGCGATAGGCGTTGCCGTCCTGCGCCAGCCGGCGCACGCGCGCCAGCAGCGGGTTGTCGCGCGAGCTGATGGTGCGCACGCTCGTCATGCCGTGCTCTTCTCGGCCGCCTCGAGCACGGCCCGCACCGGGGCGAAGCTGCGCCGGTGCTCGGGGCAGGCGCCCAGGCGGCGCAGCGCGGCCAGATGCTCGCGCGTCGGGTAGCCCTTGTGGCCGTCGAAGCCGTAGTCGGGCCAGCGTGCGTGCAGCTCGGCGCAAAGCCGGTCGCGGTGCACCTTGGCGACGATGGACGCGGCCGAGATCGCCGGCACCTTGGCGTCGCCGCCGACCACGGCCTCGGCCGGGAAACGCAGCACCGGCAGGCGGTTGCCATCGACCATCACGCGCTTGGGCAGCAGGCGCAGCGTCTCGACCGCACGCTTCATCGCCAGCAGCCGGGCGTGCAGGATGTTCAGCGTGTCGATCTCCTCGACGCTGGCCAGCGCGATCGAGACGCACAGCGCACGCGCCTGGATCTCATCGAACAGGCGTTCGCGCTGGCGCGCGCTCAGCACCTTGGAGTCCGCCAGGCCCTCGATCGGCGCCAGGTCGTCGAGGATCACCGCGGCTGCGACCACCGGCCCGGCCAGCGGCCCGCAGCCGGCTTCGTCCACGCCGGCCACCAGGCCGGGCGGATGCCAGCCCAGGTCCAGCTGTTCAGGAGCGGCTTTCGAGAACTTGCGCGAGGGCATCGGTGGCACGGCGCGCGGTATCGCGCTTGAGCAGATGATGCAGGTCGAGGAAGCGCGCCTGCAAGGCACGCGCACGCGGCGCGTCGTCCAGCCAGGCCAGCGTCTCGCGGGCCAGGGCCTCGGGTTCGCAGCGGTCCTGCAGCAGTTCGGGCACGACGAAGTCGCGCGCCAGGATGTTGGGCAGGCCGACCCAGGGCAGATAACCCATGCGGCGCATCAGCTGCCACGACAGCCAGGCCATGCGGTAGCCGATGACCATCGGGCGCTTGAAGAGCGCCGCCTCCAGCGTCGCCGTGCCGCTGGCGATCAGCGTCACGTCGCAGGCGGCCAGCACCTCGTGCGAGCGGCCGTCGAGCAACTGGATCGGCGCGTCGCCAGCGTGCGCCGCGACCAGCGGCTCGACCATCGCCCGCAGCCCCGGCGCCACCGGCAGCAGGAACCGCAGTTCCGGCCGCTGGCGGTGCAGACGCTCGACGGCCTGCAGAAAGGCCGGTGCGATGTGCTCGATCTCGCCGCGCCGGCTGCCCGGCAGCACCGCGACGACCGGATCGCCTTCGCCCAACCCCAGCGCCGCACGCGCGGCGGCGCGCGGCGGCTCGATCGGAATCGCGTCGGCCAGCGGGTGGCCGACGTAGGTCGCGGCGACGCCGTGGCGCTGCAGCAGCTCGGGCTCGAACGGGAACAGGCAGAGCACATGGTCGCAGCTGGCGGCCATCTTCTTCGCGCGCCCGCCGCGCCAGGCCCAGATCGACGGGCAGACGAAGTGCACCGACGGGATGCCGGCGGCCTTCAGCCGCTTCTCCAGGCCGAGGTTGAAGTCGGGCGCGTCGACGCCGACGAAGACCGCCGGCGGTTCGGCCAGCAGGCGGTCGCCGAGGCGGTCGCGGATGCCCTTGATCTCGCGGTAGTGGCGCAGCGCGTCGGCGTAGCCGTGCACAGCCAGCTTGTCGCTGGGCCACCAGGCCTCGAAACCGCGCGCGGCCATCTTCGGGCCGCCGATGCCGGCGGCGGCCAGCGCCGGCCAGCGTTCGTGCAATCCACCGAGCAGCAGGCCGGCGAGCAGGTCGCCGGATGCTTCGCCCGCGACCATCGCCAGTCGCATGGGATTCAGCGCGCGATGCCCCGCGTGGACGCGGCGAGGAAGTCCAGCACCAGCGCGACGTCGGCATCGCCGCCGTCGACCTGGCCGGCGAGCGCGGTGATCGCTTCGCGCGCCTTGTCCAGCGTCAGCCCGTCGCGGTAGAGCAGACGGTGCATCTGCTTGACCAGGCCGATGCGCTCGCGCGAGAAGCCGCGGCGGCGCAGGCCTTCGATGTTGAAGCCGTGCACGCCCAGCGGGTTGCCGCTGACCATCATGAACGGCGGCACGTCCTGCGAGACGTGGCTCTGGAAGCCGGTCATCGCGTGCGCGCCGACGTGGCAGAACTGGTGGATGCCGGTGAGCCCGCCGACGATGACCCAGTCGCCGACGTGCACGTGGCCGGCCAGCGTGGCGTTGTTGGCCAGGATGCAGCGGCTGCCCAGCTGCACGTCGTGCGCGATGTGCACGTAGGCCATGATCCAGTTGTCGTCGCCGATGCGCGTGACGCCGCCGTCCTGGGTCGTGCCGCGGTTGAAGTGGCAGAACTCGCGGATCGTGTTGCGATCGCCGATGACGAGCTCGGTCGGCTCGCCGCGGTACTTCATGTCCTGCGGCGCGGTGCCGATCGCGGCGTGGCCGTAGATCGTGTTGTCGCGGCCGATGGTCGTCGGCCCTTCGACGATGGAGTGCGGGCCGATCGAGCTGCCGGCGGCGATGCGCACGCCGGCGCCGATCACCGCGTAGGGGCCGACGACGACCGACTCGTCGAGTTCGGCCTTCGGGTCGACGATGGCCGTCGGGTGGATCCGGCTCATGTCGGCCTCAGGCAATCTTCCGCATCGTGCACATCAGCTCGGCTTCGACCGCGGTCTCGCCGTCGACGCTGGCGCGCGTCTTGTACTTGTAGATGCCGCCCTTGGCGCGGTCGATCCAGGCCTCCAGCACGAGCTGGTCGCCCGGCTCGACGACACGCTTGAAGCGCGCGCCGTCGATGCCGACGAAGTAGACGACGGTGTCGTCGCCGGGCTCGGTGCCCATCGACTCGAAGGACAGCAGCGCCGCGCTCTGCGCCAGGGCCTCGAGCATCATGACGCCGGGCATCACCGGGCGCGCCGGGAAGTGGCCCATGAAGAACGGCTCGTTGATCGTGACGTTCTTGATCGCCTTGATGCGCACGTTCTTCTCGAACTCGACGACACGGTCGACGAGCAGGATCGGATAACGGTGCGGCAGCTTCTTCAGGATCTTGTGGATGTCCAGCACCGGCTCGCTCATGGGGTCCTCTTCTCCAGCGCCCGCAGGCGCTCACGCAGGGAATGCAAATGTTTCAGGGTCGCGGCGTTCTTCTCCCAGGACGCGTGATCGTCGAAGGGGAAGACGCCCGTGTAATGGCCGGGCTTGCGGATCGAGGCCGTGACCAGCGTCGCGGCACTGATGTGCACGCCATCGCAGATCTCCAGGTGGCCGACGATGTTGGCCGCCCCGCCGATCGTGCAGTGGCGGCCGATGCGCGTGCTGCCTGCCACGGCCGAGCAGCCCGCGAACGCGGTGTGGGCGCCGATGCGCACGTTGTGCGCGATCTGCACCAGGTTGTCGATCTTCACGCCGTCGTCGACGACGGTGTCGTCGAGCGCGCCGCGGTCGATGCAGGTGTTGGCGCCGATCTCGACGTCGTCACCCAGACGCACCGCACCGAGCTGCTCGATCTTCGTCCAGCGCCCGGCTTCCGGCGCGAAGCCGAAACCGTCGGCACCGATCACCGCGCCGCCGTGCACGATGCCGCGCGCGCCGATTCGGCAGCCGAAGGCCAGCATCGAACGCGGCTTGAGCACCGTGCCCTCGCCGACGAAGGCGTGCTCGCCGACGTGGGCCTGGGCCGAGACGATGGCGCCGGCCTCGACGACGGCTCCGGCGCCGACGAACGCCAGCGCGCCGATCGAGGCCCCCACCCCGACGATCGCGCCTTCCTCGACGACGGCGCTCGGGTGGATGCCGGCGGCCGGCCGCTCGCGCAGCCGCGCCGCCCACCACTGCGAGAGCTTCGCGTAGGCCAGGTACGGGTCGGCGACGACGATCGCCGCGCCACGTGCCGCAGCCGCCTCGCGCATCGCCGCCGAAACGATGACGCAGCCGGCACGGGTCGTCGCCAGCTGGGCCTGGTAGCGGGGGTTGGCGAGGAAGCCGATGGTGTCGGCCTCGGCACGCTCGAGCGTGCCGATGCGGACGACCGTGTGCTGGGGGTCTCCGATCAGCTCGCCGCCGAGCAGCGCGGCCAGGTCGCCGATGCGCGCTTGCACGAGCGGGAGACCGGGTTCACTTGCCCGCGCCGGACGGCGCGTTCAGGACCTTGAGGACCTTGTCGGTGATGTCCACGCGCGGACCGGCGAACACGACCTCCTGCAGGATCAGGTCGTACTTCTCCTGATCGAAGATCTGCTTGATGACGCGGTTGGCGCGTTCGACGACGCTGGCCAGTTCCTCGTTGCGGCGCTGGTTCAGGTCTTCCTGGAATTCGCGGCGCTTGCGCTGGAACTCGCGGTCCTGGTCGACGAGCTCGCGCTGACGGCGGTTGCGCTCGGCTTCGGAGAGCGTCGGGCCGTCCTTCTCGAGCTTGTCGGCCGCCGACTTCAGCTTGGCGGCCTGGTCGGACAGTTCCTTCTCGCGCTTGCTGAACTCGGTCTCGAGCTTGGCCTGCGCCGCCTTGGCAGGCACGGCCTCGCGCAGCACGCGCTCGCTGTTGACGTAGCCGATCTTCAACTCCTGCGCACCGGCCAGGGGCACCAGAGCCACCAAGGCGGCTGCGGCGAGGAGGGATTTCATAGGCTGCATCTTCATCAGAACGAGGTCCCGATCTGGAATTGGAAACGTTGGATTTTATCGTTGTGCTCGACGCGCATCGGAATGGCGTAGCTCAACTGAAGCGGACCGACCGGCGAGACCCAGCTCAGGCCCAGGCCGGCGGAGGCGCGCAGCGTGCCGAGATCGACCGACTCGCCGTCGCGCCAGACGTTGCCGGCATCGCCGAAGGCGAAGACGCGCAGCGTCTTGTCGTTGCCCGAACCGGGCACCGGGAAGTACAGCGAGGCGTTCATGTTCAGGCGCTTGGCGCCGCCGATGTAGGCCCCGGTCGGGTCGACGACACCCAGCGAGTTCTGCTCGAAGCCGCGCACCGTGCCCAGGCCGCCACCGTAGAAGTTCTTGAAGATCGGGAAGGGCTTGCCGCCCAGCCCCTGGCCCCAGCCGAGCTCGGCGTTGACGCCCAGCGTCGTCTTGAACGGCATGCCCCAGTACTCCTGGTACTGCAGGTTGGTGCGCAGGTAGCGCACGTCGCCGATGAAGCTCCACTCCGCGTTGACGCGCGTGTAACGGCCGCGCGTCGGCACCAGCGCGCTGTCGCGCCGGTCGCGCTGCCATCCCAGGGTCAGCGGCACCGAGTAGCTGGTCTCCCCGTACATCGCCCGGTAGTTCAGGTACGACAGCGGGATGCCCGAGGAGGTGCCGATCTTGGTCATCTCGGCGCCGGCGCCGAAGAACACCGTGTCGTACTCCGAGAACGGCACGCCGAAGCGCACCGAGAAGCCCGGCGTCGCCAGGTCGTAGTTGTCGCCCAGGCTGTTGTACGGCCGGGTCGTGCGGTAGTAGACGTCGACCGCTCGCGAGATGCCGTCCTGGGTGAAGTACGGGTCGGTCGTGCTGACGACCAGCGTGCGCTGCGACTTGCTGGTGTTGACCTGCACGCCCAGGTAGTTGCCGGTGCCGAAGACGTTGTCCTGCTGGATCGACGCCGTCAGCGACAGGCGCTCGGCGTTGGAATAGCCGGCGCCCAGCATCAGGTTGCCGGTGGCCTTCTCCTCGACCTTGACGGTCAGGTCGACCTGGTCGGGCGCACCCGGCACTTCGTTGGTGTCGACCGAGACGTCGCTGAAGTAGCCCAGGCGGTCGACGCGGTCGCGCGAGAGCTTGATGCGGTCGCCGTCGTACCAGGACGACTCGAACTGGCGGAACTCGCGCCGGATGACCTCGTCGCGCGTTCGCGAGTTGCCGGCCAGCTCGATGCGGCGCACGTAGACGCGTCGCTGCGGCTCGGCGTAGAGCACGAGCGCGACCTGGCCCTTCTCGCGGTCGACCTCGGGGCGCGGGTCGACACGCGCGAAGGCGTAGCCGTAGAGGCCGAAACGCTCGGTGATGCGGCGGCTGGTCTCGGCCACCGCGTCGCCGCTGTAGGGCGTGCCCGGGCGGATGCCGACCAGCGAGCGGAACTCGTCGTCCTTGCCGATGTAGTCGCCTTCGAGCCGCACCGCGGTGACGGTGTAGGGCTGGCCTTCGTGGATCGAGATCGTGATCGCGATCGACTGCTTGTCCGGCGAGATCGTGACCTGGGTGGACTCGACGCTGAACTCGAGGTAGCCGCGGTTGACGTACCAGGCGCGCAGCTTCTCCAGGTCGGCGTTGAGCTTGGTGCGCGAATAACGGTCGTTCTTCGTGTACCAGGTCAGCCAGCCGCTGGGCGTCAGGTCGAACAGGTCGAGCAGCGACGACTCCTTGTAGGCCTGGGCGCCGACGATGCGGATGTCGGAGATCTTGGCCGCCTCGCCTTCGTTCATCGTGAAGGTGACGCCGACGCGGTTGCGCTCCAGCGGCGTGACCGTCGTGACGACCTCGGCGCCGTACAGGCTGCGCGTCAGGTACTGGCGCTTGATCTCCTGCTCGGCGCGGTCGACCAGCGCCTTGTCGAAAGGCAGGCCCTCGCCGATGCCGGCGTCGCGCAGCGACTTGACCAGCGGGTCGGAGTCGAACTCCTTCAGGCCGACGAAGTTGACCGAGGCGACGACCGGGCGCTCGTCGACGACGACGACCAGGTCCTGGCCGTCGACCTCGAGGCGCACGTCGTTGAACAGGCCGGTGGCAAACAGCGCGCGCAGCGCCGCGGCGCCCTTCTCGTCGTTGTAGGTGTCGCCGATGCGAAAGGGCAGCGCGCCGAACACCGTGCCGGGGTCGGTGCGCTGCAGGCCTTCGATGCGGATGTCCTGCAGGACGAAGGGCGTGACGGCGTAGGCGGCCGGCGCGGCCAGGGCAGCAGCCGTGGCGAGCATGGCGCAGGCCACGCGCTGCGGAGTGGTCGGAAGGACTGGGAGCATGAGGTTCAGTGCAGGCCCAGCAGCCGGGCCACGTCGTTGAAGAGGGCGAGCGACATCATCATCAGCAGCACCGCGATCCCGCCGCGCTGCAGCCTCGCCAGCCACAGATCGGAGACTGGCCGTCCGGTGACGGCCTCGAAAATGTAATACATGAGATGGCCGCCATCGAGCATCGGCAGCGGCAACAGGTTCAGCACGCCCAGGCTGACGCTGACCAGCGCGAGGAAACCGAGGTACACCGCCGGGCCGCGCTGCACCGACTGGCCGGCGTAGTCGGCGATGGTCAGCGGGCCGCTGAGGTTCTTCAGCGAGGCCTCGCCGATCAGCATGTTGCCGATCATGCGCAGCGTCAGCGACGACACCTCCCAGGTGCGCGAGGCGCCCTGCTGCAGGCCGTCGAGGAAGCCGCGGCGCACGACGATCGTCTCGGGCATCGAGCCGACGACGGTGTCGATGCGGCCGATGGCCTGGCCGTCGACCTGCACGACGCGCGGCACGATGTCCAGGTCGAGTTCCCTGCCGCCGCGCTCGACGCGCCAGCGCATCCCGACGCCCTTGCCGTCCTCGACCGCGGCGCGCACGCGGCGCACCAGCGCCGTCGCGTCGGCCACCGGCTGGCCGTCGACCAGCAGCACGCGGTCGCCGGCACGCAGCCCGGCGGCCGCCCCCGGGCTGCCGGCACGCACCTCGCCGATGCGCGCCTCGCTGAAAGGGGCGCCGAAGCCGAGCTGGCCGACGAGGCCGGAATCGACGTCGCGGGTCGAATAACGCGACAGGTCCAGGTGCAGCGTGCGCACGCCGTGTCCGTCGCGCTGGCTGACCTCCAGATCGATCGAGCGGCCCTGCATCGCCGCCTGCGTGACCTGCCAGCGCAGGTCGGTCATCGAGTCGACCTCGTCCCAGGCCAGGCCGTCGCGGGACACGGCTCGAACCCAGTCGCCGGCACGCAGGCCGGCGGCTTCGACGGCGCTGCCGGCCGGCGGCGTGCCGAGCACGGCCTTGGGCTCCTCGATGCCGATCCAGTGCGCCGCGGCGTACAACAGCACCGCCAGCACGAGGTTGGCCAGCGGCCCGGCCGAGACGATGGCCGCGCGGCGCGGCAGCGACTGGCGGTTGAAGGCGCGATGGCGTTCGTGGGCGGCCACCGGCTCCTCGCGCTCGTCGAGCATCTTCACGTAGCCGCCCAGCGGCAGCGCGCAGACGACGAACTCGGTGCGGTCGGCACCGCGCACGCGGCTGAACAGCACGCGGCCGAAGCCGATCGAGAAACGCTGCACCTTGACGCCGCAGGCCACCGCGACGCGGTAGTGCCCGTACTCGTGCACGACGATCAGCACGCCGAGCGTCGCCACGAAGGCCAGCGCGGTGACGATCACGCGGCGCGCGCTCCGATGAGGATGCGCGCGGCGGCACGCGCCCGTTCGTCCAGCGCGATCAGGTCGTCGATCGTGCCGATCGCGCCCAGCGCCGGCACGAGGCGCTCGACGGTGCCGGCGTTGACGGCGTGGATGTCGGTGAAGCCGATGCGGCGGTCGAGGAAGGCCGCGACGGCCTCCTCGTTGGCCGCGTTCATCACCGCCGTGGCGCCCACCGGGCCGCGCAGCGTCTCCCAGGCCAGCGCCAGTCCGGGGAAGCGGCGCAGGTCGGGTTCCTCGAAGGTCAGCGCCTGCAACTGCAGGAAGTCCAGGCGCGAGGCACCGCACTCGATGCGCTCGGGGAAGGCCAGGCCGTAGGCGATCGGCACGCGCATGTCCGGCGTGCCGAGCTGCGCCAGCACCGAGTTGTCGCGGCAGACGACCATCGAGTGGATGATGCTCTGCGGGTGGATGACGACGCGCACCTGCTCGGGCTCGAGGCCGAACAGCCAGCGCGCCTCGATGACCTCGAGCGCCTTGTTCATCATCGTCGCCGAGTCGACCGAGATCTTGCGGCCCATGACCCAGTTCGGGTGGGCCACGGCCTGCTCGGGCGTGACGTCGGCGAGCGTCGCCGGATCGCGGCGGCGGAACGGGCCGCCGCTGGCGGTCAGCACGATGTGGTCGATGCGCTGGCCCCAGACGCGGCGGTCCTCGGGCAGGCACTGGAAGATCGCCGAGTGTTCGCTGTCGATCGGCAGCAGCGTCGCGCCGCCGTCCTCGACGGCCTTCATGAACAGCGCGCCGCCGACGACCAGCGCCTCCTTGTTGGCCAGCAGCAGGCGCTTGCCGGAGCGCGCCGCCGCCATGCACGACGGCAGGCCGGCCGCCCCGACGATGGCCGCCATCACGCTGTCGACCTCGGGTTCGGAGACCAGTTCGCACAGCGCGTGGGCGCCGACGCGGACCTCGGTGCGCACGCCGCCGAGCAGCGCGCGCAGCGCCGTCGCCCGCTCTTCGGTTGGCACGACGGCGACACGCGGGCGGAACTGGCGGCACTGGGCCGCGAGCTCCTCGACACGCTGGAAGGCGCTCAGGCCGTAGACCTCGAAACGCTCGGGGTGGCGGGCCACGACGTCCAGCGTGCTGGTGCCGATGGAGCCGGTGGAGCCGAGGATGACCAGACGTTGGAGTGTGCTCACGATGCCTGCCAGGTGACGGAAGTAGCTTAGACCCCGGCCAAGGCCAGGGCGATCGGGAAGACCGGCAGCAGCGCGTCGACACGGTCGAGCACGCCGCCATGGCCGGGCAACAGGCGGCTGCTGTCCTTGGCGCCGGCCGCGCGCTTGACCAGCGACTCGACGAGGTCGCCGACGACGCTCATCGCGACCAGCGCCAGCAGCGCCGCGGCCGCCAGCGCCGGCCCCAGCGTATCGAGCATGCGGCTGTACAGCCCCGGGCCGTCCAGGCTCCAGTGGCGGTCGACGGCGATCCAGGCCAGGGCCAGCAGCAGCACCCCGGCCACGCCGCTCCAGACGCCTTCCCAGCTCTTGCCCGGGCTGACCGAAGGCGCGAGCTTGCGCCGGCCGAAGGCCCGGCCGCCGAAGTAGGCGCAGATGTCGGCCGCCCACACGAGGCAGAAGACCGAGAACATGAAATTCAGGCCGACGACGCGGGCATGGGCGATCGCCAGCCAGGCGGCCCAGAGCATCACCAGTCCGAGAATCCAGCGCGCGGCCTGCGGCAGCCTCGGCCACGCTGCCGGGCCGCCGCGCAGCGCGACGACGCTGCCCGGCACCCACAGCGCGACGGCCAGCCACCAGACGAAGGACGGTGCCCGCTCCACCCAGCCGGCCGCCAGCGACGCGCCGCAGGCGGCCGCCAGCACGGCGGCCATCGCGATCGCGACGCCCTGCCCGGCCTGGTTCAACCGTGCCCATTCCCAACCGGCGGCCGCCAGCAGCACCAGCGTCAGCAGCGCGAACCACCCCGGCCCGGGGGCCGCCAGCGACGCGATCAGGACGAGGAGCAGGACGACGGCCGTGATGACCCGCTGTCGCAGCATGGGACCTCAGGGGCTGTCGGACACCACCTGCGCGGGACGGATGCCGCCGAAACGGCGGTCACGCTGCGCATAGGCGGCCAGCGCGGCGTCGATCTCGGACTCGCCGAAATCGGGCCACAGGCACTCGGTGAAGAACAGCTCCGAGTACGCCGCCTGCCACAGCAGGAAGTTGCTCATGCGCATCTCGCCGCCTGTGCGGATGAAGAGGTCCGGATCCGGCGCGAAGGACAGCGCCATGTGCCGCGAGAGGTAGGACTCGTCGAAGTCCTCGGGCTTGACGCCGTCGGCCAGCGCCTGACGGCAGGCCTGCACGACGTCCCAGCGGCCGCCGTAGTTGAAGGCCACCGACAGCGTGATGCGGCGGTTGTTCGCCGTCAGCGATTCGGCACGGTCCCAGGCATCACGCAGCTTGTCGGAGACCGCCGAGCGGTCGCCGATGATGCGGATGCGCACGCCGTCGCCGGCCATCTTCGTCAGGTACTTGGACACCGCGACGAGCACCAGGCCCATCAGGCCCGACACCTCGTCGGACGGACGCTTCCAGTTCTCGGACGAGAAGGCGAAGACGGTGAGGTACTCGACGCCACGCTCGGCAAAGGCGTTGACGGCCCGCACCAGCGTGTCCACGCCCTGCTTGTGGCCGAAGAAACGCGGCATGTAGCGCTGGCGGGCCCAGCGCCCGTTGCCGTCCATGACGACGGCGACATGGCGCGGCCTGGCGCAATCGGGCACCTTGCCGTTGGGCGCGAGGTTTTCGGTCAGCGGGAGATGGGTCATCGGCGGCGCAGGCGACTCAGACGGCCATGACCTCCGCTTCCTTGGCTTGGACGAGCTTGTCGATCTCGGCGATCGTACGATCCGTCAGGCGCTGGACCTCGTCCTGCCCGCGGCGCTCGTCGTCCTCGGAGACGAGTTTGTCTTTGACCAGCTTCTTCAGCTGCTCGTTGGCGTCGCGGCGCACCGCGCGCACGTGGATCTTGGCTTCTTCGCCGGTGTGGCGCACGACCTTGGTCAGCTCCTTGCGGCGCTCTTCGGTCAGCGCGGGCATCGGCACGCGCAGCAGGTCGCCCTGGGCGGAGGGGTTCAGGCCGAGATCCGACTCGCGGATCGCCTTCTCGATCTTCGCGCCCATGCCCTTTTCCCAGGGCTGCACGCTGATCGTGCGGGCGTCGAGCAGCGAGACGTTGGCGACCTGGCTGATCGGCAGCATCGAGCCGTAGTACTCGACGTGGACCTGGTCCAGGATGCCCGGGTGGGCGCGGCCGGTGCGGATCTTGTGCAGTTCGTTCTTGAACGAATCGACGGACTTCGCCATCTTCTCGGCGGCCGTCTTTTGGATGTCAGCGGTGGTCATGAGATGGGGGCCTCGTCAAACGTGCACGAGCGTGCCTTCGTCCTCGCCCAGCACGACGCGCTTCAGGGCGCCGGGCTTGTTGATGCTGAAGACCCGGATCGGCAGCTTCTGGTCGCGGCACAGCGCGAACGCTGTGGCGTCCATGACCTGCAGGTTCCTCGCGATCGCTTCGTCGAAGGCGATCGTCGAGTAGCGCGTGGCGGTCGGGTCCTTGTTCGGGTCGGCGGAATAGACGCCGTCGACCTTGGTCGCCTTCAGCACCACCTCGGCGCCGACTTCGGCGCCACGCAGCGCAGCGGCGGTGTCGGTGGTGAAGAACGGGTTGCCGGTGCCGGCGGCGAAGACGACGATCTTGCCTTCCTCGAGGTACTGCAGCGCCTTCGGGCGCACGTACGGCTCGACGACCTGCTCGATCGAGATCGCCGACATCACGCGGGCGGTCATGCCTTCCTGGCGCATCGTGTCGGCCAGCGCGAGCGAGTTCATCACCGTCGCGAGCATGCCCATGTAGTCGGCGGTGGCGCGGTCCATGCCGACCGAGCCGCCCGCGACACCGCGGAAGATGTTGCCGCCGCCGATGACGACGGCGACCTGGCAGCCCAGGTTGGTGATCTCCTGGACTTCACGCACCATGCGCACGATGGTGCCGCGATTGATGCCGTACGAGTCCTCTCCCATCAGCGCCTCGCCCGACAGTTTGAGCAGAATGCGCTTGTATGCGGGCATGCGAGAGACTCCTGATTCGGTGGTGATGCGAGAGAGAGTGTAAGGGGGCACGAGGCCCCCTTTGTTGCCGGACCTAGCTTATTGGCCCTTGGCGGCGGCGACCTGGGCCGCGACCTCGGCGGCGAAGTCGTCGACCTTCTTTTCGATGCCTTCGCCGACCACGTACAGGGTGAAGCCCTTCACCGTGGTGCCGGCGGCCTTGAGCATCTGCTCGACGGTCTGCTTGTCGTTCTTGACGAAGGCCTGGTTCAGCAGCGAGACCTCCTTCAGGAACTTCTGCACCGAACCCTCGACGCGCTTGGCGACGATCTCCGGCGACTGCACCGGCTTGCCGGCGGCGGTCGCGGCGGCGGCGTCTTCGGCGGCCTTCTCGGCGGCGATGCGGCGCTCGGACTCGACCAGGTCGGCCGGGACTTCGCTGGCGGCCAGCGCCTTGGGCTTCATCGCGGCGACGTGCATCGCGACGTCCTTGGCGGCGACGGCGTCACCTTCGAACTCGACGACGACGCCGATGCGCGTGCCGTGCAGGTAGCTGGCGAGCTGGCCGCCGCCGGCGTAGCGCTTGAAGCGGCGGATCGACATGTTCTCGCCGATCTTGCCGATCAGGCCCTTGCGCACGTCCTCGAGCGTCGGGCCGAAGCCGTCCTGCTCGTAGGCCAGCGCGCCGAGCGCGGCGACGTCGGCCGGGTTCTTCTCGGCGACGAGCTGAGCCGTGGCCTTGGCGAAAGCCAGGAACGAGTCGTTCTTCGAGACGAAGTCGGTCTCGCAGTTGATTTCGACGAGCGCGCCGGTGGCGCCTTCGACGGCAGCGGCGACCACGCCTTCGGCGGTGATGCGGCTGGCGGCCTTGCCGGCCTTGTTGCCGAGCTTGACGCGCAGGATCTCCTCGGCGCGGGCGATGTCGCCGTCGGCCTCGGTGAGCGCCTTCTTGCACTCCATCATCGGCGCATCGGTCTTGGCGCGCAGTTCGGCAACCATGCTGGCGGTGATTGCGGGCATCTCTCTACTCCATTCGGATGGCAGGAAACCGCCGCAGCGCGTCGTGCGCGCCGGCGGCGGACTCACGGATTCGGGGCGGGGCCGGGTGCGGCCCCGCGCGGATCAGGCCTCTTCGCGGACCTCGACGAACTCGTCGGCGCCGGCGGCGGCTTGCACGACCTCGTTGGTCGCGCTGGCCTTGCCTTCGAGCACCGCGTCGGCGACGGCGCGCGCGTACAGCGCGACAGCCTTGGCCGAGTCGTCGTTGCCGGGGATGACGTAGTCGATGCCCACCGGCGAGTGGTTGGTGTCGACGACGCCGATCACCGGGATGCCGAGCTTCTTGGCTTCGGCGACGGCGATCTTGTGATAGCCGACGTCGATCACGAACATCGCGTCAGGCAGCGCGCTCATGTCCTGGATGCCGCCGATGTCCTTCTCGAGCTTGACCAGCTCGCGATCGAACAGCAGGGCTTCCTTCTTGATCATCTGCTCCATGCCGGCTTCCTTGGTCGCCTGCATGTCCTTGAGCTTCTTCAGCGAGCCCTTGACCGTCTTGAAGTTGGTCAGCATGCCGCCGAGCCAGCGTTGGTCGACGTAGGGCATGCCGCAGCGCTGGGCTTCCATCGCGACCACTTCGCGCGCCTGGCGCTTGGTGCCGATCATCAGGATCGTGCCGCGGCGCGCGCTCAGCTGGCGCACGAACTTCATCGCGTCCTCGAAGAGCGGCTGCGTCTTCTCGAGGTTGATGATGTGGATCTTGTTGCGATGGCCGTAGATGTACGGGGCCATCTTGGGGTTCCAGAAGCGCGTTTGGTGCCCGAAATGGACGCCGGCTTCCAGCATTTCACGCATGGAGACAGTCATGGAGACTCCGAAGGTTGGATCTAGAATCCCGGCGCTTGATCGTTGCCGAAGGTGACCGATTGGCTCGAGTCGTGAAAGCGACTGAAGCCTCTCCCGTCTCCCCGCCAGCGACACCTCAGGTGCCCGGGTTCGCGGATGTGTCCGTCTCGAATCGCAGGGGCATCAGCACCCGCCCCGAGACAAACCCAATGAGTCTACCACGCCGCGGCGCCCCCGATCTGGGCGACGCCCGGAACCGCATCGTGTCCGGCGCTTCCAGCGCCCTCGCGATGCTCGAAGAATCCCTCGCCGCGGCCGACGCGGCGCCCTGCCGCCACGCCTTCGTGCGCCGCTTCGACGCCCAGGCCCGGGCCACGGCCGCGGCGGTCGATGCGCTGCACGCCGCCGGCGCCCCGCTGCCGCCGCTGGCCGGGCTGGCGGTCTCGATCAAGGACCTGTTCGACGTCGCCGGGCAGCCGACGACCGGCGCCTCGGCGGCGCTGGCCGACGCGCCGCCGGCCGCCGCCGACTGCCCGGCCGTCGCCCGGCTGCGCTCTGCCGGCGCGGCGCTGGTCGGCCATACCAATCTGTCCGAGTTCGCCTTTTCCGGCCTCGGCCTCAACCCGCACCACGGCACGCCGGCCAACCCGGTGAGCGCGGCGCTGGACGCGACGCCGCGTGTGCCCGGCGGCTCGACCTCGGGCGGCGCGGTCAGCATCGCCACCGGCGCGGCCTGGGCGGCGCTGGGTTCGGACACCGGCGGCTCGATCCGCATCCCGGCGGCCTTCCAGGGCCTGGTCGGCTTCAAGAGCACGCAGGCGCTGGTGCCGCTGGACGGCAGCATCCCGCTGTCGAGCTCGCTGGACACGGCCTGCGCGATCACACGCTCGGTGGCCGACGCGGTGCAGCTGCACGGCATCCTCGCGGCACGCACACCGCGGCCGGCCGCGCGTCCTCTCGACGGGCTGCGTTTCGCCGTGCCGCGCACGCTGATGCTCGACGGCCTGGACGACAGCGTCGCGGCGGCCTTCGACGCCGCGCTGGCGACGCTGTCGGCCGGCGGCGCACGCATCGTCGAGATCGTGCTGCCCGAACTGGGCGAGCTGGCGTCGATCAACGCCGCCGGCGGTTTCCCGGCCGCCGAGTCCTGGACCTGGCATCGCCACCGCCTGGCCGAGCGCGGCGATCGTTACGACCCGCGTGTCGCCAGCCGCATCCGTCGCGGCGAAACGATGTCGGCCGCCGACTACCTGGACCTGCAGCGCACGCGCCGCGACTGGATCCGCCGGGTGCAGACGGCGCTCGCCGGCTTCGACGCCGCGCTGTCGCCGACGGTGCCGATCGTCGCGCCGCCGCTGGCGCCGCTGGAGGCCGACGACAAGCTCTTCTTCGCCACCAATGCGCTGGTGCTGCGCAATCCGGCGGCGGTGAACTTCCTCGACGGCTGCGCGCTGTCGCTGCCCTGCCAGACCGCCGGCGTGCTGCCGGTCGGGCTGATGCTCTGGGCACCGGCTTTCGCCGACGACACGGTGCTCGGCGCCGCGCTGCAGGTCGAGAGCGCGCTCGCCGCGCGGGAGGCTTGACGATGCGAGTCGCCGTCATCGGGGCCGGCATCGTCGGCGTCACCACCGCGTTCGAACTCGCCGCCGACGGGCACGAGGTCGTGGTCTACGAACGCCGCGGCAGCGTCGCCGCGGAAACCAGCTTCGCCAACGCCGGCGTGCTGGCCCCGGGCTACGTGATGCCCTCGGCCGCGCCGGGCATGCCGCTGAAGCTGATGCTGCAGCTCTTCCGCCGCGAAGGCGCGCTGACGCTGGACGGCCTGGGCGTCTGGGGCCAGCTGCCCTGGCTGTGGCGCTGGTGGCGCGCCTGCCGCCCCGGCGTGCACGCGACCAACCGCGCCGCGATGCTGCGCCTGGCGCGACTCAGCCAGGAGCGCCTGGCGACGCTGACGCGCTCGCTGCGCCTGGACTACGAGCACAGCCGCGGCTACACGGTGCTGCTGCGCAGCGAACGCGAACTCAAGCGCGCCCGGCCAGGCCTGAAGCTGCTCGCCGAACTCGGCGTGCCCTTCGAGTTGCTCGACGCCGAACGTGCCCGCCAGGTCGAGCCGGGACTGAACCCCGAGACGGCGCTGCGCGCGGCCGTGCACCTGCCGCAGGACGGCGTCGGCAACTGCCGCCAGTTCGCGCAGCAGCTGAAGACCGAGGCCGCGCAGCGCGGCGCCGACTTCCGCTTCGGTGTCGAGGTCGAGCGCATCGGCGCCGGCGGCAGCCCGACGGTGCTCGCCTGCGGCCGCGAGGAGCGTTTCGACGCCGTCGTGCTGTGCAGCGGCGCGGCCTCGGTCCCGCTGCTGCACTCGCTGCGGCTGAAGCTGCCGCTGGCGCCGGTCTGGGGCTACGCGGTGACCGCACCGCTGCGCCAGCTCGAGGCCTATCCCGACCTCGGCCCGCGCTCGGCGATCTTCGACGAACGCTTCCGCGTCACCGTCAGCCGCCTCGGCCAGCGCGTGCGTGTGGCCGGCAGCAGCGAGATCGGCGGCCGCGCCGACCGCTACGACGAACGCGCGCTGCGCACGCTGTACCGCGTGCTCGAGGACTGGTTCCCCGGCGCCTTCGTCGCGACCCAGGCGCAGCGCTGGAAGGGCGCGCGCCCCAGCCTGCCCGATGGCCCACCGGTGCTGGGCACCAGCGGCCTGCCCGGTGTCTGGCTGAACCTGGGCCACGGCGCCAGCGGCTGGGCGCTGGCCTGCGGCTCGGCGCGTGTGCTGGCCGAACAGGTGGCCGGGCGCGCCGCGCCGCTGGACATGACGGCGCTCGGCCTGGAACGCCTGCGCTGAACCAGGGCAGGACGAGAATGGCGGCATGAGCCCCGCCCTCGTCGCCCCCAAAACCGGCTGGCCGCTGCACGACGCGGCCGCCTCCCGCGCCGCCGAGGCGGTGGCGCTGGCCGCCACGCCGCCGCACGCGCTGATGCGCCGCGCCGGGCTCGGTGTCGCCCGCCTGGCGCTGGCGCTGGCACCGCACGCGCGCAGCGTCGCCGTGCTCGCCGGCCCGGGCAACAACGGCGGCGACGGCCTCGTCGCCGCACGCCATCTGCACGCCGCGGGCAAGGCCGTGCGCGTCGTGCTGACCGGCGACGTCGGCCGGCTGCCGGCGGACGCTGCCGACGCGCTGGCGGCGGCACAGGCCGCCGGCGTGCCGATCGCCGAAGCGCTGGACGAAGACCCGGCCGAGCTGATCATCGACGCCCTGCTCGGCCTGGGCACGCGCCGCGCGCCCGAAGGCCGCATCGCCACCGCCATCGCCTGGGCCGCGTCGCGCGGCGCGCCGGTGCTGGCGGTGGACCTGCCCTCCGGCCTTCATCCGGACACCGGCCAGCCGCTGGGCGAGGCCTGCATTCGGGCCGACGCGACGCTGGCGCTGCTGACGCTCAAGCCCGGGCTCTTCACCGGCGAGGGACGCGACCACGCCGGCCAGGTCTGGTTCGACGAGCTCGGCGTCGCGGCCGGCGGCGAGACCGCCCGCCTGGCCGCCGCGCCGGCACGGGCCGTGCGCCGGCACGCCCAGCACAAAGGCAGTTTCGGCGACGTGGCCGTCGTCGGCGGCGCGCCCGGCATGGCCGGCGCCGCCTGGCTGGCGGCGCGCGCGGCGCTGGCCGCCGGCGCCGGCCGCGTCTACTGCAGCCTGCTCGACGCCGAGGCGCCGCTGCTGGACCCGACCCGGCCCGAGCTGATGGGCCGCCCCGCCTGGTGGCGTTCGCCGCCGGCGACGCTGGCCGCAGCGACCGTCGTCGCCGGCTGCGGCGGCGGCCAGGCGGTGCGCGAGGCCATGCCGGCTCTGCTGGCGCATGCCGGCCGGCTGGTGCTGGACGCCGACGCGCTCAACGTGCTGGCCGCCGACCTCTCGCTGCAGCGGCTGCTGACGCGCCGCGCGCAACCGACCGTGCTGACGCCGCATCCGCTGGAGGCCGCACGCCTGCTCGGCACGACGGCCGCCGCGGTCCAGGCCGATCGCCTGGCCGCGGCGCAGCGCCTGGCCGAGCGCCTGGGCTGCGTCGTCGTGCTGAAGGGGTCGGGCAGCGTCGTCGCGGCACCGGGCGCCCTGCCCTCGCTGAACCCGACCGGCAACGCGCTGCTGGCCACCGCCGGCACCGGCGACGTGCTGGCCGGCTGGCTGGGCGGCGCATGGGCGGCCGGTGGCGAAGCCTTCGCCACCGCGGTCGCCGCGGTCTGGCAGCACGGCCACGCCGCCGACCGCGCGCTGGCCGCCGGCGCCGGCCGGCCGCTGCGCGCAGCCGACCTCGTCGACGCGCTGCACGCGAGCGCCTGAACGCGCCTCAGCGGCGCGTGCGCACCTTGCCGGCCGTCTTGCGGGCGCTGCTCTTGCGCGGCGCGGTGGCGACCTTGCGGGCCTTCGAAGCCGCTTTCGCGGAGCGGTCGGCGGCCCGCAGCGCAGCCAGTTCCTCGCTCGCCGAACCCGGCTTTTCGGCACGCTCCGGCGTCCCGCGGCCGCGCGCCAGCAGGCGCTCGGAATCGCCCTCGCGCACCATGCGGAAGTCGATGCGGCGGCCGTCCAGGTCGACGCGGCTGACCTGCACCTGCACCCGCGTGCCGATGACGTAGCGCACGCCGGTGCGCTCGCCCCGCAGTTCCTGGCGCAGTTCGTCGTGGCGGAAGTACTCGCCGCCGAGTTCGGTGATGTGCACCAGGCCCTCGACGTAGAGCGCGTCGAGCGTGACGAACAGGCCGAACGGCGTCACCGCGCTCACCGTGCCGGCGTACTCCTCGCCCAGGTGCTCGCGCATGTAGCGGCACTTGAGCCAGGCCTCGACGTCGCGCGAGGCCTCGTCGGCGCGGCGCTCGTTGGCGCTGCAGTGCGCGCCGGCGGCTTCCCAGGCCTCCATCTCCTGCGACATCGGCTTCGCCGGCTTGGCCGGCTTGCCGCCCTTGGCACCGCGGCGCACCTCGGGCACGCGCGTCTTCGGGCTGGGCACGAGGTGGTAGCGACGGGTGCCGAGCAGGGCCTTGATGACGCGGTGCACCAGCAGGTCCGGGTAGCGCCGGATCGGGCTCGTGAAGTGCGTGTAGGCGCCGTAGGCCAGGCCGAAGTGGCCGGCGTTGCTGGCGGTGTAGATCGCCTGCTGCATCGAGCGCAGCAGCATGGTCTGGATCTGCTGCGCGTCGGGGCGGCCCTGCACGGCCTGCGAGATGGCCTGCATCTCGGCCGGCGTCGGCTCCTCGCTCAGGTGCAGGCCGAGGCCCAGCGCCTTCAGATAGGCCTGCAGCGCGGCACGCTTCTCGGGCGTCGGACCTTCGTGCACGCGGTACAGCGAGGGGTGCTCGCCGTGGGCGATGAAGTCGGCTGCGCAGACGTTGGCCGCGAGCATCGCCTCCTCGATCAGCCGGTGGGCGTCGTTGCGCACGCGCGGCACGATCTTCTCGATGCGGCCGTTGTCGTCGCAGACGATCTGCGTTTCGACGGTGTCGAAGTCGACCGCGCCGCGCAGCGCACGCTGCTTGAGCAGCGCGCGGAAGACCTCGTGCAGGTGCACGAGCTGCGGCACCAGGTCGGCACGGCGCTGGGCTTCGGGGCCGCGCGTGTTCTGCAGCACCGCGGCGACCTCGGTGTAGGTTAGCCGCGCGTGCGAGCAGATCACCGCCGGGTAGAACTGGTAGGCGTCGAGCGTGCCTTCGGTCGACACGAGCATGTCGCAGACCATCGCCAGCCGGTCCTGCTCGGGGTTCAGCGAGCACAGGCCGTTGGACAGCTTCTCCGGCAGCATCGGGATCACGCGGCGCGGGAAGTAGACCGACGTCGCACGTTCGTAGGCGTCCTCGTCCAGCGGCTCGCCGGGTTTGACGTAGTGGCTGACGTCGGCGATGGCGACGATCAGCCGCCAGCCTTCGAACAGCGTCTTGCCGCGACCGCGGCGGAAGGGCTCGCAATAGACCGCGTCGTCGAAGTCGCGTGCGTCCTCGCCGTCGATCGTCACCAGCGGCACGTCGGTGAGGTCGACACGGTGCTTGCGGTCGGCGGCGCGCAGCTTCTCGGGCAGCGCCGCGGCCTGGGCCAGCGTCTCGGGCGTGAAGCGGTGCGGCACCTCGTACTTGCGCACCGCGATCTCGATCTCCATGCCGGGGTCGTCGATCTCGCCGAGCACCTCGGCGACACGGCCCACGGGGCGCGAGTGCAGCGACGGCGGTTCGGTCAGTTCGACCGAAACGACCTGCCCCACCGCGGCGCTGGCGGTGGCGTTCTTCGGAATCAGGATGTCCTGGCCGTAGCGGCGGTCTTCGGGCGCGACGATCCAGTGGCCGCCTTCGTGCAGCAGCCGGCCGATGATCGGCGACTTGCGGCGTTCCAGAATGTCGAGCACACGCCCTTCGGGCCGGCCCTTGCGATCGAAACGCACGATGCGCACGCGCACGCGGTCGCGGTGGAGTACCGAGCGCATCTCCTGCGGCGCGAGGTAGATCCAGGTGTCGCCCTCGTCGGGCACGACGAAACCGTGGCCGTCACGATGGCCTTCGACACGGCCCTCAACCTCGCCCAACAGGCCGGTTGAAGAATTTTTTGCGGAGGGGCTTGCAGAGTCCATATTCCGATGCTATAGTTCTTTCTTCCCTGAGACGCCCAGATGGCGGAATTGGTAGACGCACTAGTTTCAGGTACTAGCGCTTAACGGCGTGGAGGTTCGAGTCCTCTTCTGGGCACCAAACAACGACGGGGTTTCGGAAATTATCTTCCGAAACCCCGTTGGCTTTTCCGGCGAACGGAAAATAAAAAAGGCCAGCTTCGTGCTGGCCTTTTTGCTGGGCGGTCAAACCGCGAACTTGCGGGCGAGACCGTCGGGACGAAGGTTGTCGTATTCCTCGAAGGGCTGGTGGATCCACGGGCTCGTGTCGAGCATCTCGCAGTAGTAGTCGGGCACGTAGCTCGACACGCCCTTCACCCACAGCACCGCGGCGCGCAGCTCGGAGATCGACGGCATGCCACGCAGGCGGTCGACCACCGCGCGCAGCGTCACGCCGGTGTCGGCCAGGTCGTCGACGAGCAGCACGCGGCCGGCAAGTTCACCCTTGGGCATGGTGATGTACTTGGCCATGTCCAGGCGGCCCTGGATGGTGCCGGCGTCGGAGCGATAGGAACTCGTCGACATGATCGCCAGCGGCTTGTCGAAAACCCGCGACATGACGTCGCCGGGACGCATGCCGCCGCGCGCCAGGCACAGGATCTGGTCGAATTCCCAACCCGAGGCATGCACCTTGAGCGCCAGGCGCTCGATCAGCAGGTGGTATTCGTCCCAGGAAACGTAGAGGTGCTTGCCGTCGTCGGTGAGCATGGATTCTCCTTCTCGCTATTTCGTCGTGATTCAGGCGCGGAACGGATGCCGCAGCAGGATGGTGTGGACCCGATCGGGGCCGGTGGAAACCATGTCGATCGGGGCGCCGATCAGCGCCTGCACCCGCTCGAGATAACGTCGGGCGGCAAGCGGCAACTGTTCCCAGTTGGTCAGGCCGGCGGTCGTGTCGCTCCAGCCGGGCATGGTTTCGTAGATCGGCTGGCACTGCTCGATCTCGTCGGCATCCAGCGGCAGCACGTCGAGCACGCGACCGTCGAGTTCATACCCGGTGCAGATCTTGATTTCCTGCAGGCCGTCGAGCACATCGAGCTTGGTGATGCACAGGCCGGAGACGCCGTTGATGATGATCGAGCGCTTCAGCGCCGCGGCATCCAGCCAGCCGCAGCGGCGTGCACGGCCGGTGACGGTGCCACGCTCCTGGCCGACGGTCGACAGGTGGTGGCCGATCGTGCCCGCGGTCTCGATGTCGAGCTCGGTCGGGAACGGGCCGCTGCCGACACGCGTCGTGTAGGCCTTGGTGATGCCGAGCACGTAGTGCAGCATGCCCGGGCCCAGGCCCGAGCCCGCGGCGGCGTTGCCGGCGACGCAGTTGCTCGAGGTGACGTAAGGGTAGGTGCCGTGGTCGATGTCCAGCAGCGTGCCCTGGGCGCCTTCGAACAGCAGGTTCTCGCCCAGGCCGTGGGCCTGGAACAGGCGGTAGCCGACATCGGCCATCATCGGGCGCAGCTGTTCGGCGGCACGCAGCATGTCGTCGAGCATGGGCTGCAGCTCCAGCGGCTGGCCGCCGAGCACGCCGGTCAGCTCGGCGTTGTGCAGGTCGAGCAGCGTGCGCAGCTTGGCTTCGAGGCGCTCGGGGTGCTTCAGATCCTGCACGCGCAGCGCGCGGCGCGCGACCTTGTCTTCGTAGGCCGGACCGATGCCCTTGCCGGTGGTGCCGATCTTGCCGCTGCCGCAGCTCTCGCGCTGCGCTTCACGGGCGCGGTCGATCTCGACGTGGAACGGCAGGATCAGCGGGCAGGACTCGCTGATGAACAGGCGCGAGCGCACGTCCAGGCCCAGCGCCTCGAGGCGCTCGATCTCGCCGAGCAGGTGCTTCGGGTCGACGACGACGCCGTTGCCGATGTAGCACTTGACGCCCTCGCGCATGATGCCCGACGGGATCAGCTGCAGCGCCGTCTTGCGCCCGGCGATGACCAGGGTGTGGCCGGCATTGTGGCCGCCCTGGAAACGCACGACGCCCTGGGCGTGGTCGGTCATCCAGTCGACGACCTTGCCCTTGCCTTCGTCGCCCCACTGGGTGCCGACGACCACGACGTTGCGTCCCGCGGTCGGGAGGATGCCTGTTTGCATGGGATGGGTTCCTTAACGGGATTCAGCAGGCGCGCAGCTGCCACTGGCCGTCCAGCAGCACGAGCTCGCGGTCGCATTCGAAAGCCTGGGTCTCGACTTCGTGACCCGGCAGCGCGGCGATGACGGTTTCTCCGGCTTCGCGCAAACGGCGCACGGCGGCGCGCAGCGCGGCGTCGTCGCCCCAGGGGGCGCGGATCGCGCGGCCGGCGCCGACGGCCGGCGCCAGGTCGGCCAGCGCCTTCAGGTCCAGGCTGAAGCCGACGGCCGGCCGGTTGCGGCCGAAGACCGCGCCGACTTCGTCGTAGCGGCCGCCCCGCGCCAGCGCGTCGGCGCTGCCGGCGCCGTAGACGGCGAAGCGCAGGCCGCTGTAGTAGGCGTAGCCGCTCATGTCCGACAGGTCGAAGCCGATCGCCAGACCGGGGAACGCGGCGCGCAGGTGGCGCGCGGTCCATTCGAGCTGCTCGATCGCGGCGGTGATCAGGCTGCGCTGGGGCAGCTCGCTGCGCGCCGCGGCCAACACCTCGTCGCCACCGTACAGGCGCAGCAGCGCCCGCAGGCCGTGGCGGGTCTCGTCGGGCAGGCCGACGGCCAGCGCTTCGAGCGCCGAAGCGTCCTTCTCGGACAGCGCGGCGACGACGTCCTGCAGGCGCGAGGCGTCCACCGGCGCGCCGGCGAGCACGCCGCGCAGCACGCGCGCGTCGGCCAAGTCGATCGTCAGATCGGACAGGCGGGCAGCGTGCAGGCAGTCCAGCGCCAGCTCGGCGACCTCGAGGTCGGCTTCCAGGCCACCGTGACCGAAGATCTCGGCGCCGAACTGCAGCGGCTCGCGCGTCGCGTTCAGCCCCGAGGGCCGGGTGTGCAGCACCGGGCCGCAGTAGCAGAGCCGGGTGACACCTTCGCGGTTGAGCAGATGGGCGTCGATGCGCGCCGCCTGCGGCGTCGTGTCGGCGCGCAGGCCGAGCGTGCGGCCGCTCAGCTGGTCGACGAGCTTGAACGTCTTGAGGTCGAGTTCACGACCGGTGCCCGACAGCAGCGACTCGAGGTGCTCGAGCAGCGGCGGCATCACGAGCTCGAAGCCGTAGCCGCGGGCGCGGTCCAGAAGGCGCCGCCTCAGCTCCTCGATGCGTCGGGCGTCGGCGGGCAGGACGTCGGCGATATGCTCGGGCAAGAGCCAAGCTGACAACATTCGAAAAGGCCTGCAGCGCTTAAAAAGGGGATTGTACGCGGCGTTGCCGGCCCGGCCGACGAACGGCCGAGCGCACCGCGGGGCGGCTCAGTGCCAGAGCGCCAGCAGCACCAGGCCGACGCTGATGCAGCCCAGGCCGAGGAAGCGGATCTGGCCGTCCTCAAGCCGGGTCATCTGCTCGAACATGCGGCGCCAGGTCGCCGGGCTGGCGAAGGGCAGCAGCCCTTCGAAGATCAGCACCAGCGCCAGGGCGCCGAGCAGCAGGTCGGACACGTCGGTGCCGAACCGCTCACTTGCCCTTGCCGGCCGGTGTGCCCGGCCCGCCGTTGCGCATCGCGCGGAAGAACTCCGAGTTCGGGTCCAGCACCATCACGTCGCTCTTGGAGCGGAAGGCGGCGCGGTAGGCCTCGAGGCTGCGGTAGAACTGGGCGAACTGCGGGTCGCGGCCGAAGGCCTCGGCGTACAGCGAGGACGCCTTGGCGTCGCCCTCGCCCTTGATCTTCTGCGCGTCGCGATAGGCCTCGGCGAGGATGATCTCGCGCTGGCGGTCGGCGTCGGCGCGGATCTTCTCGCCTTCGGCCGCGCCTTGCGAGCGCAACTCGTTGGCGACCTGCTTTCGCTCGGACTCCATGCGGCGGTAGACCGAGTCGGTGATGTCGGCGACGAAGTCCACGCGCTTGATGCGCACGTCGACGATCTCGATGCCGAAGCCCTTGGCCTCGTCGGTCAGGCGGCTCTTGACGTCGTTCATCACCCGGTCGCGCTCGGTGGCGAGCACGCCGCGCACGGTGCGCTTGGTGATCTCCTCGTTGAACGCGGCCTGCACCACCGGCGCCAGCCGCGACTCGAGGTTGCGGATGTCGGTGCCGTTGTTGCGGATGAACTGGCGCGGCTCGGTGATGCGCCACTTGACCAGCCAGTCGATGACCAGGCTCTTCTTCTCGGCCGTGAAGATCGGCCGCGTCTCCGGGCTGTCCAGCGTCTGGATGCGCTTGTCCAGGAACACGACGTTCTGGAACGGCGGCGGCATCTTGAACTTGAGGCCGGGCTCGGTGACGACTTCCTTGATCTCGCCGAGGGCGTAGACGACCGCCACCTGGCGCTGGTCGACGACGAACAGCGTCGATGCGGCAAGCATCAGCGCGACCAGCGCGCCGGCGACGATAACTCCGATTCGATTCATGTCTCGCGTGCTCCTGGATCAGCGGCCTTCGCGGTCGCGAGCGCGCGCGTTGTCGCGGGAACGGATGTCGGCGCTGCCGGACAGCGTGTCCGGCGTCGACGAAGGCGTCGGCACGGCCACCGGGGCCTGCGCCGGCGCGGTGCTCGGGCCGCTCTGCTGGATCAGCTTGTCCAGCGGCAGGTACAGCAGGTTCGAGCCGCTGCGCGAGTCGACCAGCACCTTGGAGACGTTCGAGTAGATCTGCTGCATCGCGTCGAGGTACATGCGGTCGCGCGTGACCGCCGGCGCCTTCTGGTACTCGGTGAGCACCGAGCGGAAGCGCTGGGCGTCACCTTCGGCCTGGGCGATGACGCGGGCGCGGTAGCCCTCGGCTTCCTCGGCCAGGCGCGAAGCGTTGCCGCGGGCCTTCGGGATCACGTCGCTGGCGTAGGCCTGGCCTTCGTTCTTGAAGCGGTCGCGGTCGGCGCCGGCCTTGACGGCGTCGTTGAACGCCGCCTGCACCGCGTCGGGCACCTGCACGTTCTGGACGTTGACGTTGGCGATGATGATGCCGGCGCGCAGGCGCTCGAGCTGGGCCTGGATCGACTTGACGAGGTCCGAGGCCAGCGCGTCGCGCTGCTCGTAGAGCACCGAGTCGACGCTGCTGCGGCCGACGATCTCGCGCACCGCCGATTCGGCGGCCTGGACCACCGCTTCGTCGGCGTTGCGGTTCTCGAACAGGTACTGGCGCGCGTCGCTCAGCCGGTACTGCACGGTGAAGCGGATGTCGATGATGTTCTCGTCCTGCGTCAGCATCGACGAGTCGCGCAGCCCGGTGGCCTGGACCACCGTGTTGCGGCCGACGTCGACCGAACGCAGCTGCGTCACCGAGACCGTCTCGTGGGCCTGGATCGGGTACGGAAAGCGCCACTGGAAGCCGGCGTCGGCCGTGTGGCTGTACTTGCCGAAGGTCGTGACGACCGCCTGCTGGCCTTCCTGGACGATGAAGAAGCCGCTGCCCAGCCAGACCAGCACGACGACCGCGCCGATCAGGCCGACGCCGATGCCGGCGCTCTTCATGTCGGGCTGGAACGACGGGCCGCCGGAGCCGCCGCCGTTGCCGCCTTCGTTGCGGTTGCCGCCACCGCCGCCCTTGCCACCGAACAGGCCGCTCAGCTTGCGGTTGAAGTCGCGCCAGAGCTCGTCGAGGTCGGGCGGGCCGTCGTTGCGGTTGTTGAAGACCCAGCCTGCCAGCGCAGCGCGCAGCCGCGAGACCTTGAAGGGGGGTGTGTGCTTCATTCGTTGGTGATCGTTTGCGCCTCGGGCGCGGGACGCGCGGCCTCGGCGATGACCTGACGCAGGACGTCGAGCCCCTGCCCGTCGCGTGCGCTGACGAACACGCGCGCGCGGCGCATGCCCGGATGGACCTCGACCTCGTCGCGCGGCTGGCGTGGCAGCCGCGACTCCTCGAGCAGGTCGCATTTGTTGAAGACCAGGATCTGCGGCACGCCGGCCGCCCCGATCTCCTCGAGCACGCGCTCGACCTCGGCCTGCTGCTCGAGCAGCGCCGGGCTCGCGGCGTCGACGACGTGCAGCAGCAGGTCGGCGTCGGCGGCCTCGCGCAGCGTGGCCTCGAAAGCCTCGACGAGCTTGTGCGGCAGGTCGCGGATGAAGCCGACGGTGTCCGACAGCGACACCGAGGCGCCGGCCTCGCCGAGCCAGAGCGAGCGCGTCGTCGTGTCCAGCGTCGCGAACAGCTGGTCGGCGGCGTAGGTGCGCGCCTTGACGAGGGCGTTGAACAGCGTCGACTTGCCGGCGTTGGTGTAGCCGACCAGCGAGACGCGGAAGGTGCCGCGGCGCTCGCGCGCCCGGCGCTGCGTGCCGCGCTGCTGCTTGACCTTCTCCAGCCGCGCCTTCACCGACTTGATGCGCTCGCCGATCATGCGCCGGTCGAGTTCGATCTGCGCCTCGCCCGGGCCGCCGCGCGTGCCGATGCCGCCGCGCTGGCGCTCCAGGTGCGACCAGCGCCGCACCAGCCGCGTCGCGACGTACTGCAGGCGGGCGAGCTCGACCTGCAGCTTGCCTTCGTGGCTCTGGGCGCGGGCGGCGAAGATGTCGAGGATCAGCGAGGTGCGGTCGGCGACCGGAACGCCGAGGTGGCGCTCCAGGTTGCGCTGCTGCGCCGGCGACAGCGTCTGGTCGAAGATGACGCCGTGCGCCTGCGTGGCGCCGACCATCGCCCGGATCTCGTCGGCCTTGCCCGAACCAACGAACAGCGCCGCGTCGGGCGCCTTGCGGCGGGCGGTGACGCGGGCGACCGCGACGTCGCCCGCCGACTCGGCCAACAAGGCGAGTTCGTCGAGGGTGGGGTCGAAGTGGCTGTCACCGCCGAGGTCGACGCCGACGAGCACGGCGCGCGTCGGGCCGCCCTCCTGCGACAGCGTCTGCGGTGCAGCTGAAGTCAAGGCTCGGGTGGTGGCGGGTCTCGTTGGAGGGAATCGAGCGGGATCAGGCCTGCTCGGAGGCCTCGTTCGGATGGAAATTCACCGCGCGGCTGGGCACGACGGTGGAGATCGCGTGCTTGTAGACCATCTGGGTGACGGTGTTGCGCAGCAGAACGACGTACTGGTCGAAGGATTCGATGTGGCCCTGGAGCTTGATGCCGTTGACCAGGTAGATCGAGACCGGCACGTGCTCTTTGCGCAGCAGGTTCAGGAAGGGGTCCTGCAAAAGTTGGCCTTTGTTGCTCACGATATGCTCCGTGTTGAATGTCGAGTGCCCCACGTTATCACACGGGGGCGAACCCGACTTGAAAAGCGGATTGCCTCAGGGGCTGCGTTCGTCGAAGGGATTCTTCGAGGAACGGAATTCGATCCGCATCGGCGTGCCGACGAGCTTGAAGTGCTCGCGGAAACGACCTTCGAGATAACGCTTGTAGGCGTCGGTGATGTGGTCCAGCGAGTTGCCGTGGATCACGACCAGCGGCGGATTCATGCCGCCCTGGTGGGCATAACGCATCTTCGGCCGGAAAGCGCCTTCGCGCCGCGGGGCCTGGTGCTGCACGGCGTCGATCAGCAGGCGCGTCAGCACCGGCGTCGGCATCTTCACCGTCGCCGAGGCGTGGGCGTGCAGGATGGCCTTCCACAGCGCCGTGAGGCCGGTGCGCTTCTTCGCCGAGATCTGCAGCACCGGCGCGAACTTCAGGAACGCCAGGCGGCTCTCAATCGAGCGCTGCAGCTGCTGGCGCTGGTAGTCGTCGGTGGCGTCCCACTTGTTGAGCGCCAGCACGACAGCACGCCCGGACTCGAGCACGTAACCGGCGATGTGCGCGTCCTGCTCGCTGACGCCGACGGTGGCGTCGACCATCAGCACGACGACGTTGGCGTCGGCGATGGCCTGCAGCGTCTTGACGACCGAGAACTTCTCGATCGCCTCGAAGACCTTGCCCTTGCGGCGCAGGCCGGCGGTGTCGATCAGCTCGAAACGGCGGCCCTCGCGCTCCAGCGAGACCTTGATCGCGTCGCGCGTCGTGCCCGGTTGGTCGAACGCCACCAGGCGCTCCTCGCCCAGCCAGGCGTTGATCAGCGTCGACTTGCCGACGTTGGGCCGGCCGGCGACGGCCAGGCGGATCGGCGCGTCGGCATCGGGCTCGCCGCCCTCCTCGTCCTCGTCGCCGAAGTCGAAGTCCTCCAGCGCCGTCTCGAGCAGGCTGCGCACGCCCTGGCCGTGCGAGGCCGACAGCGGATGCGGCTCGCCGATGCCGAGCTCGTGGAACTCGGCCAGCAGCGGCGACTCGGCCATGCCTTCGGCCTTGTTGACCGCGAGGATGACCTTCTTCTGCTGCGTGCGCAGGAAGCGCGCGATGTCGTGGTCCTGGGCCGACAGGCCGGCACGCAGGTCGGTGACGAAGACGACGACGTCAGCCTCGGCGACGGCCTGCTTGGTCTGCTTGGCCATCTCGGCGACGACGCCGCTGGGCTTCTCGGGCTCGAAGCCGCCGGTGTCGACGACGATGAACTCGCGCCCGCCCAGGCGGGCGTCGCCGTAGTGGCGGTCACGCGTCAGGCCGGCGAAGTCGGCGACGATGGCGTCGCGGCTCTTCGTGATCCGGTTGAACAGCGTCGACTTGCCGACGTTCGGCCGCCCGACGAGCGCGATGACAGGTTTCACTCGCGACCTCAGTTCGGACGGAAGGCGTGCAGGCCGCCCTTGCGGGTGACGACCAGCATCGTCGTGCCGGCGAGCACCGGCGCGCCAACGACCGCCGAGCCGTCGGTCGGCAGGCGCAGCTGGAACTCGCCGGTGGCGGCCGACAGGAAGTGCACGTAGCCCTCGGCGTCGCCGAAGACGACGCTGGGGCCCAGCGCCAGCGGCGCGCTCAGGCCGCGGTAGAGCATTCGCTCGTTGGTCCAGAGCACTTCGCCGTTGTCGCTGCGCCAGGCGCTGACGCGGTCGGTGCCGTCGGCGCCGAAGATCGCAGTGTCGTTGCCGCCGACCGGCTGCACGCCGCCGACGTTGCGCGACCACAGCAGCGTGCCCTTGGACGCGTCGGCGCAGGCCACGGCCGACTGGAACGAACGCGCGCAGACCTTGTCGCCCAGGCGCAGCACCGGGCCCAGCAGGTCGGCCAGACGCTCGACTTCGTTGGTGCCGCGCGGCGAGGCCATCGCGACTTCCCACTGCACGGTGCCGCGCAGCGAGTCGACGCCGGTCAGGCGCGGGCCCTGGCCGACGAGCAGCGTGTTCTTGAACGCGGCGACGACGCCGGCCTGCGACAGCGTCAGCGCGTCGCTCGGGCGCTGCATGCGCCACAGCAGGCGGCCGTCGAGCGCGTCGAATGCATTGACCGTGCGGTCCACGCCCATGACGAAGACCCGTTCACCGGCGACCAGCGGCGCGGTGACGACGCGCGAGGACAGGCGCTTGCGCCAGACCTCGCGGCCGCCGTCGACGACGACCAGCTCGTTGGCCGTCGTCACGACGGCGTCGAAGCGGCCGTCGCTGCCCAGGCCGGCGGCGATCTTGGCGTCGATCCTGGCGCGCGACAGCTCCTTGCCGCTCTGGGCGTCGAGCACGAGGATCGTGCCGTCGCTGCCGGCGACGCGGAACTGGCCGTCGCGCACGACGACGGCCAGCGGAAACTCGACGCCGTCCAGGCGGGCGCTCCAGACCTCGCGGCCGGCGATCGTGGGCTTCAGGTCCTGCAGCGCCATCGGCTTGGGCTTGGACGAGCCGCAGCCGGCCAGCACGGCGGCGACGGCGAGCGCGAAGACGACGCGGCGCATCACGACGCGGCTCCCGAGGCGGCAGACGCGGCCGGGGCAGGCGGCGCCGCGCCGAGCGCGGTGAGCTTGGCCTCGACGAGGCGCTTGTAGTCGATCTTGTCGTCCATGGTCTTGAACGCCACCTCGTAGGCGGCACGCGCCTCGTCGTTGCGGCCGGCGGCGGCGAGCACGTCGCCACGGCGGTCGGCCACCAGAGCCTCGAAACCGACGGCCTTGGCGCCGTCCAGCTGCGCCAGCGCCTGGTCGAACTGCTTGGCCGCGGACAGAACGGCGGCCAGGCGCAAGCGCGCGATCGTGCGGTACTCGTCCTCGGCGGCGTGTTCGGCGACCCAGGTCAGCGTCGCCTTGGCGGCGTCTACCTGACCCTTCTCGAACTGCACCTTGGCCGCGGCCAGGCCGCCCTGCTCGGCGTAGGCCGTGCCGGCGTAGCGGTCCTTCAGGTCGCCGAAGATGCGCCCGCTCTTGTCGGCATCACCGGCGGCGGCGGCGCGGTCGAGCTCGTCGTACATCGCGCTGGCCTTCAGCGCCTGGCTGCGCTGCCAGTAGTTCCAGCCGTTCCAGCCGGCGTAGGCGGCGAGCGCGGCGATCAGCAACCAGGAGACGAGGTTGCCGTACCGCTTCCAGAACGCCTTGAGGGCGTCGATCTGCTCCTGCTCCTGCAGGTCGAGTTGTGTGGCCATGTCGGTGAAGCGGACGAAAAACGGTCGATTATGCGGGGAGCAGGTCGGCTGCCCAGGTGGCGGGGTCGGCGATCGGTCGCGCGGCCTGCGCCGCTGCGGCGTCGCGCAGCGGCTTGACGGCAACTTCGCCGCGGGCGAGCTCGTCGCCGCCGAAGATCAGCGCATGGCGCGCGCCGCTGGCGTCGGCCTTCTTGAACTGCGACTTCATGCTGCCGCCGCCGACGTGCAGCTGCACCGCGACGCCGGCCGCACGCAGCGCCTCGACGACGCGCATCGCCTGCGGCAGCGCGCTGCCGTCGGGCACGATGGCATAGGCGTCGGGCACCGGCGCCGGCGGCGCCACGCCCAGCTGTTGCACCAGGTCGAGCACACGCTCGATGCCCATGCCCCAGCCGATGCCCGGCGCCGGCTTGCCGCCGACCAGTTCGACCAGGCCGTCGTAGCGCCCGCCGCCGCAGATCGTGCCCTGGGCGCCGAGCTTGTCGGTCACCCACTCGAAGACGGTCAGGTTGTAGTAGTCCATGCCGCGCACCAGACGCGGGTTGACGCGGTAGGGCTGGCCGGCGGCGTCGAGCATGGCCTTCAGCGCATCGAAATGCTTCAGCGAGGCTTCGCCGAGGTAGTCGATGAGCTGCGGCGCGGCCTCGACCATGGCCTGCATGGCCGGATTCTTGGTGTCGAGAATGCGCAGCGGGTTGCTGTGCAGGCGGCGGCGCGCGTCCTCGTCGAGCAGTTCGGCGTGCTGCTCGAAGTGGGCGATCAGCGCCGCGCGGTGCGCCTTGCGCTCCTCGGGCTGGCCCAGGCTGTTGATGTCCAGCCGCACCTCGCCCAGGCCCAGGTCCTTCCACAGCGCCCGGCACATCAGGATGACCTCGGCGTCGACGTCCGGGCCGCCGAAGCCCAGCGCCTCGACGCCGACCTGGTGGAACTGGCGGTAGCGGCCGCGCTGCGGACGCTCGTGGCGGAACATCGGGCCGATGTAGAACAGGCGCTTGCCGCCGTCGTACAGCGCCGAGTGCTCGACGACCGCGCGCACGACGCCGGCCGTGCCCTCGGGGCGCAGCGACAGCGGATCGCCGTTCATGCTGTCGACGAAGGAATACATCTCCTTCTCGACGATGTCGGTCACCTCGCCCAGCCCGCGCACGAACAGCGGCGTGTGCTCGACGATCGGCGTGCGCACGTTCTGGTAGGCGTAGCGGCGCATCAGCGCGCGCACGGTGTCTTCGAACCACTCCCAGCGCGCCGACTCGGGCGGCAGGATGTCGTTCATGCCTTTGACGGCAACGATCTTCTCGGCCATGGGGAACAGGTTGGTGCGGCGGGCCGGCGGCCCGCCCGGAACGAGGAATCAGGCCGCGGTCGCGGCGGCGCCGAAGCGGCGCTCGATGTAGTCCTCGACGATCTTGTGGAACTCCTGCGCGATGCCCTCGCCGCGCAGCGTCAGCGCCTTCTCGCCGTCGATGAACACCGGCGCGGCCGGAGCCTCGCCGTTGCCCGGCAGGCTGATGCCGATGTCGGCGTGTTTGCTCTCGCCGGGGCCGTTGACGATGCAGCCCATCACCGCCACCTTCAGGTTCTCGACACCCGGGTAGCGGCTCTTCCACACCGGCATCTGCGCACGCAGGAAGTCGTCGATCTGCTTGGCGAGTTCCTGGAAGGTGGTGCTCGTCGTGCGGCCGCAGCCGGGGCAGGCGGTGACGCTGGGGTTGAAGGTGCGCAGGCCCAGCGACTGCAGGATCTCGCCGGCGACGACGACCTCCTGGGTGCGCGCCTCGCCCGGCTGCGGCGTCAGGCTGACGCGGATCGTGTCGCCGATGCCTTCCTGCAGCAGGATGCCCAGCGCGACGCTGGACGCCACCGTGCCCTTGGTCGCCATGCCGGCTTCGGTCAGGCCCAGGTGCAGCGCGTAGTCGCAGCGCTGGGCCAGGCCGCGGTAGACCGAGATCAGGTCCTGCACGCCGCTGACCTTGCAGCTGATGACGATCTGATTCGGGTCCAGGCCGAGTTCACGCGCGGCGCTGGCCGAGCTCAGCGCCGACTGCACCAGCGCCTCGTACATCACCTGCTTGCCGTCCAGCGGCTGGGCGCGGTGCGCGTTCTCGTCCATCATGGACGCGAGCAGTTCCTGGTCCAGGCTGCCCCAGTTGACGCCGATGCGCACCACCTTGTTCCAGCGGCAGGCGGCCTCGACCATCATCGCGAACTGGCGGTCGCGCTTGTCGCCCTTGCCGACGTTGCCCGGGTTGATGCGGTACTTGGACAGCGCCTGCGCCATCGCCGGGTACTCGGTGAGCAGGCGGTGGCCGTTGTAGTGGAAGTCGCCGACCAGCGGAACGTCGATGCCCATGCGGTCGAGCTGCTCGCGGATGTGCGGCACGGCCTCGGCGGCTTCGGGCGTGTTGACGGTGATGCGCACCAGCTCGGAGCCGGCCTGGGCCAGTTCCTTGACCTGGATGGCGGTGCCGATCACGTCGGTCGTGTCGGTGTTGGTCATCGACTGCAGGCGCACCGGAGCGTCGCCGCCGATGGTCACGACCCGGTTCCCCCAGACGGCACGGGCCTGGCGCGAGCGGCGCGCCAGCGGTGCGGCGGACGGGATGGTGGCGGGCGTTTCCGGAGCGTTCATCGAAACCTCACTGCAATAACGGCTGCGCTCACTGCAACTCGACGCGGGCGACGGCGTTGCGGGTCAGCGGCGCCAGGTCGACCGGCTTGCCGCGGAAGGACAGGCGGGTGGCCGGCGCATTGCCGATTTTGAGCCGCAACGGCAGTTGCCCGTCGACCCCGGCGGTCTCGCCGGCGCGCAGCAGGCGCGAAAAAACGACCTGGCCCTTGGCGTCGTAGGCCTCGATCCACGAGGGCTGTTCGGCATGCAGCTGGACCAGCCCCGCCGCAGCCGGCACGGCCGAGGCAGGCGCAGAAGCCGCGGCCAGCGTGGCGGCCATCGCCGGCTTCAGCGCCGGCAGCACCGCGGATGCGGCCGACGCTGCGGCCGCCGGAACCGGCGCCGGGGCCGGCACGGCCACCGGCACGGCCACCGGCGCGACCGCCACGGCGACCGACGCAGGCGCCGAAGCCGGCTCCACCGGCACCAGGGCGACCTCGGGCACCGAGGCGGCCGCCTCGGGCACCGACGCCGCTTCGGGCGGCGGGCTGGCGTCGGCGGTCGGCGCAGGGGACTGGAGCATGCCGGCCGGCATGAAATAGACGACCGCCGCCGCGATCAGCAGCGCGCCGCCGGCCCAGACCAGCGGCTTGACCGAACCCAGGCTGACCTTGGGCATGTCGGGGCCGGCGCGTTCACGGAACGGCGTGTTCAGGCTGCCGACGACGTGATCCAGCGCCGAACCGTCGGTGCGCGGCAGCAGCGCCAGCACCGGCTGGGCGTCGGTGTGCAGCGCACGGCACACCGCCAAGGCGAGTGCGCGCGTGAACGCCGGGTCCAGCAGCTCGTCGTGGCGGTCGGCTTCCAGCGCCTCCAGCTTGGCCACCGGGACCTTGATGGCGGCGGCCAGCGCCGCGATGTGCAGGCCCTGCTTCTCGCGTGCCGCGCGCAGCAGCGCGCCGGCCGTCGTGCCCGCGGGCGGGGGCGTCACGGAATCAGTCATCGAACCGGCCTTGCTCGAACTGGGCAGCCTCGGGCGATTGGGGGAAACGGTCGCGCAGCTGGCGGCCGAACTCGTAGGCGCCAGCCTGGTTGCCCAGCCGGCGCTCGATGCGTGCGGCCAGCCACAAGGTGGCCGCACTGGATTGCTCGCTCACCGCGTTGACGCGCTGGACGTAGAAGCGGGCACGTTCGAACGAACCGCGGTGATACAGCGCGTCGGCGAGGTTGTAGGACGTCGCCGGGTTGGCCGGTTCGAGCTGGAAGCTGCGGTAAAGCGCCGCTTCGGCATCGGCCCAGCGGCCTTCGCGCGCGTCGCAGACACCCTTGGCGAGCAGCGTGCGCGCGCTGCCGCGGTACTGCGGCAGCGCCAGCGTGGTCTCGAACTCGCGGTCGGCGTCGCCGTAGCGGCCCTGCTGGCAGAGGAACCAGCCGTAGTTGTGGCGCAGGTCGCCGTCGCGCGGCGCCAGCGACAGCGCGCGCTGGAAGCTGTCATCGGCCAGGCGCGTCTCGCCCAGCGCGGCGTAGATCAGGCCGCGCAGGCCGAGCGCTTCGGGCATGTCGGGGCGCGCGGCCAGCGCCTGTTTGACCTCGTCGAGCGCGGTCTCCGACTGGCCGCGGGCAAAGTACGCCGACGCCAGCTCCAGCCGCACCTTGGCGCGGCGTTCGACGTCGGCGGGGTCGTTGCTCGGCCGCGTCTCGCGGGCCGAGCCGTTGGCCGGCGGTTCGCTGACGCAGCCCGCCAGCAGCGATGCGGCGCAGGCCGCCGCGGCCAGCAGGGCCAGCAGGCGACGCGTCACCGCGGGTCCTCCGCGGCGGCGATCGGGATCGTGCGGCGGCGCTCCAGCAGGCGTTCGCGTGCCCGGGTGCGGTCCTGCACCTCGCCGGCGAGCTGGCCGCAGGCCGCGTCGATGTCGTCGCCGCGCACCTTGCGGATCGTCGTCACGATGCCGGCGTCCTGCAGCACCTTGGCGAAGGCCGTCACGCGTTCGCGCGGCGAGCGCTTGAGCCCCGACTCGGGGAACGGGTTGAACGGGATCAGGTTGAACTTGCACGGCACGCGGCGGCGGCGGACAAGGTGCACGAGTTCCAGCGCCTGCTCGGGGGCGTCGTTGACGCCGTCGAGCATGCAGTACTCGAAGGTGATGAAGTCGCGCGGCGCTGCTTCGACATAACGCAGGCAGGCGTCGAGCAGCGCCTCGATGCCGTCCTTGCGGTTGATCGGCACCAGCGCGTCGCGCAGCGCGTCGTTGGGCGCGTGCAGCGAGACGGCCAGCGCCACCGGGCAGTCCTCGCGCAGGCGGTCGATCATCGCCACCATGCCCGAGGTCGAGACCGTCACGCGGCGGCGCGACAGGCCGTAGCCGTGGTCGTCGAGCATCACGCGCAGCGCCGGCACGACGGCCGTGTAGTTCTGCAGCGGCTCGCCCATGCCCATCATCACGACGTTGTCGATGACGCGCTGGCCGTCCGGCCCGCGCAGGCGGTGCTCGGCGTAGCGCAGCTGGGCGATGATCTCGCCGGTGCTCAGGTTGCGGCTGAAGCCCTGGTGCCCGGTCGAGCAGAAACGGCAGCCGACGGCGCAGCCGGCCTGCGAGGACACGCACAGCGTGCCGCGGTCGTCTTCAGGGATGTAGACGGTCTCGACGGCGTTGCCGCCGCCGACGTCGAACAGCCACTTCGTCGTGCCGTCGGCCGAGACGTGCTCGCTGATGACGGGCAGCGACTCGACCACCGCCGCGCCGGCGAGCTTGCCGCGCAGCGACTTGGCGAGATCGGACATCTTGTCGAAGTCCGACTCGCCTTTCTGGTGGATCCAGCGGAACAGCTGGACGGCGCGGAAGCGCTTCTCGCCCAGGCTGTCGCAGAAGGCCGCCAGCCCCTCGAGGTCGAAGTCGAGAAGATTGACGGCCATCGTCGACTCAGCGGCTGTAGACGCTCATGCCGGGGAAGAAGAACGCGACCTCGACGGCCGCCGTTTCCGGGGCGTCGGAGCCGTGCACGGCGTTGGCGTCGATGCTGTCGGCGAAGTCGGCACGGATCGTGCCCTTCTCGGCCTTCTTCGGGTCGGTGGCGCCCATCAGCTCGCGGTTCTTGGCGATCGCGCCTTCGCCTTCGAGCACCTGGATCATCACCGGGCCCGAGATCATGAAGCTCACGAGGTCGTTGAAGAACGGGCGCGCCTTGTGCACGGCGTAGAAGGCTTCGGCCTCGGCACGCGACAGGTGCTGCATCTTCGCGGCGGCGATCTTCAGGCCGGCGCCTTCGAAGCGGGCGTAGATCTGGCCGATGACGTTCTTGGCGACGGCGTCAGGCTTGATGATCGAGAGGGTGCGTTCGATGGCCATCTTGAAATATCTCCTTCAATCAAGGACTTGGCAAAGCTTTCGATTCTACCGCGCCGGATCGGCGCGGCCATGACGGAAAGACGCGTTCAGCGCCCGCCGCGGCGACCACCGCCGCCGCCGCCACCACCACCCCGGCCGCCACGCGGACCGCCGCGGCCACCGCCGCCGTTGGCCTTGCGCAGGAAGGCGTCGCCGCCGATGTAGCCGACCGAGGTCTGCATCGGGTCGGGCTGGCCGCCCGCGCCACCCTTCTTCGGGCCGCGCGCGCCACGGCCGCCGGCCAGCGGCTTGGGCTTCTGCACGAAGCGCTTGTCGTAGGTCTGCTGCAGCGGGTTGGGGATCGGGCCGTCCTCGCCGAGGTCACGCACCGGCCGGTCGCGCTGCAGGCCACGCTTGTCGTAGGTCTGCTGCAGCGGATTCGGGATCGGGCCGTCCTCGGGGATCTCGCGGCGGCGCTGGCGTTCCTGCTGGATCGCGCGCTTGTCGAAGGTCTGCTGCAGCGGATTCGGGATCGCGGCCTCGCCGGCTTCGCGGCGCTGCGGCTTCGGGCCGCGCGGCGCGCTCTCGGGGGCGTTGCCACCACGGCCGCGCTTGCCGCGCTTGCCGCGGCGATCACCGCCGGCATCGCGCTGCTCGCCCTCGGGACGCTCGCCGACGCCGGTCATGCGGCGCAGCGAACGAACGTCCTGCTCGCTCAGGTCGACCCAGACCCCGCGCTTGAGCCCCTTGGGCAGCACGACCGAGCCGTAGCGGATGCGGATCAGCCGGCTCACCGCGTGGCCGACGGCGTCGAAGAGCTTGCGCACCTCGCGGTTGCGGCCTTCGGTGATGACGCAGCGGTACCACTGGTTGGCGCCTTCGCCGCCGCCGTTCTCGATGCTCTTGAAGCCGCAGCGCTGGCCGTCGATCTCGACGCCTTCGAGCAGCTTCTGGCGCGCGGCGTCGTCCAGGCCGCCGAGCGAACGCACGGCGTACTCGCGTTCGACGCCGAAGCGCGGGTGCATCAGCTGGTTGGCCAGTTCGCCGGAGTTGGTGAACAGCAGCAGGCCTTCGGTGTTGATGTCCAGGCGGCCGACCGACTGCCACTTGCCCTGGTGCAGCTTGGGCAGGCGGCGGAAGACCGTCGGCCGCTGCTGCGGGTCGTCGTGGGTGACGACCTCGCCGGCCGGCTTGTGATAGGCGATGACGCGGGTCGGCGGCGGCGCGATGCGGTAGCGCACCGGCTTGCCGCCGACGGCGATGCGGTCACCGGCGGCGATGCGCTGGCCGATGTGCGCCGGCTCGCCGTTCACGGTGATGCGCCCTTCCAGGATCATCTGCTCCATGTCGCGACGCGAGCCGATGCCGGCCTGGGCCAGCACCTTGTGCAGCTTGGGCGCGTCGGGTTCCGGCGCGAGCACGCGCTTGGCCGGCAGCGGCGGCGCTTCGTCGCCGGCTTCGGCGTCCCAGACGCCCGACAGCACGCTGGCGAAGACCTCGCCGACGTCGGCCGGCGGCAGTTGCGGCGCCGGCGCGGTCTCGGGGGCCTCGTCGTCGCCGGCGACGTCTTCGCCCTCGGCGGCCGGGGCGGCGGCGTCGCGCGGCGCACGTTCGGCGCGCTCGCCACGGCGGCCACGACGGCGGTTGCGGCTGCGGCGCGGGGCGTCGCCTTCGGCGCCGGCTTCGGCCGGCGCGGCGTCGGCGCCCTCGCCTGCCGGCTCGGCAGACGGTTCGGCCGCGTGTTCCGGCGCGGGGGCGGGCTCGGCGCGCGGCGGCGCTTCGGCCGGAACCACCGTCGGCGCCGGCTCGGGCGCGCGCTCGGCAGCGGCGGCCGGCAGCGACTCGACGACGGCCACAGGCTCGGCCGCCGGCGCCTCGGCGGCGGCGGCCTTCTTCGTCGTGCGCCGGCGGCGCGGCTTGGCTTCGGCGGCGGGTTCGGCCGCGGCCTCGGGCGCGGGCGCCTCGGGAGCCGCAACGGCCTCGGCTGCCGGCGCGACGTCGGCGGCGGGCGCCTCGGCCTTCTTGCGCGGCGCGCGGCGCTTTTTCGGCGGCGCCTCGTCGGCGGGAGGCACGGCGGCGATCGGGTCCGGCGTGGATTCGGCGTCGTTCGAGCTCATGCGATCTCGTCGTTCAGGAAGTGGTGTCGGGGCCGGAAGCGCCTTCGGGCGTTCCGGTGATGGGGGTGGACGCCTCGGCGTCCGCCGTCTCGGGGGCAATCGGCGCTGCAGCGTCGGCTTCGTCCAGCGGCAGCTGGGCCTGACCGTCACCGAGCAGCGAAGGCTGGTCTTCGAGCGCCTCGAGCATCGCCGTCGGCGCTTCGCCGCCGTCCAGCGGCGGCAGCTGATCCAGGCTCTTCAGGCCCAGGTCGTCGAGGAACTGGCGCGTCGTCGCGTACAGCGCCGGGCGGCCGGGGGCCTCGCGGTAGCCGATGACCTCGACCCAGCCGCGATCCTCGAGCTGCTTGACGATCTGGCTGCTGACGGTGACGCCGCGGATGTCCTCGATGTCGCCGCGTGTCACCGGCTGGCGGTAGGCGACGATGGCCAGCGTCTCCAGCGCAGCACGCGAATACTTGGGCGGCTTCTCGGGGTTCAGGCGATCGAGGAACTCGCGCATCTCCGGCCGGCTCTGGAAGCGCCAGCCCGAGGCCAGCGCGACCAGCTCGACACCGCGGCCGCGCCAGTCGGACGCCAGCTCGTCGAGCAGCGTGCGAAGCGTGTCGGCGCCGACCTGGTCGTCGAAGAGCACGCGCATCTCGCGCAGCGGCAGGGGCCGGTCCGCGCAGATGAGCGCCGTCTCGAGGACGCGCTTCGCCTCCGAAGTGTTCATTCGCCTGAGCTCAGGGAGCCTGCGGGCGGCAGGCGGGGTCGTTCGTTGGGTCGGGCCGGCGCGAGGGCCGGGGCGAGGACTCGCCGAAGGTCGGGATCGCGCGGCAGCGGCCAGCAGCGCCCGGACATTGTCAATCGAGCGGGATTGTAACCCCAGCAATGGCCCGCCATGCGGTCGAGAAATCCTCGGGCGGCGGACAGCCGAAGGACAGCGGCGCGCGCGTGACCGGATGCTCGAGTTCCAGCCGCACCGCATGCAGCGCCTGGCGCACCATGCCCAGCGCCGGCCGGCCGCCGTAGACCGCATCGGCCACGAGCGGATGGCCGCGCGAGGCCAGGTGCACGCGGATCTGGTGCGTGCGCCCGGTGTGCAGCGTGCAGCGCACGGCGCTGAGGCCCTCGTGCTGCGCCAGGCACTCGACGTCGGTGCGCGCCGGCTTGCCCGAGGCGACGACGGCCATGCGCACGCGCGACACCGGATCGCGGCCGATCGGCGCGTCGATGCGCTGCGTGGCCACCGCACCCTGCGCCAGCGCCAGGTAGCGCCGGTGCACGTCGCGCGCGGCGATGTCGCGCACCAGCGCGGTCACCGCCGGCAGGCTCTTGCCGACCATCATCACGCCCGAGGTGTCCTTGTCCAGCCGGTGCACGATGCCGGCGCGCGGCAAGGTGCTCGCGGCCGCGTGGTGCGCCAGCAGGCCGTTGAGCAGCGTGCCCGACCAGTTGCCCGGCGCCGGGTGCACGACCAGGCCCGCGGGCTTGTCCAGCACCAGCAGGTGCTCGTCCTCGTACAGGATGGACAGCGCCATCGGCTGCGGGCGGAAGGCACGGCTCTCGTCGGTCGGCACCAGCTCGACCTCGACACGCTGGCCGGCCTTCACGCGCCGCGAGGCGGCGCCCGCCTGCTGGCCGTCCAGACGCACGTGGCCCAGGTCGATCAGGTGCTGCAGATGGCTGCGCGAGAACTCGCCGGCCATCGACACCAGCACGCGGTCCAGGCGTTCGCCGTGCTGCGCGGCCTCGACGACGGCCGCACGCGTCTCGACGGCGTCGTCGGTGCCGCCCTCGTCCTCGGCACCGTCCACCGGGGGCGCCGGGACATCGTGCGCGGGCGACGAGGTCGCCTCCCTATAATCGGCGGCTTTTGGCACGCTTGCGGCACGCTTTCCGATGACCTTCTCCCAGAGGTGGCGCCTTGCGCCCGTAGCCGTTTCGACGGCCGTGATGGTGGCCACGCTGCTGGCTGGCTGCGGCTCGACCCAAAAGGAAGAGCGCGCCGACGTGGCGGCCGAAAAATTGTATGCGGACGCCAAGGACAGCATGGAGGCCGGCAGCTACGACCAGGCCATCAAGTCCCTGGCGCGCGTCGAAGGCCTGGCCGCCGGCACCCAGCTCGCGCAGCAGTCGCAGCTCGACCTCGCCTACCTGTACTGGAAGACGAGCGAGAAGGCGCAGGCGCTGACGACGATCGAGCGCTTCATCAAGCTCAACCCCTCGAGCCCGGCGCTGGACTACGCGATGTACCTGCGTGGCCTGATCAACTTCAACGAGGACATGGGCCTGTTCGGGCGCATCGCCAACCAGGACCTGTCCGAACGCGACCAGCGCGCCGCGCGCGACGCCTACCAGTCCTTCAAGCAGCTCGTCGAGCAGTTCCCGGCGTCGAAGTACGCGCCCGACGCCCGGCAGCGAATGGACTACATCGTCAACTCGCTGGCGGCCTACGAAGTGCACGTCGCGCGCTACTACTACAAGCGCGGCGCCTACGTGGCCGCGGCCAACCGCGCGCAGCAGGCGGTGACCGAGTTCCAGCGCTCGCCAGCGGCCGAGGAAGGCCTGTACCTGATGGTGCAGAGCTACGACCGCCTGCAGCTCGCCCAGCTGCGCGACGACGCGCTGCGCGTGCTGCAGCAGAACTACCCCGACAGCCGCTTCCTCGCCCAGGCCGTCGAGCAGGACAAGCCGCGCGCCTGGTGGAAGCTCTGGTGACGCGCCGGCGCCCGCCGCGCTGATCGACAGGCCGCCTTCGGGCGGCCTTCGTCTTTGTGCCCGAGCCTGCGGGCGGCGCCCGGCCGTCAGTGCTCGGCGGCGAGCTCGTGCAGCCAGTCCAGCGCTTCGTCCTCCGAGCCCACCCAGGACATCGGCGGCAGCGCCGCACGCAGCCGCGTGCCGTAGCCCATCTGGCGCATGCGCGGGTCGCAGACGACGAGCAGCCCGCGGTCGGTCTCGGTGCGGATCAGGCGCCCGGCGCCCTGCTTCAGCGACACCGCGGCCTCGGCGACGAAGTAGGCGTCGAAGGGATCGCGGCCCTCGGCACGCAGCTGGCGCACACGGGCCTCGACCAGCGGGTCGTTGGGCGGCGGGAACGGCAGCTTGTCGATCAGCACGCACTGCAGCGCGTCACCCGGCATGTCGATGCCTTCCCAGAAGCTCTGCGAGCCGACCAGCACCGCGCCGCGGCCGTCGCCGAAGCGCTGCAGCAGCGCGCGCCGCGGCTGCGTGCCCTGCACCAGGATCTCCAGCGACTGGCCCTGCCACTCGGCCTCGGTTCGCAGCGCCTCGGCGATCTGCGGCAGCACGCGCAGCGTCGTCGTCAGCACGAAGGTGCGGCCGCCGAGCGCCGCGGCCAGCCGCGCCGCCAGCGAGCCCACCGCCGCCGGGTGCGCGGCTTCGTTGGGTTTCGGGAAGCGTGTCGGGATCCAGGCCCGGGCGTGGTTCGGGTAGTCGAAGGGGCTGCCGACACGCAGCGTCGTCGCATCTTCCAGCCCGGTGGCCGAGGTGAACCAGGCCAGGCCGTCGTCCTCGCCCAGCGTCGCCGAGGTGAAGATCCAGGCCCGCGGCGCGGCCTGGCGCTGCTCGGTCAGCATGTCGCGGATGTCCAGCGGCGACTCGACGAGCCTGGCCTGCAGCGGCGACAGGTCGATCCAGCGCACGCGGCCGTCGGCGGCCTCGTCGGCGAAACGCCCGGCCAGCTCGGCGATCGAGCGCACACGCTCCTGCAGACGCACGAAGTCGGGGCCGACGGCGGCGACGCCGGCCAGCGCGTCGGCGGCCGCGTCGGCCGCGGCCGCCAGCGCCGCCAGCGGCTCCTGCAGCCGGCCGTCGCGGGCGCGTTCGTCCCAGCGCAGCTTGATGACGCCGCGCACCTCGCGCAGCGCGCCGGCGCAGGCCAGGCGCAGTTCGCGTGCCGCCTTCTCCAGCCCGGCCTGCAGCTCGTGCCAGGGCATCAGGCCGCGTGCCTGCGCCAGGCCGACGGCCAGCAGGTCGCGGCCGACGTCGAGCACCTGGGCCGTGCCCAGCATCGTGCCGAGGAACTGCACCCCGGTCTCGACGAGCTGGTGGGCCTCGTCGAAGACCGCCGCGTCGACCGTCGGCAGCAGTTCGGCCACGCCGCTGTCGCGCAGCGCCATGTCGGCGAAGAACAGGTGGTGGTTGACGACGACCAGATCGGCGGCCATCGCGTCGCGCCGCGCCTGCATCACGTGGCAGTTGCGGTGCTCGGGACAGTCGGTGCCCAGGCAGTTGTCGCGTGTCGAGGTGACGATCGGGATCACCGGCGAGCGTTCGTCCAGGCCTTCGAGCTCGGCGAGGTCGCCGCTGCGGGTGGACAAGGCCCAGGTCTCGACGCGTGCGAGCTGGCGCACGGCGAAGCGGTCGGGCAGCTCGGCCGTCGTGCGCGCCTGTGCCAGGCGGTGGCGGCAGAGGTAGCTGGCGCGGCCCTTGAGCAGCGCCATGCGCACCGGCACGCCCAGCGCCTGCACCAGGCGCGGCAGGTCGCGCAGGAAGAGCTGGTCCTGCAGGCTCTTGGTCGCGGTGCTGACCAGCGCGCGCCGGTCCGACAGCAGCAGCGGCACCAGGTACGCGAAGGTCTTGCCGACGCCGGTGCCGGCTTCGGCGACCAGGGTCTCGCGGTCTTCGACGGCGCGCGCTACGGCCAGCGCCAGGCGGTCCTGCTGCTCGCGCGGGATGAAGTGGCTGTCGTGGCGCGCGAGCGCGCCATCGCTCGCGAAGGCCTCCGCGACGCGGTCGGCGAGATCCTGGCTCACGCGGGTTCGGGGGGTTCGAGCGCGTTCTCGAGCTGGGCGATGCGGTCGCGCAGCGCCAGACGGCGTTTCTTCAGGCGGCGCAGCACGAGGTCGTCGGCAGGGGTGGCAATGAGGTGGCGGTCGATGAGGTCGTCGAGATCGGCGTGCTCGATGCGCAGCTCGATGAGGAGCCGTTGCGGCGAATGCAGGTTGTCGTCCATGGGCGCACCGGAGGCCGGATGGCCGAGTTTATAGTCGGCCGCATGCCGCCCCCTGCTGCCGCCCGGTCCGCGTTCCGCATCAGCGCCACCACCGCCCTGCACCGGGGCGACCGCGCCTACCAGCAGGACCAGGTGGCGATCGTGGCGCACGCGCGCATCAACGGCTGCGCGCTGGCCGTCGTCGCCGACGGCATGGGCGGCAAGAGCGGCGGGCGCAAGGCCGCCGACCAGGTGCAGCTGACCGCACGCCAGCTCTTCGAACGCTTCGTTCCGAGCGAGGACGCGGCAGCGCAGATGCTGAGCCAGCTGGTCACCGAGTCGCACCTGATGATCAAGCTGACCGCGATCACCGCCGAGGAGGAGCCGCACAGCACGGTGGCCGCCTACCTGGTGCTGCCCGACCTGAGCTGCGAGGTCGTGCACGCCGGCGATTCGCGCGTCTACCACTTCCGCGGCGCCGAGATGCTCTGGCGCACCACCGACCACTCCTTCGTGCAGCGCCTCATCGACGAGGGCAAGCTGAGCGAGGAGGCGGCCAACACCCACCCGCAGTCCAATCTGCTGACCGGCTGCCTGGGCACGCACTCGGACCCGCCGGTGGCGCTGCACCGCATCGAGCGGCTGGAGCCGGGCGACACGCTGATGGCCTGCAGCGACGGCCTGTGGCACTACTTCACGCCCAAGGAACTGGGCGCGATCGTGCACGCGCTGCCGCCGCGCGAGGCCGGCGAGATGCTGGTCAACAAGGCGCGCCAGCGGGCCCGCGGCGGCGGCGACAACCTGTCGCTGGCGCTGATGCGCTTCGAGGCGCTGAAGTAGCCGCCCCCGGCCCTAGTTCTTCGGGATCTCGGGCCGCGCCGGCAGCGGCGTCGACGGCTTCTTGTCCTTGGCGCGGCGGTCGGCCTCGCGTTCGGAAATGCGGGCGCGGTCCTCGGCAGCCTGCTGGCGCAGGTCCTCGGCGGCCTGGGCCCGGCGCTGGGCACGTGCGGCCTCGTCGCGCGCGCGCTGCGCGCGTTCGGCGGCCGACGGCGTCTGCGGCGCGCGTGCGGCGGGTGCCGATGCCGCCTCGCGGATCACCGGCGCCGGCTGCGCCGGCATCGGCGGGCGTGCGGCGGCCTCGCGCTGCTTCTCCTCGATGGCCTGCAGGCGCGCCGCGGCACGGCGGCGGCGGCCCTGCTCGTCGAGCACCAGCTCCTGGTGCTTGAGGCGACCCAGGGTCTCGCGGCGCCGGGCCTTGGCCTCGTCGACGCAGGCGGTGACGACGAAGCGTTTGCGGCACTCGGCCTCCTCGGCCGCGTAGCGCGACTCGGCAGCGCTGCGTTCGGCGGCGATGCGGCTGCGCTCGGCGCGGTCGTCGAGATCCGAGGTGGCGGAAGCCGCCAGCGCGGCCCAGGAGGCGGCCAGCAGCGGCAGCGCGGCCAGCGGCGGGAGAAGACGGCGATACATCGGCGGGAGTGTGCCCGAGGGCGAAGCTTCAGGTCAGCGAGGTGTCGACCTCGCGGCGTTCGAGCCCGAGGTACTCGGCCGACTGCATCTCGCGCAGCCGCGACACGGTGCGCGGGAACTCGTGGGCCAGCGGGCCGTCGGTGTACAGCGCCTCGGGCGGCACCTCGGCCGAGACGAGGAACTTGACGCGCCGGTCGTAGAGCACGTCGACCAGCCAGGTGAAGCGCCGCGCCTCGCTGGCCAGGCGCGGCGGCATCGCGGGCACGTCCGACAGGATCAGCGTGTGGAAACGCGAGGCCAGCTCGAGGTAGTCGTTCTGCGAGCGCGGACCGCCGCACAGCGTCTTGAAGTCGAACCAGACGACGCCGCCGGCACGCCGGCGCGCGCGCAGCTCGCGGTGCTCGATGTGCAGCAGCGGGTCTTCGTCACGCGCCTCGGCCAGGCGCTCGAAGGCTTCGGCCAGCGCGCGCTCGGCCTCGGCGTCGGCCGGGCAGTGGTAGGTGGCGACCTGCTGCAGCGTGCGCTGGCGGTAATCGATGCCGGCGTCGACGTCGACGACTTCCAGCTGCGCCTTCAGCAGCTCGATGGCCGGCAGGATGCGGTCGCGGTGCAGGCCGTTAGGGTACAGGTCGTCGGGGTGGAAGTTGGACGTCGTGACGATGCTGACGCGGTTGTCGAACAACGCCTGCAGCAACCGGTGCAGGATCATCGCGTCGGTGACGTCGGCGACGTGGAACTCGTCGAAGCAGATCAGGCGGAAGCGCCGCGCGATGCGCCGGCCCAGCTCGTCCAGCGGGTCGACGGTGCCTTTGAGGTCCTGCAGTTCGCGGTGCACCTCGCGCATGAACTCGTGGAAGTGCAGCCGCGTCTTGCGCACCAGCGGCACGGCCTGGAAGAAGCAGTCCATCAGGAAGCTCTTGCCGCGGCCGACGCCGCCGACCATGTAGACGCCGCGCGGGATCGGCGGGCGCACCAGCAGCTTGGTGATGCGGTTGCCGCGCCGCGCCTTGTAGTCGGCCCACTCGCGCTCGCAGCGCTCGAGCGCGTCGATCGCACGCAGCTGCGCCGGGTCGGACTGGTAGCCGCGCTCGGCCAGCGTGGCCTCGTACAACGCTCGGACGCCGCTCATCGGTTCAGGAAGCTCAGTGGAGGATGGAAAGACCGCGATGCTAGCCGGCGTCGTGCACGACCCGGTCGCGGCCCTCGTGTTTGGCGCGGTACAGCAGCGCATCGGCGCGCGCCAGCGCCGCGATCAGGTCTTCGCCGGCGCTCACCGCCGTGACGCCGATGCTGACCGTCACCTGCAGGCCCTCGGCGATCTCGCCCCAGGCATGTTCGGCCAGCGACCGGCGCACACGCTCGAAAGCGCCGGCCGCCTCGTCGGGCGGGAGCGCGGCCAGCGCGACGAACTCCTCGCCGCCCAGGCGCGCCAGCAGGTCCGGCGCGCGCAGCGAAGCCGCCATCAGCGCCCCGGCCTGGCGCAGCACGGCGTCGCCGACGAGGTGCGAGAAGCGGTCGTTGATGCGCTTGAAATGGTCCAGGTCCAGCACCGCCAGCACCAGCGGGCCGGGCCCGCGCCGGGCCTCGAACTCGGCTTCGAGCGCGCGCCGGTTCGGCAGCCCGGTCAGCGCGTCGGTCTCGGCCAGGCGGCTGTACTGGCGCACGTCGTCCTGCAGGCCCTGGTTGTGGGCGCGCAGCTGGCGGTTCTCGTCGCGCAGGTGCAGGTCGACGAGGCGCGCGGCGAGCTCGTCGACGCGCGCGTCCAGCGCCGCGCGCACCGAGGCCATCTGGCGCGCGTGGCAGCGCAGCAGCAGAGGCAATGCGGCGTCGGGACGACCCGCCAGGTCTTCGGCACGCGCACGGCGGCGCAGCCAGACCGCGCCGTCGTCGGCAAAACGTTCGGCCAGCTCCAGCGCCCGGGCCGCTGACCGGGTTCCGTCCTCGCCGCGTCGCCGCAGCAGCTCGCCATGCAGCAGCCAGCCCTCGGCCATCAGCCCCGGCGGCATGCCGCGGGCCTCGTCGACCAGCGCCTGCAGCAGCGGCGCCGCCGCCGCGTCGTCGCCGGCCCGCACCAGCCAGCCGGCACGCAGGAAGTCGTGGCTGCTGCGCCCCGGCACGCCCCGGGCGGCCAGCTCGGCCGTCGTGCGGTCGACGGCCTCCAGCGGCCAGCGCAGCTCGGCCAGCAGCGCCGCGGCCTTGTCGGCGTCGACCTCGTGCAGCTGGTCCTAGGCGTGCAGGCCGCTGTGCACGAGGTTGATGCGCAGGCGCAGCAGGATCGCCTCGTCGGCCAGCACCGTGCCGGCCTGCAGCGCACGACGTGCCGACTCCAGCGCGTGCAGGTCCAGCCCCAGCGCCTCGAAGGCCAGCGTGACGCCGGTGAAGACGGTGGCCACGGTGCGCGGCTCGTCGACGTCGGCCATGCGCCGCAGCACGTGGCCGACGGCCTGCATCGCAGGCACCGGCCGCAGCGCGCGGGCCCGTTCCGAGGCGAGCAGGACCCAGGCCGAGGCCTCGAGCTCGGCGGCGCCGGCGCGCAAGGCGTGGCCGGCGGCACGCTCGGCCCATTGCTGGGCCGGCAGCGGCTGCTCGCGGTTGGCGTGGCCCTTGGCCAGCAGCAGCGCCGCCTCGGCGGCGTCGCGCCAGGCGTCGACGGCCAGCGCCTCGTCGTGCAGCGCCTGCACCTCGGGGCTGGCGGCTTCCACCGGGCCCTGGGCGAAGGCCTGCCGCAGTGCGTCCAGGCGGGCCGCGAACGGCGAAGCGCCGGCCGCGCCCCCGGCAGGCGGCATCAGAAGTTCAGGGTGCGCTTGTCGACGGCCAGCGCCGCTTCCTTCACCGACTCGGCGAGCGAGGGGTGGGCGTGGCAGATGCGCGCGATGTCCTCGCTGCTGGCCTTGAAGGCCATCGCGACGCAGGCTTCGGCGATCAGCTCGCTGGCCATCGGGCCGACGATGTGCACGCCGAGGATCTCGTCGGTCGTGGCATCGGCGAGGAACTTGACCATGCCGGTCGTGTCGCCCAGCGCACGCGCGCGGCCGTTGGCCATGAACGGGAAGCTGCCGGCCTTGTAGGCGCGGCCTTCGGCCTTGAGTTGCTGCTCGGTCTTGCCGACCCAGGCGATCTCGGGGCTGGTGTAGATGACCCAGGGGATCAGGCCGAAGTCGACGTGGCCGTGCTGGCCGGCGATGCGCTCGGCGACCGCGACGCCCTCTTCCTCGGCCTTGTGCGCCAGCATCGGCCCGCGCACGACGTCGCCGACCGCCCAGACACCCGGCAGGTTGGTGCGGCACTCGTCGTCGACGACGATGGCGCCGCGCTCGTCGAGCTTCAGGCCCACGGCCTCGGCGTTCAGGCCGGTGGTGTTGGGCTGGCGGCCGATCGAGACGATCAGCTTGTCGACGTCCAGCGTCTTCTCGGCGCCCTTGGCGTCGGCGTAGGCGACGCTGACGCCCTTGGCGCCGGTCTTGATCTCGCCGATCTTCACGCCCAGCTCGACCTTCAGGCCCTGCTTGGCGAAAGCCTTCTGCGCTTCCTTGGCGATCTGCTCGTCGGCCGCACCCAGGAAGGCCGGCAGCGCCTCGAGCACCTGCACCTCGGCGCCCAGGCGGCGCCAGACCGAGCCCATCTCCAGGCCGATGACGCCGGCACCGATGACGCCCAGCTTCTTGGGCACCGCGCCTATGCGCAGCGCGCCGTCGTTGCTGAGGATCTTGTCCTCGTCGAAGGGCAGGCCGGGCAGCGCGCGCGCGCTGGAGCCGGTGGCGACGACGACCTGCTTGCCGGTCAGAACCTCGTCGCCGACGGCGATCTCCCAGCCGCCGTCGACCGCCTTCACGAACGAACCGCGGCCGTGGAAGAAGCTCACCTTGTTCTTCTTGAACAGGTAGAGGATGCCGTCGTTGTTCTGCTTCACGACCTGGTCCTTGCGCGCGACCATCTTCGCGACGTCGATGGACAGGCTCTTCAGACCGATGCCGTGATCGGCAAAATGCTTGGCGGCGTGCTCGTAGTGCTCGCTGGACTGCAGCAGCGCCTTGCTCGGGATGCAGCCGACGTTGGTGCAGGTGCCGCCCGGGGCCGGGCCGCCCTTGTCGTTCTTCCACTCGTCGATGCAGGCGGTGGCGAAGCCCAGCTGGGCGGCACGGATCGCGGCGATGTAGCCGCCCGGGCCGCCGCCGATGACGATGACGTCGAAGTTCTTGGACATGAGGTCTTTCTAGACGGGATCCTCGGGCACGAAGATCCACAGCAGCAGGTACAGCAGCACGCCGGTGCCGCCGAAGAAGGCCAGGCCGAGGGTGACGAGGCGCCAGATCCAGCTCTCGACGCCGGTGGCGCGCGCCAGGCCGCCGCAGACGCCGCCGAGCCAGCGGTCGGCTCGGCTGCGGCGCAGGCGGTTGACGGCGTCGACGGCCGGCGCGGCCGCCGGGCCGTCGAGCAGGCGGGCCTTGGCGCGCGCGAACTCCTCGTCGCTCAGCACGCCGCGCTGGCGCAGTTCGTCCAGACGGGAGAGTTCGTCGGCCAGGCTCATCGTGCGGGTCAGATGTCGAACAGCAGGCGCGACGGGTCTTCCAGCGCTTCCTTCATCGCCACCAGGCCGAGCACGGCCTCGCGGCCGTCGATGATGCGGTGGTCGTAGGACATCGCCAGGTAGTTGATCGGGCGGATGACGATCTGGCCGTTCTCGACGACGGCGCGGTCCTTGGTCGCGTGCACGCCGAGGATCGCGCTCTGCGGCGGGTTGATGATCGGCGTCGACAGCATCGAGCCGAACACGCCGCCGTTGCTGATCGAGAAGGTGCCGCCGGAGAGCTCCTCGATCGACAGCTTGCCGTCGCGGGCCTTGGTGCCGTACTCGGCGATCTTCTTCTCGACGTCGGCAAACGACATCTGGTCGGCGTTGCGCAGGATCGGCACGACCAGGCCGCGCGGCGAGCCGACGGCGATGCCGATGTCGAAGTAGCCGTGGTAGACGATGTCGTTGCCGTCGACCGAGGCGTTGAGCACCGGGTACTTCTTCAGCGCCGCGACCGCGGCCTTGACGAAGAAGGACATGAAGCCGAGCTTGACGCCGTGTTCCTTCTCGAAGCGCTCCTGGAAGCGCTTGCGCATCTCCATCACCGGCGCCATGTTGACCTCGTTGAAGGTCGTCAGGATGGCGTTGGTGGCCTGCGACTGCAGCAGGCGCTCGGCGACGCGGGCGCGCAGGCGCGACATCGGCACACGCTGTTCGGGGCGCTCGCCGAGGTTGACCGCGGGCGCGGCCACCGGCGGCAGCGGCTTGGCGACGGCCGGAGCGGCCGGCGCGGCGACGGGCGCCGGCGCCGCGGCCTTGGGCGCGGCCAGCGCGCCGAGCACGTCGCCCTTGGTGACGCGGCCGTCCTTGCCGGTGCCCGGCACCGAGCCGGCGGCCAGCTGGTTGTCGGCCATCAGCTTGGCCGCCGCGGGCATCGCGACGCCGGCCTTGGAGCCGCCTGCGGCGGGGGCCGGGGCAGCCGGCGCCGGGGCGGCGGCGGCAGGCGCCGGAGCGGCTGCTGCGGGCGCGGCGGTGCCAGCCTTGGCCTCGGTGTCGATCTTCGCGATCAACTGGTCGCTGGCGACGGTGGCGCCGTCGGCCTCGACGAGTTCGGCCAGCACGCCGGCGGCCGGCGCCGGCACTTCGAGCACGACCTTGTCGGTCTCGATCTCGATCAGGATCTCATCGGCGGCGACGGCGTCGCCGGGCTTCTTCTTCCATTGCAGCAGGGTGGCTTCCGCGACCGATTCGGACAGTTGCGGGACCTTCACTTCAACGATTGCCATGGTCTATCTCGGTGTCTTGTTCGGGGCACCGCGGGGCGAGAGGGGCCGACACGGCTCCATCGACCACGCGGCGAGGCCGGGCTGCGCCACACGGCGCGCCCGGCACGCGCTCACTTGGTCAGCACGAAGCCTTTGAGCTTGCCGTAGGCCTGCTCGAGCAGCGCCTTCTGCTGCTCCTGGTGCAGGTGCGAGTAGCCGACCGCGGGCGAAGCGGACGGCGGCCGGCCGGCATAGCCCAGCTTCTGGCCGTCGAGCATGTTCTCGTGCACGTAGTGCTGCACGAAGAACCACGCGCCCTGGTTCTGCGGCTCGTCCTGGCACCAGACGACCTCGGTGGCGTTCGGGAAACGCTTCATCTCGGCCGCGAAAGCCTTGTGCGGGAACGGATAGAGCTGCTCGACGCGGATGATCGCGACGTCGGCGGCCTTCTTCTCCTCGCGCTTTCGGATCAGGTCGTAGACCACCTTGCCCGAGCAGCAGACGACACGCTTGACCTTGTCGGCCTCGGCCTCCGGGTGCAGCGAGGTCATCACGGTGCGGAACTCGCCGCGCGTGAACTCGGTGAGCGGCGAGGTCGCGTCCTTGGCACGCAGCAGCGACTTCGGCGAGAAGATCACCAGCGGCTTGCGGAACGGGCGCACCATCTGGCGGCGCAGCAGGTGGAAGATCTGGCTGGCCGAGGTCGGCTGCACGATCTGCATGTTGTTGTCGGCGGCCAGCTGCATGAAGCGCTCCAGGCGCGCCGAGCTGTGCTCGGGACCCTGCCCTTCGTAGCCGTGCGGCAGCAGCATCACCAGGCCGTTGGCCCGGCCCCACTTCACTTCGCCGGAGGCGATGAACTGGTCGATGACGACCTGCGCGCCGTTGGCGAAGTCGCCGAACTGGGCTTCCCAGATCGTCAGCGTGTTCGGCTCGGCCGAGGCGTAGCCGTACTCGAAGCCGAGCACCGCTTCTTCGGACAGGATGGAGTCGATGACGACGAACGGCGCCTGGCCTTCGGCGACGTTCTGCAGCGGCACGTAGGTGCCGATGTCCCACTTCTCGCGGTTCTGGTCGTGCAGGACGGCATGGCGGTGCACGAAGGTGCCGCGGCCGCAGTCCTCGCCCGACAGGCGCACGCCGTAGCCGCTGGCCACCAGCGACGCGTAGGCCAGCGTCTCGCCCATGCCCCAGTCGACGTTGACCTCGCCACGGCCCATCGCGGCGCGGTCGGCGAGCACCTTCTCGACCAGCGGATGCAGCTTGAAGGTCGGCGGCACCGTCGTCACGCGCTCGGCCAGGCGCTTGATCTCGGCCAGCGGCAGCGCGGTGTCGGCGGCGTCGGTCCACTTCCGGCCCAGGTACGGGGCCCAGTCGACCGCGTACTTGCTCTTGAAGTTGGTCAGCACCGGGTTGATCGTGTGCCGGCCCTCGTCCATCGCCGAGCGGAAGGCCTTGACCATCTGGTCGGGGCCGTCGGCCGGCAGCACGCCCTGGGCGACGAGCTTGTCGCCGTAGAGCTTGCGCGTGCCCGGGTGCTGGGCGATCTTCTTGTACATCAGCGGCTGCGTCAGGCTCGGCGTGTCCTGTTCGTTGTGGCCGAGCTTGCGGAAGCAGACGATGTCGACGACGACGTCCTTCTTGAACTGCTGGCGGTAGTCCATCGCCAGCTGGGTGCAGAGCACGACGGCCTCGGGGTCGTCGCCGTTCACGTGCAGCACCGGCGCCTCGATCATCTTGACGACGTCCGAGCAGTACAGCGTCGAGCGGCTGTCGCGCGGGTCGCTGGTCGTGAAGCCGATCTGGTTGTTGACGACCAGGTGCACCGTGCCGCCGGTGAAGTAGCCGCGCGTCTTGGCCAGCGCCAGCGTCTCCATCACGACGCCCTGGCCGGCGAAGGCCGCGTCGCCGTGCACCTGCACCGGCAGGACCTGGTTGCCCATCGGGTCGCCGCGGCGGTCCATGCGCGCCTTGGCCGAACCTTCGACGACCGGGTTGACGATCTCCAGGTGCGAGGGGTTGAAGGCCAGGCTCAGGTGAACCGGGCCGCCGGCGGTCGAGACGTCGCTCGAGAAGCCCTGGTGGTACTTGACGTCACCGGCCGGCAGCGCCTCGGGCGCGGTGTGGTCGAACTCGGCGAACAGGTCCTTGGGCATCTTGCCCAGGGTGTTGACGAGCACGTTCAGGCGGCCGCGGTGGGCCATGCCGATGACGATCTCCTGCACGCCCTTCTCGCCGGCACGCTGCACCAGTTCGTCCATCGACGCGATGAAGCTCTCGCCGCCTTCGAGCGAGAAGCGCTTCTGGCCGACGTACTTGGTGTGCAGGTAGCGCTCCAGGCCTTCGGCGGCGGTCAGGCGCTCGAGGATGTGCTTCTTCTCCTCGGCCGTGAAGCTTGGCTTGCTGCGCGAGGACTCCAGGCGTTCCTGCCACCAGCGCTTCTCGGTCGGGTCGGTGCCGTGCATGAACTCGACGCCGATCGTGCCGCAGTAGGTCTCGCGCAGGGCCTGCAGGATCTCCCGCAGGCTCATGTTCTCGGCCTTGCTGAAATACGTGTTCGCGGCCGAGAACATGATGTCCATGTCCGACTCGCTCAGGTCGTAGAACGCCGGATCGAGCTCGGGGATCTTGGGGCGCTCGGTGCGCTTCAACGGATCGAGGTCGGCCCAGCGCGAGCCGAGAACGCGGTAGGCCGCGATCAGGCTCTGGACGTGGACCTGCTTGCGCGCGACGGCGAGGTCGACGGCGCTGGCCTTGAGCGCGAAGGCGTTGGCCTTGGCGCGTTGTGCGAAGGATTCGACGACCGGGGCGTGGGCGACGTCGCGGCTGTCGGAACCGTCGACCGCGGGCACGTGCTGGAGGTTGTCGAAGTAGGCGCGCCAGTTGTCGGGCACGCTGCCGGGGTTGTCGAGGTAGGCCTCGTAGAGTTCCTCGACGTACGGGGCATTGCCCCCGAACAGGTACGAATTCGACCTGTACTGCTGCATCATCTCTCGCGCACCTTTCGCCCCGGTTCCCAGGGCTACGATGGGTTGATCAACCTTCCGCGGCCCCGGCTTCACCGGTTGGCGGATTGCGACCCGCCTTGCTGCACATCTGACTCAGCAAGGGGACGGGAAGGACCAGACACGTTCCGTATCCAGCGAAGGACTGTAGCACTTGTACTGAATCCGGGTGGGGCGATCTGAGCCAGCGCAAACCCGGGCGGCTTCGTGCGCCGCGTGGCAAATGGCACGCGGCGGCGGTCTTCATCGGCGCTTGGCGGCCCGCCATCAGGGCGCACACTGCGCCCGCCATGTCCACCCGCCGCATCCTGCTCGTGCCCGAGGCGCCGCCCAAGCCGGCGACCGGCGAGCCCTGCAACGGCTGCGGCGTCTGCTGCGCCGCCGAGCCCTGCCCGCTGGGCGTGTGGATCTCGCGCCGCCGCCACGGCGCCTGTGCGGCGCTGGTCTGGGCCGCCGACGAAGGCCGCTACCGCTGCGGCGCGATCGCCGAGCCCGGCCGCCATCTGCCGTGGCTGCCCTCGGCCTGGACGGCGCGGCTGGCGCGGCGCTGGGTCGCCGCGGGCGTCGGCTGCGACGCCGACTACGAGGTGCTGGACGGACGACGGGCCGGCGACGCCGCGAACGGCGACCCGGCCCGCTGAGCCCGGCGGGGCCGACTCAGGCCGTCAGGCCCAGGCGCTGGCGCGCCGCGTCGTACTCGCGCTTGAGCCGTGCGACCAGTTCGCCGGCCGGCAGCACGGCCTTCACGGCACCGATGCCCTGGCCGCAGCCCCAGATGTCCTTCCAGGCCTTGGCGCCGTCGCCGCCGAAGTTCATCTTCGACGGGTCGCTCTCGGGCAGGTGGTCCGGGTCCAGCCCCGCGTTGCGGATCGACGGCTTCAGGTAGTTGCCGTGCACGCCGGTGAAGAGGTTGGAATAGACGATGTCGTCGCTGTCGCAGTCGACGATGCACTGCTTGTAGGCCTCGGCGGCACGCGCCTCGTCGGTGGCGATGAAGGCCGAGCCGATGTAGGCCAGGTCGGCGCCCATCGCCTGCGCGGCCAGCACCGCGTCGCCGGTGGCGATCGAGCCCGACAGCGCCAGCGGCCCGTCGAACCAGGCGCGGATCTCCTGGATCAGCGCGAACGGGCTCTTGACGCCGGCATGGCCGCCGGCACCCGCCGCCACCGCGATCAGGCCGTCGGCGCCCTTCTCCACCGCCTTGTGCGCGAAGGCGTTGTTGATGACGTCGTGCAGCACGATGCCGCCCCAGGCGTGCACCGCGTCGTTGAGGTCGCTGCGCGCGCCCAGCGAGGTGATGACCAGCGGCACCTTGTAGCGCGCGCAGACCTCCAGGTCGTGCTCGAGCCGGTCGTTGCTCTTGTGCACGATCTGGTTGATCGCGAACGGCGCCGACTTGCGCTCGGGGTGGTCGCGGTCCCAGGCGGCCAGCGTCTCGGTGATCTCGGCCAGCCACTCGTCGAGCTGCGAGGCCGGCCGCGCGTTGAGCGCCGGCATCGAGCCGACGATGCCGGCCTTGCACTGCTCGATGACGAGCTTGGGGTTGCTGATGATGAACAGCGGCGAGCCGATGACCGGCAGCGCCAGATGTTGCAGCACGGGCGGCAGCATCAGAAGGCCTCCAGTTCGAGCGCGGTGACCGACTCGGCACCGTCGACGATCGCGTCGCGCAGCCCGCCGCAGCGCACCAGCAGGTGGTCGCCGTAGAAGCGTGCGGTGGCGATCTTGGCCTTCATGAACTCGGGGTCCTCGCCGGCGGCCAGGTGCTGTTCGGCGACGAGCAGCGCGCGCGCCATCTGCCAGCCCGCGACCGCGGTGCCGGCCAGCATCAGGTAGGGCACGCTGCCGGAGAACACCGCGTTCGGATCGCTCTTCACCTTGGCGAGCACGAAGTCGACGACGTCCAGGAAGGCACGGCGCGCGGCGCCCAGGTGGCGCGCCATCGCCAAGGCCGCGGCGCTGCCGGACGCGTTCAGCTCGCCTTCGGTGGCCTCGATCTGCGCGGCGATCGCCCGCGCCGTGGCGCCGCCGTCGCGCGCCGTCTTGCGGCCCACCAGGTCGTTGGCCTGGATCGCCGTCGTGCCTTCGTAGATCGTCAGGATCTTGGCGTCGCGCAGGTGCTGGGCGGCGCCGGTCTCCTCGATGAAGCCCATGCCGCCGTGCACCTGCACGCCCAGGCTGGCGACGTCCAGGCTCATCTCGGTGGACAGCCCCTTCACCAGCGGCACCAGGAACTCGTAGAAGGCCTGGTTCTGCTTGCGCGCGGCTTCGTCCGGATGGGCGTGCGCGGCGTCGTAGGCGGCCGCGGCCACCAGCGCCATCGCGCGGCAGCCTTCGGTGTGGGCGCGCATCGTCATCAGCATGCGGCGCACGTCGGGGTGGCGGATGATGGCCGAAGCCCCCGGCGTCGAGCCGTCGACCGGGCGGCTCTGCACGCGGTCGCGCGCATAGGCCACGGCCTGCTGGTAGGCGCGTTCGGCCAGCGCGATGCCCTGCACGCCGACGCCGAAACGCGCGGCGTTCATCATGATGAACATGTACTCGAGGCCGCGGTTCTGCTCGCCGACGAGGTAACCGACAGCGCCCCCGTGGTCGCCGAACTGCAGCACCGCGGTCGGGCTGGCCTTGATGCCCAGCTTGTGCTCGATGCTGACGCAGTGCACGTCGTTGCGCGTGCCGTCGGCCAGCACCTTCGGGCAGACGAACAGCGAGATGCCCTTCACGCCTTCAGGCGCGCCGCTGACGCGTGCGAGCACGAGGTGGACGATGTTCTCGGCCATGTCGTGTTCGCCCCAGGTGATGAAGATCTTCGTGCCAAATAGCTTGTAGCTGCCGTCGCCCTGCGGCTCGGCACGCGTGCGCACCAGCGACAGGTCGCTGCCGGCCTGCGGCTCGGTCAGGTTCATCGTGCCGGTCCAGCGCCCCGAGATCAGGTTCGGGATGTAGGCCTGCTGCATCTCGTGGCCGCCGGCGGTCAGCAGCGCCTCGATGGCGCCGTCGCTCAGCAGCGGGCACAGCGCGAAGCTGATGCTGGCGCTGTTGACCATCTCGCCGCAGGCCGCACCGATCAGCTTGGGCAGGCCCTGGCCGCCGAACTCCACCGGGTGCTGCAGCCCCTGCCAGCCGCCTTCGGCGAACTGCTGGAACGCTTCCTTGAAACCCGGCGTGGCGCGCACGCGGCCGTCGGCGAACGAAGAAGGATCCAGGTCGCCGACGCGGTTCAGCGGCGCGACGACGTTCTCGTTGAACCGCGCGCATTCCTCCAGCACGGCGACGGCGGTGTCGAAGCCGGCGTCCTCGAATCCGGGCAGCGCGGCGACGGCGTCGAGGCCCGCGAGCTCCTTCATCACGAACAGCATGTCCTTGACCGGGGCACGGTACGTCATGGTTCTTGTCTCCAGATGGAAAAAAGGCGCCACGGAGGGCGCCTCGGGGTCTTGTTTTTCTTCAGAGCGCGGCGACCAGCTCCGGCACCGCGGCGAACAGGTCCGCCTCCAGGCCGTAGTCGGCGACGCTGAAGATCGGGGCCTCGGGATCCTTGTTGATCGCGACGATGACCTTGCTGTCCTTCATGCCCGCCAGATGCTGGATCGCGCCGCTGATGCCGGCGGCGATGTAGAGCTGCGGCGCGACGATCTTGCCGGTCTGGCCGACCTGCCAGTCGTTGGGCGCGTAGCCGGCGTCGACCGCGGCGCGGCTGGCGCCGAGTGCGGCGCCCAGCTTGTCGGCCAGCGGCGTCAGCACCTCGTTGAACTTGTCGCTGGAACCCAGCGCGCGGCCGCCGGAGACGATGATCTTGGCAGCGGTCAGCTCGGGCCGGTCGCTGGTGGCGAGTTCCGAGCCGACGAAGACCGACAGGCCCGAGTCGGCGACTGCCGGGATGGCATCGACCGAGGCCGAGCCGCCGCTGGCCGCCGCGGCGTCGAAGCCGGTCGTGCGCACGGTGATGACCTTGATCGCGTCGGCGCTCTGCACCGTGGCGATGGCGTTGCCGGCGTAGATCGGGCGCTCGAAGGTGTCGGCCGAGACGATCTTCGTCGCGTCGCTGATCTGGGCGACGTCCAGCAGCGCGGCCACGCGCGGGGCGACGTTCTTGCCGCCGGCCGTCGAGGGGAACAGCACGTGGCTGTAGTCCTTGGCGATGGCGACGACCTGGGCGGCGAGGTTCTCGGCCAGGCCGTGGGCCAGCGCCGCGCCGTCGGCGTGCAGGACCTTGGCGACACCGGCGATCTGCGCCGCGGCCTGGGCGGCGCCGCCGGCGTTCTCGCCGGCGACCAGCAGGTGCACGTCGCCGCCGCAGGCCAGCGCCGCGGTGACGGTGTTCAGGGTCGCGCCCTTGACGGTCGCGTTGTCGTGTTCGGCAATGACGAGGACAGCCATCTCAGATCACCTTCGCTTCGTTCTTCAGCTTCGAGACCAGGGTCGCCACATCGGGCACCTTGACGCCGGCGCCGCGCTTGGGCGGCTCGCTGACCTTCAGCGTCTTCAGCCGCGGCGTCACGTCGACGCCCAGGTCGGCCGGCTTGACGACCTCCAGCGGCTTCTTCTTGGCCTTCATGATGTTGGGCAGCGTGACGTAGCGCGGCTCGTTCAGGCGCAGGTCGGCGGTGACGACGGCCGGCAGCTTGAGGTCCACGGTCTCGGCGCCGCCGTCGACTTCGCGCGTGACCTTGGCACGGCCGTCGGCGATCTCGATCTTGCTGGCGAAGGCGCCCTGCGCCAGGCCGGCGAGCGCGGCCAGCATCTGGCCGGTCTGGTTGGCGTCGTCGTCGATCGCCTGCTTGCCGACGATGACGAGGCCCGGCTGCTCCTTGTCGACCAGCGCCTTCAGCAGCTTGGCGACGGCCAGCGGCTGCAGTTCCTCGGTGGTCTCGACGAGGATCGCGCGGTCGGCGCCGATCGCCATCGCGGTGCGCAGCGTCTCCTGGCACTGCGTGACGCCGCAGGACACGGCGACGATCTCGGTCGCGACGCCCTTCTCCTTGAGCCGCACCGCCTCTTCGACGGCGATCTCGTCGAAGGGGTTCATGCTCATCTTGACGTTGGCGATGTCGACCCCGGTGCCGTCGCTCTTCACGCGGACCTTGACGTTGTAATCGACCACCCGCTTGACGGGGACCAGCACCTTCATGCCTCAGCTCCTGGGAGTTGACGTTGACGTTACCCGACGATTCTAGTGGGGGGTTCCGAAGCCCCTGAGGCGGAACCCCCAGAAATCGAACGATCGTTCTATTTTGGGCGAACCCCATCAGGGTGAACACTAGGATTCCCCCTGCCCCGAGGGCGCAGCCGGATTCAGGACCGCGTAAACGCCTGAGGGTAATGGCGGTCGTACCAGCCGCGTGCGCCCTCGTGATCCTGGCGAAGGAAGAGTGCCAGCCCGGGCACCGCCATCAGCAGCAGCCCGCTGGCCGCGAAACCCGCGCCCAGCAGCAGGTAGCCGGTCGGCACGGTGGCCACGCCCAGCAGCGCGCCGCCGAGCGCCGGCGCCAGCGCCGCGGCGAGGTGGGCGATCGCCAGGTGCGCGGAGCTCATCCGCGAGCGGTAGTCGTCGGGCATCGCCAGCATGCGGTGCGTCTGGCCGACGAGTTGCGTCACCGCCAGCGCCAGGCCGATGACGGCGAACAGCGCGACCAGCCCCGGCGCCCAGCGGACCAGGCCGATGCCGGCGATCGCCACCGCGCAAGCCTGCACCGCGACAGCCAGCGCGCGTACCCGCCCGACTCGCTCGATCAGCGCCGGCGCCAGCCCGGCGACGCCGGCCAGCAGCCCCAGCGACATCGCCGCGCTGCAGGCGCCGAACCAGGCCGCCGACAGCCCCAGCCCCTGGATGCGCAGCGGCAGCAGCAGCCCGGTGGCCGGCAGCAGGCACATCATCATCAAGGCGCCGACCAGCGTCCACCAGCGGTCCAGCCGCACGCGCCACTTGGCGCGCAGGCCATCGGCCATCTCGTCGAACCAGCCGCGCCGTGCAGTGGTTTCCGCCGGGCGCTGCGCCGAGCCGACGCGCCAGGCGGCGAGCGTCGCGAGCCCGAACAGCAACAGGCTCATGACCATGGCGGCGCGCAACCCGGCGCCGGCCAGCACGACGCCGCACAGCCCAGGGCCGAGCATCCCGCCCAAGGCCTGGGCACCGCGGCGCAGGCGCAGCGCGGTCGGCAGGTCCGCCGGCGGCAGCAGCTCGGGCAGGACGCTGGCCTCGGCCGGCCAGAGCAGCGCCGTCGCCGCCACCGACAGCAGGCTGCAGGCGCAGATCAGCCGCAGGTCGTAGACGCCGGCCGCGCACAGCAGCGTGAGGCCCAGCGCGTCCAGCACCAGCGCCAGCTTGCCGACGCGGATCAGCTGGCGCTTGGGCCAGCGGTCGCCGGCCGGCGACAGCAGCGGCGTCGCCAGCAGCGCGGCGAAGGCGGTGATCGCGCCGTAGCGCGCCAGCGCCTCGGCGCCGCCTTCGCGGCTGATCCACCAGGCCAGCGCCAGGTGCATGGCCGCGGCGGCGAGCAGCCCGAAAAGCTCGCCCAGCATCAGCCGGCGCACCGGCACCGGAATCGAGCGCCAGGCGGCGGGCAGGGTCGGGAGCAGGCCTTGGGTCATGGCGCCGCACTCTAGGCAGCGTAGCCGCGACGCGTTAGCCACAACACCGCCCTGCGAGGCGGTGTGCAGCGGCCTCTGTATCGACCCACCGGCCGGCTCTCTGTATCGATCCAGGAACGCCGCGCCGGCGTATCGTCGCCCCATGTCCGAACGCCCCACCCGCTACCGCCGTCTGGCCGAAGACCTGGCGCGGGCGCTGCACGAAGGGCGCTACCCGCCGGGCTCGCAGCTGCCTTCGGTGCGCCAGCTGTGCAACGAGTACGGCGCCAGCCTGGCGACGGTGACGCACGCGCTGCACGAGCTGGAGGACGCCGGGCTCGTCGAGGCCCGTGCGCGACGCGGCCACTTCGTGCGCGGCGCGGTGCGCGCGCCGCTGCCGCCGACCGGACAGGCGCTGGAACTCGAAGGCCGGCGCAAACGCCTGATCGAGCTGGCGACGACGCGGCCCGACAGCCTGTCGCTGAGCCATCTGGCGCTGCCGGCGGCGCTGCTGCCGCTGGCCGCGCTGCAGCGCCATCTGCAGCAGGCGCTGGCCGCCGACCGCTCGCTGCTGGCGATCGGCAGCGTCTACGGCAGTAACGCGCTGCGCCAGGCACTGGCGCACCGCATGCTGCGCGCCGGCTGCGCCGTCGATGCCGAGGACATCATCGTCACGCACGGCGAAGGCGAGGCGCTGGAGCTCAGCCTGCGGCTGCTGACGCGCCCCGGCGACACCGTCGCCCTGCCCGAGCCGGCGTCGCCACGCACGCTGGAGCTGGTCGCCAGCCTGGGGCTCAAGCCCCTGCCCATCCCGGCGCCGCAGGACGGCGGCTTCTCGGTGCCGGCACTGGCCTTCGCGCTGCAGCACCACGACGTGCGCTGCTGCGTCGTCGATCCGAGCTTCGACAGCGTGCGCGGCAGCCGCATGCCCGACGCGGCGCGCGAGCAGCTCGCCGCACTGCTGCGCGAGCACCGCCTGCCGCTGATCGAGTGCGAGCTGATGGGCGAGCTGCAGCGCAGCGGCGAGCGCCCGCGCCCGGTCAAGGCCTGGGACGACGACGACCGCGTGCTGTACTGCGCCAGCCTGGCCTGCGTCACCGGCGCCGGCTTCAGCGTCGGCTGGGTGGCCAGCCGACGCCACCGGCTGCAGCTGCGCGCCGCACGCGCGGTGCACGGCGAGCTGCTGTCGCCGCTGACCGACGCCGCACTCGCCGGCTTCCTGGCCGACCGCGCCTACGAGACGCATCTGCGTCGCCTGCGGCGCACGCTGGCGGCGCAGACCGAGGCCTGGGTCGAGGCCGCACGCCGCTGGCTGCCGCCGGGCACGCGCGTCACGCCGGGCGAAGGCGGCTACGTGATCTGGGTCGAGCTGCCGCCGGGTGTCGACAGCGCCGCGCTGCTGCCGCGACTGCGCGAACGCGGCTACGGCTTCGTGCCGGGGGCGGCCTTCGGCAGCAGCGCCGCGCTCGCCCGCGGGCTGCGGCTGAGCGCCGCCCACCCGCTGGACGCGCAGCGCGAGGAAGGCCTGCGCCAGCTCGGCGAGCTGCTGCGCGGCTGAGCGGCGGTGACGCCGCGTGACACCGGCGGCGGCCTCGCCGGCCGCCACCCCGCGCCGCGCCTGGGATCGCCGCGCCGCGGCATGTGAAGCGCGCTTCACACGACGGCAAACAGGCGCTGGCGCCGGGCCGCCAGAGTCGGCAGCCGGACCCGCTACCCGCCTGCCGATGACTCCCACGACCGCCCGCCGGCTGCGCTACGGCGCCGCCGGCCTGGCGCTGCTGCTCGCCGCCGTCGCGGTGCAGCGCCTCGTCTTCTCCCGCCCCGAACCGCCGGCGCTGATCACCGCGCCGGCGACGCGTGCCGACCTGCAGGACACGGTGCTCGCCAACGGCACGCTGCAGGCCTTCAAGCAGGTCAGCGTCGGGGCCCAGGTCTCGGGCCAGGTCAAGTCGCTGAAGGTGGCGCTGGGCGACGAGGTGAAGAAGGGCCAGCTGGTCGCCGAGATCGACTCGATGACGCAGCAGAACACGCTGCGCAACGCCCGCGCCGCGCTGGTCAGCGTGCAGGCGCAGCTGCGCTCGGCGCAGGCGACGCTGGCCCAGGCCCGGCGCACGCTGGCACGCCAGCAGCAGATGCGCCACAGCGAGGCCAGCGCGCCGGCCGACCTGGAGTCGGCGCAGGAAGCCGTCGAGGTCGCCGAAGCCAACGTCGTCGCGCTGCAGGCGCAGCTGGAGCAGGCCCGCATCAGCGTCGACACCGCCGAGGTCAACCTCGGCTACACGCGCATCAGCTCGCCGATCGACGGCCAGGTCGTGGCCATCGTCACCGAGGAAGGCACGACGGTGAACGCCAACCAGTCGACGCCGACGATCCTGATCGTCGCCCAGGTCGACACGATGACCGTCAAGGCCTCGATCTCCGAGGCCGACGTCACCAGCGTCAAGCCGGGGCAGAAGGCCTGGTTCACGATCCTCGGCGAGCCGCGCCGGCGCTTCGAGGCCAGGCTGCGCAGCGTCGAGCCGGCGACCGACAGCATCAGCTCGACGTCGACTTCGACCAGCAGCAGCTCGAGCACGTCGACGACCAGCGCCACCGCCATCTACTACAACGCCAAGTTCGAGGTCCCCAACCCCGACCGGCTGCTGCGCATCTCGATGACCGCCGAGGTGCACGTCGTGCGCGGCGAAGCCAAGGGCGCACTGACGATCCCCGTCGGCGCGCTGGGCGCGCGCCAGGACGACGGCCGCACGACGGTGCAGGTGCTCGGCCCCGACGGCCAGCCGCAGCCGCGCGCGGTGCGCATCGGCCTGAACAACAACGTCGCCGCCCAGGTGCTCGACGGGCTGAAGGAAGGCGAGCGCGTGGTGCTCGGCAACGCCGCCTCGCCGACGGCGTCCACCAGCGGCCGGCGCATGGGCCCGCCGCCGATGTTCTGACGATGGCCGGCTCCCACGAGAGCGCCACGCCGCTGCTGTCGCTGCGCGGCGTCTGGCGCGAGTACCCGGCCGGCGACGGCACGATCGCCGCGCTGCGCGAGCTGGACCTGGACATCGCCGCCGGCGAGATGGTGGCCATCGTCGGCCAGTCGGGCTCGGGCAAGTCGACGCTGATGAACGTGCTCGGCTGCCTGGACCAGCCGACGCGTGGCCGCTACACGATCGCCGGCCGCGAGGTCGCCAGCCTGGCGCCCGACGAACTGGCGGCGCTGCGCCGCGAGCATTTCGGCTTCGTCTTCCAGCGCTACCACCTGCTGTCGGACCTGACGGCGCAAGGCAACGTCGAGATGCCCGCGGTCTACGCCGGCAGCGCACGCGCCGAGCGCCAGGAGCGGGCGCGCACGCTGCTGCAGCGCCTGGGCATGGCCGACCGCCTGGGCCACGTGCCGGGCAAGCTCTCGGGCGGCCAGCAGCAGCGCGTGTCGATCGCCCGGGCGCTGATGAACGGCGGCGAGGTGATCCTCGCCGACGAGCCCACCGGCGCGCTGGACAGCGCCTCGGGCGCCGAAGTGATGCGCATCCTGGCCGAGCTGCACGCCCAGGGCCACACCGTCATCCTCGTCACCCACGACATGGGCGTGGCGCGGCACGCCCGGCGCATCGTCGAGATCAAGGACGGCGTCATCGTCGCCGACAGCGGCCGCCCCGCGGAACACGCGGCACCGACCGTGCCACGCACCGAGGTGCAGCGCGGCCGCGGCGCCTGGCTCGACGGCCTGCGCGAGGCGCTGCACATGGCGCTGCTGGCGATGAACGCCCACCGCCTGCGCACGCTGCTGACGATGCTCGGCATCATCATCGGCATCGCCTCGGTGGTGTCGGTCGTCGCGCTGGGCGAGGGCTCGCGGCGCAAGGTGCTGGCCGACATCAGCAGCATCGGCACCAACACCGTCGAGGTCTTCTCCGGCCAGGGTTTCGGCGACCCGCGTTCGGCGCGCATCCAGACGCTCAGGCCCGCCGACGCCGACGCGCTGGCCGAACAGGGTTTCGTCGACAGCGTGACGCCCAACGTGCAGACCTCGCTGACGGCGCGTTTCGGCAACGTCGACGCTTCGGCCAGCGTCAGCGGCGTGGGCGACCAGTACTTCCGCGTCAAGGGCCTGAAGCTCGCCGACGGCACGGCCTTCGGCGCCGACGCGATCGAGCGCTACGCCCAGGTGGCCGTCATCGACGACAACACGCGCCAGAAGCTGTTCCCGACGACCGAGCCGGTCGGCCAGGTGATCTTCCTGGGCAGCATGCCGGTGACGGTGATCGGCGTCACGGCCAAGAAGGACAGCGCCTTCGGCCCTAACAGCGAGAGCCTGAACGTCTTCGTGCCCTACACGACGGCGATGCGGCGGCTGATCGGCCAGGGCTATCTGCGCAGCATCACCGTGCGCGTCGCCGACCACGCACCGATGGCCGCCGCCGCGCAAGGCATCGGCCAGCTGCTCGAGCAGCGCCACGGCCGAGTCGACTTCTACGTGCTCAACACCGACAGCATCCGCCAGACGATCGAGAGCACGACGCGCACGCTGACGCTGCTGATCGCGTCGATCGCGGTGATCTCGCTGGTCGTCGGCGGCATCGGCGTGATGAACATCATGCTGGTCAGCGTCACCGAACGCACCGCCGAGATCGGCGTGCGCATGGCCGTCGGCGCGCGCCGACGCGACATCCAGCAGCAGTTCCTGATCGAGGCGGTGCTGGTCTGCCTGCTCGGCGGCGCGCTGGGCATCGCCTCGGCGCTGGCCTTCGGCGCGGTGTTCTCGCGCTTCAGCCAGGACTTCAGCCTGGCGTTCTCGCCGCTGGCGATGCTCGCCGCCTTCGGCTGCGCGACGCTGATCGGCGTCGTCTTCGGCTGGCTGCCGGCACGCAACGCCTCGCGCCTGGACCCCGTCGAGGCCCTGGCCCGCGATTGAACCCGACCCCGTGATGACCTCCGCCCGCCCTCTCCTGCTGCTGCCGCTGGCGCTGCTGGCCGCCTGCTCGGCGCTGCGCACGCCTTACGAACCGCCCGCCACCGCGCTGCCGGCCGCCTGGTCCGGGCCTGCCGAGGCGGCCTCCGCCGCGACCGACACTCGCTGGTGGCAAGCGCTCGGCGACCCCGTGCTCGACCGTTTCGTCGACGAGGCGCTGGCGCGCAACGCCGACCTGGCGGTGGCCGGCGTCGCGCTGCGCCAGGCGCGGCTGCAGGCCGGCCTGGCCGACAGCGACCGCCGGCCCAGCCTGAGCGCCAGCGTCAGCGGCCAGGCCGAACGCGGGCTGGACGCGCCGCGCAGGACGACGCACGCCTATTCGGCCAGCGTCGGCGCCAGCTGGGAGGCCGACCTCTGGCAGCGCCTGGGCGCACTGGCCGATGCCGCGCAGCTCGAAGCCGGCGCCAGCGAGCAGGACCGCGACGCCGCCGCGCTCAGCCTGTCGGGCACCGTCGCGACGCTGTACTGGCAGCTCGGCTACCTGAACCAGCGCATCGCCAGCGCCGAGGCCAGCGTCGACACCGCGCGCCGCACGCAGGCGCTGGTGCAGGCGCAGTTCGACGCCGGCGCCGTCGGCGCGCTGGAACGCCACGAGGCCGAGCAGACCGTGCTCGCCCAGCAGGCGACGCTGGAAGACCTGCGCCAGCAGCGCACCGAGGCGAGACACGCCTTCGCCCTGCTCTTCGACCGCGCCGCCGACGACGTGCCGCCGGCGGACGAGCCCCAGGCGCTGCCCACCGCCGCCCTGCCGGCGCCACGCGCCGGGCTGCCCGCCGAACTGCTGGGCCGGCGCCCGGACCTGCGCGCCGCCGAGCTGCGGCTGCGCAAGACCCTGGCCCAGGGCGACGCCGTGCGCGCCAGCTACTACCCGACGCTGTCGCTCACCGGCAGCCTGGGCGGCAGCAGCAGCGCGCTGGGCCAAGTGCTGGCCAATCCGGTGGCCGCGCTGGGCAGCGGGCTGGCCCTGCCCTTCCTGAACTGGCGCGAGATGCAGCTGCAGGGCGAGTTGCAGCGCGCCAACTACGAGAGCGCCGCGATCTCGTTTCGCCAGACGCTGTACGCCGCGCTGGCCGAGGTCGAGGACGCCTTGTCGGCACGTCAGGCGCTGGCCCGGCAGGGCGAATGGCTCGAAGCCTCGCTGCAGGCCGCGCGCCGCATCGAGGCGCTGTACGAGGCGCGTTACCGCGCCGGGGCGGCAACGCTGCGCACCTGGCTGGACGCGCAGGAGAGCCGCCGCAGCGCCGAGGTCGCGCTGGCCGAGAACCGGCTCGCACGGCTGAAGAACCAGGTCACGCTGATCAAGGCGCTGGGCGGCGCGGCCTGAACGTCGGAGGCGTCCGACGTGCAGCACGGGCGCTGCGCCGACACCGGAACGCGCCGCCCGCCCACGGCCGCGGCGGGTCGCCGAGCACACGATGGCGAACACGAAAGCCGCCCGCGGCCTTCGCATTCAAGGAGAACGAACGCATGAACCTCATCCGAAACACGCTCGCCGCCACGATCACGGCCGTCGCCGCCCTCGTCGTCCTGCCCGGTTGCGCCGTCACGCGCGACCAGTCCACCGTCGGCGAGTACATCGACGACAGCGCGATCACCACCGCCGTGAAGGCCAAGTTCGTCGAGGACAAGTCGGTCGACGCCAGCGCCATCAGCGTCGAGACGCTGCGCGGCGAGGTGATGCTCTCGGGCTTCGCCAAGTCCGGCACCGAGAAGGCGCGTGCCGAGACGCTGGCGCGCAGCGTCAATGGCGTCAAGCAGGTGAAGAACCAGCTGGAGGTGCGCGGCTGAGCGTCGCCGAGCCGGCATGACGGGCGCCTGCGGGCGCCCTTTCTTTTGCCCGCGCCGGGCGGCGGGCGGCGCAGGCGGTACACTGCGCGCCCTTAACCGATCCTTCGACTGGCTCATGCTGCACGGGTCTGCCAGCCCGGGCGTTGCCGGTTCGGAGCTCACCCGCCTCCTCGCCCGTCTTGCCGACGGGCCGCCGACCGAAGGGCGACCCGCCTTCGGCGAGCGACTGGGCCACTGGCTCGGATGGGCGGGCGCCATCTCGCTCGCTTCGGCGCTCGCCGCCGGACAGGCCGTGCCCGCCGCGGGCCGCACGGCCGGCAGCGAGGATGCGGACTTCCGGCGCGTGCGCGCGGCCCTGGAGGCGGCGATAGCCGCCGGGCCCGCCGAGCCGGCCACGAGCCCGGACGACTTCGGCCCGTTCCATCGCCACTGCCTGGGGCTCCAGCAGGGCATGCACGACGCCGTCGCCGCGCTGCGGCGGCGGCTGCGCGAAGCCTTGTCGCGGCGTTCGGCGGCGCTGGCGCGTGTCGCGGCGATCGACGCCGCGCTGGAGCCGGCGCTGGCGACGCAAGAACGCCGCGTGCTGGCGCTGGTGCCGCAGCGGCTGATGGCGCATTTCGAGCGCCTGGGCCGTGAACACGGCGAGGACGCGGGCTGGCTGGCCGCCTTCCGCGAGGATCTGGACGAGGTGATGCGGGCCGAACTGGCGCACCGGCTGCTGCCGGTGCAGGGCCTGCTGCAGACGCTGCACGACCACGACGCGAGATGAACCGACTGCTTCCCCACGCGGCCTTCGTCGCCGGCGCCCTGGCCCTGGTCTGGGTCGGTGCCGGTTATGGCGCCTCCAATCCGCTGGCGCTGACGCTGGTGGCCCTGATCGCGGCCTTCTTCGTTGCCGGCGCGCTGGAACTGCGGCGCTTCGCGGCCGAGACCGAGGCGCTGGAGCGCCACCTCGGCACGACGACGGCCGAGCCGCCGGCGCTGGCCGCCTGGCTGGACGGCGTGCCCGCCGCCTTGCGCCACACCGTGCGCCTGCGCATCGAAGGCGAACGTGCCGCCCTGCCCGGCCCGGCGCTGGTGCCCTACCTCGCCGGCCTGCTGGTGCTGCTGGGCATGCTCGGCACCTTCCTCGGCATGGTCGTCACGCTGCAGGGCACCGGCCAGGCGCTGGAGCACGCCGCCGACGTCGAGGCGATCCGCGCCTCGCTGGCGGCGCCGGTGCGGGGCCTGGGGCTGGCCTTCGGCACCTCGGTCGCGGGCGTCGCGGCCTCGGCGATGCTGGGGCTCGCGTCGGCGCTGCTGCGGCGCGAACGCCGCCGCGCCGGGCGCCGGCTGGACGCGGCGATCGCCGGGCCGCTGCGCGCGTTCTCGCGCACGCACCAGCGCGAAGCCTCGCTGGCGCTGCTGCAGGCCCAGGCGCAATGGCTGCCGACGCTGGCCGAGCGGCTGCAGGCGCTGGCCTCGACGATCGAGGAACGCGGCCGCACGCTGGACGAGCGCCTGCTGGCGGGCCAGCAGCGTTTCCACGACGACGCCGGCCAGGCCTGGCGCGAGCTGTCGGCCACCGTCGCCACGACGCTGTCCGAGACCGCCGCCGCCAGCGCCCGGCAGGCCGCCGCGGCGGTCGAGCCGGCGGTGCAGTCGACGATGGCGGCGCTGGAGCGCCAGTCGGCGACGCTGAACGAGACGCTGCAAGGCCAGGTGCAGCGGCATCTGGCCGGCGTCGCCGAACGCCTGGACGCCACTGCCGAACGCCTGGCCGGGCACGGCCGCGAGGCGCTGGACGCACAGCAGGCACGCCAGCAGGCCCAGCTCGATCGCCTGGGCGCGGCGCTGCAGCGCTTCGGCGACGAGCTGCAGACACGCTCGGCGACGCTGCTCGATGGCCTGGATACGCGTCTGCAGGCCGGCACCGAACGCTGGTCGGCCGCCTGGCAGCAGACGCTGGCGACCCAGCACGAAGCCCAGGCCGCGCTGGCTGCCGCCGGCCGCGAGACCGTCGCCGCTGCCGGCGAGGTGCTGCAGCGCCACGCCACCACGCTGCAGGCCGAACTGGCCGCGGCCCGCGCTGCCGCCGACGAAACCGCCGCCGCCCGCGAAGCCGAACGCCGCGCGGCGATGGAGAGCGCGCTGCAGGCGCTGGCCGAGCGCCTGGCCGACGAGACGCGCCGCGCCGCGGCCGACGTCGCCGGCCACCAGCAGCGTGTCTGCGCCGCGCTGGACGCCGCCGCCGACGCCGTCTCGGCACGCACGCGCGAGCAGGCCGAGGCGACGATCGCTGAGATCGGCCGCCTGGTGCAGGCGGCGGCCGAGGCGCCGCGTGCTGCCGCCGAGGTCATCGCCGAGCTGCGCCAGGCGCTGTCGGACAGCCTGGTGCGCGACAACGCGGCGCTGGAAGAACGCAACCGCCTGCTGGGCACGCTGGGCGAACTGCTCGACACCGTGCAGCGCGCCGGGCGCGAGCAGCGCGAGACGATCGCTTCGCTGGTCGAGAGCACCGGAGCCCTGCTGGAGCAGGCCGGAGCCCGCTTCGCCGCCCAGGTCGAGACCGAAGCCCAGGCGCTGCGCGGCACCGCAGCCCAGATCGAGGCCGGCGCCGGCGAACTCGCCGCGCTGGGCGAAGGTTTCGGCCAGGCGGTCGAGCTCTTCGCGCGCAGCAGCGAGCAGACGACGGCGCAGCTCCAGCGTATCGAGGCTGCGCTCGCCCAGGCCGGCGCGCGCAGCGACGAGCAGCTCGCCTACTACGTCGCCCAGGCGCGCGAAATCGTCGACCTGACGCTGGGCGCGCAACAGCAGGCGGTGGCCGCGCTGCAGCGCCGCGCCGCCGAGGCCGGGGCATGACCGCCGACGACGAGATCGACGGCGACGCCGAGCACGGCGCGCCGGTCTGGGCGGTCTTCGGCGACCTGATGTCGGGGCTGCTCGGCGCCTTCGTGCTGATCCTCGTCTGCGCCATCGGCCTGCAGCTGGACCTGGCCGAACGCCTGCGCACCGAGGTGCAGCAGCGCCAGGCCGAAGCCCAGCGCCGCGAGGCGCTGGAGCACGCGCTGGCGGTGCCACTGGCGGCCGGCCGCGTGACGCTGGCCGGCGGGCGCATCGGCATCAGCGGCAACGTGCTGTTCGCTTTCAACTCGGCCGAACTGCAGCCCGAGGGACGCCAGCTGCTGAAGAGCCTGGCCGGCCCGCTGGCGGCCTACCTGTCGGCGCGCGACGAAGTGCTGATGGTCAGCGGCTTCACCGACGACCGCCAGGTGCGCGACGGCGGCCGCGCGCGCTTCGCCGACAACTGGGAGCTGTCGGCGCAACGTGCGCTGACGGTCACGCGGGCGCTGATCGAAGACGGCGTGCCCTCGTCGGCGGTGTTCGCCGCGGCCTTCGGCGCCGAGCAACCGGTGGCCTCGAACGCCGACGCCGCCGGGCGCGCGCTCAACCGGCGCGTGGAGATCGCGCCGACGCCGCGGCGGGCGGCCGACACGGCGCGATGAACGCAGCGGCCGACGAAGACGTTTTCGCGGCCCTGGCCGCACGCCGCGCCGCGCCCGGTGCCGAGCCGGTCGCATTGGCCGTCGCCGAAGCGCTGGCGCGCCGTGCCGCGGCGGCCGAGGGTGAGACGCGCCGGCTGCTACTGGCACGCCTTCAGCGGCGCATCGACGCGATCTCGAACGTGCCGGCGGTGCCGGAAGCCGCTTCGGCGCCCCCGCCCTGGGCCGGTCTGTGCTCGCTGGTCGACCGCCTGGGCCGCGCCGAAGCGCCGCCGCCGCGCAGCCAGGTGCGCGCGCCGGCACCGCCGCCGCTGAAGACCGTCGCCGCGCTGCAGCCCACCGTCGGCCGGCTGAAGACCGAACACCGCTTGCGCCAGGCGCGTGCCCAGGTGCCCGAGAACGCCGGGCCGCTGCATTCGTCGCGGGTCGTGCACCGCATGCTGCAGACGCTGCATGCCGACGCGCCGGCCTATCTGCAGGCGCTGAGCGCCAGCGTCGAGGCGCTGGCCGAATTGGAGCGAGCGTTCGAAGCCAGCCTGCGGCCGGCGGGGCGTGAATCGCGAGGCGAGAAACGCCGTCAGCGCTGATGGTGCCCGGAGCGGGGATCGAACCCGCATGCCCTCTTTCGAGAGGCGGCGGAGTTTAAGTCCGCTGCGTCTGCCAGTTTCGCCATCCGGGCGGCGCACCGGGTTCTCGATGCACAAAGGGCTCCACGCGGGAGCCCTTTGACGATCGGAATACTGGAGGCGCGATCCGGAGTCGAACCGGACTAGACGGATTTGCAATCCGTTGCATAACCGCTTTGCTATCGCGCCGCGTGGCAGAACACCCGGATTCTGCCCAAAAAGAAGGGAAGCCTGGGCTTCCCTTCGGATGTCTTGGAGCGGGAAACGAGGCTCGAACTCGCGACCTCAACCTTGGCAAGGTTGCGCTCTACCAACTGAGCTATTCCCGCTTTGCCCTTGAAACACTGCATTGTCTGCAACGAATCAAGACTGACAGTATAGACCGATTTTCTCGTGTCCTGCAAGTACCTTATCAGTGCGGCAGGGCATCGGAACCGACGACCGGCGTCACCGCGGCTTCCGGCGCGGCGTCCTTGGCACTGACCTCTTCCTCGGGCAGCGGCTCGGGCACCTTCTCGAGCGCGATCTCGAGCACGCGGTCGATCCACTTGACCGGCACGATTTCGAGGTTGTTCTTCGCGTTCTCCGGAATCTCCTGGAGATCCTTGACGTTCTCCTCGGGGATCAGCACGGTCTTGATGCCGCCGCGGTGCGCCGCGAGCAGCTTCTCCTTCAGGCCGCCGATCGCCGTGACCTCGCCACGCAGCGTGATCTCGCCGGTCATCGCGACGTCGGCCCGCACCGGGATGCCGGTCAGCGCCGAGACGAAGGCCGTCGTCATCGCCGCACCCGCGCTCGGGCCGTCCTTGGGCGTCGCGCCGTCGGGCACGTGGATGTGGATGTCGCGCTTCTCGAAGAGTTCGTCCTTGATGCCCAAGCGGCGGGCGCGCGAGCGCACCACCGAGCGGGCCGCCTCGACCGACTCCTTCATCACGTCGCCGAGCTGGCCGGTGCGGATGATGTTGCCCTTGCCGGGCATCACCGCCGCCTCGATGGTCAGCAGGTCGCCGCCGACCTCGGTCCAGGCCAGACCGACCACCTGGCCGACCTGGTTCTGCTTCTCGGCACGACCGAAGTCGTACTTGCGCACGCCCAGGAAGTCGTTGAGGTTGTCCTCGGAGACGACGACCTTGCCGTCGTAGGTCTTGAGCTGGATGCCCTTGACCACCTTGCGGCAGATCTTGGAGATCTCGCGCTCGAGCGAACGCACGCCGGCTTCACGCGTGTAGTAGCGGATGATGCCGCGCAGCGCCGACTCGGTGACTTCCATCTCGCCGTCGGCCACGCCGTTGTTCTTCTGCTGCTTGGGCAGCAGGTAGCGCTGGGCGATGTTGAGCTTCTCGTCCTCGGTATAGCCGGCCAGGCGGATGACTTCCATCCGGTCGAGCAGCGCCGGCGGGATGTTCATCGAGTTGGACGTCGCGACGAACATCACGTCCGACAGGTCGAAGTCGACCTCGACGTAATGGTCGCTGAAGGTGTGGTTCTGCTCGGGGTCGAGCACTTCCAGCAACGCCGACGACGGGTCGCCGCGGAAATCCATGCCCAGCTTGTCGATCTCGTCGAGCAGGAACAGCGGATTGCGCACCGCGACCTTGCTCAGGCTCTGCAGCACCTTGCCCGGCATCGAGCCGATGTAGGTGCGGCGGTGGCCGCGGATCTCGGCCTCGTCGCGCATGCCGCCCAGCGCCATGCGCACGAACTTGCGGCCGGTGGCGCGCGCCACGCTCTGGCCGAGCGAGGTCTTGCCGACGCCCGGGGGGCCCACGAGGCACAGGATCGGCGCCTTGACCTTGTCGACACGCTGCTGCACCGCGAGGTACTCGAGGATGCGGTCCTTGACCTTCTCCAGGCCGAAGTGGTCTTCGTTGAGCACAGTCTCGGCGTTCGCCAGGTCGTGCTTGATCTTGGACTTCTTCGCCCAGGGCAGGTTGACCAGCGTGTCGATGTAGTTGCGCACGACGGTCGCCTCGGCGGACATCGGCGACATCAGCTTGAGCTTCTTCAGCTCCGACTCGGCCTTCTTGCGCGCTTCCTTGGTCATGCGCGCGGCGGCGATCTTCTTCTCGAGTTCCTCGAGGTCGGCACCTTCTTCGCCGTCGCCGAGTTCCTTCTGGATCGCCTTGACCTGCTCGTTCAGGTAGTACTCGCGCTGGCTCTTCTCCATCTGCCGCTTGACGCGGCCGCGGATGCGCTTTTCGACCTGCAGGATGTCGACCTCGTGCTCGAGCAGCTCGAGCAGCTTCTCCAGCCGCGGCGCGGTGGCGAACAGGTCGAGCACGGCCTGCTTGGCCTCGAGCTTGAGCGGCAGGTGCGCGGCGATCGTGTCGGCCAGGCGGCCCGGATCGTCGATGCCGGCGATCGAGGTCAGGATCTCCGGCGGGATCTTCTTGTTGAGCTTGACGTACTGGTCGAACTGCTGCGTCACGGCGCGGCGCAGGGCCTCGATCTCGGGCGAGCTGTCGGCCGGCGCGGTGATCGGCGCGACCGTGCCGACGAAGTGCTCGCCGGAGTCGGTGATCGTGACGGTGTGGGCGCGCTGCAGGCCTTCGACCAGCACCTTCACGGTGCCGTCAGGCAGCTTGAGCATCTGCAGGATGCTCGACACGCAGCCGATCTCGAACATGTCGTCGGCCTTGGGCTCGTCCTTGCCGGCGGCCTTCTGGGCCACGAGCATGATCTGCCGGCCCGATTCCATCGCCGCTTCCAGCGCCTTGATCGACTTCGGGCGCCCGACGAACAGCGGGATGACCATGTGCGGGAACACCACGACATCTCGCAGCGGCAGCAGCGGCAGCGTGATGGGGTCGCTCGGCAGGGTGGGATGTCCGGACATCGGTGTACCTCTCTTTCTCAGGTCCACGTGGGGCCCGAGAGGGCAAATGCAAGTGGCGGGCCGCCGCGAGCAGGCGTGGCCCGGCCGGGCTCAGGCGCTGGCCTTGGCCTGTTCCCGGTAGACCAGCAGCGGCTTGGCGCCGTCTTCGATGATGTGTTCATCGATCACGACCTTGGCAACGCCGTCCAGCGTCGGCAGATCGAACATCGTGTCGATCAGCGCGTGCTCCATGATGGAGCGCAGGCCGCGGGCGCCGGTCTTGCGCGCCAGCGCCTTGCGGGCGATGGCGGCCAGCGCGGACGGACGGATCTCGAGCTCGACGCCGTCCATGCCGAACAGCTTCTGGTACTGCTTGACCAGCGCGTTCTTGGGCTCGGTGAGGATCTGCACCATCGCGTCTTCGGTCAGCTCGCCCAGCGTGGCGACGACCGGCAGACGGCCGACCAGTTCGGGGATCAGGCCGAACTTGATCAGATCCTCGGGTTCGACTTCGCGGAACAGGTCGGAGACCTTCTTCTCGCTCTTGCTGTGCACGGTGGCAGCGAAGCCGATGCCGGACTTCTCGGTGCGGTTCTGGATGACCTTCTCGAGGCCGTCGAAGGCGCCGCCGCAGATGAACAGGATGTTCGTCGTGTCGATCTGCAGGAAGTCCTGGTTCGAATGCTTGCGCCCGCCCTGCGGCGGCACGCTGGCCATCGTGCCTTCGACCAGCTTGAGCAGCGCCTGCTGCACGCCTTCGCCCGACACGTCGCGCGTGATGCTCGGGTTGTCGGCCTTGCGGCTGATCTTGTCGATCTCGTCGATGTACACGATCCCGCGCTGCGCCCGCTCGACGTCGTAATTGCAGTTCTGCAGCAGCTTCTGGATGATGTTCTCGACGTCCTCGCCGACGTAGCCGGCTTCGGTCAGCGTCGTCGCGTCGGCGATCACGAACGGCACGTTCAGCAGCCGCGCCAGCGTCTGCGCGAGCAGCGTCTTGCCCGAGCCGGTGGGGCCGATCAGCAGGATGTTGCTCTTCGTGAGCTCGACCTCGTCCTTGCCACCGGCGCCCATGTGCTTCAGGCGCTTGTAGTGGTTGTAGACCGCCACCGACAGCGTGCGCTTGGCCACGTCCTGGCCGATGACGTACTGGTCCAGGCTGGTCTTGATCTCGCTCGGGACGGGCAGGTCGGACTTCGTGACCTTCGCCGTGCCGCCTTCGGCCGGCACTTCGTCACGGATGATGTCGTTGCAGAGCTCGATGCACTCGTCGCAGATGAACACCGACGGCCCGGCAATGAGCTTCTTCACCTCATGCTGGCTCTTGCCGCAGAAGGAGCAGTAAAGGACTTTCTCGCCGGAGGCGCCCTTCTTGTCGGCCATGTCTCGTCGTGCGCGGAGGGAAAAGGAAACCGAACCCCATCATAGACCAACTCCCGCTGCCCGCTGGACAGCGAAAAGGAGGCCTTTTCCGGGGGTCGAGAAGGGGTGGGAAAGCGGGTCAGCCGCGCTTTTCGAGGACCTGGTCGATGAGACCGTAGTCCTTGGCTTCGCTGGGCGACAGCCACATGTCGCGCTCCATGTCGGCCTCGATCTTCTCGATCGACTGACCGGTGCGCTCGGCATAGATGCGGTTGAGCTGCTCGCGCGTCTTGATGATCTCGCGGGCCTGGATCTCGATGTCGCTGGCCTGGCCCTGGGCGCCGCCCGAGGGCTGGTGGATCATCACGCGGGAGTTCGGCAGCGCGAAGCGCTTGCCCTTGGCGCCGGCCATCAGCAGGAAGCTGCCCATGCTGGCGGCCATGCCCATGCACAGCGTCGAGACCTCCGGCTTGATGAAGTTCATCGTGTCGAAGATCGACAGGCCCGCGCTGACGCTGCCGCCCGGCGAGTTGATGTACAGGAAGATGTCCTTGTCCGGGTTCTCGGACTCCAGGAACAGCAGCTGAGCGCAAACGAGATTCGCGACCTGGTCGTTGACAGGGCCGACAAGGAAGACGATCCGCTCGCGCAGCAGGCGGCTGTAGATGTCGTAGGCGCGTTCACCGCGCCCGGACTGCTCGATGACCATGGGCACCATGCCCAGGCCGGTCGTCTCGATCACGCTCATAAGGGGATGTTTCCTCAGGCTGCCGACATCAGCTCGTCGAACGGTAGCACCTTGTCCGTGACCTTGGCCTTCGCCAGGATGAACTCGGTGACGTTGTTCTCGATGACCACCGCCTCGACCTCGGCCATGCGCTGGCGGTCGCCGAGGTACCAGCGCACCACTTCGGCGGGCTTCTCGTAGCTCTGGGCGAGCTCCTCGATGTGCGCACGCAGCTGGTCGGGCTGGGCTTGCAGGTTGTTGGTCTTGACGAGCTCGGCGACGATCAGGCCCAGGCGCACGCGGCGCTCGGCCTGCGGACGGAAGATGTCCTCGGGGATCGGCGCGTTCTCGGCGTCCTTGACGCCGCGCTGCTTCAGGTCGGCACGGGCACCGGCGACCAGACGCTGCAGTTCGTTGGCGATCAGCGCCTTGGGCAGGTCGAGCTCGGCCGACTTGGCCAGCGCTTCCATCGCCGCGGCCTTGTTGCGCGAACGCACGCGGAACTTGACCTCCCGCTCGAGGTTCTTCTTGACGTCGGCGCGCAGCGCCTCGACGGTGCCTTCGGCGATGCCCAGCGACTTGGCGAACTCGTCGTCGACGGTCGGCAGGTGCTGGATCTCGCACTTGGTCATCGTGACCAGGAAGTCGGCTTCCTTGCCCGCGACGTCCTGGCCGTGATAGTCGGCCGGGAACTGCAGCGGGAAGGTCTTGTTGTCGCCGACCTTCATGCCGCGCACGGCCTTGTCGAACTGCTCCAGCATCTGGCCTTCGCCGATGATGAACTGGAAGCCTTCGGCCTTGCCGCCGGCGAACGGTTCGCCGTCGATCTTGCCTTCGAAGTCGATCGTCACGCGGTCGCCTTCGGCGGCGCCTTCGGCGGCCGGGCGCTGCGTGAAGGTGCGGCGCTGCTTGCGCAGGATCTCGACGGTGCGGTCGATCGCTTCGTCGGTGACCTCGGCGGTGACGCGCTCGACCTCGACTTCGGCGAGTTCGCCGAGCTTGACTTCGGGGTAGACCTCGAAGGTCGCTTCGAAAGCGATCTCGCCTTCGGCGGCTTCGTCCTTCTGCGTGATGCTCGGGGCACCGGCGACACGCAGCTGGGCTTCGGTGGTGGCGTCGGCGAAGGCCTGGCCGACACGGTCGTTGACCACCTCGTACTGGACCGAATAGCCGTAGCGCTGGGCGACGACCGACATCGGCACCTTGCCCGGGCGGAAGCCGTCGGCCTTGACCGTGCGGGCCAGCTTGCGCAGGCGGGCTTCGACTTCGCTGTTGATGACGCTGGCCGGCAGCGTCAGCGTGATGCGGCGTTCCAGTTTTTCGAGGGTTTCGACGTTGACGGCCATGTGGGGCTCTCTAAGGCTTCAGTGAATGTCTGGTGCGCGGGGCCGGACTCGAACCGGCACGCCCGTGAAGGCGTCAGGACCTAAACCTGGTGCGTCTACCAATTTCGCCACCCGCGCGCTCAAAAACGTCGCCGCACGACACCCGCGGCGCGAATCCCGCGGGGGTCGTCGATCGCCGTTCCCGGATAACTCGATCGGTAAACCGCGCATTCTAGCCGGCACGCGGACAAAGCCCGACGCCGGCCCGCGTGCAAATGCTTCAGCGCCCTGCCCCGCCCTCGCGGCGCACGCGGAACCAGGCCGCGTACATCGCCGGCAACGCGAGCAGCGTCAGCGCCGTGGCGAGCACCAGCCCGCCCATGATTGCCACCGCCATCGGCCCCCAGAAGGTGCTGCGCGACAACGGGATCATCGCCAGCACCGCGGCCGCGGCCGTCAGCACGATGGGCCGGAAACGGCGCACCGCAGCCTCGATGATCGCGTCCCAGGCGGCGACGCCGCGGGCACGGTCGAGCTCGATCTGGTCGATCAGGATCACCGAGTTGCGCATGATCATGCCGGCCAGCGCGATGACGCCCAGCAGCGCGACGAAACCGAAAGGCTGGTCCAGCAGCAGCATCGCCGCGGCGGCGCCGGCGATCCCGAGCGGCCCGGTCAGGAACACCAGCAGCGCGCGGCCGAAGCTGCGCAGCTGCAGCATCAGCAGCGTGAAGATGATGAACAGCATCGCCGGCACGCCGGCCACGATCGAACGCTGGCCCTTGCTGCTTTCGGCGACGGCGCCGGCGGTCTCGATGCGGTAGCCCGGCGGCATGCGCGCCTGCAGCGCGCGCATCGCCGGCTCGAGCTGCGCCGTCACCGTCGCGCCCTGCACGCCTTCGGCGAGGTCGGCCTGCACCGTCGCGGCGTAGTCGCGCCCCTGGCGGTGCAGCACGCCCGGCTCCCAGTCCAGGCGGAGATGAGCCACCTGCGTCAGCGGCACGGCGCGGCCGCTGGCCGTCTGCACGTAGGCGCTGGACAGATCGGCGATCGTGTCGCGTTCGGCCTCGGGCAGGCGCAGCACGACGTCGACCAGCTTGTCGCCTTCGCGGTACTGGGCCACCGTGCTGCCCGACAGCAGGGTCTGCGAGGTCTGGGCGACGAGGCGGCTGGTGACGCCCAGCGCACGCGCCTTGTCCTGGTCGATCTCCAGGCGCAAGACCTTGATCGACTCGTTCCAGTCGTCGTTGACGCCGCGGGTGTGCGGGTTGGCGCGCATCAGCTCCTTGGCCTGGTCGGCCCAGCGGCGCACTTCCGCCGCCTCGCGGCCGAGCACGCGGAACTGCACCGGATACGCCACCGGCGGCCCGTTGGGCAGCGCGGTGACGCGGGCGCGCACCTCGGGGAACTCGGCGGCCAGCACCGCCGGCAGCTCGCGGCGGAGGCTGTCGCGCTCCTCCGGGTCCTTGGGCACCAGGATCATCTGGCTGACGTTGCTGTTCGGGAAGATCTGCTCCAGCGGCAGATAGAAACGCGGCACGCCCGAGCCCACCCAGGTGCTGACGGTGGCCACGCGCTCGTCGGCCAGCAGGCGCTTTTCGACGCGGCGCGCGACGTCGTCGCTGGCCCGGATCGTCGCCCCTTCGGGCAGCCAAAGGTCGACCAGCAGCTCGGGCCGCGCCGACTCGGGGAAGAACTGCTGCTGCACGCGCGTCATGCCGAAGATGCCGAGCGCGAACGAGGCCACCGTCACGCCGATCGTGATCCAGCGGTGCGCGACGCACCAGTCGACCGCGGCGCGGAAGCGGTTGTAGAACGGGCTGTCGAAGAGTTCGTGCGGCCCGTCGTCGGCCGCGGCCACCTTGCTGTGCGTGCGCAGCAGCCAGGTCCCCAGGTAGGGCACGAAGTAGACCGAGGCGAGCCAGGACACCAGCAGCGCGGCGGTCGTGACGGCGAAGATCGCGAAGGTGTACTCGCCGGTCTCCGACTTGGCCAGGCCGATCGGCAGGAAGCCGGCGGCGGTGATCAGCGTGCCGGTGAGCATCGGCATCGCGGTGATCTCGTAGGCGAAGGTCGCGGCACGCAGCTTGTCGTAGCCCTCCTCGAGTTTGCGGACCATCATCTCGACGGCGATGATCGCGTCGTCGACCAGCAGCCCCAGCGCGATGATCAGCGCGCCCAGCGACACCTTGTGCAGGCCGATGCCCCAGAAGCGCATCACGACGAAGGTGATCGCCAGCACCAGCGGGATCGTGATCGCGACGACCAGGCCCGGCCAGATGTCGACGCGCAGCGGCCTGGTGTGCAGACCCAGGCTGAGAAAGCTCACGCCGAGCACGATGACCACGGCCTCCAGCAGCACGCCGACGAACTCGTTGACCGAGGCCGAGACGACCTGGGGCTGGTCCTGGATCTGGTCGAGCTCGATGCCGATCGGCAGCTCGGCACGCAGCTCGTCGACCGCGGCACGGAGCGCCTTGCCGAGCGTGACGATGTCGCCGCCCGAGGCCATCGACACGCCCAACGCCAGCACCTGCCGGCCCTGGTGGCGCACCATCGTGTCCGGCGGGTCGACGTAGGCGCGGCGGATCTCGGCGATGTCCTGCAGCCGGATCGTGCTCGCGCGTCCGGTCTGCGGGTCCTGGGCGCGGATCGGGAAGCGCCGCAGCTCCTCGACCGAGCTGAACTGCCCGCCGACACGGAGCTGGATCTGCTCGGCGCCGGCCTGCAGCGTGCCGGCACCTTCCATCGCGTTCTGCGCGCCGAGCTGGGCCACGACCGCGCCGGCGTCGAGGCCGAGCTCGGCCATGCGCTTGCGCGAGACCTCGACGAAGATGTTCTCCGCCTGCCGGCCGAAGATCTCGACCTTGGAGACGTCGGGCACACGCAGCAGCCGCTGGCGCACGTCGTCGGCGAACTCGCGCAGCTCCTCCTGGCTGAAGCCGTCGGCCGACAGCGCGAAGATCGAGCCGTAGACGTCGCCGAAATCGTCGTTGAAGACCGGGCCGATGACGCCTTCGGGCAGCGTCGAGCGCATGTCGCCGATGCGCTTGCGCACCTGGTACCAGGCGTCGCGCACCTCGGCCGGCGGCGAGTGCTCGGCCAGGAACAGCGTCGTCACCGACTCGCCGGGCTTGGTGTAGCTGCGGATGCGGTCGGCGTACGGCACCTCCTGCAGCGTGCGCTCGATCTTGTCGGTCACCTGTTCGGCCACCTGCTGGGCGCTGGCGCCAGGCCAGTAGGCCTGCACGACCATCGCCCGGAAGGTGAACGGCGGATCCTCGTCCTGGCCGAGCTGGAAGTACGCGGCGATACCGAGCACCATCAGCACGACCATCAGGTAACGCGTCAGCGGCGCGTGTTCGAGCGCCCAGCGCGAGATGTTGAAACGCTCGCGGGCCGGGGCCGGCGCGGCGTCGTGGTTCTGCGTCTGCATCAGCGCTTCGTGTCCTCGTACAGGCGGACCTTCTGGCCCGGGGCGAGCACGTGCACGCCGGCCGTCACGACGACGGCACCGGGGGCCAGGCCGCTGGCGACGACGACGCTGTTGCCGTCGGTGCCGCCGAGCTCCACCGGCTGCGGCCTGACGGTCATCGTCGCGCGGTCGAGCACCCAGACCGAGGTCTTGCCCTGGACCTGCACCACGGCGGTCAGCGGCAGCTTGGCGACGCCTTCGACACGCGGCTGCTCGATCAGCACCGACGCGGTCTGCCCGAGCTGGGCGGCGCCGGCGCCGACGTCGGCCTTGACGGTGAAAGTGCGCGTCGCCGCGTCGGCGGCGGCGGCGACTTCGCGCACCGTCGCCGGCATCGTGTCCTGGCGGCCCCACAGCCGCACGCGCACGGCGCCCGGCCGTCCGAGCATCGAGCGCATGCGGCCGACCTCGTCTTCGGGCACGGCGAAAACGACGTCGCGCGGGCCGTCGTGCGCCAGGCGCAGCACCGGCGTGCCGGCCGCGAGCACCGCACCCGGCTCGGCCATCACCGCGGTGACGATGCCGGCCGCGCTGGCGTGCAGGTCGCTGTAGGCGGCCTGGTTGGCCTGCACGCCGGCTTCGGCGCGCGCCTGCTCGAACTGCGCCCGCGCGGCCTTCAGCGTCGTCTCGCGGCGGTCGAGTTCGGCGGCGCTGATGAAGCCTTGTTCGTAGAGCTCGCGGAAACGCTTGAAGTCGGCCGCGGCCATCTCGGCATTGACCTGGGCCGAGCGCATCGTCGCCTGGGCGGCGGTCTGCGCCAGGCGCAGGTCCTGCGGGTCGAGCTGGGCCAGCAGTTCGCCGGCGGCCACGTGCCGGCCGACTTCGGCCTGGCGGCGCACCAGCTTGCCGGCGACGCGGAAGCCGAGCTGCGACTCGGTGCGCGCCTGGACCTCGGCGGCGTACTCCTGCACACCGCCGGCGCTCGCCTGGGCCAGCACGACGGTGCGCACCGCACGCACCGGCTCGGGTGGCGCCTCGTGGCGCGAGCAGGCGGACAACGCGGCGACCGCCAGCAAAGCCGCCACCGGGATAACGAAGAAAGATCTCATGCGCTGGCGCTAATGACTCACTGGTCATTAATGTAGGCGTCCGTGCTTTCCACTGTCAACGGCGGCCCCGCCGCGCCAGCGGCCACAATCGCCGCCCGTGAGCGTCGATCACTACGAGAACTTCCCTGTCGCGTCGGTGTTGTGCCCGCCGACGATCCGGCCCGCCGTCGTGGCCATCTACCACTTCGCGCGCACGGCCGACGACATCGCCGACGAAGGCGCGGCCCCGCCGGCCGAGCGCCACGCGGCGCTGGCCGCCTACCGCGCCGACCTGCAGGCCGTCGAGCGCGGCGCTGCACCCAGCGCCCGCTGGGCGCCGGTCTTCGCACCGCTGGCGGCGGCGATGGAGCGCTACGCGCTGCCGCCGATCTGGCTGCACCGGCTGCTCGACGCCTTCGTGCAGGACGTCGACAACCCGGCTTACGCCGACCGCGCGCAGATCCTGCGGTACTGCAGCCGATCGGCCGACCCGGTCGGCCGCTTGCTGCTGCACCTGTACGGCGTGCACGACGCCGAGTCCGAACGCCGCGCCGACGCGATCTGCACCGGCCTGCAGCTCGCCAACTTCTGGCAGGACCTGGGCCTGGACGCCTCGCGCGGCCGCGTCTACCTGCCGCACGACGAACTGGCGGCCGCCGGCATCACGCTCGACGAGGTGCTGGCACGGCAGGACACGCCGGCGCTGCGCCGCCTGGTGCACGAACTCTGCGCCTGGGCCGAGTCGCTGCTGCGCGACGGCGCGCCGCTGGCGCTGGACGTGCCCGGCCGGGCCGGCTGGGAGCTGCGCCTCGTCGTGCAAGGCGGACTGCGCGTATTGGAGAGAATCGCGCGCATGAATCATGCGACGATCAGCGCGCGCCCGACGCTGGGCGCCACCGACCTGCCCGCGCTGCTGTGGCGCGCGGCGACGATGCGCCGCCCACGATGACACCGTCCGAGTACGTGCAGAAGCGGGCCGCCGGCAGCGGCTCGTCGTTCTATTACGCCTTCCTCTTCCTGCCGCCGGCCGAACGCGCCGCGATCACCGCCTTCTACGCCTTCTGCCGCGAGGTCGACGACGTCGTCGACGAGATGCAGGACCCGTCGGTGGCGGCGCAGAAGCTGCAGTGGTGGCGGCGCGAGGTCGACGCCGCCTTCGCAGGCCAGCCCACGCACCCGGTGATGCTGGCGCTGATGCCGCTGGCGCCGCAGTTCCGCATCGAGGCCGCGCACCTGCAGGCGGTCATCGAAGGCTGCCAGATGGACCTGGAGCAGACGCGTTTCCTCGACTTCCCGGCGCTGGCACGTTACTGCCACCTGGTGGCCGGCGTCGTCGGCGAGGTCGCGGCCAACATCTTCGGCCGCAGCAGCGAGCAGACCGTGCGCTACGCGCACACGCTGGGCCGCGCGCTGCAGCTCACGAACATCATCCGCGACGTCGGCGACGACGCCCGCCGGGGCCGCATCTATCTGCCGGTGTCCGAGCTGCAGCGCTTCGACGTCAAGGCGCACGAGATCCTCAAGCGCGAAGCGCCTTGGGGCTACAGCGAACGCTTCACGGCCCTGATGCGCTTCCAGGCCGAACGTGCGCACGCCACCTACGACGAGGCGCTGGCGCTGCTGCCCGAGGCCGACCGGGCGAAGCAGAAGACCGGGCTGATGATGGCCAACATCTACCGCGCACTGCTGCGCGAGATCGAGGCCGGCGGCTTCCAGGTGCTGCACCAGCGCACCTCGCTGACGCCGCTGCGCAAGCTGTGGATCGCGGCGCGCACCCACGTGCTGGCGCGGTGACGCGCGTCGCCGTCATCGGCGCCGGCTGGGCGGGGCTGGCCGCGGCCGTGCGGCTGGCCGCCGCCGGCGCCGCCGTCACGGTCTACGAGATGGCGCCTCGCCTCGGCGGCCGGGCGCGCAGCCTGGCCGACGATGCCGGCGGGCGCCTGGACAACGGCCAGCACATCCTGATCGGCGCCTACTCGCGCACGCTGGCGCTGATGCAGGACGTCGGCGCCGACCCGGCGCGGCTGCTCGCGCGCGGGCCGCTGGTGCTGCGCCGTGCCGATGGCGGCGGGCTGGCGCTGCCGCCGGGTTCGCCGGTGCCGGCTTTCGTGCGTGCGGTCGCCGGGGCGCGCGGCTGGAGCTGGCCCGACAAGCTGTCCTTGCTGAAGACGGCGACCGGCTGGGCGGCACGCGGCTTCCGCTGCGCGCCCGAGACCACCGTCGCGGCGCTGTGCAGCGGACTGTCGCCGCGCGTGCGCGCCGAGCTGATCGACCCGCTGTGCGTCGCCGCGCTGAACACGCCGGCCGACGAAGCCAGCGGCGCGGTGATGCTGCGTGTGCTGCGCGATGCCTTGTTCGGCGGCGCCGGTGCCGCCGATCTGCTGCTGCCGCGCCGGCCGCTGTCCGAGTTGCTGCCCGAGCCGGCCTCGGCCTGGCTGCAGGCGCACGGGGCCGAACTGCGCTGCGCGTCGAGGGTCGGCGCGATCGCGCCCACGGAGCGCGGCTGGCAGGTCGACGGCGAGCGCTACGACGCGGTCGTCCTGGCCGCCACGGCCGTCGAGTCGGCGCGCCTGAGCTCGGCGGTCGCGCCGGACTGGAGCGCCGCCGCCGCGGCCTTGCGCTACGAACCGATCGTCACCGTCTACCTCGATGCGCCGGGCCAGTCGCTGCCCTCGGCGATGACGACGCTGCGCGAAGGCCCCGAAGCGCCGGCGCAGTTCGCCTTCGACCACGGCCGGCTCGGCGGCACGCCGGGCCGCTCGGCCTGGGTCGTCAGCGGCGCCCGGCCCTGGATCGAACGCGGCCTGGACGCCTGCGGCGCCGCGGTGCTGGCCCAGGCGAGCCCGCTGCTGCCCGGCGCGCGCCTGCATCGCAGCGTCGCCGACAAACGCGCGACCTTCCGCTGCACGCCAGGGCTGCGACGTCCGCCGGCCCGCGTCGCGGCGCGACTCTGGGCCGCCGGCGACTACGTCGAGGGGCCTTATCCGGCGACGCTGGAAGGTGCGGTGCGGGCCGGCGAAGCCGCCGCCGCCCAAACGCTCGCCGAGATCGGCGCAGCGCAGCGCCGCGGACGGGCCTGACGCTCGGCTGCTGTGTCCCGGCGCACCGCGGCGCGCAAGTCCGGCGCCGCAACCCGGCGCGGTGCACCCCCGCCCGCCGCATGCACCGGCATGGCGCGCGGCGTCACAACAACGTGACGCGCTTCTCGACACGCAAACCGCCCTTCCGCGATGCAAAATCGGCGCATTGATGCCCGCCTGCCGCTTTTCATGACGACCAAGGATCAGCAGACCCCGACCATCCAGGTGCTCGAGCGCGCGTTCGCGCTGCTCGACATGCTGGCCGCACACCCGGACCCGGTCTCGCTGAAAGAGATCAGCGAACGCACCGGACTGCATCCTTCGACCGCGCACCGCATCCTCAACGACCTGACGATCGGCCGCCTCGTCGACCGCCCGCAGGCCGGCAGCTATCGGCTGGGCATGCGACTGCTCGAACTGGGCAACCTCGTGAAGGCGCGGCTGGACGTGCGCGACGCGGCGCTCGGCCCGATGCGCGAGCTGCACAAGCTGACGCACCAGCCGGTCAACCTGTCGGTGCGCCAGGGCGACGAGATCGTCTACATCGAACGCACCTACAGCGAACGCTCGGGCATGCAGGTCGTGCGCGCCGTCGGCGGCCGTGCGCCGCTGCACCTCACCTCGGTCGGCAAGCTCTTCCTCGCCCACGAAGACCCGCAGCGCGTGCGCACCTATGCGACGCGCACCGGCCTGACCGGCCACACGCGCAACAGCATCACCGACGTCGCCCGCCTGGAGCGCGAACTCGCCGCGGTGCGCGCCCAGGGCAGCGCACGCGACGACGAAGAGCTGGAGCTGGGCGTGCGCTGCATGGCCGCCGGCATCTACGACGACCAGGGCAAGCTGGTGGCGGGACTGTCGGTGTCGGCGCCGTCCGACCGGCTCGAGGAAGGCTGGCTGGAGAAGGTGCGCACGACCGCGGCGCAGATCTCCTCAGCGCTCGGCTACCGGGGCTGAAACGAAAAAGCCGGCGGGGAGACCGCCGGCTTCGTCCAGACGGACGCTCAGTTGCTGAGCGAGGCGGGCTTGACGCCCGATTGCAGCACCGGCGAGCCGTCGCTCGTCAGCCACTTGCGGATGCGCTCGGCGTCGCCGATGCGCGAGTACTTCCCGGCCGAGTCGAGCAGCACCATGATCAGCTTGCGCCCGGCGAGCTGGGCCTGCATCACCAGACAGCGGCCGGCCTCGGAGATGTAGCCGGTCTTCTGCAGGCCGATGTCCCAGCTCGGGTTGCGCACCAGGCCGTTGGTCGTGTGGAACTGGAGCTGGCGGCGGCCGACGGCGACGCTGGCGTCGGTCGAGGTCGTCAGCTCGCGCAGGATCGGGTGCTGGTAGGCGGCCTTGACGAGCACGGCGAGATCGCGTGCGCTCGACTGGTTGTTGCTGGACAGGCCGGTCGGCTCGACGTAGCGCGTGTCGTGCATGCCCAGCAGCTGCGCCTTGGCGTTCATCGCCTGCACGAACGCCGGCAGGCCGCCCGGATAGTGGCGGCCCAGCGCGTTGGCGGCGCGGTTCTCGGAGGACATCAGCGCCAGGTGCAGCATCTCGCCACGCGTCAGCTGCGTGCCGACGAGCAGGCGCGAGCTGCTGCCCTTCTCGGTGTCGACGTCGTCCTGGGTGATCGTCAGCACGTCGTCGAGCGACTGGTGGGCCTCGGTGACGACCAGGCCGGTCATCAGCTTGGTGATCGACGCGATCGGCAGCACGGCGTGCGGGTTCTTGCTCAGCAGGACCTGGTCGGTGTCCTGGTCGATGACGAGCGCGACGCTGGACTTCAGGTCCAGTGGATCGTCGGTGCGGTGCAGGCCGTAGATCTGGCCGAACGAGGCCTTGGCGGGCTCGATGGCGACGACGACCGGCTTGTGCGGCGCGACCTTGGCGACGGTGCGTGCCGGGACGACCTTGGTGCTGCGCACCGGCGTCTTGCTGCGGGTCTTGGCCGAGGCGGCGTTGCGCGCAGCGCCGGTGGCCGGCTTCTTGGCGGTCTTGGCGGCCTTCGCCTTGTTGCTGGCGCTCTCCGCATGGGCCGAAAGAGGCAGCGCACCGATGGCGGTGAGAGCTGCCGTCACGAACGCGGCTGCTGCCAGCCGTTTGAAACTACCGAACCAGCCCACTGAATACCTCGGAGAGAATGCGCCAGAGTGTAGATCACTCGAAGAACATGCGCAAGATCAAGAACTTGCGCATGATTCCTCAAGTGAGCGTCGCAGGAGCCGTGCCAGGCCCCCACAGCGCATCGCCCCGGGGACCCTCAGCTTTGCGCCGGGACACGCTCGGCGTTGCTCTGCAGCTTGCTCAACGCCGCGAGGTAGGCCTTCGCCGACGCGACGACGATGTCCGGATCGGAACCCACCCCGTTGACGATGCGCCCGCTGTGCTGCAACCGAACGGTCACCTCGCCCTGGGATTCTGTGCTGCCCGAGGTGATCGCATTGACCGAATAGAGCACCATTTCGGCGCCACTGCAGACCTTCGACTCGATCGCCTTCAGCGTCGCGTCGACCGGGCCGTTGCCTTCGCTCTCGACGCGGTACTCGACGTCGCCGGCAGCGAACGCGATCGTCGCGTGCGGACGCTCGCCGGTCTCGGAGCGCTGCGCCAGCGACAGCAGGCGGTAGTGCTCCTGCACCGCGGTGACGCTCTCGTCGCCGACCAGGGCGATGATGTCCTCGTCGAAGATCTCGCTCTTGCGGTCGGCCAGATCCTTGAAGCGCGCGAAGGCGGCGTTGACCTCGGCTTCGGAGGCCATCTCGATGCCGAGCTCCTGCAGCCGCTGCTTGAACGCGTTGCGGCCCGAGAGCTTGCCGAGCACGATCTTGTTGGCCGTCCAGCCCACGTCCTCGGCACGCATGATCTCGTAGGTGTCGCGGGCCTTCAGCACGCCGTCCTGGTGGATGCCGCTGGCATGGGCGAAGGCGTTGGCGCCGACGATCGCCTTGTTCGGCTGGACGACGAAGCCGGTGGTCTGGCTGACCATGCGCGAGGCCGGCACGATCTGGTGGGTGTCGATGCCGACGTCGAGGCCGAAGTGGTCGCGGCGGGTCTTCACCGCCATCACGACTTCTTCCAGGCTGCAGTTGCCGGCGCGTTCGCCCAGGCCGTTGATCGTGCATTCGATCTGGCGCGCGCCGCCGATCTTCACGCCGGCCAGCGAGTTGGCCACCGCCATGCCCAGGTCGTTGTGGCAGTGCACCGACCACACCGCCTTGTCGCTGTTGGGCACGCGCTCGCGCAGCATGCGGATGAAGTGGCCGTAGAGCTCGGGGATCGCGTAGCCGACGGTGTCGGGGATGTTGATCGTCGTCGCGCCTTCGGCGATGACGGTCTCGATGACCTGGCACAGGAACTCGGGGTCGGAGCGGTAGCCGTCCTCGGGGCTGAACTCGATGTCATCGCAGAGGTTGCGCGCGAAACGCACCGCCAGCCGCGCCTGCTCGAGCACCTGCTCGCGCGTCATGCGCAGCTTCTTCTCCATGTGCAGCTCGCTGGTGGCGATGAAGGTGTGAATGCGCGAACGCGCCGCCGGGCGCAGCGCCTCGGCGGCGCGCGAGATGTCGCGGTCGTTGGCCCGCGCCAGCGAGCACACCGTCGACTCGCGCACCGCCTGGGCGATGGCGCGCACGGCCTCGAAGTCGCCGTTGCTCGACGCCGCGAAACCGGCCTCGATCACGTCGACACGCAGGCGCTCGAGCTGGCGGGCGATGCGCAGCTTCTCGTCGCGCGTCATCGAGGCGCCGGGAGACTGTTCGCCGTCACGAAGCGTGGTGTCGAAGATGATGAGCTTGTCGGTCATGGTCGTGCCTTTGCGAGAGGTTGGAGTCGCAAGCAGCTTGGAAGACGGAAATGAAAAACGGCCCGCTGCGTTGCGCTGGCGGGCCGTTGATCGGGAAAAGGACGGACGAAGACGATCAGCGCACCCGCGGTTGGGCTAGCGCTAGCAGGATGAAGGCTTGGATCGTCGTCACGCGGCGAATGTAGCACAGGCCCGTGCTCACGGATGCAGGCCCTTCTCGTCGGGATCGTCGGTCGAGGTCGAGATCACGCTCGCCGGCTGGCCCTTGAAGCGCCGCCAGGCGAATACCGCGTAACCCGACAGCCCGTAGAGCACAAAGACACCGAACAGCACGCGCGGCGGGTCGAGCGCGATCAGCGCGATCGCCAGCATCACCGCGACCAGCACGACGAAGGGCACGGTGCGCCGGCCGCCGATGGTCTTGAAGCTGTAGAACGGCGCGTTGGTCACCATCGACAGCCCGGCGTAGAGCGTGACGGCGAACGCCGTCCATTCGAGCCAGGAGATCGAGTAGACGTCGCGAAAGCCCGCATCGTCGAAGACCCAGACCATGCCGACGACCAGCGCCGCGGCCGCCGGGCTGGGCAGGCCCTGGAAGAAGCGCCGGTCGACGACGCCGATGTTGACGTTGAAGCGCGCCAGCCGCAGCGCGGCGCCGGCGACGTAGACGAAGGCCGGGATCCAGCCCAGCTTGCCCAGGTCCTTCAAGGCCCAGACGTAGACGATCAAGGCCGGCGCGGCGCCGAACGAGACCATGTCCGAGAGGCTGTCCATCTGCTCGCCGAAGGCGCTCTGCGTGCGCGTCATGCGCGCCACGCGGCCGTCCATCGCGTCGAGCACGGCGGCACAGAAGATCGCGATCGCGGCGGCCTCGAAGCGGCCGTTGATCGCCATCACGACGCCGTAGAAGCCGGAGAACAGCGCCGCCAGCGTGATCGCGTTGGGCAGCACGTAGAGGCCGCGGCGCGGCCGGCGTGCGACAACGGCGTCGACCTCGACGTCATCGTCGCCGGGAACCTGGGTATCGTCGGTCATCCGGTCGAGGATAACCGCGGCCGGGGCCGAGCGCGGCCCCGGGGGTTTGAGCGGCGGCGACGGCCCCGCGTGTCTCGCACGCGGGGCTGCCGTTCAAGGCCGCGTCAGTTGCGGGACTTGTCGACCAGCTTGTTGGCCTTGATCCACGGCATCATCGCGCGCAGCTTCTCGCCGACGACCTCGATCGGGTGCTCGGCGGTCAGGCGGCGGCGCGAGGTCAGCGTCGGGGCGCCGGCCTTGTTCTCGAGGATGAAGCTCTTGGCGTACTCGCCGGTCTGGATGTCCTTGAGCGCCTGGCGCATGGCGTTCTTGGTGTCTTCGGTGACGACACGCGGCCCGGTCACGTACTCGCCGTATTCGGCGTTGTTCGAGATCGAGTAGTTCATGTTGCCGATGCCGCCTTCGTAGATCAGGTCGACGATCAGCTTCAGCTCGTGCAGGCACTCGAAGTACGCCATCTCGGGCGCGTAGCCGGCTTCAACCAGCGTCTCGAAGCCGGCCTTGATCAGCTCGACGGTGCCGCCGCAGAGCACGGCCTGTTCGCCGAACAGGTCGGTCTCGGTCTCTTCGCGGAAGCTGGTCTCGATGATGCCGGCCTTGCCGCCGCCGTTGGCCGCGGCGTAGGACAGCGCCAGGTCGCGCGCCTTGCCCGACTTGTCGGCGTGCACGGCGATCAGGTGCGGCACGCCGCCGCCCTGCTTGTAGGTGTTGCGCACCGTGTGGCCCGGGGCCTTGGGCGCGACCATCCAGACATCGAGGTCGGCACGCGGCACGACCTGGTTGTAGTGCACGTTGAAGCCGTGCGCGAACGCGAGCGACGCGCCTTCGCGGATGTTCGGCTCGACGTCGTTGGCGTAGACGCTGGCGATCTGCTCGTCGGGCAGCAGGATCATGACGACGTCGGCGGCCTTCACGGCCTCGGCGACCTCGGCGACCTTCAGGCCGGCGGCTTCGGCCTTGGCCCAGCTCGCGCCGCTACGGCGCAGGCCGACGGTGACCTTGCAGCCGCTGTCGTTCAGGTTCTGCGCGTGGGCGTGGCCCTGCGAGCCGTAGCCGATGATGGTGACGTTCTTGCCCTTGATGAGGCTCAGGTCGGCGTCCTTGTCGTAATAGACCTTCATGGGGTTCTCCGTTCTCTAGTCAGACGCCCGGCCGCGAATGGCCGGGCAGGTTTCCGGGCGATGGGCGGCCGTGCGGCCGCCGGGGCGCCGCCTCAGATGCGCAGGATTCTTTCGCCGCGGCCGATGCCGCTGGCGCCGGTGCGCACGGTTTCCAGGATCGCCGCGCGGTCGATCGCGACGAGGAAGGCGTCGAGCTTGGACGAGTCACCCGTCAGCTCGATCGTGTAGCTCTTCTCGGTGACGTCGATGATGCGGCCGCGGAAGATCTCCGCCATGCGCTTCATCTCCTCGCGTTCCTTGCCGACGGCGCGCACCTTGATGAGCATGAGCTCGCGCTCGACGAAGCTGCCTTCGGTCAGGTCGACGACCTTGACGACCTCGATCAGCCGGTTCAGGTGCTTGGTGATCTGCTCGATGACGTCGTCGCTGCCGGTGGTGACGATGGTCATGCGCGACATCGACGGGTCTTCGGTCGGCGCGACCGTCAGGCTCTCGATGTTGTAGCCGCGCGCCGAGAACAGCGCGACGACACGGGACAGGGCGCCGGCTTCGTTCTCGAGCAGCACCGCGATGATGTGTTTCATGGTCTTCGTCCTTGCGTGGATCCCCGAGCCTGCGGCGGTAACCGCCGGCCCTTCACCACGCCGTTGGATCGTTGGAAAGATGCAGTCCGCAGGGGTTCGCGGCAGCGGCTGCGGCAGCCGGCGGCGGCGCGGTAACGCCGTCGCCGCCGACGCGGCCCGTGCCGGTCACAGGTCTTCGGACTTGAGCTGCATCTCGCTGATGCCCTTGCCGGCGTGCACCATCGGCCACACGTTCTCGGTCGGGTCGGTGCGCACGTCGATGAACACGGTGCGGTCCTTGAGCCGCATCGCCTCCTTCAGCGCGCCTTCGACGTCGGCTGGCCGGTCGACACGCAGGCCGACGTGGCCGTAGGCCTCGGCGAGCTTGACGAAGTCGGGCAGCGCGTCCATGTAGCTGTGCGAGTAGCGGCCGCCGTAGATCAGCTCCTGCCACTGCCGCACCATGCCCAGGTAGCGGTTGTTCAGCGAGACGATCTTCACCGGCGTCTTGTACTGCAGGCAGGTCGACAGCTCCTGGATGCACATCTGGATCGAGCCTTCGCCGGTGATGCAGAAGACGTCCGACTCCGGCTTGGCGAGCTTGATGCCCATCGCGTACGGCAGGCCCACGCCCATCGTGCCCAGGCCGCCGGAGTTGATCCAGCGCCGCGGCTCCTCGAAGCCGTAGAACTGCGCCGCCCACATCTGGTGCTGGCCGACGTCGGAGGTGATGTAGGCATCGCGACCGCGCGTCAGGCGTGCCAGCGTCTGCACCACCATCTGCGGCTTGATGACCTCGTCGCTGGGCTCGTAGGCCAGGCACTCGCGCTTGCGCCACTCGTTGATCTGGCCCCACCAGGAGGAGATCGCCACGGTGTCCGGGCGTTGGTGCGACTCCTTGAGCTGGGCGATCAGCTCCTGCAGCACGTCCTTGACGTCGCCGACGATCGGGATGTCCACGCGCACGCGCTTGGAGATCGACGAGGGGTCGATGTCGACGTGGATGATCTTGCGTTCGACCTGGGCGAAGTGCGCCGGGTTGCCGATGACGCGGTCGTCGAAGCGCGCGCCGACGGCCAGCAGCACGTCGCAGTGCTGCATCGTCATGTTCGCTTCGTAGGTGCCGTGCATGCCGAGCATGCCCAGGAACTTCGGGTCGCTGGCGGGAATCGCGCCCAGGCCCATCAGCGTGTTCGTCACCGGGAAGCCGAGCAGGTCGGCCAGCTGGCGCAGCTCCTGCGACGCTTCGCCGAGCACGACGCCGCCGCCGGTGTAGATGTAGGGGCGCTTGGCCTGCAGCAGCAGCTGCACGGCCTTGCGGATCTGGCCGCTGTGGCCCTTGCGCACCGGGTTGTACGAGCGCAGCTCGATGGTCTGCGGGTACTGGAACGGCGCGGTGTTCAGCGAGACGTCCTTGGGCACGTCGATCACGACGGGGCCCGGACGGCCGGTGCGCGCGATGTGGAAGGCCTTCTTGATCGTCGAGGCCAGGTCGCGCACGTCCTTGACGAGGAAATTGTGCTTGACCACCGGGCGCGTGATGCCGACGGTGTCGCACTCCTGGAAGGCGTCCATCCCGATCGCGGCCGTCGGCACCTGACCGGTGATGATGACCATCGGGATCGAGTCCATGTAGGCCGTCGCGATGCCGGTGACGGCGTTCGTGACACCCGGGCCCGAGGTGACGAGGGCGACGCCGACGTCGCCGGTGGCGCGGGCGTAGCCGTCGGCGGCGTGCACCGCGGCCTGTTCGTGCCGGACCAGGACGTGCTGGATGCTGTCCTGCTTGTACAGCGCGTCGTAGATGTAGAGAACCGATCCGCCGGGATAGCCCCAAAGGTACTTGACCCCTTCGGCCTGCAGGCTGCGAACCAGGATTTCAGCGCCGTTGAGCACGGCGGGAGGAGAAGACGGTTGTGCCGATGCGGCACGCTTGACTTCCGCGGCGGAGATGTCCATTTCCGAACCTTTGCGAATTTCTCTGACGAAAATCGATCGGTGCTCCTCCTCGCGCCCTCGTGAGGCGGACTCGGAACTGCGCGCGGTCTGAGAACTGACGTCCGGGTCGGACGAGAGCGAGACCCAAAAGAGCGTTGTGCGAACATGGATTATGCACCGCCTCCGGGCGCCGCCCCGCCCGGGTGCCCGGGCCGCGCCCGAGTGCATAATCCGGCGCGCCCGAACCCGGGGTGCTGCTCCCCGTCCGCGCGTTGGCATCCGATAAAGAACTTTCCGATTTCCTGAAGAGCGTCGAGCGACGCGCGTTCAAACGCGCGGCTTTCGCCGTACGCGACGAGGATGCCGCGCTGGACATCGTCCAGGACGCGATGATCCGGCTGGCCGAGAAGTATCCGGACCGGCCGGCATCGGAGTTTCCGATGCTCTTCCAGCGCATCCTGTCGAACGCGACGATGGACTGGTTCCGGCGCCAGAAGGTCCGCAACGCCGTCGTCCAGAACCTGTCGGACCTCGAAGGCGACGACGAGGACGGCGACTTCGACCTGCTGGAGACGCTGCAGGCTGTCGAGAACTCGCTGGGCACCGAGAGCGCCGCCGAGGCCGTCTCGCGGGACCAGATCTTGCGTCTCATCGAGCACGAAGTGGCCGGGCTGCCCGACCGTCAACGCGAAGCCTTCCTCTTGCGTTACTGGGAGGAGTTCGACGTAGCCGAAACCGCGGCGGCGATGGGGTGTTCCGAGGGCAGTGTGAAAACCCACTGCTCGCGCGCCGTCCATGCCCTGGCCAAGGCCCTTCGTCTCAAGGGAATCGCGCCATGACTCAAACCAGCTTCACCGACGCGGACGTCCTGCGCGCGCGCATCGCGGCGCGCATCGCAGCCGGCTTGACCGAGCGAGCCGACGATCTGCCCCACGACATCTCCGAGCGCCTTCGCATCGCCCGTGAGCAGGCGCTGACGCGCGCCCGCGCCGTGCGCCAGGAGGCCGCCGCCGAGTCGATCGTCGCCGTCTCCGGCGGCGCTGCCGTGCGCGGCGGCCCGCCCTGGTGGCAGCGTCTGGCCGTCGTGCTGCCGCTGGTCATGCTCGTCGCCGGTCTGGTGCTGATCCGCGAGCACGACCACCGCGAGCAGGTCTTGGCCGCCGCGGACATCGATTCCGTGCTGCTGGCCGACGACCTGCCGCCGGCCGCCTATTCCGATCCCGGGTTCGCCGAGTACCTGAAGACGCAGCAACCGTGAGCTTTCGCCCGGCCGTCATCGCTGCCGTCGTGATCGCGGCCGTGTTCGCCACGGCCGCGCCGGTGTTCGCTGCCGAGTCGGGCCCCACCTGGGCCCAGCTCTCGGCGGCGCAGCGCCGAGCGCTCGCGCCGCTGCAGCAGGACTGGCCGAACCTCGACGCCACCGGCAAGGAACGCTGGCTGAGCGTCGCCGCGCGCTTTCCGAAGCTGAGCCAGGCCGAACGCCAGCGCGTGCAGGAGCGCATGGCCGCCTGGACGCAGATGACACCGTCGGACCGCGCCCAGGCCCGGTTGCAGTTCCAGCAGGCGCGCCAGTTCTCGCCCGAAGACCGCCAGGCGCGCTGGGAGGCGTACAAGGCTCTCCCGGACGACCAGCGCAAGCAGCTCGCCGAACGCGCCAAACCGCCCAAGCGTGCCGCCTCGCGCGTGCGCGACGACGAGGACGACGACGACGGCAAGCCCAAGCGCAACATCGTCGCCACGCCGCGCCCGCAGGCGCCCAAGGCGGTGGCACCGGCCGTCATCCAGGCCGCGCCCGGCGCGACGACGACGCTGATCACCTCGCAGCCTTCGTCGCCGGCGCACCACCAGTCCGGCATGCCCAAGATCATCGCCACCGACGGGTTCGTCAATCCGGTGACGCTGCTGCCCCGTCGCGGACCGCAAGGCGCTGCGGTACGCTCGCAGGCTGCTTCGGAACCGCGCTGACCCGTCTCGATGATCGTCCTGCCTCCCGCCGAGGGTGAACACCCCACCCCGGCGCTGATCCGCCGCCTCGCCTGCTTCGTCTACGAAGGCATCCTGCTCTTCGGCGTCGTCATGGCCGCCGGGCTCGTCTATTCGCTGGCGACCAACCAGCGCAGCGCCCACCAGGGCCAGTTCGGCCTGCAGGTCTTCCTGTTCTTCGTCTTCGGCCTGTACTTCGTCTGGTTCTGGAGCCGCACCGGCCAGACGCTGGCGATGCAGACCTGGCAGATCCGCCTCGTGCAGCGCGACGGCCAGCCGGTCTCGGTAGCGCGGGCGCTGGGGCGTTACCTCGTCTGCTGGATCTGGTTCCTGCCTTGGCTGGCCATCGCCCATTTCGCCGGCCTGCAAGGCAATGGCCAGGTCTTCGGCCTGCTGATGCTGGGCGTGGTGCTCTGGGCCGTGCTGTCGCGCCTGCACCCCGATCGCCAGTTCTGGCACGACGCACTCTGCGGAACGCGCCTGATCGCCTGGCGCTCCAAGCCCAAGGACTGAGGCCGTGACTCCGAGCAGCCCACCCCCGCCGCTGGAGCGGCACCACGAAGCCGCCGCCAACCCGCACAAGGGCCGCACCGGCCTGGACCGCATCCTGCGGGCCACCGGCTACTCGGCGGCCGGCCTCAGCGCCGCGTTCCGCGGCGAAAGCGCGTTCCGGCAGGAAGTCTTCGCCGCCGTCGTCATGCTGCCGGCGGCGTTCTGGCTCGGCAGCGGCTGGATCGAGGTCGCGCTGCTGGCCGGCAGCGTCGTCATGGTGCTCGTCGTCGAGCTGCTGAACTCGGCGATCGAGGCCGTGGTCGACCGCGTCGGCCTCGAACTGCACGAGCTGTCCAAACGCGCCAAGGACCTGGGCAGCGCTGCCGTCATGCTGTCGCTGGTGCTGACCGGGGCGATCTGGCTGGGCGCGCTCTGGCAGCGGTTCGCCTGAGACAATCGGCGCGATGAACGACATCGCGCCTCCCCCTCCCTTCACCGTCTGCGTCTACTGCGGCTCGCGCCACGGCCAGCGCGCCGCCTACACCGAAGCCGCCCGCGTGCTCGGCCGCGCGATCGGCGAGCGCGGCTGGCAGCTCGTCTACGGCGGCGGCAAGGTCGGCCTGATGGGCGAAGTCGCCGATGCGGTGCTGGCAGCAGGCGGCCGCGTCGTCGGCGTGATCCCCGAGTCGCTGATGAAGCGCGAGGTCGGCCACCGCGGCCTCACCGAGCTGCACGTCGTGCCGACGATGCACAAGAGGAAGCAGATGATGGCCGAGCGTGCCGACGCCTTCATCGCGCTGCCGGGCGGCATCGGCACGCTGGAAGAGCTGTTCGAGGTCTGGACCTGGCGCCAGCTGGGCTACCACGACCAGCCGATCGGCCTGCTCGACGTCGACGGCTTCTACGAAGGCCTGCTGGCCTTCATGCGCCGCACCGTCGAAGAAGGTTTCCTGTCCGAAGCCCAGCAGGCGGTGCTGCAGGTCGAACGCGACCCGCTGGCGCTGCTGGACCGGCTGGCGACGCTGGCGCATCAGGCCGGCGGCCCGGACCATTTCGGCCGCATCTGAGGCCACCAAGAACAACGGGGCACCGCTCGCGCGGGGCCCCGTCGTCCTGGACAAAGCCCGGCCGCGGCCGGGCAGGCCTCAGACCGCCGATTCGTCGGTCTCGCCGGTGCGGATGCGCACCACCTGGTCGACCGAGGTGACGAAGATCTTGCCGTCGCCGATCTTGCCGGTCTTGGCGGCCTTGACGATGGCGTCGATGCAGCGGTCGACGTCGTCGTCCTTGACGACGACCTCGATCTTCACCTTGGGCAGGAAGTCGACGACGTACTCGGCGCCGCGGTAGAGCTCGGTGTGGCCCTTCTGGCGGCCGAAGCCCTTGACTTCGGTGACGGTCAGACCGGAGACGCCGACCTCGCCCAGGGCTTCGCGGACTTCTTCGAGCTTGAACGGCTTGATGACGGCGGTGATCTGCTTCATGCGGGTAGCTCCGGGGAAAGACGTTGGACTGACGGGAATTTAAGCACGGAACCTCGACGTGATGGGGTACCGCCAGTCGCGCCCGAACGCCCGATGGGTGATGCGGATGCCGACCGGCGCCTGACGCCGTTTGTACTCGTTGATCTTGATGAGCCGGGTGACGCGTTCGACGTCGGCGCGCGCGAAACCGGCGGCGACGATCTGCTCGACGCTCTGGTCGTCTTCCATGTAGCGCGCCAGGATCGCGTCCAGCACCTCGTAAGGCGGCAGGCTGTCCTGGTCAGTCTGGTCCGGGCGCAGCTCGGCCGAGGGCGGGCGCGTGATGATGCGCTGCGGGATCACCTCGGCGCCCTGCGTGTTGCGCCAGTTCGCCAGGCGGTAGACCAGGGTCTTGGCGACGTCCTTGATGACCGCGAAGCCGCCGGCCATGTCGCCATAGAGCGTGCAGTAGCCGGTGGCCATCTCGCTCTTGTTGCCGGTGGTCAGCACGATGGCGCCGGTCTTGTTCGACAGCGCCATCAAGAGCGTGCCGCGGATGCGCGCCTGCAGGTTCTCTTCGGTCGTGTCCTCGGCCAGCCCGGCGAACTGCGGCGAAAGCGCGGCGCGGAAGGTGTCGAACATCGGCGCGATGTCGATCTCGTCGTAGCGCACGCCCAGGCGCGCAGCCATGTCGCGGGCGTCGATCCAGGAGATGTCGGCGGTGTACGGCGAGGGCATCATCACCGCGCGCACCTTGTCGGCGCCGAGCGCGTCGACGGCCACCGCCAGCACCAGCGCCGAGTCGATGCCGCCGGACAGGCCGATGATCGCGCCGGGAAAGCCGTTTTTGCCCAGGTAGTCGCGCACGCCGGTGACGAGCGCGTCCCAGGCCTGGCGTTCGAGGCCCGGCGCCGCGGCGACCGGGCCGCTGGGGCGACCGTCGGCGTCGAGATCGACGATCAGCAGATCCTCGGCGAAGGTCGCGGCACGCGCCGCCACCTCGCCCGAGGCGTCGAGCGCGAACGAGGCGCCGTCGAAGACGACCTCGTCCTGGCCGCCGACCAGGTGCGAGAACAGCAGCGGCAGGCCGACGTCGCGCGCGCGCTCGGCCATGCGGGCCTGGCGCTCCTCGGCCTTGCCGAGATGGAAGGGCGAGGCGTTGAGCACGCACAGCACCTGGGCGCCGGCGTCGCGCGCCAGACGCGCGGGCTCGTCGAACCAGGCGTCCTCGCAGATGACGACGCCGAAGCGCCGGCCTTCGCAGTCGAAGACCAGCGGCGGCAGGCCGGCGTCGCGGCCGGAGACGAAGTAACGGCGCTCGTCGAAGACCTGGTAGTTGGGCAGCTCGCGCTTGCAGTAGGTGGCCTGCACGCGTCCCTGTGCCAGCAGCGAGGCCGCGTTGTAGCGCTGCTGCACGGTCACGGACTTGGTCCTAAGATCGCCGCGCTCGCCGAACTGATGCGGGTGCCCGACGACCAGATGCAGCCCTTCGCAGTCTTGCAATGCCTCGGCCAGCGCCGCCAGCGCCTCGGCGCAAGCGTGCATGAAAGCCGGACGCAGCAGCAGGTCCTCGGGCGGGTAGCCGGTCAGCGCCAGCTCGGGGGCCAGCACCAGGCGCGCACCCTGCGCGTAGGCGCGGCGCGCGGCGTCTTCGAGGCGACGGGAGTTGCCGGCGAGATCACCGACGACGGCGTTGAACTGGGCCAGCGCGACCTTCATCGACGGCTCCGCTGAATGTCACGAGGGCTCACGGGATCGGATTATCACATCGGGGTCGAGACCGACCCCGCTCGCCTGGACGCGCAGGCCTGGAACGCGTTGCTGGCGAGCCAGCCGGCACCGACGCCCTTCCTGCGCCACGAGTACCTCGCGGCGCTGCACGAGTCGGCAAGCGCGGTTCCCGCAACGGGCTGGACCCCACGTTTCCTGACCCTGCACGACGACGGCGGCGGACTGGTCGGCGCCGCGCCGCTGTACCTGAAGACCCATTCCTGGGGCGAGTACGTCTTCGACTGGGCCTGGGCCGACGCCTATCGCCGTCACGGGCTGCGCTACTACCCCAAGCTGCTGGGCGCGGTGCCGTTCACGCCGGTACCGGGAACCCGGCTGATGGCACGCGACGACGCGGCGCGCGAGGCCCTGGTGGCGACGATCCGCGAGTTTGCCGACGAGGCCGGGCTGTCCTCGGTCCACGTGCTCTACGTCGACGACGCCGACCGTGCGGCCTTCGAGCGCGCCGGCTGGATGCTGCGCGAGAACCTGCAGTTCCACTGGACCCGCGACGAAGCGCAGCCGGTGGCCGACTTCGACGCCCTGCTCGCCCGGCTGCAGCGCGACAAGCGCAAGAAGATCCAGCAGGAACGCCGCCGCGTCGCCGAACTCGGCGTCGAGTTCAGCGTCCACGAGGGCGAGGCGATCGACACCGGGCTGTGGGACTTCTTCCATCGCTGCTACACGCTGACCTATGCGGCGCACCAGTCGACGCCCTACCTGACCCGCGATTTCTTCGCCCGCATGCAGACGACGATGGCGCCGCACTGGCTGATGTTCGTCGGCCGGCGCGAGGGCCGGCCGGTCGCGGCCTCGCTGGTGGCGATCGACCGCGGCAGCGGCGCCGCCTGGGGCCGCTACTGGGGCGCGGTCGAGCCGCTGCCCTTCGTGCACTTCGAGGCCTGCTACTACCAGCCGCTGGCCTGGTGCCTGGCCAACGGCTTCCGCCGCTTCGAAGGCGGTGCCCAGGGCGAACACAAGATGGCGCGCGGCCTGCTGCCAGTGCGCACGAGCTCGGCGCACTGGCTGCGCGACCCGCGTTTCGCCGGGGCGGTGGCCGAGTTCCTGGCGCGCGAAGGCGAAGGCGTGGCCGCCTGGGAGGACGAGCTGCGCGAGCGCAGCCCGTTCAGGCGAGGACCGGGCGGCGGCTGAAGCCGCCGCGGCCGGCGCTCAGGCGCCGGCGCGTTCCTTGGACCAGTTGGCCATGCCGGCGCGCACTTCGGCTTTCGCTGCGTCCGGGCCTTCCCAGCCCAGCACCTTGACCCACTTGCCTTGTTCGAGGTCCTTGTAGTGCTCGAAGAAGTGCTGGATCGCCTTCAGGCGCGCCGGGTTCAGGTCCTCGGGCTTCTGCCAGGACGAGTACAGCGACAGGATCTTGGTCGTCGGCACGGCCAGCAGCTTGTTGTCGCCGCCGGCTTCGTCGTCCATCTTCAGCATGCCGATCGGGCGGCAGGTGACGACGACGCCGGGAATCAGCGGCACCGGGGTGATGACAAGCACGTCGACCGGATCGCCGTCGTCGGCCAGCGTGTTGGGCACGTAGCCGTAGTTGCACGGGTAGTGCATCGCCGTGCTCATGAAGCGGTCGACGAACAGCGCCCCCGAGTCGTGGTCGACCTCGTACTTGATCGGGTCGCCGTTCATCGGAATCTCGATGATGACGTTGAACTCGTCGGGCGCCTTGGCGCCGGGGGTCACGTTGTGCAGGCTCATGCAGCGGTCTCGGGCAAGAGGAGAGAAAGAGAGAGGAGAGCGAGAGAAAGATCGGGGCGCGATTCTAGGCGCCACGCTTGCCCTCGCCTGACGCGCGGCCGCCTTGACCCGGCTCATCCGGGCACTCGGACATAGGAAAACCCCGAACCGAGCGTGATAGCCTTCACATAGCATGCCGCGCCAGCCGACCCGAAGCGCCCGGGCGGCGTGCGAGAGATAGAGAGAGAAGAGACTAGACCCGAACGAGAGGAAGGAGCTCTTTCCATGACGACAAGTTTGGCGCTGTACATAGCGCTGGGGTGTGGCCTGGCGGCCGTGCTCTACGGATTCATCCAGCGGGGATGGATCCTCTCCCAGGATGCCGGCAATGCACGCATGCAGGAAATCGCCGGTGCCATCCAGCAAGGCGCGGCGGCATATCTGGCGAGGCAATACAAGACAATTGCCATCGTCGGCGCGGTTCTCGCGATCCTGATCTTCTTCTTCCTCGGCGGCCTTACGGCCGCCGGGTTCGTTTTGGGGGCCGTACTTTCGGGTGCCTGCGGCTTCATCGGCATGAACGTCTCGGTGCGCGCCAACGTGCGCACCGCGCAGGCGGCCACCAAGGGCATCGGCCCGGCGCTGGATGTCGCCTTCAAGGGCGGTGCGATCACCGGCATGCTCGTCGTCGGCCTGGGGCTGCTGGGCGTGTCGCTGTTCTTCTGGCTGCTGAGCGGCGGCCAGCACGCCGACTCGGCGACGCTCAAGCCGCTGCTCGGCCTGGCCTTCGGTTCGTCGCTGATCTCGATCTTCGCGCGCCTGGGCGGCGGCATCTTCACCAAGGGCGCCGACGTCGGCGCCGACCTGGTGGGCAAGGTCGAAGCCGGCATCCCCGAGGACGACCCGCGCAACCCGGCGGTGATCGCCGACAACGTCGGCGACAACGTCGGCGACTGCGCCGGCATGGCGGCCGACCTGTTCGAGACCTACGCCGTGACGCTGATCGCGGCGATGGCGCTGGGCGCGCTGCTGCTGCCCAACGCGGCGCTGGCCGCGGCGGTCTATCCGCTGGTGCTGGGCGGCGTCTCGATCATCGCCTCGATCATCGGCTGCGCCTTCGTCAAGGCCAGCCCGGGCATGAAGAACGTGATGCCGGCCCTGTACAAGGGGCTGATCGTCGCCGGCGCGATCTCGCTGGTGTTCTTCTTCTTCGTCACGCGCCTGGTGATGCCCGACGACGCGCTCGGCGCGAGCACGCAGATGCGGCTGTTCGGCGCCTGCGTCGTCGGCCTGGTGCTGACGGCGGCGATGGTCTGGATCACCGAGTACTACACCGGCACGCAGTTCAAGCCGGTGCAGCACGTCGCGCAGGCCTCGACCACCGGCCACGGCACGAACATCATCGCCGGCCTGGGCGTCAGCATGAAGTCCACCGCCTGGCCGGTGATCTTCGTCTGCCTGGCGATCTACAGCGCCTACGCGCTCGCCGGCCTGTACGGCATCGCGATCGCCGCGACCTCGATGCTCAGCATGGCCGGCATCGTCGTCGCGCTCGACGCCTACGGCCCGATCACCGACAACGCCGGCGGCATCGCCGAGATGTCGGGCCTGCCCGACAGCGTGCGCGACATCACCGACCCGCTGGACGCCGTCGGCAACACGACCAAGGCCGTGACCAAGGGCTACGCCATCGGCTCGGCCGGCCTGGCCGCGCTGGTGCTGTTCGCCGACTACACCCACGCACTGGAAGCGCGCGGCATGTCGCTGGCCTTCGACCTGAGCGACCACCGCGTGATCGTCGGCCTCTTCATCGGCGGTCTGATCCCCTACCTCTTCGCGTCGATGGCGATGGAAGCCGTCGGCCGCGCCGCCGGCTCGGTGGTGGTCGAGGTGCGGCGCCAGTTCCGCGACATCAAGGGCATCATGGAAGGCACCGCGAAGCCGGAGTACGGCACCGCGGTCGACATGCTGACCACCGCCGCGATCAAGGAGATGATCGTGCCGTCGCTGCTGCCGGTCGTGGCGCCGATCCTGGTCGGCATGCTGCTCGGCCCGGCGGCGCTGGGCGGGCTGCTGATGGGCACCATCGTCACCGGCATCTTCGTCGGCATCTCGATGTGCACCGGCGGCGGCGCCTGGGACAATGCGAAGAAGCTGATCGAAGAAGGCTTCACCGACGCCAACGGCGTGCTGCACAAGAAGGGCAGCGAGGCGCACAAGGCGGCGGTGACGGGTGACACCGTCGGCGACCCCTACAAGGACACCGCCGGCCCGGCCGTCAACCCGCTGATCAAGATCATCAACATCGTCGCGCTGCTGATCGTCCCGCTGCTGCCGCTGGCCAGCAACCCGGTCAAGGCCTCACACGTCGAGCCGGCACCAGTGGTGCAACCGGCCGAGACCGCGCCGGCGATGCCGGCGGCGCCGATGGCCGAGCCCTCGGCCCCGGCCGCGTCGCAGTAAGCTCGCGATCTTTCCCGCACGTGCCGGCGCCCTCGGGGCGCCGGCCTTTTTTCCGATGTCCGAGAAGCCTCCCGAGGTCGCCCCCGAGCTGCCGCGTTATCGCCCGATCCCGCGCCGGCGCCGGCTGCTGATCGTCGCGCTGGCGATCGCGACCGCGATCACGGTCGTGTCGATGCTGCTGGACCCGCCCGGCCGCCCCGAGCACCCGCGCGACGCCCAGGTACGAGAATGCCCGACCGGCCGCGGCGTCAACTGCGTCGGCGGCAAGGCCCAGGTGCTGCTGCTGGCGCCCGAGGCGCCGAGCGCCGCCGCTTCGGCCACGCGCTGAAGCGCTGCGTGTTCCAGGTCACCGACGCGCACGCCGCGACGGTGTGCAATGCAGGGCTCCGACGACGCGACGCCCGATGACCGACAAGCGCCCTCCCCGCACCGCCTCCGTTCCCCAGGGCCGCACGCGCCGGCTGCTGCACTTCGGCCGCGCGGTCGGCGAACTGGCGGCCGGCGCCGCCGCCGAAGGCCTGTCGCGGCTGGCGCGCGGCCAGCTGCCCAAGCCCTCGGCGATGATGCTGACGCCGGCCAACGCCCGGCGGCTGGCCAACCGCCTGTCGCGGCTGCGCGGCGCGGCGATGAAGTTCGGCCAGCTGATGTCGATGGACGGCCACGGCGTGCTGCCGCCGGAGTTCGCCGAGCTGCTGGGCACGCTGCGCGACCGCGCCCACGTGATGCCGGCCTCGCAGCTGGCCGAGGTGCTGGAGCAGGAGTACGGCGTCGGCTGGCACCGGCGCTTCCGCCAGTTCAGCTTCGAGCCGATCGCCGCGGCCTCGATCGGCCAGGTGCACCGCGCGACGACGCACGACGGCCGCGTGCTGGCGCTGAAGATCCAGTATCCCGGCGTGCGCGAGAGCATCGACAGCGACGTCGCCAACCTCGCGCTGCTGGCTAAGACGCCGGGGCTGGTACCTGCCGGGCTGGACCCGGCACCGCTGTTCGAACGCGTGCGCCGCGTGCTGCACCAGGAGACCGACTACGTCGCCGAGGCGCGCGCGCTCGAGGAGTACCGCGAACGGCTCGGTGACGACGAGCTCTTCGTCGTGCCCGAGGTCGACGCCGAGCACTCGACCGGCCGCATCCTGGCGACCAGCTTCCAGCCCGGCGACACCATCGACCACCTCGCCGCGCCGGGCGTGCCGCAGGCCCACCGCGACCGCGTCGCCGAGGCGCTATGCCACCTCGTCGTGCGCGAGATCTTCGAGCTGCGCCTGGTGCAGACCGACCCGAACTTCGCCAACTACCTCTACGACCCGGCGACGCGCCGCGTCGCGCTGCTGGACTTCGGCGCCACACAGGCGGTGAGCCTGCAGCGTGTCGAGCACCTGCGCGCCCTGGGTCGCGCGATGCGCGACCAGGACGCGGAGGCGATGACGCGGGCCGCACGCCGCGCCGGCTTCATCGCCGAGGGCGACCCGCCCGAGCAGGCGCGCGGCGTCGTGCAGCTGATCCTGACGATCGGCGAACCGCTGGCCCACGACCGGCCGTTCGACTTCGCAGGCTCGGACCTGTTCAAACGCAGCTTCGACGCCGGCCGCGAGCAGTTCTTCGGCGACGGCTTCTCGCACGCACCGCCGCCGGACCTGGTGTTCCTGCAGCGCAAGATGGTCGGCGTGTTCATGCTGTGCACGCGGCTGAAGGCACGCGTGAACCTGGCGCGCCTGTTCGGCGCCCAGCTCTAGCTCAGGCGAAGACGCGGCGGCGCATGCCCAGCCACTCGTTGCCCGCCAGCGCGGCGAGCACGAGCAGGCCACCGACCAGCACCGCCATGTCGGGCGATTCGCCGGCGCCAAGCCAGGCCCAGGTGACGCCGAAGATCACCTCCAGCAGCCCGAGCAGCGACATCTCGGCCGCCGGCAGCACGCGCGACAGCGCGACCGCGATCAGGCAGGGCACGGCGAGCTGCACCGAGCCCAGCAGCGCGAGCAGGCCGAGATCGTGCGCCGAGGCCTGGAACGGCATCGCCAGCGGCAGCGTCGCCAGCGCCGACAGCGTCGCGCCGATCAGCACCGCCGGCAGCATGTCGGTCGAGCGGTCGTCGCGGCGCGACTGCAGGAGGGTCCAGTTGACCGCCGCCGACACCGGCACGGCCAGCGCCACCAGCGTGCCGAGCACGTGGCGCGTGTCGCCGCTCAGCTGCTGCCCGTACATCCAGGCGATGCCGGCGCCGGCGACGCCGATCGCGCCCCAGGTGCGCGCCGGCAGCCGGTGGCCGAGCGCCAGCCGCGCCAGCAGCGCGGTGATCAGCGGCCCGAGCGCCATCGTCACGAGCACGTTGGCCACCGTCGTCAGCGTCAGCGCGACCATGAACGAGGTGTACATCGCGGCCCAGCACAGGCCCGAGAACCAGACGATGCGCCCGCCGTCGCGGATCGCGCGCACGATCTGCGCCGGCCCGCGCAGCCAGGACAGCAGCGCCAGCAAGGCCAGCGCGTTGAACGCGCTGCGCCAGAACGTCACCTCGAAGCTGCGCGCCGCCTCGAGCTGCCGCGTGACCACCCCCGCGATGCTCCACAGGAAGGTCACGAGAATCATCAGCAGGACGGCGTTGCGGCGTGTCACGGCAGAAGCAGAAGAGCGAATGGCCCACAGAGGCTCGCGCAGCGAGCCGGGCAACTATCTAGCCAGAGCCCGCCCCTCGGAGGGGGGCTGGGGGGAGCGGTGCGGAAGAGCGGAACGCGGGCGGCGCACGCCGCCAGCGTTCAACTACCTTCGCGCGAAGCACGCTTCCGGTCGTGCTCCTTCAAATGGCGCTTGCGGATCCGGATGCTCTTCGGCGTGATCTCGACCAGCTCGTCGTCCTCGATGAACTCGACCGCGTACTCCAGCGTCAGCTCGATCGGCGGCGTGATCTTGATCGCGTCTTCCTTGCCGCTGACGCGGAAGTTGGTCAGCTGCTTGGTGCGCGTGGCGTTGACGACGAGGTCGTTGTCGCGGCTGTGGATGCCGACGATCATGCCTTCGTAGGTCGGGTCGCCAGGCTTGACGAACATGCGGCCGCGGTCGTCGAGCTTGCCCAGCGCGTAGGTGATGATCTCGCCGTCGTCCATGCTGATCAGCACGCCGTTCTTGCGCCCGGCGATCTCGCCCTTGTAGGCCTCGTAGCCGTCGAAGATGTTGCTGATCAGGCCGGTGCCGCGCGTCAGGTTCATGAACTCGTTGGAGAAGCCGATCAGCCCGCGCGCGGGGATGCGGTACTCCAGGCGCACGCGGCCGCGGCCGTCGACTTCCATGTTGGCGAGTTCGCCCTTGCGCTCGCCCAGGGCCTGCATGACGCCGCCCTGGTGCTGGTCCTCGACGTCGACCGTCACCAGCTCGATCGGCTCCTGGCGCTCGCCGCCGTCGTCGTGGAAGACGACGCGCGGCTTGCTGACCGCCAGCTCGTAGCCTTCGCGGCGCATGTTCTCCAGCAGGATCGTCAGGTGCAGTTCGCCGCGGCCGGAGACCTCGAAGATGCCGTCTTCGCCCGACTCCTTGACGCGCAGCGCGACGTTGCTCTGCAGTTCCTTCTGCAGACGGTCCCAGATCTGGCGGCTGGTGACGTACTTGCCTTCGCGGCCGGCCAAGGGGCTCGTGTTGACGCAGAAGTTCATCGTCAGCGTCGGCTCGTCGACGCTCAGCATCGGCAGCGGCTGCGGGTTGGCCGGGTCGGTCAGCGTGACCCCGATGGCCACGTCCTCGATGCCGTTGACGAGCACGATGTCGCCCGGGCCGGCTTCGTCGGCCATCACGCGGTTCAGGCCCTCGAACTTCAGCACCTGGTTGATGCGGCCCTTGTAGCTGCGGCCGTCCGGGCCTTCCATCACCAGCACGTCCTGCGCGGGCTTGAGCGTGCCGCTGTTGACGCGGCCGACGCCGATGCGGCCGACGAAGGTCGAGTAGTCCAGCGAGGAGATCTGCAGCTGCAGCGGCGCCTCGGCCGAGCCTTCGTGCGCCGGTACGTGCCTGAGGATGGTCTCGAACAGCGGCGCCATGTCGGTGCCCCAGGCTTCGCCCGGCTCGCCCTCTTCCAGCGCCGCCCAGCCGTTCAGGCCCGAGGCGTAGACCACCGGGAAGTCGAGCTGGTCGTCGGTGGCGCCGAGCTTGTCGAACAGGTCGAAGGCGGCGTTGATGACGTAGTCGGGGCGCGAGCCGGGCTTGTCGACCTTGTTGACGACGACGATGGGCTTGAGGCCCAGCGCCAGCGCCTTCTTGGTCACGAAGCGCGTCTGCGGCATCGGGCCTTCCTGGGCGTCGATCAGCAGCACGACGCCATCGACCATCGACAGCGCACGTTCGACCTCGCCGCCGAAGTCCGCGTGCCCCGGGGTGTCGACGATGTTGATGTGCGTGTCCTGCCAGCGCACGGCGCAGTTCTTCGCCAGGATCGTGATCCCGCGTTCGCGTTCGATGTCGTTGCTGTCCATCACGCGCTCGGCGATCTTCTCGTTGTCACGGAAGGTGCCGCTCTGGCGCAGGAGCTGGTCGACGAGCGTGGTCTTGCCATGGTCGACGTGGGCGATGATGGCGATGTTGCGGATCGGCTGGGTCATGTCAGGCCTCGGCCTCGGCGGGCGTGGCGGAAGTAAGTGGGACGGGAGCGCCGAGCTGCGACGCCACTTCGGGCGGGCTCAGCAGGCGGTCGGCGATGAGTTCGCCGCGGGTGACGTGGGCGCTGCCGAGAAAGGCGCGCGGATCGGGGCCATAGACGCGCACGGCGGCAGCGTCGGCATGTTGGATGCGGCGGCGCTGGCCGCTGAGGAAACGACCGGCGTCCTCCTCGTCCAGTCGCACGGCGGGCCAGTCGGCGACGAGGCAGTCCACCGGGTGCAGCAGCGCGGCGCGCGCCTCGGGCGCCATCGCCTCGAGTTCGGCGATCGTCACCGCGCCCTGCAGCGACAAGGCGCCGCTGGCGGTGCGGCGCAGCGCCGACAGGTGGGCGCCGCAGCCGAGCGCGCGGCCGATGTCCTCGGCCAGCGTGCGCACGTAGGTGCCCTTGCTGCACTCGACGTCGAGCACCAGCGTCGGCGAGTTCCAGTCGAGCACGGCCAGCGATCGGATCGTCACCCGGCGCGGCTCGCGCTCGACCTCGACGCCCTGGCGCGCGTACTCGTAGAGCGCACGGCCCTGGTGCTTGAGCGCCGAGTGCATCGGCGGCAGCTGGTCGATCTCGCCGGTGAACCGCGCCAGCACGGCGTCGATCGCGGCGCGGTCGCAGTCGACCGGGCGCTCCTCGACGACTTCGCCTTCGAGGTCGCCGGTGCTCGTCGTGCGGCCCAGGTGCAGGGTCGCGGTGTAGCGCTTGTCGGCGTCCAGGCTGGCCTGTGAGAACTTGGTCGCGGCGCCGAAGCACAGCGGCAGCAGCCCGGTGGCCAGCGGGTCCAGCGTGCCGGTGTGGCCGCCCTTCTCCGCGCGCAGCAGACCCTTGGTCTTCTGCAGCGCGTCGTTGCTCGTCCAGCCGATCGGCTTGTCGAGCAGCAGCACGCCGTGCAGGGCACGGCGCGGCAAACGGGGAGGACGGGCGTTGCTCATCGCGGCGGGCTCAGTCGTCCTTGGCGCGCGTGGCGTTGGCCTTGGCGATCAGCGCCGACAGGTCGGCCGCACGTTCGGTCGTGCGGTCGAAATGGAAGTGCAGCGTCGGCACGGTGTGGATCGCCAGGCGCTTGAACAGGCCGTTGCGCAGGAAGCCGGCGGCTTCGTTGAGCGCCGTGGCGCTGTCCTCGGCGCTGCCGACCAGCACCGAGAAATAGACCTGGGCGTGCGCGTAGTCGGGCGAGACCTCGACGCTGTTGATCGTGACCATGCCGATGCGCGGGTCCTTCAGCTCGCGGATCAGATCGGCCAGATCACGCTGGATCTGGTCGGCGACGCGGAAGCTGCGGTTGACGGGGGCTTTCTTGTGACGCATCGGGATGCTCCAAAAAACACGCGACCCCGCCAAGGCGGGGCCGCTCGCGATCAAGGTCGGTAGCGCCCCTCGCCCGGCATTGCGGCCGGGCGGGAGCCAAGGGGACTCACAGAGTCCGCGCCACTTCCTTGACTTCGAAGACTTCGAGCTGGTCGCCTTCGCGGATGTCGTTGTAGTTCTTCAGCTTGATGCCGCACTCGAAGCCTTCCTTGACTTCGCGAACGTCGTCCTTCATCCGCTTGAGCGACTCGATCTCGCCGGTGTAGACGACGACGTTGTCGCGCAGCAGGCGGAAGCGTGCGTTGCGGGTCACCTGGCCGGCCGTGATCATGCAGCCGGCGACCGTGCCGATCTTGCTGGCCACGAACACCTGGCGGATCTCGGCCATGCCGATGACTTCCTCGCGCTGCTCCGGCGCCAGCATGCCCGCCATCGCCGCCTTCACCTCGTCGACCGCGTCGTAGATGATGTTGTAGTAGCGCAGGTCGACGCCGTTGCCCTCGGCCAGCTTGCGCGCACCGGCATCGGCCCGCGTGTTGAAGCCGATGATGACGGCCTTGGAGGCGATCGCCAGGTTGACGTCGCTCTCGCTGATGCCACCGACCGCCGCGTGCACGATCTGCACCTTGACCTCGGCCGTCGAAAGCTTCTGCAGGCTCTGCGCCAGCGCTTCCTGCGAACCCTGCACGTCGGCCTTGATGATCAGCGGCAGCGTCTGCGCGGCGTCGCCGAGCTGGTCGAACATGTTTTCCAGCTTCGCGGCCTGCTGCTTCGCAAGCTTGACGTCGCGGTACTTGCCTTGGCGGAAGGTGGCGATTTCGCGCGCCCGGCGCTCGTCGGTCAGCACGATGAACTCGTCGCCGGCTTGCGGCACCTCGGTCAGGCCCTGGATCTCGACCGGCATCGACGGACCGACGGACTCGGTGTTCTTGCCGTCTTCGTCGAGCATCGCGCGGACCCGGCCGTAGCTCGAGCCGGCGAGCACGACGTCGCCCTTCTTCAGCGTGCCGCTCTGCACCAGCACCGTGGCCACCGGGCCGCGGCCCTTGTCCAGGCGGGCTTCGATGACGAGACCGCGGGCGGCGGCTTCGACCGGCGCCTTCAGTTCCAGCACCTCGGCCTGCAGCAGCACCTGCTCGAGCAGGTCGTCGATGCCGGTACCGGTCTTGGCCGACACCGGGACGAACGGCGAGTCACCGCCGAAGTCCTCGGGCACGACGCCTTCGGCGACGAGCTCGCTCTTCACGCGCTCGGGGTTGGCGTCCGGCTTGTCGATCTTGTTCAGCGCCACGACGATGGGCACCTGGGCCGCCTTGGCGTGCGAGATCGCTTCCTTGGTCTGCGGCATGACGCCGTCGTCGGCGGCCACGACCAGGATGACGATGTCGGTCGCCTTGGCGCCGCGGGCACGCATCGCGGTGAACGCCGCGTGGCCCGGGGTGTCGAGGAAGGTGACGACGCCGCGCGGCGTCTCGACGTGGTAGGCGCCGATGTGCTGCGTGATGCCGCCGGCTTCACCCGCGGCGACGCGGGCACGGCGGATGTAGTCCAGCAGCGAGGTCTTGCCGTGGTCGACGTGGCCCATCACGGTGACGACCGGCGGACGCGGCAGCGCCTCGGCGGCGTTGTGCGCGGCGGTCTCTTCCTCGGTGAAGGCTTCCGGATCGTCCAGCTTGGCGGCGAACGCCTTGTGGCCCATCTCCTCGACGAGGATCATGGCCGTTTCCTGGTCCAGCTGCTGGTTGATCGTGACCATCTGGCCCAGCTTCATCAGCTGCTTGATCAGCTCGCTGGCCTTGACGGACATCTTGTGCGCGAGGTCGGCGACGGAAATCGTCTCCGGCACGTGCACTTCCTGGATCTGCTGCTCGGGCGGCGGCGTGAAGTTGGAGCCGCCGTCGCGGTCACCGCGGCCACCCCGCATGCCGCCACGCGGCGCACGCCAGCCCGGACGCGCGCCACCGGCGTCGCCGCGCGTCTTCAGCGCGGCACGCTTCTTCGCGGCGTCGTCGGCCCAGCTCGAGGACAGCTTCTCGGACTTGACCTGTTTCTTGTCGCCCGGCTTGGCGGCCGTCGTCGACGACGGCGCGGAACCCGGTGCGCCCGGCTTGGCGGCCGGCTTGTGGATCGTGCCCTTGATCGCTTCCTTGGCCGCTTCGGGCTTCGGCTCCTCGGGCTTCTTGGCCACGAGCGTCTTGCGCGGCTGCGCCATCATCGCGCGGATGGCGGCGGCCTCGGCCTCGGCGGCCTTGCGCTTGCGTTCGAGTTCGGCCTGACGTGCGCTGTCCTCGGCGGCCTTGTCGGCAGCCTTGACGACACGCAGCACCGGCTTGGGCGGCTCGGCGGGCTTGGCCGGTTCGGCCTTCGGAGCTTCGGCGGGCTTGGCGGCTTCGACGGGCTTGGCCGCCTCGGCCGCCGCGGCCGGCTTCGCGGCTTCGGCCGGCTTGGCCGACTGCGCGGCCTGGGCACGCGCCGCTTCCTCGGCCGCAGCCTTGGCGGCGGCTTCGGCGGCGGCCTTCGCGGCGGCTTCGGCGGCGGCCTTGGCAGCCGCTTCGGCGGCGGCCTTGGCAGCAGCTTCGGCGGCTTCGCGGGCCTGGCGCTCCTGCTCTTCGCGGCGGCGGCGCTGCTCGGCGAGTTCCTCTTCCTGGCGGCGCAGGGCTTCGGCTTCGGCGCGCGCTTCTTCCTCGCGGCGCTGGAGATCGAGCTCCTCGGCCGACGGGCCGGCGGTCATCTCGCCGCCGGGGACGTCGTCACGCTTGACGAAGACACGCTTCTTGCGCACCTCGACCTGGATCGTGCGAGCCTTGCCGCTGGCATCGGCCTGCTTGATCTCGGTGGTCGACTTGCGCGTCAGGGTGATCTTCTTGCGCTCGGCGCCGCCAGTGCCGTGCGACGAACGCAGGAACTCGAGCAGACGCTCCTTGTCCGCGTCGGTCAGCGCGTCGTCGGGCGACTTCTTGGCGACGCCGGCCGACTGCAGCTGCTCCAGCAGCGCCGCCGTCGGGCGGTTGAGCTGGAGGGCGAACTGGGCGACGGTAGTCACGGCCATGTGGCGGTATTCCTCGGTTTTTTGCAGCGGGCGCGAGCGTTCAGCAGTCTGTCGTTCAGGCAGTGAACCAATGCTCGCGCGCCTTCATGATCAGGGCACGCGCCTGCGTCTCGTCGACGCCGGTCATCTCGACCAGTTCGTCGACGGCCAGGTCGGCGAGGTCGTCGCGGGTGTTGACGCCGCCGTCGGACAACTTGCCGATCAGCTCGGGCGACAGCCCCTCGAGATCGCGAAGGTCTTGCGACACCTCGTCGACCTTCTCCTCGCGCTCGATCTCCATCGTCAGCAGCGCGTCCTTGGCACGGGTGCGCAGCTCGTGCACGGTGTCTTCGTCGAACGCGTCGATCTCGAGCATCTCCTGCAGCGGCACGTAGGCCACTTCCTCGAGGCTCGTGAAGCCTTCGGCGATCAGGATGTCGGCGACTTCCTCGTCGACGTCGAGCTTCTCGACGAACACCTTGCGCACCGACTCGGTCTCGGTGGCCTGCTTGGCCTGCGATTCCTCGGCGGTCATGATGTTGATGCGCCAGCCGGTCAGTTCGGACGCCAGGCGCACGTTCTGGCCGCCGCGGCCGATGGCGATCGCGAGATTCTCCTCGTCGACGACCACGTCCATCGCGTGGCGCTCCTCGTCGACGACGATGCTCTGCACGTTCGCCGGGGCCAGCGCGCCGATGACGAACTGCGCCGGGTCTTCCGACCACAGCACGATGTCCACGCGTTCGCCGGCGAGTTCGGTCGTCACGCCGTTGACGCGCGAGCCGCGCACGCCGACACAGGTGCCGATCGGGTCGACACGGCGGTCATGGCTGACGACGGCGATCTTGGCGCGGCTGCCCGGGTCGCGGGCGCAGCTCTTGATCTCCAGCAGGCCCTGCTCGATCTCGGGCACTTCCTGGGCGAAGAGTTCGACCATGAAGCCCGGCGCGCTGCGAGACAGCATGATCTGCGGGCCACGCTGCGTCGGGTCGACGCCGAGGATGAAAGCCCGCACGCGGTCGCCCGAGCGCAGGTTTTCCTTCGGGATCATCTCGCTGCGCTTCAGGCGCCCTTCGACCCGGCCGGACTCGACGATGATGTCGCCCTTGTCCAGACGCTTGACGGTGCCGACGAAGATCTTGTCGCCACGCGCCAGGAAGTCGTTGAGCAGCTGCTCGCGCTCGGCGTCGCGGATCTTCTGCAGGATCACCTGCTTGGCCGCCTGGGCACCGATGCGACCGATGGGCACCGACTCGACCGACTCTTCGATGTAGTCGTCGACCTCGATGTCCGCGATCTGCTCCTGGGCCTCGAACAGCAGGACCTCGGCATCCGGGTTCTGCAGGCCGGCCTCGTTGGGCACGACGTGCCAGCGGCGGAAGGTTTCGTACTCGCCGGTTTCCCGGTCGACCGCCACGCGGATGTCGACCTCGCCGCCGTGCAGCTTCTTCGTGGCCGAGGCCAGTGCGGCCTCGACCGCGCCGAAGACGACGTCGCGATCGACCGTCTTCTCGCGCGAGATGGCGTCCACCAGCATCAGCATTTCGCGATTCATCGCTCCAGACCTCCGTCTACCCCCGGCTCAGTGCCGGCCTTGCGGCCGCGCCGGCCTTTGAAATCCACCACCGGGACGAGCCGGGACTCGCGCACCTCGTCGAGCGAGAACGCCAGCACCTGCTCGGCCTTGCCGTCCTGGAAGACGAGACACCAGCCCTCGCCTTCCGCTTTGTTCAGGACACCCTTCCAATGCTTGCGGCCCTGGAACGGCTGCCGCAGCGTGAGTTCGATCTCCTGACCGGAGAAACGCTCGTAGTCGGCGGCACGGCGCAGCGGCCGGTCCAGCCCGGGGGACGAGACTTCCAGGCGCTCGTAGTCGACGTTCTCGACTTCCAGCACATACTGGAGCTGGCGCGTGACGGTTTCGCAGTCTTCGACCGTGATGAACTCGCCTTCGACCGGGTAGGCCTGGCCGGGGATGCGATCGATCGTGACACGCAGCAGCCCGCGACCGACGCGCTCGATGTCCACCAGGTCGTAACCCAGGCCGGCGACCGTGCGCTCGATCGTGTCGCGCCAGCTCGTGCGACGTCCGTCGCCGCTGGCGCCTGCCTTGTCTGCCGTGTCCGCTTCGCTCAAAGTGCCCCGTGTCCTTTACCGGTTCGCGCCCGCCGTCACCGGTTGCCCGATGCTGGCGTCACCCCCCGGGGCCGCCGAGGCGTCTTGCTGCCGCCTTCTTGAGCCGGAGGTCGCGACGCGCTTGTCTGTTCGGGCTTCGATAGCCCTCGGCAAGCACGCCGGCAACCCCGAAAAGGCGTTCGAGCAAAAAAAATGGGCTGGAAGAATCCGCCCACGCCAGCATTTCCCGGGAAAGGGGCATTATAGCCGCGGCTCAAATCCTGAGCAAGGGCAGAACACCGGCGCTGCAGGGATGCCAAAATCCCGCCTTCCCCAAGAACGGAGTCACCATGGGTTTTCTTGCCGGCAAGCGCCTGCTCATCACCGGCCTGCTCTCCAATCGCTCGATCGCCTACGGCGTGGCCCGCGCCTGCCGTGCGCAAGGCGCGGAGCTCGCGTTCAGCTATGTCGGCGAGCGCTTCCGCGACCGCATCACCGAGTTCGCCCGCGAGTTCGATTCGGAACTGGTGTTCGAATGCGACGTCGGCGACGACGCCCAGATCGAAACGATGTTCAAGCAGTTGGCCGAGCACTGGCCGCAGTTCGACGGCTTCGTGCATTCGATCGGCTACGCGCCGCGCGAGGCGATCGGCGGCGACTTCCTCGACGGCCTGTCGCGCGAAGCCTTCCGCATCGCCCACGACATCTCGGCCTACAGCTTCCCGGCCCTGGCCAAGGCGGCGCTGCCGATGCTCAAGCCCGATGCGGCGCTGCTGACGATGAGCTACCTGGGCGCGGTGCGCGCGGTGCCGAACTACAACACGATGGGCCTGGCCAAGGCCTCGCTCGAAGCCAGCGTGCGCTACCTCGCGGCCAGCCTCGGCCCGCGCGGCATCCGCGTCAACGGCATCTCCGCCGGCCCGATCAAGACGCTGGCCGCCAGCGGCGTGAAGGACTTCGGCAAGCTGCTGGGCCTGGTGGCCGGCAGCGCGCCGCTGGGCCGCAACGTGACCATCGAGGAAGTCGGCAACGTCGCCGCCTTCCTGCTGTCGAACCTGGCCTCCGGCGTCACCGCCGAGATCACCTACGTCGACGGCGGCTTCAGCCAGGCGATGGTGCGCGGCGAGGAGTGAGTGCCGGCGGCATCGCCGCCTTGCGCTGCGCAAATCAGAACGGCCGGGAGGGCAACGCCTCCCGGCCGTTTTTCCTCTCGGCGCGCCGATCAGTCCTCGCGCACGCAGTCGACGAAGTAGCCGCGACGGCCCTGGGCGTCGACGTCCTCGACGAGGCCGTGCACGTCGGTCGCGAAGCCCGGGAAGGCGGCGTTGAACTCGCGCGTGAAGCGCAGGTAGTCGACGATGCGCTTGTTGAAGCGCTCGCCCGGGATCAGGAGCGGGATGCCCGGCGGGTACGGCGTCAGCAGCGAGGTCGCGATGCGGCCTTCCAGGTCGTCGACGGCCACGCGCTCGGTGCGGCGCTGCGCGATGTGGGCGAAGGCGTCGGTCGGCTTCATCGCCGGCACGATCTCCGAGACGTACATCTCGGTCGTCAGGCGGGCGATGTCGCCCTTGGCGTACTGCTCGTGGATCGCCTGGCAGAGGTCGCGCAGGCCCATGCGCTCGTAGCGCGGATGCGCGGCGCAGAACTCGGGCAGCACGCGCCACATCGGCGCGTTGCGGTCGTAGTCGTCCTTGAACTGCTGCAGCGCCGTCAGCAGCGTGTTCCAGCGGCCCTTGGTGATGCCGATCGTGAACATGATGAAGAACGAGTAGAGCCCGGTCTTCTCGACGACGACGCCGTGTTCGGCGAGGAACTTGGTGACGATCGACGCCGGGATGCCGGTCTCGGCGAAGCGGCCCGACAGGTCCAGCCCCGGCGTGATCAAGGTGCACTTGATCGGGTCCAGCATGTTGAACCCGTCGGCCAGCGCGCCGAAGCCGTGCCACTCGTCGTCGGCCTCGAGCACCCACTGCGCGCTCTGGCCGATGCCTTCGCCGGCGAGATCGTCCGGGCCCCAGACCTTGAACCACCAGTCGCCATCGCCGAACTCGAGCTCGACCTTGCGCATCGCGCGGCGGAAGTCCAGCGATTCGACGATGCTCTCCTCGACCAGCGCCGGGCCGCCGGGCGCCTCCATCATCGCCGCGGCGACGTCGCAGCTGGCGATGATCGCGTACTGCGGCGAGGTGCTGGTGTGCATCAGGTAGGCCTCGTTGAAGAGGTGGCGGTCGAGCTTGCGCTCGGTCGCGTCCTGCACCAGCACCTGGCTGGCCTGGCTGATGCCGGCCAGCAGCTTGTGCGTCGACTGCGTCGCGAAGACCAACTGGTCCTTCGGCCGCGCCCGCTTCTTGCCCATCGAGTGGAAGGGCCCGTAGAAGCGGTGGAAGGCGGCGTGCGGCAGCCAGGCCTCGTCGAAGTGCAGCGCGTCGACATAGCCGTCGAGCGCGTGCTTGATCGTCTCGGTGTTGTAGAGCACGCCGTCGTAGGTGCTCTGCGTCAGCGTCAGGATGCGCGGCTTGACCTGCTTCGGGTCGACGCCGGCGAGCAGCGGGTTGGCGGCGATCTTGCGTTCGATCGCCTCTCGCGAGAACTCGCTTTCGGGGATCGGACCGATGATGCCGTAGTGGTTGCGCGTGGGCGTCAGGAACACCGGCACCGCGCCCGTCATGATGATCGAGTGCAGGATCGACTTGTGGCAGTTGCGGTCGACCACGACCACGTCGCCCGGCGCCACCATGTGGTGCCAGACCATCTTGTTGCTGGTGCTGGTGCCGTTGGTGACGAAGAAGCAGTGGTCGGCGTTGAAGATGCGCGCCGCGTTGCGCTCGGACGCCGCCACCGGGCCGGTATGGTCGAGCAGCTGGCCGAGTTCCTCGACGGCGTTGCAGACGTCGGCGCGCAGCATGTTCTCGCCGAAGAACTGGTGGAACATCTGGCCCACCGGGCTCTTCAGGAAGGCGACGCCGCCCGAGTGCCCGGGGCAGTGCCAGGAGTACGAGCCGTCCTGGGCGTAGTCCATCAGCGCCTTGAAGAACGGCGGCGCCAGGCCGTCGAGGTAGCTGCGGGCCTCGCGGATGATGTGCCGGGCGACGAACTCCGGCGTGTCCTCGAACATGTGGATGAAGCCGTGCAGCTCGCGCAGCACGTCGTTCGGGATGTGCTGGCTGGTGCGCGTCTCGCCGTAGAGGTAGATCGGGATGTCCGCGTTCTTGAAGCGGATCTCCTCGATGAACTTGCGCAGGTTCAGCACCGCCGGGTCGAGCTCGGGGCCGGGCGTGAACTCGTTGTCGTCGATCGACAGGATGAAGGCGCTGGCGCGGCTTTGCTGCTGCGCGAACTGCGACAGGTCGCCGTAGCTCGTGGCGCCGACGACTTCGAAGCCCTCTTTCTCGATGGCCTCGGCGAGCGCGCGGATGCCGAAACCCGAGGTGTTCTCGGAGCGGAAGTCCTCGTCGATGATGACGATGGGAAAGCGAAAGCGCAGCATGGGCCGGGGCCTCGTCGGGACGACTGGGGTGAAACGAGGCGCGAAGTGTAGAGGCGCCGGCCCCCCTGGTGGGATGACGAAGGGTCGGACCGTGCACGCGACGCGTCGCGCACGGCTTTCGACGCATTTGTCCGACGCCGATGGTCGACGCGCCGCGGAGCTGAGGTAGACTAGCGGGCTATTTCCGGAAGGGTGGATGAGCGGTTTAAGTCGCACGCCTGGAAAGCGTGTGTGGGTTAACAGCCCACCGCGGGTTCGAATCCCGCCCCTTCCGCCAGATGCTCGGCAGCCCCTCTCCACCTAGGAGAGCGGGCCTCCAGACCGAAGCACTTTCCCCCACGCATTTCCCCCACGCTGTCGCACCGGCACAGCGATGCAAGCGGGCTCGCCCTGTTGACGCATCAGCACCGGGCTTGGAGTCGGTCAACTCCGGCCTCCAAGTCCTTGATCGAGTCAGTGAGTACCTTCAAGGCAGCCGCATAACGGACCGCGTCGTCCGACGTACGCGCATCCCAATCCTCAGGCCCAATCGTGGTCAGCGACAGTAGGGTCCTGTTTCTGAGGCCAAAGGCGCACTCGACCTGCTCTATCGCCACACGGAAAGCAACCTTCAGGTCAGCTCCCGGGATTGGGTAGGTCTTCGCCTCGCGCATCAACTCAACGGCTTGAGTCCACCTGTTAGAGCGGTACGCCTCTGTCAGATAGAGCTGATAACCAGACGGCGTGCGCGCCGAGTCGTTCGCCTCTTGCAGCAACTGCGAGCAGACGAGCAGGAGGTCTCGAAGTTCAATGACTTGGCCGAGGCTCTGCGCTGCCTGCTGACGATGGAAGTTCCGCTGCTGCTCGCGAAGTTGATACCAGATGCCGAGGACACCTGCCACGATTGCGAAGACGCTCCCAATTGCCTGCATCCACCCCGACCACTCGGACTTGGTCATACATGTGGACCAGTGATCTATGGTCAGCAGACAGAACTGCGGCTCGGCCATACGGCGCGTTCCCTCCCCACGACATCCTAGCGCGAAGCACTACAGAGGCAGCCGGCTGGCTCGACGGCGCCAGTAGCCAGTAGCTTGCATGTGGCGTCGGCACCCTCATCGCTGGCATGCACGCGCCGCGAAAAAGCAGATGCCCGGACGCGCGAGCCTGCGCTTTGCGCAAGCCCGCCCATCGGGGCATCTGTCGCGTTACTGCACCGGGTGCGCTTCCTCGGGCGCCAGGAAGTCGGTCACGCCGGCCAGTTCCTCAACATCCGCGGCGACCTGCTCGGGTGACAGGCCCAGCGCTTCGGCGACTCCTTCGACGCTGTAAAGCGGCGCGCCATCGTCTGTGAAGTGGGTCGGCCTCGGGAGCCTGATCCCGCAAGCTTCAGCCCCTCGGGCGACCGTTCCCGGGGCCTGCAGTTCGACCGCCTTGATCGCGGCGGCGAGCGTCCGCGGGTCATCTTCGCCGAGGGTCTCCAGCAGGTGTAGCGCATGGGCGAACGCCTCGCGGATGCGCTGCCTTTTTGCGTCGTGCTCAAGCCTGACCATTCGCACCGCAGCGTCGAGGAACGGGCCTGCAAGCTCGGCAGGCATTCCTCTGTCCACGAAGCAACGAATGGCGCCGCTGCGGGTAACGGGGCGATCCGGTTCTGGGAGAAGTGCTGCAACCGGCACGTTTTCCATCCCCAGCATGCCGGCGAAGGCTGCAGCACTGTCCAGCGCGGAGTCGATGCTCTCGATGCTGTCCGCGGCCTCCAGGCGGGCGACGAGGCCGGCGACGATGTTCGCGAGTTCATCCGCGCCCGCGCGCGGGGTCTTGTGGTGGCTCATGAGTGGCTCCAATGCAGAAGCCCCCGCCGGCAGCTTACCGAACGGGGGCGGTGAGGGTGCGCCGGCTACTGTCGGCGCGAACGCGGATGGGGGAGTTCAGGGCAGAAACACAAGGCAGCACGAGCACTTAGCCCGCGTGCTGTTCACTGCACCCGTTCATTTTGAACAGTGCCTGTCGGCTGCGGTCAGAAGGGCTCGGGTTCTGCCTCCTCGGTCCCGAGGCGCTCGGCTTCCGCGACCAGCGCTCGCAGCCTCTCGACGATCCTATGCCGGTGTGCCGGGGTGACCTGCGGCAGCGCCTGCATCAGGCCGGCAGTGGCCTTGTTGGCTTCGATGAAGTGCTCGTCGGCGAGACTCAAGCCTTCGCATGGTGGCTGCTCGGCGTTCGCGTTCCCGTGCTCCTGGCCCCCCATGCGGGATGCCAGTTCCCGGAAGTCCCTGAGCATCCATTGCCGGATCGTCGTGTGCCCGATGCCCAGCGCCGCACCAATCTCGCGGTAGCTCATCAGTTCCCGGCCGGTCTTCTTGTGCTTGCCGGCGCGGATGAAGGCCCGGAAGACCCCTCGATACTCGCGTGTCTTCAGGGGCACGCCATGAGCGAGGTTCGCGCTCGCGGCCTGCCAGCGCAGTTCTGACATCGTCAGGTCCGCAACCAGCGCGCGGACCTCGTCGCCGTTCGCCTCATAGCTGCTCAGGCGTTCGACCGCGCCGGCCTCCAGCCGGTGCCATCCGTCTACCAAGTACAGCGACCCGTCGGGTAACCGACCGACCTTGATCGGTGGTGGCACTTGCCCGGCGGCGGTCATGTCGCGGTAACGCTTGACGGCCCCAGCGTCGAGCTTGTGGCGGACCTGCAGCGGCTCGTGCCGGATGATGGACGCCTCCGGCACCCATTCTTCCCGCCACTCGATGGCGGCGTCAGCGCAGGAGGGCTGCGCGGCGGTGTTCTTCTGCTTGCTCATGTTCGCGGCCTTCCCGCGCTTCGCTGTATTGCCGGTGCTCGCGCACGATGCGCGCGACGGTCTGATTGATGGACGGCCGTTCGCCGGTTTCGGCTTCGGCCCTGCGCTGCTCATCCTTGATGTGGTCGAAGACTGAGACCGGCAGCGCCAGATTGCGGAAGACCGCAGGCTCTCGTCCTCGTCGAGGGTGCGCTGTTCGCACTTCGGAACCTCCTTCGGGTTGTGACGTTGATGCACGGCCCCGGACGACGGCGCGCCGTCTGCCGCGAGAAGCGCGGGTTAGGTCGGCGGTCCACCAAACGCGGCGCGTGGCTACGCCGCTGTCCGGGGTTCTCCAAGAGCCAGGGTCTAGCCCGATACCTCTGCGGGGCGCGCAAATAGGATCGAGCGCGCAGGCATCGCGCACGTCCTGCGCGGCGAACCCAGGGGGGGGGGGGGGGCGTCGAGGGCGATGGTGCGAAAGCCGCGCGCCGGGTCAGCCGGGCGTCTTTGCAATAGCCCGGGTTTAGCCGGCCGCTTCGCCGATGGCTCTCTGGATCGTGGCCCGGCCGACGTTGAACTCGCGCGCCAGCGCGGACACCGTAGCCCGCCCCGACTGCAGCCGCTGGCGGATGTCCGCGACCTGCTCAGGCGCCAGCGCTGCCGGCCTGCCGAGCTTCTTTCCCTCGCCCTTGGCCCGCTCCAGGCCCGAGCGGGTCCGCTCCCGGATCAGGTCCAGCTCGAACTCGGCCACGGCCGCGAGCACCTGCATCGTCAGCTTGCCGGATGCGCTTGTCAGGTCAGTTCCACCCAGCGCGAGGCAGTGAACGCGCACGCCCATCGCCGCCAGCGTCTCAACGGTGGACCGGACATCGTCCGCGCTGCGCCCCAGGCGGTCCAGCTTGGTGACGACGAGGACATCGCCGGGCTCTAGGCGGTCCAGCAGCTTGACGAACTGAGGGCGCAGCCGTGCGGCCTGACTGCCCGAGACCGTCTCGCAGACGATGCGCCGGGGGCTCAGGGCGAACCCAGCGTCGGTGATTTCCTTGATCTGGTTGTCGGTGGTCTGCTCGGCAGTGGACACGCGGCAGTAGGCGAAGACTCGGGCGGTGGACATGGGCGGGCTCTAGTCGGTGACCGGAAACGGTGCCCGAATCATGGATGATGACCGAAACCCTGTCAACCTAGGTTTCGGTCACGCCTACAGCCCCTGCCCGCAAACGGCCGTTTTCGGTCGCCCTTGGGGTCACCCGGCCAACGCCCACGGCAGGACAGCCGCGACACAGGTGCCGGCGCAGGCGCTGCATTGTCGGCCTGCTTGCGCCCCGCTATGGCCCCAGAAAGCCCGCTACGGGCCTTCAACGAGGCGCCGGCCACCTACCCGGCATCCCGGCGCCGCGGAAGCTCTGTAGGGCGCCTATGCGGCCTGTCAGTCGCCCGCCTGCCTCCATCGCCCGCAGGCCCGCCCTGGCTGGCTCCCGACCTTCCCCCATCAGGGACGAATGGCACAGAAGAAGGCCCGCGACGGGGCCGACCTTCTTCTCTGCTCTCCAGCGTCAGCGTCGCCTGTCGAGGATCAGTTCAAGGCGACCAAGGCGCAGGTTAAAGGCGTCGTCCTCCTTCCAGGCGTCCACGAAGGACGGCCCGCCGGCAACCCAGAAGGCGCCCGCGCCGGCCACGGATGGAACCAGCTTGGCGACAGCGCGGCCCGCGAGTCGGGCGATGGAGTCGAGGACAGGGACGGGGGTCACGATCAAGCGCATGGCTTGCAAGAGTCGAGGGTGTCGCACTGCAACATCGCAGCGGGGCGGACTGTGCCAGCCCCCGGACGGCTGCAGCGAAAAGACCATGCATCCCGTGAAGAGGACGGTTGTCGGTGAGGGACGGTCACCGCGTCGGGCACTCGAAAGGGCCCGCTTGGCGCGGCGTTCATGCGCTATCGGCCGGCGCATCTGGAGACGGAGGGGGGCACGGGGGGAAACCGGCGCGCCGGGCTCGTCAGATGCCCCCTCGGAAATTTCTCCCCAACATCGGCGGCCTCCCGTGCTCACCACTCAGCGGCGCGGCCGACCTTGGCGGGATAGCGCACCCTGCGGATTGCCTCCGCCTTCGTCTTCAGCGTCGCGCCCCCGGAGTACAGCCCGTAGGTGATCCGCGGCTTCTCATGCCCGACGATGTCGGCTGCAAGGTTCTCGGACACGCCGGCATCCTCCAGCAGCGTGACCAGCGTCTTCCGCAAGCTGTGGAACACGAAGAGCGGGCCGTGTCCCATCGCGGCCTTCAGCCGGCCGAACCGCTTGCCGATGGCGTTGGATCGGTCGTCGTACTTGTTGAAGGTCAGCCCGCCGATGACGTAGTCGTCGGTCGCCTCTTCCTTCAGCGCCTTCATCAGCGGCTGCAGCGCTGGATGCAGCGGAACCTCACGCAGCCCGGCGTGGGTCTTCGAGTCGACGATGCTGAAGGAGTCGGCCTTGACGTCCCTCCACTTCAGCGAGCACAGCTCTTCGATCCGTGCCCCCGTGTAGGCGCCCAGCGCGATCAAGTCCGCCAGCTTGTCGTCGCCCTTGTCCTTCGCGGCCTGCGCCAGCTTCGGCACGGCGGCAGGATCGAACGGAAGCCAGTGGTCCTGCTGTTCCCGCTGCGCCCTCTTGCCCTTGGCCTTCTTGCTCGGTAGCTCGATTTCCGCGAACGGATCCACCCCCTTCGGGACCGCCTTCACCTTGTCCGCCTGCAGGTAGCGCCAGTAGGACCGCCAGCACGAGACCATCCGCTTCAGCGACCCCGGCGAGACCGGCGCCTTCGGGTTGGCCTTCAGTTGCTCGGCCCACTGCGCCAGCGCCCCCGGCGTCATCGCCTCCAAGGTGTCGAAGCGGTCGACAAGCCGGCGAACGTCGGCCTTGTACTGGTCCCTGGCCTTCGGCACGAGGTACTGGATGGAGGCGACCCAGGCGTCGTAATGCAGCGTCGACGGGGTCGAGTAACCCAGCGCCAGCGAGGCGAACGCCTGCGCCTCTGCTGTGCCCTTCTCCTGCTCGACCTCCTCGGCCTTGTCGGTGACCAGCATCTCCATGGCCTCGGCGGTGTCGTGGTCGCCGGCCTTCTTCAGTTCCTCCAGCGTCGCCCGCCAGCGCAGCGCCTCCGTCTTCACAGCCCCCGGCTCGCCCTGCAGTTGCCGGAGCTGCGCCTTCCAGAGCGCGACGACAGGCTTCGCCAGTTCAACCGCGCGGCGCCTGTCGGTGGTCTGAAGGGTCTGCTTGAACTTCGTCCGCCCAAGCTGGGGGCGCAGATCGGCGGGAACCTTCAGGGTTGCGAACCAGACGTTGCGGCACAGCTCGATGTGGTCGGCCACGGGGCATCGGGGGCGGATGGTGGAGCGACCAGTTTACCCCACGTATTTCCCCCACGCTGGCTCCGATTCCACCCAGGCAAACAAGCCTGACAGGCACTTAGAGCACACCCGGCGGAATGTCCCGCCCCTTCCGCCATCTTTCTTCGGCCCCCTGCCCCGTCAGCGCAGGCAGCACGCGGCCCGGCCGCTCCCCTGACCCACCATCCCGCCCGCCCTCGGTTGCTCCGACGGCGGCAGTCCAAGCATGTGGTCAGCGCTCGCGCAGCAGCTTCGCGTAGAGCTCGCGGTAGGCGCCGATGACGGCGGCCTCGGAGAACTCGTGTTCGATGCGCCGCCGCCCCTGGCGCACCATCGCGGCCTGCAGCTCGGCGTCGGGGATCACCGTGCGCAGGCCCTCGGCCAGCGCGGCGCCGTCGTCGCAGGGCACGACCCAGGCGTCCTCGCCGTGGCGCGTCAGTTCGCGTGCGCCGCGGAAGGCGGTCGCCACCAGCGGCTTGCCGTAGCTCCAGGCTTCGAGGATGACGTTGCCCAGCGTCTCCGGGTCACGCGACGGGAAGACGATCAGGTCGGCGAGGTGGAACCAGGGCGTCGGGTCCTGCTGCCAGCCGGCCCAGTGCACGCGCCCGTCGACACCGAGCTGGCGCGCCTGCGCCCGCAGCGGCTCGGCCAGCGGGCCGTCGCCCAGCACGACGAGGCGCAGCCGGCGGCCGGCCAGCCGTTCGGGCAGGCGCGCGAAGGCGTCGAGCAGATAGCGCTGGCCCTTGACGTCGATGAGGCGGCCGGCGGTGACCAGCAGCAGGTCTTCGTCCTGCACCGCCAGTTCGGCGCGCAGCGCGGCCAGCGCTTCGGGCGAACACGGCTTCACCGGGTCGGCGAAGTTGGTGACGTGGTGCACGCGCTCGGCCGGCAGCCCGCCGGCGATCATCCAGTCGCACAAGCCCTGGGTGTTGCCGATCCAGGCATGGGCGTGAACGAAGGGGTCGAGCTTGTAATAGCCGCCCAGGCGCGAGACGTGCACCTGGCGGCCTTTCGGCGGCAGGTGCAGCAGCCGCGTCGCGCGGCCCATGTAGGTCTGCACGATCGGGGCGTCGCTGCGCGCGACCAGGCGCGCGACCTCCCACTTCGACAGCGGGTCCCAGACGGTGCGGAAACCCAGCTCGCTGTGCGCGATGCCGCCGAGGTGATGGCGCGCCAGGTCCGAGTCGCGGCGCACGACGGCATGCACGTCTTCGCCGGCCCGCACCATGGCTTCGAGGAAACGCTTGAACCAGCGTTCGGCACCGCCCATCTCGGCGCTGCCGATCAGGTGCAGCGACTTCACGAGACGCGGTCGGCCAGGGCGCCCTTGCCCTTGCGCGCCTGCTTGAAGTGCAGCTTCCAGGCGAAGCCGAGCAGGTTGTCGCCGTAGGAGATCGCCTTGCGCGTCAGCTCCAGCGGGTGCTCGGACAGGTTGCCGGCGCCGCGGATGCAGGTCGTCGCGCTGCGATAACCGGCTTCGGCGACGAACTCGCGCGAGCGCGCCGTGTAGTCGCCGTAGGGGTAGCAGAAGTGCGCGACTTCGGCGCCCAGCAGGTCCTCCAGCTGGCGCTTGCTGTCGGCGATCTCGCGGCGCTGCTCGGCCGCCGGCAGATGCGACAGCCGCGGATGGCTCAGCGTGTGCGAACCGAAGTGGCAGCCTTCACGGTGCAGCCGGCGCACGGCGTCGGCGGTCATCAGCGGCGCCGGGTCCGGGCGGTGCGTCTGCCAGGACGAGCGCTGGCCGATCAGCGAGCCGACCAGGTAGACCATCGCCGGGAAACCACGCTCCTGCAGCGCCGGCCAGGCGTGTTCGCGGAAGTCGTCGTAGCCGTCGTCGACGGTGATCACGACCGAACGCCGCGTCAGCGGACGGCGGCCGAACAGGCTGTCCACCGCCTGGTCCATGCTCAGCACGTCGAAGCCGGCGCGGTCGAGATAGGCGAGCTGGGAGCGGAAACGATCGATGTGGCAGAACAGCGCCCGGTGCGCGTCCGGGCGCGGGTAGCGCCCGATCTGGTGGTACATCAGGATCGACAGAGTCGGGGCGCCGGGCGGCATGTCGGAAGGCGTTCCCATCGCGGCCTGCACGAGGTGGCGCCGTCGTGCGGCGCCCCTGCGGGCCGGATCTTGATCGCAGGCGAAAAGGGGACCCGGATCGTATCAGAGGCCCCCGGCGCGGCCGCTGCCTGGCAGGGCTCGCGGCCAGCGTCGGCCGCCGCCCAGCAGCGCGTGGCCGCTGACGACCAGCACCCCCGCCAGCACCAGCCCGGCGCCGGCGACGAAGGCCGCGTCCAGGCGCTCGGCCAGCAGCCAGGCGCCGAAGACGACGCCGAGGATCGGCGTCAGGAAGGACAGCACGCCCAGGCGTGAGGCCAGGTAGTGGCGCAGCAGCCAGAACCAGACCAGGAAACTGGCGAACGAGACGATCAGCGCCTGGAAGCCGAGGTGGGCCCAGAAGGCCGGCGTCGCGTGCAGCGCGGTCTGGCCCGTCACCAGCGCCCCGGCGCCCAGCAGCACGCAGGCGCCGAGCAGCTGGTACAGCAGCGTCTCGGCCGCCGGCGCCTCGCTCAGCCGCGAGCAGCGGATGAGCACCGTCGTCGCGCCCCAGGAGGCGCCGGCGGCCAGCGCCAGCAGGTCGCCCCACAGCATTGACATCTGCATGGCCGTCGCCGTTCCGCCGCCGCGCCCGCCGAAGGCCAGCGCGATGCCGCCGAAGGCGACGGCGATGCCGGCCCATTGCAGCGGCCGCAGGCGCTCGGCCGGCAGCTTCAGGTGCAGGCCCACCGCAGCGAAGATCGGCGAGGTGTAGAGGAAGACGACGACGTGCGAGGCATGCGTGTGGCGCAGCGCCTCGGCGACGAACAGGTACTCCAGCGCGAACAGCAGCCCCACGCCCAGCCCCGGGCGCCAGCGTCCGGTGGCGCGCTGAACGCGCTCACCGCGCCAGGCCATCACGCCGGCCACCAGCAGCGCCGCGACGGCCGAGCGCAGCGCCACCATCAGCATCGGCGAGACGTCGTCCGCGGCAGCCTTCAGCGAGATCTGCTGCAGGCTCCAGAGCATGCACAGCAGCACCATGACGCCGACGGCCAGGCCGTCGAGGTTCTTGCGGGAATCCATCGGGGGGAGCGCGCCGGGCGCGCAGGCGGGAGGGTGAACGCGCACAGTGTCACGCTGTCGGAAGCTCGATGCATAGCGAATATCGGACAATGTGCAGCGTGGGGCCGCCAGCCGGGCCGCCCCGCAACCCGCCCCGATGAGCGCCGAAGACAACCCCCGTCACCTCCTCCAGCCCTACGCCGGCACGATCGACACGCCGGTCTGGTTCCGTGCCGCGCGCACGCCCGCCGACGCCGGGTATCCCACCCACCGCCACGACGGCGGCGAACTGGTCTACGCCTTCAGCGGCGTGCTCGAGATCGAGATCGCCGGCGCGCTCTACCTCGCGCCGCCGCAGTACGCGCTGTGGCTGCCGCCGGACGTCGAGCACCGCGCGCTGAACCGGCGCGAGGCGCACCATGCCTCGGTCTACGTCGCCGAGCCGCTGTGCGCGACGATGCCGCGCGAGGCTACGGCGATCACCGTCGACCCGTTGCTGCGCGCCCTGCTCGCCCACCTCGACCGCCATCCGCCGGCGGCGCCGCCCACCGAGGCCGAGGCACGGCTGCTGCAGGTCGTCGTCGACCGGCTGGTGGCCGCACCGCGTTCGGGCAGCTATCTGCCGGTCTCGCGCGACCCGCTGCTGGCGCCGGTGCTGCAGGCGCTGCAAGCTGACCCGGCCGACGAGCGCAGCGTCGCCGAACTCGCCGCCGCGGTCGGCACGACCGAACGCACGCTGGCCCGGCGCTGCCAGCGTGAGCTGGGCATGCCGCTGGCGGCCTGGCGCCAGCGCCTGCGTGTGCTGCGCGCGCTGGCCATGCTCGACGAAGGCCGCAAGGTCGAGGCCATCGCGCTGGACCTGGGCTACGCCGGCGCCTCGGCCTTCATCGCGATGTTCCGGCGCCTGATGGGCACCACGCCCGACGACTACCGCGGTCGCCGCGGCGACCTTGGAGTCCCGCGATGAGCGATTGGAGTACCCGCCTCGTCCAGCTGGCGCGCGCCGAATGGCAGCACCTGACCCAGGTGCAGCGCAGCGACCGCCTCTGGCAGATGCCGGTGGCCGCCGCGCTGGCCACCGGGCTGCCGCTGCTCGTCGGCGCCTGGTTCGGCCACATCGAGTTCGGCCTCGTGTCCTCGCTCGGCGGCATGGTCTTCGTGCATACGCCGAACACGCCGATGCAGCACCGCATGGTCGTGCTGATGGCCTGCGCCTTCGCGATGAGTGCCTGCTACGCCACCGGCGTGATCTGCCACTTCGCGCCCGGCTGGGCGGTGCCGGCGATCGCCTTCCTCACCGCCGTCGTGACGATGCTCGTGCGGCTGTACTCGATGGGCCCGCCGGGCAGCCTGTTCTTCGTGATGGCCGCGGCCATCGGCGCCTACACACCGGTGCAGGTCGAGGACCTGCCGCGTTCGGTGGGCCTGCTGTTCCTGGGCGCTTTCCTGGCGGTGCTGATCGCCTTCGCCTACAGCCTGTGGGCGCTGCGGCTGCGGGCGCCGCAGGAGCCGCCCGAACCCGCGCCGCCGAGCTTCGACTTCGTCGTCTTCGACTCGGTCGTCATCGGCGCCTTCGTCGGCCTGTCGCTGGCGCTGGCGCAGGCGCTGGGGCTGTCGCGGCCGTACTGGGTGCCGGTGACCTGCCTGGCGGTGATCCAGGGCGCGTCGCTGCGCGCGGTGTGGATCCGACAGCTGCACCGCGTGCTGGGCACCGCCGCCGGGCTGATGGTCGCCTGGGCCATCCTGTCGCTGCCGCTGGGGCCGTGGAGCGTGGCTTTCGTGCTGATGGGGCTCAGCTTCGTCATCGAGATCAGCGTCGTGCGCCACTACGGGCTGGCAGTGATGTTCATCACGCCGCTGACCATCCTGCTGGCCGACGCCGCGCACCTGGGCGCGGTGGCGCCGGGGCCGCTGGTGCAGGCGCGCTTCGCCGACACCGCGGTCGGCTGCGCCGTCGCGCTGCTCGGCGCCTGGTGCCTGCACGACCGGCGCTTCCGCGTGCTCGTCGGCCGGCCGATGCGGCGGCTGATCCCGCCGCGGCTGCTGCGCTGATCAGGCGCCGCCGATACCGACCGTGATGCGGCCCGTGCCGTCGCAGACCGGGCAGCAGCTGCCTTCGCTGATGCGGCCGCTGCCGCCGCATTCGGGGCAGACGGTCTCGCCGGTGCCCGGCGTGCCGGGGGCGGCCTGGTCGCCCGGCGCCAGAGGCGCGGGCGGCGCGGGTGGTGCCGGCGCGGCGGGCGCGGCCGGTGCGGAGGTCGGTTCGGGCAGGCTGGAGAAGCTGGCTTCGGTGCTCATCGTCGGTCCTCGCGCGGTGCACCCGGCGGCGGGCAAACGCCGCACCCGGCTTCAGGCCGCGGTCGCCTGCAGGCGCGTGCCCTGGCCGCCGTGCAGGTCCAGGTCGGCGCGGATCGCCTGCATCGCCGGCCAGACCGTGCTGCACCAGGCGGGCGCGACCAGCGTCGGCGCGCGCGCGGTGGCGCTGACGCGGTGGAACACCAGCTCCGGCGGCGTGCGCCGGATCAGCTCGCCGACCAGCGCCGCATAAGCCGGCAACTCGGGCGGTTCGATCTCGCCGCGTTTGTGCGCGACGGCCAGCCGGCTGCCGCGCGTGATCATCAGCGGGTGCAGCTTCAGGCCTTCGGCGCCGGCGTCGAGCACACGCTCCAGCGTCGTGACGGCATGCGCGTCGGTCTCGCCGGGCAGGCCGAGGATCAGGTGGGTGCAGACCGGCACGCCGGCAGCGCGCGCGCGCGCCACCGCGTCGGCATAAGCCGCCCAGCCGTGGCCGCGGTTCACGCGTGCCAGCGTCTCGTCGTGCGCGCTCTGCAGGCCCAGTTCCAGCCAGACCTCGTAGCCGCGTTCGCGATAGCCGGCCAGCAGCGCCAGCACCGCGTCGGGCACGCAGTCCGGCCGTGTGCCGACGGCCAGGCCGACGACGTCGGGGCTGGCGGTGGCCTCGGCGTACAGCCGCGTCAGCGTCTCGACCTCGGCATAAGTGTTGGTGTAGGCCTGGAAGTAGGCGATGTAGCGCGCCGCGCGCTTGAGCTCGGCGCGGCGTTCGGCCAGTTGCTGCGCCAGCGGCGCGTCGCCGTCGTCGGCGGCGAAGGACAGCACGCTGCAGAAGGTGCAGCCGCCGCGGCCCAGCGTGCCGTCGCGGTTGGGGCAGCCGAAGCCGGCGTTCAGCGACAGCTTGCGCACGCGTTCGCCGTAGCGCGCCTTCAGGTGGCGGCCCAGCGTATTGACGACGTCATCGAGGTTCACGGCCCCGATTGTCCGCCGCCGCGCGGCATCATCGGGCGATGGACTGCCGCGTCGCCGCCGCGCTCGCCGCCCGCCTGGGCGGCGCCTGGCACGTGCGCACGCTGGGCGCCAGCGGCTTCACCGCCACCTGGCGCGCCGACGGCGCGGGCGGGCCGCTGTTCGTCAAGACGCTGCCGGCGGCCGACGCCGACACGCTGGCCGCCGAGGCCGACGGGCTGCAGGCGCTCGCCGCCACGACCACCGTGCGCGTGCCGGCGGTCGCCGGCTGCTGGATCGACGACGGCCTGGCGCTGCTGGCCCTGGAGTGGCTGGAGCTGCGCGGCAGCCCCGACGGCGCACGCCTGGGCGCCGCGCTGGGCGCGCTGCACGCCGCGCCGGCCGAAGGCGGCGGCCGCTTCGGCTGGCGGCGCGACAACCGCCTGGGCAGCACCGTGCAGCGCAACGCCTGGAGCAGCGCCGGCGGGCTGGACGGCTGGATCGAGTTCTTCGGCCAGCGCCGCCTGATGGCGATGCACCAGGCGCTGGCCGCCGCCGGCGCGCCCGCCGCGCTGGGCCACGCGGTCGAGGCTGTCGTCGCCGCGCTGCCGCGTTTCTTCGACGACGGCCATCTGCCACGCGCCAGCCTGATCCACGGCGACCTGTGGAGCGGTAACCACGGTGCGCTGGCCGATGGCACGCCGGTGGTCTACGACCCCGCGGTCTCGGTCTCGGACGCCGAAGCCGAGCTGGCGATGCTGGAGCTCTTCGGCTCGCCGCCGCCGGGCTTCTGGCCGGCCTACCGCGCCACGGCCGGGCTGGCCCCGGGCTACGAGCGGCGCCGGCCGCTGTACCAGCTGCACCACCTGCTGAACCACGCGCTGCTGTTCGGCGGAGGCTACGTCGCGCAGTCGCTGCGGCTGGCCGAGCGGCTCTCACGCACCGCCTGAACACCGGTCAAGAAAAAGGCCGGCCCCGGCGAAGCGGGTCCGGCCTTCTGTCGGGTGTGCGGCGTGCTTCAGTTCACGCGCACGAGGTTCTCGCGCAGCGAGGCCGGCACGTCCTGCAGCAGCACGATCGAGATGCTGCCGTCGCTGGTCTTGTTGTTGTGCGCGGTGGCGTCGGCCGGCAGGCTGGAAGCCACGCTCTCCGGCGACAGCGTGTACATGTTGCCCGACAGCGGATCGACGACGAACCAGCCGATGAGGCCGCCGAAGATCAGGTTGCCCGCGATGTACCAGCCGTTGGCACCGGCGGCGACGGGGATGACCTGGGTCTTGTAGCCCGGCTTGGAGATCGTCACGGTGAACTTCTTGCCACCCCAGTAGCGACCGGTGCTCTTGTTGAGCGTGACCGAGGTCGGGGTCTTGCCGGCGAAGACCTGAATGCCGGACTCGTCGGTGATCATGATGTCGGCATCGCTGGGGGTGCTGCCGATGGGCAAGGTCTGCGTCGGCGAGCCCATGATCGTCGCGCAGCCGGTGAGCGCCGCGGCCAGCACGGCCAGCGCCATCGTTCTCTTCAACATTCTTCTCTCTCCAAAAGACCCGGATCGGTGCACGCGTCCGGCTGCCGGAACGCCGCCACGTCGGCGCTTGCGGAGCGCCACGTTACTGAACGTGAACCGGCGTGAACTTGATGGGCCCCAAGGCCGCCACCGGGCGGCACCACGCGATTGCGGGGACGCGGGGCAGCGTCCTACAGGCGGGCTCGCTCCAGACCGACGCGCGTGCAGGGTCCGCAGAGCGCCCAATGGCCGCCACCGTCCGAAGTTCAGGCCCGGCCATGCCGTTCCCGCCCGCCGACCCACCCCACCCCGAGGAAAGCGAACGCCTCGTCGTCCTGCCCGCCGGGCTGGCGACGGCGATCGCCATCGCGCTAGCCGTCGCCGCGCTCTACCTCGGCCAGGCGATCCTGGTGCCGTTCGCGCTGGCGGTGCTGCTGGCCTTCGTGCTCGACCCGCTGGTGACGCGGCTGCGCCGCGCCTGGCTGCCGCGTGCGGCGGCGGTGGCGATCGTCATCGCGGCGACGGTCGGCGTGCTCGGCGGGCTGTCGCTGTTCGTCGGCTCGCAGGTCGCCGAACTCGGGCGCGACCTGCCGAGCTACCAGAGCACGATCCAGAAGAAGCTGCGCACGCTGCGCCAGGCGGTGGTGCTCAACGGCGGCTCGCTGGGCGGCGCCTCGCGGGTCGTCGACGTCGTCGAGCGCGAGTTCGACGCCGCGCGCCGCGCGCTGCACCCCGGCCAGCCGGCCGCCGCCGACGCGCCGATGCGCGTCCGTGTCGACCCCGCGCCGGCTTCGCCGCTGGAGGCCCTGGCCGACGTCGCGCTGCCGGTGCTGACGCCGCTGGCCACCGCCGGCGTGGCGCTGGTGTTCCTGGTCTTCATCCTGATCGACCGCAGCGACCTGCGCGAACGCCTGCTGCGTTTTGCCGGCGCCGACCTGCGCCGCGCCACCGCCGCCGTCGACGAGGCGGCGCGCCGCGTCAGCCGCTACCTGACGGTGCAGCTCGGCGTGAACCTGGGCTTCGGCGCCGCGCTGGGCCTGGGGCTGTGGCTGATCGGCGTACCGGGTGCGCTGCTGTGGGGTGTGCTCGGCGCGGTGCTGCGCTACGTGCCTTACGTCGGCGGCCTGGTCGCGGCGGTCTGCCCGGCGCTGATGGCCTTCGCGGTCGACGACGGCTGGAGCCTGCTGCTCTGGACGCTGGCCCTGGTGCTGGCGCTGGAGATCGTCATCAACAGCCTGGTCGAACCCTGGCTGTACGGCGCCAGCGCCGGCATCGCGCGTGTCGCGCTGCTGCTGTCGGCGGCCTTCTGGGCGGCGCTGTGGGGGCCGGTCGGGCTGCTGCTGGCGACGCCGATCACGGTCTGCCTGGTCGTCATGGGCCGCCACCTGCGGCCGCTGAGGTTCCTGGAGCACCTGCTCGGCGCGACGCCGGTCTTCGACGCGCCGACGCGGCTGTACCAGCGCCTGCTGGCCGGCGACGTCGAGGAGGCGATCGAACTGGCCGAGCAGGAGGTGCGCAGCGGCTCGCTGCAGGCTTTTCTGCGCGACACCGGCGTGCCGGCGCTGCAGCAGGCCAGCCTGGCGCACGCGCGCAGCGGCGCCGAGCACCGCCATCGTGTCGTCTCCGGCATGGCCGCGCTGCTCCACGAGCTGCGCCAGTCCTCGCCCGCCCCGGCGCCGGCCGAAGGCGCGGCGCGCGTGCTGTGCATCGGCCTGCGCTCAGAACTCGACTCGCTGGCCGCCGAGATGCTGGCGCTGACGCTGGCCGCCGCTGGCGCCGACGCGCGCCACGTGCCGGCCGCAGGACTCAGCGTCGAGCAGATCGGCCGCCTGCCGCTGGACGGTGTCGACGCGGTCGTGCTCTCGGCCTTCAATCCGGCGCCCGAGGTCAACGCCCGTTTCGTCTGCCGCCGCTTGCGCCGCCGCGAGCCGGGGCTGCGCATCGTGCTGGCGCCGTGGAACGCGGCGACCACGCTGCGAACGCCGGAGGCCGCTGCCGACCTGGGTGTCGACCACGTCGCCGCGACGCTGGACGAAGCGGCGCTGCAGGCCTTGCCGCCGCGCACTGCCGGCGAGGCTGCGCCCGAGGCGCCCCGCACGCTGCCGGCCGGCGAACTGCAGGCGGCGTTGACGCCGGTGCTGCAGCGCGCCGTCGACGTGTTCGACGCGCCGGTGGCCTCGCTGGCCTTGCGCGACAGGCGCTGCCTCGTGTCGCCCGGCGCCGACGCGGCGCTCGGCACGGCGGCCTCGCGCCTGGCCGCCGAAGCCGCCGCCGCCTTCCAGCACACGAGCGTGGCCGCCGGTGCGCTGCCCGATCCGCAGCAGACGCTGGGCGGGCTGGTCGCGTCGGTCGCGCCGCTGCTCGACGACGCCGGCGGCCTGCGCGGCGCCCTCGTCGTCGCCCGCGCCGGGCCGCGCGGCGCGACGCCGGGCGAGCTGCGGCTGCTGCAGTCGCTGGCCCAGGAGGCCGCGCGTGCCGTGGCCAGCAGCAGCGACGGCGAGCCGCCCGCGCCGGCCGCCTCGGCCGCGCTGACGCCCCCGGGCCAGCCGGCGACGGCCTGACGGCGTCTCGTCCGACACGCGGCGGCGGTGCCTCCCGACGCCGGGCACCCGGCTTGCCCCGCGACGATGCGGTTCAGCGTGGCCCGTCCGGGGCCCGACCGCCGAGGAGCACGACATGAACGAGGGCCTGCCGATCGCCCCCCGTCCCGAAGACGACGCCCTGGAACGCGACGACGCCGCCTGGGCGCTGGGCTGCGAGGCCGCCCTGCCCTGGCTGATCGACGCGGCCGCGCCGAAGGACGAAGGCCGCGCCCTGCGGCCGCAGCCCGGGCGCGAGTGAGGCCGATGCGGCGTAGGACGCGTCCGACAGCGGCGCCGCGGCCGCTCCGACAGCCGCCTGCGGCCGCGACCGCCGGGCGCCGTGCCGGGAGGCTCCGCACAATGGGCGCCATCCCGCTGCCCGAGCCGCACCGACCATGCTGCACTGCGCCGCCGCCCTGCTGGCCATCGCCCTGTTCACCCCGCTCGTGGGTCTGGCCGACGGTGTGCCCGACACCGCCCAGATCCTCGCCCTCGGCGCACTCGCCGCGGGTCTGGCCTCGCTGCTGCAGCGCTTCCTGGGCCGCTGACCGACACGGGGCGCGCCGGTGAGCGCGCCCGAAGCCGGAGAGCGCCAGGCACGCGCCGAGTGGCAGGCCGACGGCGGCAACGCCGTGCTGCAACTGGCCGGCGACTGGCGCGGCATGCCCGCCGAACTGCCCGCCCCGCCCGGCGACGCCCGCCGCCTGCGCGTGCAGGCCCAGGACATCACCTGGGACGCCCGCCTCGCCTCGGCGCTGTGGCAGCTGCTGCAGCCGCTGGCCGCCGAGTCGCGCGAGCTGAAGCTCGACGGCCTGCCGCCCGGCCTGGCGCGCATCCTCACGCTGGCGCTGCCAGCGCCGCGAGCCGCGGCGGCGCCGCCGCCCGCCCCACGCTCGCGACGTCCGCACTGGGTCACCGAACTCGGCCACCAGAGCCACGACGCCTGGGAGCGCGCGCTCGCGACCCTGCGTTTCGTCGGCGAGCTGGTGCTGGCCTTCGGCCGGCTGCTGCGCGGCCGCAGCGACATGCGCGGCGCCGACTTCGCCTGGCAGCTCGACCAGTGCGGCCCGCGCAGCGTGCCCATCGTGTCGCTGGTCTGCGCGCTGGTCGGCCTGATCGTCGCCTACATGGGCGCGGTGCAGCTGGCACGTTTCGGCGCCCAGGTCTTCATCGCCGACCTGGTGACGATAGGCGTCGTGCGCGAGATCGCGCCGCTGATCACGGCCGTGATCCTGTCGGGCCGCGTCGGCGCGGCCTTCGCGGCGCAGATCGGCAGCATGGTCGCCGCCGAGGAGGTCGACGCGCTGCGCACGCTGGGCATCGCGCCGGTGGATCACCTCGCGCTGCCGCGCGTGCTGGCGCTGGCCGTCGTGACGCCGCTGCTGGCGGCCTACGGCGCGATCGTCGCGATGCTGATGGGCGGGCTGGTCGCGGTGGCGATCTTCGGCGTCGAGCCGCTGGCCTACCTGAACAACAGCGAGCGCGCGCTGGCCGTCGAGCATGTCGCCATCGGCCTGGTGAAAGCCGCCTGCTACGGCGTGCTGGTCGGCATCGCCGGCTGCCGCCAGGGGCTGGCCGCGGGCCGCAGCGCCCAGGCCGTCGGCGCGGCGACGACGAAGTCGGTCGTGCAGTCCATCGTCTGGATCGTCATCGCGGCCTCGGCGCTGACGGTGCTGTTCCAGCGCCTGGGCTGGTGAGCGCGCACGGCGCCCCGCTCGTGCGTGCCGAGCGCCTGACGATGGCCTTCGGCACGAACGTCGTGCAGCGCGACCTGGACTTCGAGATCCGCCGCGACGAAGTCTTCGTCATCGCCGGCGCCAGCGGCTGCGGCAAGAGCACGCTGCTGCGCCACCTCGTCGGGCTGCAGCCGCCGGCAGCCGGGCGCGTGCTGCACGGCGGCCACGACCTCTACGCCGCCGACGACGCCGAACTCGCCACGCTGCGCCACGGCTTCGGCGTGATGTTCCAGGCCGGCGCGCTGTGGACCTCGATGAGCGTGGGAGAGAACGTGATGCTGCCGCTGCAGCTCTTCACGACGATGGACGAGGCGCGCCGCGAAGCCGAGGCGCGCTTCAAACTCGCCCTCGTCGGCCTGGACGGCAGCTTCGACGCCGAGCCCTCGGCGCTCAGCGGCGGCATGCGCAAACGCGCCGCCATCGCGCGGGCGATGGCGCTGGACCCGCCGCTGCTCTTCCTCGACGAGCCCTCGGCCGGGCTGGACCCGCTGACCTCGGCGCGGCTGGACGAGCTGATACTGCAGCTGCGCGACGACTTCGGCACCACCGTCGTGATGGTCACCCACGAGCTGGAGAGCCTGATGGCCGTCGGCGACCGCCTGCTGTTCCTGGACGCGCAGACCAAGACCGCGACCGCGCTCGGCCCGCCGCACGAGCTGGCCCGCAGCGGCCCGCAGTCGGTACGCGAGTTCCTCGCCCGCGGGAAGCCGGCATGAAGCGGCGCGCCAACCCGACGCTGATCGGCGCCTTCGTGCTCGGCGCGCTGCTGCTGCTGGGCGCGGCGGCCTTCGCGATCGGCGGCGGGCGGCTGTTCGCTCGCACCGACCGTGCGGTGATGCACTTCAGCGGCTCGGTCTTCGGCCTGCCGGTCGGCGCGCCGGTGGTCTTTCGCGGCGTGCGGGTCGGCAAGGTCGAGTCGGTCGAGATCCGCCACGATCCGAGCAGCGACCAGTTCTCCATCCCGGTCTTCGTCGAGCTCGACCGCGGTGCGATCCGCAACCTCGACGGGCGCAGCGCCGAGGACCAGCCGCGGCTGGCGCTGCCGGCGCTGGTCGAACGCGGGCTGCGCGCCAAGCTGTCGATGCAGAGCCTGCTGACCGGCCAGCTCTACGTCGACCTGGACCTGCGGCCCGACGAAGCGCGTTCGCGCCGCGGTGCTTACCCCGGGCTGGTCGAGATCCCGACCTCGGAGACCACGATCCAGAACCTGAAGGCCCAGCTCGACGGCCTGGACGTCAAGCGCCTGGTCGACGACGTCGCCGCGATCGCCGCGTCGGCGCGTGCGATCGTCGCCGGCCCGCAGCTCGGCCAGGCCTTGAACGACCTGCAGCAGATCACCGCCAACCTGCGCGAAGTGAGCGAGCAGCTCGAACGCCGGCTGGGGCCGCTGGCCGACGGCGCCCAGGGCGCGCTGGGCAGCACCGACGCGGCGATGCGCCGGCTGGGCAGCGCCGCCGACGGCGTGCGCGCCTCGGCCGAACGGCTGGACACGCTGCTGGCACCCGATTCGCCGCTGATGGCGCAGCTGCAGCGCAGCGCCGAGGAACTGGCCACCGCCGCCGCCGGGCTGCGCCGCGCCACCGCCGAGGACTCGTCGCTGATGCGCGGCACCGACCGCACGCTGCAAGACGTGTCGCGCGCCGCGCGCGCCGTGCGCGAACTCGCCGACCTGCTCGAACGCCACCCCGAGGCGCTGCTGCGCGGCCGTGCCCCCGACGCCGAGGAGTCCCGCCGATGAGCCCTGCACCCTGCCCGCTGCGCCGCCGCCTGGTGGCCGGTGCTGCCCTCGTGCTCGCCGGCTGCGCCGCCGCGCCGACGCCACCGCGGCGCCTGTACCGGCTGGACAGCGCCGCGCCCGGCCCGGTGCCCGAGGCGTCGCCCGCTGCCGAGGTCTGGGCGCTGTCGCCGACGGTGGCACTGCCGGAGTATCTGCAGCGCGACGCGATCCTCGTCGCCGCCGGCGACACGCGGCTGCAGTCGCTGGACGGCGAACGCTGGGCCGAGCCGCTGCGCGACGCGCTGCCGCGCGTGCTGCGCGCCGACCTGGAGCGCCTGCGCGGGCCGGGCAGCATCTGGCTGGCGCCGCTGCCGGCGGGCCTGCAGGCGGCGCGCGTGCTGCGCGTCGAACTGGCCGAGCTGCACGCCCAGGCCGCGCCGCCGGGCGTGCGCTGCGTCGCACGCTGGTGGCTCGAAGACCCTGCCGGGCGCCAGCCGCCGCGTGCCGGCAGCGCGGCACTGCTGGAGCCGAGCGCCGGCAGCGCCGCCGAGGACATCGTGCGCGCCCACCGCCGCGTGCTGTGGCGGCTGGCCGAGCGCATCGCCGCGGGCTGAAACGGCCGGGCGCTTGTCCTACGGCCCGCGGGCCACTGCTCCGACCGGCCGCGGCCACCGCGCTGCCTACAGTGCAATGCCATCCACGGAGCACCGCCATGAAGATCTCGCCCCAGACCACCGAGGACGGTCGACGCCTGGCCGCCAAGCTCGAAGGCCAGCGTGTCGCGATGCTGACGCTGGAAGAGAACGGCGAGCTGACGAGCCGGCCGCTGACGCCGCTGGAACTCGACGACCACGGCCGCTTCTGGTTCTTCGTCTCGCGCCGCACGATGCAGCCCTTGCTGGGCCACGGCGCGCGCGAAGCCAACCTGGCCTTCGTCGACGTCCCGCGCGGCGTCTACGCCTCGCTGCCCGGTCAGGTGGACCTGGTCGACAGCCCCGAGCTGAAGGCGGCGCTGTGGACCGCGGCCGCGAGGCCTTGGTTCCCCGACGGCGAGCACGACCCCGACCTGGTGCTGCTGAAGTTCGCACCGCGCCGCGCCGAGGCCTGGGACGGGCCACACAGCGCCGTCGTGCGCCTTGCGGCGATGGCCGCTTCGGTGGTCGCCGCACGGCCGATCGGGCTCGGCGACCACGAACGGCTGGGCGGCCTGCCCCGCGACTGAACCACCAACGCGCGTCATGCGCCGGGCGGCTGGAGTCGCCCGACTGCCCCCGCCCCGGTCACCCGGCGCGGGGGCTTTTTTTGCGGCGGCGGCCGGCGCTCAGAAACGCTTGCGCCAGGCCACCGCCAGGCCGTTGCGGCGTGGGCGCAGCGACAGCGACGCGTCGCCCGAGAGCTGGACGCGCAGAGCGCCCCTCGGGATCGACACCGGGCCTTCGCCGTCCTCGAAGGCCAGCGCCGGGCGCGACAGGCTCTGCGCCGGCGGCGTGGCAAAGGCCGGCTCGGGCACGATCAGCAGGCGCGGCAAGGGGCGTTCGGCACGCGGCATGCGCAGGTCCAGCGCGCCGCCGCGCCCGTCGCCGGCCTGGCAGGACAGGCACAGCGGCAGCAACAAGGTGCCGCCCAGGCGGAGGACGGCGTTCATCGCGACACCTTGCGCGAGCGGCGGCGGCGCAGCGCGTCGAGCACGAAGCTGCCCAGCGCCAGCAGCAGGAAGACCACGAACAGCAGCTGCGCCACCTGCGCCGCACCCACGGCGACGCCGGTGAAACCCAGCGCGCCCGCGACCAGCGCGATGACGAAGAAGACGACGGCCAGTTGCAGCATGAGCCACCTCGCGTCCGGGTTCGGCCGGGGTGTCCGGCGCTTGGACTCAAGCGTAGGCAGCGGCCCGGCGGCGCCGGGTGGGAAGCGGCCATGCTGCGCTGTCGGTCGCATGCGAGGGCCTCTGTAGGAAGCGGCCGATCAGGCCGGGCCGAGCATGCGGCGCGCGTCGACCCAGGTGTCGAAGTGCTCGCCGTCGACGCCGGCGGCCAACGCCGCCTCGCGCAGCGTGAGACCGCGCGCCTGCGCGTCGTGCGCGATGGCTGCGGCACGGTCGTAGCCCAGGTGCGGCACGAGCGCGGTCACCCGCATCAGCGAACGGCCGAGCAGCGCCTGCATGCGCGCCTCGTCGGGCTGCAGGCCCTCGACGCAGTGCTCGGCGAAGCTGGCCGTGGCGTCGGCCAGCAGGCGCAGGCTGTCGAGCACATCCAGCGCGATCAGCGGCTTGTAGACGTTGAGCTCGAGCTGGCCCTGGCTGGCGGCGAAGCCGATCGCCGCGTCGTGGCCCAGCACCTGGGCGCAGACCATCGTCAGCGCCTCGACCTGGGTCGGGTTGACCTTGCCCGGCATCATCGAGCTGCCGGGTTCGTTGGCCGGCAGGCGCAGCTCGGCGAAGCCGGCGCGCGGGCCGCTGCCCATCAGCCGGATGTCGCCGGCGATCTTGGCCAGCGCCACCGCCAGCGTCTTCAGCGTGCCGTGCAGCAGCACCAGCGCCTCGTGCCCGGCCATCGCCGCGAAGGCGTTGCGCGCGACGACGAAGGGTTCGCCCAGGTCCTGCGCCAGGCGCTGCGCGACGCGCCGGCCGAACTCGGGATGCGTCGAGAAGCCGGTGCCGACCGCGGTGCCGCCGATCGCCAGCGCGCACACGCCCGGCAGCGCCTGTCGCAGCGCCGCGTCGGCCAGGCCCAGCTGGGCCTCGTAACCGGAGAACTCCTGGCCCAGCGTCACCGGCGTCGCGTCCTGCAGGTGCGTGCGGCCGACCTTGACGACGCCGGCCCAGGCCTCGGCCCGGGCGTGCAGCAGCGCGCGCAGCCGCGTCACCGCGTCCAGCAGCGGCCGCGCCTGCAGCGCGGCGGCGACGTGCATCGCCGTCGGAAAGACGTCGTTGGAGGACTGGCCGAGGTTGACCTCGTCGTTGGGGTGCACCAGCCGGCCCGGCCCGATCTCGCCGCCGAGCGCGCGCGAGGCCAGGTTGGCCAGCACCTCGTTGACATTCATGTTCGTCTGGGTGCCCGAGCCGGTCTGCCAGACGAGGAGCGGGAAGTGCTCGTCGAAGCTGCCGGCCGCGACCTCGGCGGCGGCGCGCGCGATGGCGTCGGCCTTGGCCGCGTCGAGCCGGCCGAGTTCGGCGTTGACCAGCGCCGCCGCGCGTTTGACCTGGGCCAGCGCGTGCACGATGGCCATCGGCATGCGCTGCGTGCCGATGGCGAAGAAGCGCAGGCTGCGTTCGGTCTGCGCGCCCCAGAGTGCGTCGGCGGGCACGTCGATGGGGCCGAAACTGTCGCGTTCCTCGCGACGGGCGGGGGCGGGAGGGCTCATCGCCCCCGCAGGGCAAGCGGCGCGCCGCCGCCCGGCTCAGCGTGCCGGCGGAGTGGGCGGGGCCGGCGGCACAGGCGGAGCCGGCGGCGTGCCCGGGACGACGGTCACCAGTTCACGCACGATCGCGCCTTCGGCGACCGAACCTTCCTGCTTGCCTTCGCCGCGCGCCAGGCGTTCGCACAGCGCGCGTTCGGACGGCGGCTGCACCTGGCAGCGGCGCAGCGCGTTGGCGCGCCAGTCTTCCGGCGTGCTGGCGTCGCCGAGCTTGCCTTTGCGGGCTTCGGCCAGCGCAGCACCGGCTTCGCGCAGGCAGGCCGTGCGCTCCTGGCTGCTGCTGCCGTTGAGGCAGGCGGCGCGGTCGCGTTCGTAACGCGCCTGGGGGCTGTCGGCGGCCGGGGCCGCGAATGCCGTGGCGGCCAGCGTGGCCAGCACGACGGCGAGGGGGAATCGTTGCATGGTGAGCCTCGAGAAAGAGGTGATCGGATCGCCGGGCACGCTGCGTGCCCGGGCACGGCGCGCGGCCTGAGCCGCGGGGGACACGATGTCGACCGAGCGTACACCCCGCCGGCGAGGCCGGCTTGCGACCCCGGCCTGGTGGCTGGCCTGGTGGACCTGCACGGTGCTGGCCGGCTGCGCCGGCACACCGGTCGCGCCGCGCCTGGACCCGGACCTGGCGCAAGGCCCGCCGCCCAGCACCCGCGCCGTGGCGCGCGAACTCGACCTGCACGGCCGCCGCGGCCGCCTGGCGCCGGCCGAACGCGAACGCCTGCTGGCGCGCGTCGCGGCCCAGGGCGACGGCGATCTGGTGCGCCGCCACCTCGCGGTGATGTCGGCCTTCGGCGACGCCGACCTCAGCGTCGGCAACCGCGCGCGGCTGCTGGTCGACGGGCCGGCGACCTTCGAGGCGATGTTCACGGCCATCGAGGCCGCACGCCACAGCGTGCTGCTGGAGAGCTACATCGTCGAGGACGCCGCGGTCGCGCGCCGGCTGGCGGCGCTGCTGGCGAAAAAGCGTGCCGACGGCGTGACGGTGGCGCTGCTGTACGACGCGGTCGGTTCGATCGGCACCGCGCCCGAGTTCTTCGACGGCCTGCGCGCCGACGGTGTCGCGGTCTGCGAGTTCAACCCGCTGGCGCCTGCGCCCGGGCGCGGCGGCGTCTGGGGCCTGAGCCACCGCGACCACCGCAAGATCCTCGTCGTCGATCGCGAGATCGGCTTCACCGGCGGCATCAACATCAGCGCCGTGTACTCGTCGGGCTCCTTCGGCCGGCGCGGGCGCGCCAAGGCGCCCGAAGCCGGCTGGCGCGACACGCAGATCGAGCTGCGCGGCAACGCCGCCGCGGCGCTCGAAGACCTGCTGCGCGACACCTGGCGGCACCAGCGCTGCCCCGGCGAGCTGGGGCCGCCGCGCGCGGGCGCGGGCGCTGCCGCCGGCGAGCAGCTGGTGCGCATCGTGCCGTCGGGGCCGTCCGAGCCGTACTCGCGGCTGTACACGCTGCTGCTGGCGGCGATCGACGCCGCGCAGCGCAGCGTGCACCTGACGATGGCCTATTTCGCGCCGACGCCGGAAATGATCGAGGCGCTCGCCGAAGCGGCGCGCCGCGGCGTCGACGTGCAGCTCGTGCTGCCCTCGCGCAGCGACTTCCGCCCGGTGCTCTACGCCGGGCGCAGCCACTACGGCCGGCTGCTGGAGGCCGGCGTGCAGATCCACGAACTGCAGGACGCGGTGCTGCACGCCAAGACCGCGGTCATCGACGGCGTCGTCTCGACGGTCGGCTCGAGCAACCTCGACTGGCGCAGCTTCGTGCTCAACGAGGAGGTCGACGCCGTCGTCGTCGGCGCCGAGCTCGGCAGCGCGATGGAGGCGCTGTTCGAGCGCGACGTCGCCGCCAGCCGGCCGGTGACGCTGGCCGACTGGCAGGCGCGGCCGCTGTGGCGGCGCGCCACCGAAGGCCTGGCGCGGCTGTTCGAGCGCTGGTGGTGAGGTAGTCCACCTCCTACCGGCGACTGCATTGCGCGCCGACAGCCGCGCGGGGCACAGGCTGCTGCCGCCGGCGCCCGGTTTTTCCAAGAATGGGTTCATCGCGGCCATGGCCGCATGACGCACAGAGGAGACCCCGATGCTTCACTACGCGCTCGCCTTCCTGGTCGTGGCCTTGATCGCCGCGGTCCTGGGCTTCGGCGGCATCGCGGCCGGCGCTGCCGGCATCGCGAAGATCCTGTTCTTCGTGTTCCTGGTGCTCGCCATCGGCGGGTTCCTCGCGAGCCTGCTGCGCAAACCCTGAAGGAGCTCACGATGAACCGACACGACAACTCCGCCCGCGCCGACGAACTGGCCGCCCGCGCGCAATCGGCCTGGGACGAAGGCCGGCGTTTCGCCGCCGAGGCCCACGACGCGATCGACGAAGGCGCGCGCTCGGCACGCCACGACGCCGCCGAAGCCTTCGGCCGCGCCCGCTCGCAGGTCGGCGACGCCGCCCGCCGCGGCTGGGACAGCGCCCGCGAGTTCGGTGCCGACGTGCGCCACCGCGTCGACGTCGCCGGCGAACGCACGACGGCGACGATCAAGGAGCAGCCGCTGAAGTCGGTGCTCGTGGCCGCCGCCGCCGGTGCCGTCGTCGCGCTGCTGATCGGCGCGCTGGCCTCGCAAGGCCGCACGCGCCGCTGAGGCCCGGCATGCACGACGACCGAGACGCCTGGCTGGACGACGTGCGCCGCTTGTACTACGGCGGCACGCCGCCGGCCGGCGACCGCGCCCCCCAGCCCACACCTCAGAACGCCGCGGCTTCGCGCCAAGGCAGCCCGTCAGAACCCCGATCCGAACGAAAGGAACCCCGATGAATTCCACCCGCCGTCCTCTTGCCGCCACCGTGATCGCCGCCGCCGTCGCGGCCCTGGCCCTGACCGCCTGCGGCCGCAACGACGACCGCAGCGCCGGCGAGAAGATCGACTCGGCCACCGCCGCGGCCGGCAACACCGCCGAACGTGCCGGCAACTCCGTCGAGAAGGCCGCCGAGCGCACCGGCGACGCGATCGGCAACGCCACCGACCGCGCCGGCGCGGCGATCGACGACGCGAGCGTCACCGCGCGCGTCAACGCCGAGCTGGCCAAGGACCCCGACCTGAGCGCGCTGCGCATCAACGTCGACACCGACGCCGGCCGCGTCGTGCTCAAGGGCAGCGCTCCCGACGCCGCGGCGCGCGAACGCGCGACGGAGATCGCCGCCCGCGTCGAGGGCGTGAAGGGCGTCGACAACCGCCTCGAAGTGAAGAAGAGCTGATCCCCGCGAAGGCCGCCGCCTCAGGCGGCGGCCGTCTCCGCGGCCAGCGGCAGCCAGGCTTCGATCGTCGTGCCGGCGCCGGGCCGCGACTGCACGCGCATCGCTCCGCCTTGCGACTCGACGCGGTAGCGCATGCCCATCAGCCCGTGCGCGGTGCCGCGCACGGCGTCGGGATCGAAGCCGCGTCCGTCGTCCTTGACCGCGATGCGCGCACGGTCGCCGTCGCGGGCCAGCGTCACCGTCACGTGCCGCGCCGCGGCGTACTTGGCGATGTTGGTCAGCGACTCCTGCACCAGGCGGAAGGCAGTGATCTGGGCGCTGTCCTGCAGCGTCACGCCGTCGAGTTCGACCTGCACCGGGATCTCGGAACGCTGCGAGAACTCGCGCGCCTGGATTTCCAGCGCCGCCACCAGGCCCAGATTGCTGAGCGACGAGGGCCGCAGGTCTTCGATGATGCGGCGCTTGAGCCCGATGCCGTCGTTGATGGTGTCGTTCAGGTGCTTGAGCCGCGCCTCGGACTCGGGCGTCATCGTGCCGAGGCTGCGTTTGAGCCGCGCGGCGTCGAGCTTGGCGGCGGTGAGCAAGGCGCCCAGTTCGTCGTGCAGCTCGCGCGCCAGCCGGCTGCGTTCGTCCTCGCGGGCGGTCTGGAGGTAATTCGCCAGGTCGGTGAGGTCGCGCGTGCGCCGCGCGACCTCGGTCTCGAGGTGGTCCTTCTCGGCCTGAAGCGCCAGCGCGTGCTGGCGCTGCACCTCGTCGAAGTTGGCCGTCTGGCGCAGGAAGAGGATCAGGGCGAGCAGGCTGAGCGCCGTCATCGCGTTGACGCCGATGCGCTGCAGCCGCAGCGTCTCGTAGACGTCGCCGCGATCGGCGCGGATCAGCTGCGACTCGTAGTCCAGCAGTTGCTGGCCCAGCGAGCGGATGCGCTGCATCTTGTCCAGGCCGATGTTGGACATCAGCAGTTCGTGCCAGGCCTCGTGGCGGCCTTCGTCATAGAGGCGGACGGCGGTCTGCAGGTCCGACAGGCGCTGATCGACGGTCGTCGAGATCGCCTCCATCAGCTGCGTCGCCGCCGCGTCGCCGGCGAAATACGACTTCAGCCGCTGCACCGTCGGCGGAATCGAGGCCGCGGCGTTCTCGTAGGGCTGGAGGTACTCCTTGCGGCCGGTCAGCAGGTAGCCGCGCTCGCCGGTCTCGGCGTCGACCAGCGCGCCGCGCAAGGTCTGCAGATCGACGCGCGCGCTGCCGCGGATGCCGAGCTGGTCCAGCGACGCGACCGAGTCGCTGTAGGCCAGCTCGTTGATGAACAGGATGACCAGCGCCGCCGCCGCTGCCAGAGGCAGCGCCAGCACGCTGCGGCGCAAGCGCGATACCAGACCGAAACGCATCCACGTCCTCCCGCGCCAACGCTGGCGCCGATTCGTCTTTTACGCGGCGCCGCGCAGCCCTGCGCGCCGAAGGGGAGCGCCGGCTTCAGTTGAGCGCGCCGGGCACCGTCGCGCCGCCGCCTTCGGACAGCCGCAGGCAGTAGTTGATCAGCTCGTCGAGCTCGTTGGACTTGTCGAAGACGCGGTGGGCGCCGAGCGCCTGGCACTTCTCGCGCATGTCGGGCGTGGCGTAGTTGGTCAGCACGACACGTCGGCCGCGCACCCCGGACTGTGCCGCCTGGCGCAGCACGCCCAGACCGGAGCCGGACTTGAGGAAGATGTCGATGATCAGCAGATCGCAGTCCTCGGGCCGCGCGCGCAGCCAGTGCACCGCGCTGGACTCGTCGGCCGCGGTGCCGACGACCTTCACCGGCGCGAGTTCCTCGAGCGTGGCGACGAGGCTCTCGAGGATGATGGGGCTGTCTTCGACGATGAAGGCGTTGACGTCAGGCATGGGGGGCCGGCAGCACGCGGCTGCCGCGGGGTACGGGAACGGTCGGCTGGGGCGCGGGCTCCAGTGTGAAGGATGGCGGCGGCGGCGCTATCGCCACACGCCGCCATCGGACGTCGGACTCGTCCTACGTCACTGCGGCTGCGTGCCCGCCGCAGCCGGCTGGTTCTGCATGTCCTGGGCCCCGAACGGCGCCACCGGCTCCTGGGGCGGTGCGGCCTGCGCCGCAGCGTCGACGGCCGCCTGGCGTTCGTACTCGGCACGCAGCTCTTCGCCCTTGGCCTCGGCGTACTGCTCGCGCGCCATCAGCGTGCGCGGCGTGTCGCCGAGTTCGCCGTCCGGCGTCAGCGCGCCGGCCTGGCGCACTTCGCGGTAGTCCTCGCGCACCTCGGCGCGCGAAGCCGGCGCGGCCGCAGCGCCGGACGTGCCCGTCTGGGCGACGCCCGGCGTCGACAGCGCGGCCAGCGTGGCGGCAGCGGCGACGAGGGCGAGAGATCGGGATCGGTTCATGTCGTGCTCCTTGAGGCTGCGTCCCCGCGGGGACCATGACCCGAGGATCGCCGCCGCGCCAGCCGGCGTCTGTCGGCCTCCGGACCGAGGGCCTGTCGGCGGCTTCCGACCGTGGCGCCGGCCGACGCGCCGGGGCTGCCGCTCGTCCTACACGCGGCTGCGCGGCGCGCCGATACGGCGGCGGCGGCCACGGCGCCACAGTGGGCCCACATCCTGGAGCCACCATGAACCGCCACCCGATCCGCCTGAACGCGACGACGCCCTGGCTGCTGTGGGGCGCGGCGCTCGCCCTGGCCTTGCTGGCCGCCTACGTGCACCTGCTGACTTCCGCGGTCGAACGTGCGGCGGCCCAGCGCGCGGCGCCGCCGGCGGGCAACCGCGGCGCGCCGGCGCAAGGCGCGCAGGCGATGCCGACGCCGATCCCCGACTCGCACGTCGCCTTCATCGTCGTCCCCTGATCGCCCGGCGGCCCCGGGCCGCTTGATGTCGCTCAATGCCGACCCCGAGGACCGGCGAAGAATGGACCGCCGGTCCATCCTCGGAGGAGCGACATGCTGCAGATCCGGCTGCACGGGCGCGGCGGCCAAGGCACGGTGACGGCAGCCGAGATGCTGTCGCTCGCGGCCTTCGAGCAGGGCCGCCACGCCCAGGCCTTCCCCAGCTTCGGCTCCGAGCGCACCGGCGCACCGGTCGTCGCCTTCTGCCGCATCGGCGACTGCGAGATCCGATCGCGCGAGCCGGTGATGGCGCCCGACGTGCTCGTCGTGCAGGACCCGACGCTGCTGCACCAGGTCGACGTCTTCCAGGGCCTCAAGCCCGACGGCTGGGTGCTGATCAACTCCGGCCGCGACCTCGCCGCGCTGGGCCTGGCCGAGCTGGCCGCGCGGCTGCCGCCGGGCCACGCCGCCACCGTGCCGGCCAGCGAGATCGCGCTGGCGCGCCTCGGGCGGCCGCTGCCCAACGCCGCGCTGCTGGGCGGGCTGGCGGCGCTGGCCGGCATCGTCTCGCTGGAGGCGGTGGCGCAGGCCATCCGCGACACCTTCGCCGGCCGCGTGGCCGACGCCAACATCCTCGCCGCCGCCGACGCCCATGCCTGGGTGCTGGAGCACGCCGAAGGAGCCGCCGCATGCTGAAGCAGATCGAAGGCTCGCGCGCCGTCGCGCAGGCGGTGGCGCTGGCCCGCCCCGAGGTCATCTGCGCCTACCCGATCTCGCCGCAGACGCACATCGTCGAGGGCCTGGGCGAGCTGGTGAAGGACGGCAGCCTCAGCCCTTGCGAGTTTGTCAACGTCGAGAGCGAGTTCGCGGCGATGAGCGTGGCCATCGGCGCCAGCGCCGCCGGCGCACGCAGCTACACCGCCACCGCCAGCCAGGGCCTGCTGTTCATGGCCGAGGCGGTCTACAACGCCTCGGGCCTGGGGCTGCCGATCGTCATGACGGTGGCCAACCGCGCGATCGGCGCGCCGATCAACATCTGGAACGACCACAGCGACTCGATGAGCCAGCGCGACTGCGGCTGGATCCAGCTCTTCGCCGAGACCAACCAGGAGGCCGCCGACCTGCACCTGCAGGCCTTCAAGCTCGGCGAGGAGCTGTCGATGCCGGTGATGGTCTGCATGGACGGCTTCATCCTGACCCACGCCGTCGAGCGTGTGGACCTGCCGACGCAGGCCGAGGTCGACGCCTTCCTGCCGCCTTACGAGCCGCGCCAGGTGCTGGACCCGGCCGAGCCGGTGTCGATCGGCGCGATGGTCGGCCCGGAGGCCTTCATGGAGGTGCGCTACATCGCCCACGCCAAGCAGACGATGGCGCTGGAGCGCATCCCGCAGATCGCCGCCGAGTTCCAGGCGCGTTTCGGCCGCGACTCGGGCGGTCTGGTGCGCGGCTACCGGCTGGACGGCGCGAAAACCGTCGTCGTCGCGCTCGGCTCGGTGCTGGGCACGCTGAAGGACGCGGTCGACGTGCTGCGCGACGACGGCATGGCGGTCGGCGTGCTCGGCATCGGCTCGTTCCGGCCCTTCCCGCTGGCCGCGGTGCGTGCCGCGCTCGAAGGCGCCGAGCGGGTCGTCGTGCTGGAGAAGAGCTTCTCGGTCGGGCTGGGCGGCGTCGTCTCCACCGACGTGCGACTGGCGCTGTCGGGGCTCGTCCTGCACGGCCACACGGTGGTCGCCGGGCTGGGCGGGCGGGCGATCACGCAGGCCTCGCTGGAGCGCATGCTGCGCGACGCGGTGGCCGGCAAGCTCGGGCCGATCACCTTCCTGGACCTGGACTGGCGCATCGTCGAGCGCCAGCTGGCACGCGAGGCCGCGGTGCGCCGCAGCGGCCCGATCGCCGAGAACCTGCTGCGCGACCTGGGCGCCGCCGCGCCGCGCGGGAGCTGAGCATGGACGAGCCCGTCAAGTTCTACCAGACCGGCACCTTCACCGTCGGCAACCGCCTGCTGCCGAAGGAGCAGCGCACCGTGCAGGCCTCGCGCCAGCGCGGCAACGCGCTGAACTCGGGCCATCGCGCCTGCCAGGGCTGCGGCGAGGCGCTCGGCGCACGCTACGTCGTCGACGCCGCGCTGCGCGCCGCCGAGGGCCGGCTGATCGCCGCCAACGCCACCGGCTGCCTGGAAGTGTTCTCGACGCCCTACCCCGAGACCTCGTGGCAGCTGCCGTGGATCCACTCGCTGTTCGGCAACGCCGCCGCGGTGGGCACCGGCATCGCCGCGGCGCTGAAGGTCAAGGGCCGGCGCGACGTGCGCGTCATCGCCCAGGGTGGCGACGGCGGCACCACCGACATCGGCTTCGGCTGCCTGTCCGGGATGTTCGAACGCAACGACGACGTGCTCTACGTCTGCTACGACAACCAGGGTTACATGAACACCGGCGTGCAGCGCAGTTCGGCGACGCCGCCGGGCGCCCGCACCGCGACGACGATGGCCGTCGGCCCCGAGCCCGGCGCGCCCTTCGGCCAGGGCAAGAACCTGCCGCTGATCGCGATGGCCCACGCCATTCCCTACGTCGCCACCGCGACGGTGGCCGATTTGCACGACCTGGAGGCCAAGGTCGAACGCGCGATGGCGCTGCACGGCGCACGCTACCTGCACGTGCTGGTGCCCTGCCCGCTGGGCTGGGGCGCGGCCAGCCACGACACGGTGCGCCTGGCGCGGCTGGCCAAGGAAAGCGGCATCTTCCCGGTGTTCGAGGCCGAACACGGCGAGCTGACGGCGGTCTCGAAGATCCGCCGCCGCGTGCCGGCGGCCGAATACCTGCGGCTGCAGAAACGTTTCGCCCACCTGTTCGGCGAGCCCGGCCACCCGGAGATGCTGGCCGCGATCCAGGCGGGCGCCGACCGCAACGTGCGCCGCTTCGGGCTGGAGGACTGAGCATGGACAAGCCCTTCGCGATCACGCTGGACCCGGGCTCCTCGCTGGCCAACAAGACCGGCAGCTGGCGCACCGAGCGCCCGGTCTACACCGACCGCCTGCCGCCCTGCAACGCGACCTGCCCGGCCGGCGAGGACATCCAGGGCTGGCTGTTCCGCGCCGAGAGCGGCGACTACGAAGCCGCCTGGCGCCACCTGGTGCGCGACAACCCGCTGCCGGCGGTGATGGGCCGCGTCTGCTATCACGGCTGCGAAGGCGCGTGCAACCGCGCCAAGCTCGACGAGGCGGTCGGCATCAACTCGGTGGAGCGTTTCCTCGGCGACGAGGCGATCCGCCGCGGCTGGGCCTTCGAGCCGCCGGCGGCCGAGAGCGGCCGGCGTGTGCTCGTCGTCGGCGCCGGGCCTTCGGGGCTGTCGGCGGCCTACCACCTGCGCCGGCTGGGCCACGCGGTCACCGTCGCCGAAGCCGGCGCGGCGGCCGGCGGCATGATGCGCTACGGCATCCCCAAGTACCGTTTGCCGCGCGAGGTGCTGGACGCCGAGGTCGCGCGCATCGTCGCGCTCGGCGTCGAGCTGCAGCTCGGCACGCGCGTCGACCGCATCGCCGAGGCGATGCAGGCCGGCGCCTACGACGCCGCCTTCCTCGCCGTCGGCGCGCACATCGCCAAACGCGCCTTCATCCCGGCCGGCGACTCGGCGCGCATCCTCGACGCCGTCGCGCTGCTGCGCTCGATGGAAGACGGCGCGACGCCGGTGCTCGGCCGGCGTGTCGCCGTCTACGGAGGCGGCAACACCGCGCTGGACGTCGCACGCACCGCCAAACGCCTGGGCGCGACCGAGGCCGTCATCGTCTACCGCCGCACGCGCGAACGCATGCCGGCGCACGACCTCGAGGTCGAGGAAGCGCTGGAAGAAGGCGTGCAGGTCAAGTGGCTGTCCACCGTCGCCCACGCCGAGGCCGGCACGCTGACGATCGAGAAGATGCGCCTGGACGAACACGGCAAGCCGCAGCCCACCGGCGAATACGAGACGCTGGAAGCCGATTCGCTGGTGCTGGCGCTGGGCCAGGACGTCGACCTCGCCCTGCTGGCCGGCGTGCCCGGGCTGGACGTGCGCGACGGCGTCGTGCAGGTCGACCCGCAGACGATGATGACCGGCCATCCGGGCCTCTTCGCCGGCGGCGACATGGTGCCGGCCGAGCGCAACGTGACGGTGGCCGTCGGCCACGGCAAGAAGGCCGCGCGCCACATCGACGCCTGGCTGCGCGGCACGGCGCTGGCCGCCGAACCCAAGCACGGCCCGGCGCTGTTCGAGCGCCTGAACCCCTGGTACTACAGCGACGCGCCGAAGACCGAACGCGAACAGCTGGAGCTGGCGCGGCGCACCGACGGCTTCGACGAGGTGCAGCACGGCCTGACCGAGGAGAACGCGCTGTTCGAGGCGCGGCGCTGCCTCAGCTGCGGCAACTGCCTGCAGTGCGACAACTGCTATGGCGTCTGCCCCGACAACGCGGTGAAGAAGCTCGCACCCGGGCGCTACGCCGTCGACTACGACTACTGCAAGGGCTGCGGACTGTGCGCCGTCGAGTGCCCTTGCGGCGCGATCGACATGGTGGCCGAGCAGACCTGAGGCCGCACCCGGACGCCGGTGCTGCCGCCGCGACGGGCGGCGCGCCGACGCATCCCGTTACGTTTGTTCCCTACGCTCGCGGATGTCGCATCAAGCCGCGCAGGCGTTCAATGGCCTTCGTCATCCGGACGGGGGAATCATGGACACCGCAGGATTGCTGGCCTTCGTCGCTGCGATGCGCCAACGGCAACACGATCCGGCGCTGCCGCTGGAGCGGCGGGCGGCGCTGATGCGCCTGGCCGACGCGCTGGAGTTCCTGCTCGCCACGCTGGCGATGCCGGCGCTGGACGGGCCGAGGCAACACCCGGCCGAGGCGGCCAGCCGCGAAGCCGAGCAGGCCTGGCTGGCGCTGCGCGACGGGATGCCCGAGGCCTTGAACACCCAGTTGAAGACCTGGCTGGCGGACGCTTCGCGCATCACGGCCAAGCTGTCACGCCGAACCCGCGGAGAGCCGGCGCCGGAGGAGTACCGCACGCTGGGCGCGGACTTCGCCTTGCAGCCCTCATCCGCCGCGCCCGACGGCGCCAGTCCGGCGGCAGCGCCAGAAACAGCAGCGGCGGCCCCGGCTCCGGCCGACGACGCGCGTTTCGGCGCCAGCGCACCGTCGCGCGTGGCGCCGGGGCGCGAGTTCGTCGCCGAGTTCGTCGCCTACCCGGCCGGCCAGCAGGACGCCGCGCGGGCGCTGCTGTCCCAGCCGCACACGACGCTGGAAGTCGGCGCCAGCGCGCCGCTGCAGCGCGGCGTGCGGCTGGACGTCACGCTGCGCGGCAGCGCCTTCGTGCCGGCCGACGGCGAGAGCGCCACCCAGAGCTTCGTCTGGCAAGGCGCGCCGCTCAAGCTCGCCTGGGCGCTGCAGGCGGCGGCCGGCACGCCGGGCGAGGCGCTGCTGCGTTTCGACGTCGCGATCGACGGCATCGTCGTCGCCCGCGTGCGCCTGGCGCTGGAGGTCGCGGCCGCGGCGCCGCCCGACGCACCGCCGGCGCGCGCCGAAGAGACGCCGATCGCCCAGCGCGCCTTCGCGTCCTACGCCTCGGCCGACCGGCTGCGTGTGCTCGACCGCGTGGCCTCGATCCGGCTGGCGGCGGGCATCCGCGTCTTCCTCGACTGCCACGACCTGCACCCGGGCAAGGCCTGGCAGCCGCAGCTCGAACGCGAGATCGACGGCAGCGACCTGTTCCTGCTGTTCTGGTCGGCTGCGGCGGCGCAGTCGGGCTGGGTGCGCTGGGAGTACGAACGCGCGCTCGAACGCCTGGGCGACGAGCGGCTGCAGGTGCACCCGCTGGACAACGGCGTGCCGCCGCCGCGTGCTCTGGCGCACCTGCACCTGGCCGACGCCTACATGGCGCTGCGCCAGGCCGAGCAGCAAAGCCGCGCCGCGACGGCAGGCTGAGGGAGACGAGCATGGACGAGGACACCCCGCTGACGCTGCGCCTGCGCGCCGGCGCGCTCGACGACCTGCCGCTAGGCGTGCTACGGCTGGGGCTGGACGGCCGCATCCGCTACGTCAACCGCGCCGCGGCACGGCTGGCCGGGCCCGAGATGCAGCCCGGTGCGACGCTGCGTGCGATGCCCTTCGAAGCCGAGAGCGTCGCCCGCCTGGACGACGAGATCCGCCGCCGCCACCGCGCCCAGCGCGCCAGTGCCTACCCGCTGGCGCTGAACCGTCCCGACCGCGGCCCGGGCGTGCGCGTGCACCTGCAGGTCGTCGGCCTGCCCGAGTACGACGCCGAGGGCCGGCTGGCCGGCTCGCTGGGTTTCATCGAGGACCGCACGCTCGAGCTTGCGGCGCTGGCGATCCACGAGGCCATCGGCGCGGCCGACGACTGCGAGCAGCTGCTCGACTCGCTGGCCGGCCAGCTCGACGAGGTGATGCACTTCGACGCGATGCTGGTCAGCATGATCAGCGAGGACCGCTCGGCGGTGCGGCTGCTGCATTCGCGCCCGGCAATGGCGGTCTCGCACGCCTGGGGCTGGTGGCCGATGCCGGAGATGGTGCGCGCCGACCTGGACGAGCTCGACGGCACGCGCGTCGACACGGTCGCCGAGCTGTTCGCGCGCGAGCCCTATGCCGGCCTGGCCCGGCACGACGTCGCGACGCGCGACTTCATCGACGCCGGCTGGCGCCACATGCTGCGCCGGCCGGTGTTCCGCGACGGCGCGCTGGCCGCCATCCTGACGCTGCTGCGCCGCGAGGACCGGCCCTTCGACGACGACGATGCCGAGCGTGCGACCCAGTTGCCGATCGTCGAGGCGGTGAACGTCGCGCTGGCGCTGGACCGCCAGCGGGCGCTGGAGTTCGAGCTCGAGCTGATCGGCAGCATGGGCCAGGCCGCGGGCAACCTGTCGGACGTGGCCTGCGTGCTCGTCGACGGCCTGCGGCGCACCCGCGGCTGGGACCACGTCTCGCTGTTCCGGGTCGACCACGACGAGCGCGTCGCCTCGCTGGTGCACCAGTCGGCCGCGCCCGGCGCCGAGCTGCCTGACGGCTATCGCCAGGCGCTGGCGAGCGGCGTGCTCGGCGAGGTCGCGCTGTCGGGGCGCGCGCTGCGGCTGGGCGACGTGCGCACGAGCACCTGCTACACCGCGGGCGTCGCCGGCACGGTCTCGGAGATGTGCTTGCCGGTGCCGGGCCAGCCGGTGCGCTGGCTGCTGAACCTGGAGTCGTCCAGGAGCAACGCCTTCGCCGCGGCCGAGCAGGCGTCGATCGAGCGCACGCTGAAGGTGGCCGGCCTGATCCTAGACCGCTCCTGGGCGCTGGAATTCAACACCGCGCTGCTGGACGCGGTGGCCGACGCGGTGATCCAGACCACCGCGCGCGGCGAGATCCAGGCCGTCAACCCGGCCTGCGAGGCGCTGACCGGCCTGCCGCGCGAAGCCCTGCTCGGGCGCCAGTTCGCCGAGCTGCTCAGCGCGCCCGGCCACGAGGCCGACCCGCCGGGTTATGCCGAACGCCTGGTCGAGATGCCGCGCCTGCTGTCCAGCGAAGTCGAGCTGCGGGCGCGCGACGGCACGCAGGTGCCGGTGCTGCTGTCGGGCGCCTCGCTGCCGCCGCAGATCGGCGGCAAGGTCTACGTCGCCAGCGACCTGCGCTTCCGGCGCGAGGCCCAGCGCATGGACTCGCTGCGCCACGTCTACTCGCAGGTGGCCAACGAGATCCGCGTGCCGCTGTCGCTGGCCAGCACCTACCTGCGCGGGCACACGGGCGGCGGCGACGACAACGGCACCGATGTGCTCGACAAGGCGCTGCGCCAGCTGCTGCGCGCCGACCTGTCGCTCGAACGCGTCGCGCGGCTGGCCTCGACGCCCGAGGACGGCGAGCTGCCGCTGCGCGTCGTCAGCCTGGACCAGCTCGCCGCGCAGCTGCACGACGACCTGCCGCGGCGCCAGCAGAAGACGGTGGACCTGCTGCCCGACCCGCTGGCGCCTCCGGTGCTGGCGGCGCCGCCCGAGCTCGCCTTCTGCGCGTCCAGCCTGCTCGCCTTCCTGCTGCGCATGCGCGCGCAGGACGACCGCATCCGCATCCGCGTCGACGGCGGCCATGCGTTGCCGCGGCTGTGTTTCGAGCTCGCCGACGAACGCGGCGACCCCAGCCCGACGCGGCTGGAGCCGCGCAGCGACGAGGAACGCGAGTTCGCGCTCGCAGAAGGCGTGCTGCGCACGCTGATGCGGCGCATGCGCGGCCAGCTCGTCGTGCAGCAGCACCTCGGGCTGTCGCTGGCGCTGCGGCTCAGCGCCGCCGAAGGAGGCTGAGGTGCTCTGGCAACTGATCGTCCACCACGACGAGGACATGCGCGAGATGCTGGAGGACGGCGTGCGCGCCGCCTTCGCCTCGCTGGGCCTGCCCGCGCGCCCGATCGAGAAGGGCAACATCGAACGCGCCGGCCGTGCGCTCGAGGACCACGGGCTGGACAACTGCAGCCTGGTCGTCGTCGGCTCCAGCACGCCGGCCGACGCGGCCTCGAGCATCGGCCTCACCGGACGCGAGCCGACGATGCAGTTCATCCGCCAGCTCAAGAGCTTCTGGCAGCAGCTGCCGGTGATCGTCATCTCCAACGCGCCCGACGAGCGCCTGGCCGGCTTCCTGGAGGCTCATGACCGCACCGCGCTGCTGGCCGCCGACGCGCGCCTGGGCGAGACGCTGCGCGACGCGGTGCGCACGCTGGTCGGCGGCCAGCCGCGACTCAGCGCCGCCTGCGTGCGCCTGCACATCCACCTGCGCGACCGGCGCAGCGCCAGCTGGGAGATGCTGCGCACCGGCGGTGCCAAGCTGCGCACCTTCCGCTCCAGCGGCACGCTGGCCATCGACACGCGCAAGCTCGACGACATCCTCGACGAGTCGGCACGCCTGGACGCCGACGTCTCGCAGGACAGCTTCCGCCCGCGTTCGTTCGCCCGCCTGTCGCGCGACCTGTCGGACCTGCTGTTCAGCGGCTCGGCCGACAACGCCGACTGCTGGAGCAAGTTCAGCCGCCAGCGCGACGAAGCCGGCGGCATGGGCCACATGCGCGTGCGCGTCACCGTCGACGACGAGATGCACACGCTGATGCTGGAGGCGCTGCGCGACCCCAGCGCGGCCAGCCTGGCCGACTGCTGGATCCTCAACGCGCCGATGTACCGCCACGCGATGCCGCGCGGCAGCGAACCGCTGTTCCGCGACGCCGACAGCCGCAACGGCCCGATCAACGCCCTCGTCATCCAGGCCGACGCGGCGCCCGGCAACATCCCGCTCGGCGACGAGCGCGTGCTGCCGCTGGCCGGCCTGCCGCACACCGCGGACGAGGCGGCCTGGCTGGAGACGCTGCTGCGCGCGCAGGGCGGCGGCCAGGTGCGCCGGCTCGACCTCGGCGACGCCGACCCGGCGCCCCCCGAGCAGCGGCTGATGAAGGCGCTGGGCGAGGAGGCGCCGCCTCAGGGCTGGCACCTGGTTCACTTCTGCGGCCACGCCGTCAACGCCCGGCCGCTGGGCGCGAGCCTCGTGCTGCGCGCCGATCGCGGCGGCGCGCTGCCGGTGCACCGCCTGGCGACGGCGCTGGCGCGCACCCAGTTCCTCTACCTCAGCGCCTGCCACAGCACCAAGGACCCGACGGTGCTGCGCGCCCTCGAGCAGCAGGTGCCCGCGGTGCTCGGCTACCAGTGGAAGGTGCCCGACGAGCGCGCCAGCAACTTCGCGCGCCTGTTCTACGGGGCGCTGTTCGAACGCGGCGCGCCTTCGTACCGCTACCTCGAGTACGCCTTCATGCGCGCCCGGCGCCGTGCCTACGAGCAGGCGATGCGGGAAGCCGAGACGCGGCTGCTGGCCGACGGCGGCGACCCGCAGGCGAGCGTCGAGGACACGCTGCGCGACCACTCGTGGATCTCGCCTGTGCTCGTGATGCAGATGGACTGATACCCCTCATTCGAGGGGGTTGGACGGCGATTTTCAGCGCCGGACGGGGCGAGCGCGCCGGTCCGGCCGCCGCGCGAACGGCGCCGGCACGGCCGATTTCATTCGTGCGCAGAGCTCCCGAGGCCCGCCGGACCCCGGCAATTTGTCATAGATCAGAGCCGCGACACATTCAGCGTTGCGGGGGTGTCACGACATGTTGACGCCCCCACCCTGTCAGCGTAGCGTTACACATGTCGGTAGGGAGAAATCCGAGGGCTACAGAAGCCAACCCACGTGCGGGTCGAGCACGGAAACTGGTCCATGTCTCTGAAGGAGAAACGCAATGGCAGATGATGCAAACAAGGTTTGGCCGTCCGGCCTGACCACGGCTGAAGCCGAAGAACTGCAAAAGGGTCTGGTTGATGGCACCCGTATCTTCGGTGTCATCGCCGTCCTGGCTCACATCCTGGCGTATGCCTATACGCCGTGGCTCCACTAAGTCACTAGCAGGAATTAAAAAATGAACCAAGGCAAAGTCTGGCGCGTCGTTAAGCCGACCGTTGGTGTTCCCGTTTACCTGGGCGCCGTGGCCGTCACGGCCCTGATCCTGCACGGCGGCCTGCTGGCCAAGACCGACTGGTTCGGTGCCTACTGGAACGGCGGCAAGAAGGCTGCTGCGGCTGCTGCTGCTGCCGCCCCGGCCCCGGTCGCGGCTCCGCAAGCCCCGGCGCAGTAAAGAGCGTCTGTCAGCGTATGTCCGGCATGGGGCTGAGGTTCGCGGACCTCGGCCCCATGTAGTTTCAGGCGCGGCGCAGTGCCCATGGCTTCTGTGAAAAAGCGCCGCCACAGGACCCGGACACGTCCGAACCGCTGACGCGGCGGACGAGCTTCTCCCCACCCAATGCCCTCGGTAGCGCCGGCCTCGTGCCGGCGCTTCTGTTTCCGGGCCCGGCACGACCTGGGCGCGATCGCGCCGCCCGGCAGTAAGACACCGCGGCAGCACGACACCCGGGAAGCCCGGCATGACGGGCATCCGGTCGAGCGACCTGCCCCACCCTGCTGCACGAGGCACTCCAGCCACCAGCCGGTGCCGGCGCCCGCTGCCGATCGGCAGGCCAGGCACACTGCCGGCGCCCCGCGCGAACCCCCGCGCCCCAAACAAATCGCCCCGCACGAAGCGGGGCGTCGGACTCTTCGAGCGCCCGCAGCCGGCGCCGCGTCTTCAGGCCGGCACGCGCCGCGCCTGGCGCCCGATCAGCGGCACCATCGCCGCGATGGCCGCCAGCAGGATCACCAGTTCCAGCAGGTAGACGAAGACGTAGCCGGTGGCCGGGATCGAGATCCAGTGCGTCCACGGGTGCCAGGTGACGAAGGCCTGCACGAGGTCGCGCAGGATGCCGCCCAGCGCCATCGCCAGACCCGCGGCCGTGGCCTGCACCGCGCCCCAGGCGCCCAGCGCCAGGCCGGCCTGGTTGGGCGGCGCCAGGTTCATCGTCGCCGTCAGCGTGCCGTGGCCGAACAGGCCGCCGCCGAAGCCGATCAGCGCGACGCCGGCGGCGAAGACGAAGGGCGAGTTCATCGGCGCGGCGATGATGACGAAGATGAAGGCCGGGATGCCGACCAGCGCGCCCCAGCAGGCCATGCGGAACGGATCCATGCCGCGGCTCAGCACCTTGGACGCCAGGCCGAAGCCGAACAGGCCGCCCAGCGCCAGCGTCGCCGTCAGCTTGGTCGTGTCGCCGACCGTCAGCCCCAGCACCTGGCCGCCATAGGGTTCGAGCAGCACGTCTTCCATCGTGAAGGCCGCGGTGCCCAGGCCGATCGTCAGCAGCCGGCGCACGACCTGGTTGCCGTTGCCGACGAAGTGGCGCCAAGCCTCGACGAAGGACGGATCGTCGTCATGGCGCTGGGCGCCGCGGCGCGGGTGCCGGCTCTCCTGCTTCCACAGCGCCAGCACGTTGAGGATCATCGTCGTCAGCGCCGCGCCCTGGATCACCTGGATCAGCTTGGCCGGCGTGAAGTCGGCCAGCAGCCAGCCGAAGAAGAAGGCGCTGACGATGGTGCCCAGAAGCAGCATCACGTACATCAGGCCGACGACCTTGGGCCGCGCCTCGGGCTCGGCCAAGTCGGTCGCCAGCGCCAGGCCCACGGTCTGCACGGTGTGCATGCCGGCGCCGACGAGCAGGAAGGCGACGGCCGCGCCGAGCTGGCCGACCCAGGTCGGCAGCGCGCCCGACTCGCCGCCGCCGGACAGCACCAGCAGCGCGAACGGCATCATCGCGAAGCCGCCGAACTGCAGCAGCGTGCCTTTCCAGATGTAGGGCACGCGGCGCCAGCCCAGCGCCGACTGGTGGTTGTCGGACTTGAAGCCGATCAGCGCCCGGAACGGCGCGAACAGCAGCGGCAGCGCGACCATCACCGCGACGATCGAGGCCGGCACGCCGAGCTCGACGATCATCACCCGGTTGAGCGTGCCGACGAGCAGCGTCACCGCCATGCCGACCGTGATCTGGAACAGCGACAGCCGCAGCAGCCGCGACAGCGGCAACTCGGGAGTCGCCGCGTCGGCGAAGGGCAGGTAGCGGGTTCCGATCCCGGTCCATACCTGCATCAGTTTGCGGCCAATCGTGCTCATCGAATCAAGTGCTCCGCCGACGTGGGGCCGGCCTGGACAATCGCCGGAACCTAACCCGTGAAGCGGCGAAACGGCCTGCTTTTTGTCAAACGGGACGAGACGAGCACGCCGCGCGATGACGCGGATCATGGCCGCGTCATCGCGCGGCGAAGAAGCGCCGGGAACAGGGCTTGCCTGGATGACGCCCAAGTGCCCTCCCCCACCCTGACGACCGCCGACGACTCCGCGCCCGCCGCCACGCCCTGGCGGCCGACGGCCTGGCGTTTCGTCGTCAACGCCGCGTCCGGCCGCCACGACCGCGAGCAGACGCGTGAACGCCTGGAGGGCGCGCTGGCCGCCGCCGGGCAGTCCGGCCGCATCGACTTCGCGCCCGCCGGCGAGCTGGCCGCGGTCGCCGAACGCGCCGCCACCGAATCGGCGGCCCAGGGCGCGGCACTGGTCGGCGTCGGCGGCGACGGCACGCTCAACGCGGTGGCCGACGCCGCCTGGCGCGCCGACGCCGTCTTCGGCGTCGTGCCGCAAGGCACTTTCAACTACTTCGCGCGCTCGCACGGCATCCCGACCGAGCCCGACGAGGCGCTCGCGGCGCTGTTCTCGGCGCAGCCGCAACCGGTGCAGGTCGGCCGCGTCAACGGCCACGTCTTCCTCGTCAACGCCAGCCTGGGCCTGTACCCGGACCTGCTGGAAGACCGCGAAGCCTGGAAGTCGCGCCTGGGCCGCAGCCGCCTCGTCGCGCTGGGCGCGGCGCTGGCGACGCTGCTGGGCGAGCACCGCCGGCTGCGGTTGACGGTGGAAGAAGGCGGGCAGACGCGGCCGGTGCGCACGCAGACGCTGTTCGTCGGTAACAACCGGCTGCAGTTCGAGCAGGTCGGCCTGCCCGAGGGGCGGGAGGTCGAAAGCGGCCGCATCGGCGCGGTGATGCTGCGCCCGATCGGCAGCTGGCGCATGCTCGGGCTGCTGCTGCGCGGCGCGCTCGGCCGCCTGGGCGACGCCGACACGGTCGAGTCCTTCGCCTTCGAGCGCATGGTGGTACGGCCTTGGCTGCCCTCGGGCGGGCGCGTCAAGCTAGCCTACGACGGCGAGGTCGTGCGCGTGAAGCCGCCGGTCGTCTTCGAGGTCGCACCGCGGCCGCTGATGCTGCTGCTGCCGCCGCGCTGAGCCGATGAGCGTGCTGCTGCAGCTCTCGGACCCGCACTTCGGCACCGAGCGCGCACCGGTCGTCGAGGCGCTGGTGGCCTTCGCCCACGCGCTGCGGCCCGACCTCGTCGTGCTCTCGGGCGACATCACGCAGCGCGCCCGGCGCGCGCAGTTCGCTGCCGCGCGGCGTTTCGTCGACCGGCTGGGCGTGCGCTGTCTGGCGGTGCCGGGCAACCACGACATCGCGCTGTTCGACCCGGTGGCGAGGCTGATGCGGCCATATGCGGCCTTCCGCCAGGCCTTCGGCGCCGAGCAGTGGGAGCACGAGAGCGCCGACTGCCTGCTACTGGGCCTGAACACGACCCGCCCCTGGCGTCACAAGAACGGCGAGCTCTCGGCCGCGCAGGTCGAACGCGTGGCCGCGCGCCTGGCCGGCGCGGCTGCGGCGCAGCTGCGCATCGTCGTCGTGCACCAGCCGGTGGCCGTGCTGCGCGAGGAAGACCGGCGCAACCTGCTGCGCGGCCACGAGCCGGCGCTGCGCCGCTGGGCCGAGGCCGGTTGCGACCTCGTGCTCGGCGGCCACATCCACCTGCCCTACGTCGTCGCGCTCAAAGGGCTGGCGCGCCCGCTGTGGGCGGTGCAGGCCGGCACCGCGCTGTCCTCACGCATCCGCGACGGCATCTCCAACTCGGTCAACGTGCTGCGCTGGGACGGCCACCCCGGCGGCAGCTGCCGCATCGAACGCTGGGACTACGCTTCGGCCGGCGACTTCGTGCGCCACAGCGTCAGCGAGGCGCGGCCCTTGCGCTAGGCCACCGCGGCGACGCCGCCGCCGCGGTGCTTGGCCTGGTAGCAGGCGGCGTCGGCAGCGGCCAGCCACTCCTCGACACTGTGGCCGTCGCGGCTGAACTCGGCGACGCCCAGGCTGGCGCCGACACGCAGCGTGCGGCCTTCCCAGTCGAGCTCGATCGCGGCGATCGCCTGGGCGACCTTGCGCGCCACGCCCAGCCCCTGGGCGGCGTCGCAGTGCGGCAGCAGCAGCGCGAACTCGTCGCCGCCGATGCGCGCCGCCGAATCGCTGCTGCGCACGTTGTCCTGGATCGCCGCGGCCACAAGCTGCAGCATCGCGTCGCCGGCGGCGTGGCCGGAGCTGTCGTTGATCGGCTTGAACTGGTCCAGGTCGATCATCACGACGGTCGCCGGGCGATGGTCGCCGTCGATGCCGGCACGGGCATCGAGCACCTGCTGCACGGCGGTGAAGAAGCCGTCCCGGTTGAGCAGGCTGGTCAGCGGGTCGTGGCGCGCGGCGTACTCCAGCCGCTGGCGCGCGTCGATCTGGCCGCTGATGTCGTACATGCACCAGATCGCGCCGGCGGCCGGATCCTCGGCGTCGACCGGGCGGGCGCGCAGCCGGCTCCAGAACGGCGGCCCCTCGCGGCCGACGAGGCGCCACTCGCCTTCGTAGACCTCGCCGCGATCGAAGGCATCCGCGGCGGCGCGGCGCATCGCCTCGTCGTCGACGGCGGTAGCGAAGATGATCTCGGTGGCCTGGCCGACGAGATGCGACTCGTCGCGCCCGATCAGCCGGCAGACCTCGGCGCTGACGAGCTGGAAGCGACCGTCGCGCTCGAAGGCCAGCCCCACCGGCGAGGCCGCGAGCACCGAGCCCAGCCGGCGCAGCACGACGGCGCGCGCCTCCTCGGCGCGCATGCGTTCGACCGCGGCCTGGCGCAGCGTCGCCGCCAGACGGCCGATCTCGCCGTCGGCCTCGGGCCATTCGGTGCGCTGATCGCCAGCGATCAGGCGTGCCGCGCGCCGCTGCAGCCGGTCCAGCGGCTGCAGCTGCTGCGCCAGGAACCAGACCATCAGCGCCGCCATCGCCACCGAGAACACGGCGCCGACCTCCAGCGCCTCGATGCGCGCCTCGCGCAACGGTGCCTGCAGCAGCGCCCGCGGCAGGATGCGCCAGACCTGCCAGCCGGTCTCGGGTTCGCCGGCCATCGCGACGAGCTCTTCGTCCCCGGACCAGGCGCCGGCATGCGCCGACAGCGGCCGTCCGGCGCGCAGCCAGCGCTCGTACGCGGGCGCCAGGCGCGGCTCGGCGGACACCTCGCGCAGCACGCGGCTGCGGTCAGGGTGCGAGACGATGCGACCGTTGGCATCGGTGACGACGGTCACCTCCTCGTCCTCCACGTCATCGTCCATCGGGTCGTCCAGATCGGCAGCCAGGCCGCCGTCGACCAAGGGCATCGAGCCGAACAGCACGCCGTAGACGCGGCCATCGTCGGCCAGCAGCGGATGGGCGAGGACGACGACGGGCTTGGGCACGACCACGCCGACCATCGGACTGGAGATCACCGGCAGCCGGGTGCGCAGAGCGCGCTCGAAGGTCGACTTGCCGGCCACCGAAGCCTGGGGCCCGGTCAAGCCGTCCGCGGTCATCGCGAGCAGGATCGCCCCGTCGGCATCGGCGAGCGCGACAACGCTGAAGAAGGCCTGCAAGGACGTCTGCGTGCGGAAGAACTCGTTGCGCTGCCGTGCGTCGGCCATCATCGACGGCGTGACGAAGGTCGCGGTCGCCGACAGCGCACGCTGCATCGTGCGCACGCGACGGCTGACGACGTCGGCACTGCGCTGCACCTCGACCTGCTGCTGCTGCTCGACCGTCGTCTCGATGTGCTGCTCGGCGACACGCACCATCTGCGTCAGCGTCAGCGCGATGGAGGTGAACAGCACCAGCGTCGAGCCGACGGCCAGCCGCGCCTTCAGCGTCGGCAGCCAGCGCGCGACAAAGCCGCCGCGGCGCCCCACCGCCGCGTCCACCGATTCACCCGCTGCCAACGAAGATCCTGCCGACTCGTCCCGCACCCGCCGCCCCCGCGCGACACCGACGGCGTGGCGCCAGGATGGCGCACGCCCGGACGCGATTCTGGTCGGCCGGCGCAGCGCCGCAGCAACGAAAAGACGGGAGGCGACCGCCCATCTCGGCGCCGAACGCGCCCGCTCAGCGCTTGGAAGGACGCGGCTTGCGGGCCGGCGGCGGCGCGGCCGGCGCCTCCGCGGCCGGGGCCGGCGCGGCGGGCGTCGCCCGCTCGGAGCCCGGCGGGAGGGCCCAGTCGTGCTCGTCGCGGGCGGCGTCGACACGCTCCTCGGCATGCATCGCCGCGCTCGGCGAGATCGGGTCGCTGGCCGGGAAGGTCTCGTCCAGCGCCTCGTCGAGCAGCTTCTGGTAGGTCGGCAGGCCGGCGTCTTCGGGCTCGGCGGTGGCCGGCGGGGCGGGCGGGGTCTTGCGGCGGGCGGTCATCGGCGGTCCTTTGCGGCCACGGGCGTCGCCTCGCACCGGCAGGCGCCGTGCCCGAGGCGACGCGGCACCGCGCTTGCCCGCAACGCAGCACACCCCGACCTTCGAGAGGACCACCCCGATGTTTGCCCACACCAAGCGCCTGCAGTACACCGTGCGCGTCACCGAATCCAACCCCGGCCTGGCCAACCTGCTGCTCGAGCAGTTCGGCGGGCCGCAGGGCGAACTGGCCGCCGCGACGCGCTACTTCACGCAGTACCTCGCCGAGGACGACCCCGGCCGGCGCGACATGCTGATCGACATCGCCACCGAGGAGCTGAGCCACCTCGAGATCATCGGCACCATCGTCGCGATGCTGAACAAGGGCGCCAAGGGCCGCATCGCCGAAGGCGTCGACAGCGAAGCGGACATGTACCGCTCGATCTCCGGCGCCGGCAACGACTCGCACGTCACGCAGCTGCTCTACGGCGGCGGCCCGGCGCTGACGAACTCCGGCGGCGTGCCCTGGACCTCGGCCTATGTCGACACCATCGGCGACCCGACCGCCGACCTGCGCAGCAACATCGCCGCCGAGGCGCGCGCCAAGATCATCTACGAGCGCCTGATCAACGCCACCGACGACCCGGGCGTCAAGGAAGCGCTGGGCTTTCTGATGACGCGCGAGATCGCGCACCAGCAGAGCTTCGAGAAGGCGCTGTACTCGCTGCAGCCGAACTTCCCGCCCGGCAAGCTGCCCGGCATGGCCGAGTTCGCGAACGTCTACTTCGACATGTCGCAGGGCGAGACGCCGACCCGCGGCCCCTGGAACAAGGAGCCGACCTTCGAGTACCGCCAGGCCGAGACCGCGGTCGACGGCGGCTCGGGCAACGGCGAGGTGACGCTGGCGGCCGACGAAGCGGCCTGCGTGCAGCAGGCGGCCGAACGCCTGCGCTCGGACCCCGACAGCGACCCGCAGACCGGGGCGATGCTGGGGGCCGGCGGCGACGCCGCCGCCAACACCTCCGCCGCGCGCCAGCGCGGTGGCAAGGGCGGCACGGCGACGCTGGACGACGGCGAGCCGCGCAGCGGCGGTGCCTGAAAGCGAGGGCGCGACGGTTGGCCCGCGGCAGCGCCCGGGCCCGGGCACGGCGCGCCCGCTGCGCCGTGCCCTCGGCTGGGCGATCGTCGTCGCCGGCGCCGCGTTCTCGCTGCACGCCGTCTGGCGCGAGGTGATCTCGGGCCGGGCGGCGGTCGAGCATGCGTTCTACGGCGGCCTGTTCGCGGCGCTGGCCACCGCGCTGGGCGCGCTGCCGGCGCTGCTGCGCCATGGCGCCGAGCCGCGCATGCGCGACGCGATGCTGGGCTTCGGCGCCGGCGTGATGCTGGCCGCGTGCTCGTTCTCGCTGATCGTGCCGGCGCTGGCCGCGGCGCGTGCCGCCGGCGCCGGCATCAGCGGCTCGGGCATGCAGGTGGCGGCGGCGCTGCTCATCGGCGCCGGAGCGCTGATGGCGCTGGAGCGCTGGCTGCCGCACGACTACTTCGAGTTCGCCTCGCCCAGCGCCGCCGGCGGCCTGGACTCGCGGCAGCTCAAACGCGTCTGGCTCTTCGTCACCGCGGTGGCGCTGCACAACGTGCCCGAAGGCCTGGCGATCGGCACCGCGTTCGGCGGCGGCCTCGCCGAGGGTCAGGCGCTGGCGGCCGGCATCGCGATCCAGGACGTGCCCGAAGGCCTGGTGATCGCGATGGCGCTGCGCGGTGTCGGCTACCGGCCGGGCTTCGCGGTGGCGCTGGGCGCGCTGTCGGGGCTGGTCGAGCCGGTCGCCGCGGTCGGCGGCGCGCTCGTCGTCGCCCATGCCGCGATCGTGCTGCCCTGGGGGCTGGCGTTCGCTGCCGGCGCGATGCTCTTCGTCATCGGCCACGAGGTCGTGCCCGAGTCGCACCGCGGCGGCCACCCGCGGCTCGCGACGGCCGGGCTGATCCTCGGCTTCGCGCTGATGATGATGCTGGACACGACGCTGGGCTGAGCGCCGACGCGGTCTTGCGCGGCAGCGCCAGAATCGCGGGGACAACGGAGACCCCGAGATGACGCTGCAAGACTTCCCGATCACCACCAAGTGGCCGCCCCGGCACCCCGAGCGGCTGCAGCTGTATTCGCTGCCGACGCCCAACGGCGTCAAGGTCTCGATCATGCTCGAGGAGACCGGCCTGCCCTACGAGGTGCACCGCGTGTCCTTCGACAACCAGGACCAGCTCTCGCCCGAGTTCCTGTCGCTGAACCCGAACAACAAGATCCCGGCGATCCTCGACCCCGACGGCCCGGGCGGCAAGCCGCTGGCGCTGTTCGAGTCGGGCGCGATCCTGCTGTACCTGGCCGAGAAGACCGGCCAGTGCCTGCCGCGCGACCCGGCCGCCAAGTGGCAGACCGTGCAGTGGCTGATGTTCCAGATGGGCGGGGTCGGGCCGATGTTCGGCCAGCTCGGCTTCTTCCACAAGTTCGCCGGCAAGGACTGGGAAGACAAGCGCCCGCGCGAGCGCTACGCCAGCGAGTCGCGCCGGCTGCTCGCCGTGCTCGACGGCCACCTCGCGGCCCGCGCCTGGATGATGGGCGACGAGTTCACGATCGCCGACATCGCGATCTTCCCGTGGGTCAACAACCTCGTCGGCTTCTACGACGCCGGCGACCTGGTCGGCTTCAGCGGCTTCGCCAACGTGCAGCGGGTGCTCGAAGCCTTCATGAACCGGCCGGGCGTGGCGCGCGGCATGAAGGTGCCGGCGACGCGCTGAGCGCGGCGCCTCAGCCTTCGACCGAGGCCACCATGCGCGCCAGCTCGGCCACCGAGCCGGCTTCCATCTTGGCCATGATCGACGCGCGGTAGGCCTCGACCGTCTTCACCGACAGCTCCAGCTCCCAGGCCACGGTCTTGTTCAGCTTGCCGGCGAGGATGCCGTCGAGCACCTCGCGTTCGCGCCGGCCCAGGCGCGCCAGGCGCTCCTCGATCGTGCGCCGGCGCGTCTGCCGCGCCAGCGTCTCGCGCGAGAGCTCGATCGCCGCGGCGACGCGGTCCAGCAGGTACTGCTCCTGGAACGGCTTCTCGATGAAGTCGTAGGCCCCGGCCTTCAGCGCCTCCACCGCCATCGGCACGTCGCCGTGGCCGGTGACGACGAGGATGGGCAGCGGGAAGTCGCGTTCGGCCAGCCGGCGCTGCAGCTCCAGCCCGCTCATGCCCGGCATGCGCACGTCCAGCACCAGCGCGCCGGGGCGCTGGGCTTCGCGCGGCGGCAGCGCGGCGAGGAACTCGTCGGCCCCGGCGTAGCAGGCTGAGTCCAGCCCGACCGAGGCGAACAGGAACTGCATCGAGCGGCGCATCGCGTCGTCGTCGTCGACGACCAGGATCAGCGGCGTGTCTTCGGCGGCACTCATCTCGGCTCCTCGGTGGCGGGCGGCAGCACGACGCGCATCGTCGCGCCGCCGTCGGCTTCGGCGCTGGCGGTCAGCCGGCCGCCGTGGCTCTCGACGATCGTGCGGCAGATCGACAGCCCCAGTCCCAGGCCCTGCGGCTTGGTCGTGAAGAAGGGGTCGAAGAGCCGCGCCTGAACCTCGGGCGGCAGGCCGCTGCCGTGGTCGCGCACGGCGAGCTCGACGCCGGCAACGCCCTGCGCCGTCGTGACGACGATGCCGCGCTCGTGCGCCACGCCGTCGGGCGTCGCGTCGAGCGCGTTCTGCAGCAGGTTCAACAGCACCTGCTCGATCTCGATGCGGTCGGCCTGCACCGGCGGCAGCGCGCCGTCCAGGCGCAGCAGCAGCGGGATGCCGCGGCGCGCGGCGGCGTGCGCGAACAGCGGCAAGGTCTCGCGCACGACGAGGTCCAGGTCCAGCGGCTCGCGCCGCGCGTCGCGCCGGCGCACGAAACCGCGGATGCGGCGGATGATGACCGCGGCGCGTTCGGCCTGGCCGGCGATGCCGCGTGCGCCGTCGCGCAGGAACGCGGTGTCCGTGCGGCCGGCGTCGATGTAGCGCGTCATGCCTTCGGCGTAGTTGGTGATCGCCGCCAGCGGCTGGTTCAGCTCGTGGGCGATGTTGGACGCCATCTCGCCGAGGATGCCCAGGCGCGAGAACTGGTCGCGCTGCTCGCGGTGCAGGCGCGCGGCCTGCTCGGCCTTCTCGCGCTCCTGGATCTCGCGCGTCAGCTCGACGGTGCGACGGCGCACCAGGCTCTCGACACGCGCGACGTGCACCAGCCACCAGGCCAGCGCCGCGGCGGCCGCCGCGAACCACGGCCAGTAGCCGGCGACCAGGCCGCGCAGCGTGGTGTGCGACAGGTACTCGTAGGGGCCGATCTTCAGCGTGCGGAACAAGGCGTGCACCGAGCTGTAGTCCTGCGGCGCGGTCCAGGCGCGGCCGTCGACCGGGGCCATCGTCAGCAGGCTGGCGGTGACCGCCTTGGCGAGGTCGGGCGAGGTGCCGGCCAGGCGCGCGAACGGCCAGTCCGGGTACAGGCGCGAGGACAGCCGGCACGGGAAGGCGCCGGCCGGGCGTTCACCGACGACGGCGAACTCGTCGGCGCGCACGCGGCCGGCGGCGATCAGCTCCTCGAGCAGACAGGTGCGCAGCACGCCGGCGTCGGCGCGGCCGGTGCGCAGCGCGTCGATCACACGTTCCATCGGGAAACCGGTCTCGACCAGCGCCGCCAGCCGCGTCGGCTCGACGCCGGCCTCGGCCATCTCGCGCCAGACGACTCGCCAGCCGCCGAAGGCATCGGCGGCGACGACGGCGACACGCCGGCCGGCCAGGTCCTCGAAACGTTCGGCGTGGCCGGGCCGGTTGGGCACGACGACGGTCGAGCCGACGCTGTCGGTGGGCACCGCGTGCTCGCGGCTTTCCAGCGTCGCCAGCCGCGTGACGCCGTGCGCCGACTCCAGCTCGACGTAGTAGCCGGGGTTGGTGACGACGAAGTCGAGTTCGCCACGCCCGACGGCGGCGGCGAGGCCGGCCGCGTCCAGCGGCTGCAGCGTGAAGCGGTGCTCGGGCAGCGTGCGCCGCAGCTGCGCCACCGTCGGCTCGAAATCGCGTGCGGCGCGTTCCGAGCCCTGATAGGCGAGCACGCCGATGCGCACCTCGTCGGCACGGGCGACGGCGGCGGCGAGCAGGCAGCAGAGAACGATCAGCAGGCGCACGGCGTGGGTGGAAACGAAAAGGCCGGCTCGTCGAGCCGGCCCCGGGGGTCAGTAGCGTGCGTCCTTGGGCTTCGGGTCCTTCGGCCAGTCCTTCACCTTGTCGGGGAAGTCGGGCCGCGGCTGGTGCGAGAAGTACTCGGCCACGTCCAGCGCCTCCTGGTCCGACAGCCCGCCCTGGCCCAGCGGGAACTTCTCGTGGAAGCCGACCGGCATATTACGCTTGACGAAGGCGGCGGCGGTGTAGGTGCGGGCCATGCCGGCGCCGAGGTTGAACGAACGTTCGCCCCACAGCGGCGGGTAGACCGTGCGCCCGGCCTCGTCCTTCAGGCCTTCGCCGTCGGCGCCGTGGCAGACCGCGCACTGCGTCGCATAGACCTTCTCGCCGTTGGCCGGGTCGGGCACCAGCTTCGGGTCGATCTTGCCGACGCCGCGGCCCGGCACCTGGTCGCCCTTCTTCGTCGCGCCGCGCATCCAGTCGAAGTAGGCGACCATGGCCTTCAGGTCGGGCGAGTCGGCCGGCAGCGGCTTGCCGTTCATCGAGCGGCGGAAACAGCCGTTGATGCGGTCTTCCATCGTGATGACCTTGCCGGCGCGCGGTGCGTACGACGGGAAGAAGGCGCTGACGCCGACGTACGGCGAGCCGCCGGCCACCGTGCCGGCGTTCAGGTGGCACGAGGAGCAGTTCATGTCGGCGCCGACGTGCTCGGGCAGCAACTCGCGCGTCTCGGCGTTGAGCCGCATGCCGCGCACCAACTGCGTGGCGTCGGGCTCGGCCAGCAGCGCGGCCAGGCGCGGCGTCTCGAACTTCGAGGCTTCGACCGTCGGGTCCAGGCGAGCGCGCGCCTGCTTGACCTGGTCGGCGCTGACTGGGCCGGCACCGTTGCCCCAGCTGGCGCGCACGAAGCTCAGGATCTCGGCGATCTCGTCGTCGCCCAGGCGGGCGAAGCCGGGCATCGTGTAGACGCGCGGATGGCGTTCGGTGGCGGCGGTCTTCCAGCCGGTCAGCGTCAGGTGCAGCAGCGTCGCCGGGTCGCGTGCGGCGACCGTCGGGTTGCCGTCCAGCGCCGGGAACACGCCCTTGACGCCGCGGCCATCGGCGCGGTGGCAGTCGGTGCAGAACTGCGTGTAGCCCAGGCCGCCGCGCGTCGTGTAGCTCGTCTCGGGCGTGCCGCGCGAAGCCGTGCGTTCGGCCGGCGCCGGGCGCTCGCCGGGCAGCGCCGCGAGGTAGGTGGCGATGGCCAGCAGGTCCTCGTCGCGGAAGTGCTGGGTCGAGTGCAGGATGACCTCGGTCATGCTGCCCGAGACGGCGCCGAAGCGGTTCTGGCCGGTCTTCAGCAGCTCGACGGTGTCGGCCACCGGGCCCAGGCCACGCAGGTCGACGGCGTGCCAGTCCTCGACGACCGAGCCGGCGAGGAACTGCCGGCCGCCGGTGCCGCCGTCGCCCATCGCCTTCTCCTGGAACGCCAGGCCACGCGGCGTGTGGCAGGCGCCGCAGTGGCCGGGGCCTTGCACGAGGTAGGCGCCGCGGTTCCACAGCGCGTCCTTGGAGGCGTCGCGCACGAAGGGCGTGGTGTCGGCGAAGACCGCGTTCCACAGCCCCAGGCCGGCGCGCAGGTTGAACGGGAAGCGCATCGTCGCTTCGCGGTTCGGCGCGGCCACCGGCGTCACCTCGTCGCGCAGATAGGCCCACAGCGCGCGCATGTCCTCGTCGCTCAGCTTGGCGTAGGACGGGTAAGGCATCGCCGGGTACAGGCGGTGGCCGTCGGCGGCGACGCCGTGGCGCATCGCACGCTCGAAGGCGCCGAAGCTCCAGCCGCCCAGGCCGGTGGCGGTATCGGGCGTGATGTTGGTCGACCAGATCGTGCCGAACGGCGACTCGAGCGCGCGCCCGCCGGCGAGCGCGGCGCCGCCGGGTGCGGTGTGGCAGGCGACGCAGTCGCCGAGCTGGGCGACGTAGCGGCCGCGTTCGATCAGCGCGGCGTCGTGCTGCGGCACGGCGGCGCCTTCGACGACGGCCGGCGCACGGGCGATCCAGGCCGCGGCGGCGCCGCCGGCGAGCACGATCGCCGCCGCGGCCAGCGCCAGGCGCCGCGGGAGTCGGGAGGGGGTGGTGGTCATGGTCCGGGGACTTCTGGTTCTCGTGGGTTCGAGCCTAGGGTTCACCCTGATTCGTGGCGAGCCGGGCTTCCACGCCGCCGAACCCGGGTTTCCCCGGGTTTCCCGAGCCCGGTGCTCGGCGATCGGCGGCCGCGCTGGCCTAAGATCGCGCCCGTCTTGCCTGCCGTCCCCACTCCTCCCCTGCCCGCCCAGGACGCGCCGATCGGGGTCTACGACTCCGGCGTCGGCGGCCTGTCGGTGCTGCGTGCGCTGCGCGCACGCCTGCCGGCCGAACGTTTCGTCTACGTCGCCGACAGCGGCCACGCGCCTTACGGCGACCGGCCGCGGCCTTACCTGCTGGGCCGCGCCGGCGCGGTGGCCGGCTTCTTCGTCGCCCAGCGCGCCAAGGCGCTGGTGCTGGCCTGCAACACGATCAGCGTCGTCGCCGCCGAGACACTGCGTGCGCAGCACGCGCTGCCGATCGTCGCGATGGAACCGGCGATCAAACCCGCCGTCGCCGCCACACGCAGCGGCATCGTGCTGGTGCTGGCGACCACCGCGACGGTGCACAGCCCGGCCGTCGAGCGCCTGTGCCGCATCTGGGGGCGCGAGGTCGAGATCCTGCTGCAGCCCTGCCCCGGCCTCGTCGAGCTGATCGAGCAGGGGCGCTTCGCCGACCCGGCGACGCGTGCGCTGCTGGAGCGCTATCTGCGCCCGGCGCTCGACGCCGGCGCCGACATGGTGGTGCTGGGCTGCACCCACTACGCCTTCGTGCAGGACGAGATCCGGCGCCTGGCCGGGCCCGCGGTGCAGGTCATCGAACCCTCGGAAGCCGTGGCACGCCAGCTCGTCTACCGCCTCGGCCCGGCGCTGGCGCCGGCCGGCGCCGCCGGGGCCTCGACCTGCTACTACACCTCGGGCGACACCGAGGCGCTGCGCCGTTTCCTCGAGGTGATGGGGCGGCCGGGCGCGGTGGTCAACCGGCTGCCGGAAGACGGCTGAAGCCGGGCGCCGCAACTGGCGCAATTCCTGCTCGTCGGAAATCGGGACAATCCCGTCCTTTCGCGCCGCCCGCGGGTCACGAGCCCCGAGGCGGTGAACACGTGCCCCACCACCGCACATGGCCGCCAGTTCTTCCGCTTCCCACCCTCCCGTCGCCCACAGCTGGCTCGACGACGCGCACGCGCTGATCGCGGGCTCGCTGTTCGTCGCGCTGGGCATGACGATGTTCGCCCACGTCGGGCTGCTGACCGGCGGTCTCGCCGGCGTCGCCTATCTGCTGCGCTACGCCTTCGGCGTCGACCTGTCGCTGGCCTTCTTCGTGCTGAACATGCCGTTCTACTGGCTGGCCTGGCGCCAGCTGGGCGGCGAGTTCACGGTCAAGAGCTTCATCGCCGTGGCGCTGGTCTCGGCCTGCACCGCGGCGGCGCCTCACTATGTGCGCTTCCAGCTGCTGGACCCGTGGGTCGCGTCGCTGGTCGGCGGGCTGCTGATCGGCTTCGGCCTGCTGGCGCTGCTGCGCCATCGCGCCAGCGTCGGCGGCGTCAACATCCTCGCGCAGTTCCTGCAGCAAAAACGCGGCTTCAGCGCCGGCAAGGTGCAGATGTCGGTCGACGTCTGCGTCGTGCTCGCGGCGCTGATGACGGTGCCGCCCGAGCGTGTGCTGCAGTCGGTGGTCGGCGCGGTGGCGATCGGCGCCTTCCTGGCGCTGAACCACCGGCCGGGGCGTTACCTGGGCGTCTGAAGCCGGCGCTCAGGCGACCAGCGGCACGGTCCAGTAGACCAGACTCACGGCCACGCACAGCAGCACCGCGGCGGTGAGGTCCAGGCGGCGCTCGCGGCGCCGCCATTCGAGGCGCTGGATCGTCAGGCGGATCGGGTCGTGCATCGCGGCCTCCGCTCAGTGCATGCGCGCGGCGAGGCCGCTCGGGTCGGACGGCGGCGGCGGCACCGGCGGGCGCGCGGCGATCTCGCGCCACTGCGCCAGCGCGCGCCGCACCGACTGGCGCACCGGCGCGGCCAGCGCCGCGGCACGCGAGTCGACGAAAGCGAGGTTCTCGACGACTCGCGAGGCGACGAGCCCACGCTCGCCGCCGTGCGCGGTGCTCGCGCAGCGGCCGAGCGCGACCCAGGTCGCCATCAGCACGGAGGTCGACGCCAGCAGCGCGTCGGCGACGTCGGGGTCGGCAAGAGGATCGGTGTGCATGGTGGGCAGAGAGCAATCGACGAGCCCATCGTATTGAGAATAGTTCTCAACTACAACCGGTCTCCCTGACACCAGAGCGGCTACCCGCCGCGCACACCCGGCCCCGCGTTCAGCCTCCGCGCAAGGCGGCCCGCAGCGCCGCCACCGTCGCCGGCGGCTGGGCCGACAGCCGCCAGTGGCCGGGCAGGCCGAAAGAGCCGGTGTCGCGCACCGCGACACCGTGGCGGCGCAGCGAGGCCGCGTCGGGTGCCCCCGGCGGCGGCCGCACGCAGAGGAAGTTGGCGACGCTGGGCAGGGTCTCGAAGCCCAGCTCCTCCAGCGCCACGCGCAGCCCGGCCAGCCACTCGCCCAGCGTCAGCCGGGCGCCGGCCAGCCAGCGCTGCGTCGCCGCCTCGGTCCAGATCTCGAGCATCGCCACCGCGTGCGCGCCCAGCGGCCAGGACGGTTCGGCCGCGGCCAGCGCCGCGGTCCAGGCGCCGAGGTCCCAGTCGACGGCATCGGCATCGGGCGCGATCGCGTAGGCGCCGCGCAGACCGCACAGCCCCAGCGCCTTGTTCGGGCCGTGCAGCACGAAGACCGCCTGGCGGTCGGCCGTGGCCCAGCGGCTGGCGCCGCCCAGGCGCAGCGGCGCGTAGACCGAGTCGAGCACGGTCGGCACGCGCGCCAGGTCGGGCGGCGGCGGCGTGTCCTGGCCCAGCGGGCTGGAGGGTTCGCCCAGCCAGCGCAGGCTGGCGCGGGGGTCGCCGAGCCGCGTGCAGGCACGGCCGTTGGCCTGCGCCGCGGCGGCGTAGTCGCCGTAGGCGTGCGGCGGCAAGGCCACCGCGCCGGGCGCCAGGCGCGTGCCGACGGTCGTGATGCGCTGGATGAACTCGCTGGCGCTGGCGGCCAGCACGATGCGCTCGGGCGTCACGCGGTGCCAGGCGGCCAGGCGTTCGCGCAGCGCGTGATAGCCCGAATCCGGGTAACGCGTCGGGTCGACACGCTGCAGCGCGGCGACGGCTGCCGGGCACGGCCCGGCGGCGTTGGCGCAGGTCGAGAAGTCCCAGGGCGCGGGCCCGTGGCGGTCGGGGCCGCCGTGCACCCGGCGCGCGGCCGGATCCGATCTCAGAAAGTCCATGCAAACTCCGCCAGACGCCACAGCAGCGCGGCCACGAGCGCGCCACCGGCGCCCTGCCCGGCGATGCCCAGCGCCCGTGCCAGCGCCGTCGTGTCGGCCTCGGCACCATGTTCGTTGAGGGTGTAGACGCCGGGCTTGCCCAGGCGCACGCCCAGGCGCAGCGCCATCGCGCCCATCGGCCAGCCGCCGTTGGGCGACGGCGTGCGCGCGGCTTCGTGCGCCAGCGGCGCCCAGCCCAGCGCCGGGCGCCACAGCAGCAGCGCGGTCAGCCGCGCCGGCAGCCAGCCGAGCACGTCGTCGGCACGCGCCGACCACTTGCCGGCCCATTCCCAGCGGCCGCGGTAGCCCCACATCGCGTCCAGCGTGTTGACCGCGCGCCAGGCCCAGGCGCCCGGCAGGCCGGCGACGCAGAACCAGAACAGCGGCGCGACGACCGAGTCGTTGAGGTTCTCGGCCAGCGTCTCGATCGCCGTCTCGCGCACCTCGCGCGCGTCCAGGCGCTCGACGTCGCGGCTGCAAAGGTTGCGCAGCCGCTGCTGCGCTGCCGGCAGGCCGCCGGCCTTGAACGCGGCGTCGACCGCGGCGACCTCGTCACGCAGCATGCGCCAGGCGAACGAGGGCTTGAGCGCCAGTGCCAGCAGCGGCACTGCGGCCCAGTGCGGCAGCGCGAAGATCGCGGTCTGCAGGCCCCAGGCGAGCGCGGCGACGCCGCCGACCACCACCCACCAGGCCAGCGTGCCGGCGACCAGCGCCGCACGCGGCGCCAGGTTCGGCAGCCGGCGGTGCAGCGGCATGATCGCGTGGCCCAGCCAGGCCACCGGGTGCCAGGCGTCGCGCGGCTCGCCGAAGCGGCGGTCGATCAGCCAGGCCAGCGCCAGCGCGGCGGCGAAGACGAGGGCGGCGCTCATCGGCGGGCGGCGGCGGCCTCGGGGGCCAGCCGTTGCAGGCAGTCGACGATCGCCGCGGCGCCTTCGCCCAGGCGCGGGCCGGGGCGGATCAGCAGGTCGAAACGTTCGGGCGCGAAGCCGCAGACGCGCCCGGCGCGCAGCGAACTCATCGCCGCCCAGCCCGGCCGCGACGCCAGCGCGGCGACGTCGCGCTGCTGCACCAGCAGCAGCTCGGGGTCGGCGCGCACGACGAACTCCGGGTTCAGCTTGGGGAAGGCGCCCAGCTCGGCCGGCACGACGTTGGCGAGCCCCAGCCGCGCCAGCGTGTCGCCGACGAAGGAAGCGCTGCTCGCGCCCCAGCCGGCGTGCACCTCGAAGAACACGCGCCGGCCGCGCAGCGACGGCGGCACGCGCGCCGCGGCGGCGGCGAGTTCGGCGTCCAGGCGCTGCAGCAGGCGTTCGGCCTCGGCACGGCGCTCGAGCACCTGGCCCAGCGTGCGCACCGTCTCGACCATCTCGGCGTGGCGCTCGGCGTGCACACGCAGCACGCGCAGGCCCAGGGCTTCGAGCCGGTCGCTGGCGCGCGACAGGTCCGAGGCCAGCACCAGGTCGGGCTTGAGCGCGACGACGGCCTCGACGACCGCGTCTTCCATGCCACCGACCCGCGGCAGCGCCGCCAGCGCCGGCGGCCAGTTGGAATAGCGGTCGACACCGACCAGGCGCTCGCCGGCACCCAGCGCCCAGACGGTCTCGGTCAGCGAGGGCAGCAGCGAGACGATGCGCCGCGGCGAAGCCTCAAGCTTCAGCTCGGCGCCACGCGCGTCGTGCACTGCGATCGGCGCCGCCCACGACGGGGCCGCACCCAGCATCCAGGCCAGGCACAGCAGCAGAGCGACACCCCGGGCCGTGCGCGGCGCAGCGACGCGCGCGGCAGCCGCCCGAAGGGCAGCGGCAGCACGGGCACACGAGAAGGCCCACGGGCCCGGGACGGAAGTCGACATGAAAGACGGTAAGAGCCGCTGCGGCCGACCACTTCCCCGCGGCCGCCGCTGTACGGTGCCGCGCTCGCGCGCCGCACCCCCTCGTTGGCCGGTATCCGGGCTGGCGGTGCGACCCGTGTGCCCTTCCCAGGCGTTCACCCAGTGGATTCGACACGAGCGGAAGCCCGAAGCCTCCGACCGCTTACCGTTGCGGGGGCAGCTCAGGTTGGGGGCTCGCAGGCGACGCGGGTCGCCCTTCCTGATTCCCGTTGAACTGCCCCGACCGACGCCGAGGACGAGCACCAACGGCGCGCATGATAGGCATCGCCGCCTCGCCTGCACGCCGATGCGGCGCAGTTTCTTGACACCCGTCAAGCCGACAACCCCGCCGGAAGCGGCCGCGGCGTCACTCCGGGCCGTTCCCGATGGGGCCCGTCGGCCGCGGCGCTAGGCTGCGCCATCGGCCCCGCGGCCACGGACAGGAGAACCCCCGATGAGACTGCCGTTGCGACCGCTGCTGCTCGCGCTGGGCGCCGCCGCGCTGGCGCTGCCGGCCGCCGCCGAGCCGCGCGCCGACGAGGCGCTGGCCGCCCGTTCGGTGGCCGCCACCTGCGCCAACTGCCACGGCCCCGAAGGCCGTTCGCAGGGCACGATCAAGACGCTGGCCGGCCAGCCGGCCGAACGCACCCTGCAGTCGCTGGCCGAGTTCCGCAGCGGCGCCCAGCCTTCGACGATCATGGCCCAGCTGCTGCGCGGCTACAGCGACGAGCAGCTGCGCCTGGCGGCGCAGTGGTTCGCGGCCCAGCCCGAACGCCGGGAGCGCTGATGCACGACCGCTCGCACACGCTGACGCGCCGCCGCCTGCTCGGCGCGGGCCTGGCCGGCGGCACGCTGGCGCTGGCCGGTTGCGCCGCGCCGCCGGTGGCGCGCTCGACCCCCGGCCGCGTCGTCGTCGTCGGCGGCGGCTACGGCGGCGCCACCGCGGCGCGATACCTGCGGCTGTGGGGCGGTGTCGACGTCACGCTGGTCGAACGCGAAGCGGTCTTCGTGTCCTGCCCGGTGTCCAACCTCGTGCTCGGCGGCTGGCGCACGCTGGCCGACATCACGCGCGGCTACGACGGCCTGGCCGCCGCCGGCGTCAAGCGCGTGCGCGGCGAAGCGGTGGCGATCGACGCCCAGCGCCGCCTGCTGCGCCTGGCCGACGGCAGCACCCTGCCCTGGGACCGGCTGATCGTCGCCCCCGGCATCGACTTCGACAGCGCGGCGATCCCCGGCCTGCAGCCGGCGCTGGACGCCGGCACCGTGACGCACGCCTGGAAGGCCGGGCCGCAGACCGTGGCGTTGCGGCGCCAGCTCGAGGCCCTGCCGGACGGCGGCGTCGTCGCGATCACCATCCCGCGGGCGCCCTTCCGCTGCCCGCCCGGGCCTTACGAACGTGCCGCCGTCATCGGCAGCTGGCTGAAGCAGGCGCGGCCACGCGCCAAGCTGCTGCTGCTCGACGCCAACCCCGAGATCCAGTCGAAGAAGGCGCTGTTCCAGCGCGCCTTCGGCGAGCACCTGAAAGGCATCGTCGAGTACCGCCCCGACGCCGAGCTGCGCGAGGTCGACGGTCGGCTGGCGCGCTTCGACTTCGAGGACCTGAAGGCCGACGTGCTGAACGTCATCCCGCCGCAGCGCGCCGGCCGGCTGGCGCAGGACGCCGGGCTGGTGACGGTCAACGGGCGCTGGGTCGGCGTCGACTGGCTGACGCTGCAGTCGCAGGCGCTGCCCGGCGTGCACGTGCTCGGCGACGCCACGTTTTCGGCGCCGCTGATGCCCAAGAGCGGACACATGGCCAACCAGCACGCCAAGGTGGCGGCGGCAGCGGTGATCCAGCTGCTGCGCGGCGAGCCGGTGAACCCGGCGCCGCTGGTGATGAACACCTGCTACAGCGTCATGTCGCCGACGCAGGCGGTGCACGTCGCCTCGGTGCACCCCTACGACTCCGCCGAGAAGACCTTCAAGGCCGTGCCGGCCTCGGTCGGCGTGTCGCCTGACTGGAACGGCGCCGAGGCCCGCATCGCGCAGGCCTGGGCCGAGAACATCTGGGCCGACACGCTGGCGCTGTGAAGGCCCGGGGCGGCACCGGGGTGCCGCCCCTCGCGCCGGTCAGCGCACGACCGCGAGTTCCTCGCGCTTGCCACCCTTGAAGGTGTAGAGCGTCAGCGCGCCGTTCTTGATGTCGCCCTTCTCGTCGAAGGCGATCGTGCCGGTCACGCCCGGGTAGCTGATCTTGGCCAGCACCGGCAGGTACTTGGCCGGATCGGCCGAGCCGGCCTTGACCATCGCCTCGGCCATCACCTTCGTCGCGTCGTAGGTGTAGGGCGAGTAGATCTGCACTTCGGCGCCAAACTTCTTCTTGAAGTCGGCCTTGAACTTGTCCATCACCGGCTTTTGCGCGCCTTCGACGCCGCCGGCGATCGCGCAGATCACCTGGTTGTCGGGCACCTGGCCCGAGGCCAGCTTCGGCAGCTCGGCGGTGCAGACGCCGTCGCCGCCCATGAACTTGGAGTTGATGCCCAGCTGCTTCATCTGGCGCAGCATCGGGCCGCCGACCGCGTCCATGCCGCCGTAGAAGATGACGTCGGGCTTGGCGGCCTTGATGCCGGTGAGGATGCCGGTGAAGTCGGTCGCCTTGTCGTTGGTGAACTCGCGCTTGACGATGGTCGCGCCGGCGGCCTTGGCGGCCTTCTCGAACTCGGTGGCCACGCCCTGGCCGTAGGCGGTGCGGTCGTCGATGACGGCGACGGTCTTGGCCTTCAGCGTCTGCACCGCGTAGCGGCCCAGCGTGCCGCCGAGCTGGGCGTCGTCGGCGACCATGCGGAAGGTCGTCTTGAAGCCTTGGCGGGTGTAGCGCGGGTTGGTCACCGACGGGGCGATCTGCGGGATGCCGGCTTCGCTGTAGATGCGTGCGGCCGGGATGGCGGTGCCCGAGTTCAGGTGGCCGACGACGCCGTTGACCTTGCTGTCGACCAGCTTCTGCGCCGCTGCGGTGCCCTGCTTCGGGTCGCCGCCGTCGTCTTCGGCCAGCAGTTCGAACTTGGCCGTGCGGCCGCCGATCTGCACGCCCTTGGCGTTCAGCTCCTCGATCGCCATGCGCACGCCGTTCTCGTTGTCGCGGCCGAGGTGGGCGGCCGGTCCGCTGAGGGCGGCGACGTGGCCGATCTTGACGACGATCGGCTCGGCGGCCGACGCGGAAACGGCCACGCAGGCCAGGGCGAGCAGGGAAAGGCGCGGGAAGAAGGCAGTCATGTTCACTCTCTCAGCAGGACGTCGCGGCATGCCGGCGCCGCGCCCCTGCGCAGCGTCACCCCCTCTGTCACCGTCACCTGAGAGATTCACAGCGGCCGCCCGGCGCCGTTTGCTCCTTCGGCGCACCGGCGGACGTCACGCAGCCGGCGCTTCTTCAGAGTTCATCCAGGGCATCGGTCCATGGTGCCTGAGAGTTTCCGGGGTGGTTGCTCCTTCGGCGCCGCGCGATAGGGTGAACGCGCGGACTCTCCCGATGCCATTCGGGCTTTTGGCCTGCCCGGCTGCGGAATCACCACCGGCCGAGCGAGAAGTAGTCGATTATGCCAGCGAACCACGGGGAAACCCGCAGCAAGCTCTCGCCCCATCAGGCGACGACAGCCTCGGCGTCGCGGCGCTCGCCGCGGGTGTCGGTCCAGGAGACGCCGACGCGGTCGCCGGGCTTCGCGCCGCGCAGCACGAAGCGCAGGAACGGGTTCTTCGACACCGAAGGCCCCCAGCGCATCGTCAGCACCGGGCGGCCCTGCAGCGTGACCAGCACCTCGTGGATGTGCCAGGCCGGGATAGTCCGGCCGTCGCCGTCCTTGCGCTGGCCGGACTCCATCTCGTGGGCCATCAGCACGCGCACCAGCGCACGCTCGCCCTGCGACTGGGCGCGGATCAGGATCGGGGCGGCGGCCATGCGGCTCCTTCAGGCGGCGCAACCGCCCAATGTCACGCGGATCTCCTTGCGGGCGAAAAAGACGCGGGCGTCGGAGGTCGTCGCGACGGCCCAGACCGGCGAGGACTCGGCCATCTTGATTCGCAAGGTGAATTCGGGTTCGACGGCTTCGCTCAGCTCAAAGATGGCCGACAAAAGCGCTGGGTTGTGCTCCACGAGCAACAGCAGGCGTTGCGCATTGACAAGCGACGTGCCGAATGTCAATTCGACCGCGGCGCCGTTCTCGGCGACGTCCGGCCCCGACAGCGTCACCTCGGCACTCGGTTGCGGCGTCGCGATGCCGAGCGCGCTCTGAAGCTCGGCCAGCGAGGCGGCTTCGAAGGCAGGCGGCAGGGCCGCGGCGCCGGCGGCCCGCGGCCACAAGCCCAGACTGGCGAGCATCGCGGCACACACGCCGGCGGCCAGCGTGTCGCGGCGTTCGAGGTCGGGACCGAGTGCAGGACTCATGTCGACGAGGTGGCCAAGCGAAGGGGTCGGAATTGATTTGGACCGAGTCCGAGGTCCAGGTTCGTTCTTTGAGTTAAGACAAGTTTCTTAACAAGAGTCGCGCGCCCAATTTCACCGATCGATACAGATCAAGCCCGCCGAGGAGCCCACGAATGAATGCGATGACCGTCCTGTTCTCCACCGATGTCGGCCTGATGAGTCTGGCCGTGATTGCCGTCACCCTGGGAATGGGCGCGTTCTATCTCCGCTACTTCCTGAAGCACATGCGCGAAGACAGCGCACGTGCCGCGGCCGAAGCCAAGGCCGGCCGCTGAAACGCCGCGCCGCACGCGGCGCCGCCCTCGAAACGCCGGCCCCCGGGCCGGCGTTGTCATTGATACAGGCCGCGCTCGCGTGCGAACAGTCGGGCGAGCCCGAACAGCGCGTCGATCGCCGGCGTCGGCTGGCCCAGGCGCTGGCCGAGTTCGCGCACCGCGCCGACGATGGCGTCGAGCTCCACCGGCCGCCCGGCTTCGACGTCCTGCAGCATCGAGGTCTTGAAGGCGCCGAGCCTGGCGGTGATCGCATGCCGGTCTTCCGGCGTCTGCCCGATCGGGCAGCCGACGAGCGCGCCGATCGCCGCGGCCTCGCCCATCGCCTGCGAGCAGAAGGCGCGCACCAGCGGATCGGCGAGCACGCGGTCGGCGGTGGCGCCGGTGATCGCGCTCACCGGGTTCATCGTCAGGTTGCCCCATAGCTTGTACCAGACGTCGCGGCGCACGTCGGCCGAGGCCGTGACGTCGAAACCGGCCTCGCGCAGCAGCGCCGCCACCGTGTCGACGCGCGCACTGGCGCCGCCGGCCGGCTCGCCGACGATCAGCCCGGCGCCCATCTTGTGCACCACCAGGCCAGGCTCCGAGGTGAAGGCCGCGGCGTGCACGACGCAACCGAGCACGGTCTCGAACGGGATCGCGGCGCCGACGATGCCGCCCGGGTCGACCGCTTCCAGCGGGGCGTCGCCGAGCGCCGCGACGCCGTGGCCGAACCACCAGGGCACGCCGTTCATCGCCGGCAGCACGACGGTCTGCGGGCCGATCAAGGGCGCGATGCCGCGCGCCACCTGCGTCAGCGCCGGGCCCTTGACGGCGATGACGACGAGATCCTGGACGCCGAGTTCGGCGGCGTCGGCCGAGACCGCGGCACACGGCGCCTGGATCGACTCGCCGCCCTGCTGCAGCCGCCAGCCGTGACGGCGCAGCGCGTCCAGCGTCGCGCCGCGCGCCAGCGCCGAGACCTTCGCCTGGCCGCGCGCCGCGAGCCGGGTGCCGATGAAGCCGCCGATCGCGCCGGCGCCGAGGATGCAGACCTTCATGTCGTCGAGCCGCTCGCGGCGGCGCTGGCAGTGGAATCGGAAGCGGGCGACGCGGCGTAGACCGCCGCCGCGGCACGCAGGCGTTCGGCGACCTTGGCGCGCAGCTCGGGCGGCGACAGCACCTCGGCGTCGCCGCCGTGGCGCATCAGGTCCATCACGAGTTCGGTGTCGTCGGTATAGGGCAGCTGCAGCTCGTAGCGGCCGTCGTCCAGCCAGCGCCCCTGCTGCTGCGGGTGCCAGACCTCGCGCCCGACCCAGGCCGCGGCCTGCGCGGCGAAGACCACCGTCGCCCAGCGCCGCGTGCCGCCGGCGTAGATGCCGTAGCCGGTGTCCATCTCGGCCTGCACACGTTCCAGCGGCAGCTCGAAAGCCGGCTGGTCGAGCAGCGCGGCCTGCTCCATCGCGTCGAGCGCGAATCGGCGCAGCCCGTCGGCGCGGTGGCACCAGGCGTCGAGGTACCAGGTGTTGCGGTAGTGCACCAGGCGCTGCGGCGAGACGTCGCGCTCGGCGACCTCGCCACGCGTGCGCGTCAGGTAGCGCAGGTGCAGCCGGCGGCGCTCGAGCAGCGCTTCGGCGACACGTTCGAAATGGCGCGCCGGCACCGCGCGCCGCGCCGCCGCGACGATGCGCACGCGCTGCATCAGCGTCTTGTCCTCGGCGCCGCCGATCATCTCGCGCACGCGGTCCAGCAGCGGCTGCAGGTGGCGCGACAGCGTGCCGTCCTCGTCCAGACTGGCCAGCAACTGGTGCGCGGCGAGCAGCGAATACAGCTCGCGTTCGTCGAACCACAGGCCGGGCAGCTCGTGGCGCGCGCCACGCGCGGCTTCCTCGAGCCGGTAGCCGTTGAGCTCGCGGTCGTAGACGATGGGTGCGCCCAGCCGGCTGCGCAGGTACTCCAGGTCGCGCTTGAGCGTGGCGCGCGAGACTTCCAGTTCGTCGAGCAGCGTGCGCAGGCTGACGTGCCCGCGCTGGCGGATCATGCGTTCGATCTTGTAGAGGCGTTCGGCGTTGGACATGGCTCGGGCGCCCGCGGCGCGGGGCTCAGAACAGACCGACGACGCGGCCGTCCTCGGTGAGGTCGATGACCTCGGCGGCCGGAGTCTTGGGCAGGCCGGGCATGGTCATCACGTCGCCGCAGACCATGACGATGAACTCGGCGCCGGCGGCCAGGCGCACCTCGCGCACGTCGAGCACGTGGCCGCTGGGCGCGCCGCGGCGCTTGGCGTCGGTGGAGAAGCTGTACTGCGTCTTGGCGATGCAGATCGGCCAGCGGCCGTAGCCCTCGGCCTGCAGGTGCTCGATGCGCGCACGCACCGCCGCCGGCGCCTCGACGTCGGCCGCGCCGTAGACGCGCGTCGCGACCTTGCGCAGCTTCTCCCACAGCGTGTCGTCGTCGTCGTAGACGAAACGCGGCGTGCTCGGCTGCTCGAACAGGCGCACGACCTCGCGCGCCAGGTCTTCGGCACCGGCGCCGCCCTCGGCCCAGTGGCGTGCCAGCGCGATCGGCACGCCCCAGCCCTGCACACGCTCGCGCAGCAGCGCGTGCTCGGCCTCGGTGTCGGCGCTGAAGTGGTTGACGGCGACGACGCAGGGCAGGCCGTAGACGCCGCGCACGTTGTCGACGTGGCGGCGCAGGTTGTCCAGCCCGCGCTCGAGCGCGCCCAGGGCCTCGCGGCCCAGTTCGGCCAGCGCCGCGCCGCCGTGGTGCTTGAGCGCCCGCACCGTCGCGACGACGACCGCCGCGTCGGGCCTGAGCCCCGACTTGCGGCACTTGATGTCGAGGAACTTCTCCGCGCCCAGGTCGGCGCCGAAGCCGGCTTCGGTGACGACGACGTCGGCGAGCTTCAGCGCCGTCTTCGTCGCCAGCACCGAGTTGCAGCCGTGGGCGATGTTGGCGAACGGGCCGCCGTGCAGGATGGCCGGCGTGTGCTCCAGCGTCTGCACGAGGTTGGGCGCGAAGGCGTCCTTGAGCAGCACCGCCATCGCGCCGTGCACCTTCAGGTCGCGGGCGTGCACCGGCAGGCGAGAGCGCGTCTCGGCGACGACGATGTTGCCCAGGCGCTGCTTCAGGTCGGCCAGCGAGGTCGCCAGGCAGAAGATGGCCATCACCTCGCTGGCGACGACGATGTCGAAGCCGTCCTCGCGCGGCACGCCGTTGCCCGGGCCGCCGAGGCCGACGGTGATGTCGCGCAGCGCGCGGTCGTTCATGTCCATCACGCGCTTGAAGCCGATGCGGCGCACGTCGATGTCCAGCGCGTTGCCGTGGTGCACGTGGTTGTCGATCGCCGCGGCCAGCAGGTTGTTGGCCAGCGCGATGGCGGCGAAGTCGCCGGTGAAGTGCAGGTTGATGTCCTCCATCGGCACCACCTGCGCGTGGCCGCCGCCGGCGGCCCCGCCCTTCATGCCGAAGACCGGGCCCAGGGACGGTTCACGCAGCGCGACGATGGTCTTGCGGCCAATGCGGTTGAGCGCGTCGCCCAGGCCGACGGTGGTCGTCGTCTTGCCCTCGCCGGCCGGCGTCGGCGTGATCGCCGTCACCAGCACCAGCTTGCCGTCGGGGCGCGACTCCAGGCTGCGCAGATAGTCCAGCGACAGCTTGGCCTTGTAGTGGCCGTAGGGCACGAGGTGCTCGTCGGCGATGCCCAGGCGGTCGCGGGCCAGGTCGGTGATGCGTTGCAGGCGGGCGTTCTGGGCAATGTCGATGTCGCTCGGCACGGGCACTCCGAAAACGGGGGGCGGGCAAAGCGGGCGATTGTGCTGCCGAAGCCTGTTTCTTGCCCCGCCGGCAGCGGTTTGCCGGGGTCCGGGCGTCGGGCGGGCACGACGCCTGCACCGTTCAACGGCCGCCAGCTTGATCGGCAATGGCAAAAACCGCCTGCGACATAGGACAATCCCTAGTGTGGACTACCCCGAATACGACCCTTCCCTGCAGACCACGCCGCTCGCCGACGAGGAACTCGACGAACTCGACGCGCTGCTGCAGGAACTCCCCGCCGACGAGGCGATGAACGTCGAGGCGCTCGACGGTTACCTGACCGCGCTGGTGGTCGGCCCCGGCAGCCTCTCGCGGCTGCACACCCGCCAGTGGATGCCGGTGATCTGGGGCGGCGACGGCGACGGGCCGGCGCCGTTCGCCAGCGGCAAGCGCCGCAAGCGCGTCGTCTTCCTCGTGCTGCGCCATCTGCACGCCATCGAAAGCGTGCTGAAGACGCGGCCCGACGACTGGCAGCCGGTGTTCAGCGTCGCCGAGACCGCCGACGGCGAGATCATCGACGCCGAGGACTGGTGCATCGGCTTCCTCGCCGCCGTCGGCCTGGACGCCGCGGCCTGGGAACCGCTGTTCGACGACCCGGCCTACGGCCCGGCGCTGGTGCCGCTGGCGCTGCTCGGCGGTGACGACGAAACCTTGTCGAGCACCGACCGCGAACGGCTGCAGGATCCGCTGGAACGCGACGAGCTGTCGCGCGCCGTGGCCGACGTCGTGCCGCGCATCCCCGAGTTCGCCGCCGCCGTCTGAAGCCTCAGCTGCGCCCGGCCGCCCGGCGGCCGAGCCAGTGCAGCAGCACCGAGTACAGCTGCGCCGGGTCGACCGGCTTGGCGACGTGGTCGTCCATGCCGGCGTCCAGGCAGGCCTGGCGGTCCTCGCCGAAGGCGTTGGCGGTCATCGCGACGATCGGCGTCGCCGCATGCGCCGGCAGCGCGCGGATCAGGCGCGTGGCCTCCAGGCCGTCGACGCCGGGCATCTGCATGTCCATCAGGATCGCCGCGTAGTCGCCGTCGACGGCCAGGCGCGCGGCCTGCTCGCCGTCGGACGCGACGTCGACCTGCAGCCCGGCCATCTCCAGCAGCTCGCGGCCGACGTCCTGGTTCACCGGGTTGTCCTCGGCCAGCAGCACGCGCGCGCCGGCGAAACGCCGCCGCAGCTCGGACTCGCCGTCGACCACCGGCCGTTCGCATGCGGCCACCGCGCTGCCGCCGGACAGCCGCACGCTGAACCAGAAGCGGCTGCCCTCGCCCAGCCGGCTGTCGACGCCGACCTCGCCGCCCATCAGTTCGGCCAGCCGGCGCGTGATCGCCAGCCCCAGCCCGGTGCCGCCGAAGCGCCGGGCCATCGACGCGTCGGCCTGGGCGAAGGCCGAGAACAGCTGCTCGCGCTGCGCCGGCGCGATGCCGATGCCGGTGTCGGTGACGGTGAACAGCAGCTTGAGCCGCGGGCCCTCGCGCTCGAGCAGGCGCACGTCGAGCGCGACGGCGCCGCGTTCGGTGAACTTCACGGCGTTGCTGAGCAGGTTGAGCAGCGCCTGCGCCAGACGCATCGAGTCGCCGCGCAGCAGGTCGGGCGTGTCGCCGACGTCGGCGTGCAGCGCCAGCGACTTGGCGGCCGCGCGTTCGGCGATCTGCTCGGTGCAGCGCTGCACCAGCTCGCGCAGCGAGAAGTCGTGTTCGTGCAGCTCGAGCCGGCCGGCCTCGATCTTGGACAGGTCCAGGATGTCGTTAAGCACCGCCAGCAGGTGCTGCGCGGCGCTGTCCACCCGCGCCAGGCGCTCGGCGGTGACGCCGTCGCGCGCGTCGCGGCGCATCAGGTGAGTGAAGCCGAGGATGGCGTTGAGCGGTGTGCGGATCTCGTGGCTCATGTTCGCCAGGAAGGCGCTCTTGGCCTGGTTGGCGGCGTCGGCCTGCGCGCGCGCGGCTTCCAGTTCGGCGGTGCGGCTGGCAACCAGCATCTCCAGGTGGTGACGGTGGCCGTCGAGTTCGCGTTCGAGCCGGCGGCGTTCGGTGACGTCCTCGTTGACGGCGACGTAGTGCGTGATGTGCCCGCCCTCGTCGCGCAGCGGCGTGACGACCGCAGCCTCGACGAACTCGCTGCCGTCCTTGCGCCGGTTGACGAACTCGCCGCGCCAGGTCTCGCCGGCCTGCAGCGTGTGCCACAGCGACTCGATCGCCGCCGCCGGCATGCTGGCCGAGTGCACCAGCGCCGGCGTGTGGCCGATGACCTCCTCGCGCGTGTAGCCGGTGTGCTCGAGGAAGGCCTGGTTGACGTACTGGATGCGGCCTTCGGGGTCGGTGATCAGGATGCTGCTCGAACTCTGCTCGACGGCCAGCGACAGCTCGCGCAGGCTGGCGTTGGCCGCCTCGGCGCGCGCACGCGCCGAGACCGCCTCCTGCATCAGCCGCTGGGCCTCGATCTGGCTGCGGCGCAGCGCGTCCTCGGATGCGCGGCGGCGCGCGGCGGCGTCGTCGAGCTGGCGGCGCACGGCGGCGATCTCGGCGACGCGGCTGTCGGCCTCGGCAGAGCCCGCCGGCGCGGCCAGCGAGCCGACGTCGCGCCCCAGGCGGCGGCCGGCCAGCGTGCCGCCGAGCACGCCGATCAGCGTCACGCCGACGATGCCGGCGACCAGCGGCAAGGCCTCGGCGAGCACCGCGTCGTGCATCACCTGCGGCGGCATCAGGACCACGGCCTCCCAGCCCGCACGCTGCAGCGCCGCGCGGCGCAGCCAGCCGTCGTCGCCGGAGATCGGCTCGCCGCGGCGGGCGACGACGGCGCCGGCGGCGTCGCGCAACTCCAGCGACCAGCCCTCGGGCAGCAGCAGCCGCTCCAGCGGCGGCTGGAACTGGCGCGACTCGATCGTCGTCAGCAGCGCCTGCGGCGGCTGGCCGGGCGCCTCGGGCATCGGGACCGCGACGACGACGATCGGCAGGCCGGCGATCGGCCCGAGGAACAGGTTGCCGACGACCGGGCGGCCGTCGCGCAGCGCCGCGGACAGCGCCGCCATCGCCGCCGGCCGCGGCAGCGCCGGCTGCGGCACCTCGGGGGGCAGGCGGCTGTTGAGCAGCACCCGGCCGTCGGCGTCGGCCAGCAGCACGTGGCTGCCGAAGCCGCGGGCGTAGCTCTCGCCCATGCGGCGCAGCTGGCCCAGAGAGGCCGAGGGCTCGATGCCCTGCGCCAGCATCACCAGGCCGCCGATGCGCGAATCGAGCATCTGGTCGGTGAGCAAGGCCAGGCGCGCGACGATGCGTTCGGCCGCCTGCTGGCGCTGCTCGAGGCCGGACTGCACGCGGTTGTAGGCCAGCACCGCCCCCAGCAGCAGCATCGGCCCGACGCACAGCCAGATCAGCCGCCGCAGATAGACCCGCAGCGGCAGCACCGCATGCGAGGCGGGCGCGGGCTCCGGAGACTCGGCGAGGGTGGGTTCGCTCGACATGGACGGCGGCTGCGGCGGATCATAGGCAGCGCCGATGCCCCACGCGGCTCGGGCGCTTCCCCTATCCCCAGACCGACATCCCCCGAGTGAACGACTCCATCACCCTGCCCGCGTCCTTCGTCTCGCTGTACCAGCCCGAGGGCCGCACGCGGCCCGAGCTGCCGCTGCGCGAGATCGCCGAGCGCCACGAACTCTGCGAGGACATGGCCCAGATGCTGGCCGAGCCGGCGCGCGCGCTGCCGCTGGCGCTGGGCATCACCGAAGCCGACGTGCTCGAACGCATGCACGCCGTCGCCGGCGCCGACGACACCGGGCTGTCGCCGGCCGAGGCGACCTGGGTCGTGCGCCGGCTGGCCGAACTGCTGGGCTGGCCGGATCCGGGCGCCTGAACCGCGCCCGGCGGGCGGCCTTCAGCGCAGGCCGTCGGCGCGCAGCGGCGCCAGGGCCTCGTCGTAGAGCGCGAGGTACTCGCGCGCCGGCCCTTCCCAGGAGTGCTGCTGCACCATCGCCCGCGCGCGCAGCTGCGCCCACAGCGCCGGCTGGCGCCGCGCCTCGAGCGCCCGCTGCACCGCCTGGGCGAAAGCCTGCGGGCTGGCGGCGTCGAAGACGAAGCCGGTGGCGCGGTCCTCGGCCACCGCCGCGGCGCTGGCGTCGACCACCGTGTCGGCGAGGCCGCCGACGCGGCGCACGATCGGCAGCGTGCCGTAGCGCAGGCCGTAGAGCTGGGTCAGCCCGCAGGGCTCGAAGCGCGAAGGCACGGCGATCGCGTCGGCACCGGCGATCAGCCGATGGGCACGCGCCTCGTCGTAGCCGGTGAAGACCTGCACCCGGCCCGGCGCCTGCGCCTGCGCGGCGCGGAACGCCGACTCCAGCGCGGCGTCTCCGGTGCCCTGGATCGCGAACTGCACGCCCTGGCCGATCAGCTCGGGCAGCGCGGCGAGCACCAGGTCCAGCCCCTTCTGGGAGGTCAGGCGCGAGACGATGGCCACGACCAGCGCCGCGTCGTCGATCTCCAGCCCGGCCTCGGTCTGCAGCGCGCGGCGGCAGGCGGCCTTGCCGTCGGGGCGCGCGGCGTCGTAGGACGCGGCGATCGCCGGGTCGGCGGCCGGATTCCAGACCGCGGTGTCGATGCCGTTGAGGATGCCGCGCACGTGCGCCGAGCGCGAACGGATCACGCCGTCCAGGCCGCAGCCGAACTCCAGCGTCGAGATCTCGCGCGCATAGGTCGGGCTGACGGTGGTCACGCGGTCCGAGAACTTCAGCCCGGCCTTCATGAAGCTCAGCTGGCCGTGGTACTCCAGCCCGGCCGGCGACATCAGCCGCGAGGCCAGGCCCAGCGGCGCCCAGTCGTGCATCGGGAACAGGCCCTGGTAGGCCAGGTTGTGCACGGTGTAGACCGAGGCCGCCGGCGTCGCCGCGTGGTCGGCGATGTAGGCGCAGCTCATCGCCGCGTGCCAGTCGTGCGCGTGCACGACGTCGGGCGCCCATTCCGGGTCGGCGTCGCCGGCGGCCAGGTGGGCGGCGATCCAGCCCAGCAGTGCGAAACGCTGCAGGTTGTCGGGCCACTCCTCGCCGTGCGCGTTCTGGTAGGGGCTGCCGCCGCGCTTGTAGAGGTACGGCGCCTCGACGATGTAGGCCACCAGGCCGTCGCCCGGCAGCCGCGCGCGCAGCAGGCGCACGCGCAGCGCGCCGAAGCAGGCGCCGATGTCGATGACGCAGCGCAGGCCGCTGACCTGCTCGAGGATCGCCGGCAGCCCGGGCAGCAACAGGCGCACGTCGGTGCCCTGCTGCGCCTGCGCCACCGGCAGCGCGGCGACGACGTCGGCCAGGCCGCCGGTCTTGACCAGCGGGAAGACTTCGGCCGCGACGTGCAGCACCTTCATGGTTCGGCTCGTCATTGCAGCGCGCGCAGCATCTCCCGCGTGACGAGCACGATGCCGGATTCGGTACGGTAGAAACGCGCTGCGTCGGCGGCCGGGTCCTCGCCGATGACCATGCCGTCGGGGATCACGCAGTCGCGGTCGACGACCACCCGCGTGACGCGCGCATGACGGCCGATCTGGGCGCCCGGCAGCAGCACCGCCCAGTTGACCGAGGCATAGGAGTGCACGCGCACCTGCGAGAACAGCACTGAGCGGTAGACCGCGCCGGAGACGATGCAGCCGCCGGAGACCATCGACTCGATCGCCAGCCCGCGTCGGTCGTCCTGGTTGTGCACGAACTTGGCCGGCGGCAGCTGCGGCTGGTAGGTCCAGATCGGCCAGTTGGTGTCGTAGAGGTTGAGCAGCGGGTCGGTCGCCGTCAGGTCGATGTTGGCGTCCCAGTAGGCGTCGATCGTGCCGACGTCGCGCCAGTACGGGCCGGTGCCGGCGCGCGTGCCGACGCAGCTCAGCTCGAACGGGTGCGCCACGGCGACGCCGGCGCGCACCATCTTGGGGATGATGTCCTTGCCGAAGTCGTGACTCGAGTTCGGGTCGGCCATGTCGCGCTCGAGCTCGCGGTACAGGTAGCGGGCGTTGAAGACGTAGATGCCCATGCTGGCCAGCGCGCGGTCGGGCTTGCCCGGCAGGCACGGCGGGTCGGCAGGTTTCTCGACGAAGTCGAGGATGCGGCGGTTCTCGTCGATGTGCATGACGCCGAAGGCGGTGGCGTCCTGGCGCGGCACCTCGATGCAGCCGACGGTGCACTCGCGGCCCTGGGCGACGTGGTCGGCCAGCATCAGCGCGTAGTTCTGCTTGTAGACGTGGTCGCCGGCCAGGACGACCACGTAGTCCGCCTTGTAGGCCGCCAGGATGTCCTGGTTCTGGTAGACGGCGTCGGCCGTGCCGCGGTACCAGCTCTCCTCGTCGACACGCTGCTGCGCCGGCAGCAGGTCAACGAACTCGTTCATCTCGGACTTCAGGAAGGCCCAGCCGCGCTGCAGGTGGCGCAGCAGGCTGTGGCTCTTGTACTGGGTGATGACGCCGATGCGGCGGATGCCCGAGTTCAGACAGTTCGACAGCGCGAAGTCGACGATCCGGAACTTGCCGCCGAAGTACACCGCCGGCTTGGCCCGGTTGTCGGTGAGATTCTTCAGGCGCGTGCCACGCCCCCCCGCAAGGACCAGCGCGATCGAACGGCGCGGAAGGTCGAAGCTGGAGGCGGGATCGATGGGTTTCATGGCTGTCTCCTGGCCGGTAGGACGTTCGGTTGAAGCAACGGAATTACAAAGCAGGAACACGCCCGGCGGCGCCGCGTGGCCAACGCAGCGTCACACCAGAACGTGAAGATGGGGAGTGGAAATGGCGCCAACGTCCTGTCGCACCTACATTTCGGCGCGCGGGCGTGGCTAGAATCGTTGTCGGACACCGAAAGCAGGTCGGCATTTTCTGTAGTTTTACTACATGACCGTGTCGGCGTACGGCGTCGTGACTCGCGCAGGGATCCCGGGAATCGGGGACTACGCGGCACGGCCCATGCATCGGTGCCGCCAACCGGCCCCGTGTTCGCCCAACCGCTGCAGACCGCCATGAATACCTCGACTGCCGCCCTGACCGCCCCGGACCGCTTCGAGGCCCAGGTCGACCGCCATCTGCTTTCCACCGTCGGCGTCGCGCCGGCGGATGCCTCGCAATCCGACATCATGCATGCGGTGGCGCAGGTGGCTCGTGAAGCATTGTCCCGCCGCTGGGTCGCCTCCGATGCGACCGATCGCAAAGCGCGTGCCCGTCGCGTCTGTTACCTGTCAATGGAGTTCCTGATCGGCCGCACGCTGGGCAACGCCCTGGCCGCGCTCGACATGCAGGGCGACGCCGCCGCTGCGGCGCGCCAGCACGCCGCCTCGTTCGAGGACGTCGCCAGCACCGAGCTCGACGCCGCGCTCGGCAACGGCGGCCTCGGCCGCCTGGCCGCGTGTTTCCTCGACTCGATGGCCACGCTGGGCCTGCCCTCCTTCGGCTACGGCATCCGCTACGAATACGGCATGTTCGCCCAGGCGATCGCCGGCGGCCGTCAGGTCGAACACCCGGATCCCTGGGTCGAAGACGGCACGCCCTGGGAGTTCCCGCGCCAGGCGGTGGCCTACCCGGTGCGCTTCGGCGGCTGGGTCGAGCACCCCGAGTCGCCGGCCGCGGCGCCGGTGTGGCGCCACGCCGGCCAGGTCAGCGCCAAGGCCTACGACATGGTGATCCCCGGCCACGGCACCCAGCGCGTCAGCACGCTGCGCCTGTGGAAGGCCGTGGCGCCGGCGCAGATCGACCTGCACGCCTTCAACAGCGGCGACTACCAGCGCGCCGCCGAGTACAAGAACCAGTTCGAGAACATCTCCTGGGTGCTCTACCCGAACGACAGCACGCCGGCCGGACGCGAGCTGCGCCTGCGCCAGGAGTACTTCTTCACCAGCGCGTCGATCCAGGACATCGTCGCCCGCCACCTCGCCGAGCACGGCCGGCTGGACAACCTGGCCGAGCAGGTCGCGATCCACCTCAACGACACCCACCCGGCGATCGGCGTCGCCGAGCTGATGCGCCTGCTCGTCGACGAGCAGCGCCTGCCCTGGGCCGAGGCCTGGGCGATCACGCAGCAGGTCTTCAGCTACACCAACCACACGCTGATGCCCGAGGCGCTGGAGACCTGGCCGGTGTCGCTGATCCAGCACGTGCTGCCGCGCCACCTGGAGATCATCTTCCGCATCAACCACGAGTTCCTCGTGATGGCGGCCAAGGCGCGCCCGGGCGACGACGCCTTCCTGCGCCGGCTGTCGCTGATCGACGAGAGCGGCGAGCGCCGCGTGCGCATGGCGCACCTGGCGGTGGTCGGCAGCCACAAGATCAACGGCGTCTCGGCGCTGCACTCCAAGCTGCTGGTCGAGACGATCTTCGCCGACTTCGCGGCGCTGTGGCCCGAGCGCTTCATCAACATCACCAACGGCGTGACGCCGCGGCGCTGGCTGGCGCAGGCCAACCCCGGCCTGGCCGGGCTGCTCGACCGCACGATCGGCAGCGACTGGCGGCTGCACCTGGAGCAGCTGTCCAGGCTGGCGCCGCACGCCGAGGACGCCGCGTTCCGCCAGGAGTTCCTGGCCGTCAAGCGTGCCAACAAGGTCCGCCTGGCCGACCACATCCGCACCGCCACGCGCATCGTCGTCGACCCGGACAGCCTGTTCGACGTGCAGGTCAAGCGCATCCACGAGTACAAGCGCCAGCTGCTCAACGTGCTGCAGATCGTCGCGCGCTACCAGGCGATGCTGGCCGACCCCGAGGCCGACTGGGTGCCGCGCACGGCGATCTTCGCCGGCAAGGCGGCGTCGAGCTACGCGATGGCCAAGAACATCATCCGGCTGATCAACGACGTCGGCGCGGTCGTCAACCACGACCCGCGGCTGGGCGGGCGGCTGAAGGTGGTGTTCGTGCCGAACTACGGCGTCTCGGTGGCCGAGGTCATCATGCCCGGGGCCGACGTCTCCGAGCAGATCTCCACCGCCGGCACCGAGGCCTCGGGCACCGGCAACATGAAGCTGGCGATGAACGGCGCGCTGACCGTCGGCACCGACGACGGCGCCAACATCGAGATCCGCGAGAACGTCGGCGACGACAACGTCTTCATCTTCGGCCTGAAGACGCCGGAGGTTGAAGCCACGCGCGCCGCCGGCTACCAGCCGCTGCGCATCTACGAGAGCAACACCAAGCTCAAGGCGGTGCTCGACGCGATCGCCGGCGGCAGCTTCTCGCCCGACGAGCCGGCGCGCTACCGCGGCCTGGTCGACTCGCTGCTGTGGGGCGGCGACCACTACCTGCTGCTGGCCGATTTCGACGCCTACTGCGAGGCGCAGGCCAAGGTCGACGCGCTGTACCGCGACCGCGACGCCTGGGCACGCAAGGCGATCGCCAACGTCGCGGGGATGGGCACGTTCTCGTCCGACCGTACCATCGCCGAGTACGCACGCGAGGTCTGGAAGCTGCCGACCGACCGATAGCCGTCACCGTCAGGCGCCATCATCGCCTGCGCCACCACGTCCCGTCAGAGGAGAAAGCGTCTTGATGCTCGAGTCCCACGTCGTCGATCTGGTCTGCAGCGGGCGCCACGGCGATCCGTTCGCCGTGCTGGGGCCGCACCCCGACGACCAAGGCGCCACCTGGGTGCGCGTCTTTCTTCCCGGGGCCGTGGCAGTCGAGGCGCTGGGCGTCAAGGGCGGCCGGCGCGGCAAGCTCGCGCTGCGCCACCCCGACGGCTTCTTCGAAGGCAAGCTGCGCAACGGCGGCTACTACCGCCTGGGCGTCACCTGGCACGACGGCGCCACCTCGGTCATCGAAGACCCGTACCGCTTCGGCACGGTGCTCGGCGAAATGGACGTCTGGCTGCTCGGCGAAGGCTCGCACCTGCGGCCCTTCGAGGTGCTGGGCGCGACGCCGCGCACCTTCGACGGCGTCGCCGGCACGGCCTTCGCCGTCTGGGCGCCGAATGCCGAGCGCGTCTCGATCGTCGGCGACTTCAACTTCTGGGACGGCCGCCGCCACCCGATGCGGCTGCGCCGCGAGTGCGGCGTCTGGGAGCTGTTCCTGCCGGGCGTCGGCGAAGGCGCGCGCTACAAGTTCGAGATCCTGTCGCGCTCGGGCGAGCTGCTGCCGCTGAAGGCCGACCCTTACGCGCGCCAGTCCGAGCTGCGCCCGGCCACGGCCAGCGTCGTCGCCGCCATGCCGCTGCCGGTCGCCGCCTCGGCCCAGCGCCAGCACGCCAACGCGCTGGACGCGCCGCTGTCCATCTACGAGGTTCACCTGGGCAGCTGGCGGCGCAAGCCCGAGGACGGCAACCGCTGGCTGAACTGGGACGAACTCGCCGACGAACTGATCGCCTACGCCCAGGACATGGGTTTCACGCACCTGGAGCTGCTGCCGGTCAGCGAGCACCCGTTCGACGGTTCCTGGGGCTACCAGCCGCTGGGCATGTACGCCCCGACCTCGCGCTTCGGCGACGCCGAGGGCTTCCGCCGCTTCGTCGACCGGGCCCACGAGGCCGGCGTCGGCGTGCTGCTGGACTGGGTGCCGGCACACTTCCCCGGCGACGCCCACGGGCTGGCGCAGTTCGACGGCACACACCTCTACGAGTACGCCGACCCGCGCGAAGGCTTCCACAACGACTGGAACTCGCTGATCTACAACTACGGCCGCACCGAGGTGCGCAACTTCCTCGTCGGCAGCGCGCTGTACTGGCTGGAGCGCTTCGGCGTCGACGGCCTGCGCGTCGACGCGGTGGCCTCGATGCTCTACCGCGACTACAGCCGCAAGGCCGGCGAGTGGATCCCCAACGTGCACGGCGGCCGCGAGAACCTCGAGGCCATCGCCTTCCTCAAGCGCACCAACGAGGTCATCGGCAACGAGCGCGCGCAGGCGGTGACGATCGCCGAGGAGTCGACCGCCTTCCCGGCCGTCTCGCGCCCGACCTACGCCGGCGGCCTGGGCTTCCACTACAAGTGGAACATGGGCTGGATGCACGACACGCTGCAGTACATGTCGCGCGAGCCGGTGCACCGGCGCTTCCACCACGGCGAGATGACCTTCGGCCTGGTCTACGCCTTCCACGAGAACTTCATCCTGCCGATCTCGCACGACGAGGTCGTGCACGGCAAGGGCTCGCTGCTGGGCAAGATGCCGGGCGACCGCTGGCAGAAGTTCGCCAACCTGCGCGCCTACTACGGCTTCATGTGGGGCCACCCGGGCAAGAAGCTGCTGTTCATGGGCTGCGAGTTCGCCCAGGAAGCCGAGTGGAACCACGACCAGAGCCTGGACTGGCACCTGCTGGCCGACGACCACCACGCCGGCACGCAGCGCCTGGTGCGCGACCTGAACCGCCTCTACCGCGCCAGCCCGGCGCTGCATACGCGCGACTTCAGCGGCGACGGCTTCGAGTGGATCTGCCACGACGCCGCCGACGAGAGCCTGCTGAGCTTCGTGCGCCGCGGCCGCGACGGCGAGCTGATGCTGGTCGTCTGCAACTTCACGCCGGTCGTGCGCCAGGCCTACCGCGTCGGCGTGCCGGCGGCCGGGCGCTGGATCGAGCGGCTGAACACCGACTCGGGCTACTACGGCGGCAGCAACGTCGGCACGCCCTTCGGCGCCGCCGCCAGCGAGCCGCAGCCCTGGCAGGGCCGCAGCCAGTCGATCGTGGTCACCATTCCGCCGCTGGCCACGGTGTTCTTCGAATGGACCGCCTGACCGGCATGCTGCAGGCCGGCCGCTCGTGGCCGCTGGGCGCGAGCTGGGACGGCCATGGCGTCAACTTCGCGGTCTTCTCGGCGCACGCCAGCGCCGTCGAGCTGTGCCTGTTCGACGCCGAGGGCACGCACGAGATCGCCCGCGCGGCGCTGCCGGCGCAAAGCGGCGACGTCTGGCACGGCTACCTGCCCGGCGCCAAGCCGGGGCTGATCTACGGCCTGCGCGCCCACGGCCCCTGGCGCCCGGAGCGCGGCCACCGCTTCAACCCGCACAAGGTGCTGCTCGACCCCTGGGCGCGCGAGATCGTCGGCAGCTTCGACTGGAGCGGCCCGCATTTCGCCAACGACCGCGAGCACCCGCTGGACCTGGACATGCACGACAACGCGCGCCAGGCGCTCAAGGCGCGTGTCGTGCACGACCACGTCGACTGGTACGGCGACGCGCACCCGCGCACGCCGCTGGCCGACACCGTGATCTACGAGCTGCACGTCAAGGGCTTCACGCGCCGCATGCTGGGCGTTCCCGAGGCGGTGCGCGGCAGCTACGCCGGGCTGGCCTCGGACGCCGCGATCGCCCACCTGCGCCGGCTGGGCGTCACCGCCGTCGAGCTGCTGCCGGTGCACCAGCACCTGGACGAGCAGCGCCTCGTCGCCAACGGCCTGGCCAACTACTGGGGCTACAACTCCATCGGCTTCTTCTGCCCCGAGCCGCGCTACGCCGCCACCGGCCACCCGCGCGAGGAGTTCCGCACGATGGTGCGGCGGCTGCACGCCGCGGGCATCGAGGTCATCCTCGACGTCGTCTTCAACCACACCGCCGAGAGCGACGAGTTCGGGCCGACGATCAGCTGGCGCGGCCTGGACAACGCCAGCTGGTACCGCCTGCCCGTCGAGCAGCGCTCGGCCTACGAGAACATCACCGGCACCGGCAACGCGCTGGACCTGCGCCATCCGCGCGTGCTGCAGATGGTGCTCGACAGCCTGCGCTACTGGGTGCAGGAGATGCACGTCGACGGCTTCCGCTTCGACCTCGCGCCGGTGCTGGCGCGCGGCGACTGGGGTTTCGAGGCCGCCGGCGCCTTCTTCAAGACGCTGGCCCAGGACCCGGTGCTCGCCGGCGCCAAGCTGATCGCCGAGCCCTGGGACATCGGCCCGGGCGGCTACCAGCTCGGCCACTTCCCCAGCGGCTGGCTGGAGTGGAACGACCGCTTTCGCGACTGCGCGCGGGCGTTTTGGCTCGGCGGCGACTGCCGGCGCGGCGAACTGGCGCTGCGCGTCGCCGGCTCCTCGGACATCTTCCAGGCCCGGCGCCGGCCGCCCACCGAGTCGATCAACTACGTCGTCTCGCACGACGGCTTCACGCTCGCCGACCTCGTCAGCTACGACGTGCGCCACAACGAGGCCAACCTCGAGGGCAACCGCGACGGCCACGGCCACAACCTGAGCTGGAACTGCGGCATCGAGGGCCCCAGCGACGACCCCGACGTGCTGCGCCTGCGCCGGCGCCTGCAGCGCGCGCTGCTGGCCACCGTGCTGCTGTCGCAGGGCACGCCGATGCTGTGCGCCGGCGACGAACTCGGCCACACCCAGCACGGCAACAACAACCCGTACTGCCAGGACAACGAGACGACCTGGATCGACTGGGGCCGCGCCGACGAGTCGCTGGTCGCCTTCACGGCGCACGTCATCGCGCTGAGGCGGCGCTATCTGCCGCTGGCCCAGCGCTGGTACACCGGGCTGCAGGACATGCGCGGCCGCCACGACCTGAGCTGGCTGCGCCGCGACGGCCAGGCGATGACGCTGGCCGACTGGAACGACCGCGTCTCGCGCGTGCTCGGCGCCTACATCGGCGCACCGGGCCGCACCGACTCGCCGCTGCTGCTGCTGGTCAACGCGGTCGACGCCGACACCGGCTTCCGGCTGCCGCCGGGCGACTGGCACGCCGAACTCGACACCGCCGAAGCCGACGGCCGCAGTGCCTGGCGCGGCAGCGACGTCGACTACCCGCTGCGCGCACGCAGCCTGGTGCTGCTGCGCAACGCCGCAGCCTGACCCGGAGGGCACGATGCGACTTCCCCGTTCGAGCGGGATCCTGCTGCACCCCACCTCGCTGCCGGGCCCGCACGGCTCGGGCGACCTGGGCCCGGCGGCCTATCACTTCGTCGACTGGCTGGCCAGCGCCGGCCAGCGTCTGTGGCAGGTGCTGCCGCTGGGGGGCATCGGCCCCGGCAACTCGCCCTACATGAGCCCGTCGGCCTTCGCCGGCAACGTGCTGCTGATCGACCTGGGCGAGCTCCAGAGCCAGGGCTGGCTGGACGCCGCCGACCTCGAGCCCGCGCCTGGCCTGTTCGCCACCCACGTCGACTACGGGGCCGTCACCAGCTTCCGCATGGAGCGGCTGGCGCGCGCCGCGGCCCGTTTCGCCGCGTCGGCCAGCGAGGAGTCGCGCGCCGCCTTCGACACCTTCTGCGAGTCGCACCGCAGCTGGCTCGACGATTACGCGCTGTTCATGGCGCTGTCCGAGGCGCACGAAGGCGTCGACTGGTGCGACTGGGCGCCGGGCCTGGCGCTGCGCCGCGCCGGCGCGCTGGCCACCGCCCACCGCACGCACGCCGAGCGCGTCGCCTTCTGGCGCTTCTGCCAGTGGAGCTTCTTCCGGCAGTGGGCGCAGCTGCGCGCCTACGCCGCGCGCAAGGGCGTGAAGATCGTCGGCGACGCGCCGATCTTCATCGCCCACCACAGCGCCGACGTCTGGGCCCGCCCGGAGCTCTTCGAGCTCGACCCCGAGGGCCGGCCGACCGTCGTCGCCGGCGTGCCGCCGGACTTCTTCAGCGCCACAGGCCAGCGTTGGGGCAACCCGCTGTACCGCTGGAGCGCGCACGCCGCCGAGGGCTACGCCTGGTGGATCGAACGCCTGCGCCGCACTTTCGAGCTCGTCGACATCGTGCGCATCGACCATTTCCGCGGCTTCGCGGCGCACTGGGAGATCCCGGCCTCGGAGCCGACGGCGGTCAACGGCCGCTGGGTGCCCGGCCCCGGCGCGGCGCTGTTCGAGGCCGTGCAGCAGGCGCTGGGCACGCTGCCGGTGCTGGCCGAGGACCTGGGCGTCATCACGCCCGACGTCGAGGCGCTGCGCCGGCGTTTCGAGTTCCCCGGCATGCTGATCCTGCAGTTCGCCTTCGGCGGCGACGCCGCCAACCGCTACCTGCCACACCACCACGAGCACGACGCCGTGGTCTACACCGGCACGCACGACAACGACACGGTGGCCGGCTGGTGGGCCGGGGCTTCGGACACCGAGCGCCACTTCGCGCGCGGCTACTTCGGCGTCGACGGCCACGACATGCCGTGGACGCTGATCCGCGCCGCCTGCATGAGCATCGCCGACACCGCGATCCATCCGCTGCAGGACGTGCTCTGCCTGGGCGGCGAACACCGCATGAACCGCCCCGGCGCCGACGACGGCTGCTGGCGCTGGCGTTTCCAGTGGAACGACGTGCACCCCTGGCACGGGCGCCGGCTGGCCGAGTTCTGCCGCCTCTACGGCCGCACGCCGGCCGCTTGACGCCGACCGAGGCCGCCGCCGCGGCCATGAAAAAGGGCGCCCGAGGGCGCCCTTCGTGTTCGTGCGAGCAAGACTCAGCGCACGACGGCGATCTGCTGGCGCGCGCCACCCTTGTAGGTGTAGAGCGTCAGGGCGCCGTTCTTGATGTCGCCCTTCTCGTCGAAGGAGATCGTGCCGGTCACGCCTTCGTAGCCGGTGGTCTTGGCCAGCACCGGCAGGTACTTGGCCGGGTCGGCCGAGCCGGCCTTGACCATCGCGTCGGCCATCACCATCGTGGCGTCGTAGACGTACGGGGCGTAGATCTGGACGTCGGCGTTGAACTTCTTCTTGAACGCGGTCTTGAACTGCTCGAGCTTGACCTTGCCCGGGCCGTCCACGCCACCGGCTTCGGCGCAGTAGACCTGGCTGTCGGCCATCGTGCCGGCGGCCAGCTTCGGCAGCTCGCTCGAGCAGATGCCGTCGCCGCCCATGAACTTGGCGTCGATGCCCAGCTGCTTCATCTGGCGCAGCATCGGGCCGGCCACGGCGTCCATGCCGCCGAAGAAGATCACGTCGGGCTTCTTGGACTTCAGGCCGGTCAGGATGGCGGTGAAGTCGGTCGCCTTGTCGTTCGTGAACTCGCGGCCGACGACGTTGCCGCCGGCAGCCTTGACGCCCTTGGCGAACTCTTCGGCGACGCCCTGGCCGTAGGCGGTGCGGTCGTCGATGACGGCGATGTTCTTGCCCTTGAGCGTGGTCACGGCGTACTTGCCGAGCGTGCCGCCCAGGTGAACGTCGTCGGCGACGACGCGGAACGCGGTCTTGTAGCCGTTACGCGTGTACTTGGGGTTGGTGGCCGACGGGCTGATTTGCGGAATGCCGGCGTCCGAATAGATCTTCGAGGCCGGAATCGTCGTGCCCGAGTTCAGGTGGCCGATGACGCCGTTGACCTTGCTGTCGACGAGCTTCTGCGCCGCGGCGGTGCCCTGCTTCGGATCGGCCGCATCGTCTTCGGCCAGCAGTTCCCACTTGACCTTCTTGCCGCCGATCGTCACGCCCTTGGCGTTGAGCTCGTCGATGGCCATGCGGGCGCCGTTCTCGTTGTCCTTGCCCAGGTGCGCGATGCCACCGCTGGTCGGGCCGACGTGGCCGATCTTGACGACCACGTCCTGGGCGTACACCGCGCCGGTCATCAGGATGGCGGCCGCGCCGACGACCACATTGAGCTTGAATTGCATACTGGAGAGCCTCCGGTGAAGGTTGTCGAATGAATCGACAGTAAGGATGTAAGCGCTTTCAACAATACTCGAAAAGCGCCTGTCGCCGACTACGTGACAGCCCGCGGACGACAAGCGGCGTTTCGGTCCCGCCACAACGCAACAGCCGTGCCCTGTGGAGACAGGGTAAATGCCTAGTTCTTCGCCGCCGAATGGTGCGTTGGCACCATTCCATGCGCTTTCCAGGTGCGCCAACGCTCCCGCGCTGCACCGGCTTCGTCCGGCGTATCGCCGACGATCTCGATGACGCGCGAAAAACGTGCGGCCGATGCCGGCACTTCGCCACCGAGGTTCAGGAGGATGTCCGGCGCATCGGCCGGGGGCTCGCCGTCGACGAGCCAGATGGGCGTGCGCGCGGCCTGCGCCGTCCCGGCGTTGGCCGCGCTCACGCGCAAGTGGGGCACGAAGTCGCGTTCGTCGAAGGTCCACAGCGCGCGGTCCAGCGCCACGAGCGTTGACGCGGGCGCGGTGACGACCACGCGCGCGCCCTGCCGGTAGGCCTTGCGCAGCATCCGGCACGCGAAGCCCAGGGGCTCGGCGATGCCGGTGTGGAAAACGACCTCGGACACGGCCCCGTGCCGGGTCAGCGCCCGGCGCGCTGCAGCAGGAAGTGCGTCAAGAGCGGCACCGGACGGCCGGTGGCGCCCTTGGCGGCGCCGGACTTCCAGGCCGTGCCGGCGATGTCCAGATGCGCCCAGCGCTGCTTGGCGGTGAAGCGCTTGAGGAACATCGCCGCCGTGATCGAGCCGCCGGCGCGCGGGCCGACGTTGCCCATGTCGGCGAAGTTGCTCTTCAGGCCTTCGTCGTACTCCTCGTCCAGCGGCAGGCGCCAGGCCGGGTCGGCCGCGGCCTCGCCGGCGGCCAGCAGCTCGGCGGCCAGCGCGTCGTCCGGGCTGAAGAGGCCCGAGCGGTGGTGGCCCAGCGCGATGACGCAGGCGCCGGTCAGCGTCGCGATGTCGACGATGGCCGCCGGCTTGAAGCGCTCGGCGTAGGTCAGCGCGTCGCACAGGATCAGCCGGCCCTCGGCGTCGGTGTTGAGGATCTCGATCGTCTGGCCCGACAGGCTCGTGACGACATCGCCCGGCTTCACCGCGCGGCCGCTGGGCAGGTTCTCGCAGGCCGGCACGACGGCCACGACGTTGAGCTTCAGGCCCAGTTCGGCGACGGCGCGCATCGTGCCCAGCACGCTGGCGGCGCCGCCCATGTCGAACTTCATCTCGTCCATCTCGGCGCCCGGCTTCAGCGAGATGCCGCCGGAGTCGAAGGTGATGCCCTTGCCGACCAGCACCACCGGCGCCTCGGTCTTGGCCGCGCCCTGCCAGCGCGCGACGATGAACTTCAGCGGCTCGTCGGAGCCCTGGGCGACGGCGAGGAAGGCGCCCATGCCCAGCTTCTCGACGTCCTTGCGCTCGAGCACCTCGACCTTCAGGCCGTGCTCCTTGCCCAGCGACTTGGCGGTCTGCGCCAGGTAGGTCGGCGTGCAGTGGTTGCCCGGGCGGTTGGCGCACTCGCGCGCCAGCTCGACGCCAGCGGCGACGGCACGGCCGATGCGCAGGCCTTCGTCGACCGCTTCGGCCTCGGCCTTGGCGCAGACCAGCGTCACCGACGCCAGCTTGGCCGCCGCCGGCGCGCTCGGCTTGGTCGCGCGGTAGAGGTACAGCGTCTCGGCGACGGCGGCGACGACGGCTTCGCCGTGCGTGGCGTCCAGCGCCTCGAAGCCGACCGCGGCGATCGCCAGGTCCTTCGTGCCACCGTTCTTCAGCGCGGCGACGCCCGCGGCCACGGCCTTGCGCAGCGCCTTGGCGCTGGCGGTCTCGCCGGCGGCGACGACGGCCAGGCGTGCGGCCTTCAGACCCTGCACGCGGTGGGCATAGAACACATGGCCCGGCTTGAAGACAAAGTCACCGGCCTCGACAGCGCTCTCCAGCACCGCCGCGACGGCCTTGGGCAGCCCCGGCGGCAGCGACGCGCCAGCCAGCACGACCAACAGTGCATCGGCGCTCGTGGCGCCCCAGCCTGCCGTGCCCGCCACCTGCGTCTTGAAGTCCATAATTACCCCCATTCAGAAGAGCCGAAGATGTTATTCGATTCAACAGTGCGCCGCGAACTCGCGCGGACCTTCGGCGCCACGCTCGTCGTGATCCTGACCATCGTGCTGACGATGTTCCTGATCCGCACGATCGGCCAGGCGGCCAGCGGCGTGGTCGCGCCGCAGGACGTCGTGCTGCTGCTGGGCTACGTCGCGCTCGGGCATCTGCCGACGATGCTGACGCTGTCGCTGTTCGTCGCCATCGTCATCACGCTGGGCCGGATGTACCGCGACAGCGAGATGGTGATCTGGTTCGCCAGCGGCGTCGGCCTGGCGCGCTTCGTGCGCCCGGTGCTGCGCACCAGCTGGCCGGTGCTGCTGGTCATCGCCGCGCTGCTGCTCTTCGTCTGGCCCTGGGGCAACCGCAACAGCCTGGAGCTGCGCCAGCGCTACGAGCAGCGCTCGGACCTGTCGCGCGTGACGCCCGGCGTCTTCCAGACCTCCAGCGACGGCAGCCGCGTGTTCTTCATCGAGCGCGACACGCGCGAAGGCGGCGACGCGCGCAACGTCTTCATCGTCGCCCAGACCGGCGAGAACGAGATCGTCACCTCGGCGCGCAGCGGCCACCTGGAGACCCAGGGCGACGACCGCTTCCTGGTGCTCGAACGCGGCCAGCGCAACGACGTCGACCTGAAGACCGGCGAGAAGGCGCTCTCCAGCTTCGAGACCTACCGCGTGCTCGCCGATGAGAAGCAGGCGCGCGACGCCACGCGCCAGCCGCCCAAGGCGATGAACACGCTGGACCTGCTGGAAGACCCGTCGCAGGCCAACCAGGGCGAACTAGCCTGGCGTTTCGGCCTGCTGACCGGCGCCGGCAACATGCTGCTGCTGGGCATCGGCCTGGCGGCGGCCAACCCGCGCCGGGCCAGCAACTGGAACCTGCTGCTGGCGCTGATGGGCTTCGTCGTCTACTTCAACCTGATCAACCTGTCGCAGGCCTGGGTGGCCAGCGGCCGCCTGAGCATGGGCGCGGCGCTGGTGGCGGTGCACGGCACGGCCTTCGCCGTCGCGCTGGCGCTGCTGTGGTGGCGCGACCATGCCGCCGTCGTGTCCTGGGGCCGCCGCCGGGGAGCGCGTGCATGAAGACCGTCCGCCGCCTGCTCTACCGCGACATCGTCGCCTCGGTCGTCTTCGTCGCGCTGGCCTTCCTGTCGCTGTTCTTCTTCATCGATCTGGTCGAGAAGATGGACGGCGTCGGCCGCGCCGGGCGCACGACCAGCGTCGCCGTGATCTCGGCGCTGCTCGAGCTGCCCGGGCACTTCTACGAGCTGATGCCGATCGCGGTGCTGATCGGCACGATCTACTCGCTGGCGCGGCTGGCACAGTCCTCGGAGTTCACGATCCTGCGCACCGGCGGCCTGGGCCCGGGACGCGCGCTGTCGCTGCTGGCCGTGCTGGGCGTGATCTTCGCCGCGGTGACCTTCGTCGTCGGCGACTACGTCGTGCCGGTGGCCGAACGCAAGGCCGTGGCGGTGAAGACGCTGGCCGCCGGCGGCATGCGCGTCGGCGGGCGCACCGGCGCCTGGCTGAAGGAGAAGCGCATGACGCCCGAAGGCGAGCACAGCTTCTCGGTCAACCTCGCCGGCACGACGCGCAACGGCCATTTGCGCGGCATCCGCATCTTCGAGTTCGACGCCGACGGCCGGCTGTCGGTGCGCATCAGCGCGGCCACCGGCACCGTCGCCTCCGACGGCACCTGGACGCTGGTCGACGCCGAGGTCGTGCGCTGGCCCGACGCCGCCAAGCGCTTGCCCGACGCCCGCATCGACGAGCAGCACGTGCCCAAGCTGCTGTGGACGAGCACGCTGACGCCGGACGTCGTCGCCGCCGCGGTGCTGCCGCAGGACTCGATGACCACCGCCGAGCTGTGGCGCTACAGCGCCCACCTGTCCGACCAGGCGCAGGCGACGCAGAGCTACGAGATCCTGTTCTGGAAGAAGGCGCTGTACCCGCTGGCCTGCCTGGTGATGATGGCGCTGGCCCTGCCCTTCGCCTACCTGCACGCGCGCGCCGGCAGCGTCAGCCTGAAGGTCTTCGGCGGCATCATGCTGGGCATCAGCTTCGTGCTGCTCAACAACCTCGCCGGCCACGTCGGCCTGCTGCGCAACTGGACACCGTGGATCGCCGCGGCCACACCCAGCCTGCTGTTCCTGCTGATGTCGCTGGGCGCCTTCGCCTGGCTGGTGCGCTACCGATGAGTCACGGCCTGATCCTCTTCGCCCACGGCGCGCGCGACCCGCGCTGGGCCGAGCCTTTCGAGGCCGTCGCCGCCCAGGTGCGCGCCGCGCGGCCGGGCGTCGCCGTGCGCCTGGCCTTCCTGGAGTTCATGACGCCCGACCTGGCCAGCGCCGGCGACGAGCTGGCCGCCGCCGGCTGCACCGAGATCGCCGTCGTGCCGCTGTTCCTGGGCGCCGGCGGCCACGTGCGCCGCGACGTGCCGGGGCTGCTGGACCAGCTGGCCGCACGCCACCCGGGCACGCGCTTCGTGCTGCAGCCGGCCGTCGGCGCGGCGCCCGAGGTCGTGGCCGCGATGGCCGCCGCCGCCGTGCGTGCGCTCGGCACCTGACCCCCACGAGGCCCGGATGAACCTGCACCAGTTCCGATTCGTCCAGGAGGCGGTGCGCCGCAACCTGAACCTCACCGAGACCGCCAAGGCGCTGTTCACCTCGCAGCCCGGGATCAGCAAGGCGATCCTCGAGCTCGAGGAGGAGCTCGGCGTCGACATCTTCGCCCGCCACGGCAAACGCCTGCGCCGCGTCACCGAACCGGGGCAGGAGGTGCTGAAGTCGATCGAGATCATCATGCGCGAGGTCGCCAACCTGAAGCGCATCGGCGAGCAGTTCTCCAAGCAGGACGCGGGCACGCTGTCGATCGCGACGACGCACACCCAGGCGCGCTACTTCCTGCCCGGGCCGATCGCCCAGCTGCGCAAGCGTTTCCCGAAGGTGCAGGTCGTGCTGCACCAGGGCATGCCCGAGCAGGTCGCACGCATGCTGCTCGACGACGTCGCCGAGGTCGGCCTGGCCACCGAGGCGCTGGCGCATTACGAGGATCTCGTCACCCTGCCCTGCTACGAATGGCAGCACGTGATGGTGGTGCCGCCCGAGCATCCGCTGGCGACGGTGGAACGCATCACGCTGGAACAGCTGGCCGCCGAGCCGCTGGTGCTCTACCACGCCACCGTCTCCGGCCGCACGCGCATCGACCAGGCCTTCGCTCGCGCCCGGCTGAAGCCGGTGCTGGCGCTCGAGGCGATCGACTCGGACGTCATCAAGACCTACGTGCGCCTGGGGATGGGCGTGGGCATCGTCGCCGAGACCGCGGTGCGCGACGACCCGCCCGACTCGGGCCTGGTCGCGCGCCCGGTGGGCCAGCTCTTCGGCAGCAACGTCACGCGCGTCGCCTTCAAGCGCGGCGCCTATCTGCGCCACTTCGTCTACGCCTTCGCCGAACAGCTGTCCGATCGCCTGTCGGCGTCGCTGGTGCAGCGCGCGATGGCCGGCGAAGGCTCCGACTACAACCTCTGATGAACGAACCCCGCACCCCGTCGCTGCCCAGCCGGCTGCCGAAGGTCGGCACGACGATCTTCACCGTGATGTCGGCCCTGGCCGCCGAGTGCGGCGCCGTCAACCTCGGCCAGGGCTTCCCCGACTTCGACTGCGACCCGGCCCTGCTCGACCGCGTCAACGACGCGATGCGCGAGGGTCTGAACCAGTACCCGCCGATGGCCGGCGTGCCGGCACTGCGCCAGGCGGTGGCGGCCAAGATCGCGGCGCTGTACGGCCGCAGCTACGACCCCGAGCGCGAGATCACCGTCACCGCCGGCGCGACCCAGGCCATCCTCACCGCGGTGCTGGCCTGCGTGCACCCGGGCGACGAGGTCATCGTGCTCGAGCCCTGCTACGACAGCTACGCGCCGAACATCGAACTCGCCGGCGGCCGCGTCGTGCGCGTGCCGCTGACCCCGGGCAGCTTCCGCCCCGACTTCGAGCGCATCGCCGCGGCCATCGGGCCGCGCACCCGCGCGATCATCGTCAACACGCCGCACAACCCGGCGGCGGTCGTCTGGACCCGCGCCGAGATGCAGCGCCTGGCCGAGATCCTCGCGCCCACCGACGTGCTGCTGATCGCCGACGAGGTCTACGAGCACATGGTGTTCGACGGCGCCGAGCACGTCAGCGCCTCGGCTATCCCCGAACTGGCCGCGCGCGCCTTCGTCGTCTCCAGCTTCGGCAAGACGTTTCACGTCACCGGCTGGAAGGTCGGCACGGTGGCGGCGCCGGCGGCGCTGACGGCCGAGTTCCGCAAGGTGCACCAGTTCAACGTCTTCACGGTCAACACGCCGATGCAGCACGCGCTGGCGCGTTACCTCGCCGACCCCGCGCCCTACCTCGGCCTGGCGGCCTTCTACCAGCGCAAGCGCGACCTGTTCCGCGCCGGGCTGGCCGCGAGCCGGCTGAAGCTGCTGCCCTGCGAAGGCAGCTACTTCCAGAGCGTCGACTACTCGGCGGTCTCGGACCTGCCCGAAGCCGAGTTCTGCCAGTGGCTGACGCGCGAGATCGGCGTCGCCGCGATCCCGATCTCGGCCTTCTACGACGGCGGCTTCGAGCAGCGTTTCGCGCGGCTGTGTTTCGCCAAGCGCGACGAGACGCTCGAGCGCGCGCTGGAGCGCCTGGCCAGACTCTGAAGGACGCTCAGCCGCGCGGCGGGATCAGGTTCAGACCGCCGTCGGGTGCCGTCGGCGGGCCCGGATCGGACTCGGTCTCGAGTTCGCTCAGGTCGAGGTCGATCGCCGCCACCGACGGCGGCTCGGCGATGCCTGGGTCGAAGACCGAATCGCGCTCCAGCGTCAGGTACGGGTGCGGCGAGGTCATGCCGAACTCGGCTTCCTCGGTCAGCGGCAGCAGCAGGTCGACGGTGCCGCTCTCGACGGCCTCGCGGTCCAGCAGGTCGCGCGCCAGCGAGTACAGGAACAGCACCTCGCGGTAGGCCGGCAGGTCGAACAGCTCGCCACGCGACTTGCGGAACAGCAGCGCCTCCAGCTCGGCCATCGCGTCCAGCGGCCGGCCCCAGACCTGCTGCAGTCGCGGCAGCACGCCGGGGTAGTCGTCCAGCGAGCGGCCGTGCTGCAGGTCGGCTTCCCACTCCGGCGCGTAGGCGTTGAAGCGGCGGTTGAAGCGCTCGCGCGTGCGCTCGTAGGCCTCGCGCTCGCCGCGGCGGCGGTAGATCTCCAGCAGCTTCAGGTAGGGCAGCGGGCTGCCGCCGCCGGTGTCGCGCAGGTGCTCGACGAGCAGGTCGATGGCCGCGTCGTCCTGGCCGAGCACGATGAAGAACTCGGCCTGCTGCTCCAGGTCGAGCAGCTCCTCGATCGTGACGTCGCGCGGCGCGCCTTCGTCGGCACGCGAGCCGGTGGGCAGGATCTGCGTGCGTTCGCTGTGGATCTCGTGGACCTCGGGGCCCGACGTCGCGGGCTCGACCGGCGGCCGCGGCGGCGGCACCAGCGGTGCCGGCGGCGGCATCGGGATCTCGCTGGTCATCAGCGGCAGCTGCGAGGTCGGCATCGGCGGGCGCGGCGGCGCCTCGGCGGTCGCGGCGCGCTGCCAGGCGCGCTGGCGCTCCTGCTGCAGGGCACGCAAGCGCCACCACAGGCCGCCGGCCAGCGCCAGCAGCGCGGCGACGGCCAGCATCAGCGGTAGGCGCCAGCGGTCTTCACGTGCGTCGGCAAGCTGCCGGCGCAGTTCGCTCACGAGCTGGCGGCTCTGCTCGGCGTCGGCACGCAGCTGTTTGACGGTCTGCTCCAGCGTCGCGACCCGCGCCTCGGCGGCCGATGCCGACGAAGCCGCGGCCTCGGCCGCGCTGGCCGCACGGGAGACGGCGGCGATCGCGTCCTGCACCGCGCTGGCGGCCTCGGCCGTGGCCTGGGCGCGCAGGGGCAGGCTCTCGACCGGGTCGAGCTTCAGTCGGGGCGTGGCGACGGTGCTGCGCGCCGGGGCGGCGGGCCGCGGGCGCGGCGCTGCGGTCTCGGCTGCAACAGCACGACGGCGCGGTTCGGCGCGCGCCGGCGCCGGCGCGGCCGCGGCAGACGTCGGCGTCGCCGGGGCGGCCGCCGGCGACGGCAGGTCCACCGGGCGCGACTGCGGCACCGCGGCGGCCATCGTCGGCGCGGCCACCGGCGCCGGATCGGCGAAGAGCACGAAGCGCCGCGACAGCCGCGTGGGACAGCCGATGGCCAGCGTCACGGTGACCACCGGTTCGTCGATCGTCGGTTCGGTGGCGACCCGCATCGCCAGCGCTTCGGCGCCGACATCGGCATGCACGTGCACCAGCGAGGCCGGCAGCACGCGGTCGCCGGACATGACCTCGGCACGCACGCACTCCGGCGAGATCTGGTCGCCCGGGTCCAGGCGCAGCGTCGCGGAGAAGGAGAGCGGGCGGCCCAGAACCGCCGCCTGATCGGCACGCGCCCAGCCCAGGGCGGAGGCGCTCTGGGCCGCGGACAACAGGGCGATGGCGATCCAGATCGTTGACGGTGGCCGCTTCTGTAGCATTCTTGGAATCGTCTTCGGCACGGCGCGGGGCACTCTATCACGAAGGGTTACAACTTCGAGGTCAAGCGCACCGGCGGATCTGCCGATGGACGAAGAGCGTTCGAAGTCGCCGCAGCCGGAGGCTGTGGCGCAGTCGCCCGCATCCTAGCCCAGGCCCGGCTCCCGCGGCCCTCCGGCCCGCGTTCGTGCTCGCCTACCGGCGCACCGAAGTCACGAACCGGACTCGTGCGTGACTCCCGCACGACGCCCCCGCCCCCACCGTCATCTCCCGCAAGCGCAGGTCGAACGCGGCTTGCCCAACCGTCGGCATGGCCCCGGCGCGCAAGAATCGCCGGGGCGACCGCTTTGTCGCCGCCGAGACAAGACATGACGACCCCGGTTCTTACACTCGAAGAGCGCCAGAACATCGAGAACGGCGCATGGTTCGCCAAGCTCTCCCCTGCCCTGCGCGATGACATCCTCGAACGTTCTCACGTGCGCCGCCTGCCCGACGGGGCGCCGCTGGTCGCCCGCGGCGCACGCGCCGAGGAGTGGTGCGGCGTCGCACGCGGCGCGGTACGCATCAGCACGATCTCGCTGGGCGGCAAGCAGGTGACGCTGACCTACGCGGAGCCCGGCGTCTGGTTCGGCGACATCGCGCTGTTTGACGGCCTGCCGCGCACCCACGACGCCGACACCCACGGCGAGACGACGCTGCTCGTCGTGCGCAAGCCCGACTTCCGCGAGCTGCTGGCACGCCACGTCGAGCTCTACGAGGCGCTGCTGCGCCTGAACTGCCGCCGCCTGCGGCTGATGTTCGACCACTTCGAGGACGTCAACACGCGCCCGCTGCAGGCCCGCCTGGCGCGCCAGCTGCTGCTGCTGGCGCGCAGCTACGGCGTCGAGGAAGGCGGCGAGCTGCGCATCGGCCTGCAGCTGGCGCAGGAAGACCTGGCGCAGCTGCTGGGCGCCTCGCGCCAGCGCGTCAACCAGGAGCTGAAGGGTTTCGAACGCGAAGGCGCGATTCGCGTCGAGCCGACGCGCCTGGTCGTGCTGGCGCGCGAGAAGCTGATGGAGATCGCCGAACGCTGAAGGTCCGGTGCCGGCGACGAAGACGATGAAGACCGAGGAGACAGATCGTGGATTCGTACACCGGCACCCGCCCGATGGCGGCCAGCCATGCCTTCGACGTCGCCGCGCTCGAGCGCTGGCTGGCGCATGAACTGCCGGGCTTCCAGGGCCCGCTCTCGGTCGAGCAGTTCAAGGGCGGGCAGTCCAACCCGACCTACAAGCTCGTCACGCCCGGCGGCGCCTGGGTGATGCGCACCAAGCCCGGGCCGGCCGCGAAGCTGCTGCCGTCGGCGCACGCGATCGAACGCGAGTACCGCGTGATGCAGGCGCTGGCCGCCACCGCGGTGCCGGTGCCGCGCATGGTCGCGCTGTGCGAGGACGAGGCCGTCATCGGCCGCGCCTTCTATCTGATGGACTTCGTCGCCGGGCGCGTGCTCTGGGACCCGGCGCTGCCCGGCATGAGCCCGGCCGAACGCGCCGCGATCCACGACGAGGCCAACCGCGTCATCGCCGCGCTGCACACCGTCGACGTGGCGGCGCTGGGCCTGGCCGACTACGGCCGCCCGGGCAACTACTTCGAGCGCCAGATCGCGCGCTGGAGCAAGCAGTACCAGGCCTCGGTCACCGAGCCGATCGCCGAGATGGACCGGCTGATCGACTGGCTGCCGCAGCACCTGCCCGCCGGCGCCCGCGACGAGCGCCAGGTCGCCGTCGTGCACGGCGACTTCCGCCTCGACAACCTGGTCTTCGCGCCCGACGCGCCGCGCGTCGTCGCGGTGCTCGACTGGGAGCTGTCGACGCTGGGCCACCCGCTGGCCGACTTCAGCTACCACTGCATGGCCTGGCACATCCCGCCCGGGATGTTCCGCGGGCTGGGCGGGCTGGATCTGGCGGCGCTGGGCATCCCGTCCGAAGCCGATTACCTGCGCCGCTACTGCGAACGCACCGGCCGCAGCGACGCCGAGGCGCTGATGGCCGACTGGAACTTCTACCTCGCCTACAACCTGTTCCGGCTGGCCTCGATCACGCAGGGCATCGCCAAGCGGGTCGTCGACGGCACGGCGTCGAGCGCGCAGGCCAAGGCCACCGGCGCGGCGACGCGGCCGCTGGCCGAACTGGCCTGGCGCTTCGCCTCGCAAGCCTGAGACCGCAGGAGCCGACGATGGACTTCGCCTATTCCGAACGCACCCAGGCGCTGCGCAGCCGGCTCTCAGCCTTCATGGCCGAACACGTGGAGCCGGCCGAAGCCGAGTTCGCGGCCGAGATCCGCGCCAACACCGAGGCCGGCCGGCGCTGGACGCCGCTGCAGACGATCGAGCGCCTGAAGCCCGCAGCCCAGGCCGCGGGCCTGTGGAACCTGTTCCTGCCCGAGAGCGAGTACGGCGCCGGGCTGACGAACTCCGAGTACGCGCCGCTGGCCGAGATCATGGGCCGCGTGCCCTGGGCCAGCGAGGTCTTCAACTGCTCGGCGCCGGACACCGGCAACATGGAAGTGCTGGTGCGCTACGGCACGCCCGAGCAGAAGCGCCAGTGGCTGGAACCGCTGCTGCGCGGCGAGATCCGCAGCGGCTTCGCGATGACCGAGCCGGCCGTCGCCTCGTCGGACGCGACCAACATCGAAGCGCGCATCGAACGCGACGGCGACGACTACGTCGTCAACGGCCGCAAGTGGTGGACCAGCGGCGCCGGCGACCCGCGCTGCAAGGTCCTGATCTTCATGGGCAAGACCGACCCGCAGGCGGCGAAACACGCCCAGCAGTCGATGATCCTGGTGCCGATGGACGCGCCGGGCGTCACGGTGCTGCGGCCGCTGGGCGTCTTCGGCTACGACGACGCGCCGCACGGCCACATGGAGGTCGACTTCGTCGACGTGCGCGTGCCGGCGGCCAACCTGCTGCTCGGCGAAGGCCGCGGCTTCGAGATCGCCCAAGGGCGGCTGGGCCCGGGCCGCATCCACCACTGCATGCGCCTGATCGGCCTGGCCGAACGGGCGCTGGAGCTGATGTGCCGGCGGGCGCTGGCGCGCAGCGCCTTCGGCCGCACGATCGCGCAGCAGACCGTCACCCAGGAGCGCATCGCCGAGGCGCGCTGCCGCATCGAGCAGGCGCGGCTGCTGACGCTGAAGGCGGCGTGGATGATGGACACCGTCGGCAACAAGGCGGCCAAGGCCGAGATCGCGATGATCAAGGTCGTCGCGCCGACGATGGCCGGCCAGGTGATCGACTGGGCGATCCAGGCCCACGGCGGCGCCGGGGTCTGCGACGACTTCCCGCTGGCCTACGCCTGGGCCAACGCACGCACGCTGCGTTTCGCCGACGGGCCCGACGAGGTGCACCGCAACGCCATCGCGAAGATCGAACTCGGGCGCTGGGCGCCGCGTCAGGGCTGAGGCGGCCGCGGCGCGACCATCGCCTCGGCGCCGAAGATCTCGACGCCGGCGCGCTGAGCCTCGTGCACCGCGACCTCGAACAGCGCCAGCCAGGCTTCGAGCGCGGCGTTGTCGGGATCGGACTGGGCCACGCGCAGCGTCAGCCGGCCGCGCGCGGCCATCAGCACGAAGGGCGTGTCGCCGCCGGGCGCGGCGGCCAGGCGCTCGCCCAGCGGGCCGGCCAGCCACTGCATCAGCCAGGGCTTGGCGCTGGCCATCGCGACGTAGTGCTCGCGCAGATCGCCGAGCTCGAGCCCGGTCAGGCGCGGGAACATCACCAGCCAGCGCATCTCGGGCGGCGTCTGGTCGTCGATGCGCGTCTGCACGCCTTCGACGTACTGGTCGAAGACCTGCTTCTCCAGCCGCTGCTGCAGCTCGCGGCCCATCACCAGCGCCTGCAGGTCGGGCGGCAGGCCGCATTCGGAGCGCAGGCGCAGTTCGGCGCCGACGATGTACGGCCGCTGCGACGGGCCCCACTCCAGCCGCCAGGGCCGCTTGCCGCGGAAACGCCCTTCGACGACGAAACCGTCGTGGTCACGCACGCCGCGGAAGGCCCACTGGCGCGTCTCCGCCCAGGTCGACACGGCGTCCCAGCGGCGGGATCCGGACGACGAGCGCGAGGTGAACAGACGTTTCAGGCCTTCCAGCATGTCTTAGAGTCCGCACGAGGCGGCCGACGGTCCGGCCGCGACGGGGGACGGGATGATCGAAGTGTATTCGTGGGCCACACCCAACGGGCACAAGGTGCACGTGATGCTGGAGGAGTGCGGCCTGCCCTACCGCGTGCACGCGGTGGACATCGGCGCCGGCGAGCAGTTCGCGCCGGAGTTCCTGGCGATCAGCCCGAACAACAAGATCCCGGCGATCGTCGACCCCGACGGGCCCGACGGCCAGCCGATCTCGCTGTTCGAGTCGGGCGCGATCCTGCTGTACCTGGCGGGCAAGACGGGGCGCTTCCTGCCCGCCAGCGTGCGCGGCAAGTACGAGACGCTGGAGTGGCTGATGTTCCAGATGGGCGGCGTCGGCCCGATGCTCGGCCAGGCGCACCACTTCCGCATCTACGCGCCGGAGAAGATCGCCTACGCCGTCGATCGCTACACCAACGAGGCCAAACGCCTGTACGGCGTGATGAACCGCAAGCTGGCCAAGACGCGCTACATCGCCGGCGACGAGTACACGATCGCCGACATCGCGATCTTCCCCTGGCTGCGCAGCTGGAAGAACCAGGGAATCGACTGGAACGACTACCCGCACCTCAAGGGCTGGTTCGACGAGATCGGCGCCCGCCCGGCGGTGCAGCGCGGCTGCGAGGTGCTGGCCGACCGGCGCAAGCCGATCACCGACGACAAGTCGCGCGAGATGCTGTTCGGCGCGACGCAGTACCGGCAGCGCTGATACGACGACGGCCGCCCCGCGGGGCGGCCGTCGCAGCCGGCTTGCGGCGTCAGGACATCAGAACGCCGGCACCACGGCGCCCTTGTACTTGTCCTGGATGAACTTCTTCACCTCGGGCGAGTGCAGCGCGGCGACGAGCTTCTTGATCGCCGGAGCGTTGGCGTTGTCCGGCCGTGCGGCGACGAAGTTGGCGTACGGCGAATCGGCGCCTTCGATGAACAGCGCGTCCTTCGTCGGCACCAGCTTGGCTTCGAGCGCGTAGTTGGTGTTGATCAGCGCGAGGTCGACGTCGTCCAGCGCGCGCGGCAGCTGCGCCGCCTCGAGCTCGCGGAACACCAGCTTCTTCGGGTTGGCCGTCACGTCCTTGGCGGTGGCCAGGATGTTGGACGGGTCCTTCAGCTGGATCAGGCCCTGCTTCTGCAGCAGCACCAGCGCGCGGCCCGAGTTCGACGGGTCGTTGGGGATCGCCACCGTGGCGCCGTCGCGCAGCTCGGCGATCTTCCTGATCTTCTTCGAGTAGGCGCCGAAGGGCTCGACGTGCACCTTGCCGTCGGCCACCGGCACGATGTGCGTCTTGCGGTCCTTGTTGAAGCTGTCGAGATACGGCTTGTGCTGGAAGTAGTTGGCGTCGAGCTGCTTCTCCTCGACGGCCAGGTTGGGCTGCACGTAGTCGGTGAAGACCTTGACCTGCAGGTCCACGCCCTGCTTTTTCAGCACGGGCTTCACGAATTCGAGGATCTCGGCGTGCGGCACCGGCGAGGCGGCGATCTTCAGCACCTCGTCGGCCTGGGCGGCAAACGGCAGCACGGCGACGACCAGCGCCGACAGCGCGTGTTTGAACGACATTTCTTTTCCTTGGGAAGCGGTTGAACGGACACCGCGGTCGGCGACCACGGCATGCGTCCAGGCTACCCAGCGCCGCTTATCCGGTGAACGGACGTTTGGCTGTTTGAAAACTCGCTTCCCGCATGACGCGGGAGGCCGCCGCTCAAACCTCGAGGTCGAGCAGGCTGGCGGTCATCGCGTCCTGCGCGCGGAAGGCCATCAGGTTGGCGCCGAAAGCGTGCTGCGCCTCGATCATGCCGACGGTGTCGGCTTCCAGCGCGTTGCCCGCCTCGGGCATTTGCGCGATCGAGACCGTGACGCCGGCGGGCTGGGCCGTGGCAGCCTGCGCGACCTGGCGGCGAAAGCCTTCGGTCTGCAGGTTGGCGACGTTGTGCCCCGCGACGTCCAGACGGGTCTGGGCGGCGTTCAGGCCGGAGAGGCTGGCGGAGGCGGCGGGTGTCACGGGGTCGGCGCGGCGAGGAACGGCGCCGCGATCATCGCCCGGATCGCCCCCGGCGCGGGAGCGCCGAACGCGACGCTGTTCACGCCAGCCCGGCTCAGAACGCCGTGCGCAGCGTCACGCGCAGCGTGCGCGGCTCGGCCGGGTGCACGTGCTTGTCGGCCACCGGCGCGCTCTCGCCCGGCAGCTGCGACTCGTACCAGTACTCGATGTCGTTGACCTTGCGGTCGAAGAGATTGAAGACGTCCAGCGTCAGCTCGGTCCTGGCGCCCAGCTTGCGGCCGATGCGCAGGTTGGTCGTCAGCGATGCCGCCGAGCGCACACTGTTGTCTTCCACCAGCGCGCCGCTGCCCAGGTAGCGCCACTGCAGGCTGGCCGACCAGGGCCCGAGTTCGCGCGCCGTGACGGCCAGCGAGGCCACCTTGTCGACCGCGTTCGGGATGCGGTCGCCAGCCGGGTCGTCGTCGGAGAAACGGGCGTGCGTCCAGGCCAGGTCGGCGTCGACCAGCAGCCAGGGCCGCGGCGCCCAGCGGTTGTTCCACTCGACGCCGCGGCGCTTGCTCGGGCGGTTGGCCTCGGTGGCGCCGGCGTCGCCGACGTAGACGAGCTCGGAGTCGAAGTCCAGCGTCCACAGCGCCAGCGAGCTCTGCAGCCCCGGGATCCACTCGGTGCGCGCGCCGAGTTCGTAGCCGCGTGCGGCCACCAGCCCGGGCGCCGGGTCGACGGCGGCCGTCGCGCCGCGCGCGTCGTTGCTGTGGAAGCCGCGCCCGGCGTTGACGAAGAACTCGGTCTTCGCCCAGGGGCCGAGGATCAGCGACAGCTTGGGCGACACCAGGTGGTCCTTGGCCGAACCCGAGTTGGCGTCGTCGCTCAAGCCGTCGACGTCGAAATGCACGCGGTCGGCACGCAGGCCGACGACGCTGCGCAGCCAGGGCGTCCATTCCAGCGTCGTCTGGCCGTAGACCCCGGCCATCGTCTCGCGCACGCGGTCCTCGCGTGTCGTGCCGGTGATGCGCCGGGCCTCGGTCTCGAACAGGCCGACGCGGATGCGGTCGTGGCGCAGCTGGGCGCCGAACTCGGTCTTCGCCGGCAGGCCGGCCAGCATGTGGTCGAAGGCGTGGCGCACGGCGACGCCATAGATGCTGCGATCGTCCTGCTGCGAGAACTGGTCGCCCTGCTGCGGGCGCTCCAGCGCATAGGTGAAGTTGGAATAGAGCTTCAGGCCGTAGTCGATCGCGTAGGCCGAGAGCTCGGTGGACGCGCCGTCGCCGCGCCAGTGCCATTCGCCCGACAGGCTCGTGCGGTGGGTGCTGCCGCCGTCGCTCGGGTCCAGCGAGTCGAAACGGCCGAAAGGCTTGCCGTCGAGGCTGCCGCCCTTGATCAGGCGCTCGGGGATCTGGTCGGTGGCATCCCAGCGCGCGTCGTAGGCCATCAGGCTGGTGCTCCAGCCGGCGGCGCGGGTGCCGGCCGACAGCGTCAGCACCGCGTTGCTCTTGCGCAGATGCTCGGGCACGGTCCAGGGGCCGTCGTTGTGCATCAGCTCCACGGCGCCGAGCAGGCGCAGGTCTTCGCCCAGCACCGTGGAGCCGCCACCGACCAGGCGCTGGTAGTCGCGCTCGCCCAGCGTCAGCGCCGCGAAGGGTTCGTCCAGCGTCTGGCGGTAGACGATGTCGGCCGAGCCCGCGGCCGAGAAGTCGCCGTTGCGCGCGAAGTACGGGCCTTTGCGGTACTCGATGCGGTCGACGAGTTCGGGGATCAGGAAGTTGAGGTCCGAATAACCCTGGCCGTGGCCGTGCGAGGGCATGTTGACCGGCATGCCGGCGACGCTGGTCGCGAAGTCGGTGCCGTGGTCGAGGTTGAAGCCGCGCAGGAAGTACTGGTTGGCCTTCCCGTCGCCCGAGTGCTGGGTGACGATGACGCCGGGCACGAACTCCAGCACCTCGCCCGGGCGCAGCGCCGGCCGGCTCTGCAGCAGTTCGGCGCGGATCGTGCCTTGCGAGGCGGCGTCGGACGTGCCGACGGCGTTGTCGTAATGGCGGCCGGTGATTTCGATGCGCTCCGCGGCGCCGCCGGTGGGCTCGGCGCTGGCATCGGTCTGGGTCTGGGCGACGGCGGCGCCGGACAGCAGCACGGCCAGGGCGATCGGGGTGTGGCGCAGCGCGGAGTTCATGCGCGGCATGCTGGGTCGGGCCGGTGTCATGCGTATGAAACTTGTTGGGTTCTTCATACCCGCGGATGCGGGTGGGCTCAGGAAGCGAAGGTGCGCCGCTCAGCGCAGTGCGGGGGCGGGACGCAGGCGCGCGGCGCCGGCGCAGGCGGCCAGATAGGCGAGCGCGATGGCGGTGATGACCGCCAGGCCGACGAACAGCTCCTTGCCTTCGAGCCAGCCGTCGACCCAGGACGAGGCGAAACGCGCCACGCCCAGCGACGCGACGAGCAGGCTGACGCCGGCCACGGCCAGCGTCATCGTGCGCGAGGCGACGACGGCCAGGCGGTCGGTGCGGCCGATCAGCCGCGAGATCCACCAGCCGTTGGCGCCGTCGGCCAGCAGCATGCCGAGCACGAACAGCGCGCCCAGCAGCGCGGCGTTGGCGACGCCGCCGTAGTGCATCGCCGTCACGGCGAACAGCGCCGACTGGCTCAGCGTGTCGAAGGACAGCGCGAACAGCATGCCGACACCCATCACCGACAGCGGCCCGGCGGCGCCGCCGCGGCCGCCGAGCAGGCGTTCGACCAGCCGCCCGCGCACGCCGACCAGCGCCACCGGCGCGTCGGCCGGCGCCGCCCAGACGGCGCGCAGGTTGACGATGCCGACCAGCGTCAGGAAGGCGATCGAGATCAGGCCGCCCAGCGCCTCGAACCAGCCCGGCGGCACCCAGCGGCTGCCGAGCGCGCCGACGGCCAGCGCGATGGCCATCACGACGAGGCCGTGGCCGAGCGAGAACAGCGCGCCGCACCAGCGTGCATGCGCCCGGCCGCTGCGCGAGCCGATGCGCGTCAGGCCGTCGATGGCCGCCAGGTGGTCGGCGTCCAGCCCGTGGCGCATGCCGAGCAGGAACACCACGGCGCACAGGGCGCTCCAGTCGGCGGGCAGGTCGTGCATCGGAGACGGCGGACTTGTATGAAGATTTGTTCGATTCTCATACAAGTTCCGTGCCCGTTCGCCCGTCGGCGAGCGGCCGCACGGCCGTTCAACCGGCGCGTGGGGTGCGGCGGGCCCGGCGCGACGCCGGCGGCGCCGTCGCCGGCTCGAGATGGTCGTGGCCGTGCGCGCTGTGCGCCGTCATCGGCACGAGGTGCAGCTTGCCGTGGCTGACGCCGGGCTGGGCGATCACCGACTCGGCGAAGGCGCGCACCGCGTCGGTGCGGCCGCGCAGGATCACGGTCTCGATGCAGTGGTCGTGGTCGAGGTGGGCGTGGGTCGTCGCCACCGTCAGCTCGTGGTGCTCGTGCTGCAGGTCGGTGAGGCGCATCGCCAGCTGGCGCTGGTGGTGGTTGTAGACGTAGCTGAGCGTGGCGACGCAGGGCTGGCCGGGCTGCTCGCGCAGCCGCACCTGGCTCAGGTCCTGGCGCAGCAGGTCGCGAAAGGCCTCGGACCGGTTCTCGTAGCCGCGCGAGCGCACCAGCGCCTCGAAGGCCTCGGCCAGTTCGTCGTCGAGCGACATCGTCAAGCGCTTCATCGCCGGGACTCTAGCGCCTTGGCAGGCGCCAGGGCGAGGAGCGAACCGCTGCTGACCTCGTTCGCAGCGGCTCACGAGCGCCGCACATCCGAGATCGCGCTTACCGGCGGTTGCCGCCGCGGGGCCCGAATCGCGTGGTGCCCGGGCCCCCGGGCGCTGCCTAGGCTCGGTGCTCCAACCTTGAAGGAGACGACATGAACCGCAGCTCGCGACTCGCCGCCGCCCTGCTCGCCGCCACGGCTCCGGCCATGGCCCTGGCGCTCGACGGCATCACCGACCGGCCGGGCGACTTCCTGTCGACCTTCGCCGGCAGCGCCGCCAGCACCGATCTCGACGTGATCTCGGCGACCGTGCTCTACGACCCGGGCGCCGACCTCTTCAAGCTGACCAGCACCTTCTCCGGCGACGTCGGCCTGACCGCCTCGGCGCTCTACGTCTGGGGCGTCAACCGCGGCGCCGGCACCGCCGGATTCGCGGCCCAGGGCATCGACGGCGTGCGCTTCGACCGCGTCGTGCTGCTGCGCCCCGACGGCAGCGGCAGCGTCGCCGGCGTCGGTGCCCTGGCCGACGGCTCGGTGACGGTGAGCGGCGCGACGATCACCGCCCTCGTGCCGGGCGCGCTGCTGGAGTCCACCGGCTTCGCCAAGCGCGACTACACCTGGAACCTGTGGCCGCGTGACGCCAGCTTCAGCGGCTTCGCCGCGATCTCCGATTTCGCGCCCGACAACGCCAACTTCACGACGACGATCGGCATCGTGCCCGAGCCCGGCTCGATGGCGATGATGCTGGCCGGGCTGGTGCTGCTGGGCGGCGGCGCGCTGCGCCGCGGCGCCGTGCCGCGGGGCTGAGGCTTCAGCCCCGGCGCGCCGCCTCGATCGCGGCGACGTCGATGCGCTCCATCGACATCATCGCCTCGAAGGCGCGCCGGGCGGCTTCGCGGTCGGCACCGGCGATGGTCTCCAGCAGCACGCGCGGCGTGATCTGCCACGAGATGCCCCAGCGGTCGCGGCACCAGCCGCACTGGCTGGCCTGGCCGCCGTGGCCGACGATGGCGTCCCAGAGCCGGTCGGTCTCGGCCTGGTCCTCGGTCGTCACCTGGAACGAGAAGGCCTCGTTGTGGCGCACGCCGGGGCCGCCGTTCAGCCCGACGCAGGGGATGCCCAGGACCGTGAACTCGACCAGCAGGACGTCGCCCGCGCGGCCCGCCGGGTAGTCCCCCGGTGCGTGCAGCACGGCGCCGACGGCGCTGTCGGCAAAGGTCTCCGCATAGAAGTTCGCCGCCTCCAGCGCGGCACCGTCGTACCAGAGGCAGACCGTGTTCCTTGCAGCCATGCGCATCTCCCGGGCTTGCGAGCATTGCGAAAGGCCGCGCGGCGGCAATCGCCGTTCCGCTGCCGCCCGAGCCCGCCGCGTGACCGCCATCAATGCAGCCGGCGCCGGCTTGGCATCCAGTACGGGCATACACCGGTGTCGCTCGACGCGCCTCACGCCAGACTCGAGCGCAGCACGATCGATGGCCCGCCACCCCGTCACCGAAGCGGACGACCCCGCCGCCGGCCCGCTGGCCGACGACATCCCGTCGCTGGCCACGACGCTGCTGGCCAGCATCTCCGACGGCGTCAACGTCATCGACGGCCGGCGCCGCATCGTCTACACCAACCGCGCCTTCGACGAGATGTTCGGCTACGCGCCGGACGAACTGCTGGGCCAGGACGCGGCGGTGCTCAACGCCGACGGCCAGCGCAGCGGCGAGCTGCTGGCGCAGGAGATCGTGCACACGCTGGAGGCCTCCGGCGCCTGGACCGGCGAGCTGCTGAACCGGCGCCGCGACGGCAGCCGGTTCTGGACCCACGCCAGCGTCACCTCGTGGCGCGACCCGCAGCGCGGCACGCTGTGGGTGACGGTGCAGCGCGACATCACGGCGATGCGCGAGGCGCAGGCGCAGCGCCGCATCGCCGAGCAGCGCTTCCAGCTCGCCCAGGACGCCGGGCACATCGGCATCTGGGACTTCGACCTCGCCAGCGGCAGCGTCTACTGGTCGCCCGAGTCGCTGCGCCTGTGCGGCCTGCCCGACGACGAGCCGAACCTGAGCTACGAGGACTGGCGCGCGCGCATCCATCCCGACGACCTGGCGCTCATCGACGCCGGCTGGGCCCAGGTCTGGCGCGGCGAGAGCTTCAACGTCGAGTACCGCATGCGCCACGGGCGCGACGGCTGGCGCTGGCTGTACTCGGCCGGGCGGCCGGTCATCGACGACGAAGGCCGGCTGATGCGCGTGCTGGGCATCAACCTCGACATCACCGAGCGCCGCCGGGCCGCCGCGGAGCTGGAAGCCCACCGCGACCATCTCGCCGACCTCGTCGCGCAGCGCACCCAGTGCCTGGAGGAGCAGACGCGGTTCCTGCAGACGATGAGTGACGCGCTGCCGGCGCTGGTAGGCTACTGGGACACGGCGCTGCACAACGGCTTCGCCAACCGCGCCTACCGCGAGCACTTCGGCCTGAGCACCGAGCGCATCCGCGGCACGACGATGCGCGAGCTGCTCGGCGACGAACTCTTCGCGGCCAACCAGGCGTCCGCCGCCGCCGCGCTGGCCGGCACGCCGCAGCGCTTCGAGCGTTCGATCCGCCGGCCGAGCGACGGCCGCGCGATGCACGTCTGGGTGCAGTACATCCCCGACGTCTGCGACGGCCGAGTCGTCGGCTTCTTCGTGCTCGCCACCGACGTCACGGCGCTGCACGAGGCCAACGAGCAGCTGCGCCGCCAGGCCGCCGAACTCGACGACCTCTACCACCACGCGCCCTGCGGCTACCACTCGATCACGCCCGAGGGCACGGTCCGCAAGATCAACGACACCGAACTCGCCTGGCTGGGCTACCGGCGCGAGGACGTCGTGGGCCGGCACATCACCGAGTTCATGACGCCGGAATCGGTGCGGACCGTGCACGAGACGATGCCGCGTTTCTTCGCCCAGGGCCGCATCGAGTCGCTCGAGCTCGAACTCGTGCGGCGCGACGGGCGGCGGCTGCCGGTGCTGCTGTCGGCCACCGCGGTGCGTGGCGACGACGGCCGCCCGGTGCTGTCGCGCTCGGTGCTCGTCGACTACTCGCAGCTGCGCGAGCAGCAGCGCGTGCTGCGGCAGGTGCTGAGCGCGGCGCCGGTGGCGGTGCGCATCGCGCGCGCCAGGGACCGGGCGGTGCTCTTCGCCAACGACGCGTTCTACGCGCTGCTGGACCGCCCGCGTGCGCAGGCCGACCGCATCGACATCCGCGCGCACTACTGCGACCCGGCGGTGTTCGACGAGATCGGCGCGCAGGTCGCCGCCGGCGAGGCGGTGCTCAACCGGCTGGTCGAACTGCACCGGCCCGGGCAGCCCGAGACGCCGCACGTCTGGGCGCTGAGCTCGTACATGCCCATCGTCTACGAGAACCAGCCCGCGGTGCTGGCCTGGCTGTTCGACGTCAGCGAGCTGCAGCGCGCGCGCGACGACGCCGAGGAGGCGATGCGCGCCAAGAGCAGCTTCCTGGCCAACATGAGCCACGAGATCCGCACGCCGCTCAACGGCATCGTCGGCATGGCGCACCTCGTCGGCCGGGGGCCGCTGGAGGCCGTCCAGCGCGCCCAGCTGGCCAAGCTGGTGGCCGCCAGCGAGCACCTGAAGTCCATCATCAACCACGTGCTGGACATCGCGAAGATCGACGCCGGCAAGCTGACGCTGTGCACGGCGCCGCTGCGGTTGGAGGCGGTGGCCGCCAACGCGCTGGCGATGCTCGAAGGCGAGGCACGCGCCAAGGGGCTGCAGCTGCTGCTCGAACTCCAGCCGCCGCTGCCGGCGGTGCTGGGCGACGCGACGCGGCTCGAGGAGTGCCTGCTGAACTACGTCTACAACGCGGTCAAGTTCACCGAACGCGGCAGCGTCACGCTGCGCGTGCGCACCGACGGCGAGGACGAACGCGGCGTGCTCGTGCGCTTCGAGGTGCGCGACACCGGCATCGGCATCAAGGCCGGCACGATGCGCAAGCTGTTTGCCGAGTTCGAGCAGGGCGACGCCGCCGGCGCGCACCAGGCGCACGGCACCGGCCTCGGGCTGGCGATCACGCGCCGGCTGGCGCGGCTGATGGGCGGCGACACCGGCGCAGCCAGCCAGCCCGGCCAGGGCAGCCTGTTCTGGTTCACCGCCCGGCTGCCGCGCGCCCCGGCCGCCGGCAGCGAGGCCGCCGCGACAGCGGAGGACGCCGAAGCCGAACTGCTGGCCCGCCACCGCGGCCGGCGTGTGCTGCTGGCCGAGGACAACGACATCAACGTCGACGTCGCGCGCAGCCTGCTGGAAGAAGTCGGCCTGCAAGTCGAGGTCGCCGCCAACGGCGCCGAGGCGGTGGCCTGCGTCGCCGCGCGCGGCGCGGACTACGGCCTGGTGTTGATGGACCTGCAGATGCCGGTGATGGACGGCATCGCCGCGACGCGCGCGATCCGTGCCTCGGGCGAGCACGCGTCGCTGCCGATCGTCGCGATGACGGCCAACGCCTTCGACGAGGACCGCGCCGCCTGCCTGGCCGCCGGCATGGACGACTTCCTCGCCAAGCCGGTCGTGCCCGAGGAGTTGTTCGCCACGGTGGCGCGCTGGCTGTCGCGGCCGCGGCACTGAAGGCGCCGATCGTGTACGATGGGCCTGCAGACATGCACAAGAGCGTCCGCTCATTGGTCTTTCTTCACGCCCCGGTGCTCTACCGGCCGTCGCGTCGAATCCCCTCTTGAAGATTTTCTTGGCGTTTCTCCGCTGGGTGCGATCTTGCGCCCGGCAACTTCGAAAGGTATTCGACATGACGACTCAAACCGGCACCGTGAAGTGGTTCAACGAAGGCAAGGGCTTCGGCTTCATCGCCCCCGATGACGGCGGCAAGGACCTCTTCGCGCACTTCAAGGAAATCAAGGGCAGCGGCTTCAAGACGCTGACCGAGAACCAGCGCGTCGAGTTCGAGGTGACCCAAGGCCAGAAGGGCCCGCAGGCCTCCAACATCCGCACGCTGGGCTGAGAGCCCGGCTGCACCACAGGACGCGGGGCTCTGCCCTCGCCGTCCTGACGACCGAAGCGCGGCAAGGCCGCGCTTTTTCATTTCTGCCGGAGGACGCCATGAAGAACCTGCAAGAAGCCACCGAGCGCATCTGCGAGTTGAAGGGCGGCCTCGTCGCGCTGGATGCGCTGATGCCGGCGTTGATCGAAACCCTGGGCCCGGCCTCGCTGACGCGGCTGGCCGCGTCCTTCGACGCCTATGCCGAGGCGGCGCGCACGGTGATGCTGCACGCCGAGATCTCCGACCTCGTGCTGGCCAGCTTCGAGCGCGACGTCGCGCGCCATCGGGCGGTGCTGCGCGGCAGCGCCGGCCAGCCCAGGCCCGCGCCGGCCGGCACCGTGGACGCGCTGCTGCTGGCGACGACCCGCGTCGCGACCTTCGTCGGCGCGCAGGCGCTGAGCAGCGCCAGCGGCTTCTTCTTCCGCCGCGACGAGCGGCTGTTCCTCGTCAGCGCCCGGCACGTCTTCGTCGACGCCGCCAGCGCGCACCGCCCCGACCGCCTGGAGATCACGCTGCACACCGACCCCGGCGACCTGGCGCAGCACGCCGTCGTCTCGTTGCCGCTGTTCCGCGACGGCCTGAGCCAGTGGCGCGACGGCAGCGACAGCGGCGGCGCGGTCGACGTGGCGGCGATCGAGATCGAAGAATCGCTGCTGCCCGCCGGCACCCGGCTGCAGGCCTTCGACGAGAGCCATCTGCAGGCGCTGGACGAGGACATCGCGATCGGCGACGTGCTGACGATCCCGGGTTACCCGCTGGGCTTCCAGGACACGGTGCACCACCTCGCGGTGGCGCGCAACGCGTCGATCGCCTCGGCCTACGGCGTGCGCTTCCAGCGCCAGGGCTGCTTCCTGACCGATGCGCGCACGCACCGCGGCAGCAGCGGCGCGCCGGTGGTGCGCCGCCGCCGCCAGGGCGCCGCGGCGGCGCTGGCGTCCTGGCAGCTGCTGGGCGTGCACTCGACGCGCATGGACATGCGCACGCGCGACGAGCACGAGGACGAATCGCTGGGCCTGAACTGCGCCTGGTACGCCGACGTGCTGCTGGCGCTGACCGGCGAGCGCCAGGCGCCGCCGGCCAGCTCCGCGCTCAGTAGCTGAGGTTCAGCTTCACCCAGACGTTGCGCCCGGTTTCGTGGATGCGCACCGGGTCGGCGGGGTAGCCGAAGTCGGCGCTGCCGGCCAGGTTCAGGTGCTCGCTGTAGGTCCGGTCGAACAGGTTGTCGACGCCGGCCGTGAGCTGCAGGCGTTCGTCGAAGCGGTAGCCGCCGTTGAGCGCCAGCGTCACGAAGCCGGCGCTCGCGCCCAGGTCGCGGCCGACGACGTTGCCCTGGTCGAGCGCGACGCGGCGCTGCGCCGCGACGGCGCGCAGCAGCGTGCCGAAGCTCCAGCGGCCGTCGTCCCAGCGGGCGCTGAACCGCGCCTCCAGCGGCGGCATCTGCGGCAGCGCCTGGCCGCTCGTGGCGTTCTCGCCCCAGGCGTAGGCCAGCGTGCCGCCGAGCTTCCAGCGCGGCGTCGGCCGCAGTTCGACGCCGGCTTCGGCGCCGCGGATGTTGGCGTCGACGTTGGTGGCGGTGGACGTCAGGCCCATCATGCCGCCGCCGCCATAGCTGAAGAGGATGTAGTCGGCGATGCGGCCGGCGTAGGCCGAGACCCAGGCGCTCCAGTCGGCGCTGCGGTATTGCGCGCCGACGTCGAGCTGGGTCGTCTTCTCGGGGCGGAGGCCGGCGAAGGCGTTGGCGGCGCCGGCCGGGCCCTTGTCGGCCGAGAACAGCTCCCAGTAGTCGGGCATGCGCTCGGTGTGGCCCAGGCCGGCGTACCAGCCCAGCGGCAGCGTCGAGAGTTCCCGCTCGTAGCGCAGGAAACCGGCCTTCAGCGTCTCGTCGCGCGTCTGGCCGGCCGTCGGGTTGGGCATCGCCATCATGCCGGTGGTCTGGCGCTTGTCGGTGGCTTCGGCGCGGTCCAGGCGCAGGCCGGCGACGACGCGTTGGCGGGCTTCGATCGCCCAGCTGCCCTCGGTGAAGACGCCGACGCTGCGCAGCTCGGCGTCGGTGGCCCAGGGCTGGTCGCGGTAGGCGCCGCGGCCCATCGCGCTGCGGTCGCGGTGGCGGCTGGCCAGCGCGTCGATGCCGCTGGTCAGCGCCAGGCCCGCGGCCGTCCAGTCGACCGCCACGCGGCCGCCCTGCGTGCGGCGCTCGACGTCGGCGGCCATCGGCATCGGCATCGAGCTCATCGGGTTCGGCTCGCGCAGCGTGTAGTTGTCCATCACGTGGTCAGCGAGGTTGTAGTAGACGCTCGCCTTGACGGACTTCAGCACCGGGCCGAGGTTCTTGCGCTCGAGGCGCAGGCCGTAGCTCTGGCGGCGGAACTGCGCGCCGTCCATGCCGCGGCCGGCGTAACGCGCCTCGCCGTCGCCGGTGCCGGCGCTGAACTCGACGACGGTGTCGGCGTCGGGCGTCCAGCCCAGCGCCAGGTCGGTGTTCCACTTCTTCCACGAAGAAGGCACGGTCTTGCCGTCGCCGTCCTCGTAGTCGTCGGCCTGCGCATGGTTGGCTGACAACCGCGCGTAACCCTGCGCGAAGCCGGCGGTGGCGTCGAGCACCGCGTCGGCGCGGCCGAAGGCGCCGGCCAGCAGGCTGCCGGTGGCGTGCACGCCGGGTTCGTCGAAACGCGGCGTCTCGCGCTCGAAGCGCACGGTGCCGGCCGAGGCTCCCGGCCCCCAGAGCACGGTCTGCGGGCCCTTGACGACGACCAGCTTGTCGTAGGTCTCGGGCGAGACGTAGGACAGCGGGTTGTCCATGCGCGCCGGACAGGCGCCGGGCATCGCGCCGTCGTTGCTCAGCACGTTCAGGCGCGAACCGAACATGCCGCGCAGCACCGGGTCGCCGTTGGTGCCGCCGTTGCGCACGGCGCTGAAGCCGGGCACGGTCTTCAGGTAGTCGGCGCCGTCGCTGGCCGGCACCGGCTGGCGCGGCAGCCGCGGGTCGGTCTCCCAGGTCAGCGCCGAGATCGGCGAAGCGGTGATGACGATGACCTCGGTGGGCAGCGGCGGTTCATCGTCGGCGAACGAGGTGCTGGGTGAGGCGAAAGCGGCCAGGACGGCCAGGCTCAGGGCAGACGCACGCGGCGTCTTCCGTTGGGACGTGGACATGGGACTCCAAAGCACAAGGAGCACGGCCAGCAGGCCGCGCGGAGTAAACGGGACTTGTGGTTCAGAGCGAGGCCGGCGGGCCTTGCGCGCCGAGGCCGCACAGGCGCACCGGGCGGGCACGCGGCGGCTCGTCGACGAGCGCGAGCTGCGTGGCCGGCGCAAGCGGCGGCAGCGGCGCCTGCCAGCGCGGCGGCGGCATCGGCGCGCCGAGCACGCAGTAGCCGCAGTCCGCGCCGGCGTGCAGGCTGGCCGGCAGGCCGCTGTCGCCGTGGCCGCCCTCGGTGCTGCAGAGCTCGGCCCAGGACGGCGGCGCCTGCGCCGCCAGCACCCGGCTGATCGACGGCATGAGCGCCATGAGCAGCGCGGCCAGGAAGGCCAGGCGGGACATGGAGCGCAGGAATGCCGTGCGGCGGAGCATGGGGCGGATTCTCGCCGCCCGGCGGGCGACATTCCTTCAATTGCTTCAAGAATCGAAGCTCGCCGCCGCCGGGCTAAGCTGGCGCCCATGCGGGCCGCCCTCGACGCCGTCTACCGCGAACACGCGCGCCGCGTGTTCTCGACGCTGGTGCGGCTGCTCGGCAGCTTCGAGCTCGCCGAGGAGGCGCTGCACGACGCCTTCCTCGCCGCCGCCGAGCAATGGCCGGCGCACGGCGTGCCGGCGCATCCGGTGGCCTGGCTGGTGTCGGCCGGGCGCTACCGCACGATCGACCGGCTGCGGCGCGAACGCCGCTTCATGGCCTGGGACGACACGCTGGCCGACCCCGCGCCCGGGCCCGACGCGCTGGCCGAGGCCCGCGACGAAATCCCCGACGACCGGCTGCGCCTGGTCTTCACCTGCTGCCACCCCAGCTTGTCGGAAGACGCGCGCATCGCGCTGACGCTGCGCGAGGTCTGCGGCCTGGGCACCGAGGCCATCGCCGCGGCCTTCGTGCTGCCGACGCCGACGCTGGCGCAGCGCATCGTGCGCGCCAAGGCCAAGATCGCCGCGGCCCGCATCCCCTACGAAGTCCCCGGACCGGCCGAGCTGCCGGCGCGCCTGACCAGCGTGCTGCGCGTCGTCTACCTCGTGTTCAACGAAGGCCACGCGGCGCGCGACGCCGGCCTGGCCGACGAGGCGATCCGCCTGGCGCGGCTGCTGCTGGTGCTGATGGCGCCCGAGCCGCCGGCCGAAACACGTGGCCTGCTGGCGCTGCTGCTGCTGAGCGACGCCCGCCGCGCCGCCCGCCTGGACGCCGACGGCGCGCTGGTGCCGCTGGACCGGCAGGACCGCCGCCTCTGGAACCGCGCGCTGATCGCCGAAGGCTGCACGCTGGCCGAGGCCGCGCTGCGCCAGCGTGGTTTCGGCGCCTATGCGCTGCAGGCGGCGATCGCCGCGGTGCATGCCGAAGCCGCCGACGCCGATGCCACCGACTGGGCGCAGATCGTCGGCCTGTACGACGCGCTGTGGCGCGTGGAGCCGACGCCGGTGGTGGCGCTGAACCGCGCCGTCGCGGTGGCGATGCGCGACGGCCCCGAGGCCGGCCTGGCCTTGCTGCGGCCGCTGCTGCCGCAACTGCCCGCCTACCCCGCCGCGCCGGCTGCTGCCGCGGAGCTGTGCCGCCGCGCCGGCCTGCTCGACGAAGCACGACGGCACTACCGCGACGCCGTCGCGCTGGCACGCCAGGCGCCCGAACGCGACTTCCTCGCCGCACGGCTGGCGGCGCTGTGCGGTTGAAACAAGTCGTCAGCGGCTGTCGATATCGCCGCCCCCCGTTCGACCAGTGGAGACCGGCTTGCCGGTTTCACCACCCCGAACCAGGAGACGACATGGCCACCACGCTCACCCCCTACCTCAGCTTCCCGGGCAACACGCGCGAGGTTTTCGCGTTCTACGCCCAGGCGCTGGGCGGCACGATCGAGGCGATGATGACCCACGGCGAGATGCCGCCCCCGCCCGACGACCAGCCGGCGCCCGAAGGCTGCGGCTTCGCGCCGCCGCCGGCCGACTCGATCATGCACGCCTGCCTGCGGCTGCCCGACGGCGCCCGGCTGATGGCCGGCGACGCACCACCGGGCATGCCGTTCGACGGCGTCAAGGGCGTGATGCTGGCGCTGCAGTACGACACGGTGGCCGAGGCCGAACGCGTGTTCGCCGCGCTGGCCGAAGGCGGCAGCGTCACGATGCCGCCGGCGCCCACCTTCTGGGCGCGGAGCTTCGGCATGCTGACCGACCGCCACGGCATCGCCTGGGCCGTCAACGGTGAGCCGATCGCCATCGCCTGAATCACAAGCCCCACCAGGAGACGACCGTGACCGAGACCGCTACCCCCGCCGCCGCGGCCGCCGACGACCGCGACCTCGTCATCACGCGCGACATCGCCGCCAGCCCGGCGGCGCTGTTCCGCTGCTGGACCGACCCGGCGCTGATCCCGCGCTGGTTCTGCCCGCCGCCGTGGACCGTCAGCCATGCCGAGACCGACCCGCGCCCGGGCGGCGCCAGCCTGATCGTGATGCGCGGCCCCGAAGGCCAGGAGATGCCCAACCCGGGCGTCTACCTGGAAGTCGTGCCGGGCCGGCGCATCGTCGCCACCGACGCCTATGTCCGTGCCTGGGAGCCCGCGGCCAAGCCCTTCATGACGTTGATCCTCGAGTTCGAGGATCTCGGCGACGGCCGCACGCGCTACACGGCGACCGCCCGCCACTGGAGCGCCGAGGACCGCGAGACGCATCGCAGGATGGGCTTCCACGAAGGCTGGGGCATCGCCACCGACCAGCTCGCGGCGCTGGCGGCCACGCTCTGAGGAGGCGGCGATGAAGTACCTGTGCCTCGTCTACCTGGACGCCGAACACTGGAACGCCTGCCCCGACGCCGACTGCGCCGACTACGCGCGCGAGCTGGCCGACAGCGGCCGCATGCTGGCCGCCGAGCCGCTGCACGGCACGCACACCGCGACCACGGTGCGCGTGCGCAACGGCCAGGTCAGGCTGTTCGACGGCCCGTTCGCCGAGACCCGCGAGATGCTCGCCGGCTTCTACCTCGTCGACGCGAAAGACCTGAACGAAGCGATCCGCATCGCCGCCGGCATCCCGCCGGCGCGACACGGCAGCGTCGAGGTGCGGCCGGTGAGGGAGTTGCAGGTCGCGCCCGTCGCGCAGAAGAGATGAGGCGGCATTGGCCGCCCGTGCCGCTCAGTGAGTAGAGGCGGAACGGCCCTCCGCGGCGCTTTGCCGGAGCAGGCCCGCCGTCGTGTCCTTCTCCAGCCGGCCCAGCGGCGGGATCACCAGCGTCGTGTACTCGGCGTACTGGGCGTCGGGCAGGTCACGCAAGGCCAGGCGCTGCATGCGCGGCTGCTCGATCGGCAGCCACGCCGCTTCGTAGAGGATCACTTCGTGCTCCGGCGGGTACCAGCGCAGCAGCTTGTCCACCAGCGCCTTCAGGCCCTCGCGCTCGGCATGAAAGCGTGCACATGTGAGGTCGCCGGCCAGCGCCACCTGCCACAGCAGCACCAGGCCGGCGCTGTCGATGCGGCGGTCGTAGACCAGGAAGTGCGTCGCTTCCATCGACTGCACGCCGCGCCGGCCCGGGTCCAGACCGAGGTCGGCGTACAGGCAGGCTTCGGCCGAGATGCCCGGTTCCATGCGCGCCGGGATGCCTTCGGCGCGTGCCTTGCGCACCACCACGTGCGGCACGTCGGCGAACACGCCCGGGTGGCCGTAGAACACGGCGCAGACGCGCTTGCCGGCACGCACCTCGGTCATGATCCGCTCGTCGATCTCGCGATAGGTCTCGCGCCGGTCCTTGCCCGGCGCGTAGTGCAGACCGAGGTTGATCGCATCCGGCCGCAGGCTGCTGATCATCGCCAGCGCCATCGGGTTCACCAGGCAGAACACCCGCTCGGCCTCGCGGATCTCCGACAGGCAGCGCTCGCTGGCGTGGCGGCCGAAATCGATGCCGCTGCCCACCACCACCAGGCTGGCCGGCCCGCTCTTGCGCGGCTCGTGGCCGCCGGCACGCACCACGCGGTTGCGCCCGGCGTGTTTGGCACGGTAGAGCGCCTGGTCGGCCTCATGCACCAGTTGCTCCAGCGTGCTCGCTTGTTCGTTGGCTTCGCAGATGCCGGAGCTGATGCTGAAGTGCACCGTCCTGCCGAAGACGGTGATCGGCTCGATGCGCTCGCGCAAGCGCTGCAGCAGCGCCTCGGCATGCGGGGCATCGCCCTCGACGAGGATCATGAACTCGTCGCCGCCGCTGCGTCCGGCGATGCCGCCTTCGCCCACGACCTCGGCGATCCAGGTCCCGAGCGAGCGCAGCGTTTCGTCGCCGGCGGCGTGACCGAAGTGGTCGTTGACGCCCTTGAAGCGGTCGACGTCGGCGACGATCGCGGTGAACGGCCGCCCCCGCTTGCGCGCCGCGGCGAAGGCCGCTTCGCCGAGCTTGTGCACCTGCTGGTAGTTGTAGAGGCGGGTCAGGCCGTCGTGTTCGGACTGCCAGCGGTAGCGCCGACGCTCGAGTGCGGTATGCCGCAGCAGCGCCGTCAGCAGGATCGCGGCCAGCAGCAGGCCACCGATGCCTCCCCACAGCAGCCACTGCCGGCGCTCTGCCGCGGTGACCTGCAGCGTCGCCAGTTCCTTCTCGGCCTGCAGCAGCGCGATCTGCTGCTCCTTCAGGCGGGTGTCGAACTGCACCTGCAGAAAGGCCAGCCGGCGCTCGCGCGCCTCGCTCTCGGCCGACGCCGACGCCGTCGCCGGGGCGGCTCTCTTGTAGTGCGCCAGGGCCTCGGCGAACTCGCCACGCTTCTCGGCCAGGCGCGCCAGGAGGCCTTCCGTTTCCGCCACCGCCGAATCGGCATTCCGGCCGCGGTAGTAACGCAGGATATCGGTCAGCAGCTTGCCGGCACGGTCCAGGTCACGTCCCGAGTCGATCAGGCTGCCCGCCAGCGCCTGGCGCGAGTCCCACTGGCCAGCGGCGTAGCCGGCCTTCTCGTACTCCGCCAACGCCTGGCCAAACCAGCGCAAGGCCTCGCCATGCAAGCCCTGCGCGGCCAGCATCCTGCCGACCCCGTACTTGCCGTTGGCGGCGAACACCATGTCGCCAGCGCGCGTGCAGGCCTCGATCTGCCGCCGATGCCAATGTTCGGCGTCCCGGAACCGGCGCGAAAGCTCCTCGGCCGTCGCGATGTGGGTCAAAGCCATGCACCGGCCATGGCCGTCGCCTCGCTCTTCGACCAACGAGAGCTCGCGCATTGCGAGTTCGCGCGCTTTGCCGGTTTCGCCGACCAAGGAGTACACGTAGCTGGCGACGCCCAACAGACGCGCCGACTCTTCTGGCGCCTCGTCCAGATAGCCGAGCGCCTCGTCGAGCCAGGTGAACGCCCGTACCCATTGCTCGACGTTCGCCGCGACGCTGATTGCGGTGCTATAGGCGCGAACGCGCAGTGCAGCGGGAAGCGGCGAATCCTGAAGCAACGCGCTCAACCCTTGGATCGCGCCGCTCTCGTCGCCCGACAGTGCGAGCATTCGCAGCCGCACGAACTCCACCCGCTGCCGCTGCTCGCGGCTCAGCGCCTCCAGTCGCGGGGACAGCGCCTGGATGTTGTCAGTGGTCTGCCGCCAGTTCGCAGTGGCGCCCAGACGCTCGATCTCGGCGACCTGCGGTTCCAGCGCCTCGCCGGCAAACGCAGGACCGCCGACGAGCGCAAACCACAAAGACGCAACGAGCCAGGATGCACGCATGCCGGCCCCAATGCCCTAGAAAGCCTAGTTGTCGTAGGCGTGGATGAGGTGATTGGTCGCGAACTGCCCGTCTTGCAGCCCGGTGAGGCGCTTGATCGCTTCGTAGTCCTTGTTCAGCAGCGCAGCGCTCTCTTCGGCGGACAGACCGAAGCGGCTGATCACCGCCTGCGGGTTCTGCTCGTACTCGCTGCTCAACGCAGCATCACTGCCCAGCTTCCTCATCAGGTCAAGCAGCTTCGACATGTCGCCCGTTCCTCTTCTTGATGATCGAAAACGTGATCCAGCCGTTTCGCGGACCGGATCGACCGATGACGGCTCGGCCGCCGGACGCTGCCCTGTCGGGCCCACGCACGGGTGACGAACCTAGCATAGAGGTCGACACGCCCCGGCTCACCCGGGTCAGCCGGGCAGCCGAGGCCGGCGCCCAGGCCGCCCGGGGCGTGACAAGTCGTGCGGAATGCCTCGTTGCCCTGTCTGCTGCGTGCAACGCGGGCCTGCCACGAGGCCGGCATCCGGCGCCCTCGCGACGACCTGGACCTAGGCCCTCGCCTCGTCCGTGTCCCCGGCGACGCACACCCGGTTGCCGCCGGCCCGCTTGGCGCGATACATCGCCTCGTCGGCGCGGTCGATGAGCGGGTCGGCCTCTTCGCCGTCTTTCGGATAACCGACGAGGCCGATGCTGGGCGACACCAGGACGGCGTTTCCGGCGACGTCGAAGGGCTCGCACAGCGCCGCACGGATCTTCTCGGCCACCAAGGCCGCGTCCTCGGGCGCGTGCAGCTGGGCGAGCAGCACGACGAACTCGTCGCCGGCCATGCGGCCGACGGTGTCGGACGCGCGCACGCAGTGCTTCAGGCGCTGCGCCACCTGCTGCAGCAGGCCGTCGCCGACGGCGTGGCCGAAACGGTCGTTCACCGGCTTGAAGTCGTCGAGGTCCAGGTACATCAGCGCCAGGCCCGTGCCGTCGCGCCGCGCGCGTGCCAGCGCCATCGCGACGCGGTCGCGCACCAGGTTGCGGTTGGGCAGATCGGTCAGCGCGTCGTGCTGGGCCACGTGCTGCAGCCGCAGCTGCCCCTGCTTGCGCTCGATGGCGTCGGCGATCTGCGCCGACACGAACTTCAGCAGCTCGACGTCGGCCTGGCCGTACCGCACCTCGGGCGAATGGCTCTTCACGAGCAGCGCGCCGATGACACCGTGCGCGACGCCGAGCGGCACGCCCAGCCAGTCGACCGGCGTGCGCACGGGCTGCGCGGGGTCCACGGCATCGTGGCTGACCAGCCGCTCCTTGCCGCCGCGGATCAGCTCGGTGCACAAGGTCTCGGCGTCCAGCGTGCCCGGCTCCAGCGGCGCACGGTCCTGGTCGACGAAATACGGGAAGCTCAGCCAGTCGCCGGCGGCGTCGTACAGCGCGACGAAGAAGTTCTTCGCCGGCAGCAGCCCGTCGATGATGCGGTGGATCTGCGCGAACAGCGCCAGCAGGTCCTCGGCCGCGTGCGCCGCCTCGGAGATCGCGTACAGCGCCGCCTGCATCGCCTCGGCGCGCTTGCGCGCCGTGACGTCGCGCGCCACGGCGACACGCACCCCGTCCAGCGGCGACCAGCGCGCCGACCACATGATGTGCACGACGCGCCCGTCCTTGCGCACGTAGCGGTTCTCGAAGATCGGCTTGTGCTGGTAAGCGACGATCTCGGCCACGGCGACCAGCGTGCGCTCGCGGTCGTCGGGGTGGACGAAGCCGATCACCGGGCGGCCGATCATCTCCTCGGGCGGGTAGCCGAAGATGCGCTCACCGGCGGCACTGACGAAGACGAACCGGCCTTCGGTGTCGACGACGCAGACGGCGTCGAGCATCAGGTCGAGGACGTTGGCCAGAAATGCTCGGTCCAGAGGTTCCATCGCCGCAGCATTCTCGTCGAGCCGCCGCGATCCGGCTGCGAACTGCTGCGCAGCCGCCGCCGGCCAGGCCACGCGCTAGGCTTGCGCCATGAAGATCGATTTCGACGGCGTGCAGGCGTTTGTCGCCATCGCCGAGCTCGGCGGCTTCAACAAGGCCGCGCGCGAGCTGCACGTGACGCAGACCGCGCTGACGCGGCGCGTGCAGAAGCTCGAGGCCTACCTGGGGCTGAAGCTGCTGGACCGCACGACGCGCCGCGTCGAGCTGACGGCCGTCGGCCGCGAGTTCCTGCCGCAGGCACGCGCCATCGTCCAGGAGATGACGGCCGCCGTCGAGCAGCTGAAGGACATGTCGCGCCGCTCCACCGGCCACTTCACGCTGGCCTGCATCCCGTCGATGACGTCCCACGTGCTGCCCCGCGTAATGCAGCGCTACGCCCAGCTCCACCCCGGCAACCGCATCCGGCTGCTCGACGGCAGCTCGCACGAGGTGCGCAACGCGGTGCTCGGCGGCCAGGCCGAACTCGGCATCGCGGTGCACGGCGAGAAACACCCCGACCTGGCCGAGACGGTGCTGTTCGCCGACGAGCTGGTGCTGCTGTGCCGCAGCCCGCATGCGCTGGAAGACCGCGACAGCGTGACCTGGGGCGACCTGCGCGACACCGAGCTGATCGGCATCAGCAGCTTCACCGCGACGCGCGTCTTCATGGACTATCAGCTCGCCAAACAAGGCATCCGGCTGCAAGGCCACTGCGAGGTCCAGCACCACGCGACGGCGATCAACCTCGTCGCCGCCGGCGTCGGCAGCGCGATCCTGCCGTCGTCGGCCTTCGAGGAAGGCGACCGCCCGGGCGTGCGCAAGATCCCGCTGACCCAGCCTACGGTCAAGCGCAAGGTGTCGCTGCTGCGCACGCGCCATGGCGGGCTGTCGCCGGCGGCCCAGGCCTTCCACGAGCTGCTGAAGGCCACGCCACTGGGCAACTGAGTGATGCGCGGAACGCAATAATTCCGCCCTGTTTTTCACTTCCCAGATCAATCGCCGACTCCAAGAATCCGCCGTCCTCGTTCCAGGCGGTGTTTTCTCGATGAGTCCCGACGTGCTGGTCATCGGCGGCGGCAACGCCGCCTTGTGCGCCGCCCTGATGGCGGCCGAAGCGGGCGCCAGCGTGCTGATGCTGGAAGCCGCGCCGCGCGCCTGGCGCGGCGGCAACTCGGCGCACACGCGCAACCTGCGCTGCATGCACGACGCGCCGCAGGACGTGCTGGTCGAGGCCTATCCCGAAGAGGAGTTCTGGCAGGACCTGCTGAAGGTCACCGGCGGCCTCACCGACGAGCGCCTGGCGCGGCTGACGATCCGCGCCTCGGCGACCTGCCGCGACTGGATGCGCCGCCACGGCGTGCACTTCCAGCCGCCGCTGTCGGGCGCGCTGCACGTCGCGCGCACCAACGCCTTCTTCATGGGCGGCGGCAAGGCGCTGGTCAACGCCTACTACCGCAGCGCCGAAAAGCTGGGCGTGCGCGTGCGCTACGAAGCGCCGGTCGACCGACTCGAAATCGAAGACGGCCGCTTCGTCGCCGCGCACGTCGGCGGCGAACGCATCGAGGCCGGCGCCTGCGTGCTGGCCGCCGGCGGCTTCGAGTCCAACCGCGAGTGGCTGCGCGAGGCCTGGGGCGAGAACGGGCGCGGCGAATGGCCGGCCGACAACTTCATCATCCGCGGCACGCGTTTCAACCGCGGCGTGCTGCTCAGGCACCTGCTGGCCGACCACGGCGCCGAGCGCATCGGCGACCCGACCCAGGCCCACATGGTGGCCATCGACGCGCGTGCGCCGCTGTACGACGGCGGCATCTGCACACGCATCGACTGCGTCTCGCTGGGCGTCGTCGTCAACCGGCAGGCGCAGCGCTTCTACGACGAAGGCGAGGACTTCTGGCCCAAGCGCTACGCGATCTGGGGCCGCCTGGTCGCGCAGCAGTCGGGGCAGATCGCCTACTCGGTGATCGACGCCAAGGCCATCGGCCGCTTCATGCCGCCGGTGTTCCCCGGCACTCGGGCCGAGACGCTGCCCGGGCTCGCCCTGGCGCTGGGGCTGGACGTCGAGGCCTTCATGCAGACCCTGCTCGCCTACAACGCCGCCTGCCGGCCCGGCCATTTCGACCACACGCGGCTGGACGACTGCCGCACCGAGGGCCTGTCGCCGCCCAAGACCCACTGGGCGCGGCCGATCGACACGCCGCCCTTCCACGCCTACGCGGTGCGGCCCGGCATCACCTTCACCTACCTGGGGCTGCGCACCGACGAGACGGCTGCGGTGCGCTTCGGCGGCCAGCCCAGCGAGAACCTGTTCGTGGCCGGCGAGATGATGGCCGGCAACGTGCTCGGCAAGGGCTACACCGCCGGCGTCGGCATGTCGATCGGCACCGCCTTCGGCCGCATCGCCGGCCACAACGCGGCCCGCGCCGCCCAGCGCCAGGGAGCCCGCCATGCGCACGCTTGAAGCGCTGACCCGCGAAGCCCGTGCGCTGGCCGAAGGCGAACTCGTCTTGACCGCCGAAGAAGCCGACGTCGCGCGTCAGATGACGATCTGCAACGGCTGCCGCTACTGCGAAGGCTTCTGCGCCGTGTTCCCGGCGATGACGCGGCGGCTGACCTTCGGCAAGGCCGAGGTGCATTACCTGGCCAACCTCTGCCACAACTGCGGCGCCTGCCTGCACGCCTGCCAGTACGCGCCGCCGCACGAGTTCGCCATCAACGTGCCGCAGGCGATGGCGCGCGTGCGCGGCCAGACCTACGGCGACTACGCCTGGCCGCCGGCGCTGGGCGCGCTGTACCGGCGCAACGGGGCGACGCTGGCCGTCGCGCTGACGCTGGCGATCGCCGGCTTCCTGGCCGCCGCGGTGGCGTCCAACGGCCCGCTGTGGGGCGCGCAGCCCGGCGGCAACTTCTACGCCGTGTTCCCGCACCACCTGCTGGTCAGCCTGTTCGCGCCGGTGTTCCTGTTCGCCGTGCTCGCGCTGGGCCTGGGCGTGCGCCGCTTCTGGCGCGACCTGCTGCCGGTGACCAGCGGCCGGCCGACGACTGCGCCGGCCGCGGCCGAAGCCGTGCACGACGTGCTGCGGCTGAAGTACCTGGACGGCGGCCACGGCCAGGGCTGCCCCAACGAGGACGACGCCTACACGCTGGCGCGCCGGCGCTGCCACCACCTGACCTTCTACGGCTTCGCCGCCTGTCTGGCGGCCACCGCGCTGGGCACGCTCTACCACTACGCCTTCAAGCTGCCGGCGCCCTACGACCTGCCCTCGCTGCCCAAGCTGCTGGGCGCGGCCGGCGGCCTGAGCCTGCTCGTCGGCACCGCGGGGCTGTGGCGGCTCAACCTTCGCCGCCACCCGCTGCATGGCGACGCGGCGCAGAAACCGATGGACCTGGGCTTCATCGCGCTGCTGTTCCTGACCAGCGCCAGCGGCCTGGCGCTGTGGCTGGCGCGCGGCACGCCGGCGATGGCGCTGCTGCTGTGCCTGCACCTGGGCGCGGTGATGGCGCTGTTCGCCACCCTGCCCTACGGCAAGTTCGCCCACGGCGTGTTCCGCAGCGCGGCACTGCTGCGCCACGCGGTGGAGAAACGCCAGCCCAACCCGGTCGGCCTGGGCGCCGACTGAAAACACCAAGACGGAGACAAGCATGCACAAGAGACGACTGCTGCAAGGCGCTGCCGCCGCGGCCCTGGCCCTGCTCGCCCCGGCCTGGGCCGCCGCCCAGGCCTTCCCGCCCAAGCCCACGGTGACCATCGTCGTCGGCTTCGCCGCCGGCGGTGCCGCCGACGCCGCGGCCCGCGTGATCGGCAAGAAGCTGGGCGAGAACCTCGGCATCACCGTCGTCATCGACAACAAACCCGGCGCCGGCGGCAACATCGCGCACCAGTTCGTCGCCAAGGGGCCGAGCGACGGCGCGACGCTGCTCTTCGGCTCGGTCGGGCCGCTGACGGTGGCGCCGCACCTGATGAAGCTGGGCTACGACCCGGTGAAGGACCTGGCGCCGATCACGATGGGCGTCAACTTCCCCAACGTGCTGGTCGTGCACGCCGGGCTGAAGATCCGCACGCTGGCCGAGTTCATCGATTACGCGAAGAAGAACCCGGGCAAGCTGGACTACGCTTCGACCGGCCCCGGCTCGGCCTCGCACCTGGCCGGCGAGATGCTCAACCACATGGCGAAGATCGAGACCGTGCACATCCCGTACAAAGGCGGCGCCCCGGCGATGCAGGATCTGCTGGCCGGCCGCGTGGCCTCGTACTACTCGACCTACTCGACCGCCCAGCCGCACATCGACAGCGGCGCGCTCGTCCCGCTGGCCAGCACCGGCCCGAAACGCCTGGCGGCGCTGCCCGCCGTGCCGACGATCGCCGAGTCGGGCTTCCCCGGCTACAGCGCGACCAACTGGTACGCCTTCCTGGCTTCGTCCAAGGTGCCGGCGGCGATCCTCGACCGCTGGAACCTCGAGCTGGTGAAGGTGCTGAAGTCGCCCGAGGTCGCCGCCGAACTGAACAAACACGGCATGCCGCCGCAACCCGGCACGCGCGAAGACCTGGCGCGTGAGATCGAACGCGAGACCGCCACCTGGGGCAAGGTGATCCGCGAGCGCAAGATCGTCGTGCAGTAAGTGACCCCGACGCTCGACGACCGCCCCGGGCCCCGGACAGCCTCCGAGCTGTTCTGGGCTTTCTCCGCGATGGCGCTGCAGGGTTTCGGCGGCGTGATGGCCGTCGTGCAGCGCGAGCTGGTGGAGCGGCGCGGCTGGCTGAGCAACGAGCAGTTCGTCGAGGACTGGGCCGTCGCCCAGGTGATGCCCGGCCCCAACGTCTGCAACCTGGCGCTGATGTATGGCGACCGGCTATTCGGCTGGCGCGGCGCGCTGGCGGCGCTGGCCGGGCTGCTGGCCTTTCCGCTCGTGCTGCTGCTGACGCTGGGCGCGCTGTACGGCCGTTTCGCGCAGCACGCGGCGATGGTCGGCGCGCTGCGCGGCATGGGCGCCGTCGCCGCCGGGCTGATCGCCGGCACGGCGCTGAAGCTCGCCGACAGCCTGAGGCGGCACCCGATGGGCGCCTTGCCGGCACTGCTGCTGGCTGCCGCGGCCTTCGCCGGCGTCGCGCTGGCCCGGCTGCCGCTGCACCTGATCGTCTTCGTGCTCGGCGGTGCCGCCTACGGTCTCACCTGGCGCGCGCTGCGGCGCGGCGAGCGACGATGAGCCTGGCCGACTGGGCCCACCTGCTGCTGTTCCAGCTGTCGCTGTCGCTGCTGGCGGTGGGCGGCGCGGTGACGCTGGCGCCCGAGATGCACCGCTACCTGGTGCAGGGCCAGGGCTGGCTGGGCGACGCCCAGTTCAACGCCTCGATCGCGCTGGCCCAGGCCGCGCCCGGGCCCAACGTGCTGTTCATCGCGCTGCTGGGCTGGAACATCGGCCTCAACGCCGCCGGCGGTGCGCCCACCGGCCTGTTCGCGCTGGCGAGCGCGACCTTCGGCGCCGCCGTCTGCGTCGCCGGCGTGCTGACGCCGAGCTCGCTGCTGACGCTGTTCGCGGCCCGCTGGGCACAGCGCCACCAGGACCGGCTGGCGGTGCGCGCCTTCCGTCAGGGGCTGTCGTCGCTGGTCGTCGGCATCATGCTGGCGACGAGCTGGCTGCTGGCCCAGCCTTCGGGCCGCTGGCGCGAAGACGGCCTGCTGTGGCTGCTGACGGCGGTGACGGCGCTGCTGGTCTGGCGCACGCGCCTGCACCTGCTGTGGCTGCTGGCCGCCGGTGCGCTGCTGGGCGCGCTGGGCTGGGTCTAACCGGCCGCCGCGCAGCTTCACTGCACCGCCGCCGGCCGGCCGTCGCCCCCCAGCGCCTGCACCAGAGCGACGGCGTTGCCGAGTTCGGCGCGGCGCAGCTCCAGCAGCGCGAGCTGCGCCGCGTGCTGCTGGCGGCGGGCGTCCAGCAGTTCCAGCCGCCCTTCCAGGCCGGCGCGGTAACGCAGCTCGGTCAGTGCGACGCGGCGCGCGGCGCTGGCGACGGCGCGCGACTGGGCCTCGATCTGCGGCCCCAGCGTCGCCGCCGCGGCCAGCGCGTCGGCGACTTCGCGGAACGCGGTCTGGATGCCGAGTTCGTAGCTCGCCAACGCCTCGCTGCGGCGCAGCTCGGCCAGCCGCAGCTCCTGCCGCCGGCGGCCACCGTCGAAGACCGGCAGGCTGGCCTGTGGCGCCAGCCGCCAGACGCCACGGCCGTCACCGAACAGCGCATCGAGCGACGGGCTCGCGACGCCCAGCGCCGCGGTCAGCGTGATCTGCGGGAAGAAAGCCGCGCGGGCGGCGCCGACCTCGGCCTGGGACGCGGCCAGCAGCTGCTCGGCCTGCTGCAGGTCGGGCCGTCGCAGCAGGCGCTGCGACGGCAGGCCCGCCGGGGCCTGGATGGCCACGGGCGGCGCGTCCAGCGCCAGCGGCGGCGGCAGCTCGTCGGGCAGCGTGGCCCCGACCAGCAGCCGCAGCGCGTTGCCGGCCTGGTCCAGCGCCCGCCGGCGCGCCTGCAGCTCGGCCTCGGCCGCGGCCAGTTCGCCTTCGGCCTGCACCAGGTCCAGCGCGCTGCTCTGGCCGGCTTCGCGCTGCAGGCGCAGCAGCGCCAGCGTCTGCCGCCAGTCCTCGCGAGAGCGTTCGGCCAGATCACGCTGCGCCAGCGCCAGCCGCTGGGCGAACCAGGCGTCGGCGACGGCGCCGTCCAGCGCCAGCTCCGCAGCACGCCGGCCGTGTTCGCTGGCGAGGTAACGCGCCAGCGCGGCGTCGGACAAGGCTTTCACGCGGCCGAAGAAGTCCAGCTCGAAGGCGCTGAGGCCGAGGTTCAGGCTCGACTGCTGCGAGCGCGTGCTGGTGCCGGCGCCGTCGCCGGCCAGCGCACGCTCGCGCTGGGCTCCGGCTTCCAGCGCCACGGCCGGCAGGCGCGCCGCACGTTCGATGCCGTACTGCGCGCGTGCGATCTCGACCTTGAGCGCGGCCAGTCGCAGGTCGCGGTTGTGCTCGCGCGCCGCGGCCGTCAGGCGCTGCAGCGCCGGGTCGGCGAAGACGCCGCGCCACTCGGGTTCGACCTCGGCGGCCAGCGGGAAAGCCGCCGGCAGGCCGGCGTCGGCTTGCGGCAGCGGTGTCGGTGTGCCGGCACAGGCCGCCAGCAGCAGCGGCAGCAAGACCAGAAACGGGGTCCGCATCGTCAAACCTCCTGCGGCGGCGTGGTGTCGGCCTGGCGGCCGCGCCAGCGCTGCCAGCGTTCGGTGCCGCCGACGACCAGGACGAAGAACACCGGCACGAAGAACACCGCCAGCAGCGTGGCGCTGAGCATGCCGCCGAAGACGCCGGTGCCGATGGCGTGCTGCGTCGCGGCGCTGGCGCCACTGGCCAGCATCAGCGGCAGCACGCCCAGCGTGAAGGCCAGCGAGGTCATCAGGATCGGCCGCAGGCGCAGCCGCGCGGCCTGCAACGCCGCTTCGGCCAGGCCGTGGCCCTGGGCGTGCAGCTGGCGCGCGAACTCGCAGATCAGGATCGCGTTCTTTGCCGACAGGCCGATGATCGTGATCATGCCGACCTTGAAGAACACGTCGTCGGGCAGGCCGCGCAGCACCACCGCGGCGACCGCGCCGACCAGCCCCAGCGGCACGACCAGCATCACCGACAGCGGCAGCGACCAGCTCTCGTACAGGGCCGCCAGCACGAGGAAGACAACCAGCGCCGACAGCAGCATCAGCATCGGCGCCTGCGAGGCCGACTGGCGTTCCTGCAGCGACTGCCCGGTCCACGCGACCGTGTAGCCCGGCGGCAGCTGCGCCGCCAGACGTTCCATCTCGGCCATCGCCTTGCCGCTGGACACGCCCGGCGCCGGGCTGCCGGCGATGCGCGTCGCCGGCAGGCCCTGGAAGCGCTGCATCTGCAGCGGCGCCTCGCTCCACACCGGCGTCACCAGTTCGCGCAGCGGCACCATGCCGCCGTCGGCGTTGCGCACCTGCAGCCGCAGCACGTCGTCGAGCTGCATGCGCGCCGACGCATCGGCCTGCACGATGACCTGCTGCATGCGGCCGTCGTGCGGGAAGTCGTTGACGTAGAGCGAACCCATCGCCGCCGACAGCGTCTGGCTGACGGCGTCGAAGGACACGCCCAGCGCCTCGCCCTTGCGGCGGTCGATGTCCAGGCGCAGGCTGCTGCCGGCGGGCAGGCCGTCGGCGTAGACCTCGCGCAGCAGCGGGCTCTTCGCAGCCAGCGCCAGCAGCTGCGCCTCGGCGGCCTTCAGCGCCGCCTGGCCCTGCTGGGCACGGTCCTGCAGCACCAGCGTGAAACCCGAGGAGGTGCCAAGCTCGTCGATCGCCGGCGGCATCAGGCTGATCACCTGGCCTTCGGTCGTGTCCTGCATCGCTTCCATGACGCGCCAGACTTCCTCGATCGCGGTGGCGCCGTCGCGCTGGCCCCAGTCCTTCAGCGTCGTGAAGGCCATCGCCGCGTTCGGCCCCGAGCCCGAGAAGCTGAAGCCCTGCACGACGAGGTTCGACTCGATCGCCGGGCGCGTCGCGATGTGGGCCTCGAAGGCCTTGACGAGGTCCAGCGTGCGTTCGGCCGTGGCGTCGGCAGGCAGCTGGATCGAGGTCATGAAGTAGCCCTGGTCCTCCTCGGGCAGGAAGGACGAGGGCAGCTCGCGCCAGGCCAGCACCAGCAGCAGGCACAGCGCCACGAACACCGCCATCACGCGGCCGCCGCGCGACAGCAGCGCCGCGACGCCGCGGCCGTAGCGCCCGGTCAGGCGCTCGAAGCCGCGGTTGAAGGCGGCGAAGAAACGCGAGCGCGGATGCGCCGCCGACACCGGCTGCAGCAGCGTGGCGCACAGCGCCGGCGTCAGGCTCAGCGCCAGGAAGGCCGACAGCCCGATCGACAGCGCCATCGCCAGGCTGAACTGGCGGTAGATGACGCCCACCGAGCCGCTGGCGAACGCCATCGGGATGAAGACCGCCGTCAGCACCAGCGTGATCGCGACCACCGCGCCGGTGATCTCCTTCATCGCCTTGGCCGTCGCGGCCTTCGGCGACAGGCCTTCGCTGGCCATCAGGCGCTCGACGTTCTCGACGACGACGATGGCGTCGTCGACGATGATGCCGATCGCCAGCACCATGCCGAACATCGTCAGCACGTTGATCGAGAAGCCGATCGCCAGCATCGCCGCGAAAGTGCCCAGCAGCGCGATCGGCGCGACGATGGCAGGGATCAGCGTGCAGCGCAGGTTCTGCAGGAAGAGGTACATCACCAGGAAGACCAGCACCATGGCCTCGGCCAGCGTGTAGAGCACCTTCTCGATCGAGATCTTCACGAAGGGCGCGGTGTTGAACGACACCGTCGGGCGCATGCCTGCCGGCATCGTCGGCGCCAGCTCGTCCAGGCGCTCCTGCACCGCCTGCGCGGCGCGCACCGCGTTGGCCCCGGGCGACAGCTGCAGCGCGGCGCTGGTGGCCGGCCGGCCGTTCTCGCGGTTGGAGAAGGCATAGGTCTGCGCGCCCAGCTCGACCCGCGCCACGTCGCCGAGCACGACCTTGGAGCCGTCGCGGCCGGCGCGCAGCACGATGGCGGCGAAGGCTTCCGGCGACGACAGCTGGCCCTGCACCGTCAGCGGCACCGTGACGCGCTGGCCCGGCAGCGCCGGCTCGTCGCCCAGGCGTCCGGGCGCGATCTGCGCGTTCTGGCGCTCGATGGCCTGCGCCACGTCGCCCATCGTCAGGCCGAGACCGGCCAGGCGCTCGGGCAGCACCCAGACCCGCAGCGCCTGCTCGGCGCCGAACAGCTGCACGCGGCCGATGCCCTCGATGCGGCGCAGCTCCTCGACGAGGTGGCGCGCCATGTAGTCGTCGAGCGCCAGCGCGTCGTGGCGGCCGTCGTCGGACACCAGGCCCACCAGCATCAGGAAACCCGAGGCGGCCGACTCCACCTGCAGCCCGTTCTGGCGCACCGCCTGCGGCAGCCGCGGCTCGACGGCCTTGAGGCGGTTCTGCACGTCGACCTGGGCGAGTTCGGGGTCGGTGCCGGGCTGGAAGGTGACCGTGATCTGCGCCGTGCCGGACGAGTCGACCGAGGACTCGAAGTACAGCAGCTTGCGTACGCCCGAGAGTTCACGCTCGATCGGCGCGACGACCGAATCGGCCAGCGTCTGCGGCGTGGCGCCGGGATAGCTGGCGTACAGCGACACCGAAGGCGGCGCCACCGACGGATAACGCGCGATCGGCAGCTGCGGGATCGCGATCAGCCCGAAGAGCACGATGAACAGCGCGATGACCCAGGCGAACACCGGGCGCTGGATGAAGAACTGCGGCATGCGGCGCCCCGGCTTCAGCGGCGCACGGCGCTGGCCACCTGGGGCTCGGCCCAGGGCCGTGCCGCCACCACCGCGCCTTCGTGCAGGCGTTCACCCCCGGCGACGACGACCTTCTGGCCGGCCTTCAGCCCGGCGGCGACGCGGTAGCGACGCTGCACCAGTTCGCCGAGTTCGACCGCCACGGCGTGGGCGCGCTGCTGTGCGTCGACGACCCAGACGCGCGCCTGGCCGCCGACGCGGAAAACCGCATGCTGCGGCAGCGTCAGCGCCGCGTCGTAGTGCGCCCGCGTCAGGCGCGCCTGGACGTACTGCCCCGGCAGCAGCTGGCGCTGCGGGTTCGCGACGGCGACACGCAGCAGCCGCTCGCCGGTGCCGACGTCGACGTCGATGCCCGACATCAGCACGCGCCCGGCCAGCCCGGTCGGGGCGCCGCCGGCATCCAGGATCTGCACCTCTGCCGCGGCCGGCACTCCCGCTGCGGCCGAGGCGCCGGGCTGACGCAGGTCGACGTAGACGCGGTCGATCTGCTGCACACGCGCCATCGGCGCCGTGTCGCTGGCCGACACCAGCGCGCCTTCGCTGACCAGGGCCTCGTCGACGCGCCCGGAGATCGGCGCCGTCACCGTCGCGAACTGCAGGTCCAGCCGGCGGCGCGCCAGCGTCGCGCGGGCCAGCGCGACCTCGGCCGCGGCCTGGTCGCGTGCGCTCAGGGCATCGTCGTAGGCTTGACGGCTGACCGCATCGGCCTGGACCAGCGGCGCCAGGCGCTGCTCCTGCAGCCGCGCCCGCGCCAGCGCCGCCTCGGCGCGCTGCAGCGAGGCGGCGGCCATGTCGAGCTCGGCCTGGAAAGGCCGCGGGTCGATGCGGAACAGCGGCTTGCCGGCGGCGATTTCGGCGCCTTGCTCGAACAGCCGCTGCTGCACGATGCCGCCGACCTGCGCCCGGATCTCGGCGCTGCGCCAGGCGGCCACGCGGCCCGGCAGGTCCTCGGACACCGTCAGCGCGGCCGGCGCCAGCGTCTGCACCAAGACACGCGGCGCGGCCGCCGCGCCCGTGTCGTCTTCCGCCGGCGCGCAGCCCGCGATCACCACCGCGGCCACGAGCGCCGCCCACCGAGTCCAGTTGTCGTTCATGTCCACACCGAAAGCGGGCGCCGTGTCAGGCCCGGCGCGTCGAGGCGCGGCAGTGTCACGGCCCCAGGCTGCGGGACGATCGAGGTTTTGTGGAGATACGATGGAGGCGAACCGAGGAAATGCGATGCCCGCCGCCGAGCCCCTGAACGCGCTCGTCCTGATCGCCGAGGACGAGACCGAGATCGCCGAGATCCTCGCCGCCTACCTGGGGCGCAGCGGGCTGCGCACGGCGCACGCGCGTGACGGCCGCGAGGCGCTGGCGCTGCACCTGTCGCTGAAACCCGACCTCGTGCTGCTGGACGTGCTGATGCCGCGCCTGGACGGCTGGAAGGTGCTGAGCGAGATCCGCCACCGCGGCCAGACGCCGGTGATCATGCTGACGGCGATGGACCAGGACATCGACAAGCTGACCGGGCTGCGCATCGGCGCCGACGACTACGTCGTCAAGCCCTTCAACCCGGCCGAGGTCGTGGCGCGTGTGCAGGTGGTGCTGCGGCGCAGCCGCCTCGGGCGCGGCGGGGCGCCGGCGGTGCTGCGTGCCGGCGCCGTCGAGATCGATCGCGAGAACCACGAGGCGGCGGTGATCGTCGACGGCCGGCGGCACCTGCTGAACCTGACGGCCACCGAGTTCCGCCTGCTCGCCTGCCTGGCCCAGGCGCCGCGGCGCGTGCACTCGCGCGAGGAGCTGCTGGCCAGTTGCCTCCCCGAAGGCGACGCCCAGGAACGCACCGTCGACAGCCATCTCAGCAAGCTGCGGCGCAAGCTCGAAGCCTGTGGCGTGATGGGCTCGCCGCACAGCATCCGCGGCGTCGGCTATCGCCTGGCGGCGGCCGAATGAGCGCCGCCTCGGCCTCCGGGCTCAAGCGCCAGATCGTGCTGGCGATGGCGGCGCTGGCGCTGGCCGTGATCCTGCTGTCGCTGCTGGGCTCGTACGCGTTCTACGCCTTCTTCCAGGTGTATTCGCCGTCCAGCATTTCCGACACCTGGGTTCCCAACCAAGTCGAGATCGCCTGGATGCTGGCGACGACCGCGGCCGCGCTGGCGATCGCGATCCAGGCCGCGACCCGGCTGTCGCGCCGCATCCTGCGGCCGCTGAACTCGGTGGCCGAGAGCCTGCGCGAGGTCGCCGAAGGCAACTTGCAGGCGCGTGCCGCCACCGATGACGAGTCGCTGGGCGAGGCCTCGCGGCTGGTCGGCGACTTCAACACGATGGCCGAGCGGCTGCAGTCCATGGCCGAGGAGCGCCGCTTCTGGAGCGCCGCCATCGCCCACGAACTGCGCACGCCGGTGACGGTGCTGCGCGGGCGTCTTCAGGGGCTGACCGAAGGCGTGTTCGCGCCCGACCCGCAGCTCTTCGAAAGCCTGCTGCGCCAGGTGGAAGGCCTGAGCCGGCTGATCGAGGACTTGCGCGTGCTGAGCCTCACCGACAGCGGCCACCTCGACCTGCAGCGCGCGCCGGCCGACCTGGGTGCGGAGATCGCGGCCGTCGTGCACGCCGTCGAGGCGCGGCTGGCGGCGCGCGGTTTCACGCTCGCGCTCGCACTGGAGCTGCCGGCGCCGGTCGACTGCGACCCGGTGCGCATCCGCCAGGCGCTGATGGCGCTGCTGGAGAACGCGCTGATGCACGCCGACCCCGGCCCGCTGCGCGTGCGCGCGCGGCTGCACGAGGGCTGGGCGACGCTGGCCGTCGAAGACGGCGGCCCCGGCATCCCGCCAGAGCTGGAAGGCCAGCTGTTCGAAGCCTTCCGCCGCGGCGACCCGTCGCGCTCGCGCCGCAGCGGCGGCAGCGGGCTGGGGCTGGCGGTCGTCAAGGCGATCGCCCAGGCGCACGGCGGGCGGGTGGGCAGCGAGCCGCTCGCCGGCGGTGGCACGGCGGTGTGGCTCGCCTGGCCGGTCGCGCAAGCCGCGAGCGACTGAAACCGCGGCGAGGCCAGACCCAGGCCCCGGCCGATGCACCGGCACGAACAAGCTCCGCACTGAACCAGTGCGGCGACGGCGTCGCGCCGGTGCGCACCCGGACAAGGCGACCGCACCAATGCGGGCCTGCAACTTGCTTCCTCGGTGCGCCGCCTGCCCGTGGGCGGTGCAGAAACAGAGGCAAGCCCGCCAGCGAACGGCGGCACGCTGGAGGGACTCCCGATTTGGACTCGATCCGTCAGGGCGCCGATGCGCTCTTCATCCTGCTGGGCGCCATCATGGTGCTCGCCATGCACGCCGGCTTCGCCTTCCTGGAGCTGGGCACGGTGCGGCAGAAGAACCAGGTCAATGCGCTGGTCAAGATCCTGGTCGACTTCGCGATCTCGACGGTCGCCTACTTCTTCGTCGGCTACACGGTGGCCTACGGCACCAGCTTCTTCACCGGCGCCGAGACGCTGGCCGCCAAGAACGGCTACGAGCTGGTGAAGTTCTTCTTCCTGCTGACCTTTGCCGCGGCGATCCCGGCCATCATCTCCGGCGGCATCGCCGAGCGCGCGCGTTTCGGCCCGCAGCTGATGGCCACCGCGGTGCTCGTCGGCCTGGTCTACCCGCTGTTCGAAGGCGTGGCCTGGAACCAGCACTTCGGCCTGCAGGCCTGGCTGAAGGCCACGACCGGCGCCGAGTTCCACGACTTCGCCGGCAGCGTCGTCGTGCACGCGGTCGGCGGCTGGGTCGCGCTGGCGGCGGTGATCCTGCTCGGCGCGCGGCGCAACCGCTACCGCAAGGACGGCGGCATCAGCGCGCACCCGCCGTCCAGCATCCCGTTCCTGGCGCTGGGCGCGTGGATCCTCGTCGTCGGCTGGTTCGGCTTCAACGTGATGAGCGCGCAGACGCTGGACAAGGCCTCGGGCCTGGTGGCGGTGAACTCGCTGATGGCGATGGTCGGCGGCACGCTGGCCGCGGTGGCGATGGGCCGCAACGACCCCGGCTTCGCGCACAACGGCCCGCTGGCCGGGCTGGTGGCAGTGTGCGCCGGCTCCGACGTCATGCACCCGGCCGGCGCGCTGGTCGTCGGCGCGGTCGCCGGCGTGATCTTCGTCTTCATGTTCACGCAGACGCAGAACCGCTGGAAGATCGACGACGTGCTGGGCGTCTGGCCGCTGCACGGCCTGTGCGGCGCCTGGGGCGGCATCGCCTGCGGCATCTTCGGCCAGCACGCGCTGGGCGGCACCGGCGGCGTCGGCTTCGAGGCCCAGCTGGCCGGCACGCTGGCCGGCGTCGCCTGGGCGCTGCTCGGCGGCTTCGCCGTCTACGGCGTGCTCAAGGCCGTGGTCGGCATCCGCCTCGGCGCCGAGGAGGAGTACGACGGCGCCGATCTGTCGATCCACCGCATCGGCTCGACGCCGGAGCGCGAAGCGGCCTGGTAGCCGGCGGGTTACTCCCGGCCTCGGTGCTAAGCTGTCCGCCGTGAAGACGATCCGCCTGCTCGTTCTGGTGCTGCTGGCCACGCTGCTCCCGTTCCGGGGAGCGGTGGCCGAGGTGCTGCTGTGCGCCGGGCACGCGGGCCATTCGGCGGCCGCGGCGGATCACGCGAGCCACGCCGCCGTGGCGGCCCCGGACTGCGAGCCCGCCGCCGCGACCCACGCCGCGCACGACGAGGCCGCCGACGCCGACGACGACCACCCCGCGACGCCCGGCGGCACGGCCAAGTGCAACACCTGCACCGCCAGCTGCTCGATGTCGCCGCTGGTCGCCGAGGCTCCGACGCTGCCGGCGCCGCTGCCGCAGCCGGACCGCCGGACGGTGCATCACGACGCCCCCGCGCCAAGCCATCTGACCGATGGCCAGGAGCGCCCTCCCCGAAGCATCTGACGCCGACAGGCCTCCGCGCGAGGCCTCGATCACCCGCGCCTGAACGGCCCGGGCCGCGGCGTGGACCCCGTCGTCCACGCGTCAGACCGCTTCGAGGATTCCATGTCTTCCCCCACCCTGCGTGCGCTGGCCATCGCGGCAGCGGCGCTCTCGGCCGGTGTCGTGCTGCGGGCCGCGGCCCAGACGGCCGACCCGCCCACGGGCGCCTGGCGCCGCGCGATCGACGCCGCCTGGCAGCGCAGCGTGCTGGCCGCCGAGGCCGGCGGCCAGCGGCGCTCGGCGCTCGCCGAACGAACCGCCGCTTCGTCGACCTGGGCCGGCTCGCCCTCGTTCGAGTTCGACCAGCTGCGCAAACGCCAGGCCGGCACCGGCAGCCGCGAGACCGAGGTCGGCATCGCGCTGCCGCTGTGGCTGCCCGGCCAGCGCGACGCGCGCCTGGCCGCCGCAGACGCCCAGGCGGCCGCCGCGGCCGCCGCCACCGACGCGGCGCGGCTTCAGCTGGCGCGCAGCGTCGTCGACGCCGCCGCCGCGGTCTGGGCCCAGCGCGCCGAAGCCGAGGCCGCCGAAGTCCAGGCCCGCGAGCTGGACGCCCTGGCCCAGGACGTCGCGCGCCGCGTGAAAGCCGGCGACCTGGCGCGCGCCGACGCCCTGGCCGCCGACGCCGAGCAGCTGGCCAGCCAGGACGCCCTGTCCCGCGCGACGCTGCAGCGGCAGAACGCCGAAGCGCGCTGGACGGCGCTGACCGGCCTGGCGACCTTGCCGCCACCACCGCCACCGCAGGAGCCGCCGCCGGCGCGCCTGCACGCGACGCACCCGCTGCTGCAGGAAGCGACGGCCCGGCTGGCCCTGGCGCACAAGCGGCTGGACGCGGTGCGGCTGTCGCGCCGCGACGCACCGGAGCTCGTCGTGCGGGCGCACCAGGAAGTCGGCGGCGGCGAACCCGACACCCGCGGCATCGGCGTCGCGCTGCGCATTCCTTTGGCCACCGCCGGGCGCAACGAAGCGCTGCTCGGCGCGGCGCTGGCCGAAGTCGAACTCGCCGAGGCGCACGAGGCCGGGCTGCGGCGCGAGCTGGAGCTCGAACAGGCCGCGGCCGAACGCGAGGCCGAGGCCTCGCGCCGCCAGGCCGGGCACGAAGCCACCCGCGCACGGCTGCTGCGCGAGCGCGCCGCGCTGATCCAGAAATCGTTCGACGCGGGCCAGACGCCGCTGCCCGAGACCTTGCGCGCGCTGTCGCAAGCCGCGCAGGCCGAAGCCGCGTCACGCCGCCAGGCCGTCGCCGCGGCGCTGGCGGCGCTGCGAGTCGAACTGGCACGAGGACTGATGCCATGAACCCCCTGATCCACGCCGGGCTGCTGAGCCTGGCCATCGCCGCCGGCGCTGCCGCCGCGCACGGCGACGAACCGCACGGCGACGCCCCGCATGCGCCCTCGCCCGCCATGAGCACCGGCCCGCGTTTCGAAACCGCGACCGAGCTGTTCGAAGTCGTCGGCCGGCTCGACGACGGCGCGCTGACGCTGTGGCTGAACCGCTTCGCCACCGGCGAGCCGGTCGCCGGGGCCGCGATCGAACTCGAGCTCGACACGCTGAAGGCCCTGGCGCGCTACCGCGCCGAGCGCGGCGACTACCTCGTCGCGGACGCCGCGTTCGTCGCCGCCCTGGCCACCCCCGGCCAGCACGCGCTGGTGCTGACGGTGACCGCCGGCGAAGACGCCGACCTGCTGGACACCACCGTCGCGATCGCACCGCCGCCCGCGGCCGACGCCGGCGCGGCCGGCACCCCGGCCCGCGGCCGCCTGGCCGGCGGCGCCCTGCTCGCGCTGGCCACGGCGGCGGGCCTGGTCTTCGTCTGGCGCCGGCGCCAGTCCGTCACCCGGGAGCGCACCGTATGAAGCGCCTGATCGTCCACACGCTGCTGGCCCTGGCGGCCAGCGCCCAGGCCGGACCCGGCGCGCACGACGCCGACGGCCGGCAGCTCGCGGCGCCCGCCGCGACGGCGGCCGAGGCCCCGGCACGCCTGCCCGACGGCAGCGTCGCCCTGCCGATGCCGGTGCAGCGCCGGCTGCAGATCCGCACCCAGCTCGCCGCGCCCGGCGAAGCCGCACGCAGCGTCGTGCTGCCGGCGCGCGTGGTGATGGACCCGAACCACGGCGGCCGCGTGCAGACCGCCACCGGCGGCACCGTGCGCCCCGGGCCACGCGGCCTGCCGCTGCCCGGACAGAAGGTGCGCAAAGGCGAGCTGCTGGCCCAGGTCGTGTTCAACGCCAGCCCGGTCGAGGCGGCCAACCAGCGCGCGCAGCTGGCCGAGCTGCGCAGCAGCCTGCAGCTCGCCCGGCAGCAGGCCGAACGCCTGCAGTCGCTGGAGGGCACGGTGCCGCGCAAGGAGATCGAGGCCGCACTGGCCGCGGTGCAGAGCCTGGCCGGCCGCGAACGGGCGCTGGCCGGCAGCGTCGGCGCGACCGAGGCGCTGCTCGCGCCGGTCGACGGCGTCGTCGCGCGGGCCGACGTCGTCGCCGGCCAGGTCGTCGAGCCCAGGGACCTGCTGTTCGAGATCGTCGACCCCGGCCGCCTGCTCGTCGAGGCGACGACAGCCGACCCGGCGATCGCGACCGCCGTCGTCGGCGGCACGCTCGAAGGCCAGCCCGGCGTCGAGCTGACGCTGCTGGGCGCGGCCCGTTCGCTGCGCGACGGTGCGATGCCGGTCAGCTTTCGCGCCACCGTGCGCGGGCGCGACGGGCTGCCGCTGGCCCTGGGCCAGCCGGTGCAGGTGGTGGCGACGCTGGACGGCCGCGTGACGGGCATCGTGCTGCCGGCCGCCGCCGTGGTGCGCAACGCCGCCAACGAGCCGGTGGTCTGGCTCAAGACCGGCGCCGAGCGTTTCGTTGCCCGGCCGGTGCGCGTGCAGCCGTTGGACGCGACGCGGGTTCTCGTCGCGGGCGTCGAGGCCGGCGTGCGCGTGGTCGTGCAGGGCGCGAACCTCGTCGCGCAGATCCGCTGAAGGCCGGGAGACGACATGTTCAACTGGATCGTCCGCCACAGCCTGCACAACCGGCTGCTGGTGCTGGCCGTGGCGGCGCTGCTCCTGGTCTACGGCGCGCTGAGCGCCACGCGCATGCCGGTCGACGTCTTTCCGGCGCTGGACAAGCCGGTCGTCACCGTGATGACCGAGGCCGGCGGCATGGCGCCCGAGGAGGTCGAGCTGCGCGTGAGCTATCCGCTGGAGACGGCGCTCAACGGCATGCCCGGCGTCACGCGCGTGCGTTCGAGCTCGGGCGTCGGCCTGTCGGTGGTCTACGCCGAGTTCGACTGGGGCACCGACGTCTACCGCAACCGCCAGCTCGTCGCCGAGCGCCTGGCGCTGGTGCGCGAGCAGATGCCGGCCGGCGTCAACCCGACGATGGGCCCGGTGTCCTCGATCATGGGCGAGGTGATGCTGCTGGCGCTGCCGCTGGACGCCTCGGCCGGCGCCGCGGTGACGCCGATGCAGGCGCGCGAGTACGCCGACTTCGTGCTGCGCCCGCGCCTGCTGTCGGTGCCCGGCGTCGCGCAGGTGATCCCGATCGGCGGCGAGCGGCGCCAGCTGCGTGTCGAGCCCGACGGCACGCGCATGGCGGCGGCCGGCGTGTCGCTGAGCCAGATCGAGAGCGCGCTGCAAGGCTTCGCCGCCAACGCCGGCGGCGGCTTCGTCGACCTCTGCGGCCGCGAGTTCCTGATCCGCCATCTGGCCCGGACGGCGAGCGCCGAAGACCTGCAAGGCATGGCCGTCGCCTGGCGCGACGGCCGGCCGGTGCGGCTGGAGCAGGTCGCGCGCGTCGGCTTCGCCGCCGGCGTCAAACGCGGCGACGCCGGCCACGACGGCGCGCCGGCGGTGATCCTCAGCATCCAGAAACAGCCCGACGCCGACACGGTGCGCGTGACGCGCGACATCGAAGCCGCGCTCGACGAGATCGCGCGCGCCCGCCCGGCCGGCCTGGCCGCGCCGGAAGTGCTGTTCCGCCAGGCCGACTTCATCCAGGCCTCGGTGCGCAACGTCGGCGAGGCGCTGCGCGACGGCGCGGTGATGGTCGCGATCGTGCTGTTCGCCTTCCTGCTGTCGGCGCGCACGACGCTGATCTCGCTGCTGGCGATCCCGCTGTCGCTGGCGGTGACGGCGCTGGTCTTCAAGGCGCTGGGCCAGTCGATCAACGTGATGACGCTGGGCGGCCTGGCGATCGCCATCGGCGAGCTGGTCGACGACGCCGTGGTCGACGTCGAGAACATCCTGCGCCGGCTCAGGCACAACCGCGGGCTGGCGGCGCCGCTGCCGGTGTTCGAGGTCGTGCGCCAGGCCAGCGTCGAGGTGCGCTCGGGCATCGTCTACGCGACGCTGATCGTCGTGCTGGTCTTCGTGCCGCTGTTCGCGCTGCCGGGCATCGAGGGCCGGCTGTTCACGCCGCTGGGCATCGCCTACATCGTCTCGGTGCTGGCCTCGATGGCGGTGTCGATGACGGTGACGCCGGCGCTGGCCTCGTGGCTGCTGCCGCGCATGAAGACGCTGGACCGCGGCGACAGCCCGCTGGTGGCGCGGCTCAAGCGCTGGGACGAGCGGCTGCTGGCCTGGTCCTTCGGGCACGCGAAGGCGCTGATCGGCGTCGCCCTGGTCGCGGTGGCCGCCGCCGCGGCCAGCGTGCCGTTCTTCCCGCGCGCCTTCCTGCCGGCCTTCAACGAAGGCTCGGCCGTCGTCGGCGTGCTGCTCGAGCCCGGCACCTCGCTGGCCGAGAGCGGGCGCATCGGCGCGCTCGCCGAGTCGCTGCTGCTGACGGTGCCCGAGGTCGTGCAGGTCGGCCGTCGCACCGGCCGCGCCGAACTCGACGAACACGCCGAGGGCGTGCATTCGTCGGAGATCGAGGTCGACCTGAAACCCGGCGAGCGCAGCCGCGACGCGGTGATGGCCGACATCCGGCGCGTGCTGGCGGTGCTGCCGGCGCAGGTGAGCGTCGGCCAGCCGATCTCGCACCGGCTGGACCACCTGCTGTCGGGCGTGCGCGCGCAGATCGCGATCAAGGTCTTCGGCGACGACACCGACACGCTGCGCGGCGTGGCCGAGCAGCTGCGGCAGGCGCTGGCCGGCGTGCCCGGCCTCGTCGACCTGAGCGTAGAGAAGCAGGTGCTGATCCCGCAGCTGGCCGTGCGCCTGGACCCGCGCAAGGCGGCGCAGGCCGGCCTGTCGCCGGGCGAGGCGGTGCGCGTGCTGCAGGCGCTGACCGACGGCACGACGGCGGCGCAGATCGTCGACGGCGCGCGCCGCTACGACCTCGTGCTGCGCCTGCCCGACATGGCGCGCAGCCCTCAGGCGCTGGCGCAGACGCTGATCGACACGCCGTCCGGCCGCATTCCGGTGGCGGCGATCGCGACGCTGGAAGAGACCGACGGCCCGAACCAGATCGGGCGCGAGAACGGCCGCCGGCGCATCGTCGTCTACGCCAACGGCGACGGCTCGGACATGGCGCGCATCGTCGGCGACATCCGCGCCGCCATCGCCGCGACGGCACTGCCCGAGGGCGTGTCGGTCAGCCTCGAAGGCCAGTTCCAGGCCCAGGAGCAGGCCACGCGGCTGATCGCGGCGCTGTCGGCGGTGTCGCTGGCGATGGTCTTCCTGGTGCTGGTCTCGCGCTACCGCTCGGCGCTGCTGGCGGCCATCGTCATGGCCAACATCCCGCTGGCGCTGATCGGCAGCGTCGTGGCGATGTGGCTGACGGGCGTGTCGCTGTCGGTGGCGTCGATGATCGGCTTCATCACGCTGGCCGGCATCGCGTCGCGCAACGGCATCCTGAAGATCAGCCACTACCTGAACCTGATGCGGCTGGAGCACGAGCCCTTCGGCGAGGCGCTGGTCGTGCGCGGTTCGCTGGAGCGGCTGACGCCGGTGCTGATGACCGCCCTGGTCGCCGCCTTCGCGCTGACGCCGCTGCTGACGTCGGCCGACGCGCCGGGCAAGGAGATCCTGCACCCGGTGGCCGTCGTCATCTTCGGCGGCCTCGTCAGCTCGACCTTGCTGGACACCTTGCTGACGCCGGTGCTGTTCCTGCGTTTCGGCCGCCGCGCGGCCGAACGCCTGCTCGCCTCCTCCTCCGCGCCGGCCGACACGCCTGCAGGCCGGCCGCGCGAGGCTTTTTGACCCTGTCGGAGATCACGATGAAAAGAAGCTACCTGTCCCTGGCCGCCGCGTTCGCGTGCGCGCTGTCCGTCCCCGCACTGGCCCACGGCGACGCCAAGCCGCTGTACGGCGGCGTCGTGCAACTCGTCGCCGACCTGCAGTTCGAACTGGTGCCGCAGGCCGGCGGCGCGGCGCTGTACGTGGTCGACCACGGCAAACCGGCCGACGCGTCGGCGATGAGCGGCCGCCTCGTCGTGCTCAACGGCACGCGCAAGAGCGAAGCGGCGCTGAAGCCGGCCGGCGGCAACAAGCTCGAGGCCGCCGGCCTGCTCGTCGAGAAAGGCGCCAAGGCCGTGGCCACCGTGAACCGGCCCGGCGCCGCGCCGCTGACGGTGCGCTTCGCGCCGTGACCTGCGGGGCGGGCGGGCGCGTGGTTCAGCGAAGCCGCGGTGTGCGGCCTCAGAACGCGCTCTTGACCACCCCGCCATCCACGCGCAGCGCGGCGCCGGTCGTCGCCGAGGCCAGCGGGCTGGCGACGTAGGCGACCAGCGAGGCCACTTCCTGCGGCGATGCAAAACGCTTGATCAGCGAGGTCGGCCGCACCTGCTCGAAGAACTCGGCCTCGACCTGCTCGAAGCTCTTGCCGCCCGAGCGCGCCAGGTCTTCGACGAAGTCGCCCACGCCGCGCGACCGGGTCGGGCCGGGCAGCACGCTGTTGACCGTGATTCCGGTGCCGGCGACGGACTCGGCCAGGCCGCGCGACACGGCGAGCTGCGCCGTCTTGGTCATGCCGTAGTGGATCATCTCGCTCGGGATCTGCACGGCGCTTTCGCTGGAGATGAACACGATCCGTCCCCAGTTGGCGCGCTTCATCGCCGGCAGCACCAGGCGCGCCAGCCGCACGCCGCTGAGCACGTTGACGTCGAAGAAGCGTCGCCAGTCTTCGTCGGGAATCTCCTCGAACGGCTTGGGCTCGAAGATGCCGAGGTTGTTGACGAGGATCTCGATGCCGGGGAACTGCCGCACGGCCAGCTCGGCGGCGTTCGCGTCGCTCAGATCGGCGGCCAGGCCGTGCACGGTGCCCCGCGTCTCGGCACGGATGCGCTGCACCGCGTCGTCGACGGCCGACTGCGTGCGCCCGTTGACGATGACGGCCGCGCCCTCCTGGGCCAGCGTGCGCGCGATCGCGTAGCCGATGCCGGCCGTGCTGCCGCTCACGAGGGCCAGCTTGTCGTCGAGTTGAAGGTCCATCTCGGTGATCTCCCGTGTCAGGCCGCGAAGCCGCCGTCGATGAGCAGGTCGGCGCCGGTGACGAACGCCGCTTCCGGGCCGGCCAGGTAGGCCACCATGCCGGCGATCTCGTCGGCCCGGCCGTGGCGAGGAATCGCCATCAGGCCGTGCATGGTCGCGGCGAAGTCGCCGGTCTGCGGATTCATGTCGGTGTCCACCGGGCCGGGAGACACGTTGTTCACGGTGATGCCGCGCGGGCCCAGGTCGCGCGCCAGCCCCTTGACCAGGCCCACCAGGGCGGCCTTGCTCATCGCGTACGGCGCGCCGCCGGCAAACGGCATGCGCTGCGCGTTGGTGCTGCCGATGTTGACGATGCGCCCGCCGTCCTTCATGTGCCGGGCGGCGGCCTGCGTGGCGACGAACACGGAGCGGATGTTGACGGCCACGGTGCGGTCGAAGTCGGCGAGCGTGAACTGCTCCAGCGGCGCGAGGGTCAGCACGCCGGCGCTGTTGACCAGGATGTCGAGGCGGCCGTAACGATCCGCCACGCCGTCGATCGCCTGGCTCAGGCTGGCCGGTTCGTTGCCGTCCGCCTTGACGGCGACGGCCTGGCCACCGCCGGCGACGATCTCCCGGACGAGCGCCTCGGCCGCACCGGCCGAGGCCGCGTAGCCGACGGCGACGGTGGCGCCGTCGCGCGCCAGTCGGCGTGCCGTCGCGGCGCCGATGCCGCGCGAGCCCCCGTGGATGAAGGCGACCTTGCCGGCCAGAGGCAGGGCGGCGGTCGACGGGTTGGCGTGGAGGGCGGTGTTCATGTCGCTTCCTTTCGGACTCGGGTTGGAGGCGTCCAGTGTGGGCGGCGGCATCTCGTCGCGGTAGCCAGCGAATCGCGCGTTCAGTTTCAACCTTCGGTATAAGACGGTGGATGTCGACCGAACTCCGCGGCGCGCTGGACGCCTTCATCACGGCCGCCGACGCCGGCAGCTTCTCGGCTGCGGCGCGCCGCCTGGGCCTGACGCCGGCAGCGGTCAGCAAGAGCGTGGCCCAGCTGGAGGCCCGGCTGGGCGTGCGCCTCTTCCAGCGCAGCACGCGCAGCCTGGCGCTGACCACCGACGGCGAGCGCCTCTACGGCCAGGTGCGGCTGCCGTGGCACGAGATCGGCACCGCGCTGACCGAGCTGCGCCAGGGTGCCGGCAAGCCCGCCGGCACGCTGAAGATCGCGCTGGCGCCGACGGTCGGCCGCGAGTACGTGCTGCCCTTGCTCGCCGGGTTCGTGCGCCGCTACCCCGAGGTGCTGCCCGACCTGCATTTCGACAATCACCAGGTCGACCTGGTGGCCGAGGGTTTCGACGTCGCCATCGGCGGCGGCATCGAGCTGACCGACGCCCTGATCGCGCGTGAGCTGGCGCGGGTGCAGCTCGTGCTGGCGGCCTCGCCGGACTATCTGAAGGCCCAGGGCAGGCCCGGGCATCCGCGGGATCTGCCACGCCACCACGGCCTGCTGCGCCGCTCGCTGGTCACCGGGCGCACGGTGCCGTGGTCCCTGAAGAACGCCGAAGGCGAGGAACTGGTCGCCAACGTCCGGCCGGTGATGGTGCTGGACGACCCCGAAGCCATGGCGCGCGCCGCGGCCATGGGGCTCGGCATCGCGATGCTGCCGCTGCCGCACGCCCTGCCGCTGCTGGAGAGCGGCGCCCTGGCGCGCGTGCTCCCGGGCTGGCACGCCGAGGCGCGGCCGCTGTCGATCTACTACACCAGCCGCAGACTGCTGCCGGCCAAGCTGCGGGTGTTCGTCGACTACATCGTCGAGCAGTTCCGCGCCAGCGGGCATGCGGATCGGTTCGCGCCGCCGCTGGGCTAGGAGTTCCTCGCCGCCGCAGGCCGACGGGCGGCGTCGTGTGGCGTGAAAACTCCCGTGACGGCCATGGGGTTGAGGCGCGCTCGCGGACGGCCGTTCTTCGGCCCGCGACACTGCGCCGCATGGCGGCGTTCGAGCAGGTTCTCTTGCTGTTCCTCGCCGCCGTGGTGCTGGCCGCGGCGGCGCGGCGGGTCGGTGCGCCGTATCCGGTGTTCCTGGCGATCGGCGGCGCGCTGCTGGCCTTCGTGCCCGGGGCGCCGCAGCTGAGCCTGCCGCCCGAACTGGTGCTGGCGCTGTTCGTCGCGCCGGTGCTCGTCGACGCCGGCTTCGACGCCTCGCTGCGCGACCTTCGCGACAACTGGGGGCCGCTGCTCGGCCTGGTGGTCGTGGCGATCGGCCTGACGACGGCGGCGGTGGCGCTGGTCGTGCATGCACTCGCGCCCGGCGTGCCCTGGGCGGCGGCGGTCGCGCTGGGCGCGCTCGTCGCCCCGCCCGATGCCGTGGCGGCGACGGCCGTCCTGCGCCCGCTGCGCCCGCCGCAGCGGCTGCTGAGCGTCCTGGAAGGTGAGAGCCTGCTCAACGACGCCAGCGCGCTGCTGATCTATCGCCTGGCCGTCGGCGCCGTCGCGGCGGGCGGTTTTTCGGTGCAGGCGGTGGCGCCGACCTTTCTGCTCGGCGTGGCCGGCAGCCTCGTCGCCGGGCCGGTGCTCGGCTGGCTGGTGCAGCGTGCACTCGAGCGTGTGCAGCACATCCCGACCTCGATCATCCTGACCTTCCTCGGCGCGATCGGCGTCTGGCTGTTCGCCGAGCGCGTCGGGCTGTCGGGCGTGCTGACGACGGTCTGCTTCGCGATGACCTTGTCGCGCACCGCGCCGGCACGGGTGCCGGCCCGCGTGCGCCTGCCGACCAACGCGGTCTGGGCGACGGTCGTCTTCGCGCTGAACATCTTCGCGTTCATCTTCATCGGGCTGCAGATCAGGCCGATCCTGGTCGAGCTGGCCCCGGCGCTGCGCGAGCAATACCTGACGGTGGGCGCCGCGGTGCTGGCGACCGTCATCGGCGTGCGCATCGCCTGGCAGATGTCGTTCAACGCGGTGCTGCGCTGGCGCGACCGCCGCTTCGGCTTCCGGCCGCCGCGCCCGATGCTGCAGCCCACCGCGGGCAGCGGGCTGGTGATCGCCTGGGCCGGCATGCGCGGCATCGTCACGCTCGCCGCCGCGCTGGCGCTGCCCGAAGGCTTCCCGGCACGCGACATGATCGTGCTCACCGCCTTCCTGGTCGTGCTCGGGACCCTGCTGCTGCAAGGCCTCACGCTGAGACCGCTGCTTTGCGCCCTGAAGCTCGACGACGGCGACCCGGTCGCCCACGAGGAACGGCTGGCACGCGAGCGCCTGCTGCAGGCGGCCTGCAGGCACCTGCCGGCCGGCGGCTCGCCGGCCGTCGATCTCGTGCGCCACGAGCTGACGATCCGCCTGGGTCAGATGCACCTGCGGGACGGTCCGAATGCCGCCTTCGGCGCGGAATGCGACACCGCCTACCGCAGCGCGCTGCGGGCCGCGCGGGCGGCGCTGCTGACGCTGCGCCAAAGCGGCGAGATCGGCGACGACGCCTTCCACCGCCTGGAGAACGACCTGGACTGGATGGAGGTCTCCGACCCGCTGCGGGCGGCGAACGCCGATGCCACCGAGTAAGGCCGCGGCAGCGGACGGACCCGGGCCGGCCTACGATGGCCGCATGGCAACCGGAGCCTGCCGATGAACCCGAACGAGACCCACCCGCACGCTGCGCCGCCAGCCCCGCGGCGCATCGAGGCGCGCCCTTCCGACGTCGGCGGCATCGTGCTGCGGCGCGCCCTGCCCCACCGTGCGCTGCGCACCGTCGGCGCGTGGTGCTTCGTCGACCACGCCGGTCCGGCGCACTTCCCGCCCGGCCAGGGCATGCACGTGGGGCCGCATCCGCACATCGGGCTGCAGACCTTCACCTGGATGATCGAAGGCGCACTGCTGCACCGGGATTCGCTGGGCAGCGAGCAGCTGATCCGCGCCGGCCAGGTCAACCTGATGACCGCCGGGCGCGGCATCGCGCACAGCGAAGACCAGGTCGGCGACGGCGGCGCGCTGCACGCCGCGCAGATGTGGATCGCGCTGCCCGACGCCGAGCGCAACCGGGCGCCGGCCTTCGAGCACCACGCCGAACTGCCGGTCGTCGAAGGCGACGGCGTCAGCGTCACGGTGCTGGTCGGCGAGGCGCTCGGCCGGCGCTCGCCGGTGCAGGTGTTCAGCCCGCTGGTCGGCCTGGACCTCGTCGCGCAGCGCGAAGCGACCGTGAGCCTGCCGCTGGATCCCGGCTTCGAGCATGCGGCGCTGGTGCTGCGCAAGAGCGCCACCGTCGCGGGCGAAGCGCTGGAGCCTGGAACGCTGCTCGATCTGGGCCGGGGCGCCAGCGCCGTCGAGATCCACCTCGCCGCCGACGCGCAACTGCTGCTGCTGGGCGGCGCGCCGTTCGGGCCGCCGCCGCTGCTGTGGTGGAACTTCGTCGCCCGCACGCAGGACGAGCTGGAGCAGGCGCTGGCCGACTGGAACGGCGGCAGCGAGCGCTTCGGCGAGGTCCCGGGTGCGGGCTCGCCGCGCCTGGTCGCGCCGTCGCTCGCCGGGCTGCGCCTCAAGTCCGGCACCTGAACCGGGGGCGGCCTGTCGAAACGGCGCCCCGCCGTTCGTCGTGCAAGACCACTGCCACAGGAGACGTGCATGCCCCGCTACATGATCCAGGTCCGCGCCACCGCGATGAGCGAGGCCGGCGACTTTCCCGACGACCCGACGCTGGTGCCGCGCATGATGGCCTTCCATGACGAGATGGCGCGGGCCGGCGTGCTGCTCGACGGCGCCGGCCTGCAGCCCAGCAGCCAGGGCTTTCGCGTGCAGTACGACGCCGCCGGCCTGGCGAGCCTGATGGACGGGCCGTTCGCCGAGACCAAGGAGCTGATCGCCGGCTACACGCTGATCGAGGTGCGCTCGCACGAGGAGGCGCTGGCATGGGCGCAGCGCTTTCCGGCGCCGTTCCCGGGCCAGGCCTGCTGCATCGAGGTGCGCCCGCTGATGGGCGGCATCGATCTGCCGCCCGAGGACGCCGAGCGCCTGATCCGCGAGCAGCTGGCGGCCATCAAGCAGCGCCGATGACAGCGTCGATCGAGGCCGTCTGGCGCCTCGAGGCCAGGCGCCTGACCGCAGCGCTGCTGCGCGCGGGCGCCGATCTGGCGCAGGCCGAGGACTGCGTGCAGGACGCGCTGCTGGCCGCGATGCAGCACTGGCCGGCGGAAGGCTGGCCCGAGCGCCCCGGCGCCTGGTTGATGACCGCGGCCAAACACCGCCTGCTGGACCGCATGCGCCATGCGCAGATGGCCGCGCGGGAACAGCAGGCGCTGGGCCACGATGCCGACGCGCGCGCCGCGCACGTCGCGCCCGACCCGCTGGACCTGCTGCTGCAGGACGAGGCCGACGAGGTCGGCGACGACGCCTTGCGGCTGATGTTCATCGCCTGTCACCCCAAGCTCGCGCGCGAAGCCAGATGCGCCCTCACCTTGCGTCTGGTGGCCGGCCTGACGGTGGCCGAGATCGCACGCGCGACGTTCACCAAGGAGGCCACCGTCGCGCAGCGCATCTCGCGGGCGAAGGCGCAGCTGGCCGGCGAGCCGTTCGAGCTGCCGCCGGCGGCGGAGCGCGCCGCGCGCCTGGACGCCGTCTGCACCGTGCTCTACCTGATGTTCAACGAAGGCTACGCCGCCAGCCACGGCACCGAGTGGACGCGGCCGACCCTGTGTCACGAGGCCCTGCGGCTGGCGCGCCATCTGGCCGTGCTGCTGCCGGCGGAACCCGACACCCACGCCCTGCAGGCCTTGATGGAACTGCAGGCTTCGCGCCTGCCGGCGCGGACCGACGCCCACGGCCGGCCGGTGCTGCTGATGGACCAGGACCGCCGCCGCTGGGACCGGCTGCTGCTGCGCCGGGGCCATGCGGCGCTGGCGCGCTGCCGCAGCCTGACGGCAGCAGGCTCGTCCGGGCCGCGCAGCCTCGCGCTGCAGGCCGAGCTGGCGGCGGTGCATGCCCGCGCGAGCCGCGCCGAAGACACCGACTGGGCCGAACTGCTGCGGCTCTACGACCAGTTGCTGGCGCTACAGCCCAACCCGGTCGTGGCGCTGAACCGCGCCGTGGCGCTCAGCCACGCGATCGGACCGGCACAGGCGCTGCCGCTGGTGGAGGCTCTGCCGCTGAGCGGCTATCCCTGGTGGGCCAGCGCGCGCGCCGACCTGCTGTGGCGGCTGGATCGTGTCGCCGAGGCCCGCGAGGCCCTGCAGGAGGCCATCGCCTGGACCGCCAACGAGCGTGAGCGCGAGCTGATGGCGGCGCGCCTGGCGCAGATGTAGACCGCGCCGCGGCGGCCGCCCCGGACACCGGGCGTCGTCATCGCGTTGTCCGTCATTCCCACTCGAGCTCGGCATAAGCCGCAGTTAGATTGCGCCGGTGGTACTGGTCGTACAACGCCCAGGCCGAACGCCCTGCCGTCGCGTCCGCCGCAGCGTCCTGAGCCAGCATCTCGGGCAGCGTTCTGCCGGCCTTGATCGCGCTGCGGACCTGGGCCTGCACCGCCTCCAGGTAGTCGGTCTGCCGCGCGAGCGTGTCGCGCCAGGCGCCGTGGAAGTCGCCGTGCCCCGGCACCAGCCGTTCGGCCGGCGACAGCGCGAGCTCGCGACAGGCCGCGAGCCAGCCCGACAACCTGCCGTCGATCGCCGGGATGCGGCCGACGAACAGCAGGTCGCCCGTCCAGAGCGTGCGCGTGGCCTCGTCCCAGACGGTCAGGTCGTTGTCCGTATGAGCCGTCGGCCAGGCCCGCAGCAGCAGCCGTCGCCCGCCGAGGTCCAGGCTGTCCTGCTGCTCGACCAGACGCGAAGGCAGCAGCACCCGCGTCCCCTCTGCCGGCGGCCCGACGTCGCGCTGCACGGCCCGCAGGTAGCTTCCGGCACGAACCGCGAGCGCGCCCGGCAGGCGCGCGTGTCCGACGAACACCGGCCCGCCGTCGACGCCCTCGAACGCCGCGTTGCCTAGCACGTGGTCGGGATGCATGTGCGTGTTGACGACGAAGCACACCGGCTTGGCCGTGACGCTGCGCACCGCGGCCAGCAGGCGCCGGCCGACTTCCAGCGTGCTGCCGGTGTCGATCACGGCGACGCAGCGATCGCCGACGACGAAGCCGACGTTGGCCACGTCGCCACGGTTGGTCTCGTCGAACTCCTGCTGTTCGCCGCGATGCACGTAGACGCCGGCGGCCACGACCTCCAGCGACAAGGGCGCCGCGGCGGCCGCGGCTGCGCCACCGCGGGGATCGCCGGCGCATCCGGCCAGCCAGACGGCCGCCAGCAGCAGCGCCCACCCGGCGCGGCGGCACGGCGACACGCTCACGACGCCGTCACGGGGGCGCTGATGTCGAAAGTGGCCGACTCGGTGTCGACGACCACGGCCTTCAGCTCGCCGGGCCCCGTGGGCTGGACACGAAAGCGCAGGTTCGGGTTCTCGCTCAGCGTGAAGTCCACGTCGGCGGTCAGCACCGGGCGGCCTTCGAAGGTGATCGCCACGCGCCGCACGAAGCGCGGATGCGGGGCCAGGCGCGTCAGCTGGTCGATCGCGAGCCCGGAGATGTTGGGGTGGCTCACCATCAGCTGCGCCACGGCCGCTTCTCCGGGCGCCGCGGGCGGGTTCACGCTCAGCCGCATGCGGCCGAGATGGGCCATCGCTTCGGCGGCGTCCTTGCCGGCCGGCGCCGAGCATCCGCCGGAAGCCTTGACGAAGCGGGTGTCCATGACGAGCCTGCCGTCGTTCAGTTCGGCGATCGCCCGCACCGTCGTGTATTCCTCGACCCTGACGCGGGTCTCGAAGTCGGCGCGGCCCGACAAGGGCGTGAAGTCGATCGCCACCCCGAACGGCGACGGGTTGTGGTCGATGACCAACTGGATGCGCCGGATGTAGCGCTGCGGCGTCTGGGGAATCAGCGCTCGAACGGCGATCGGCACGACGGCCGCATCCTCCGCCCGGACCGGCGCCTCCAGCTCGATGACGCCGTCCGCCGATCCGATCTCGCGCGTGCCGAACACGGCCTGCCGCAGCGCCGGCCACGGGTCGGGCTTCTGCCGCCCGGGAGCGTCCGCCGCGGCGCCACGGCCTGCCAGTCCGACGCCCGCGGCCGCGAGGCTCCAGCGGAGCACATCGCGGCGATGCATGGATCTCGACTCAGGCATGGTCATCTCCTTTGCCTTGCTCGCCAGCGCCTCCGGCAGCGATCGGCATGCCGGCCAACCTTAGCACCGTGGCGAGCGTCGAAGCGTTCAGCTCTCCGAGAGCTTCTACTAGGTGGCAAGCGCCGCGCACCATCAAGGGGCGCCTGCGGGCAGGCGAGTCACAGCGCGCGCAGAGTGGGCGCGCGTGTGCATCGCCGACGCCGGCAGCGGCATCCCAGCCGAGCTCGCCGGGCCGCATCGCGGGCGAACGTCGCCCGTTCAGGGCGGGCCGAATCGAGGCGGCATGAAGGAGCCGCCATCCGGCGTTTGCGGCCCCTGGCGGTCGGTTCTCCTGATCTTGCGCGCCACCCACTGCTCGGCGTCGTCGACGAAGGTGAACACGACCGGGATCACCAGCAGGCTGAGGAAGGTCGAGGTAATCAGGCCGCCGATCACGACGATCGCCATCGGCGCGCGGAAGCTCGGGTCCACGCCCAGGCCGAGCGCGATCGGCATCATGCCGGCGCCCATCGCCACCGTCGTCATGACGATCGGCCGCGCGCGCTTGCGGCAGGCGTCGACGATGGCGTCCCAGCGCGCCAGGCCGTGCTCGCGCCGCGCCAGGATCACGTAGTCGATCAGCAGGATCGAGTTCTTGGTCGCGATGCCCATCAGCATCACCAGGCCGATCATCGACGGCATCGACAGCGCGGTGTGCGTGACGAACAGCGCCAGGAAGGCGCCCGGCACCGAGAGCAGCAGCGCCGCGAGGATGGTCAGCGGCTGCACGAAGTCCTTGAACAGCAGCACCAGCACGACGTAGATGCACAGCACGCCGGTGGCCATCGCCAGGCCGAAGCTCGCGAACAGCTCCTCCATCACCTCGGCGTCGCCCACCGAGGTCTGCATCACGCCGGGCGGCAGCTGGCGCAGGCTGGGCAGCGCCTGCGCCGCGTCCTGCACCTCGCCCAGCGGCCGCTGGTTGAGTTCGATCTCGAAGTTGACGTTGCGCAGCCGGTCGTAGCGCGCGATCTCGGACGGGCCGCTGGCGATCTCCAGCGTCGCCACGTTCGACAGCGCGACCGGGCCGCGCCGGCCCGGCACCGGCAGGCGCGACAGCAGGTCGATGTCCTGCCGCGCATCGTCCGGGAGCCTCACCACCACCGGCACCTGGCGCTGGCTGAGGTCGAGCTTGGCCAGGTCCTGCTCGTAGTCGCCCGCGGTGGCGATGCGCAGCGTGTCGGCGATGTCGGCCGAGGTGACGCCGAGGTCGGCGGCACGCGCGAAGTCGGGCCGCACCACCAGCTCCGGCCGCACCAGGCTGGCCGTCGAGGTGACGGCGCCGATGCCCGGCAGCGTGCGCAGCTCGCGCTCGACGACACGCGCGTGCTCGGCCAGCGCGGCGCCGTCCTCGCCGGCCAGCACCAGCACGTACTTCTCGTTCGACGAGCCCATGCCCACCTGCACCCGGGCGCCGGGCACGGCTTCGAGCGCGCTGCGCAGCTGGGCCTCGACGGCCTGCTTGCTCAGGCCCTTGCGCTCGCTGCGGTGCGTCATGTTGACGGTCAGCACCGCGGTGCGAACGTTGGAGCCGCCGCCGAAGGCGAAGGGATCCGAGCCCGCGCTGCCGCCGCCGATCGCGGTGTAGACCATTTTGACCTGCGGGTTGCGCTGCACCACCTGCCGCGCCTGTTCGGCCAGCGCGTAGGTCTGCCTGAAACTGCTGCCGGGCGGCAGCGTCAGCGTCACCTGCGTCTGCGACAGGTCGTCGGGCGGGAGGAAGCCGGTGTCCAGCAGCGGCACCAGCGCGAACGACCCGACGAAGAACAGCGCCGCCGCGGCCAGCGTGCGCAGCCGGTGCTTCAGGCACCAGCGCACCACGTTCAGGTACGGCGCCAGCCAGCCCGGCTCGCGCGCCTCGTGCCGCGGCGCCTTCAGCAGGTAGGCGGCCATCATCGGCGTCAGCATGCGCGCGACCAGCAGCGAGAAGAACACCGCGATCGCCGCCGTCCAGCCGAACTGGACGAAGAACTTGCCCGGCACCCCGCCCATGAAGGCCGTCGGCAGGAACACCGCGATCAGCGTGAAGGTGGTGGCGATCACCGCCAGCCCGATCTCGTCGGCGGCCTCCATCGCCGCCTGGTACGGCGTCTTGCCCATGCGCAGGTGGCGCGTGATGTTCTCGATCTCGACGATCGCGTCGTCGACCAGGACGCCGACCACCAGCGACAGGCTCAGCAGCGTGATGCCGTTGACGCTGAAGCCCAGCAGCTGCATCGCGGCGAAGGTGGGGATGGCCGCCAGCGGCAGCGCCACGGCCGACACGAAGGTCGAGCGCGCGTCGCGCAGGAACAGGAAGACCACCAGCACCGCCAGCGCGGCGCCTTCGTACAGCAGCTTCATCGAGCCGTCGTAGTTCTCGACGACGGGGTCGACGAAGTTGAAGGCCTCGGTGAGCTGGATGTCGGGATGCGACTGCTTCAGCCGCTCGAGCGTGGCGCGCACGCCGTCCGTGACGTCGATCTCGCCGGCGCCGCGCGAGCGCACGATCTCGAAGCCGACCACCGGCTTGCCGTTCAGCAGCGCGGCCGAGCGCTGCTCGGCCACCGTGTCGGCGACCGTGGCCACCTGGTCGAGGCGGATCTGGCGGCCGTCGCCCAGCGACACGGTCATCGCCGCCAGCTCGGCAGCCGACTGCACGGTGGCCAGCGTGCGCACCGACTGTTCGGCACCGCCCAGGCCGGCACGCCCGCCCGAGGCCTCCTGCTGGATGCGGCGCAGCTGGCGCGAGATGTCGGCCGCGGTGGCGTTCAGCGCCAGCAGCTTGGCCGGGTCGAGTTCGACCCGCACTTCACGCGTGACGCCGCCCACGCGCGTGACGGCACCGACCCCCGGCACCGCCAGCATCGCCTTGGTGACCTGGTTGTCGACGAACCACGACAGCGCCTCGTCGTCCATGCGTGCCGAGGACACGGTGTAGGTCAGGATCGGCGAGCCGGCGAGGTCGAGCTTCTGGATCACCGGGTCGCGCAGGTCGGCCGGCAGGTCCGAGCGCACGCGCGCGACGGCGTCGCGCACGTCGTCGACGGCCTCCTGCGTCGGCTTCTCCAGGCGGAACTCGACGGTCAGCGTCGCGGTGCCGTCCTGCAGGTTGGTGTAGACGTGCTTGACGCCCTGCACCGTGGCGATCGAGTTCTCGATCTTGCGTGCGACCTCGGTCTCCAGCTGCGCCGGCGACGCGCCGGGCAGCGACGCCGTCACGGTGACCATCGGCAGGTCGATGTCGGGGAAGTTCTGGACCTTCATCGCCCGAAAGCCCAGCAGCCCGGCCAGCGTGAGCAGCACGAACAGCAGGATCGCCGGCGTCGGATTGCGGATCGACCAGGAGGAGACGTTGAGCATGGCGGCGCTCCCGTTCAGTTGCCGGCCGTCACGGCCGCGGAGCGCGGCGCGCCGACCACCCTCACGGTGTCGCCGTCGCCGAGGAAGCCGCTGCCCGCGGCGACCACCTTGGCCGCGGCGTCGAGCCCGCCGGTGATCTCGATGCGCTCGCCGGCGCGCCGGCCGACGGCCACCTTGGTCAGCGCGACCCGGGAGTCGGCGCTCAGCTTCAGCACATAGTGGAAACCGTCGCGCAGCACGACCGCGCTCTGCGGCAAGGTCAGCGCCTCGCTGCTGCCGACCTCGAACTCGCCGCGCGCGAACATGCCGGCCCGGGTGTCCGCCGACGGGCCGAGGTCGACGTAGACGATGCCGTTGCGCGTCTGGGCGTCGACGGTCGGGGCGACGACGCGCACCGTGCCGGCGACAGCGGCGCCGTCATTGATCGGCAGCACGCGGGCCCGCATGCCGGGCTTCACGCGCGCCAGGTCGCTGGACGGCAGCTCGGCGCGCCATTCCAGGCGGCCCTGGCGGATCAGGCGGAACAGCTCCTGCCCGGCCGGCAGCACCGCACCGACGGTGGCCGAGCGGGCCGAGATGACACCGGCGTCGGGCGCGAGCACCTGCGTCTGCGCCAGCCGCAGCCGCTGCACGCGGGCGGCGGCGCGCTGCGCCTGCAAGCGGGCTTGGGCCGTTCGTTCGGCGGTGAGGTACTGGCTGACCTGCTGCGCACTCAAGGCGCCGCTGGGCTGCAGCTCGCGGGCGCGCCCGGCGTCGGCGGCGGCCTCGGCCAGCGCGGCCTCGGCTTCGGCGACGCCGGCGTCGATCTGCGCCAGATCGGCCTGCACCGTGTCGGGCGCGAACACCGCGAGCACCTGGCCGCGTTTGACGACGTCGCCGACGTTGGCGCGCACCTCGGCCAGGCGCAGGCCGTTGGCTTCGGTGCCGACGCTGGCTTCCTGCCAGGCGGCGACGTTGCCGTTGGCGGCGATGCGGATCGGCAGCCGCTCGATCTGCGGCTGGGTCACGGTCACCGTCAGCGCGGCCTTGGGTGCCGGCGCGGCCTTCGGCTCGTCGGCAGCGCGGGCACCGAACGCGAGGAAGGCGGCAGCGGCCACGGCAGCCACCGTGCACGACAGCACGAGGAGCTTGGAACGCGAGGGCATGGCGAAAGGCATCGGGGCTCCGTTATCGGTTCGGGTCTTGCGCCGCGGTGGCGTCGGCCGCGCTCCAGCCACCGCCGAGCGCGCGGTACAGCGCGATCCAGGCGGCGACACGTTCGCGCTGCAGGTCGATCAGCGCGACGCGGGCCTGCACGGCGCTGCGGCGCGCGTCCTCCAGCTCGAACAAGCTGGCGGCGCCGCTCTGCTGGCGGCGCTCGGTGGCGCGGAACGCGAGCTCGTAGCCTTCGGCGGCGGTGCTTGCGTCGTCGGCGCGCGTGGCCGTGCTCTTCAGCTGCAGCAGCGCCTCTTCCACCTCGCGCACCGCGGCGCGCAGCTGGCTGCGGTAGGCGACGGCGGCGGCGTCGTAGGCGGTGCGCGCGGCGTCGACGTTGGCGCGCCGCGTGCCGCCGTCGAACAGCGGCAAGGTCACCGCCAGCGGGCCGACCGACCAGGTTCGGCCGTCTAGCTGGGCGCCGGCGGCGTCCAGCCGCGCGGCGGCGACGGTGCCGGCCAGCGTGATGCGCGGCAGCCGTGCGGCGCGGCTTTGCGCCAGGTCGCCGCTGGCGGCCACCAGGTCGCGGCCGGCGGCGTAGAGGTCGGGCCGCTGGTTCAGCAGCGCGCCGGGCACGGCCTGCACGTCGATCTGCGCCGGGCGCGGCAGCTCGGCCGTGCGGGCCGCGAGACGGCCGCGCAGGCCAGGCTCGTCGTCACCGGTCAGCGCGACCAGCGCCTTGAGTTCGGCGTCGCACTGCGCCTGCTGGGCGGTGAGCAGCGCGTTGCCCTGCGCGGCGCTGGCGCGGGCCAGCGCGGCGTCGGCCGGCGCCCGGAACCCCGCGCGGGCGCTGAGTTCGGTCAGCCGGGCCGATTCGGCGCGCGACGCGGCGTCGGCGCGGCTCTGCACGAGCTGCGCTTCGCAGGCGCGCAGCGCGAGGTAGCGGCCGGCGACCTCGGCGGCCACCGACACACGCGCCGCGTGCCACGACGCTTGGGCGCCTTCGAAACGCGCCTGCGCCGCGTCGCGGGCGGCGCGGCCGCCGCCGAAGAGGTCGAGCTCCCAGCCCGCCTGCAGCCCGGCCGAGCGGCTGGTGCCGACCGAAGCACCCAGCTCGGACCGAGCACGGGTGACGCCGGCCGTGGCCTCGAGCGTCGGCAGCAGCGCCGCCCCGGCGGCGACGCCGGCCGCGCGCGACTGCGCCAGCCGGGACGCGGCGGCGGCGAGCGTCGGGCTTTCCTGCTGCGCTGCGGCGATCAGCTGCACGAGCAACGGGTCGTCGAACTGCTGCCACCAGCGCGTCAGATCGGCCACGCGGCCGTCGTGCGGCAGCGGCGCCGACCATTGCGGCGGCGCGACGGCCGCAGGTGCAGGCGGCGGCTCGACCGCCGCACAGGCGCCCAGCAGCAAGGCCGCCAGGGCCGGCGCGGCACGGCGGTGGAACGTGAGATGCATGGTCATCAGGGAGTCGGTTGGCTCTCGCCTTCGCGCGCGCGCCGGCTGAACAGCAGCGGCAGCGCCAGCAGGTAGAACAGCGCCGCGGCGATCCAGACGCTGCCCGGCGCAGACTGCTGCGTCGCCGCGAAGGCCGCCGTGACGACCAGCGGCCCGCCGACGCCGATCAGGCTCGTGAGGCTGGCCAGCGTGCCCTGCAGCTCGCCCTGGTGCTGCTCGTCGACCTGGCGCGCCAGCATCGCCTGCAGCGCCGGCAAGGCCAGGCCGCCGGCGGCGAACAGCGGCAAGAGCGCGAACGGCATCCAGCCCACCGTCGCCACGCCGATCAGCACGAAGCCCAGGCCGTCGGCGGCCATGCCGACCAGCAGCCCGCGCCGCTCGCCGAGCCGGGCCACCAGCGGCCCGGTGACGAAGGCCTGCGAGACGGCATGCAGGCCGCCGTAGCAGGCCAGCGACAGGCCCGCGACCCAGGCGGTCCAGCCGTAACGCTCCTGCCCGTACAGGATCCACAGCGAGCCCGGCACCTGCGACACCAGCGCGACGACGGCGAACACGCCGACCAGCGGCAGCAGCGGCCGCCGGCCCTGCAGGCGGTGCAGCGCCGAGAAGGCGCTGAGCTTGACGACTTCCAGCGCGGCCGTGCGGTGCTGGTTGGACTCGGGCAGCACGCGCCAGGCGAGCAGCAGGTTCAGCGCGTTCATCGCCGCCGCTGCCAGGAAGGGCGCACGCAGCGACCATTCGCCGAGCGCGCCGCCGATCAGCGGCCCGACGACGAAGCCCAGGCCCAGCGCCGCGCCCATCTGGCCGTAGCGCCGGGCGCGGTCGGGCTCGTCGGTGACGTCGGTGATGTAGGCCGTGCCCACCGCCATGCTGGCGCCGGTGACACCGGACAGCACGCGGCCGACGTACAGCCAGGCCAGGTTGGGCGCCAGCGCCATCAGCACGTAGTCGGCCGCCGCGCCGGCCAGCGAGGCCAGCAGCACCGGCCGGCGGCCGTAGCGGTCGCTCAAGGCGCCCAGCACCGGGGAGAACAGGAACTGCATCGCCGCATAGACGGCCAGCAGCGCGCCGTAGTGGTAGGCGGTGGCGTCGGCACCGGCGAGTTCACGCAGCAGGCCGGGCAGGATGGGGAACACCAGGCTCATGCCGACGGCGTCCAGCGCCAGCGTCAGCAGGATGACGGTCAAAGCTCGGTTCACAGACTCTCTCTATCATTGATAGACGGATTGTGAACCATCTTCCCGATCATTGATAGAGTGACACCATGACCGACCGTGCCCGACTCCACCGCGACGACGTGCTGCGCGCCGCCCTCGAGCTGTTGAACGAGGTCGGCATCGACGCGCTGACCACCCGCAGGCTGGCCGAGCGCCTGGGCGTGCAGTCGCCGACGCTGTACTGGCATTTCGAGAGCCGCGCCGCGCTGCTGGACGCGATGTCGGCCGCCGTCATGCTGGAAAGCCGTGCCCGGCTGTCCCCCGACCCGCAGCAGCCCTGGCAGGACTGGCTGATGGCCGACGGCCTGAGCTTCCGCCGTGCGCTGCTGGCCTACCGCGACGGCGCGCGGCTCCATGCCGGCACCCGGCCTGGCAAGGCCCAGCACGAGCCCATCGAGGCCCGGCTGCGCATGCTGCACGCGGCCGGCTTCACGCCGGTCGCTGCGACGACGCTGCTGATGTCGGTGGGTCGTTTCGTCGTCGGCTGGGTGCTGGAGGAACAGTCGATCCAGCAGCCCGATGCCCTGGCGGCCGCCGCGATTCCCGACGCCACGCAATACCCGCTGCTGGCCGAAGGCTGGGCCGCGACGGTGGGCGGCGATGCCGACCTGTTGTTCGAGCGCGCGCTGCGTCTGCTCCTGGACGGAGCCCAGGCGCGACGGCGCTGACGCGGCGCTCGGCAGCCTGCGCCCTCCCCGGCCCAAGGGCGACGCCGCCTATTTGACCGGCTCGATCCTGGGCTGCTTCTGCTTGTCGAGCATGCGCACGTTGAACTTCATCGTCCGGACTTCCTTGGCGCCCTGCATCACCGTCTTCTCTTCGGTCTTGGTGTACTTGTAGGAGCCCTCGCCTTCCAGCTCCACCACCTTGATCGTGCCGCCGGCCTTGACCGACGCGCCCCACTCGTCGGAGCTGGTCTTGGCGGTCGTGTTCTCGTCCTCGGTCTCCAGCGTCAGCTCGAGGTTCGCTTCCTTGGTCTGGCCGATGATGTTGAAGCCGGTCACGCCGTCCATGCTGCCGAACTGGTCCGTGCGCTGGATCTCCAGCGACCAGCTGCGCGGCTCGATGCCCGAAGGCGCCTGGATCGTGCGCGGCTTCACGGCGCCCTGCACGCGCACGACGACGCCCGCCTTGATGCTGGACGGCACGTCCATGTAGAGGATGTTGCTGCTCTGCTGGTTGCCGTCCGGGATGTAGCTTCGCATCGTCTGCGTGTCCTGCAGCTCGACCTGATAGTCGCCCCACATCTCCTGGCCGGTGTCGAACAGGAAGGTGAAGGTCAGGCGCCGTGTCTTCGGGCTCAGGACGACGGGCTTCTTCGGCTCCAGCGGCTTGGGAACCCCCTTGATGACGGGCGGGGTCTCGGGCTTGGGTGGCGGCACCGTCTCGGGCTTGGGCGCGGGCTCCGGCTTGGGGTCCGAAGCCGGTGGCGCCACGTTGTTCTTCACCTGCCCGGTGAGCAGTTCGCTCATCAGGTCGGCCCGTTGCTGCGGTGACAGCTCCTTGGCATTGCGGATGGTGCTCACCAGGCCGCTGGTCTGGGCGTTCTTCAGCCCTTGCGAGGCCAGCTGCGTGGCGTTGTTGGACAGCGTCGTGAGGTAGGGCCCCAGCTCCTTGATGCCGGACATGTCCCGGAACGGCCCCAGTGCCGCGAGCACGCCGGACGCCGCGTTGAAGCCGCCGGCGTCCGGGAGGCTCTGCGGATTGACGATGTTGACGATCGGCGTCGGGAACGCGGTGGGCGCCAGTCCCTTGGTCGGGTCCTGGTAGCGCGAGTCGGTGCTGGCGGGCGCGATGTCGGGCGCGTCGTCGGGAATGGGCGAGGTCTGCCAGTCCCAGAAGCGGTCGGGATCGATGATCTCCGAGGCGTTGCAGTGGCCGAGCTTGGCCTCGGCGAACACCCCTCGCGCCGGCACCGTCAGCAGCTGTTCGACGTACTCGAGGTACGGCGTCTTCGACACGCCCAGGTTCCGGGTCTCGAAGGCCTGGTCGAGCGCCCGCTGGGCGCCGGCCACCGTGGGCATGACCAGATACTCGCCGTCGACCTCGAGCAGGGTGTTGTCGACGAGGTCCAGCAGCGGGACGCCGGCCACCCTCCAGCCGTCCAGACGGACGGCGCGGTCGGCCGCGGTCTCCGCCAGCCAGATCGCGCGCCAGTAGTGGCCGGCATGGGCGTTCAGGTGTTCGACCAGCCGGCGCAGGCAGCAGCGTTCGTCGTCGCTGAGCAGGTCGTCGACCGAGGTCAGCGGCGGCGTGAAGGCGAGCACGTTGGCGCGGGTGCTGCCGTCCCACTTGACGGCCGCCGGCGTCGGGACGCCGTCGAACATCGTCCAGCGATCGCTGCCGGACTGCGTCACGAACTTCATGCGCGTCACCAGCCAGTCGGCCGGTGAGCCGCGGTTCGTGAACTCGATCCGGTTGCCGGGCGCGATCGTCTGTCCCACCTCGATGGCGGCGACGTTGCCCCAGCGGATCTTGCGCGTCGGCCGCAGCGAAGCGATGAACTCCTCGTTCGGCCGCACACGATGCGGTGCGAAGAAGTTGTCCAGCACCGTCGGCAGCGGGGTCGAGCCGCTCATGACGACCAGCGACAGGTCGCTGAAGGCGCATTCGATCGGCGTGCCGCCGGCCTTGGGGATGACCGTCAGATACAGGTTCATCTGCGGGCCGTCGGCGCCCGTCGCGACGGTGAAGCTGAACTCCTCCAGTTCGTGGTCGTCGGAGGGAACGCCGAGCAGCGCACGCTTGTTCTTCTCGCGCTCGAAGTTGAAGGCCAGGCAGGCGCGCTTCTTGACGACCTCGAGGCAGCCGCGCACGGATTCGTCGAGCAACGCCGCGGCGATCTCGGCGCCGTAGCGCTCGATCAGCGAGTAGTCCGGTTCACCCGAGAGCGAGAAGTCGAATCGCGTCGATTCGTGCCGCAGGAACAGCACCGGCCGCACGTTGACCGGCTTGGTGAGCACGCGGTGGTGCTGCAGCACCTCGTAATACAGGATCGTCAGCGCGTGGCTGTGGTTGTAGTTCGCGACGACGCGCGTGCGGGCCTGCGCGTCTTCGCCTTGCTCGGCCTGCACGACGACGGTCGAGTTCAGCTCGCGCTGCACGCTCGAAGCCTGGTGGAACGCGTCGCTGATCTTCTGCGTGGTATCGCCGACGACCGAACGCATGCCTTCGGAGTCCGTCGAAGCGCCGCCGGCCCCGAACGCGCCGCCGACGCCCAGGCTGACCGGGCCGATCGGGATGCCCGCACCAGCGCTCAAGGCGCCGCCGGCCATGAACGAAGAGCCCGACTGGCTCTCGTGCACCACCATCTGCACGGCCTCCGTCAGGGTGCGGTCGCGCAGCGCGGCGTGCTGGAGGTCTTCCTTCTCGCTGGTCTGTTCGGAGCGCTTGGCCGCGTCGCGCCGGGTCCAGTCCACGACCGAGATCTTCATCTTCTCGCCCGGCGCCAGCGGCAGGCTGTAGCTGATCTGCCCCAGCGAATGGCCGACCGGGAACCACTCCGACTGGTAGTTGACCTGGTAGCCCAGCCGCAGACGGCCATTGAAGCCGGACACCGGCAGCCGGGCCGCGCCCTCGCCACGCGCCGCCTCGGTGCTGGACGGCGTGCGCACCAGCTGGCGGAACCGCACCATGCGCGTGGCCAGATTGGCCGGCAGCAGCGTCTCGCAGCCGTCCTCCCCGATGAGCAGGGCGCCGGACATCGAGAACGAGCCGGGCGACAGCCGCCAGTCGTCGATGCCGGGCGTCTGCATCGCCGGCATCGGCGGCCACGGCGGCCGGTTGGCCAGCATCACCACGTCCATGTCGATGCGAAGGCACAGGAAGTCCGGCCCGACGTCGCCTTCGGCCAGCGCGTCGAAGGCGATGGCCGAGTCCTTGTACGGGAACACGAGCAGGCGACCGAGCGTGATCGTCAGCCGGGGACGAGGGGCGCCCAGCAGGCCGGCGCTCTTCAGCGCCGCCTGCAGCGACTGCAGCACGTCGATGTTCCGCAAGGGCCAGAGGTCGAACGACCCGTAGCCGACGTGGTCGGTGCCGACGACGCCCAGCGGCAAGGACGGCCAGTCGATGGCGGCGACCGCGTCGGCGTCGTCCAGCGCCAGCTCGCTGGCGCGCGCCAGCGCGAACTCGGCCAGCGCGAACACCGGCATCCTGGAGACGGCCGCCGCCGTGTCGATGTGGCGGGCGAAGACGCTCAGGCGCTCCCAGGGAAGCTCGAGGTCGAAGCCCCAGTCGAAGCCCAGCTCCGCCTCCGGCGGACGCAGGTCGCTCAAGGCCGCCGTCGACGGGGTGTAGTACCTGAGGCTCGCAAAGGCGGCGGTGCGCAGCGGCATGTCGTGCTCCGGTGACGCATTCGGTGACGACAAAAAGCGCTGTCGTGAAAGCGTCCGCTGCCGAGACGATGTCCGGATCGAGGCGCAGGGGATGGGCGGAATCTAGGCGCGCGAAGCTGCGGGCAACACCCCCTAGCTCCGCCGGGAGGCAGCAGCGCAGGCGCGCGCTGCGTGCCGACCCCGGGCAGGCTGACGCCGAGCGGCCCCGCCGCTCAGGCGTAGCGCCCCACCAGCCCGCCGTCGACGACCAGCTCGGTGCCGGTGATGTAGGCCGCGGCGTCGCTGAGCAGGAAGGCGCAGGCATGCGCCACCTCCCAGGCGGTGCCCATGCGGCCCATCGGCACCTGGCGGTCGCGCGCGGCCCGGGCCTCGTCCAGGTCGGCGGCGAAGCGGTCGGCCACCGTCCTGGCGATGCGCGGCGTGTCGATCAGCCCCGGCACCACGCAGTTCGCGCGCACGCCGCGGCCGGCGTATTCGAGCGCGATCAGCTTCGTGAAGTGCGACAGCGCGGCCTTGGTCACGCCGTAGGCCAGGTGCGGATAGCCGAGGTAGCGCAGCCCGGCCACCGACGAGATCGTGACGATGGCCCCGCGCCCGCGCTCGGCCATGCCGGGCAGCACCTGCTGCGCCGCCGTCAGCAGGCTGCGCACGTTGACGGCGTGGATGCGGTCGAGGTCGGCCGCGCTCGTCTCCATCGGCCCGCCGGTCTTGCCGATGCCGACGTTGTGATGCAGCGCATCGACCGGGCCGAAGTGCTCGGCGGCCTCGGCGAAGATGCGCACGATGTCGGCCTCCTGCGCCATGTCGCCGACGAAGGTCTCGGCGCTGCCGCCTTCGGCGCGGATCAGCGTGGTGGTCTCGTCGGCCGAGCCGCGGTCGCGGTCGGCGACGCAGACCTTCGCGCCCAGGCGCGCATAGGTGATGCAGGCCGCACGGCCGATGCTGAAGCCGGGCCCGGACGAACCGCCGCCGGCGACGAAGACGACGCGGTCTTGAAGGCTCAAAGGCAGAGCGGTCGGCGCCGGGCTCATGCCGCCAGCCCCACCGTCATGCCGCCGCAGACGTACAGCACCTGCCCGGTGACGAAGCCCGCGCGTGCGTCGAGCAACGAGGCGACCATATGCGCCACTTCGGCGGGCTGGCCCATGCGCCGCAGCGGGATCGCATCGACGATCTGCTGCGTGGCCGGCGCGCCCGGCGGGTTGACGCGGTCGAACAGCGGCGAGGCGATCGGGCCGGGGCCGATGGCGTTGACGGTAACGCCGTAGGGCCCCAGTTCGAGCGCCATCGTCTTCGCCAGGCCGTGCAGCGCGGCCTTGCTGGCGGCATAGGCGCTGCGTGTGGCCTTGCCGATGGCGGCACGGCTGCTGATGTGCACGATGCGGCCGAAGCGCGCCGCTTTCATGCCCGGCAGCAGCGCCTGCGCGCAAACGATGGAGCCGCCGACGTTGAGCGCCATCACCGCCTGCAGGTCGGCCAGCTCGGTCTCTTCGAACGAGGCCGGGCGCACGATGCCGGCGTTGTTGACCAGGCGCGTGATCGGGCCTTCGCGTTCGATCACGGCCGCCAGCGCCGCCCGCAGGCCGGGCTCATCGGTCAGGTCGGCCTGCACGAAGACCTCGTCGGCGTGCGCCGCGGCGGCCGGCTGCAGGTCGAGGTTGACGACGCGGTAACCGTCGGCCCGCAGGCGCTCGACCATCGCCCGGCCCAGGCCGTGGCTGCCGCCGGTGACGAGCACCCGTTCAGCCATGGTCGATGACCGTCGGCATCGCGTGCTCCACGGTGTCCCAGATGAAGCGGCCCGAGGGGCTCTGCTGTTCCTCGACGATGTGCGCCACCAGCCCGGCGGCACGCGAGATCACCGCGAAGCCGCGCATCACGCCGGTGGGCACGCCGATCTCGCCCAGCAGCGCGGCCACGGCGCCGGTGGCGTTGATCGTGATCGCGCGGCCCGCCACCTCGTCGACCGCGGCCGACAGCGTCATCAGCGCGGCGATCTTGTCGCCCTTCAGGTCGGGCTCGGCGCGTGCCATCTCCAGCAGCTTGTAGGCGCGCGGGTCCACCGGCTTGTGCAAATGGTGGCCGAAACCCGGCACCGCGCTGCGTTCGGCCTTGTGCTGGCGCGCGATGGCCAGCGCCTCGGCCTTCTGCGCCTGCGCATCGCCCGCTGCCTGGATGCGGTCGAGCAGGCGCGAGCAGTTCTCCATCGTGCCGACGAAGCTGCTGCCCACCGCCAGCAGCCCGGCCGAGACGGCGCCCTGCAGGTTCTCGGGCGCGCTCATGTAGATCAGCCGCGTGGCGATGGCGCTGGGCGTCAGGCCGTGCTCCATCAGCACGATCAGCACCGCGTCGACGATGCGCATGTCCACCGGCCGCGGCTCGCGCGCCAGGATCTGCATCACCATCACCTCGGTGAACGTGCGCCGGCCGAGCAGGTCGTCGACGAGGTTCTTGTCGCGGTAGTGCAGGCTGGTCAGCGTGTGGCTGCACAAGCGGGTCTCGGGCACCTTCTGGGTCGTCATGTCGGGTCTCCGGATGTCGGTGCCGAAGACAGCGCCATCTCGCGCACCTCGGTCTTCAGCACCTTGCCCACCGGCGAGCGCGGCAGGCTGGCGTGGAAGTGGATCTGTTTGGGCGTCTGCACGGGCCCCAGCTTCTCGCGCACCCAGGCGATCAGCTCGGCGGCCGTCGCGCTGGCGCCGGCGCGCAGCTGCACCGCGGCCTGCACGGCCTCGCCCCACTTGTCGTCGGGGATGCCGAAGACCGCGCACTCGTGCACCGCGGGGTGCTGGCCGAGCGCGTTCTCGACGTCGATCGGGTAGACGTTGAAACCGCCGGTGATGACCAGCTCCTTCAGCCGGTCCTTCAGGAAGAGATAGCCGCGCGCGTCGATGAGCCCGCGGTCGCCGGTGTGCAGCCAGCCGTCGACCAGCGTCTCGGCGGTCTTGTCAGGCAGACGCCAGTAGCCGCTCATCACCAGGTCGCCGCGCGCGACGACCTCGCCGATCTCGCCGGGCGGCAGCAGCCTGCCGTCGGGCGCCATGATCTCGACGTCGCTGAACCAGCTGCGCCGGCCGACGCTGGCCCAGTTGCCTTCGTCGTCGAAGTCATCGGGCCGCATCAGCGTCAGGATCTGCGGCGCTTCGGTCTGGCCGTAGGTGGTGCCCAGCACCGGGCCGAAGAAGGCGCGCACCTGGCGGATCTTCTCCGGCGGCATCGGCGCGCCGCCGTAGATCAGCCGGCGCAGCCGCGGGTAGTCGGCGCGGCTGCTGCCCGGCAGGGCCATCAGCATGTAGACCAGCGTCGGCGGCATGAAGCAGCAGGTGCCGGCACGGTCGCGAAAAGCCGCGCGCACCGCCTCGGCACCGGCCTGGGCCAGCACGACGTGGCAGCCGCCCTGCGCCAGGATCGGCATCACGTAGGTGCCGGTGCCGTGCGTGATCGGCGCGGCCAGCACGTAGCGCTCGTGCTCGTCGAAGCCCCAGCCGTGGATCTGGTTGGTGATGTTGGCCAGCCAGGCGCGATAGGGCTGCATCACGCCCTTGGGCGCGCCGGTGGTGCCGCCGGTGAACTTGATGGCCTGCGTGTCGCCGTCCTTCAGGCCCAGCGCGGCGAGGTCGATGCGCGGCGCGCCGGCGTGCTGCGCGATCAGCGTGGCCAGCGTCGGCTGCGCGTCGGCACCGACGGCGCCGGTCCAGATGCGCTGCGTGTTCGCCGTGGCGATCAGCGCCGCGCTGTCCGGATCGACGACGACGATGCTGGGCTCGGTGATGTCGACGATGCGCTGGATCTCGGGCGCCGTGCTCTTGACGTTCAGCGGCACCCAGACCTTGCCGGCCGCCAGCGTGGCCAGGAACGCGAGCAGGTGCTCGCGCGAGTTCCTGGCCAGGATGCCGACGCGGCTGCCGGCCGTGGCGTCGAGCGCGCACAAGCCCGCAGCCAGCGCCGCCACCTCGCCGGCCAGCACGGCGTAGCTCGTCAGGCCTTCGGGCGCGTCGATCGCGCTGCGTTCGGGCCAGCGCGCCGCGGCGCGCCAGAAGAAGTCGATCGGGAACATGCGGTCCTCGTGTCGGCGCGGCCGTCAGTCGGCCCGGGCGCCGGAGGCCTTGACCACGGCGTTCCAGCGCTTGATCTCGGCGGCGGCGAACTTGCGCATGTCGGCCGGCGAGCCGCCCGCCGGCGTGGCGCCCATCTCGGCCAGGCGCTTCTTCACCTCGGGCAGCGCCAGCACCTTGGCGAGTTCGGCGTTGAGCTTGGTGACGATGGCCGCCGGCGTGCCCGCAGGTGCGGCCAGGCCGAACCAGCTCTGCACGTCGAAGTCGGCGTAGCCCGACTCGATGAAGGTCGGCACGTCGGGCAGCAGCGGCGAACGCTGCGGGCTGGTGATGGCGATCGGGCGCAGCCGGCCGCTCTGGATGTGCGGCATCGCCGACGGCGCGTTGTCGAACATGCTCTGCACCTGGCCGCCGAGCAGGTCGCTCACCGCCGGCGCGCTGCCGCGGTAAGGCACGTGCAGCATGTTCAGCTTGGTCATCATCTTGAACATCTCGCCCGACAGGTGGATGGACGAGCCGCTGCCCGAGGACGCGAAGGTCACGCCCTGCGGCTGCGCCTTCGCGTAGGCCACGTACTCGGCCAGCGTCTTCACCGGCACGTCCTTGTTGACGACCAGGATGTTGGGCACCTTGGCGATCAGGCCGACGGGCTCGAAGTCCTTCTCGGGGTCGTAGCCGAGCTTGGGGTACAGCGTCGCGTTGATCGTGTTGGCGATCGTGTAGACGTAGAGCGTGTAGCCGTCGGCCGGAGAACGCGCCACGGCTTCGGCGCCGACGTTGCTGTTGGCACCGGCGCGGTTGTCGATGACCACCGTCTGGCCCAGGTTGTCGCCGAGCTTCTGGCCGACCAGGCGCGCGATGACGTCGGTGGCGCCGCCGGCGGCGTAGCCGACGACCAACTTGATCGGCTTGTTCGGGTAGGCGCTCTGGGCCAGGGCGGGCAGCGCGGCGCTGGCCCCGGCCAGGGCAGCAGCGGCGATCCAGGTGCGGCGGGTGATCCGGTTCATGTCTGTCTCCTTCGTATGGCGGCGAGCCCACGTTGTGCGGCGCTGCGACCTGAGAAAATTCTTCGCGATGGGGTCCGACAACACGCCTTCGAACGTCCGCCTAGCGGACGAACTTCGGGATAGTCCCAGGCCGCCGGCCGACGGCGAAGGCCGCACGCTGCGCCGCGGCCTGCTGCTGCTGGACAGGCTGCAGCGCGCCGGCGACGTCGGCCTGCGCGTGGTGGAGTTGTGCCGCGCCAGCGGCCTGCAGCGCGCCACCGTGCACCGGCTGCTGGCGACGCTGCTGGACACAGGCCACGTGCAGCGCAGCGGGCGCTTCCACTACGTCGCCGCCGTGCGGCGCGAGCCGCAAGCGGCCGCGGCGTCGGACCTGGCGCGGCGCATCGCGCCGGTGCTGGCGCGCATCAGCAAGGCCTGCGGCGACGCGGCTTTCGCCGTCGTGCGCGAGGGGCACAGCTCCTGGTGCGTGGCGCGCCACGTCGGGACCTACCCGGTGCAGATCCTGTCGGTGCAGATCGGCGCGCGCCAGCCGCTGGGCGTGGGCGCCGCCGGGCTGGCGCTGCTGGCGGCCTTGAGCGACGACGAGGCCCAGGCCGCGATCCACGGCCACGGCGTGATGCTGGCGCGCTACGGCGGCATGACGCCCGAGCGCCTGGAACTGCTGGTGCGCAATACGCGCGAACGCGGCTGGTCGGTGGTCGGCAACCACGCGGTGCAAGGCGTGCTGGGCGTCGGCCGCGCCGTCTGCGACGCCGATGGCCAGCCGCTGGCCGGCATCAGCGTGGCCGCGAGCACCGCGCGCATGACGAGCCACCGGCAGCGGTGGATCGCGGGGTTGATGAAGGAGGCGCTGGGGGATTGGGAGTGAGGCGGTGGCCGGAGCGCCGGTCCAGCGGGTCGACCCAATACGTCGAGAATTCCATGCGACGCGCCGTCACAGGCTGAAGGGGCGATGGAAGACACTGACCGAATCCCCACGGGGCCGGCCCGGCCGACCTGGCTTCAAACGTTCGCGCTGGCGATCGTGGTGGTGCTGTTGCTGCGGCTGGGGATCGCCAGATTCGTCCCGCCGGCCGACGTGCCAGCCGCCAACGACCTCGCCTTCTGGGCCTTCCCCGCCTTGGTCGCGCTGCGCTGGATGGCATGGCTGCCCGAGGGCCGGCAGCGTGCGGCGCGAACCAAGCGCTCGCCGTGGGTGCGCATCGCCGTCCTGCTGATCCCCGGGGAGTTCGTCGGACTGTGCCGATGGCTGGCCGTGACCGCCGGGGGCTGTCTGAGCTGGATGCTGCGGCGTCCGCCGCCTCCGCGACCGCCGGGCCGCCCGATCGAGGATCGCCGCAAGGGCGTCTACGACGGCCTCATGGTGCTCAACCTCGTCTCGTTCGTTCCCGAGATCCCCATCAGCCTGGTGCTGCTGTCATCGGTCCAGGGTCACCTGCTCGTGCACGTACTCGTGCATACGGCCGAAGTCCTCGCCATCGTCCTGCTGCTCGGTGACCGCTGGCTCGTGCGGGCCGGAGGGCACGTGCTGACCCGCACGCATCTGGACTTGCGCGTCGGCGCCCGTGCCGCCGCGCGCCTGCCCATCGAGGACATCGCGCATGCCGAACGGCTCGACAAGAAGACCAGCTATCGCGCCTGGTGCCGCAGCCACGGCACCGTGCTGCGCGAGACAGGCGTCATCAGCGTCTTCGACGACCCGAACCTTGTCCTGTCGATGAGGCCGGGTGCCGCACTGTGCTGGACGCGCTTCCAGTTCGAGCGACCGCTGCCGCGGCACCTGTTCGTCTACGTCGACGATCCGGCGGCGCTCATCGGGGCGATCGAGGAAGCGAAACGCTCGACACTCGATTAACTGCCCCGGAGGGACTCGAAGAGTTGCCTAAAGCGTTGTCGGCGCTTGGTTTTTTCCGCGGGCGGCCGGAAATTTGTTCCCCAGGGCGTTCCCCCGTCGGGAAAGTTACAACTCGGAGGACTCGAACTGGGGTCCGAGCGGGGCGAGGAGCGGAGGCTGGGCTCAGTCCCCGAGGCTTGCGACAGCGTCAACGAGACGGGCTTGGAAGTCGATCCGGATGGTACGCCGGAGCGGTGCTCCAGCGGGATCGCGGCCCGCGCGGCGTCACTGGTCATCTGCGCGGCCACGAGTCGCTCGGCGTAGCCGTCGGCCCGGTTGGCCTCGATATTGACCACCAGGCCGTGACGGTTGTCGGTCTTGACGTGGCCCATGTAACTCGGGAGCGCTGGCGCCGCATCGCCCTTGCGGTACAGCTTGGCCTGGGGGGCGGTGCGCGATGCTTGGGTCTCGTTGCTGCGCGGCCCGCCGTGCCTGTTGTTTGGCGGCAGGCCGTCATCGCTGCCGTCCTTGCGCGGCACGCTCTTGTGGCTGGCCCAGGTCTGGAGCAGCGTGCCGTCGAGGCTGAAGCGCTCGCACGAGAGCAGCCCGCGCGAGCGCCCCATCTCCACCGTCGCGTTGAACTGTTCGGTCGCCACGTCGTGCTCGATGAGCCGGCCGCGGTTCTTGCTGAACACTGAATGGTTCCAGACCGCATCCTCGATGGACAGGCCAAACGGCAGGTTGCAGGAGATCTGCTCGACGAGCTGTCGCGCGCTGCGGATGCTGTAGAGCACCTGCAGCAGCATCGAGCGCATCAACTTCTCCGGCGCGATGCTTGGGCGCCCGCCCTTGATGTCTGCCTCGTACATCGCCGAGAACCGCGAGTCCATCTTGGACAGGGCGTCGTTGATCCACAGCCTGATCGGGAGCAGCGGGTGGTTGGCCGGGACGAAGTCATCCAACTTCACCGTGCTGGACAGCGATTCGTTGTGGCCGCCGGCGCCTCGCATCGACCTCGTCCTCAGTTCTCAATGGCTGGATGCTCTACGCCGCGGGGCGGGGCGTCCAGAGGTTCTTCAACAGCGTGCTAGGCACAACGCCATGCAGGCCACGCCCGCAGCATCGTCACTGCATCGCTTCCGTGCTGAACAAGTTCCATCGGGAGCGCCGTTCCCGACCTGCTCCTTGATTCATTGACTGGACTAATAGTTGATATAAGGCAAGCGCGCCGAGGTTGTTGCGCCTTTCAGGGTGCCATCAATCGGGCTGCAAGGCAGCTTGATATGCGCCATACAAAATCTGGTCGACGTCGGGAGTCTTCTGGCAGCCTCCTCCCCCCGCAAACACGTGGTTGACCACATTTCGCAGTCGTGCATCTAATTGCATAAGTATGGCTGATGTGTTACGGCCCTGTTGGGATAAATTTGGGTCGTTCGCTTACATGAGTGGCCGCCTAATTTGGTACGGCAATACAGCGTCTTTGCGAGGGCTGCATAGGTACGCCGGAATAGGGCGGCATCCTGGTTGAATGGGTTATGAAATCGACATATCAAATTGCAAGAGGCTCCGGTATTGCACTGATGCCGTCGTGGCGGAGTTTTTTCTGTCTCGCAAGGTTGGTAAATAAGGGATATTCTGTCTCGCCAGGCATTTTCGTGTCCTAAAGTGCTTCGCGACACCACTCAACTGCCTGAAGGCGCTCAATTCTATGTTTGATTATTTTCGTGGCAAGAAACTGAGCCTCGGTGAACGATTTCGATCATTTGTTGCTCCTGGGGCATGTTCGATTTCGGCGGTTGTTCTATTTCTCGCGATGATCTCTGGAGCGGCCTCGGCAGACCAATTGACCGACGCAAGCAGAGTATGGTCGGGGGACTATCGCTGCGCTAATACTCCGGGTAAAGCAGTTCTTGAGTTCAAGGAGCTCAGGCCAGAGGACGAGAGGCCGGATCGCTTGATTGTGTCAGCCATCTTGTCTTTCGAGGAGGGTGGAAGCAAGGCGGTTGTCCATCTTGGCGGGAAGGTGACTGATAATAATAGACCGAGCGCGCTGACTGTTAGAGATTGGATTGAGCGACCCGTCGGGGTCAACCTAAACATGGTCAGAATGGCGGCAAATCGAGATACGGCGGGTGGGCTCCGAATGTGGGTGAATTTAATGGGGCGCCCCGAATGCAAAATAACCGATATCGAAACGTCCGCATTCTTTATGTATCCGGGCAGAACTGCGCCCCCTGAAAAATCAAACAGGAAATAGTGGTGGTGCAACGCTGCAGTTTTGCTGGTTCCGATTTTCGCGGCATGCCCGGGGTCGTTTGGTCTTGACGGTTTCGTATCTTCTATCCTTCCCGTCTCCCGTTTTTATCGCTGGCAAGCTGGATCAGCTTGCCTCCGGCGGCATTGCTTTCAATTTGCTATCACGTGCAGGCAGGTAAGCCCGTCCTTTACTGAGCCGCAGTCGAAAGTTCCCTGGGTTCACACTTGCACCTTAGTAGTCAGCGCTCCACTATGCGCTCAGGATGCTATGCCTCTGGCAAAGCAAACGAGCGTTCGGTCTAGCGGATTCTCGTGACACGAGCAGTGGGAGAGCATCTGCCTAATCACTTTGCTTTCTGGTGGTGGCGGGGGATTGGCTGTCCTCGGGGATTCGTTCGATCCCTTTCCTGTGATTTGGCGGCGCGTCCGCGCTCGCAGTTAGATAGGATGGCCTTTGCTGTGCAGTGCTATTGTGGCGAGTTGATCGCTTCGGTGGTATTCGGGTGTTGTCTTTGGCTCTTGTGTGTTGGCTGATTTTTAATAGGTTGCGGGCTATTCTGTTATCGTCGGATTCCGCTTTGTTGCGGCATCTCGGGCGTCTACTGGAGGGTGTCGTGCAGGTGTCAGATGTTTTGTTAATGAACTCAAAGCTCCGACTGCTTATCGGTGCCGCTCTGTTGCTTCCAGTATTTGTATTTGCGCAGATACCCGACGGGTATGAGAGGGTCCGCGCGTTGCCGGCTCCACTGAATAAACCTCGCTTGGACAGCGATCCGTCGCCTCAATGTAAGTCGATGATTTTTGCGAAAAGCGCTGCGAGTTGGGAGAATACGCCCCTCAGAAGGCTGCTGAAGGAGTATGTGAGGTATTATGATAAGTTTCAGGCTGCTGCGGAGTGTAGGCTGTCCGATCGGAATGACCTAGTGTCTATTGATGGAAGGTTTGTTGCATCTAGAATTCAGCAGGCCTTGGGTGTACCTGTTACTGGTGCGCTGACTCTCAATCAAGCGAAGCATTTGGCCGGACTGGCATTTCCCGAAGATAATCCGTATGTGGCATTGGATCGTGAGATTATTGCAGATGCCAATCAGGCTGATCTCGATCGTAAAGTCGCGCCTAACAGCAGGAGGGTCTGGGGAGACCTAACACGGCCTCCCCATATTGTGGATTTTCTTCCTGCGCCGCGAAAGTTGCAGCCCTCTGACTGCCAAAGGCTTGAAAAAGCGGAGGAGGCAACATTCATCGATATGGTTCAGAAGGGCGTCATTGCGCCAGGATATCTTCAGAGCAGGGAAAGACGCTTTAATTTGTTGCCGCGCTCTTGGAATAAACTCCGAGAGGACTATCCAGAGCTTGAGGCATGGCATGCCCGCTTTGGGTCGGAGGCATGCATTCGCATAGTCGCATGGAAGTACTTGCAAAGCGCACTAGGAAATCAGTCCAATTTCTTTAGCGATATCTCTGCGGGACAAGTCAGGCAACTACTTATGTCGGCAAAGTCCGACCTGAACGCCGCACTTGAGGACTACCATAACCTGAGGATAGAACAAGAGAGAAATTGGCGAGCCGATGCTTCAAAATATGCTGCAGCCGAATCAATTTTGACACCTGCCAAGAGTGTAGAAATAGGTGGCTGGTTGAAGGGGGTTTCGTTCAGGGAGGCTCAAGCCGCGTTGCCGGCAGCGCTGTGTTCGATAAGTGGTTCGTCGTTCGAATGTGCGGCTGCATCGTTATGCAGAGCAGAAAGAAGTGCGATCAAAGAGACGGTTGAACCCAATCTCGCTTCCGCCGAGTCGCTTTGGAATAGGCGCGCAGAGTTTGGGCCGCTTGGGAAGTTGATTGCACTGCAGGACGCATACCGTCAGTGTGAGCTTCGTGCGGAAGTTTCGCCTGCCGGTATGTCTGCTATCACATTATTTGGCCACAAGGTAGAAAAACTCACTGGAGTCCGCGCTGCCTCAGAGGGTAGTAAGTTAAATAGGTTGATCGCCGAGGTGGATGACGAGGCGGGGGTGGTTTCGGCATTGACCGATACATTGGGTGAGCCTAGAAGGGAGATTCGGATTAGAAAGGGGATGGGTCTTGTTGGGATAGAGACGATTTCAACGGTGGATAAGTATGGGCTTACGGCGTCATCCTACAACAAGCCGGTGTATGGCGACACCGAGTATCACGACCAAGAATGGATCTGGCGAATTGAAAAGCTTGTCCGTGTCAATGTGCTTTTAGGTGTTGTGAAAGTTAATTTTTTGCCGACGCGCTGAATCCATTGTTTTGCGTTTGTCTCGACCGATCAGGTGTCTGTTCGTCGACGAGGGCGCGCGGGGCGTATTATGCGAATCGCCAAGGAGTTCCAAGCGGTTCCATGGACTAGGGTTTAGTGACGGAGGTCTTGCAGCGGTCAATGAACTGGGGCGCGGGCTGCGGCATGTCGGTTAGTAGTGCAGTTTCTGTCGCCTGAGCGAAAGTCTGCTCACCCATCAGCCTCCTGAAGCTCCGCCCATCCGCGACCAGACGCTCCATGAGCACGACTTCCTGAACGTTCGCCACGGGGATCCATTCGGGGCTGCACGCCATCAGCGCCATATCGAGAACGGTGGCCGCTCCGATGTCGTCAAGCGCCACGGTGCCTGCCATCACCATGTGGAGCAACGGTGCGGCTTCCCACAACCCCAGCAAGGCCGCATAGCGGTACTCAGTGCGGCGGGCGAGTTCTCCGCCCAGCATCAACGGACGATCGGGCAGGTGCTTGAGCCGGGCGCGAGCCCGATGCTGGCCGATCTGCAGCGCCTTCAGTTCCCCGACGATGAGCATCAGCGGTGATTCGCCAGCTCCAGTCGCGAGCAGCAACTGGCGCCAGACAGCCTCGCGCCGTTCGCGGATCTTCTCGGCACGCTCCACGCTGAAGACTTCCGGCACGAACAGATGTTCCGCCAGCGGGCCCGACGGTGTCGCCATGTTCCGGGCCGCCGCGAGCAGATGCCGGCGTACGACACCCCAGTGCCGCTTGCCGGCAAAGCCTGAATGCCAGCGCGTCAGTTCGGCGCGAACCCAAAGTTCATGCAGCATCCGGAGCAGCGAGAAGTCGTCACCGTCTGCTCTGCGCTGTGTGGCGTTTTCGGCTGTCTCCACAGTCGGAGTCGGTGTCTGTGCGGTGGGCGCGCGGCTTTCAGCCGTCTCGCGTGCCGCGGCAGGGCCTGCGGCATGACCGACGCGCTCTACCGGCGCCTTGTAATGCGGGCAACCCGGCGCATGGCGGTTTCCGCTCAGCGGCATGCGCTTGACCAAGTGCCGGGTGCCGAGCCGGGCGATGTACATCGGGCACGCCGCCGGACACGCACAGACACAGCGGCCGCATGCCACCGCTGTGACCGCTTCTCAGCGCTTCACCGATTCCGGCATAGCGAGGGCCGGTCGCGCGGTTGCCGCGGTGGTTAGCTTCCATCGCTTCACCGGGTATGTTGCGGCGATGGCTCTGGTCGGGTGCCCGCGGCGTTCCCCGGTGCAAGCGTGCGCTCCTGCGACCGCCCTCTGGTCCGTTCCTGCGGCTGCTGCTGCGTCGTGCGGGCCGATGGCGCCTCGGGATCAAAGACCTTGACCTTGTGCGTCTCGCCTTTGCGCAGGCGCTGGGCCAGCGTCTGCTCGGCGACGGCCATGACAGCGGCCCGCTGCTTGGCCGGTATCTTGCGCTCGACGAGCACCGCTTCCAGTGCCGCCAGGACGGCCTTGCGGCCGCCGCCGCGACCCGAAGTCCCCTTGGCCTTCAGCGCCTCCGCGGTCGTTGAGGAACTTGCGCTGGTGTCGCGTATCGGCTCGACGCGGTTGCGCTGTCGCGCGTCACGCTCCCGTTGCGCCAGCTGCTTGTCCGCGGGGTCGGGCTCGTAGCCCAGTACCCGCACATCCCGCACCGTGGCTTCGAGCCAGACCTGGCGCCGGAACTCTTGGCTGCCGTTCACGCGAAGCGCCCTCCAGTTGCGCATCTCGGCCACGTCCACCATCGAGCGCGCCACCGAGGGGTTGTCGCTCTCCGTGCTCAGCCTGAATGCCGTTGCCGTGAACGCCACTCGCTGGACGTCGCCGAGGTAGCGGTACTCTGTCGTGCCGATCGGCACGTTGTTGATGTGAACCGTCGAGCACTTCACGGATAGCGCTCCTGCAGTGCGGCGTCGAGTTCGGCGACACGAGCCGCCAGAAGCCTCTCGGCTTGCTCGCGCGCGGCGGCGGCTTCGCTGCGGCCAGCGTCCTTCGCGCCCGCCTTGGGCGTCGGTTCATCGGCCACGGCGTGTTCGGGCGCCGGCGGTTGCGGTCGCAAGGTCGGCTGACGCTCCCAGCCGTTGCCCACCCGGTGGATCGGCGTGCTCGAGCCATCGGGCCCGATGGCGACGATGCGCGAGGCATCCAGCCGGTCGGCGTGCGCGACGATGGCCTTCATCGTCGGCTCGCGGTAGGTCACTTCGGCGACCGGGTCACGAAGTTCGTAGATCTCGCCGCGCTGCACGGGCGTCTGAGCGCGTGCCTTGGCGATGGACGCACGGTCCGCTGGCTCGACGCTGCCGCCGTGTTCGGATGCGGTTCCCGATTCGTTGTCCATGGAGCACCTCGCGGTTTGCTGGCGTTCACGGGTTTGCCGGCGAGCCGGCGGCGACGAATCGCGGCGCGGTCCGGTAGATCTCGATCTCGACACGGCGGTTGAGCGTGCGGCCGGCCTCGGTCGTGTTGTCGGCCACTGCGTCGCCCACGGGCTGCCAGGTTGAACGGATGCGGGACGGGTCGACACCCGAGGCGATCAGCCAGGCCTGCACCGCAGCGGTCCGTGGCCACCACGATGATCTACACCCACGTGCTGAAGATGGGCGGCGGCGCCGTGCGCAGTCCTTTGGACGCGCTGCCCGCCGCCAGACCGCCACAAAGCGGACTTCGGTGAAGTTCTGCTCCTGGCCGGGTCCCGACATTGGCGCTCGGCAGTGGACAAGGCTCGCATGGCCTCGCTTTCATGAGCACAGCCAGGCATCAGGTTTACGTCACGGGCGGCCACCGGCCCTGGCCCGCTTTGCGCGCAGCCGCGCCACAACCTCCGCTGCAGGCTTCACTCCGCCAGCATCAACGTCCTGGTGGCCAAGCGCCAGCATCGTCAACAAGGCCAGCGTCTCCTGCGTCTCCGGATAGGAGGCCATGTCCTGAAGAACGGCCTTGGGCTCTCCGTTTTCCGTGAGGACCAAGGGCTGACGCTGTTCCGCCACCTCGGCGAGCACCTCCGATGCATGGGCACGAAGTCGCTGAACGGCTTCGTTCGAGGCGGGTAACGCATGGCAGTCCTCCAGTTGGGGCGACGAAGCCGAGTTGTCGCCATCATCGTTCCACCTGGATGGCGGCGATCCGCAATCCTGCTGCCTGCAGCGACACCGCGAGCCGCGCGACGTCACCCCATCCCCCGCGTCCCCTTGCACCCCGGATAGTCGACACAGCCCCAGAAAGCCGCCCCGGCGCTCGCACCGCGCTTGGCGACGCGCCGCACCATGCGCTTTCCGCAGACTGGGCAGTTCGGCCGCTCGTCGCCATCCCGCTGCACGGGCGCTGAAGCGACGGGAGTCACTGGCGTCTGCAGCGACGGCTCCTGCCTCGCAGTCTGCGCGCCCCCTCCCCTCGCCTTCTGGATCAGCTGCCGCAACCGCGGCCCGTCGACCAGTTCGACGTTGCGCCCGCTGGCGAAGCGCCGCGCCTCGTCGGTGAAACGCCCCGAAGTCACGACGAAGCCGCCGGCCGCGCCCCTGGCGGCCATGACGCCGTACAGCTCGCGCACCACGTCGACGCCCACCTTGTAGGCACGCCACTGCTTGCACTGCACGAGGTACTTCTCGCTGCCGTTCTGGCCCGGCCGCGACAGCACGAGGTCGACCCCGCCGTCGGCACCACCGCCGCCGGTCTCGACGACGCGGAAGCCCTGCAGCCGGAAGCCCTCGCCGACCAGCATCTCGAACTCGCGCCAGCTCATGCCGTCGAGCGCATCGGCCGACGGGTTCTGCGCCACTTCCGCGGCCAGGCGGCTGCGCTGGCGGCGGCGCCATGCCGAGATCGCGGCGCCCATCAGGCTGAGGAACGGAAGAAGGTACTGCCCGAACCAGGCGAAGGTCTTCCACATCGTCCGGGTGGCCATGGCGCCGTATTGGCCCACCTCGGTGGCGACCGGCACGGCCTGCGTCGCAACGGGATGCAGCAGCAGATAGAACAGCGGCGCCGCGATCACGCCCACCCACCAGGGCATGAGCGCGAACAACTCCATCACCGCCTCCGCGAGGCCTCCTTGGTTTCGCCTGGCCATTTCGTGTTTCTCCCTGCGCCGATTCTGGCGCGCGGAAACCGGCGCAAGCGCCTGCCGCACCTGCGGCCGTCGTCCCATCCGCCGAGGCGGATGGCAGCCATTTGCTGGCGCTCAGCCTATCCTGCCATCCAACTCTTTCGGCCTCTGTCTCCTCTCTGTGGACCGGCTCGCACATGCCGGTGCGGCCCCGCGTTCACACCCATCCACGGGGTCGGACAGTCCGACCCCGCCGCCTGAATCGACCACCCGCAGGCGGCGGCTGGCGACGCACAAGGCGTCGAGAACGCTGGCGGAGCCGTCGCGCCGACGGCCGACCGGCTGCACCGTCGCCGCCCCAGACGCTGGCAAGATCGCCGCAAAGAACGAGGGAGGCTGCGCATGAACGTGTCCGAGCTGCAGGCCGAGTTGCGCCACTTCGCCGCCGAGCGCGACTGGCAGCCGTTCCACACGCCGAAGAACCTGAGCACGGCGCTGTTGGTGGAGGCGGCGGAGCTGGCCGAGATCTTCCAGTGGATGACGCCCGAACAATCGGCCCGCGCCCACGAGGACCCCGCCGTCAAGCAGCGCATCGGCGAGGAGGTGGCCGACGTGCTGCTCTACCTGCTGCAGCTGGCCGACCACAGCCGCATCGACATCGCGCAGGCGGTGAAGGACAAGCTGGCGCTGAATGCGGCGAAGTACCCGCCCCGGCACACGATCGCGCGCATCCCGCCGGCACGGGCCGCGGCGCCCGGGCCGCACGTGCTGGTGGACTACGAGAACGTCCAACCGACCGAAGGCGAGCTTCGGGAACTGGTGCCGGGCGCCGGCCAGGTCTGGGTCTTCCACGGGCCCCATCAGCACGAGGTGGACCGCCGCTTCGCGTCCTTCGGCACGAACGCGACCGCGGTGCCGATCAGCCGGCCCGGCAAGAACGCGCTGGACTTCCACCTGTCGTTCTACCTGGGCTACATCGCGTCGCGGAACCCCGGCGCGCCGATCGTCGTGGTGGCCAACGACAAGGGCTACGAGCCGATGATCGAGCACGCGCGGGGCATGGGCTTCGCGGTGCAGCGGCTGGCGTATGGCCAAGTCAAGCCGGCGGCGTCAAACGCGGAGCCACCAAGCCCCGCAGCCAAGCCCGCAGCGAAGAGCGCACCCGCGAAGAAGGCAGCGGCCAAGAAGGTGCCGGTGAAGAAAGCAGCACCCAAGACGGCCGCTGCAAAAAAGGCTCCGGCCAAGAAGGTAGCGGCGAAGAAGGCCACGGCCGCGAAGAAGACCGCTGTCGCAACGGCGAGCGGAACGCCAGCGACTCAGAAGGCCGATTTGCCCGTCGGGGCGGAGTCAGCCAAGCGGGCCGGCGTTCCAGAAAAAAGGACGAAGCCCGCAAAGGCGTCGAGCAGCGCCCTGCAGACGATGGAAAGGCTGTCCAACAGCCTGCGCAAGATGGGCGACAAACGGCCCACCAAGCTGCCGTCGCTTCGGCGATCGCTGAAGTCGTTCTTGGGGGTCGACGCGACTGACGATGCGGTCAGTGCGGCGTTGAACGGCTTGGTGGCGGCCGGTGTGGTGCAGGTTGATGACGGTGGTCGCGCGTCGTATCCAAGCTTCGGCGGCGCGTGAGATCGCCGTGTGACGAGCGACGCATCTGCCCTTACGGTTTCAGCGGCTTGGTCTGCACGGAAAGGCTGGTTTGCAGCGGGCGGCTATTAGCCTCAACTAACGCTACTGCCTGATGCTTGGGCCGACGCTCTCCTTCCCCCCGTGTTTACAGGTGCCCCTCATCGACGGACCGCAGATGACAGTCGCTGAGAATCCGTCGCTGACTTGTTCGCTTCACTTAGCAGCCGTGTTACATTCACCGCGAGGAGGGGAGATTGGTATACATCGACGACGCCGAAGTGGCGAAGCACGGTCGAAACTGGTTCCACTTGACGGCGGACAGACTCGATGAGCTTCATTCTTTTGCGGCTTGCATAGGACTGCCCGCCAACGCCTTCCATCGCGGTGCACGCCATCCCCACTACGACGTCACTGCTGCTCAGCGGCTGCGCGCCCTTCGTGGTGGTGCACGTGCCGTTAGCTCCCGAGAGGTAGTCCGGATTGCAAGAATAGTTCGCGCATCCGCGCGTGCTGCCGCAACGAGCGACAAGCAACTTACCCTGTTTGAGTAAAGCGTCTAGGCCAAGTGTACGTCTGCGCCGACTCCCTAGACGACCTCTTGGCCAGGGTCTACCGACAGCTTCTGACCCGCGGCACTTCCATTGAGCCTACAAAGGGCTCGGCGCGCGAGATCTATGGGGCATTGCTGAAGCTTTCGGCGCCGCGCCTGCGGCTTTCCCGCACCGAATCGCGCGGCCTACTTTTCAGCTGCCTCGGCGAACTTCTCTGGATACTAGCTGGAAGCAATGCGTTGGATTTCATCGCGTACTACATTCCCGAGTACGCAAAGTCCTCCGATGACGAGCAGACCGTCTTCGGAGCGTACGGCCCCAGAATGTTTGGCACCGGGCCAAACGAGCAGTTAGCGCGCGTAATCTCGTCCCTGAAGAGCAAACCGGATTCACGCCAGGCGGTGATCCAACTTTTCGATCGCCACGACATACTAGAGTATCACCGCGACATCCCATGCACATGCACCCTGCAGTTCGTGATCCGAGATCGACGGCTGCATATGCTTACGTCAATGCGATCCAATGATGCCTGGCTCGGTTTGCCGCACGACGTATTTGCGTTCACTATGGTCCAAGAGCTTGTGGCGAGATCCCTGGGCGTCAAGTTAGGTGAATATCGGCACTTTGTCGGCAGCCTGCATCTCTATAAACGAGATGATAAGAAGGCTATTCGCTATCTCGATGAAGGTTGGCAGCCCCGGAAACCCATGCCACCGATGCCGCAGGGCGACCCATGGCCCTCCGTTCGCACGCTTCTTGAAGTCGAGGAAGCAGTGAGGAATGGCGACGCAAGCCGCACGGATCGCTTCGATAGCATGGCTCCTTATTGGGCCGATCTCGCAACGCTTTTGGACATTCACAGAACCTTTAAGACAAACGGCAATCAAAACGACATTAGACGACTAAAAAGGCACTTGAAGCACGACGGTTACGCCATGTACATCAACAAGCGCTACGGAATGGCGTCCTCAATCAAGGAGCAGGCGACGATCTTCGATCGCAGCAACGAAGCATCAAAGGCGCGACATGAACGCACATGAAAAGGAACAGCGAGCTTTTGAACTGGAGGCTCAGCTTATCCAGTTCCACCGGCGCGCCATACCGCTGCCCGGCGTAGTCCCGCCGGAAAACATGCTTGCCTTTGTCGCCCAGCTTATCGACAGCATTCATCGTGTTGAGTTCGTTCGCACCGTCAGAGATCGCCACGTCAGTGTTGCGCGCGCGGACCCGAAAAGCCCGCTCTTTGACCCTATCAGGGCGGCCATCACTCTGTCTGCAAAACAGACGGAAGAGGCCTTCTGGCTCGTATTCTTGGCCACTCACTGCGGCCGCAACCTTCGGACCGCTTGGCAACTCGCAGCCGAGCTTTATGGATCCTCAGAACTTGTGCCGTGGACGTGGGCGCGTGTCTTGGTCGATCCCAAGTCCTACATAGACTGGATTGAGGGTCACTACGAGACGTTTGGAGGAAAATTCGGCAACCACCGTAAGTACGAATCGCTTAAGCCAGGCCCCAAGGGGACTGGCGCTATCGTCCGAAGCTATGTCGACTGGATTGCCGGGTATGGGTCTCACGCCGCGATGGTGGGTCAGGCCCGGGCCCATGCTGACGGCAATGCGCGTCGCGCCTTCGGTGTGCTTTATGAGCAGATGCGTGCGGTTCTCCGCTTCGGCCGAACAGGCCGCTTTGACTACCTCACCATGCTTGGCAAGGTTGGGCTAGCTGATATTGAAGCGGATTCAACGTATATGAACGAAGCAACGGGGCCAAAACGCGGCGCAAAACTCCTGTTCGACGGCCAAATCGACTCCAAAACCCGAGCCAAGACCTTGGAGGCGCGCGTAGCCGTACTTGAGCGCCATCTCGGTGTTGGCATGCAGGTCATGGAAGACGCCTTGTGCAATTGGCAGAAGAGCCCGAATAGTTATCGGCCTTTCCGGGGCTAGGACCTACCAGGACCAAGAGTATCGCTTCTTTAGGAAGTTCAACTTATCTTGGCGCACCAACCCCCGGTACTGCAATTGCCCCACTAGGATTCCGGGGGAGATAGACAAGTTCTTCGCAAATCTCATGATACTCCGGTAATCATGGGGCAGCGCTCGCAAGGCTGCCTCTTCGGATGCAGGAACAAGAACTTGGCCAGCGAATTGATTTGCCTCACGCTCCGCAAGATCATCAATATCAGGTCGATCAGAAGATTCAAGGAAGAGCCGATCTTCATGAAGAATCAAGTGACCCGCCTCGTGGAAGAAGGTGAACCAAAAGCTGTCGTCCCGTAGGTATCGGACGCTCAGTTGTATTATCGCCTTGCCATTACAAAAGCGGGCAGCGCCGCTGGCTGGGCAGCCCCTTGGCGCGCGGACGATGACAACCGCCACACCGCATGCGGCACATTGTTCCTGCAGCCGAGGCGTGAACTCAATTGGCTCTCGAACACGAGTTAATGGCTTCAATAAAGGCAGTAGACGCTCAAAATGGTGACGTGACCATGAACCCACGGGCAATTCGGCAGCCGTGAGTTCACCCTGTCGGAGCCACGCGGCAAGCGACGCCGATTGGGCGGCAAAGACCGGCGAGGTGCGATAGGCCGTAAGGCCGGCCCCATCCGAAAGCCATACGTCGCGCCACTCGTCAACGGTTTCGACCCCGAAAAACTCTAAGACGCGCCGAAGTCTTTCGCTAGGCGAAGTTGCGGCCTTCAGCCATCCATACGTGACCATGTCCGCGAACGGAAGACTCGATAGCCATTGCCTGCCGTCGTCCTGCAGCGTTTGAAGATCGCGACGGTATTGAGCCTCGCGGGCCAGCCAAAAATGCACGCTTGCTCCAACAACATCCGCCAGGCGCTTCGCGCGAGCGGCCGTGATGTGCACTTTTCCGTTGAAGAGCTGGGTGACGTCCTCTCGGGCCACCCCTAGCGCCTGCGCGATGTCGTCGACTCGTAGGTTCTTCTTGGCGGCAAGCTGCCGCACCGTCTCACCCGGAGGCGACGCCCAGGCAGGGCGGAAGTCGCCGGACCGAGTCATAGGCCGCCTCCTATATGGATCACCTTTAGCCTAGTGACTCGGGCCCAGTCGACAGCTTCGCCGTTGATCGGGACTTGATGGTGATTCACCTCGCAGTAGAGGTGTTGCCCTTCGCTGAGGTGGAACCGTATCAGACCCACCTCCTGGTCGCAGTTCTCAATTTCCAAGCCCATCTCCACCACCTCTGCGACCGTTTCGGCAGCCTCCAGATCGGCGAGGTGCCTCCGCAAAGCAGCTGCGGCGCGATCCCCAAACTCACGCTTTGCCCTTGCGGGGCTCTCGCACGTGGAACGCAGCTCCTTGGACCGAAAAGCGATCTCTAGCCCCATTGGTCGATTGTCGGACAACAGCGCCATGCGCGTCGGGTGGTCGATCAAGAGGACTGACGGCAGGACCGGCGCGCCAGGAAGCTTGGAGCGGTGCCGCGGCCGACCGATGTCCCCTTCTGCCCTGGTAATGCCCGCTCCGGCCACGGGCGGTGGATCGTGCATTTCAGTGTGAAGTGAAGTTATTTCCTCGCCCGCCCCCGCCAGTCCAGGGCGGGCGCAGCCCGGCGCAGCGCACCCTTGACGGGCGGCGGCGTGCGCCCACGCTGGGCTCCGTGGGCAGGCGTGCGCGCCTGCCCACGAGCCCGTCCGGCGGCGAGGACCGCCCCGCCCTCGGGGCGGGGATGGGGGTGGGTCAACGCTCCCAGTCGATGTCCGGACGCGTGCGCGTCAGCTCCGGCTGCTGCGGCGTCCGGGTCGGCGCCCTGGCCTGCTCCCTCTGTCGGTCGGGCAACTGCTCCAGCCTCGGCAACAGCCGCCGGAACGCCTTCGAGTCCTTGAGGAAGCCCACGACCCCGTGGGCCAGCCGCCGGTCCTCGGCGGTGCCGGAAGAGCCGAGCGCCTGCGCAATGTGGATCCAGGCCTCCAGGGCGTCCCGGCGGCTGCTGTAGAAGCGCTCGCCACCAGGCTCGGCGATGTCGCGTCCAGGCAGGCGGCCGTCCTCGCGCATCTTCACGCGGCCGATCGGGCGGGCGCGGTGATGGGCGCCGCGCGTCGCCTGCCGTGTCGCCTCGGCCTCCACGCCGTAGCCGCGCAGCTTGTCGGCGAAGGTCTCGCGCCAGCGGTGCAGGTCGGCCTTGCGCGGGTTCAGCCGCCGGCCGTCGGCGGCCTGGGCGCGCACGCTCAGGTGCACATGCGGGTTGGCCTGGTGCTCGTGCAGCACCATCACGTAGCGGTGCCCGCGCAGTTCGGTCTGCGCGAACTCGCGCGCCGCGGCCTTGACGATGCGGGCGTCGGTGCCCTGCGGCATCGACAGCATGAGGTTGAAGGCCTCGCGCCGGGGGCTCTCGTCGTCGATCTTCGCGCCGGCATGGCGCCACTGCTCGGCCAGGTCGTCCACGGCCTGGCGCCCGCGCCGCACGCTGCCGCGGTCGTCCTCGACGTCCAGCCGGCCGCCCTTGCTGATGTAGCGGAAGTGCGCCGCGATCGCGCGCATGCCGCGCCCGCCGCCCGTCACCTTGACCATGACCTGCGGCGCCCGGCGCAGCACCGTCGCCTCGATGCGCCGCCGGATGACGGCCGCCTTGCGCCGCGCCAGCGTGTCCAGCCGCGGCGTCGGCGGCACCTTGACGATGCGGTTGGGCGGGTAGAACAGCCGCTCGCCCCATTGCACCAGCGCGCCGTCGACGGTGGGGCCCGGGGTCATCGCCGCGCCCTCCGGCCCTGCAGGCGGGCGCTCAGTGCCGAGGCGATGGCCAGATGGCTCCGCACGTTGTGCGCCAGCACCGTCAGGTCCTCGCGATAGCGCTCCGCGGCCTCCGAGTCGGCCCGGGCCAGCGCGCGCAGGAAGGCGTTGAGGTCCACCGACATCGCGGCCAGGTTGTCGTTGGACGTGGCCAGTTCCAGCACGGCGATGCGGTCGTCGGCGGACAGCGACGTCGGGGCGCCGTCCAGCAGCGTCTCGACGTAGCGGCCTTGGGAAAGCTCCGCGGCCCGCGCGCGTTCGGCCAGCGCGGCGGCATAGGCGGGCGAGAGGCGCAGGGTCAGCTTGACGCTGCCGGCTCCGTGCGCCGTCTCGGCGGCACGTTCAGGCTCATGCGCACTTTCGGCGTCAGACAAGGCGTCGAGCACCGCACGCCGCACGATCGCCGCGGCACTCATCCCGCGCCGCGAAGCCTGCGCCTGCAGCCGTGGTCCCCAGCCGCGCAGGTCGACGGTGACGCGGTCCCGCGCTGGCGGCACGCGCTTCGCGGCGTCAAAGGGGCCGGCGCGCTTCACGAGGAAGCTCCTCCGTCGTCGAGGCGTGCCGCCAGCTCACCCAGCCGGCGCTTCAAGGCCCCGCGGGCTTCGGGCGACAGCGTCGAAGCATCGCCACTGGTCAGCCGCGAAAGTGCCTGATCCAGCCGCTCGCACAAGCGCTCTGCCCGGGACAGGAGCGGGCCGCCGTCATTCGAGCGCGACGGCCGGGCCGGCAGACGAGCAGACGCGGAAGGAACGGCGGCCCCCACCTCCCGCAACTGCGCCACCGCCTCGCGCGTCACCGGCCCCGAACCTTCGAGTAATTGCGCCACCGCCTCCGGCCGCTGCGTGTGCAGCCTGCTCAGCTCGTACAGCGTGCGCGGCGAGGTGCAGCGGCCCGACTGCAGCGCCTCGTCCAGCGCGGGCGGCAGTTCCAGCAGGGCCAGGTGGTGCGCCACCGTCGTCAGGTCCATGCCCAGCCGCTGCGCCACCGTCGTGTTCGAGTCGCCGGCCTCGTTGCGCCCGCGGATGAAACGCGCCAGGTCCAGCGGCGTCAGGCCGTGGCGCTTCTGGTTCTCGGACACCTGGGCGTAGGGGTCGGCCGGTGCCGCGCGCACCACCACCGGCACCTGCGCCAGCCCGATGCGCTGCGCCGCGCGCCAGCGCTTGGCGCCGAAGTGGATCTTGTGGCGCCCCTGGTCATCGGCCGGGTGCACGACGATGGGTTGCAGCACGCCGTGGCGGCGGATGTCCTCGGCCAGCTCGTCCAGCTCGGCCGCCGGCAGCTCGGTGCGTGGGTTGTCCGGGTCCTCGACCAGGCAGTCGGTGGCGACGAAGGCCGGCCCGGCCGCACCCTTGCCCGGCACCGCCGGCTCAGCGGGCGCGACGGGCGCAGCCGGCGTGTCCAGCAAATCAAGCTGGACTTCGGCGGGTCGGGGCCAGCGCAGTCGCATGGGGCGATCGTGAACGGCGCGCGGGGCAGCACAAGCGGCGGCAGGTGTTCAGTTGCATCGTCCCGCCGGACGCCCTGGCGTCCCGCGACGGCCCGGTGGATGCCCCGGGCAAGGTGCCCGGCTGACCGCCGGTTGCAACTTCGCCGACCGCTGAGGCGTCAGCGCGGCGCCATCGGCCGCTCGGCGCTCCAGCGCTCGACGTCGGCCGAGCGCCAGCCCACCGCACGCTGGCCCAGTTGCACCGGCCGCGGGAACTCGTCGAGCGCGATCAGGCGGTAGATCGTGCTCTTGCCCAGGCCGGTGAGGTGGCGCACCCGCGGCAGGCGCAGGAAGACCGGGACATCGGCGGCATCGTGGTGGGGTCGGGCTGGCATCGCAGAGTCCTCCTGGAGACGGTGCGAACCCAATCTAGCCCCGCGCGGGCCTCGCCAGCGCGCTGGAACGGCGCCTTTTTCCAGCGTGCGCCGACCAACGGCAAGCCGGCAGCCGCGCCTAGCGCCGGCGCTCGCGCAGCGCGTCCGGCAGCCCATCGTGCTCGCCCAGTTCCCGCTGCGGCACGTCGCTCCACCAGTACGCCTCGGGCATGTCCTGCCGGCGGGAAGGATTGACGGGATAGAAGATCCGGCTGCCCGCCTTGGGCGCCTCCCCGCCGACCAGCAGCACGGCCTCCTGCTCGGTGTTGTTGATGAAGCAGTGCGCGATGCCCGTGCCGGCCGGGAACGCCGCCAGGTCCCCGGCCGCCATTGGGTGGAGATGGCCGTCGATCCACGCGTCGACGTGGCCGGACACCACGTAGACGAACTCCTCCTCGTTCTCCTCGGCATGCGGCCACGACGAACGCGTGCCCGGCGGAAGGCGCTGGATGTTGATGCCCAGCCGCTCCAGCCCGGCCTCCTTGCCGATGCGGCGCACGGGGCCCATCGGCTCGTCGCTCTGCGGATAGACGTGCGTGTGTTCGGCGACCGCGCTCGTCGAACGGATGCAGGAGGGTCGATCGGGCATGGTCGTCCTTGGTTGCAGGATTGAACCGGCACGGCGTGCCGTGGCACTGCCGATTCTGTGGACCGGCATCGCGCCGGCCAAGAACGTGTTTGCCCGGCTCCCCTCGCGGCACCCCGGCCGCCACGGCTCAGGCGCCGCGGCCCGCCGCCTTCTTCTTGGGCCGCTTGCCCAGCGCCCGCCCGGCCGGATCCGGCTCGCCGCGGCGCAGGGCGTCCAGGTAGTCGGCCCACTGCACCATCATCGTCCGCCGCTGGTTCAGGAACTCGGCGCGGTCGTAGGCCGCGCCCAGCGGGCCGCTCTTCACGTGCGCGAGCTGGGCCTCGATGACGTCGGGGTTCACGTTCAGCTGCTCGACGAGGATGGTGCGCGCCATCGCGCGGAAGCCGTGCGGCGTCATTTCGTCGTTGGTGTAGCCCATGCGGCGCAGCGCGGTGCGCAGCGTGTTCTCGCTCATGCAGCGCCGGTTGCTCAGCAGGCTGGGGAAGACGTAGACGCTGCACGCGCTGATCGGCTGCAGGTCCTGCAGGATCTCCAACGCCCTCGGCGCCAGCGGCACCAGGTGCGGCCGGCCGTTGAGCTTGCCGTGCACGGTGCGCTTCATCTTGGCCGCGGGGATGGTCCACAGCGCGCGCTCGAAGTCGATCTCGGCCCAGGCCATCTGGCGGATGTTGCCGGGCCGCTGGAACAGCAGCGCGGCCAGCTCCAGCGCGGCGCGCGTCAGCGGCTGGCCCTCGTAGGCGGCGATGGCGCGCATCAGCCGGGCGGCGCCGTCGGTCTCGATCACCGCGGCCATGTGCTTGACGATCACCGGCACCAGCGCGCCGTGCAGGTCGGGCGCCGGGTTGCGGTCGCAGCGCCCGGTGGCGATGCCGAAGCGGAACACCTGGCCGGAGGTCTGGCGCAGCGTGTGCGCGGTCTCGTGGGCGCCGCGTTTCTCGATGCGGCGCAGCGTGTACAGCAGCAGCGGCGCGGTCACGTCGCGCAGCGGCAGGCTGCCGATCCAGGGGAACAAGTCCTTCTCCATGCGCTCCAGCCAGCGCGCGCCGTAGCGCGGGCTCCAGCCCGAGCGCTTGGTGGCGTGGAACTCGCGGGCCACGGCCTCGAAGGTGTCCTCGGCCGACACCTGCCGCGACAGCTTGTCGAGCCGGCGACGCTGCACGGGGTCGGTGCCGGCGCGCAGCAGCCGGCGGGCGTCGTCGCGCGCGTCGCGTGCCTCGCGCAGCGAGACCCTCACCTTCTTGGAGCCGACCTCGGTGTAGTGGCCCAGCGAGAGCCGCTTCTCCTTCTCCTGGAAGTGGTACTTCCAGAACCAGCGGCGCGAGCCGTTGGGCGTGACTTCGAGGTACAGGCCGCCGCTGTCGGAGAGGCGCACACGCGCCTTGTCGGGCGGGCAGGCCGCGTTGCGGCAGAGGGCGTCGGTGAGTGCCATGGGGGAACAAACTCCGCTTGGCGACACCCGATCATGCGCCTGTTCCCCCACTTGGACCCGGATAGGCCGCGGAATCAGTGAAACCATCCGCAACCGTTTTGGATCTCAAGTCCTTGTCCGGCGTGGACTTTTCGAACTTCCAGGGACTTCGCGGGACGCCCCGGAATCCTTGGGTGGCCTGCCCGGAGGGACTCGAACCCCCGACCTGTTGCTTAGAAGGCAACTGCTCTATCCAGTTGAGCTACGGGCAGCCGGCCGCGATTCTACGGGGCGCGTCGGCGGCTTCCCCGGCCCGCGTCAAGCTCCAGCACTGCCGGCCACCGCCCTCACAGCGCGTACTTCAGCGGCAGCGCCGTCGTGTACTTCAGCTGCTCCATCGCGAAGCTGGAGCTGACGTCGTGCAGGTTGGTGCCGGCGATCAGGCGCTTGTAGACGGCGTCGTAGGCCTTGATGTCGGGCACGACGACACGCAGCAGGTAGTCGACGTCGCCGCTCATCCGGTAGAACTCGACGACCTCGGGGATCGCTTCGCAGGTCGCGCGGAAGCGCTCGAACCACTCCTCGGTGTGCACCGCCGTGCGCACGCTGACGATCACCGTCACGCCGACGTTCACGCGCTCGGCGTCGACCAGCGCCACCTGCCGCGTGATGACGCCGGCCTCCTTCAGCCGCTGCAGCCGCCGCCAGCACGGCGTGCTGGACAAGCCCACGGCCTCGGCCAGCTGCGCCAGCGGCGTGGTCGCGTCTTCCTGCACCAGTTCCAGCAGGCGGCGGTCGATGGTGTCCAGCGAAATGGCGGCGCTCACGGCGTCCTTGGAATCTGATTCCCGGGAACCGATTCTACGGAGCACAGTTTTGCGCCGAGTGACGCCCAGACGCGAATTTCAGCAATCGCCTGCCCCGCCCCCGCGCGCACAGTGTCGCCATCGCCAACCTCTTTCGCTTCGCATCTTGAAGACCATCGGCCTGATCGGCGGCATGAGCTGGGAAAGCACCCTGCTCTACTACCAGACCCTCAACCGCGAGGTCGCCCGCCGCCTCGGCGGCCTGCACTCGGCGCGTGTGCTGATGCACAGCCTCGACTTCGAGGAAGTCGTGCGCGGCCAGCGCGCCGGCGACTGGGACGCACTCGCCGCGCTGCTGCGCCAGGCCGCCGAAGGCCTGGCCGCGGCCGGTGCCGACTGCCTGCTGATCTGCACGAACACGATGCACAAGATCGCCGCCCAGGTGGCCGGCGAGGGCCTGCCGCCGCTGCTGCACATCGCCGACGTCACCGGCACCGCCATCCGCGCGCGCGGCCTGCGCCGCGTGGCGCTGCTGGGCACGCGCTACACGATGGAGCAGCCCTTCTACGCCGACCATCTGGCGCGCCTGGGCGTCGAGTGCATCGTGCCGCCCGAGGACGAACGCGCCGAGGTGCACCGCATCATCTTCGACGAGCTCTGCCGCGGCCAGGTGCTGCCGGCCTCGCGCCAGAAGCTGCAGCTCATCGTCGCCGGGCTCACGGCGCGCGGCGCCGAAGGCGTGGTGCTCGGCTGCACCGAGCTGCCGCTGATCCTGGCCGAGGACGACGTCGCGCTGCCGCTGTTCGACACGACGACGCTGCATGCGCTGGCCGCGGTCGACTTCGCGCTGCACGGTGCGCAGCCGGCGCTGGCCGCCGCCTGAGCCGCGTCAGGCCGGGAAGTCGAACAAGCCCCGGCGCAGCAGCGCCGGCGTCGAGCCGGTCCAGCGCTTGAACGAGCGCCGGAAGTTGGCCGCGTCGTGGAAACCCAGGTGGCGCGCCGCGGCCTCGTTGTCCAGGCCGCCGAAGCGGAACAGCCGCAGGCACTCGTGGCGCCGCACCTGGTCCAGCTCGGCCTGGTAGTGCGTGCCCTCCAGCGCCAGCCGGCGCTTGAAGGTGGCGGGGCTGAAGCCGAAGGCGGCGGCAGCCTCCTCCAGCGCCGGCGGGTCGCCGACGCGGTCGAGCAGCAGGTCGTACAGCGCGGCCAGCAGCGCGCGCGGCATGGCCTCGGCGCCGGCCGCCTGCTCGGCAGCGCGGCTGGCGGCCACCGCACCGGGGTGCGCGGCGGCGGGCCAGGGCTCGTCCAGCCAGTGCGCGTCGATCAGCATCGCGTCGAGCTGGCAGCCGAAACGCAGCGCCGTGCCCAGGTGCACCTCGTGCTGCTCGGCGTGGCGCGCGGCGGCGCGGTCGAAGCAGAAGGTCCAGGGCAGCGCGCGGCCGGCCAGCCAGCGGCAGCACGAGGCGACCGCGCTCATCTGCATCTCCACCAGCGCCGGGCGCAGCGCGCCCAGGCGGCAGGCGTCGGTCCAGTACAGCACCGCCAGGCCGCCTTCGACGTGCAGCCGCGGCACCAGCAGCGGCGACAGCCTGGGCTGGAAGCGCACCAGGCGCTCCAGCGCGTCGCGCAGGCTGGCGGCTTCGCGCAGCGCGTGGCTGGCGGCACCGTAGTGGCCGGGCAGCAGGTGGCGGCCCAGAACGAACGGCGCTTCGGCCGAGCCGAAGGCGCGCAGCGTGGCGGCCAGCAGCTCGCGCCACTGCGCCAGCGTCAGCGCCGCTGGCATGTCGGCCAGGCCGGCGGTGGCGCGGATGTCCCCGACGTCCAGCTCCTGCGCACGCGCCAGCTCCAGCACCAGCGCCGGCTGGTGCGTGAACGGCACCGTGGCCGCGGAGTCGCCGGCGCTCGCGGCGGCGCGCATGGTGGCTCTCAGGACGCGGCCCGCGCCGTGCGGGCGCCGGCCAGGTCCAGCGCCTCTAGCTCGCGGTTCAGGCGCGTCAGCAGCGCCTGGGCGTCGTCGTCGCCCAGCGCGACGGCGCTGCGCATCGCCAGCGCCAGCGGGTGCTCGGCGTCGCGCGGGCTGAATCGCATCGCCTCGACCATGCCGACCAGGTGCTGGGCGCGCCGACGCGCCGTGCCCAGGTCGGCCTGCGGCATCAGCAGCACGAAGCGCGCGCCGGCGTAGCGGCACAGCAGCTCGCGCGGCGGCAGGTTCAGCAGCAGCTGGTAGGCCACGGCCTGCAGCACGCGGTCGGCCTCGGCGCGGCCGTGCGTGCGTTCGATCTCGGCCCAGTTGGCCAGCTCCAGCACCCCCACGGCGCAGGGCCGGCCGGGGTGCGCGGCGCGCTCCAGCTCGATCTGGCGGCGCAGGTAGTCGGCGTCGGCGAGCTGGGTCACGCGGTCGTAGGCGCGGTGGTCGCGGAAGACACGCTCGCGGCGCTGCAACTGCTCGCTGAGCGCGGCCTGCTCCTGGCGCCACAGCAGCAGGCCCCAGGTCAGCGCCAGCATGCCCAGCGGCGAGAACACCGACTCGATCCAGCGCAGCGGCAGCGTCGCCGCCGACACGACGAAGAGCTCGTCCAGGCAGTCGGCGGTGGCGCCGAACATGATCGCCGCCAGCCCGCCGGCCAGCCACAGCGTCACGCGTCCGCCGGGGCGGCTGCCCAGCACCAGCCAGGCCCAGACGCCGGCCATCAGCGCGGTGCCGCCTTCGGCGGCGATGTCCAGCCACTGCCAGCTGGTCACCGGCTTGGCAGGCGCGAACGCGGCGAACAGCGCCAGCAGCAGCGTGGCCGCCAGCGGCAACAGCGGCTGGAAAGAACGGGGCGAGGTCGACATCGGAGGCAAGGTAGCGGCGGTGCGTGACAGCGCTGCGACAAGCTCGGCGCCGTTCGATCCCGCCGTCGACGGAGCCCGCTTGGCCGCCGGCGGAGCGGCGGGCCCCAGAATCGTCCACCGCCTCGGACCCGGAGCTCGTCGATGATCCGCCCCATCCTGCTGTCGATGCTGATCTGCAGCCCGGCGCTGGCGCCGGCCCAGACCCTGCGCCTGCCCTTCGACGGCAGCGGCTTCGTCTGCCAGGGCGGCGACACGCTGAACGTCAACCACCACATGGCGGTGCGTGCGCAGTGGTTCGGCGTCGACTTCTGCCGGCTCGGCGGCCCGCAGGGCAACCTGATCGCGCCGGCCGGCGCGGCGCGCAACGAAGACTTCTTCTGCTGGGGCACGCCGGTGCTCGCACCGGCCGACGGCCGCGTGCACGTCGTCGTCGCCGACCAGCCCGACCAGCCGCTGGGCCGCAAGGATGCCGGCCACCCGGGCGGCAACCTCGTCGGCCTGGACCTGGGCGGCGGCCGCTGGGTCTTCGTCGCCCACCTGCAGGCCGGCAGCGTCGCCGTGCGTGAAGGCGAGCGCGTGCGCGCCGGGCAAGTACTGGGGCGCTGCGGCAACTCCGGCAACACCGACTTCCCGCACATCCACCTGCACGTGCAGGACGCACCCGAGTTCGGCGCCGGCACCGGCCAGAACCCGATGTTCGAGGCCGTCGACCTCGTGCTCAACGGCAAACGTTTCGACAACGTCTCCTGGCCGCTGATCACCGGGCTGTTCGTCGCGCCGCATCGCTGAAACGGGCCGGGGGTCCGATCGGCTCACCGGGCGCCCCGCGCGCCGGCGGGGCACGGCCGGGCGCGAGGCACAGCGGCGGGGCACACCGGCTCAGCAGGCGCCGGCGCGACGCGCCACGGCCGTCACGGCAGCTCCGCCGTCACCGGACCGACACGTGCGCTGCCTACCGTGCGCCGCCGAACGCCACCCCGCCACCGGCGCCGACAGAGCGCCGCGGCCCACAGGAGTCTTCCGTGCCCCAGTTCCCGAAGCGGCCGCGCACGCCGCACACGCTGATCGCGCTCGCCGCGGCCGCCGCCTTCCCGGCCTTCGCCCAGACGACGCCGGTCGAGACCATCGTCATCACCGGCCAGTCGCTGGCCACCGACCGCGCGCTGAAGGACCAGGCCGCGGCCGACAACGTCGTCAGCGTCGTGCGCGACGACGGTATCGGCCGCCTGCCCGACAAGAACACCGCCGAGGCCCTGCAGCGCCTGCCCGGCGTGTCGATCGAGCGCGACCAGGGCGAAGGCCGCTACGTGCGCATCCGCGGCCTGGGGCCGGACCTCAACAGCGTCACCTTCGACGGCAGCCTGCTGCCTTCGCCCGAACGCGACCGCCGCGCGGTGATGCTCGACGTGCTGCCCTCGGCGCTGGTGCGCTCGCTCACCGTCAGCAAGACGCTGCTGCCCGAGCAGGACGCCAACTCGATCGGCGGCACGGTCGACGTGCAGACCGTCTCGGCCTTCGACCGGCCGGGGCGTTTCGTCGCCGCCGAGCTGGGTGCGTCCTACGAGACCAACACCGAACGCTCCAGCCCCAACGGCTCGCTGCTGTGGAGCGATCGTTTCCTCGACGGCAAGTTCGGCCTGGCCGCCGGCTTCAGCCACGAGGTGCGCAAGTTCGGCTCGGACAACGTCGAGACCGGCGGCGCCTGGGACGGCGACGCGCTGGAGGAGTTCCAGCGCCGCGACTACCGCATTACGCGCGAGCGCAGCGGCCTGGCGCTGAACGCCGAGTACCGCCCCGAGGCGGGCACCGAGTACCACGCGCGCTACCTGCACAGCCGCTTCAGCGACGACGAGCAGCGCCAGGCGCACGTCATCGAGTTCGACGACGCGCAGACGCCCGGCACGCTGGGCGAAGCCGAGTCCACGCGCGAGCTGAAGGACCGCAAGGAGACGCAGACCATCCGCTCACTGGTGCTCGGCACGACGCAGGCGCTGGGCGACTGGAAGCTCAAGGCCGAGGCCGGCAGCAGCCGCTCGCAGGAAGACACGCCGCTGCACATCGCCAAGGCCAAGTTCGAAGCCGACGAGGCCTTCGACGGCGTCGGCTACAGCAGCCGCTCCCGGCCGCGGCTGGTGGCGCCGGCGGCCATCGACGACGCCTCGCTCTACGCCCTGGACAAGATCGAGTTCGAGAAGTCGCTGGTGCAGGACCGCGAGCACAACCTGCGCCTGGACCTGTCGCGCCCGTTCGAGCTGGCCGGCGTCGACGGCGAGCTGAAGTTCGGCGCCAAGACCAGCCGGCGCAAGAAGACCAGCGCGCAGACCACCTGGGTGGTCGACGACTTCGGCAGCGCCGACACCGGCCTGGCGGCCTACGCCTCGGGCAGCGTCGACTACCCCTGGGGCACGTTCGGGCCGCGTATCGCCGCCGGCCCGCTGAACGCGCTGGGGCGTTCGGTGAACCTGGGCGACTTCGTCGACGACGAGGAGTCGACCGTCAACGACTACCGCATCGACGAACGTGTCGACGCCGCCTACCTGCAGAGCACTATCGACCTCGGCGCCACGCACCTGATCGCCGGCCTGCGCCACGAACGCACGCGTTTGGACGCCGCCGGCACCGGCGTCACCGACGGCGTGTTCGAGCCCATCCGCGCGCGCCGCGACGACCACCACTGGCTGCCCGGCCTGCACCTGCGCCACGATCTGGACGCGCGCACCACGCTGCGCGCCGCCTGGAGCAACTCGGTCGTGCGCCCGGCCTTCGGCCAGATCGCGCCGGGCTACGTCATCGACGGCGACGAAGCCAGCTTCGGCAACCCGCAGCTCAAGCCGCTGCGCTCGGCCAACCTCGACCTGGGCATCGAGCGCAGCCTGGGTTATGCCGGCGTCGCGTCGGCCTACGTCTTCCACAAGCGCATCCGCGACTTCTCGTACCAGACCGACGTCGCCGGCACCGGCGCCTGGGCCGACTTCGACGAGGCCGTGACCTGGGCCAACGGCGACACGGCGCGCGTGAGCGGCATCGAGCTCGCCTACTCGAAGGCGCTGCGCGAGCTGCCGGCGCCGTGGAACGGGCTGGTCGTCGGCGCCAACGCCACGTTCTCGACGTCCAGCGCCAAGATCGCCGGCGCCGACGGCGGCACGACCGTGGCACGCGACATCCCGCTGCCCAGCCAGTCCAAGCGTGTCTTCAACTTCGTCGTCGGCTACGAGGCCGCCGACTGGAGCCTGCGCCTGGCGGCCAACTACAAGTCGCGCTACTTGCTGGAGGTGGGCAACGCCGCCGACGCCGGCCAGGACCTCTACGTGAAGGCCCAGACGCAGTGGGATCTGTCGGCCCGATACTCGCTGACCAAGCAGCTCTCGCTGGGCCTGGAGGCGCTGAACCTCAGCGACCAGCCCTACGAGGTGACGACCGGCCGCACCGACCGCAACGCGCAGTACGAGACCTACGGCCGCACCGTTCGAGTCAACCTGAAGTGGGCGATGCAATGACGCGAGCGAGGACGCTGAAGACGCTGGCCGGCGCGCTGGCACTGGCCGCCACCGCGGCCGTCCAGGCCGCACCCGCGGCACCGCCGGCGGCCGTGGCCGGCGCGCGCGAGATCGCCGCCCTGCCCGACGGCGCCTGGCTGGCGCTGGACAAGAAGGCGCTGCGCCTGCTGGACGCCGACGGCCGTGAACGAGCCCGCCTGGCGCTGCGCGGCAAGCAGCTCGACACGCGCGCCGCGACGCACGGCGCGCTGGCCGTCGTGCTGGACGCCGACACCCAGCGCACGCTGGCCGTCACCGTCGACACCCGGGCGATGACGCTGGCCGCGCAGCCGGCGGTCGAGTCGCCGGCCTTCCCGGTGGAGGCGAGCTGCCTGTTCCGCGACGGCCAGGGGCTGGACCACCTGTTCGTCGTCGGCGACGACGGCCAGGCCGAGCAGTGGCTGCTGGGCGCCCAGGGCGCGCGCCTGGTGCGCCGGCTGGCGCTGCCGCCGCAGACCCAGGCCTGCCGCGTCGACGACGCCGCAGGCTGGCTGTACGCGCAGGAAGAGGACGCCGGCGTCTGGGCCTACCGCGCCGAGGCCGAAGGCGCGCCGCGCCGGCGTGCCGTGGCGCTGGCCGGGCCGCTGGGGCCGCTGCGCGGCGGCGTGCAGGCCATGGCCGTCGTGCCCGGCGGCCTGGCCACCGTCGACGGCCGCGGCCGGCTGCAGCTCTGGCGCGAGGCCGACGGGCGCTGGCGCGCCGACGGCAAGGCCCGGCCGACGGGCGGAAAAGCCGTCGAGGCGCTGGCCGCCAAGGCCGACACCAGCGGCCTGCTGCTGGCCTGGCACGACGAGGCCGCCGGCCGCTGGGCCACACGCGCCCTGCCCTGGGCCGCGCCGGCACCGCGCGCCGTGCTGCCGGTGGTGCGCGCCATCGCCCAGACCGACCCGGTGCCGCGTTTCGGCGACGCGGCCGACGACCCGGCGATCTGGGTGCACCCGGCCGACCCGGCACGGTCGCTGGTGCTGGGCACGAACAAGAAGCAGGGCCTGTTCGTCTACGGCCTGGACGGCCGCCAGCGCCAGGTGCTCGAAGCCGGCCGGCTGAACAACGTCGACGTGCGCCAGGGCCTGCGTTTCGGCACGCTGAGGCTGGACCTGGCGCTGGCCACGCAGCGCGACGAGAAGGCGCTGGCGGTGTTCACCATCGCCGCCGACGGCACGCTGGCGGATGCCGGCCGCATCGCCACCGGGCTGGACGAGGTCTACGGCACCTGTCTGTACGCGGCGCCGGCCGGCGGGCTGGAGGCGCTGGTCAACGACAAGGACGGGCGCGTCGAGCGCATCCGCGTCGAAGCGGCGCCGGGCGCCGACGGCCGCCCGGTCTTCGCCGGCCGCGTCGTGCAGCGCTTTCGGCTGGCGACCCAACCCGAGGGCTGCGTCGCCGACGACGACAGCGGCCGGCTCTTCATCGGCGAGGAGGACCGCGGCGTCTGGGTGCTGGACCTGGGCGCGGCCGAGCCCCGACCGCAACTGGTGTTGAAGGTCGGCGGCCTGCTGCGCGCCGACGTCGAAGGCCTGGCGCTCTACCACGACCGCGAGGCCGGGCGCAGCTGGCTGGTCGTCAGCAGCCAGGGCAACGACAGCTACGTCGTCGCCGAGGCCGCGCCGCCGTGGCGCGTGAAGGGCGCATTCCGCATCGGCCTGAACGCCGCGGCCGGCATCGACGGCGCCTCCGAGACCGACGGCCTGGAGACGACCAGCACGCCGCTGGGCCCGGCGCTGCCGCGCGGCGCGCTGGTCGTGCAGGACGGCCACAAGCGCCTGCCCGACGGCGCGCAGAACTTCAAGATCGTCGACTGGCGAGAGGTGGAACGCGTGCTCGGGCTGCGCTGAACGCGGGCGTGGTGCGGCCGATAATGGCCGCCGCCATGCGACTGCTCATCGTCGAAGACGACCCCGACCTCGGCGACGCGCTGCGCGCCGGCCTGCGCCAGGCCGGCCACGCCGTCGACCTGTTCCCCGAAGGCAAGCTCGCCGACGCCGCGCTGCGCGACGCGCCCTACGACGCCATCGTGCTCGACCTGGGCCTACCCGGCACCGACGGCGTGACCTGGCTGCAGCGCTGGCGCGAACGTGGCGTCGCCAGCCCGGTGCTGATCCTCACCGCACGCGACGGCATCGAGCAGCGCATCGAAGGCCTGGACAGCGGCGCCGACGACTACCTCGTCAAGCCGATCGCCATCGCCGAGCTGGCCGCGCGGCTGCGTGCGATGGCGCGGCGCAGCGCCGGGCGCTCGCAGTCGGTGTGGACCCACGGCGCGCTGCGCTACGACCCGGCCAGCAAGCAGGTGCACTGGCGCGGCCAGCCGGTGGAGCTGCGCGGCCGCGAGCTGGCGCTGCTGGAAGTGCTGCTGATGAACCCGCAGCGCGTGCTGAGCAAGGTGCAGCTGCAGGAGAAGCTCTACGACTGGGGCGGCGCCGAGCCCGAGAGCAACGCGCTGGAGGTGCACATCCACCACCTGCGCCGCAAGATCGACCCCGGCATCGTGCGCACCGTGCGCGGCGTCGGCTACGCGCTGGGTTCGGCCGAGGAGAGCGAGGCTTGAGCTCCGGCGGCCGCCGGCCGCAAAGCCTGCAGCGCCGCCTGCTGCTGGCGCTGCTGGTGGCCGCGCCGCTGCTGTGGGCCATCACCGTCGGCGTGGCCACCGACAGCGCGCAGACCGAGGTCGACGAGATGTTCGACGGCGAGCTGATCCGCATGGCCGGCAGCGTGCACGGCGCGCTGTCGGGCATCGCCGCCAAGGGCGAGCTGACCGAGATCGAGCTGAAGCCGCCGGCCCTGGGCGGCACCGGCGCCGCCAAGATGGAGGACATGGCGCTGGCCGCCTGGGACGCCGACGGCAAGCCCTTGCTGTACGACCCGGAGGGCGCGCGCCTGCCCTGGCGGCGCGACGCCAGCGGCTTCGTCGACATGACGCTCGACGGCATCTCCTGGCGCGTGTACTACCAGCAGGCCGCCGACGGCCGCTGGTGCGTGGCCGCCGCCCAGCGCCACGAGGAGCGCGACGAGCTGATCTGGGGCCTGCTGTCGGGCCAGCTCGTGCCCTGGCTGCTGATGCTGCCGGCGCTGATGCTGGCGCTGGCCTGGGCCTCGCGGCGCGCGCTGGAGCCGGTGCGCCGCATCGCCGGCGAGCTGGAGGGCCGCGACGCCGAGAGCCTGCGCCCGCTGCCGCTGGGCGAAACGCCGGCCGAGCTGCTGCCCATCGTCGGCGCGATGAACGCGCTGTTCGAACGCATCGAGGCCACGCGCCAGCGCGAGCGGCGTTTCACCGCCGACGCCGCGCACGAGCTGCGCACGCCGCTGGCGCTGCTGCGCGCGCAGTGGGACGTGGCGCGCAACACCGCCGACCCGGCCGAACGTGCGCACGCCGAAGGCCGGCTGGAAGCCGGCATCGCGCGCATGGACCGGCTGGTGTCGCAGATGCTGGCGCTGTCGCGCGTCGAGGCCGCCGAAGGCCTGCCCCGCCACCGCCTGGTCGACTGGACGCCGATCGTCGGCCAGGTGATGAGCGACACCTTGCCGCTGGCCGAGCGCCGCCGCATCGAACTGGGCTGCGACTGGCCCGAGCCGCCGGCCCGGCCGCTGCCGCTGGACGGCGACCCGGCGCTGCTGGAGATCCTGCTGCGCAACCTGGTCGACAACGCCACGCGCTACGCGCCCGAGGGCGGCAGCGTGACGGTCGTCTTCGAGCCCGACGCACTGCGTGTCGAGAACGACGGCCCGCCGCTGGCGCCCGAACTGCTGCAGCGCCTGGGCGAACGTTTCCGCCGCCCCGAAGGCCAAGCCGAGACGGGGAGCGGGCTGGGTGTGTCCATCGTGCAGCGCATCGCGGTGCTGCATGGGTTGCAGCTGAGCTACGGGGCGCGGGCGGATGGCACGGGCGTGGTGGCGCGGGTGGGGCGCGGCGGGCGGGTGGGCGCGGAGGGCTGAGTCCGGACGGCCTCCCGCGGCGGCAGGCGATACGGGCTCGTGCCCGTTTTCACTGCATGGAACGGAGATATGGCAAGGACAGAAGCTCTGACGCGAGACGAGGTATGCGCCATCCTTGAGTCGTGGAAAACCGGAGACATCTCAGACCATGAAATGCACCTCTGGGTCACGGCCAACTATTTCCCGGCACATCAACAGGTCGCCCCCGGCGAGCCGCCTCAGGTAGCGCGCGCAATCGGCGTGGTGCTCACTGAGTTCGAGTGCACCGAGCCGCCGTACAAATTCTCGCGCGCTGTCGCGACGTTGGCCTAGGCGTTCATCAACGCCCAGGAGCATGAATTATCGGCACGAGAGCGCGATTTCCATTTAGCCATTCGCACGGCAGAAGATTATGTACCACGAAAGCCATAACACAAGGCTCGAGCATGCGTTGGTCGAGGAAAAATGGCAGCACGCCAGCCTGATTTTCCAGATCGACCGCGATGCGTCATTTCAGTCGAGAACCTCTCTCGCGCTCGTATCGGACGGTAAAAGAATGATCGTGCGACGGTGCATCCGTCGGTACAACGACAGCCCCGACACCGACCAATTCGTGTATGCAGAGGGAGAAATCGAAAGACCCACAGCGAGTACCCTGATCGCCGAACTGGAACAGGTCGCGATCTGCCCTTTCGCACCGCGTGCTCTCGGGTTGGACGGAACCACCCAGGGCGTACGCACACCGGATCTGGAACTGTCCTGGTGGGGGTCGGAACCAGATTCTTGGAAGCCGCTCGCCGCGTGGTACGACAAGGCGTGGGGGCAGTTGCAACACGCGCTTCCTGGAGAAGACTGGTACTTCTGACGGCGTGTCGCAAGACGCCGCACAGGCCCCTTGTTTGCACATCGCCTTGAATGCCAACGCAGTCGGCCGAGCGCGCCGCCTTGTTCGAGGCGACCACCCGACTGCGGGGCAGTCGCCGCCAAGAACAGCCGGTCAGCGCAAAACCGCCTTGCAGCGAACTGGCCACCATCCCGTCTCGCCGTATTCGCCCGCATCCGGGGTCAGCTCCGCCGCACCCTGCAAATGGCCTAGCCGTGCCGCCCCAACCTCCAGACCGGCCCGCCCCATGCACGCACGCCTGTTCGCCCTCCTCGCGCTGCTCGCCGCCCTGCTCTCCGGCTGCGACCGAGACGCCGTCTTCGAACGCCTCATGCCCAAGGAAGAGGCTCGCAAGGCGCAGCTCTACGTGGCACAGATCGCGGCGCGCGACTACGCGGCCCTGACGGAGGCGATGGCCCCCGAACTGAAGACACCGGATCTCGATCAGCGCCTGCAGACGATGAGCCGGATGCTCCCGCCCGGCCCGCCGACCTCGGTGAAGACCGTCGGCGCCAACACGCTGAAGGCCGGTGCCGTCACGACCTACACCATCACGCTCGAGTACGAGTACCCGAACACCCACCTGCTCGCGGCGGTGACGCTCGAACGGCACGACGACCGGCTGGTGCTCAAGGGCATCACCTTCGTGCCGCGCACCCAGTCGCTGGAAGAGGAGAACCGCTTCAAGCTCGACGGCAAGGGGCCGCTGCACTATCTGGTGCTGGCTCTGGCGGTGGCGGTCCCGCTGTTCGTGCTGTACGCGCTGGTGCTCTGCGCGCGCACGAAGTTCCTCAGGCGCAAGTGGCTGTGGCTGCTGTTCGTGGCCGTCGGCTTCGTGCAGTTCCAGTTCAACTGGAGCACCGGCGACTGGGGCGTCATACCGCTGAGCGTCCTGCTGCTGGGTTCGGGTTTCGCGACGAGCGGGCCTTACGCGCCGTGGATCTTCACGATCGCGCTGCCCGTCGGCGCCATCGTGTTTCTGCTGCGCCGCCCGTCGTTGCAGCGCCCCGCCGCCTGACGTCACAGGTGACGGCGGCCGGGAGGCCAGGGCAGGATGGCCCGCGCCAAGCCGGGCGGCCCGGTCATCAGGCAGACTGCCGCAACCTCGAGACTGCCGCCATGCCCACCCGCCTCGCCTCCTGCTCCTGCGGCCGCCTCACCGCCACGGTGAGCGGCGAGCCGCTGCGCATCTCGATCTGCCACTGCCTGGCCTGCCAGCGCCGCACCGGCAGCGTGTTCGGGCAGCAGGCGCGTTTCCGGCGTGAGGACGTCGTGCTCGCCGGCGCTTCGACCGAGTTCGTGCGCGTCGGCGACGACGGTGGACCGGTGCGTTTCCACTTCTGCCCGGCCTGCGGCGCGACGGTCTGGTACGTCGTCGACGACATGCCGGAGTTCATCGCGATCCCCGTCGGCGCGTTTGCCGATCCCGGCTTCCCGGCTCCCACCGTTTCGGTCTACGAAGAGCGCAAGCACGGCTGGGTGCAGCCGCCGCCCGAGGCCGAGCACATTCCCTGAAGCGGCGCGCCGGCAACGCCCGCTACAGTGGGCCGATGTCGCCGCCGATCGAGATCCACCCGCTGGGCCCCGAGCGCCTGGCCGACTTTCTCGCCTTCTTCGAGGGCCCGGCTTTCGCCGACAACCCGCGCTGGCGCAGCTGCTACTGCCAGTTCCTCTACGTCGACCACCGGCGCGTTCACTGGCCCTCGCGCACCGGCGAGGAGAACCGCGCCGCCGCCTGCACACGCATCGGCGCCGGCACGATGCGCGGCCTGCTCGCCTACCGCGGCGGCCAGGTCGTCGGCTGGTGCAACGCCGCCCCGCGCACGCTGCTCGACGCCTTCGCCGACGAGCCCGACCCCGACGCCGAGCGCCTGGGCCAGATCACCTGCTTCGTCGTCGCCCCGGCGCATCGCCGCACGGGCGTCGCCACCGCGCTGCTGGACGCCGCCTGCGCAGCGCTGCGCCACCAGGGCATGGCGCTGGCCGAGGCCGCGCCCAAGCCGGACATCGCCGGCGACGCCGAGAACCACTACGGGCCGATGTCGATGTTCCTGGCCGCCGGCTTCAGCGTGCACCGCCAGGGCGAGCACGGCAGCGTGCTCGTGCGAAAATCGCTGGCCTGAGCAAGGCGAGCGGGCCGCCTCGATCGTCCGGAGGGCGAAGCGCAGGTTCGCGGGTCGGCATCGTCGCGGCGGCGCTTGAAGCCGCGCCGCCGAGGGCGACCAAGCCGGCGCAGGAGCAATCGGTGCCGGCCGAGGAAGAGAAGCTGCGGTCCTGAGGCCGGGGCGGCGCTTCAGCCCGCCGCGTCCCCGGCCTCGTAGGCCGCCGGCGTCACCCCGGCGCGGCCCAGGAAGGCGCGCACGTGCAGCACCGACTGCCGGTCGAGCTCGTCGCCGCCGTGCGGCCGGTGCAGCACGTCCTCCACCCGGCCCAGCGTGACGCGCGTGCGTGCGCCGGACAACGGCTCCAGCGTCGCCCCGACGTGCTTGAGCAGCGACTCGACGTCGCGCCAGTGCAGGTTGTGCGGCGGCGGATCGTGGAACAGCGAGCGGATCAGGTTCGTGTGATGGCGGCTCATGCACGGCTCCTGGGGCTGAGGCACGAGGGTAGCCGATGGCGGCCGTGCGGGCGCCGAAGCATCAGCCCTCGCCCGGCTGGGGCCGGGCGCCCCGCGCCTGACGCTGCCCCGCCTGGCTCGCCGGCCGCTCGCCACGCCGACGACCGTTGAATCGAGGCGGATGGAAGCGGCAATATTTCATCGCGCCAACGATCGAAAAGACAGGCCGCCTGATCTTGCAGCGAGCGCAAACCGTCGATAGCCTGTTGCGCGCTGGGAAGCCATATTCTGCGCATGAAGTGGCAGCCCCGTGGTTTTGGCATCCGTTTTGGCGATTGTTTTTGTTTGGGAGAGAAGAAATTGATTACTCGGTCTGCAAGACTGGTTTTCCGCCTGATGGCCGTTCCTGTCCTGATGATTGTTCCCGGGCTGGCAAGCAGCGAAGAGATCCCCGTCCTCCACCCCGCCCCCAATAAGCTCGCATGCAAGTCGGCAGCGATCCGGCTCGGCGAAGACGCGAACACGGTCGAACTCTGCGTCCTCCAGGGAAGTTTCTCTCATGACAAGTACCTCCTGAAGATTGGCGGCAGCGTCGTCATTCAAGGCATCGACGACCAGACGACGACCGGAATCCAGGCCAGTCACAAAGGCAAAACGGTCGCGCTGCGCTGCCCGCCCCAGAACGTATCGCCTCGCGCAACGGCCGCGGAAATTCAGCAAATCGTTCCCGGCTACACCGCCGAACAGGCGAAGGCCGCCGCCGATCTCATGGCCACGTCCAACCTGGGCATGGAAGTCGGACGCCTGTGCCAGGTTTCCGTCGAGGGCGATGCCGTGATGACGGTCCAGGTGTTGTTCGATTAGGCAGCCGAGCCCGGCCGGCCGCAGCCACGAGATCGCCGCGGCCGGCCGGCACATCGACGGCACCGCACCGGCCCAAGCCGGGACGGTGGCCGATCCGGGGCGACCTCTGCTCGCCCGACTTCCAACCCCCACCTGCCATGTTCCGCAAACTGCTCACCCGACTCGCCCTGCTGGGGCTCGCCACCAGCGCCCTCGCGCAGCCGGTCCCGCCGGAAGACGAGGCCGCGTTCACGCGCCAGGCGGCCGAGACGCTGCAGCGCTCGCTATCGTCCGGCACGGTCACCGTGCAAGGCCCGCTGACGCTGCGCGTGGGCGACTCGCGGATCAACCTCGACCGCATCCACGACTTCTGCCGGCGCGACCGCGCGAACTGTGCCGATCACCTGAACGCCTTTCTCCAGGACATGGCCGTGTCGCTGCGCGAGCGCGACGACAAGCCCAAGGCCGACGCACTGCGCATCGTGCTGCGTCCCGCGGCCTACGTGGCCGCCGCCCGGGCGACGCTCGCCCGCGGCAACGCGGCGAACTCGCTCGACGCCCGCCCGTTCTTCGGCGGCCTGCTGGCCGTGCCGGTGCTCGACGGCGAACGCTCGGTGAAGCTGCTCGGCAGCCAGCAGCGCGACGAACTCGGGCTGGCCGACGACGAGGCCTTCGCGCGGGGCCTGAAGAACCTGCGCGACCGGCTCCCGCCGCTGGCCGTCGAGGCACCGCCGCTGCCGCCCGGGCGGCTGGGCACGATGAGCCCGGACTATTACCAGCCCAGTCGGCTGCTGCTGCACGACGACTGGGCCGGCCTGGCCGCGGCCCAGGGCGGCGTGCTGGTCGTCGCGGTGCCGACCACCGACCGGCTGCTGTACTCGGCCGACGACTCGCCAGCGGCGCTGGCCGCGCTGCAGGTGCTGGTGGGCGAGACGATGGCGCGTGCGCCCAACCCCTTGTCGCCGCAGCTGCTGCGCTGGCGGCACGAAGGCTGGGAACTCATCCCCGCCCCGTGACATCGGCTCTCGGGCCCACCGGCCGACGCCGGCAGGCGCTCAGCGCTTGATCTTCGCCAGCAACTGCCGCGCCTCTTCGCGCCGCCCGGCATCGGCGATCTGGCGGCCCGGGCGCGGCGGGGCGTCGATGGCGCGCTGCAGATAGGTGACGGCGTCGGCCTTGTGGTCGGTCTCGACCAGGTACTCGCCGTAGAAGTAGTTGGCGTCGATGCCCTGCGGGTTCAGCGCCAGCGCCTTCTGCAGCAGCTCGCCGGCCTTGGCCCTGTCGCCGAAGCCCAGCGGCCAGCCCGGCACCTTGTAGTACAGCACGCCGAGGCTGTTGTAGGCCGAGCCCTCGAGCGTGTTGGCGTCGATCTGGATCGCGCGCTCGTACAGCGCCCGGGCCTGCTTGACCAGGCCCAGCGCGCCCAGCCCGCCCTTCTCGCCGGCCAGCGAGCTGACGATGATGCCTTCCCAGACCAGCGGCTCGGCGCGGCCGGGGAAGCTCTCGCTCGCCTTGTGCGCGTTGGCCGCCAGCGTCTCGAAACGCTTCTCGCGCTCGGCAGCCGGGGTCTGGTAGCGGATCACTTCCCAGTCGTGCTGCAGAGCGGCGACGGCGTCGTCCACCGGGGCGGCCTGGGCCGGCGGCAGAGCGGCCACCAGGGCGACGGCGGCGACGAGAGTGCCCAGGGTGCGGTGCATGTTCATCGGGTCTGTCCTTGCGTCGGGGCCGCGGGCAGGCTGCGGCGATGTTTGCTGAAGCCGGAATCCATCCACGCGCCGAGCAGGCCGTTCAGGCGGGCGAACACGCGCTCGCCGCCGCCCAGCGTGCGCTCGGGCGCCTCGCTCACGATCAGCTGCAGCAGCGCCTGGGCGACGATCTCGGGCGTGTCGCTGGCGGTGCCGGTGGACACGTTGTAGGCCTGCGCCGCGGCGTCGTTGAAGCCGGTACGCGTGCTGCGCGGGGCCAGCGTCTGCACGCGCACCGGGCCGTCGCCCAGCTCGCGGCGCAGCGCCTCGGCAAAACCGTGCAGCCCGGCCTTGCTGGCGCCGTAGACCGAGAAGCCCGGCAGGCCGATGCGCCCCAGCACCGAGCCGACGAAGACGATCTGCGCACGCGGCTGGCGCTGCAGCTGCGGCAGCAGCGCCTGCGTCAGCAGCATCGGAGCCAGCAGGTTGGTCTGCAGCACCTGCGCCACCTGCGCCGCCGGCACCTGGGCCAGCGCGCCGAAGGCCGGCAGGCCGGCGGCGTGCACGACGACGTTGGCGTTCCAGTCGGCTGCGGCCTGCACGACGGCCTGGCGGCCCTCGGGCGTCGCCAGGTCGGCACGCTGCCAGGCGGCGCCCGGGCCGTTGGCGCCGCGGCCGACACCCAGCACCGCGGCGCCGTGTTCGGCCAGCGCCTGCACCATCGCGCGGCCGATGCCGCCGGCCGCGCCGGTCAGCACGACACGGGTCTGCTCGATCTTCATGCGCTCTCCTTCTGCGGCAGCGGCAGCGGCAGGCTGCGGAAAACGTCGCCGTACAGGCGGTAGAACACGCGTGCGGCGTGCACGATGGCGGCTTGGTCGGCGGGGTCGTGGATCTGGTCCATCAGCAACTCGAAGTGCTGCACGTGCTCCTGGTCCAGCGTGCCGTGCGAGCGCAGGTAGCTGAAGGCCGAGTCGGGCAGCGCCAGCGCGTTCTGGATGGCGTCGGCGGCGTGCAGCGCCAGCGACACGCTGGTGCCTTCCAGCACCAGCACCATGCCGAAGAAGCCCAGCGCATTGCGCCGCGCGATCGTGTCGTAGGCATAGGCCACCATCACCTCGGTGGCGACGCCGGGTGCGCCGTGGCGCACGGCCTCGGCGTCGCCGCCGGCATGGGCGATGTCGTCGAGGATCCACTCGTCGTGGCCGGCTTCCTCCTCGATGTACTCGGCGAGCGCGGGCTCGAGCCAGGCCTGGTGCGGCGGCAACTGGTCGCGCAGCGCCTTCAGCAGCGGCACCGTGTGGCGCACGTGGTGGAAGGCTTCGCGCAGAAAGGCCAGGTAGCTGGGCCACGAGACCTCGCCGCGCAGCGCGCCCTGGATGATCGGCGTGGCGAGCAGGCCGTTGCGGGCCTCGGTGGTCTGTTCGAGCAGGGTGGCGTGGAATCCCATGGTGTCAGCGGTTGGCGAGATCGGAGGCCGCGCCGAGCCCCAGGGCTTCGGCATGGCGGGCGTGGATGGCGTCGCGGCGCGGGCGGCCGTTGGCGGTGGCCAGGCCCGAGGCGGCGTCGAAGGCGTCGGCGGCACGGGTCCAGCGCGCGACGCGCGCGTAGTCGGGCAGCGTGCTGTTGGCGGCCACCACCGCGGCGGCGAGTTCGAGGTCGCCGACCGCCGGCGAGGCCGGCCAGAGCACGGCCGACAGCGCCGGCTCGCCGTCGCCCAGCACCACGGCCTGGGCGATGGCCGGCTGGCAGCGCAGTGCGGTCTCGGGCCATTCGGGCGAGACGTTGCGGCCGTAGCCGGTGATCAGCAGGTTCTTCTTGCGGCCGACGACGTGCACGAAGCCGGCCTCGTCGATGCGGCCCAGGTCGCCGGTGGGCCACCAGTCGCCGGAGCGGCCGGCGGCGTCGCCAACGTAGCCGGCGAACAGGCTGCCGGCGACCTCCAGCTCGCCGTCGGCGGCGACGCGCACGCGGGCGTGCGGCAGCGGCCGGCCGGCGCTGCCGGGGCAGTCGGCGCCGGGCAGGTTCAGCGTCTGCACCGAAGCGCCTTCCGAGAGGCCGTAGCCTTCGTAGGCCGGCAGGCCCAGCGCCTGCGCCGCCTGCAGCACCGGCGCGCCGACCGCGGCACCGCCGACGGCGACGAAGCGCAGCGAGGCCGGCGCGCGCCGGCCGCTGGCGGCGAGCCAGCCGCACCAGGCGCGCAGCATCTGCGGCAGCAGGATCAGGCTCTGCGCCTCGTGGCGTTCCACCGCGGCATGCAGCCGCGCCGGGTCGAAGCTCGACGAACCCGTCAGGCCGACCTCGGCCAGCGGCGGGCAGACGACGGTGCTGCCCTGGCGGCGCGGCGCCAACAGCCCGGCGACGTTCTCCAGCAGCACCGCGTAAGGCAGCGCGGCGAGGTGGCGTTCGATCGCCAGCGGCGCCAGCGCCTGCACCAGGCCGTCGGCCACGGCGTCCATCGCCGCGGCCGTCAGGCACACGCCCTTGGGCGTGCCGGTGCTGCCCGAGGTGTAGGTGATCTTGGCGGTGCAGGCCGGCAGTGTCGGCCGCAGCGCCGGCAGGCGCGCGGCGCTCAGGGCGCCGGCAACGCTCGCCAGCGGCTGCCACGGCAGCCCGGGCCAGCGCGCGGCCAGCGGCACGGCGGCGACCAGCGTGTCGACGCCGGCCGAGGCCAGCACGTGGCCCAGCATCGTGGCGTCGAAGAACAGCGGCAGCGGCACGTGCACCACGCCGGCGGCGCGCGCAGCGTCGTCGAGCACGACGAAGCCGGCGCCGTTGTCCAGCAGCGTGGCGAGCACGCGTGTGCCCTGCGCACGCAGCCAGCCGGCGGCGGCCTCGGTGGCGGCGGCGAGTTCGGCGGCGCTCCAGGCGCGGGTGCCGTCGATCAGCGCCGGCGTCAAACCGTGCCTCCGCGGCGGCGGAAACGTGCGATCGCGGCGTCCAGCCGGCCGGCCAGCACCAGCGGCCGGTGGTCGTAGTACGTGCCCCAGCGCACGGCGTCGGCGCCCAGCACCGCCGGGTCGGCGACGCCCAGCGTCACCGGCGCAATGCCCAGGCGCACGAAGAGGTGGCGCAGTTCGACGGTCAGCGTGCAGACGACCCAGTCGTAGCCCTGCTCGGCCAGGTGCGGGCCGATGCGGGTGATGAGGCGGCGGCCTTCGCCGGCGCGGGCGGCGGCCAGGTGGCCGACTTCGACGATGCGCTCGCGCGCCACCGGTTCACCCAGCAGCTGTTCGACCGGCGCACCGAGGTAGCGTTCGAGGAACAGCGCGCCGTCGCGCGCCGGGCGGTAGCCGGCTGCGGCGACGAGTTCGCCGGCGCCGTCGTGCAGGCCGACCATGGCTGGCGCGAACTCGCGCAGCTCGGCCTCGTAACGTTCCCGGTAGACCCGGCGCACCAGCGCCTCGACTTCGGGCCGGCCCCCGGCGTCGCCCGGATAGACGCGCAGGCGCGACTCGGCGCCTGGACGCTGGACGAAGCTCATGACCGGCTCCCGCAGCATGCTCGGCATGCAGACTCCTGTTCGGCGCTACCACGGAATGCGGCAGTCGACGCGGCAAATCTTCGCGACCGGCGATTAGCGCGGCATTAACGCAACAGTCCCGTCACGCCTGCCGAACGTGCCACCCGTCACGCACCGGGCACCGAAAACTTTCGTCTTGGCAATGGTTTGGCGCGTACCCCACAGGGCCGGGCGGATACCGTCCCCGGTTCGTCGCGGAGCCTGACAAAATCGAACGATCGTTCGAAAAGACCGTCCATTGCGGCATGTCAACGCAAGCCACCACCTCCCTCGACCTGAGTTCCGTCCACACCCTGCCCGAGCTGCTGCGCTGGCGCGTCGCGCTGAGCCCCGATGCCGAGGCCTACCGTGAACACGAGGCCGAACGCGGCTGGGTGAGCTGGACCTGGCGCGACTTCGGCGAACGTGTCGAACGCTGCGCGGCGGCGCTGGACCTGCTGGCGCCGGCACCCGGCGCGCGCATCGCGATCCTGCTGCCCAACGGCCTGGACGCGGTGGCGCTGGACCAGGCGGCGCTCTCGCGCGGCTGCGTGCCGCTGCCGATGCACGCGCTCGACAACCCGCTGTCGATCGCCTACATCCTCGTCGACAGCGGTGCCGAGCTGCTGGTCGCGCAGACCGAGGCCCAGTGGCAGGCGATCGCCGGCTGCGGCGCGCTGCCGGCGACGCTGCGCCAGGTGGTGATCCGCGAACGCGACGAAGCCGCGGCGCCGGGCGCCGCCGGCGGGCCCGAGCTGCTGTCGCTGGCCGAGTGGCTGGCGCGCGGCCAGGACCGGCCGGCCCCGCCGCCGCTGCCGGTCGGCGAAGAAGACCTGGCCGCGCTGGTCTACACCTCGGGCACGACCGGCAAGCCCAAGGGCGTGATGCTCACGCACCGCAACGTGATGGCCAACGTGAAGGCGGTGCTGGCGCGCATCGCACCGCGGCCGGACGACGTCTTCCTGTCCTTCCTGCCGCTGTCGCACACCTTCGAGCGCACCGCCGGCTACTACCTGCCGATCGCCGCCGGTTCGACGGTGGCTTTCGCGCGCTCGACGCAGCACCTGCCGGAGGACATGAAGACGGTGCGGCCGACGGTGCTGATCTCGGTGCCGCGCATCTACGAGCGTGTGTTCGTCAAGCTGCAGACGATGCTCGAAGGCTCGGCGCTGAAAAAGCGCCTGTTCGATATGGCGCAGGCCGTCGGCTGGCGGCGTTTCTGCCGCGAGCAGAAGCTGCCCGTGCCCGGCTCGGTGCCGGCGGCCTGGGACGCGCTGGTCTGGCCGCTGCTGGCTAGCCGCGTCAGCGCGCCGCTGCAGGCGCAGTTCGGCGGCCGGCTGCGGCTGGCGGTGAGCGGCGGCGCGGCGCTGTCGGCGCCGATCGCGCGCTGCTTCCTCGGCCTGGGCCTGCCGATCGTGCAGGGCTACGGCATGACCGAGAGCACGCCGGTCATCAGCTGCAACACGCCCGAGGACAACGACCCGGCGACCGTCGGCCGGCCGCTGGACGGCGTGGAAGTGCGCATCGGCGACAACCGCGAGCTGCTGGTGCGCGGCGCCAACGTCATGCGCGGCTACTGGAACCGCCCCGAGGACACGGCGCGGGCACTCGAAGGCGGCTGGCTGCACACCGGCGACCAGGCCAGCCTGGACGGCGGGCGCATCCGCATCGTCGGCCGCGTCAAGGAGATCATCGTCACCGCCACCGGCGAGAAGATCGCGCCGACCGACCTGGAGATGGCGATCGTCGCCGACCCGCTGTTCGAGTCGGCCTGGGCCTTCGGCGACAACCGGCCGTTCATCGCCTGCGTCGTCGTGCTGGCCGCCGGGCCCTGGGAGCGGCTGGCACGTTCGCTGGGGCTGGACCCGGCCGATCCGGCGTCGCTGCAGGCGCCGGCGGCACGCGAGGCGGCGCTGGCGCGCATCCGCGCCGCGACGGCGGCCTTCCCGCATTACGCCCAGCCGCGCGCGGTCTGCCTGACGACCGAGCCCTGGACCATCGAGAGCACGATGATCACGCCGACGCTCAAGTTGAAGCGCAACAACCTCCAGTCGCGCTACGGCGAGCAGGTCGAGGCGCTGTACCGGCGCTGAACCGGCCCTCAGCCGCCGACGCGGAACACCGCCACCGCCCGCGCCAGCGTCGCGGCGCGCGCCTGCAGCGCCTGTCCGGCGCCGGTGGACTGTTCGGCCAGCGCGGCGTTGCTGCAAGCCGCCTCGTCGATGCGCGCCATCGCCCGCGTGGCTTCGGCGACGCCGCGCGCCTGCTCGTCGGTGGCGGTGGCGATCTCGCGCAGCCGGTCGGCGACGCAGCCCACGGCCTCGACCGCGGCCTGGACGTCGGCCTGCGCCGCCCCGGCGCGGCGCGAGCCTTCGGCGACGTGTTCGCTGCAGGCCGAGACCAACTGCCGCACCTGCTGCGCCGACGAGCGGCTGCGGTGCGCCAGCGCCCCGATGCGCGAGGCGACGACGGCGTAGGCGATGCCTTCCTCGCCGGCGCGCGCCGCGGCGGCCGAGGCTTCGCGCGACAGCAGCTCGGTCTGGTCGGCGATGTCTTCCATCAGCTCGATGGTCTCGGCGGCGGCCCGCGTCGCGCGTTCGATCGCGCTGACCGTCGTCAGCAGCTCGGCCACCGACTGGCCGCCGCGGCGCGCCGTCTGGCGGGCGCCGTCGGCGGCGCGGTCGACCTCGCGTGCGGTCTCGGCCACGGCCTCGGCCGAGCGCGTGATCTGCTCCATCGCCACCGCAGTCACCTGCACGTCGGCCGACTGCTGCTCGGCCAGCGCCGCCAGGCGGCGGCTGCCTTCGGCGATCTCGTCGGCGGCGCCGGCGATGCTGCGGATCTCGTGGCGCACGTCGTGCACGACGGCGCGCATGTTCAGGTTGGCGAGCCAGATCGCGTGGCGCAGCGTGCCCAGCGAGCGGGCGCGTTCGTCGTCGCAGCGCGCCGCGAGATCGCAGCCGGCCAGGCGCGCGGCGGCCTCGGAGACGCCGCGCACGCGCGCGGCGACGCGGTGCTGGAACCACAGCAGCACGCCGGTCGCGGCCGCCAGCACGAGCGCGGCCTGCGCCGGCGGCGCCAGCCCGCGGGGCAGCACGGCGAGCGCGACGACGGCCAGCAGCCCGGCCGCCAGCTCCAGCGTCAGCCGCTGGTGCATCGGCCTGGGCGCCAACGGCCGCGGCGGCGCGGCCTCGCGCTCGTGTTCACGCGAGCGCGCCAGTTCGGCGTACAGCGCCTCGGCCGCCGCCACCTGGGCCGCGGCGGGCCGGTGGCGCACCGACATGTAGGCGACGATGCGGCCGTCTTCGAAGACCGGCGTGACGTTGGCGACGACCCAGTAGTGGTCGCCGTTGCGGCAGCGGTTCTTGACCACGCCGCTCCAGGGCCGGCCGGCGGAGATCGTGGCCCACATCTCGGCGAAGAGTTCCGGCGGCGTGTCCGGGTGCCGCACGATGTTGTGGGCACGGCCCAGCAGCTCGTCGGCGGCGTAGCCGCTGAGCTCGGCGAAGGCGGCGTTGCAGTGCGTGATGCGCCCTTGCGCATCGGTCGTCGAGACCAGCGTCACGTCGTCGCCGTAGGTGTGTTCTACCTGGGTGACCGGCAAGTTGAGCTTCATGGCGAAACGCGGCGCCCGGCAGAATGTCGCATTAGTAGCAATTTTGCCACTTCAGACCGACAATCCCCAGCGCACAAGCCCGGCGGCCGCGGAATTTCCGCACATCCGGCACGGCCTTTGCCCGCGAGCGGCATGACACCCGACATCCCTCCGCCGGCCCCCGACGAAACGATCGACGTGCACGACGACGCCGCATTGCAGCGCTGGGCCGAGCACTTCGGCGTGACGCCGAGCCAGATCGAAGAAGCGGTGCAAGCGGCCGGCCCGCAGGTGCGCGACGTCCAGAGCCATCTGCTGGACCAGGGCGCCAGCGCCGGGGCCGGCTGACGCGGCGGCCGCGGCTCAGCCCAGGCGTTCGCGCAGCGCGTCGACGAGTTCGGCCAACGGCGGCCAGGGCGGCGCCGGCAGCGGCTCGCGCGCCTCGTAATCGACGCCTTCGGCGCGTTCGGGCACCTGCTCGTGGCGGGCGTGGCCTTGCGCGTCGAGCCGGCCTTCGATCGTGCTGCCGCCCTCGAAGCGGATGCGGTAGCGCTGGCCGGCGAAGGGCCGGCCCTCGGCGTCGTGGTGCTCGATCTCGATCCAGTTCGGCGGCGCCCCCGGCCGCCCCTGTGGCAGCGCCGGGCGCGGCGCCGGCACGCGCCCCGGCCCCGGGAAGCGGTGCGCTGCCGCGGCCACCGTCAGCACGCCGGGCGTCGTGAGGCGCAGATCGGCACCGTCGAGCACGATCTCCGAACCGGCGGCGCGCAGCACGAGGCGGTGGCGGGCGACGAGGCGCAACTCGCCGCCCTGGGCCGACACCTGCAACGGGCCGTCGGCGTGCAGCGCCAGACCGCCGGCGTGGGCGCGCAGCGCCGCCTCGCCGTGGCCGGCGACGAACGCAACACCGGCGCCGGTGCTGGCCAGGCGGACCGCGCCACCGGCGACGAAGGCGGCGTCCTGGCCGGCCGCTGCGTGCCAGGCCCCGCCGGCGACGGCCGCCACGTCGCGCGCCGCGGTGTGCACCCGTTCGCCGTCGCTCGCCACGGCCAGCGTCGCCTCGGCGGCGAGCACCAGCCAGGCGGTTTCCGGGGCGTGGCCTTCGGTGCTGGTGGAGCTGGTGGCACTGGTGCTGCTGTCGAGGCCGTCGGCGCGTGTGGCGGCCGCAGCCGGGCCGGCCGGCGGTGGCAGCGCCTGGGCCGCCCGCGCCGGGCCGTCGGCGAGTGCTGACGGCCAGCCCTCCCCCGCCGGGCGCAAGGCCGCCACCGTCGCGCGGGCACTCTCCAGCCGCCGGTGCACCTCCTGCACGTCCATCTGCTCACCGTCGCAGGAGCCCCCGTGGGCCGCCCGGGCGTGCGTCGTCAGCAGCAGGCCCTGGCCCGCGCGCAGCGACGCGGTGCCGGCAGTGACCGCCTCGAAACCCACGCCGCGCAGGCCGCCGCGGCCGGCACTGCCGGCCGGCTGCGCGACCAGCCAGCCCAGGCCCAGTTCGGCCGCCATCGGCAGGCTCGCCAGGCGCGTGCGCAACTGGCCCGTGGTGTCGTCGAGCACCCATTCGCCGGCGCAGCCGCGCGTCGGCGGCTGGCAGGCGCTGACGATGCCGGCCAGCGGCGCACCGGCGTACGGCGGCGGGTCGCGGCCGTTGAACAGCGCCCCCAGCACCACCGGCCGGTCGAGCTCGCCGTCGACGAAACCGACCAGCACCTCGGCACCGACACGCGGCACGAAGACGCTGCCCCAGCCGGCGCCAGCCAGCGACTGCGCCACCCGCACCCAGGCGCTGCCGCGGCGCCCGGCGGCGCGGCGCAAGGGCCACGGGGTCTGGGCAAGGCCGTCGCCGCCGGGGTCGGCATCGCCCTGCCAGGCGTAGCGCAGCTTGACGCGCAGCGCGCCGTCGGCCATCGGCAGGCCGTGTTCGACGCCGACCACGGTGGCGGTCTGCCAGCCGGGCGCCGTCGGCCGCGGCGGCCGACGCGTGACGAGCGCACGTTCGGCCGGCACCGCCTCGAAGCGGTTGCGATAACGGCCGGCGGCGGGTTCGGCTGCCCCGGGGGCATGCGCCCGGTCCGGCTCCAGCGCGTTGGCGGCCTCGTGGTGCACCGCCAGCACCGTGAAACGTCGGCCGCCGGCCTCGTCGCCGGGCAGGCCTTGCACCACGACCACCGTGCCGGCGGCCAGATCGCGGGCGTTGCCTTCGCCGCGCACGCGTTGGCGCCCGAGCTCGAAGGCCCGCAGCAGGCGCTCGGCCTGCACGCCGGCGGCGCTGCGGTCGGCGAAGCGGTCGACGCCACGCCGTTCGTGGTGCTCGGGCCGCGGCCCGGCGCCAAGATCGGACTCGCTGGCAGCGGCCAGCGACCCACCGCTGCGGCTGCACCAGCTTCCGAGCAGCACACGGGCAGGGCCGCCGCCGTGGTGTTCGGCCAGGCGATCGACGCTGTCGTGCCGCGCGCCGGCAGTGGCGGTGGGCGGATCGGCAGCAAAGCGCAGCGGGCCGAGTTCGGCGCGAGCCGTGCCCTCGTCGGCGACGACGAGGCGGTGGCGCCAGCGGCCCGAGGCCGCGGCAGCCTCGGCGGCCTCGCCTTGCAGCGCCTCGAAGTGCCAGGCCAGGCCTTCCTCGGCCATCAGCCGGATGCAGAAGGCCCAGTCGGTCTCGGCGTACTGGGTGCACAGCGGCCGCCGCGGCAGCTCGCGCGTCAGCGCCAGCACCCAATGCGCTTGCGGCAGGCCGGCGAACACCTGCTCGAGGATCGCGGCGACGCTGGCGTCCTCGTGCAGCGCACAGCCGACGCGCTGCTCCAGCAGCGTGCTCCAGGGGCCCAGTCTCAGCGTCCAGCGCTCGCCGCCGGCCGCCGCGCCGGCCCAGCGGCTCTCGACGACCAGGCCGTACCAGGCACGCTCGGAACCGTCGGCGCGCTGCAGGTGCACGCCGAGTTCCTCGCCGAGCAGCGCGTCGACGTCGGCGCCGGGTTCGGCCAGCACCTCCAGCTGCAGCTCGAAGCCGCGGCCCACGGCCTCGTCGGCCTCCAGCCGTCGGGCCAGCAGCGGCACCTGCCCCGGCGGCGTCTGCACCCGCAGCAGACGCCCCTGCAGCGACCAGCCGCCGACGAGGCCCTCGCCCGGGCTCATGGCCAGCGGATGCTGAGCCGCGCCGGCTCGGCCAGCGGCTGCACGGCAGGCGGCAGGCGCGCCAGTTCCTGCTCGGTCCAGCGGTCGAGTTGCAGGCGCAGGGCCGCCCAGGCCAGCAGCACGACGCCGGCGCAGACCGCGACGACGGCCCAGGCCGGCACCTGGCGGCGCAGACGGTGCACCAGATGGTCCGGCGGCTGGGCACGCGGCGCGAACGGGGCCCGGCCGCCGCGCCAGCGCGTGATCTCGTCGTCCAGGCGCTGCACCAGCCAGGCACGCGACTCGGGCGCCTGGAAGGCGTAGCGGCCCTGGTAGCCCAGCAGCAGGCACAGGCGGAAGACCTCCAGCACCGCGAGCCGCCGCGGGCCCTGCTCGCGCAGCCGGTCCAGGTGCTCGAAGAAACGTTCGCCGGCCAGCGGCTCGTCGAACAGCTCGTGCTGCAGCGGCTGCTGGAGCCAGGCCTCGCGCAGCAGCCCCGGCGCACCGAGCGCCAGCTCGTCGCACAGCGCGGCGAAGGCGAAGCAGGCCAGGCGGGCGTCGTCGGCGTCCAGGCCCCGGCGGCGGGCTTCGGCCTCGACACCGCCCAGCCAGTCGCGCAGCGCCCGGCGGAAGGCACGCACGTCGTCGGGCCGTGCCCCGGCGCGCACCAGCATCAGGGCATAGAAACCTTCGTGCAGCAGGCCGAGCAGGTCGGCCCGGGCGGTGGAGTCGTTCGGGGGGGCGACGGCGGCGTCCATCGCTCAGCCCAGCAAGGCGTGCAGGCCCAGGCGCAGGCCCGGCAGCCCGTCGGGCACGTGCACCGCGAGCGCACGCGCCTGGAGCAGGCGCTCGTACCAGGGCCCCTGTGGCTCGACGAGGAAGCAGCAGGCGCCCGGCGCCAGCGGCAGCGCCGCCGGCCACTGCGCCGCATGCACCAGACGCACGCCGGCCACGGCCGAGTGCACCAGGCGATCGAGGTCGTCGGGCGCGCCCAGCTTCAGCCGCGCCGGCACGGCCTCGATCAGCGCGGCCAGCGGCATCTCGGCCCGCGCCGAGAGGTACAGCGCACCGCCCGGCCCGGGCACGGCAGCGTCCAGGCGTGCCACGCGCAGCGAGGGCCGCGTCTCGTCGAAAACGATGTCCACCCAGCGCGCCGAGGCCACGGCCTCCAGCCGCTCGCGCAGCAGCGCCTCCAGCATCGCGAAACCCGGGCCGGCATCGGCATGCAGATAGGCCGGCAGTTCCTGCGACGGCTCGGCGGCGAAGGCGGTCAGCGCGCCGGCCAGCTCGAGCAGCGCACCGAAGAGCCGCTCGGGCGCGCTGTCAGGCCCCAGGCGAGCGAGGCGGGCGCAGGCACTGCCGGCGGCCTGCGCCAGGGCCAGGGCCGAGGCATCGGCAGTGCGACCGTCGGCGCCCAGGCCCGCCGTGCCCAGGCGCAGGCCCTGCAGCGTGGCCAGCCGGGCGCGCAGGCGTTCGTTCATGCGCCGCTGCAGCGCCAGCAGCGCCGGAGCGCCGGCGAGCACCAGCGCGGGCGGCACGAAGTCGCGGTCCAGGGCCCAGCCGGCCGGGCTGCGGCACAAGCGCAGGAGCGGCAGGCCCGCAACCGTGCCACTGGCCGGCTGCAAACGCGGACGCCGCCGCAGCACGACCAGATCGGCCTCGGGCGCGCCGGTGAACCAGTCGCGCGCCTCGGTGGTGTGCGCGGCGTAACGCGCCGCGAGCCGGCGGTCTTCGCCGGCGGCGTAGTTGGCGGCATCGGCACGCATCGGTTCGAGCACCAGCTCCCAGGTCATGGCCGCGGCCGGCGACGCTTCGAGCGGCACCGGCTCGGGCAGCTCGTCGTCGCGCGGCGCGCAGACGATCTCGCCGTCGGGCATCACCGCCTGCAGCGCCAGCACGCGCAACAGGCCGGTCGCCAGCGCGTCCTCGTCGAGCTCCAGCGCGGCCAACCCCCAGGCGTGCGGCCGCAGCCAGCGCATGGCCTGCGCCAGCCGCGCCTCGTGGTAAGCGTCCTGGCGCTGGAAGTGCTGCGGGCGCAGGAACAGGCCTTCGCCCCAGAGGATCTTGGCGGACGGGATCATGGCGGGCTCACTCCGAGGACGGGCATCGCAGGTCTCCCAGGCGGTCGGCGCCGGCCGGGGGCTCCCAGGCGGCACCGGAGACGAGCACCAGCGCGCAGCGATGCAGCGCCAGGCGGATGGGCTGGGGCGCCGGCAGCGGGAACACGAGCTTCCAGCGCCCCGGCGCCGGCGAGCGGAACAAGGCGGCCACGCCGAGCGCCTGCGCGCCGACCGGCACACGTTCGCGCAGGCTGAGCGTGCGCCCGGGGGCCAGCACCAGCTCGCGGGCGCCGTCGCCGGCCGCCAGGCGCTCGTAGCCGGCGCGCTGGAAGGCCGCCGGGTCGTCGAGCCAGCGCAGCTGCACGACGGTGGGCAGGGCCACGCCGTCGCTCGCGGCGTTGAGCAGGCTGCTGGCGTGCAGCTCGATCAGCGCTTCGGGCGGCGGTGGCGGCGCCGGCGACTGGAGGCCGACCGCCACCAGCACCTGCGAAGCCCAGGGCGGGACCGTGCCGGAGCCGGTGGCGCAGCCGCACAACAGGCCGCACGACACAGCGGCCAGCAGGCAGGACAGCGGGACGACAGGGCGGCAGATGCTGGGCATGGCAGGGACCTCGTGCCGGCGATTGCAGCGCGGCACCGTCGGCAGCGCACGCCCCCCGGGAGAGCGGCCCCAGAGGGGGAATCGCCGCCCGCGACGGACTCCTAGAGTGCCGGACACCGCCTCGCCCCGAGGCCTGCCGGAGGACCTCCGCATGCGCCCTGCCGCCTCGTCCGCCTCTTCTGCCTTGTGCGCCTCGTCCGCACCACGGAGCAGCGCCGCCGGCCTGGCCGTCGCCGCGCTCTCCCTCTTGCTCGCCGCCTGTGCCGCGCCCCCCGCGGCAGCGCCGTCGCCGCCGCCCCTGGACGAGCAGATGCGCCAGGCCGAACTCGCCCGCATCCAGGGTTCGCCGGGCCAGGCGCGTGCGCTGTGGCAGCAGGCCGCGCGCGACCATCCGACCAGCAAGCTGCCCTGGCTACAGCTCGCCGAGGACCACGCCCGGGCCGGCGAACACGGCAGTGCCATCGCCGCCGCCCAGGAAGCGGTGCAGCGCGACCCGGCCGACCGCGACGCCCAGGGCCTGCTCGCGCTGAGCGGCCTGCGCATCGCCACGACGGCGCTGGCCGGTCTGCGCGAGCACCCCGAGGGCCTGCCCGGCACGACCCGCGGCGAGGCGACGTCGCTGACACGCCTGCTGCGCGACGCGCTGGGCGACGCAACGCCGCCACCGCCGCCGGCCCCGCCACCGAAACCCAAGCCCCGGGTCGCCCGCGCGCCGGCCGCTGCGGCGGTGCCCGCATCGCCCACGGCCCCCGCCACCGCGCCAGCCCCGGCCCCGGCACGCGCGGTCGTCGCGCCCCCGCCGTCCACGCCGGCCCGGGCGCCGGTCTCGGCCACCGTGCCGGCCGCCAACCCCTTCGACCGCCTGCGCTGACGCGCCCCACCCGAGGAAACGCCATGCCCCGCTACGACAGCATCCAGTCCCGGCTCGAGAAGGTGCGGCCACCACGCGTGCGCCTGACCTACGACGTGCAGGTCGGCGACGCGATCGAGCACAAGGAACTGCCTTTCGTCGTCGGCGTGCTCGGCGACTTCAGCGGTGCCGACGGCGCCGCCACGCCGCGCAGCAGGCTGAAGGACCGCCGCTTCGTGCCGGTCGACGTCGACAGCTTCGACGACGTGCTGCGCGGCGTCGCGCCGGCGCTTCGGCTGCGTGTCGCCGACACCTTGTCGCCCGCGGGCGGCGAGTTGGGCGTCGAGCTGCACTTCGAGCGTCTCGAAGACTTCCGCCCCGAGGCCGTCGTGCAGCAGGTCGAGCCACTGCGCCGGCTGCTCGAGGCGCGCGCGCGGCTGGCCGACCTGCGCAACAAGATGGCCGGCAACGAACGCCTCGAGGACCTGCTGCAGCAGGCGCTGCGCGAGCCGGCGGCACTGGCCGCGATCGGCCACGACGCCGCGCCCACCGGGGAGTGACGCCATGGACACCGCCGTCCTGACCCCGATCGCGCCGCCCGGGCGCGACCTGCTCGACAGCATCGTGCTCGACAGCCGCGTCGCGCGCGGCGAGGCCGAACACGGCCGCGCCCGCGAACTCATCGTGCACCTCGCGCACGAGGTGCGCGCCGGCACGGTGGCCGTCTCCGAGAACCTCGGCCTGGCGCTGGACGCGCGCATCGCCGAACTCGACGAGCTGATCTCCGCCCAGCTCAGCGAGATCCTCCACCATCCGCGCTTCCAGCGCCTGGAAGCCGCGTGGACCGGGCTGCACTACCTCTGCCGCCATGCCGCCGGCGGGCCGCAGCAGCGCATCGCGATCTTCGACGCCACGCGCCAGGAGCTGGTGCGCGACTTCTCCACCGCCGTCGACTTCGACCAGTCGGCGCTGTTCCGCAAGGTCTACGAGGAAGCCTTCGGAACCTTCGGCGGCGCGCCCTTCGGGGCGCTGGTCGGCGACTACGAGATCGGCCGCGGCGCCGAGGACCTCTACCTCGTCGAGCAGATGTCGCACGTCGCCGCCGCGGCGCACGCGCCCTTCCTGGCCGCGGCCTCGCCCGAGTTGCTGGGCCTGGACAGCTTCGCCGACATCGGCCGCCCGCGCGACCTGGCCAAGGTCTTCGACACCGCCGAGTACACGCGCTGGAAGAGCCTGCGCGCCAGCGAGGACGCGCGCTACGTCGGCCTGGTGCTGCCGCGTTTCCTCGGCCGCCTGCCCTACGACGCGCGCCACGGCAACGCCGTCGAAGGCTTCTGCTTCACCGAGCGGGTCGACGGCTCGGAGCACGGGCGCTACCTGTGGGTCAACGCGGCCTACGCGCTGGCGGCGCGGCTGAACGCGGCTTTCGCCTCCTACGGCTGGTGCGCGGCGATCCGCGGCGTCGAAGGCGGCGGCCTGGTCGAGGGCCTGCCGGCGCACGCCTACCGCACCGACGACGGCGAACACGCGCTGAAGTGCCCGACCGAGGTCGCGATCACCGACCGGCGCGAGAAGGAACTGTCCGACCTGGGCTTCATCCCGCTGGTGCACTGCCGCAACACCGACTACGCCGCGTTCTTCGCGGTGCAGTCGGTGCACAAGCCGCGGCGCTACGACAGCGACGCGGCCAACGCCAACGCGGCGCTGGCGGCACAGCTGCAGTACGTCTTCAGCGTCTGCCGCATCGCGCACTACCTGAAGGCCATGATGCGCGAGAAGGTCGGCAGCTTCGCCTCGGCGGCCAACGTCGAGGAGTTCCTCAACCGCTGGATCCGCCAGTACGTCGTCGAGGACGACGGCGCGACGCAGGAGACCAAGGCCGCCTACCCGCTGCGCGAAGCCAGCGTCCAGGTCAGCGAGATCCCCGGGCGCGCCGGCGCCTACCGCGCGGTGGCCTTCGTGCGGCCGCACTTCCAGCTCGACGAACTGAGCGTCTCGCTGCGCCTGGTCGCCGACCTCGCGCCCCGCGGCGCCTGACCCCCAACCTCGGAGCCCCCATGAAGGACATCTACGTCAAGTTCGACGGCGCCAGCGAGCTGCTCGGCGACAGCAGCGACTCCAAGCACGCCAACGAGATCGAGGTCTCGGCCTTCCAGCACCGCGTCTTCCAGCCGCGCTCGTCGACCGCCTCGTCCTCCGGCGGCCACACCGCCGAGCGCACCGAGCACGGCGAGATGCTGTTCACCAAGCTGATCGACCGCGCCACGCCCAAGCTGCTGCGCGCCGCTTCGGCCGGCACGCTCTACCCCAAGGTGCTGGTCACCTTCTACCGCGCCTACGGCGGCAAAAACGCGACCGCGACCTCGCAGTCGCGCATCGACTACTACCGCATCGTGCTCGAGGACGTCGTCGTGTCCTCGGTCGAAACGCGTGTCGACGAAGACGAGCTGCCCTGCGAGACCTTCGGCCTGCGCTACGGCAAGGTCACCTGGGAATACAAGCAGCACAAGCTCGACGGCTCGGCCACCAGCACCGGCGTCGCCGGCTGGGACCTGCGGCGCAACGTCGCCGTCTGAGCCGGTGATGGCTGGCGCTTCGCTGCTGGAGACGATGCTGGGCGAGCCCGTGCCCGACGCCGGCGCGGCGGCCCCGGCACGCCAGGACGCCCTGGGCCTCGCCCGTGACATCGAACGGCTGCTCAACACCCGCAGCGCCTGGCCGTCCGAGCGGCTGCCACGCTGGCCGCGTGTCGCGCGTTCGGTCTACGCCTTCGGCTTCGCCGACGCCGGGGCCGACGGCGACGGCACCGAGGCGCTGCACCGGCTGGCCGAACGCATCCGCCAGGCGCTCGCGGCGCACGAACCGCGGCTGGCCGATCTGCGCGTGAGCCCGCGGCCGGGTGCGAGGCGGCCGCCGGCGTTCACCATCGAAGCGACGCTGCGCCGCCCCGGCACGCGGCTGAGCTTCGACGCCGAGATCGCGCCCGGCCGGCATCGCTGCGTCGTCGCTCCGGTCGCGGGGCCCGCCGCCTGAGATGGACACGCTGCTGCCGCACTACGAGCGCGAGCTCGCCTGGTTCGACGAAGCCTCCAAGGCCTTCGCGCAGCGCTACCCGCGTGTCGCGGGCCGTCTTGCCGGCGGCGCCGAGCTGATGGCCGATCCGCACGTCGAGCGGCTGATCCAGGCCGTCGCGCTGCTCGGCGCGCGGCTGCATCGCCGGCTGGACGTCGAGATGCCGCGCATCGCCGAAGCCCTGCTCGAAGTGCTGCACCCGGAGGCGCTGCGCCCTTTCCCGTCGTGCAGCGTCGTGCGCTTCACGGCCGAACGCAGCCTGGGCCAGATGAGCAGCGCACGCTGCATTCCGCGGGGCACGCTGCTGCACAGCGCGCCGGTGCAGGGCGTGGCCTGCCGCTTCACCAGCGCCTACGAGGTCTGGCTGGCGCCGCTGCGCGTCAGCGAGGCCGGCCATCGCCCGGCGGCAACCGTGGCGGTGCCGGCGGCAGCACGCCCGGCGGCCTGGTTCTCGGTGCAGCTGCAGCTCGCCTCGGCCGCCGCGCAGTGGGCGACGCTGGGTCTGCCGGCCTTGCGGCTGTTCATCGACGCCCCACCGTCGCAGACGGCGGCGCTTCGTGCCGCGCTGCTGGACCACGTGCAAGCGGTCTGGCTGGACGACGGCCACGGCCCGCGCCCGGTGGCCGACGCCGCCCCGCGCGAGGTCGGATTCGGCGACGACGAGAGCCTGCTCGACGAGGGCGCCGACGAACGCGGCGCCGAACGCCTGCTGGGCGAATACTTCGCCTTCCCCGCCAAGTTCGACTTCGTCGACCTGCCGCTGCCGGCGGCGCTGCGCGACAGCCAGGCCCGGAGCGTGACGCTGCACTACGCGCTCGGTGCCCGCCCGGGTGGCCGCACGCCCGCCTGGCCCGAACTCGACGGGCTGGGCGCGGCGCAGCTCATGCCCGGCTGCACCCCGGTGGTCAACCGCTTCCACCAGCGTGCCGAGCCGATCCGGGTGACGCAGGCCCGCGAGTCCTACCCGGTGCTCGTCGACGCCCGCCATCCCGCGGCCTACGAGGTGCACCAGGTCGAACGCGTGCGCCGCACACGCCAGGGCGAACACGGCTGCCGCTTCGAAGAGCTGCCGCCGCTGTACTCGCTGCGCCACGCCTCGGCGGCCTCCGCCGCCTGCTGCGCCACCTGCGGCTGGAGCACGCGCCGTGATGCCGAACGCGCCGCGCTGTCGCCGGGCCACGAACTCGAGCTGACGCTGGTCGACACCGCGCTTGCGCCACAACGGGCGGAGAGCGAGACGCTGTCGCTGGACGTCGTCGCCGGCAACCGTGACCTGCCGACGATGCTCGTTCCCGGGCCCCACGGTGGCGAGCTGCAGGCCGACGACGGCGGCCCGGCCGAGAGCATCGTGCTGCTGCGCCGCCCGACGCCGACCGCCAGGCCGGCGCCGGCCCTGGACGCCCCCTGGCGCCTGGTGTCGCTGCTCGCGCTGGCACGCACGCCGGTCGCCGCCGCCGGGCTCGCCGGCTTGCGTGAATGGCTGGCGCTGCACGACGCCGCCGGCATCGGCGCCGCCCCGGGTATCGCCGCCGGCCTGCGCCAGCTCGATTGCCAGACCGCCGAGGCCTGGTGGCCCGGGCCGCCGGCGCCCTGCCTGGTGCGAGGCCAGGACATCCGTCTCGAGGTCGACGAACCGGCCTTCGTCGGCTCCGGCGCCGGCCTGTTCGGCCGGGTGCTCGCGCACGCGCTGGCACGACGGGCGCCGGTCAACAGCTTCGTGCGCCTGCGGCTGCAGGCCGCGGCCGACGGCTCGCTGCTGTTCGACGGCGGCCGCCGCAGCGGGCGGGCGCTGCTCGTCTGACACCGATGTCGCCGATACCACCGATGGCCCGTTCCCCGATCGAGCGCCTGCTCGCCGAACCCGCGGCTTTCGCGCCCTATCCGGCGCTGCGGCTGCTGCGGCGCTGGCTGGCCGCCGACGGCCGGCCCGGGCGGCCGCGGCTGCGCTGGCGCGCCAGCACGGCGATGTCGGCACCGGCCGCGGAGATCGAGTCGCTGCGGCTGCGGCCGGCGGAGTCGGGCGAGGCCGCCGAGTTCGAACTCGTCGCCGCCTTCGGCTCGCTGCTCGGCCTGCACGGCGCGCTGCCGGCGGCTTACACCGAAACGCTGCTCGAACGCCGCGACCCGGCCGCACTGGCTTTCGTCGAGCTGTTCCAGCAGCGCCTGGGCGAATGGGGCGAGCAGGCCTGGCGCCACGCACGGCCGGCGCTGGACGCCGAGACCACCGGCCCCGAGCGCCTGCTCGCCGCGCTGCAGGCGCTGGCCGGACTGGCCGGCGCCGGCCTGCCGGCACCCGCGCGGGCTTTTCACGCCGGAGCGCTGGCCACCGGGCGGCCGTCGGCAGCGGCGCTGGAACGCGTGCTGGCGCATCAGTTCGACACCCGGGTGCGTGTGCACGCCTGGCAAGGCCGCTGGCACCGCCTGCCCTCCGAAGCCCTGGGACGGCTGGGTTTGCGCGCCGTCTCGCTGGGCCACGACGCCGTGGCCGGCGCCCGGGTCTGGCAGCGTGACCTGGATCTGCGCCTGGACATCGGCCCGCTGCCGCGCGCCCGCTTCGACGCGCTGCTGCCCGGCGCCGACGGCGCCGGTGCGCTGGCCGCCTGGTGGCAGGCGCTGGCAGGCGGCGGGCTCGACGCCGAGGCCCGCCTGCTGCTGCGCGCCGAGGACCGGCGGCCCGCGGTGCTGGGCGGCACCTGCGCCGCACGGCTGGGTTTCGACGCCTTCCTGCCGGAACGCGGCCCGCTGCAGGACCGCGCCGCGGCCACGCTGCGGCTCGCCGGCCTCAGCCGGAGCGCGGCATGACGGCGCTGTCGCAGCACGGCCGCCTGGCGCGGCTGCAGACGGCGCTCGGCGCCGACTGCCTCGTCGTGCACGAGGCCTGCGTCTGGGAAGCCGTCGGCCCCTGCCCCGACGCCGGGCTCGCCGCCCCGGCGCGACAGCTGCCCTGGCTGCCCTGGGCCGAGGACGAGGTCCAGCCGGCGGTGGGCTTTCGCATCGAGCTCGTCGCACTCGCCGACGACCGCGGGCTGGACCTGGCGGGCCTGCACGGCACGCCGGCGCGGCTGGACCTGCAGACCGCCGCCGGCCTGCGGCCCTGGCACGGCCACGTGCGCGAAGCCGGCTGGCTGGGCGGCGACGGTGGTCTGGCGCGCGTGCGGCTGCTGATCGAGCCCTGGATCGCCTGGCTGCACGACGAGCAGCATGCCGAGGTCTTCCACGAAGCAAGCGTCGTCGAGATCGTCGACCGGGTGCTGGGGCGCCCGCGCGCCGGCGGCGATCCGGCCCCTGCCTGGCGCTGGGCGCTCGCCGACGCCGCGCGCCTGCCGCGCCGCGGCCGCTGCGTGCAGGCGCACGAGTCGGACCTGGGCTTCGTCGAACGCCTGCTGCTCGACGAGGGCCTCAGCCACTGGTTCGAACACGAGGCAGACGCCGAGGCACCGGGCGGCGGACGCCACCGCCTCGTGATCGCCGACCACGCCGGCGCCTTCGCCCCGGGCGCCTGCGTGCGCTACGCCCCGGGCGGCACCGGGCCGCAGGAAGACACGCTGGCCCGCTGGAGCCGCGAGCAGCGCCTGGGCACCGGCCGGCTGCGCTGGGCCAGCCGCGACGACCGCCGCGTCGACCTGCGGCCGGTCGCCGCCGGCGACGAGGTCTGGCCGGGGCTGGAGGCCGTCGACGTCGCCGACGGTTATGCCTACCCGACCCGCGAAGACGGCGCCCGGCGTGCCGCGGCGCGGCTGGAGGCCCTGGCTTACGACGCCATGCGCTGCCGCGCCTCGGGCGGCTGGCGCGACGCTGCCGCGGGGGCCTGCTTCACGCTGACGGGCCACCCGCTGCACGACGGCAGCGATGCGGCACGCGACCGTTTCGTCGTCAGCGCAGTGCGCCACGAACTGCGCAACGACGTCGCCGCCGGGCCGATGCCGTCGGGCACGCCGGGAACGCCGGGCGCGGCGGCCGGCCCCGGCCACCGCTGCGAACTGGTCGCCCGCCCGGCCGGTCTGGCGCCGCGGTGCGTGCCGCGCGACGGCCAGGGACGGCCCGAGCTGCGGCTGGCGCCCGAGGCCGACGCGCCGGGGCTGGGCAGCGCGCTCGTCGTCGGCGACGGCGCCCCGGTGGCGACCGACCGCGACCACCGCGTGCTGCTGCGCTTCCATTGGGAACAGGCGCGCGACGACGGCGCGGCGCCGGCCACCGGCGACGCTGCCTCGACCGCCGGCCGCTGGGTGCGGGTGGCGACGCCGGTGGCCGGCGACGGCTGGGGCGGCGTGAACCCGCCGCGCGCCGGCCAGGAGGCGCTGCTCGGCTTCGTCGCCGCGCGTCACGACCGGCCGCTGGTGCTGGGCACGCTCTACTGCAGCGCCGGCCACGAGGACGAGGCCGACGCGTTCACCGCCACGGCCAGGCCGCCGTGGCGGCCGGACGCCGGGACGCCGTCGCCCGGGCCGGCGCTGGGCGGCACGCTGTCGGGCTGGCGCACACGCGAGCTGCACGGTGGCGGGGCCGCCGGCGGGCGCGGCAACCAGCTCGTCTTCGACGACAGCCCCGGCGCCGAACGGGTCGAACTCGGCAGCGACGAAGCCGCCACGCGGCTGCAACTGGGCCATCTGCGCGAGCAGCAGGACGGCCGGCCGCTGGCGCCGCGAGGTGCCGGGCTGGACCTGCGCAGCGAGGCCTGGGGCGCGCTTCGTGCCGGCGGCGGGCTGCTGCTCAGCAGCCACGCACGCCCCGGCAGCCAGCACGAAGGCCGCCAGCTCGACGCCGCCGAGGCGCTGGCGCGGCTGCAGGCGGCACAGCGCATGGCCGCACCGGACGCACCGGCCGGCGGCGGCACGACACCGGCGCTGGACGCGCTCTGCGCGCGGCTGGAGGCCGCCGCGAAGGCCCCGGGCTGGTCGTGCCCCGACCTGCTGCTCGCCGCGCCGGAAGGGGTTTTCGTCGCCAGCGCGGGCGACACGATGCAGGCCTGCGACGGCGACAGCGAGGCCTTCGCGCAGCGCCTGCAGCAACTGGCCGGCCGGCACCTGGGCCTGGTGGCCGGCGGCGAGCTGCGCCTGCAGGCCGCCGGCGACGGCGGCGGCAGCGTGCTGCCCACGCTGTGCCTGCACGCGGCCGACGGGCCGGCCACGGTGCGGGCCGGCGCCGGGGCGACGGTCCAGGCTCATGGCGACGTGCGCATCGCCTCCTGCGAAGCCACGCTGGACGTGCGCGGCGCGCAGAGCATCCGCCTCGGCGCCGCCGGCGCCTCGTTGTGCATCGATGGCCACGGCATCACGCTGGCCGCGCCCGGCATGGTGCTGATCGGCGGCGGGCCGGTGCGGATGGACGCCGGCCGCAGCGTGGCGGCCGACACGCCGCCGACATGAAGGCGGCCCGGCGGCCTGCTGACGCTCAGTGGCTCAGCGACTCAGCGCGCGCCCGCGTGGGCGGCGAAGAAGTCGTAGATCGCGCGGTCGTCCATCTGGCGCGCGTTGGCCAGCTCGCCGGCCTTGGTGACGTAAAGCACGCGGCCCTCGGGCGAGAGCACGGCCACCGCCGGGATGCCATGCTTGAGCGGCACGCCGTAGCGTTCGGCGAGCGCGAGGTTGTGGTCGAAGCGGCCGACGTCGACCTTGACGACCTTGAAGCGGCTGGCGATCAGCGGCGCCGCGGCGCCCTGCTTGAAGGCCATGTCCAGCACCTTGCAGTCGCCGCACCAGTTGGCGCCGAAGACGACCAGCACCGGCTGGTGCGTGCCGGCAGCGGCCTGCAGTGCGGCGGCGACCTGCGCCGGCGCGTCGGCACGTTCGTCATAGGCCGGCTCGGCCGCGCTGGCCGAGACGGTGGCGGCCGCGAGGGCCAGGCAGGCAATCAGGCGTCGCATCGTGTTCACTCCCGGGCGCGACTGTACGTCAGCGCCACCGCGGCCAGGCCAGGCGCAGCAGCGCCGGGCGCCAGGCCAGTGCGAAGGCGACGGCCAGCGCTGCGGCCGCCAGCAGCATCAGCCAGACCAGCACGGCCATGCTCGGCGGGTCGGCACGCAGACAGGCCGCGAGCGACGCCACGACGCCGGCGGCGCCCAGCACCCGCAGCGGCCGCCGCGGCGGGGTCGCCGAGCCGCCCTGCACCCGCTGCCAGTGCTCGTCCATCGCCAGCGCCAGCCAGGCGAAGCCGGCCAACGCCGCCAGCGTCGCCGCGATCAGCATCGAGGTGCTCTCAGACATGGCCGGCCTCCGGCAGCGCACGCGGCGCATGGGCGGCGCCGCGCTGGCGGCGCGACAGCCGCCGCGCCACGCCCGCGGCGATGACGGCCGTGGCCAGCAGCGCCAGGTCCAGGCCGGCCACCGGCCAGTAGGGTTCGGACAGCGTCTTCAGCAGGTGGTCGCCGGTGGTCACGGCGTTCAGCAGCACCGCGGCCACGGCGAGCACGGCGATGGCGACGCACTGCTCGCGCCAGGCCGGGTTGGGCCGCGCCTGCGCCACCGGCGCGCTGCGCCAGGCGGCGTGCAGCGCGGCCAGCGCCCAGGCGCCCCAGAACACGCCCTGCTCCCAGGTCCCGCGCGCCGGCAGGTCCTCGGGCAGCAGCCGGTTGGCGACGAGGATCGCCGCCGTCGCCACCAGCATGCCGGTGACGGTGGCCACCGCCAGCGCGTCGACGACGCGTGCGCCCTGGCTGCCGTCGCGGGCGTGCTGGCGCTTGCGCTTCTCGACGAAGAGCACGAAGCCGGTGGCGATGCAGACCGCGCCCAGCAGCCCGCCCAGCACGTACAGCCAGCGCAGCAGCCAATGGCGGAAGTGCTGCAGGTGCAGCCCGGTCAGGAACTCGTTGACGCTGTCCACGGCCGTGCGCGGCGGGTCCTCGCGCAGCAGCTCGCCGGTCGAGGCCTTGAAGTGCATGCCTTCGCCGGTCAGCGCGATGCGGTCGGTGCCGGCGCGGTAGATGCTGACGTAGCCGTTGGCGTCGCCGACGTGCTGCAGCCACAGGAAGCCCATCTCGCCGGCGCGCCCGCGCTCGGCCCAGCGCTTCTGCGCCTGCGCGACCATCGCGTCGACAGAGGCCAGCGGCGCGGCGACGCCGGCACGCTCGTGCGGCAGCCCGGTCTCGGCGGCCTCGATGCGCTCGTGCAGCTCGTGCAGCTCGTGCAGCTGGGTGTGGGCCACCGGGAAGTACAGCCCGGCGAAGATCACCAGCCCGGTGAAGGCGAAGAAGAAGTGGAAAGGCAGCGCCGCGACGCCGCTCAGGTTGTGCAAGTCCAGCGTCGAGCGGCCCAGGCTCTTCCAGGGCCGGAAGGTGAAGAACTCGCGGAACAGCCGGCGGTGCATGACGACGCCACTGACCAGCGCCGCCAGCATCACCAGCGCCGCCAGGCCGACGATCCAGGTGCCCAGGTCCTTCCAGTGCAGGTTCAGGCTGTAGTGCAGCGGGTAGAAAAAGCGGCTGCCGATCTTCAGACGGTCGTCGGGCAGTGCCTGGCCGCTGCGCGGGTCGATCGTGCGCGTGCCCCAGACCACCTGCTCGGGGTCGCGTGCATTGGGCACCTCGTAGGACGCGAAGACCGACAGCACCGGGTCGCGGTGCGTCGTGTAGGCGCCCCAGGATTCGATGCGGTCCCAGCGTTCGGGCAGCGGCCCGTCGACCAGGCCGCGCAGCGCGCGCACGTTCTCGGCATCGGGCTGCATCTGCTCGAAGATCGGCCGCAGCATGCGGTCGAAGGACGGCATCGGCTGGGCCTCGAAGCGCGTCTGGGGAATGGCCCAGCGGTCGATCTCGCGGTCGAAGACCGACAGCGCGCCGAAGAAGAAGGCGACGGCGAGCACGTAGCCCAGCACCAGACCGAACCAGGTGTGCAGCCAGGCCATCGCGAGGCGGAAGTTGGCGAACATCGGCAGCTCCTTCAGACCAGCAGCGACTGGATGAACGACGCCGCGCCGGCCATCGCCGCGCCGCCGGCCAGCAGCACGGCCCAGACGCGCACCAGGCTGCGCGCCGCGACGGCCCACAGGAAGACGGCGAGGTAGGCGACGAAGGCCAGCATCGCGCTCAGGTGCTCGGCGTCGTGGAAGGCCATGCCGGCGGCGTACAGGCCGGCGACGCCGAGGGCGCTGAGCCCCCAGCAGAAGACGTAGCCGCCGGCGACGGCAGCGAGCACGCGCGAGACGATCTGCGTGCGGGAAGGAGGTGCGAGGGCTGCGGCCATGGTCCGGTGTCGGGTCGGGTGGCAAAGGCCGACCGGCGACAGGCGCAGCCGCCCGCCGCCGGCCGGTGCGTCAGAAGCGGTAGTCCAGGTTCAGCGCGACGGCGCGCGCCTCGCCCCAGGTGTAGGTGCTGTACCAGCTGAAGATCGTGTAGTACTTCTTGTCGAACAGGTTGGTGACGTTCAGCCGCCCGGTGAGCCGCGGGCTGAAGCTGTAGCTGGCCATCGCGTCGACGACCCAGTAGCCGTCGACCTCGTGACGCACGGTGCCCAGCGTCGGGTGGCTCACGTCGCCCCAGGTCTTGTCCTGCCAGCGCGTGCCGCCGCCCAGCGTCAGGCCGGGCACGGCCGCCGGCTTCCAGCTGCCGTACAGGCTGAACTGGTTCTCGGGCGTCAGCGTCGAGACCTTCTTGCCGTCCTGGCGCGAGACCTTGTGGCTGTAGCCGGCGTGCAGCTGCCAGTTCGGCGCCAGCTGGCCCGAGAGCTCGAGTTCGAAGCCCTTGGTGCCGACGCCGTCGATCGCACGATAGGCCGTGCCCCCGCCCGGCGTCAGGCCGCCGGTGGCTTCGGCGTAGTTGTCCTGCTTCAGGTGGAAGACCGCGGCGCTGGCGTTGAGCCGGCCGCCGAAGAACTCGGCCTTGACTCCGGCCTCCAGGTTGCGGCCCTCCTGCGGGTCCAGCGTCTTGCCGGCTTCGGTCTGCGCCGACTGCGGCATGAAGATCGTCGTCCCGCTGGCGTAGAGCGAAACACGCTTGTCCAGGTCGTAGACCGCGCCCAGATAAGGCACGACCACGCCCGACTCGTCGATGTCCGGGCCGTCGTAGTTCAGCACGCGCGCGCCGCTGATCAGCTTCAGGTCGTCGCGCAGGTTCCAGCGCACGGCGCCGTACAGGCCGTTCTCGCGCGTGGTCTCGCGGTTGCGCGACGGCGTCAGCGCGTCCCAGTCGGGTTCGGGCAGCCGGCCGTTCCAGGCGTCGTAGTCGGCGATCTCGGTGCTGCCGGCCCAGTAGCCGCGGTTGGTCCAGCGGCGCTTGCTGAGGCTGCCGCCGGCCACCAGCTCGTGGCGGCGGCCGAGCAGCTGGAACGGGCCGCTGGCGTAGAGGTCGAGCGCGTCGGCCACCGTCTTGCCGACGTACTTGCCTTCCCAGGTGGACACGCCGCTGCCGTTCAGCGGATCGGGAAAGCCCGAGGCCGCCGAACCCAGCTCGGCGTCGTAGCCGTTGATCTGGTGGTTGAACTGCGCCTTGAGCACCCAGTCGTTGTCGAAGAAGTGCTCGACGGTGGCGAAGACGGTGCGCGTGTACTGGTCCCAGTGGCTCCAGTCGGCGCCGTTGTTGAACGACCGCGGCCGGTCGTTGAAGCTGCCGTCGGCCTTGAAGATCGGGATGCCGCCCCAGGTCGAGCGCGTCGGGTCGTTGTTCTGCAGGTCGGCGCCGACGGTCAGCAGCGTCGACGGCGTCAGGTCGGCCTCGACGACGCCGTAGAGCACCGCGGTCTTGCGTTCGTGGCCGTCGAGCTGCGAGTCCTTGTGCTGGTAGGCGGCGACGCCGCGGGCGCGCACGCGGCCGGCCTCGTCGATCGCACCGCCGACGTCGACCTGGCCACGCAGGTCGCTCCACGAGCCGAGGCCGAGGCTGGCCTGGCCCTGGAACTCGCGCGTCGGCTTCTTGCGGATCAGGTTGATCGTCGCACCCGGTTCGCCGCTGCCGGTGAGCAGGCCGGTCGCGCCCTTCAAGACCTCGACACGGTCGTAGATCGCCATGTCGCTGAGCGTGTTGCCGGCCGAGTACGAGGAGTCGCGGCGCATCGGGATGCCGTCGTACTGGAAGTTCTGGATCGCGAAGCCGCGTGCGAAGTACTCGGTGCGCTCGGTGTCGTAGGTGACGATGCTGACGCCCGGCGTGTGCGCCATGACCTCGTCGATCGTCGTCAGGCCGAAGTCGTCCATCTCCTGGCGCGTGACGACGCTGACGGTCTGCGGCGTCTCGCGCGGCGTCAGCACCAGGCGCGTGGCGGTGGCGATGGCGCCGGGCGTGTAGTGGCCGCTGCCTTCGGTGACCTCGCCGAGCTGGTTGGCGACCGCGGTGATCGTCGGCAGCGCGGCCGCATCGGCTTGCACCACCGCCGGCGCCTGCGCCGGCGCGGCACGCAGCAGCCAGCCGCCGCCGGCCTGGCCCACGGCCTGCAGGCCGCTGCCGGCGAGGATGGTCGACAGGCCGTCAGCGACGCCGTAGCGCCCGGCCAGCCCCGGGCTGGACTTGCCGGCGGTGAGCGCGGCGTCGATCGTGATCATGAAACCGGCGCGCGCGGCGAAGCGGTTCAGCACCTGGTCCAGCGTACCGGCGGGGATGTCCACCTGGACGGCGGCCGCCGGCGCGGCGGTCTGGGCGCGCGCCGCGGGCAGCGCGGCACAGGCAAGGCAGGCGAGCACGACGGCATGTGCCAGCGGATGGCGCACGAACGGGCGGTGCGCGGCGAGAGATGGGCCGGAAGACATCGGGTTTCCTTTTCGACGGGAGACGAAGCGGCCCGCTGTCGACGCAGGGGCCTCATCCTCATTCCCGGACGAGAGGAGAAAAGTGCTACGGCCGGCGCCAACTTTCATCGCCCGGCCCCGGAGATGCGGACCCAGTAGCGCGTGGCCAGCGTCACGCGCACCGGCAGCGCACGCACCAGCGAGCGCAGCACGGCGTCGGTATCTCCGGTCGGGAAGACGCCGGAGACGCGCAGTTCGGCGACCTCGGGGTCGCAGCGCAGCACGCCGCGGCGGTAGCGGCCCAGTTCGGCGGCGAAGTCGGCCAGGCGCAGGCGTTCGGCGATCAGCAGGCCACGCATCCAGCCCGAGGCGCTGTCGTCCAGCGTCTCCGGCGCATGCGCCGCCTGGGCGTCGAACACACCTTGCTCGCCGGCGGCCAGCCGGCGCGGCGCACCGCCATTGCGCGGGCGGACCTCGACCGCGCCGTCGAAGACCTGCACGCGCACGCCGGCGTCCAGCAGGCGCACCGTGAAGCGTGTGCCCAGCGCCTGCACGCTGCCTTCGCGCGTGTCGACGTAGAACGGCCTGTGCGCCGGGTCGGGCGCGGTGGCGACATGGACCTCGCCGGCACGCAGCAGGACGCGGCGCACGGCGGCGTCCAGGCGCAGGTCGAGCGCGGTCGCCGTGTTCAGCGTCAGCCGGCTGCCGTCGGCCAGCGTCAGCTCGCGGCGTTCGCCGGGCGCGGTGCTTTCGGCCGCGGCCGCCAGCTGCCACTGCGGGGTGCGGCGCACGACGGCTGCCGTGCCGCCGGCGCCCACCAGCAGCAGCAGGCCGCGCAGCACGCGGCGGCGGCCGGCGGGCGCGCCCGCCGCACGCAGCGCCGCGGCGGCGGCATCGCCCTGCAGCGCGTGCAGCCGGCCGCCGACGCGCTGCACCCGCGCCCAGGCCTCGCGGTGGCGAGGGTCGGCCGCGAGCCAGGCGTCGAAGGCACGCTGCTCGGCTTCGCCGGCCTGGCCCGACCAGAAGCTCACCTGCCACTCGAGCGCGGCGCGCTGCACCGGGTCGAGCCGGCTGTCGGCGGCCTCAGTCATCGCCGTCGAAGGCGAGAAAGCAGGCTTCCAGCGCCTTCAGCATGTACTTGCGCACCGTCGCCACCGCGATGCCCTGGCGCGCGGCGATCTCGGCGTAGGTCAGGCCGTCGAACTGCGACAGCAGGAATACCTCGCGCACCGCCGGTGCCAGCGCGCTGAGCGCGGCGTCGATGCGCAGCAGCGCCTGGAGCGCGATCGCACGCGCCTCGGGCGACGGTGCCAGCGCCGACGGCTGGGCCGCGATCGCATCCAGGTAGGCCTGCTCGACGAGCTGGCGCCGGTGGCGGTCGATCACCAGGCCCTTGGCGATCTGCATCAGGTGCGGCCGCGCCTGGCCCGGCGGCGGCGTGCGGCCGCTGACGAGCAGGCGCAGATAGGTGTCGTGCGCCAGGTCGGCGGCGTGGTCGGCACAGCCCAGGCGCCGGCGCAGCCAGCCGTGCAGCCAGCCGTGGTGCTCGCCGTAGAGCGCGCGGACTTGCTGTTGCAGGGCGGGTTCGGCGACGGCGTGCACGGATGGGAAGCGGCCGGCTGGGCTTGTTAATGGGAATTGTTCTCATTCTATGACAAGCCCCCTGCCCGGCCGCTGTGCACCTCAGAACCGGTAGGCCGCGCTCAGAGACGCCTTGCGCCGGCTGCCGTAGTAGCAGTAGCCGCTGCTGCAGTTGGTGATGACGTCCTTGTCGGCGAGATTGGAGACGTTGAGCGCCAGGCTCCAGGCGCGCCAGTCCCAGCCCAGCATCGCGTCGTACAGCGTGTAGCCGGGCACGTCGCGCGCGGCGGTCTCGCCGATGCCGCGGTGCGGGCCGACGAGGCGCGCACCCAGGCCGAGCTTCAACCCCGAGGTGAAACGCTGGTCGGCCCACAGCGACAGCCGGTGGCGCGGCACCGCAGTCGCCTGCTTGCCGACTTCGGCCGGGTTGGCGCTGCGCGTGACGTCGGCCTTGGGCGTGAAGGCGTAGGACGCCGTGAGGTTCATGCCGGCACGCGGTTCGGCCACCGCCTCCAGCTCCAGCCCGCGCACCGTGACCTCGCCGTCGGCCGAAGGCACGTAGTCCAGGTCGTAGCTGACGTAGTTGCGGCGGCGCAGCTCGAAGACCGCGGCGCTGTAGCTCGCGGCGTGGCCGGCGGGCTCGAAGCGCACGCCGGCTTCGAGCTGGCGCCCGGTCTCGGGGTCGAAGGGCTTGCCGGTCGCGGGGTCGACGACGGTCGACGGCGCGAACGAGCTGGAGTAGCTGGCGTACGGTGCCCAGCCGCCGGCGGCACGGTAGACGACGCCGGCGCGCGCGCCGGTGTGGTGGTCGCGCTGGCGTGTCGAGCTGCCGGCCAGGCGGTCGTCGGTGTCGACGCCGGCGCGGTCGTGGCGCGCGCCCAGCGTCAGCACCCAGGCGCCGTGGCGGATCTGGTCCTGCAGGTACAGGCCGGTCTGGCGCAGCACGGTGCGGGTGTCGACCGACGGGTCGTCCAGCACGACGTCGACGCCGTAGACCGGGGCGTAGAGATCCAGCGGCGGCACCGTGGCGCCGAAGACGCTGACCTGATCGGCACGGCTGCGCTGCAGGTCCAGCCCGGCGAGCAGCGTGTGGCGCCAGTCGCCGAACACGAACTCGCCCTGGATGCGGCTGTCGACCACCAGCGAGTGGATCTTCTCGCGGCTGGTGGTGGCCGTGCGGCCGAGCACGCGCCAGGACGCCGGGTCCAGCGGGTCGGCGGGGTCGGGGTCTAGGTAGCCGGTCTGGTAGGCGTTGCGCATGTCGGCGTCCAGGCGCGCCCAGCGCAGACTCTGCGAGAGCGTCCAGCGCTCGTCGAGCCGGTGCTCGATCTCGTAGCCGAGCATCGCCTGGTCCTGGTCGAAGCGGTTGAACCCGGGGTCCTCGGCGAAGACCGTCGCCGGCAGGTGCGTGCCGGCCGGCGTGGGCACCAGCGTGCCCAGCTCCGGGAACACACGCGCGTAGACGCCGGCACGCGTGCGCAGGAACTGCGACAGCAGCGTCAGCCGGGTGTCGGCGCCGAACTGCAGCGTCAGCGACGGTGCGATGTACTGGCGGTCGTCGCGCATGCCGCCGGCCGGCAGTTCGGCGTCGCGCAGCAGGCCGACGAGGCGCCATTGCGCTGCACCGCCCTCGCCGAACGCACCCGAGAGGTCGGCCGCGAGATCGCGCCGGGCGTCGCTGCCCAGCGTCAGCCGCAGCTCCTGCGGCAGGTCGGCGCCGGGTCGTTTGCTGACCATGTTGACCATGCCGCCGGGCCCGTTCTGGCCCCACAGCACCGAGGCCGGGCCGCGCTGGATCTCGATGCGCTCGACGCCGTAGTTCTCGGTCTGCCAGACGGCCCACCAGGCGTTGTTGCGCAGCTGCAGGCCGTCCAGGTAGTAGCCCGGCGTCAGGGTCTCGAAGCCGCGCACGGCGATCCAGTCGTAGCGCGAGTCGTTGCCGTAGATCGTGGCGTCGACGCCCGGCGTGTAGGCCAGCACCTCGCCCAGGCGCGTCGCGCCCAGCGCCTCGATGCGTTCGGCGCCGACGACCGAGACCGACTGCGGCGTGTCCAGCAGCGCGGTGTCGGTCTTGGTGGCGGTGGCGCTGCGGCGCGCGACGTAGCCGCGCACCGGGCCGGTGGCGGTCTCGGCGGCGGCGCGTGCGGTGATCGCGGGCAGCGCCTCGGCGGCGGCGCCGTCGGCGCCGCGCCGCACCAGCGCCCAGCCGCCCTGCGGCTGTTCGCGCGCCTGCAGCCCGGTGCCGCGCAGCAGCAGCTCCAGCGCTGCGCCGACCTCGTGGCGGCCGCGCAGCCCCGGGCTCTGCCGCCCGGCGACCAGTTCGCTGGGGAAGGACAGCAGGATGCCGGCCTCGCGGCCGAAGCGGTTGAGCGCCGTCTCCAGCGGCCCGGCGGGGATGTCGTAGTCGGCGCTGGCGGCCTGCGCCGCGGGCAGCAGCGTGGGCGCCAGCGGCAGCGCACAGGCCAGCGCGGCGGCCAGGGCCAGACTGGCCAGCGGCCGGCGGGGACGGTCGGTGATCGAAGACATGCGGTTCCTCTCGGACGTCAGGGGTTCGTCCTGCTTGTCACGCGAGAAACGAAAACGGCTCAGGTTTTGGCGTGCAGCGTCAGCCACCAGCGCGTGCGCCAGACGGCGCGCACCGGCAGCACCGCCGGCAACGTCGCCAGCACGCGGTCGACGTCGGCCAGCGGGTAGCTGCCCGACACCCGCAGCGCCGCGACCTCGGGCGCGCAGTCCAGCCGGCCGCGGCGGTGGCGGCCGAGTTCGGCGAGGAACTCGTCCAGCCGCAGGCCGCTGGCGACCAGCATGCCGTCGACCCAGGCCGCGGCGTCGGCATCGGCCGCCTGGCGCGGGCCGACGCCGGCGGCGTCGAAACGCGCCTGCTCGCCGGCGGCCAGCACCCGCGCGGCGCCGGTGGCCGGGCGCAGCTCGACCGCGCCTTCGTGGACCGCGAGCTCGAACTGGTCGCCGCGATCACGGACACGAAAACGTGTGCCCAGCGGGCGCAGCTCGCCGGCGCCGGTCTGCACGACGAAAGGCCGGCGCGCCGGGTCGGGCGCGGTCTCGACGAGGATCTCGCCGCGGCGCAGCACGAGGCGGCGCTCGGTGGTGCCATAACGCAGGTCGACGGCGCTGCCGCTGTTCAGCGCCAGCCGCGTGCCGTCGGCGAGCACGAGGCGGCGGCGTTCGCCGACGCCGGTGCCCAGATCGGCCAGACGGGCCTGCACGGCCGGGTCGCCGTGCAGCTCCCAGGCGGCACCGCCGGCCAGCACCGCCAGCAGCGCCGCACCCAGGGCCCGCCGGCGCGACGGCGCGGCTTCGGCAAGCGCCACCTGCACCAGCGCCGACGCCCCGGGCACGCCGGCCAGGCCCTGGTGCACGCGGCCGTTCAGGCGCGCGCCGACGGCTTCCAGCCGCGCCCAGGCGCGGCGGTGGACCTCGTCGCGCGCCAGCCAGCGCTGCCAGCGCCGGCGCAGCGCCTCGTCGGCGTCCTCGGACTGCAGGTCGACCCACCAGGCGACGGCGCGGCGCGCCACGGCCGGCGGGATCGGCGCCTCGGCGGCGTCCATCAGCGCAAGGCGAAGAAGCAGCGTGCGCCGGCGCGCTGCAGATGGCGTTTGACGGTCGCCAGCGACAGCCCCAGCTCGGCGGCGATCTCGGCCAGCGGCAGGCCGTCGAGCTGGGCCATCAGAAAGGCGCGGCGCACGACGGCGGGCAGGCCGTCGAGCAGGCGGTCGATCTCCAGCAGCGTCTCCAGCAGCATCGCGCGCTCCTCGGGCGACGGCGCGACGATCTCGGGGCGCGCCGCCAGCGCCTCAAGGTAGGCGCGTTCGAGCTGCTCGCGCCGCCAGTGGTTGCCCAGCACCCGCTGCGCCACCGTCGTGAGAAACGCACGCGGCTCCTGCAGCACCAGCGGCTCCTCGCGCGCTAGCAGGCGCACGAAGGTGTCGTGCGCCAGGTCGGCGGCGCGTTCGCCGCAGCCCAGGCGGCGGCGCAGCCAGCCGTGCAGCCAGCCGTGGTGCTCGGCGTACAGCGTCTGGACCTGCGGATGGAGCGCGGAATCGGTCGCCATGGCCACAACAAATGAGAATCACTCTCATTGTAAAGCCCTGGCGGACGCGCCTCAGTAGCGCAGGTTCAGCCCGACGTTGACGCTGCGCGGCGCGCCCCAGGTGTAGTGCAGCGCGCCCCAGTCGGTGACGCCGGCGAAGTACTTCTTGTCGAAGACGTTGGCGACGTTGGCGCTGACGCTCAGGCGGCGGTCGATCTCCCAGCGCGCCATCAGGTCCCAGACCCAGTAGGCGTCCTGGCGCAGCCGGGTGGCCTCGGTGCCGGCCGAGATCGTGCTCTGCCAGCGGGTCGCCGCGCCCAGCGTCAGGCCGTCGAAGGCGCCGCCGCTCCAGCGGTGGCTGCCGGCCAGCTTGAACTGGTGGCGCGGGCTGCTGCCGGCGCTTTCCAGGCTGCTGTCGTTGAGCACGTAGCTGCCCTGCGCCTGCCAGCCCGGCGCCGGCGACCCGGCAAGCTCGAACTCGTAGCCGTGGCGGCGTGCGCCCGAGACGGCGCGGTAGATGCTGTCGCCGCCCGGCGTCAGCCCCACTTCCTCGGCTTCGTTGTCGGTCTTCATCCAGAAGAAGGCGGCGCTGGCGATCAGGCGCTTGGCGAAGAACTCGCCCTTGGCGCCGATCTCGTAGGACAGGCCTTCCTTCGGCGGCAGCGTGCGTTCGGCAGCGTCCTTGGCGCTCTGGGCCTCGAAGATGCTGGCGTAGCTGGCGTACAGCGAGACCTGGCGCGAGACGTCGACGACGACACCGGCATACGGCGTCGTGACGCCGTGTTCGGTCATGCGGTAGTTGTACCAACCGATGTCGGTGACGTCTTTCTGGCCGTAGTCGGTGACACGCACGCCGGTGATCAGCTTCACCGGGTCGGCGAGGTTCCAGCGTGCGGCGCCGTAGGCGTAGCGGCGGTGGCGGCTGAAGAGGTCGTCGGACGCGGTGAAGCCGCTCCAGTCGGGCTGGGCGATCGCACCGCCGCCGGCGGCGTAGTCCAGCGCGCTCGACTCGTTGGCGTTGGTGCGCTTCAAGGTCGTCCGGCTGCTCGACGCGCCGGCGCCCAGCAGCAGCTCGTGGCGGCGGCCGAGCAGCTCCAGCGGCCCCTGGACGTCGAGCGCGATGCTCTTGTTGCGCGCCTCGACGTCGCGGTAACGCGCCAGCCCGACCGCCCCCGACGCGTCGCGCAGATAGCCGAAACGCACGTCGGGCGTGTCGACGCTCTCGTGTGCCAACTGCAGCCTGGCATTCCAGCCGCCGTCGAAGCGGTGTTCCAGGCGCGCGAACAGGTTCAGCGTCTCCTGCTCGTAGCCGGCCCAGGACGCCCCGAGGTTGAACGAACGCGGCTGCAGGCCGAGGTAGCTGCCGTCGTCGGTGTAGGCCTGGATCGGCGTCGTGCCGCCGGCGCCGCGCAGTTCACGCTGGCGCCAGCTGAGGCCCGCGGTCAGCAGCGTCGACGGCGCGAGGTCGAACTCCGCCGTGCCGTAGACCAGCGAGCTGCGTGTCTTCTGGCGGTCGCGGAACGAGCCGGCGTCTTCGTGCGAGGCGACCAGGCGCGCACGCAGCCGGCCCTCGCGGTCCAGCGGGCCGGAGACGTCGGCTTCGGCGCGGTAGCGGTCCCAGCTGCCGGCCAGCACGCCGGCCGAAGCCTGGAACTCGGCCGTGGGCCGCTTGCGCACGAGGTTGACCGTCGCGCCCGGGTAGCCGTCGCCGTTGACCAGGCCCGACGAGCCCTTCAGCACCTCGACGCGGTCGATCTCGGCCATGTCGTCGTTGGAGTAGAGGATGTGGGTGTTCCAGCCCCAGCCGTTGCGCGCCTGGCGCAGGCCGTCGGTCTGCAGGTTGACGTCGGCACCACGCACCGTGAAGGTCGTCATGTCGTTCTGGCGGCTGACGGTGACGCCGGGCGTCTGGTCCAGCACCGCGCTCAGCGTGTCCAGGCGGAAGTCGTCCATCAGCTGGCGCGTGACGACGGTGATCGACTGCGGCGTCTCGCGCGGCGTCAGCGCCAGGCCGGTGGCCGCGGCGCTGCGGCCCGGCGTGGCGTAGCCGGCGCCTTCGCTGCGGTCGTCGGTGATGGCTGCGGCACGCGCCTTCAGCGCCGGCAGCGCGGGCTGGTCCGGCGACATCGGCGGCACGGCGCGCAGGCCGTAAGCGCGGGCGCCCTGCGGCTGCAGCTCCAGCCCGCTGCCGCGCAGCAGGCGCTCGAAAGCCTCGTCCAGCGTGTGGCGGCCCTGCAGCCCGGCGCTGTGGCGGCCGGCGACCAGCGCCGGGTCGAAGGCCAGCTGCACGCCGAAGGCCGCGGCGCACTGCGCCAGCGCCTCGTCCAGCGGGCCGGGCGCGATGCGCAACTCCTGCGCGCCGGCCTCGGCGGCGAAAGCGGCCGGCGGTGCCGCGACCAAGACCGCGCCGCAGAGCAAGGCGATCGCCGCCTGGATGGCCACGCCGGCGGCGCCGGCCTTCAGGGCAAAGGCGCGCTGGCGGCGCCCGGAGGTCTGCTTCATGTTCTTCCTGTGCTTGGGATGCGGCGGCCCCGCGGCACGCCTTCAAGCACTACACCGGACGAGCGCCGGAAAGTGATCACCTGCGCTTCAGCGCGGCGCCAGGGTCACCCAGAACCGCGTGCGCCGCTCGACGCGCAGCGGCAGCGTGCGCGCCAGCAGCGCCAGCGCGGCATCGGTGTCGTCCAGCGACAGCGCGCCCGAGACACGCAGCGCGGCCACCGCCGGGTCGCAGCGCAGCAGGCCGCGGCGGTGGCGCGCCAGTTCGGCCGCCACCTCGTCGAGCCGGCGGCCACGCGCCAGCAGCATGCCGCGCTGCCACAGCGTGTCGTTCTCGTCGGCCAGGCCGACGCCGAGAACGCCGCCGGCGTCGAACTCGGCCTGCTCGCCTGCGTCCAGCCGCCGCGGCGTGCCGGCCGCCGGCTGCAGCTCGACCGCGTGTTCGTAGACCGCGACGCGACAGCGATCACCGTCCAGCCGCACCGAGAAACGGGTGCCCAGCGCCCGCACGCGGCCGGCCGGCGTCTCGACGACGAAGCGCCGCGGCGAGGCCTCGTGCCCGGTCGTCACCAGGATCTCACCGGCCCGCAGGCGCAATCGGCGCTCGCCGGTGCCGAAGAGCACGTCGACCGCGCTGGCGGTGTTCAGCACCAGCCGCGTGCCGTCGGGCAGCACGGTGTCGCGGCGTTCGCCGGTGGCGGTGGCCAGATCGGCGCGCCATTCGCGCCACGGCGCCTCGTGCCAGGCCAGCCAGGCGGCCGGCAGGCCGACGGCCAGGCCGCCGAGCGCGGCCAGCGTGCGCCGCCGCCCGGCCCGGCCCAGGGCATGCAGCGCCTGGCGGCCGGCGCCGTCGGGCACACGCCCGAAGACCTCGAACACCGCCTCGGCACGCGCCCAAGCCGCGGCGTGCGCCGGGCTGCGCTCGCGCCAGCGTTCGAAGGCTTCGTGTTCGGCCGCCCCGCCCTCGCGCAGCGTCAGCGCCCAGTCGGCGGCCTCGGACAGCAGCGCCGCGGACGGCTCGCCGGGCGCCATCAGACGCAGGCCATGCAGGCGACCAGCGCCTTGTGCACGTGGCGGCGCACGGTGATGACCGACATCGCCAGGCGTTCGGCGATCTGCGCCAGCGTCAGGCCGTCGAGCTGGGCGAGCAGGAAACACTCGCGTGTGCGCGGCGCGAGGCCGGCGAGCAGCGCATCGATCTGCACCAGCGTCTGCAGCAGCGCCAGCCGTGTCTCGGGCGACGGCGCCTGGGCCTCGGGCATCGCCGCCAGCGCCTCCAGGTAGGCGCGCTCGACCTCGCGCCGGCGCCAGTGGTCGACGACCAGCCCCTTGGCGACGTGCGTCAGCAGCGCACGCGGCTCGTCGCCGAAGTGCTCTCGCCGCCCGGCGAGCAGGCGCACGAAGGTGTCGTGCGCCAGGTCGGCGGCCTGCTGCGAGTCGTCCAGCCGGCGCCGCAACCAGGCCTGCAGCCAGCCATGGTGCTCGAGGTACAGCGTCTGGACCGGGTGGACGGAGGTGGCGGAGGCAGACATTGCAAAGGCGGGACGCCAGCGCTAATGAGAATGTTTCTCATTATAAAGAGAACCCCGCCCTGCCCGGCTCACCAGCGATAGGACACGCTGCCCGTCACCCGCCGCGGCTCGCCGTAGAAACACAGATAGGTGCAGGACGCGACGTAGGTCTTGTCGCCCAGGTTGGCGACGTTGAGCGCCAGCCGCCACGGGCCTTCGCTCCACGACAGCATCGCGTCGACGACGGTGTAACCCGGCACGTCGACATCGAGCCAGACACCGGGCGCCGAGCCGACGTAGCGCAGGCCGGCGCCGGCTTTCAGCGCCGGCAGGCCGAAGGCGCCAAAACCGTAATCGGCCCAGACCGAGGCCTGGTGGTACGGCACGGCGCCGGTGCGCCGGCCCTCGGCCTCGGGCGTCAGCGGGCTGCTCTTCAGCGTGCGTGCGTCGGTGTAGGCGTAGGCGGCGACGAGGTTGGCAGCGCCGACACGCGTGCGCGCCTCCAGTTCAAGACCGCGCGAGCGCACCTCGCCGAGCTGCACCGAGTAGTTCGTGTCGACCGGGTCGGTGACCAGCACCTTGCGCTGCGTGAGCTGGTAGAGCGCCGCCGACAGCAGCGTCTGGCCGCCTTCGGGCTGCCAGCGCAGGCCCAGCTCCCACTGCGTGCCGCGTGTCGGGTCGAAACGCTGGCGCTGGCGGTCGGTGCCGGTCTGCGGCTCGAAGGACTGGCTGAAGCTGACGAAGGGCGCCAGGCCGTCGGGCCCGAGGTAGACCAGGCCGGCGCGGCCGGTGGTCGCGCTGCTCTTCTCGCCGTCGGCGGCGACGTCGTCGCTGAAGACCGCGCTCTCGTCGTAGCGCACGCGGTCGTGGCGCAGCCCGGCGACGGCGACCCAGCGGCCGTCGATCTTGGCCCGCTCCTGCGCGTACAGCCCGACGCGGCGCAGCTCCGAGCGCGACGAGAACGAGGCCGGCTCGGGCGCGCCGAAGCCGCCGCCGTAGACCGGGTCGTAAAGGTCCAGCGGCTCGGCGCTGCGGTCGTAGCGCACGGTGCGCAGACGTTCGCGCACGAAGTCCAGGCCAACCAGCGCCGTGTGTTCGACGCTGCCGCTGCGCCAGGTCGACTGCAGCGAGGTGTCGGACATCAGCGCGCGCGAGCGGTCTTCGCGGTCCTGGGCGCCGCGGTAGGCCGTGGTGCGGCCGTCGGCTTCCAGGCCGGAGATCCAGACCGAGGGCATGTCGACGTCGGCGCGGTAGCTGCGCAGCGAATGGCGCAGCGTGAAGTGCTCGTCGAATCGGTGCTCGAACAGATAACCCAGCGAGCGCCGATCGAGGTCATAGCGGTCGTAACCCGGCTCGCCGACGAAGGTGTCGCGCGGCAGTCGGCCGTTGGGGTTGGCGAGCACCGTGCCTTCGGCCGGCAGGCCGTAGACGTAGGCCGTGTGGTCGTCCTGCAGGTCGGCCTGCAGCGTCAGCGAGGTCGCGGCGTCGGGCTGCCAGCGCAGCGAGGGCGCGAAGTAGCGGCGGTCGTCGTCGACGTGCTCGACAAAGCTGCCGCTGTCGCGCACCAGCGCGGTCAGCCGGTACGACCAGACGCCGGCGTCGTCCAGCGCGCCGCCGAAGTCGCCCGACAGCTGGCGCCGGTCGAACGAGCCCAGTTCCAGGTTCAGCTCGTGCAGCGCCTCGTTCGTCGGGCGCTTGCTGACGGTGTTGATGATGCCGCCGGGCGCCGAGTTGCCGTACAGCACCGAGGCCGCACCCTTCAGGATCTCGATGCGCTCCAGCCCGTAAGGCTCCTGGCGGCCGTCGTAGAGGTTGACGCTGTACTTGCTGCCGTCGCGGTAGAGGTTGCCCTGGCTGGCCGTGGCCTGGAAACCGCGCATCACGAAGCCGTCGCCGGTGCGGTCCACGCCTTCGGAGCGCAGCACCGACGCGGTGTAGCCCACCGCCTCGGCCAGGCTGTCGGACTTGCGCACCTCGATCTCCTCGGCGCCGACGACGGTCAGCGTCTGCGGCGTCTCGAGCATCGGCGTGTCGGTCTTGGTCGCGGTGGCGCTGCGCCGCGCCGCGTAGCCGGCGAGCGGCCCGGTGGCGCTCTCGCCGGCGGCACGCGCGGTGATCGCCGGCAGCGAATCGGCCGCGGCCTGCGGCCGGCGCTGCACGGTCCAGCTGCCGTTGGGCTGGCGCACGGCCTGCAGCGCGTGGCCGGCGAGCAGCGCGGCGAAACCGTCCTCGGCGCCGTAGCGGCCGTCGAGCCCGTTGCAGCGCAGGCCGTCGAGCAGCGCCGCGTCGACGCTGAGTTCGACACCCAGCGCCGCGGCGAAGCGGTTCAGCGCCGCGCCCAGCGGGCCGGGCGCGATCTTCAGCGCACGCGGTGCCTCGGCGGCCGGCTGTGCCGACACGGCGCGCGGTGCGAGCGGGGCCGCGGCGGCAAGCACGAGGGCCAGGCAGGCGGCGGCGGTGGGACGTTGGCGGAAGAAGGCGGTGTGCTGCATCGGAGGGCCGAAGTGGTGGGGGTTCATCCCGTCTTCCGGACGAGAACGCAAAACCCTCAATCGCCCGGCGGGCGGGCGTTCAGCGGCGCTCCGGGGCGGCCTCGACCGTGATCCACCAGCCGCCGACCCGGCGCAAGCGCAGCGGCAGCGCCAGCGTCAGGTTCAGCAGCGCACGGTCGGGGTCGTGCAGCGGGAAGACGCCGCTGACGCGCAGCGCGCCGACCGCCGGGTCGCAGCGCAGCACGCCGCGGCGGTAGCGCGCGATCTCGGCGACGAGCTCGTCGACCCGCCGGCCGTCGGCCAGCAGCAGGCCGCGGGTCCAGGCGGTGTCGGCTTCGTCGGCCGGGCCGCCGGGCGTGACGCCGTCGTCGGCCAGCCGCGCCGACTGGCCGGCGTCCAGCCGTTGCCCCGCCGCGCCGCCGGCCGGCTGCAGCTCGACCGCGCCTTCGTAGACCACGACCTGGCTTGCCGCGCCGAGATCGCGCACGAGAAAACGGGTGCCCAGCGCGCGCACCAGGCCGTGGCGGGTGCGCACGGCCAGCGGCCGCCGCGCCGCGTCGTGCGCGCTGGTGACGAGGATCTCGCCGGCGCGCAGCACGATCAGGCGCTGCCCGGCGTCGTAGTGCAGGTCGACGGCGCTGGCGCTGGCCAGCACCAGCCGCGTGCCGTCGGGCAGCACCAGCGTGCGCACCTCGCCGGTGGCGCAACGCTCGTCGGCGGCCCACAGCGCCCAGGCCTCGCTGCGGCGCGCGGCCTCGCCGCTGCCGAGCACCGCCACGGCCAGACCCAGCGTGCGCAGCACGCGGCGGCGCGTCGCCGCGGGCGCCTGCAAGGCGCGGCGTGCGGCCTCGCCGGGCACGCTGCGCAGCCGGGCGTCGAAGCCTTGCATCGCCTGCCAGGCGCGTTCGTGTTCGGGATGCGCGGCGCGCCAGCGCGCGCAGGCGGCGTGGTCTTCGGCGGCGGCGTCCTCGGCCCACAGCCGCGCCATCCAGCGCGCCGCCTGGCGCGCGACCTCGGCGTCTTCGGCGGCGGCGCTCACGGCTGCAGCGCCCGGTGGCAGGCCAGCAGCGCCGCGGCGACGTACTTCTCGACCGAGGACACCGAGACGCCCAGCCGCGTGGCGATCTCGCGGTAGCCCAGGCCGTCGAGCCGGCACAGCAGCAGCGCCTCGCGCGCCTTGGGCGCCAGCGACTGCAGCGCGGCGTCCAGCTGCACCAGCGCCTCGACGGCCAGCGCACGCTCCTCGGGCGAGGGCATCAGCGCCGGGGGCAAGGCCGCCAGCGCGTCGAGGTACGCGGCCTCGATCGCCCGCCGCCGGTACAGGTCGACGACGAGGCCGTTGGCGACCTGCGCCAGATGGCGGCGCGACGCGTCCTGCGGCGGCACGTGGCCGCTGCGCAGCAATCGCAGATAGGTGTCGTGCGCCAGGTCGGCGGCGTCGTGGGCGTTGCCCAGCTTGCGGCGCAGCCAGTCGCGCAGCCAGCCGTGGTGCTCGGCGTACAGGCGCTCGAACGGTGGCGGTGAGGCGAGGTCGGTGGCCGGCACGGGTGGGGAACCCGGGCGCGGCCGGGTGGGCTAGGGCAACGAATGAGAATCGTTCTTGATTGTAGCTTTGCCGCCCTGCCCCGCAAGCCGGGACCGCGGCCGCCAGCGGCGCAGCAGCGCCACGAGGCCCAGCGCCGCCAGCAGCAGCAAGGCCAGCCCGGCGTCCGGCGGCCAGGGCCAGGCCTCGCGCCCGGTGGCCGCGACCAGCGCCTCGGCACGTTCGCTGGTCCAGTGCCAAGCGACGTGCGCGGCCAGCGCGGCGACGACGATCGTGATCGCCCGGTCGGCCTGCGGCCGGCGCGCGCGCCAGGCCACGAGCAGCGGCAGCAGAAGGGCCAGCACCAGCAGCTGGCCGAGCTCGACACCGACGTTGAAGGCCAGCAGCGACAGCAGCAGGTTGGAGCCGGCGAACTGCAGCTGCGACTGCAGCAGGAACGAGAAGCCGAAGCCGTGCACCAGCCCGAAGGCGGCGCTCCAGATCCAGCGCCGCTCCAGCCGCGGCTGCAGCAGGTTCTCGATCGCCATCCAGAGAATCGACAGCGCGATGCCCGTCTCGACCAGCGGCGGGAACCAGGCGCCGGGCGGTGCCAGGCCGTAGGCCGAGCCGATCAGCGTCACCGAATGCGCGACGGTGAAGGCGCTGACGACGCCGACGAGGTAGCCGTCCAGGCGCCGGAACGGCAGCACCAGGCAGAGCAGGAACAGCAGGTGGTCGGGGCCGTCGAGGATGTGCGCGAAACCGGCCTTCAGGAAGGTCCAGGCCGCCTGGTGCCAGCGCGGGTCCAGCGTCACCGGGCCTTGCGAGGTGACGAGCTCGAAGCCGCGTTCGCCGCCGTCGGCCAGGCCGTAGCGCAGGTCCAGCCGCACGCGGTCGCCGAGCGCCGGCGCGACGCGGAAGTCCAGCGCCACCGAGGCCTGCGGCGACGGCAGCGCGTACTCGTAGTGCACGTCGACGTAGCCCTGGTTCCAGAAGACGTAGTTCGTCGGCGCAAGCGGCGGGCCGTGGATCAGCGCACGCGCCTGCTCGAAGCTGGCGAACGACGGATCGGCCGGCAGCGAGATGCGGGCACGCCGCGCCTCGGGCTTCAGCTCGCGGCCGTCGGCCGACCAGGCGACGCCGTCGGCGATGGCGTCGGCGGCACGCGCCAGGCCGTCGTCGATCTGCGCCAGCGCCAGGTAACCCGGCCCCTGCTTGGGCAGGTCGGCGTTGAGCAGCAGCGCCAGCGGCATGCGCACCAGCACCTGCAGCCGGTCGCCCTGCACGCGGGCGAAGGCGTGCACGCGGGTGTCGGTCGGCAGGTCGTGCGCGCCGGCGGCCGGCAGCAGCGCGGCCCACAGCAGCAGCCACGCGGCGGCACGCCCGAAGGCGGCCGCCGCGGCGGCGCCGGTCCCGCGGCGCGGGGCGGCGGCGCGCGGGCTCACGGCTGCTGCTGCCGGCGGCCCATCGGCACGAACTTCTGCGCCCGTTTGCCGGTGTCGACCTCGGCGGTATAGATGTTGCCCTTGGAGTCGACGGCGAGGTTGTGCACCCAGTGGAACTGCCCGGCCTGGCGGCCGTTGCGGCCGAAGGTGTCGGCATAGGCGCCGGTGGCGCGCTCGAGGATCCAGACGACGTTGTTCTCGCCGTCGGGGTTGTAGAGCCACTTCTGGCTGCCCGGCGACAGGTCGACGTCCCAGACCGAGCCATTGCCCAGCGTCGCGCGGTCGGTGAAGAACTCCTTCACGAACGTGCCGTTCTTCTGGAACACCTGGATGCGGTTGTTCAGCCGGTCGCAGACGTAGACCAGCCCGTCCTTGGCGATGCGCACGCAGTGCACCGGGCTGCGGAACTGCGGCGCCGGCGGCTGGCCGGCCTGGTAGGGGCCGGGGTCGACGTCGCTGGGCACCGAGCCGTAGGCGCCCCAGTGGCGCTTGTACTGGCCGGTCTGGCCGTCGACGACGACGACGCGCTTGTTCTGGTAGCCGTCGGCGATGTAGGCCTCGTTGTTCGCCGGGTCGACCTCGACGTCGGCCGGCTGGCCCAGCAGCGGCGTGCCGCCCAGCCCGCCGGTCGTCGCATTGCTGCCGCCGGTGCTGCCGGCCTTGCCGACCTGCAGCAGGAAGCTGCCGTCCATGCTGAACTTCAGCACCTGGTGGTTGACGGCGCCGTTGCCGGCGATCCAGACGTTGTCGTTGTGGTCGACGAAGATGCCGTGTTCGTTGGTCGGCCACTCGCAGCCCTTGGCCGGCGTGCAGCGCTCGGTGAGGAAGCCCGGGTCGGCCGGCCCGCCCCAGGCCATCAGCAGCCGGCCGTCCTGGTCGAAACGCATCACCGACGGCGCCGGCACGCAGCAGTTCGAGCGTGGCGGCGTCTGCGCCGCGCCGGCTTCGTCGGCGGTCAGCGACAGCGGGCGCTGGATGATCCAGATCGTGTCGTGGCGGTCCACCGCGACGCCGGCCACCTGGCCCAGCAGCCACTGGTTGGGCAACGGCTTGGGCCACTGGGCGTCGACGCGGAACTGCGGCGCACCGGCCATGCGTGCGAAGCGCGACGCCGGTTCGTGGTCCTGGGCCTTCATCTGCGCCAGCGCCGGCACGGCGCACACGGCAGCTGCGGCGCACACGAGGGCGCGCCCGAGGGTTGCATTCATCGTCTGTCTCCTGCGTTCGTGGTCTTGGTCGCGGCAGGGACGCTGGTGCCGCCCGGATCTGCCGCACTTTTGGCAGCTCCCGGAGGCGGGAGCCGGCTGCCGGGCCGCGGCGCGCGAGCCGTGGCGACAGCGGCGCCGGCGGGGCAAACGCATCGCCCGATGCACCGACGAACGTGGTGGCCTTGTGCGAATCGGTGTATTCGCGATATTCGCAATTGCAATTCCAGCGAATCCTCTTTGCGCCGGATCAGACGCCAGCAATTGCGTTTATTGCAATTCGATTTCGACGTGAATTAGTGCCGCACCGATGACCGACCTTTACACGCCGGAACCGCGCCGGCGCCTCACGACGGCTGCCGCGGGGCCGAAATCGGGACATCGGAATTCCTGCCATGCAACCCGCCATGACCCAACTGAGAATCGCCGTCCGCCTCGGCCTCGCGTTCGCCCTCGTGCTCGCGATCACCGTCGCCATCGCCGCCGTCGCCGTCTGGCAGCTGCAGGTGCATCGTGACGCCACGGCCTCGATGGTCGAGCGCGAGATGCAGCGCAACGAGTCGACGCAGCAGTGGGCCTCGCTGCTCCGCGTCAACCTCTTCCAGGTGACCTCGGCGCTGAAGACCAGCGACGCCGCCTACGCCGCGAGGCTGCAGGCCGACGCGCTCGAAGGCTCCAGGAGCGCCGCGCCGCTGCGCGAGAAGGTGGTGCAGCTCACCGACGACGACGAAGGCAAGGCGCTGATCGCGGCCATCAACGCCGAGCGCCAGAAGTACCTGGACGTGCGCGCCGATCTCTTCAAGCGCAAGGAGGCCGGTGGCGAGGTCTCGGCCGCCGTCGACCACGAGCTGCAGCCGCTGGCCGAGGCCTATCTCGCGCGGCTGCAGGAGGTCGTCGAGCACTCGCACCGCGTGCTCGACCGCAAAGTCGAGGCGCTGGATGCCGCCACCCAGCTCAGCCAGTGGGCGCTCGCCGCCGGCGCACTGGTCGCCGTAGCGCTGGGCGCGATGTTCGCCGCGCTGGTCAGCCGCTCGATCACGCGGCCGATCTCGCGCGCCGTCTCGGCCGCCGAAGCGATCGGCGCCGGCGAGCTGAACACGGCCATCGACGCGCGCGGCAGCGACGAGTCGGCGCGCCTGCTGCAGGCCCTGGCCGCCATGCAGGCCAATCTGGCGAAGACCGTCGCCGAGGTGCGCGGCTCGGCCGACAGCGTCGCCACCGCCAGCCATCAGATCGCGCACGGCAATGCCGACCTGTCGGCCCGCACCGAGCAGCAGGCCAGCGCGCTGCAGCAGACCGCCGCGTCGATGGAGCAGCTCAACGCCACCGTGCGCCAGAACGCCGACAACGCGCTGCAGGCCAACCAGCTCGCCGCCGCGGCCAGCGCCGTCGCCACCGAAGGCGGCCAGGTCGTCGCCCAGGTGGTGCGGACGATGGACGGCATCAGCGAGAGCTCGCGGCGCATCACCGAGATCATCAACGTCATCGACGGCATCGCCTTCCAGACCAACATCCTGGCGCTCAACGCCGCGGTCGAAGCGGCGCGGGCCGGCGAGCAAGGCCGCGGTTTCGCCGTGGTGGCCGGCGAGGTGCGCACGCTGGCCCAGCGCAGCGCCGAGGCGGCACGCGAGATCAAGGCCTTGATCGGCACCAGCGTCGAACGGGTCGACTCCGGCAACGCGCTGGTGCACAAGGCCGGCACCAAGATGGACGAGGTGCTGGCCTCGATTCGCCGCGTCGCCGACATCGTCGGCGAGATCAGCAGCGCCAGCGCCGAGCAGAGCGACGGCGTGACCCAGGTCGGCGAAGCCGTCGCGCAGATGGACCAGGCGACGCAGCAGAACGCCGCGCTGGTTGAAGAAAGCGCCGCCGCCGCCGACAGCCTGCGCACGCAGGCCCGCCAGCTCGTCGATGCGGTGGCCGTGTTCCGGCTCGGCAACGAAGGCGCGCGACGCGAGGCGGCGCCGGCGGCGAGCGTGGCCCCGGTGGCCGTGTCGGCGCCCAAGGCCCCGGCCCGCCCGGCAGCCCGCGCCGTGGCCCACCCGGCCAGCGCCGAAGCGGCCTGGGAAACCTTCTGAGGCCGGGCCGGCGCACGCCGGCTTGATCGCCCGCAAGGGCCCAGGGCGGGTGCCGGCCGAGACTGGGCCGACTTCCGCCAGCCAGCCTTCGCCAGCCAGCGCATCGTGTCGCGCGCCTCCGGTGCGCCGTACGTAGACGAGCGTTGGCGCCTGCCTCCCGGCAAGGCGGCCCCCGGCCTCGACGCCGGCGGGGCCCTGTCCAGCATCACGGTCTTCCACGTGCGGTACGCCGCAGCCGCGGCACACCGACCGGAGACCCGAGATGCTGCAACTCTTCCCCTTCGCGGCCGGCATTGCCGCCGGCGCACTCGCCGTGCGCTGGTTCCAGCGCCGCCGCGCTCCCGAGGCCCAGGCCGCAATGCCGGCCGCCGAACCCGCGCCCCCGCCGGCACCCGAGCCGGCGCCCGCTGCGGCAGCCAAGACGCCGCGCCGCCGCACACGCAAGACCGGGGACACGGCGTGAAACGCACGCGCATGGCGGCCGCCGACGGCAGCTTCACACGCGGCTTCGTCGCCGCGGCCTGTCTGTCGGCCTTCCAGGACCGGCCCGGCTTCGACGGCCGGCGCGTGCTGCGCCATGCGCTGCAGGGCGGCGCCGCGCTGACCGCCGGCACGCAGGCCGCGCACTCGCTGCAGCGCGGCCAGTGGGGGGGCGCGCTCGCCGCCGTGGTCGCCGGTGCGGCGGCCGTGCAGATCATCGAAACCCTGCTCGGCGACGCCGGGCGCGAGGAGAAGGACCTTGGCTAAGAAAACGAAGAAGAAGAACAAGCGGGCCTGCGCGGGCTGCCCGGCCTGCGGCTGGAACGGCGGCAATGCGACCAACACCGCCAACGCCGGCAACGGCGGCGGCCTGTTCGGCCATCTGCCGTCGTGGATCCCGGGCACGCCGGCGCAGCAGCAGTTCCTCGTCGGCCTGGCGCTGGGTGCCGGCGCGGCCTGGGTGCTGGGCGACGAAGACCGCCGCGCGGCGCTGCTGAAGACCGCGATGAAGCTCTATTCCGGCCTGGCCGGCGGTTTCGAGGAGCTGAAGGAACAGGCGGCCGACATCCGCGCCGAGATGGACGCCCAGCTGCACCAGAACCCGTGAGCGCCGGCCGCTGGATCGCGGCGCTCGAACCGGCGCACGCCTGTGCCGGCCGCGTGCGCTGGCGCTACCGCGTCGAACGCGGCGGCGTGCTCGACGCACGCGCGCTGCGCCGTGCCGCCGAGGCGCTGCGCGGCGTGCGCGAAGCCCGCGTCAACGCCGCGGTGCGCTCGCTGGCGCTGCGTTACGACCCGGCGGCGACCGACGCCGCGACGCTGGCCCGGCAGCTGCTGGCGCTGGCGCCGCCGGGGCGTGCGCCGGCCGCCGGCGCCGCGCCCGACCCGGCGCTGGGCAACGTGCTCGGCACCGGCGCCGCGCTGCTGCTCGGGCCGGCGCTGCCGCTGGCGCTGCGCGGCCCGGTGGCCGCCGCCAACGCCGTGCCGCTGCTCGGCGAGGCGCTGGAGGACTTCCTGCGCGCCGGCATCACCTCGCACGTGCTGGAAGCAGCGGCGGTGGCGATCTCGATCGGCCGCGGCGACCACGTCGCGGCCAACACCACGTCCTTCCTGCTGGCGCTGGGCGAGTACCTCGAGCACTCGATCGAACGCCGCTCCGACGCCCTGCTGTCGCAGCTGCTGCGCCCGGCAGACACCGAGGTCTGGGTCGAACGCCAAGGCCGCGAGACGCGCATCGACGCCGACGCGGTGCAGGTCGGCGACACGGTCATCGTCGCCACCGGCGCGGTGATACCGGTCGACGGCACGGTGCTCGGCGGCGAGGCCCTGGTCAACGAGGCGACGATGACCGGCGAGAGCGTGCCGGTGGCGCGCCGCCGCGGCGACCACGTGCTCTCGGGCACGCTGGTCGAAGAAGGCCGGCTGCGCGTCTACGCCGAACGGGTCGGCCGCCAGGCGGCGGCGGCGCGCATCGCCGACTTCGTCGCCCAGTCGCTGGAGGCCAAGGGCCAGACGCAGCTGGAAGCCGCGCGCCTGGCCGACCGCCTGGTGCCGATGGTGCTGGCGCTGGCCGCCGGCACCTGGGCGCTGTCGCGCGACGGCCGGCGCGTCGCCGCGGTGCTGCAGGCCGACTACTCCTGCGCGCTGAAGCTGGCGACGCCGGTGGCCTTCAAGTCGGCGATGGCCGAGGCCGGGCGCAGCGGCATGCTGATCAAGGGCGCACGCGCGCTCGAACGCCTGGCCGCGGCCGACACCTTCGTCTTCGACAAGACCGGCACGCTGACCACCGGCCGGCTGCGTGTCACCGACACCATCGCGCTCGACCCGGCGCTGAGCGCGGCCGACCTGCTGAACCTGGCGGCCTCGGTCGAGGAGCACTACATGCACCCGATGGCGCTGGCCGTCGTCGAGGCCGCGCACCGCCTGCCCGAACGCGAGCACTTCGACCACGCCGAGGTCGAGTTCATCGTCGCCCACGGCGTCGCCAGCGAGATCGACGGCCGGCGCGTCGTCGTCGGCTCGCGCCACTTCGTCGAGGACGACGAAGGCATCGCCGTCGCGCCGCACGCGCCGCGCCTCGAGGCGCTGGAGGCCGACGGCAAGACCCTGCTCTACATCGGCTGGGGCGGCGCGCTGATCGGCGTGCTGGCGATGCGCGACCAGCTGCGGCCCGACGCCGCGGCCACCGTCGCGCGGCTGCGCGAGCTGGGCGTGAGCCGCATCGTCATGCTGACCGGCGACCAGGCCGAACGCGCGCGCGAGACCGCCGCAGCGCTGGGCCTGGACGACTACCGCGCCGGGCTGATGCCCGAAGACAAGGCGGCGGTGCTGCGCGAGCTGGCCGCGTCCGGTGCCCGCATCGCCTTCGTCGGCGACGGCGTCAACGACGGTCCGGCGCTCAGCGGCGCGCACGTCGGCATCGCGATGCAGCGTGGCGCCGACGTCGCGCGGCTGGCCGCCGACCTCGTGCTGCTCGAAGACCGCATCGGCCACGTCGCCGACGCCAAGGCGCTGGCGCTGGCCACGCGTGCGCTGATCGACAGCAACTTCCGGCTGACGATGGGCCTGAACTCGACGATCCTCGGCGCCGCCGCGCTGGGCGCGCTGAGCCCGGTGGCGGCGTCGATGCTGCACAACGGCAGCACGATCGCGATCCTGCTGCGCGCGCTGGCCGGCGCCGGGCTGCCGCGAGGACAGCGCCGCAAACGCTGATCAGCGCAGCAGGCTGCGCCGGTGCGTGGCCAGGTGCACGCCCAGCAGACCGAGAAAGACCGTGCCGGTGGCGACGTGCGCGGCCTTCGCGCCGGCCGCGGCGAAAGCCAGCGAACCGCCCAGGCTGGCGAGCATGCCGAGGTTGTTGGCACGCGCGAACTGGCGCCGGCGGCTGGCGCGGCGCGGCTTGGGTGCCGCGGCCGGAGGCACGGCGGCAGCCAGCCACGGCGCGACGGCCTCGATCACCTCGCGGCACATCGCCGCTTCGTCGATGCGCGTGCCGTCGTACTCGACGACGACGCTGCCGGCCGCCGCATTGGCGCGCAGCCGGCGCAGCGCCGGCAGCGTGTCCAGCCGCGCCAGCACCGCCTCGCGCAGCGCCTCGCGGCGCAGCCGGGCGTCACGCAGGCGCAGGCGCCCGGGCAGGGAGTAGACGATCGGAGGGAAGCAGGCGGCGTCCATGCGGCTCTTGTACTGCGGCGCGGCGGGCAGACGGTGCGGCGGCGTCAACTGCCGGAAGGGCGGGCTGCGCGATGACACATAATAAGAACCATTCTTATCTAACGCACCACAGACCAGCCGCCGCCAGTCTTCCCGCCCGCCGGTGCCGGGCCCGCAGAAGAGTTCGGCCGTGCTGGAGCGTCATTACCGCGAGTTGCTCAACTTCCTCGTCCGCCTGGTCGGCGACCGCCATGCCGCCGCCGACCTGACCCAGGAGAGCTACGCCCGCGTGCTGGCGCTGCAGCAAGGCGGCGCCACCGTCTTCGACGGCCGCGCCCTGCTCTACCGCACGGCACGCAACCTCGTCGTCGACCGCCACCGCCGCGCTGCGCTGCGCCAGCACGACGCGCTCGAAGAACTGGCCGACGACGAACACCCGAGCGCGCCGCCGCGTTCGCAGCCCGAGGAGGCCCTGGCCTCGCGCCAGGACGCCCAGGCCTGCCTGGCGGCGATCGAGGCGCTGCCGCCGCGCTGCCGCGAGGCTTTCGTGCTGCACCTGTTCGACGAGCTGAGCCACGCCCGGATCGCCGAGCGCATGGGCATCTCGGTCAGCATGGTCGAGAAGCACGTCGCACGCGGGCTGCTCGCCTGCCGCGCGGCACAGGGCACGAGGTGAACGCCCCCGCGCCCCACGACGAAGAGGCGGCGCGCTGGGCGCTGCGCCGGCGCCAAGGGCTGGACGCCGAAGGCCGCGCGGCGCTGCAGGCCTGGCTGGACGCCGACCCGCGCCATGCGCAGGCGTTTGCCGAACTCGAGGCCACGCTGGCCCAGGTCGCGCGGCTGCCGCCCGCCGGGGTCCAGCGGCTGCGGGCCGGGCTGGCGCCGCGGCGGCCGGCGCGCCGTCTGCCGCATGTTTTGAGCGCGGTGGTCGCGGTGGCCAGCTTCGGCGTCGCCTGGACCGCCTGGGACCGCTGGTCGATGCAGCCACGCTTCGAGCAGCACTACGCGACGCAGCGCGGCGAGCAGCTCGCCGTCACGCTGCCCGACGCCGCCGACGACGGCAGCCGCGTGCGCCTGGACACCGCGACGCGGCTGGACGTGCGCCTGTACCGCGACCGGCGCGAACTGCTGCTGCACGAAGGCCGCGCCAGCTTCGCCGTGCACCACGATGCGAAGCGGCCGTTCCACGTGCGCGCCGGCACGCTGGACGTCGTCGTCACCGGCACACGTTTCACGGTGCGCCTGACGCGCGACGGGCTGGACGCCGGGCGCAGCGTCGTCGAGGTCGAACAAGGCCGGGTGCGGGTCTCCGCCGGCGACGGCGCGCCAGCCGTGGAGCTGCACGCCGGCGATCGCCTGGCCACCGATGCCGCCGGCGCGCCGGGCCCGGTGCAGCACGCCGCGGCGGCGGCCTGGCGCGAAGGCCGCATCAGCTTCGACGGCGTGCCGCTGGCGCAGGCGCTGGCCGAGTTCGAGCGCTACGGCAACACCGGCATCGTCGTGCGCGACCCGGCGGTCGCGGCGCTGCGCGTCGGCGGCAGCTGGCCGGCCGGCGACGCGCGCGGCTTCGCCGAGAGCCTGCCCGAGCTGCTGCCGGTGCGGCTGCTGCCGCGCGACGGCGTGCTCGAACTCGTCGCCCGGCCGGCGGCGACGGGTCACACGAAATAACGAGAAATATTCTCATTTGCATGTGAGGGTTCGGCGCGGTCGTGCGTCTGCATCGGCAGGAGCGGGCCGGCCACGAGGGCACCCGCGATGAAAACCCGATCGAGGACCCTGCGATGCGCCGAGCGCGATTCACCCCTGCCCCCCTGGCCCTGGCGGCTGCTGCCGTCGTCCTGAACCTGGCGAGCACCCTGCCCGCCCAGGCCCAGGCCAGCACCACCGCGGCCGCGCCGCTGACGCTGGACCTGCCGGCGCAACCGCTGGGCCAGGCGCTCAACGAACTGGCGCGCCGCGCCGACCTGCAGCTCAGCTTCCCGGCCGACGCCGTGGCCGGCAAGACGGCGCCGGCGGTCTCCGGCCGCCTGACGCCGGAACAGGCGCTGCAGCGCCTGCTGGCCGGCAGCGGCCTGGCCGCCACCGTCGACGGCCAGCGTGTCGTCGTCAAGCCGGCCGACGCGGCGCGCGAATCGGCGCTGCCGGCGGTCAAGGCCAGCGCCGGCGCGCTCGCCAGCGAGCTGCCGGCAGCGCACGCCGGCGGCCAGGTGGCACGCGGCGCCCGCGTCGGCGCGCTCGGCAACCTGTCGGTGATGGACACGCCGTTCAGCAGCGTGGCCTACACCGCCGAGCTGATCGCCGAGCAGCAGGCGCGCAGCGTCGCCGACGTGCTGGTCAACGACCCGGCGACACGTTTCACGACCTCGGCCGGCCACGCCTACGAGAACTTCCGCGTGCGCGGCTTCGACGTCAACGCCGGCGATCTGGCGATCGACGGGATGTACGGCCTGGCGCCGGTCGGCCACTCGCCGGTGGAATACCTGGAGCGGGTCGAGCTGCTGAAAGGCCCGAGCGCGCTGTTCAGCGGCATGCCGCCGGGCGGCGGCGTCGGCGGCGTCGTCAACCTGGTGCCCAAGCGTGCCGGCGACGAGCCGCTGACGCGCGCCACCTTCGGGGTGCAGTCGGAGTCGCAGGCCGAGCTCGCGCTCGACCTCGGCCGGCGTTTCGGCGAGCAAAAGCAATGGGGCCTGCGCGTCAACACCGCCTACGGCGACGGCGACACGACGCTGGACGAGCAGAGCAAGAAGCGCGAGTTCCTGTCGGCCGCGCTGGACTTCCGCGGCGAGGCGCTGACCGCGACGCTGGACGCCTACACCAGCACCGAGAAGTTCGACGGCGGCACGCCGGCGATGTACTGGTTCGCCACGACCGACATCCCCGGCGCGCCCGACCCGAGCACCAACCAGTTCCGCAACGGCTGGGGCGAACTGAAGAGCAAGGCCGTCATCGCGCGCGCCGAGTACGCGATCAACGAGCAGCTCGACGCCTTCGCCGGCCTCGGCCGGCGCAACCACGACTACTCCGGCTTCATCAACGGCACGCACGCGCGCCAGATCGCCGCCAACGGCGACTACACCGGCCGCATGGTCGGCCAGCTGGGCTACAGCGACTCGAGCTCGGCCGAGGCCGGGCTGCGCGCGCGCTTTGCCACCGCCGGCGTCAAGCACGAGCTGGTGCTGCACGCGACGCGGCTGACGCAGGAAGACGGCTCGGCGGTCAACATGGCCACGTTCGCCTCCAACATCTACCGCCCGGTGACGCCGACGATGGTGGCCGTGCCGGGTGCGGCGCCCAAGACCGGCGAGACGACGCTGGACAGCCTGGCGCTGGTCGACACGCTGTCGTTCCTGGACGACCGCCTGCGCCTGACGTTGGGCGCACGCCACCAGGGCGTCGAGACCAAGAGCTTCGCCAGCACCGGCGCGCTGACCGCGCACTACGACGAGAGTGCGCTGACGCCGGCCGTCGCCGTCGTCGCCAAGCCCTGGGGCCAGGCCATCTCGCTGTACGCCAACTACGTGCAGGGCCTCACCAAGGGCGACACCGTCACCGATACCGCGGCGACCAACTACCAGCAGGTCTTCGAGCCCTACAAGACCGAGCAGATGGAGCTCGGCGTGAAGTGGACGACCGGCACCTTCACCAACACCGTGAGCCTGTTCGAGATCACCAAGCCGACGATGATGGCCACCGGCAGCAGCGCCGCGCCGACCTACAGCGACGACGCCGAGAAGCGCGTGCGCGGCGTCGAGTGGAACAGCTTCGGCGAACTGGCCCGCGGCCTGCGCGTGCTCGGCGGCGCCAGCTGGAACCAGGGCAAGCTGACCAAGACCGCCTACGGCCAGTACGACGGCAACGACGCCGTCGGCGCGCCGCACTGGCAAGGCAACCTCGGCGCCGAATGGGACACGTCGTGGCTGCCGGGCCTGACGCTCAGCGCCCGCCTCGCCGCCACCAGCAAGCAGTACCTGGACGCGGCCAACACCCAGCGCATCCCCGGCTGGAGCCAGATCGACGTCGGCGCGCGCTACGCCACCCGGCTGATGGGCCGGCCGACGCAGTGGCGCCTGGGCGTGAACAACCTGTTCGACCGCCACTACTACGCCGGCAGCTTCAGCGACAGCACGCCGATCGCCACGCTGGGCCCCAAGCGCAGCGTCGCGGCGTCGATGACGGTGGACTTCTGAGCGCCGTGCCCGCCTCCACCCTGAGGCGCGCGCTGGGCGCGCTGGTGCTGGTGCTGGCCGCCGGCAGCGCGCCGGCGGCCGACGCGCCGGTGAAGCTGCCCGGCGCGCGCCAGTTCGAGCTGGCCTCCGAAGCCACCGGCCAGCGCTACCGGGTCTTCGTCTCCGAACCCGACGCGCCGCCGCCGGCCGCGGGCTACCCGGTGCTCTATGTGCTGGACGGCAACGCCGCCTTCCCGGTGGCCGCCTTCCTGGCGCGTTCGGTGGCGTCGCGGCGCGAGGTCACCGGCCAGCCGCCGGTGCTCGTCGTCGGCATCGGCTACCCGGGCGACGCCGACTTCGACGTCGCCGCACGGCGGCGCGACTACACGGTCGGCGTCGCCGAGCCCGGTGCCCAGGCCCTCGAAGGCGGCGCCGACCGTTTCCTCGACTTCGTCGAACGTGAGCTGAAGCCGCGCATCGCCGCCCGTCACGCGGTCGATGCACGACGCCAGGCGCTGTTCGGCCATTCCTTCGGCGGCCTGCTGGTGCTGCACGCGGCCTTCACGCGGCCGGCGAGCTTCACGACATTTCTCGCTTCCAGCCCGTCGATCTGGTGGAACGAGCGCCGTGTGCTCGACGGCCTGGCGCGCGCACCGGCTGCCGCGCCGCGGCTGCAGATCAGCGTCGGCGCGCTCGAAGACGCGCCGCCGCCGGGCCGGCTGTCGGCCGAGACGCTGGCGCTGCTGGCGCGGCGGCCGATGGTCAGCGAAGCGCGTGCGCTGGCCGCGCGGCTGCAGGCGCAGCCGGCCTGGCAGGGGCGCATCGCCTTCCACGAGTTCGAAGGCGAACACCATGGCTGGGTCTGGCTGCCGGCGCTGTCGCGCGGGCTGCAGTTCTTCCTCGATCAACCCGCGCAAGGCGAACCGACACGATGAGCTTCACGCTGCTGGGTCTGGCGACCACGTTCGCCGGCTGCACCTGCCTGTACCTGGCGTCGCCGCACCAGCGCTGGCGCGCGCGCCCCTGGCCCGCCGTGCCGGCGCGCGCCGCCGCGGCGCTGCTGTGGGCGCTGTCGCCGCTGCTGATGGCGCAGACGCTGCAGCCGCTGGCCGCGGCCTTCTGCTTCGCCACCGCGCTGATGCTGGCGCTGGCGCTGCTGCCCTACTCGGGCGCGCTGCTGACCGTGCTGCGGGGGGCGCCCGATGGCCCGCGCTGAACCGATGCGCCGCGACTGGCTGGCCAAGACGCTGGCCGGCAGCCTGCTCGGGCTGACGCTGGGCCTGGGCTGCAGCGCCGTCTTCAGCCTGCTCGCCACCGGTCTGCCGCTGGCCGTGCGCGCGCAGCTGGCGATGTGGATGGTGGCGCCGATCTGGCTGGGCACGCTGTCGGGCTGCTTCTGCTTCGCCGACGGCTGGCGCGCCTGGCGCACGCTGGGCCTGGCCAATCTCGCCGTCTTCGGCGCCTGGGCGCTGCTGCGCCTTGTTTCCTGAACCCCGATGCGAGCCGAGATCCTGCGTGTCTACAAGTCGGTCCACACCTGGACCGGCATCGTCTCCGGCATGGCGCTGTTCATCGCCTTCTATGCCGGCGCCCTCACCGTCTTCAAGGAACCGCTGGCACGCTGGGCCAGCCCACCGGCGCAGCAGGCCGCGGTGCCGCTGGCGCAGGCGCAAGACCTGATCGTGCGCACGCTGCGGGCCGAGCCTGCTGCCGCGCGCGACTTCACGCTGCACCTGCACGACGCCGAGAACCTGCCCGGCCGGCTGAGCTGGCAGGTGCGCGACCCCGGGGCCGACGACCACGACGGCCGCCACCTGCGCCACTTCGTCGCCACGCTGGACGCCGAGGGCCGTGTCGCCGCCCAGCCGGTGGCGCCGACGCAGCTCGGCGACTTCATCGACGTGCTGCACCGCGTCGTCGGCCTGCCGGTGGACAACGACCCCAACCGCTGGCTGATGGGCGTCGTCTCGGCGCTGTATGCGCTGGCGCTGGTGTCGGGCGTCGTCGTGCTGCTGCCCTCGCTGGTCAAGGACTTCTTCGCGCTGCGCGTCGGCCGCAACCTCAAGCGTTTGTGGCTGGACGCGCACAACGTCGTCGGCATTGTCAGCCTGCCTTTTCACCTCGTGATGGCGCTGACCGCGGTGGTCTTCGCCTTCCACGACGGCATCTACGCCCTGCAGGACCGGCTGCTGCACGAAGGCCGGCTGGCCGGCGCCTTCCAGCGCCCGGCGGCCAGCGCCGGCGCGGCGCCGCGCGACCCGGCGACGATGCGCGCGCCGGCCGAGCTGCTGGCTGCGGTGCGCGCCATCGCGCCCAGCTTCGTGCCGACGGCGCTGCAGTACCAGCAGGCGGCGGGGCCGCGTGCCATCGTGCGCGTCTGGGGCCAGGACGAGAGCGCGGTGGCGCCGCGCGCACGCGGCGGCTTCGTCGCCGTCGACCCGTACAGCGCGCGCATCGTCAACCACGACTCGCTGCCCGGCCACCAGTCCGCGGCCAACCAGCTTATCAGCAGCTTCTTCGCGCTGCACATGGCCTCGTTCGCCGGCGACCCGGTGAAATGGCTGTACTTCGTGCTCGGCCTGGCCGGCGCCTGGCTGTTCTACAGCGGCAACCTGCTGTGGATCGAGAGCCGGCGCAAACGCGGCGCCGAGCCGCCGCGGCGCACGCGCTGGATGGCCGCCGGCACGATCGGCGTCTGCCTGGGCAGCGTCTGCGGCATCTCGGCGACGATCGCCGCGGCCAAGTGGCTGCCGGGCCTGGTGGCCGACGTCGCGGCCGGCCACCGCGCGCTGTACTACGCGGTGTTCTTCGCCGCGATCGGCTGGGCCTTCTGGCGCGGCAGCGCACGCGGCTCGGTGCAACTGCTGTGGGCGGCCGTCGTGCTGACCGCGGCGATCCCGGCCAGCTCGCTGCTCGGTGTTCTCGCGCCCGGGCTCGGGCCGTGGCCGCCGGCCTCGGCCGCGGCGCTGGGCGTGGACCTGACGGCCGCCGTCGGCGCCGCCCTGCTGGCCTGGATGGCAGTGGCGACGGGACGCCGCGTGCGCCACGGTCCGGCGCCCAGCGTCTGGGCCGCGCCCGCGGCCGGCACGCTCAGCGGAACTGGGCGATGAACGGTTCCAGTTCCTGCTGCACCTGCGTGGCGTCGAAGACCAGGCGGCCGTCGGGCTGCGGGTCGGCCAGCAGCCGCACGCGGGCTCCGTACAGCAGCTTGTGCATCGGCATCGGCGCCTTCACGAGGTCGACCGGCTTGTCGAGGCGGAACCCGCGCGCGCCCTTCTCCAGCGCCAGCGTCGCACAGCGGTAGAGCACGAACTTGCGGCTGCGGTCCTCGGGGGTGCTTATGCCGGCCTCGTAGATGACACGGTAGTCGTCGGGACCCAGCTGCTCGACCTCGTAGCCGCCCTGGCGGAAGAGAAACAGCTCGCCGAGCGCGGTGCGCTCGTGGTAGCCGGTGCCCGTGCCGGCGCAGCCGGCCAGCGCCGCGCACAGCAGCAGCGCCGGCAGCGCGGCGCGATGGTTCCTGAAACTCATGGACTGGTGCCTCCCTCGCACGCCGATCGTCCACGCCGAGCATAAGGAGCACGCCGACAAAACGGCTGGCGTGGATCAAGCGGCCGAGGCCGCCCCCCGGAACCTCAGACCGGCTGCCAGCGCCCGGCGATGTTCTTCAGCAGCTGGTTCACCGCGGCGAGCTGGCGGTTGCGCAGCGCCAGCCAGCTGCTTTCGCTGGTGTAGGCCGCGGTCTGCGCCGTGACGACGGCGAGGTAGCTGGCGGTGCCGGCGCGGTACTGGTCCAGCGTGATCTCGCGGTTGCGCCGCGCCGCCTGCAGCGCCTGCTGCTGCCATTCGGCTTCCTGGCGCAGCTGGTCGGCGAGCACGAGGTTGTCTTCCACTTCCTGCAGCGCCGTCAGCACCGTCTGGCGGTAGCTGGCGGTCGCCTGGTCGGCGCCGGCACGCGCCTGGGCGCTGGCGAGCCGCTGTGTTGCTGCCGGCCCCCGATCGCGTCAGGCCGGGCGCCGCTGCACCAGGCTCAGGGCCTCTTCGAACGAGTAGGCGGTGTGGTGGTGGCGCTCGGACGACAGCGGGTCGCGCGGCGGCTGCGCCGCCATCTGGGCCGGCAGCAGCGCGACGACACGCGCCTGCGGCAGCTGCGCCAGGCAGACGTCGAGCGCACCGACGTCCTCGGCCGAGGCCTCGCCGCTACAGACCACGAAGACCACGCCGACGGCGTCGGCGCGTGCGTCCGGCGGCACCTCGGCGAGCTCTTTGACGGTCGCGTGGCGGGCGTCTAAGCGCTCGCTGCGCAGCACGCGCACCAGCAGCTCGGCGCTGAGCTCGGAGCCGGGGTCGGGCAGGCTGACGCAGAGCATCAAGGAGCCCGGCGGCACGTCCAGCGGGCCCTGCCAGCGCCCTTCGACGCTCTCGCGTTCGCGGCGCAGGCGCAGGCCCAGGCCGCTGCCGTCGAGCACCGCGGCGCGGCGGCGTGCCGGCAGCGGCGAGCGTGTCAGCTCGGCCAGCACCTGCAGGATCACGCGCTGCGCCGCGGCCTGCTGCTGCGGGCTGATCTGCTGGCGCTCGAAGTCCTGCCGCGCCAGCTCGAAGGCCGGCATCACGACCTTGTCGCAGTACGCCGCCAGCGGCTTGCGCTTCAGGAAGGCACGGGCGTCGGCCAGGATCTCCACCGCGTCGCCGCTGATCGAGCGCTGGTAGAAGCGCTGCGACAGGTCCAGCGCCGGCGCGTCGCCCAGCAGCAGGTCGAGGAAAGCCAGCGAGGGCACGTGGCGCCCGGCGACCACCAGGCACAGCGTCAGCGGCGTCGACAGCAGCAGCCCGACCGGCCCCCACAGCGCGCCCCAGAAGATCGCCGCGACGACCACCGAGAACGGCGACAGCCCGGTCGTGTGGCCGTAGAGCTGCGGCTCGACGACGTAGGCCGCGACCAGCTCGACGGCGAGGAACACGGCCAGCGTCTGCAGCATCAGCTCCCAGCCCGGCACCATCGCCGCGGCCATCGCGCCGGCCAGCAGCGCCGCCGCCGGGAAGCCGACGTAGGGCACGAAGCGCAGCAGGCCGCCGAGCACCGCCCAGACCGCCGCGTGCGGCACGCCCAGCAGCGCCAGCAGCCCGCCGATCGCGAGGCCGACGCCGGCGTTCACCGAGAACTGCGAGATGAAGTAGCGCGACAGGCGCTGGCCGGCGTCGTCGAGCGCGCTGGTCGCCGCACGCACGTCGCGCCCGCCGATGAGCCGGATGAGGCGGTCGCGCAGCGCGTCCTGCTCGAGCAGCGCGAACACCAGCACCAGCACGACGACACCGACGAAGCCCAGCGGCCCCCAGACGGCGGCGGCCAGCTGGCCGGCCAGCGAGACGCTGGCGTCGTCGGCCGTGGCCGGCGACGCGGGCTCGGCCGGTTGCGCCGGCGCCGGCCCGAGGTCGCCGACGAGGCGGCCGGCGCGGCCCTGCACCTCCTGCAGCGGCCGCAGCATCGTCTCGCGCAGCGTGCCGATCTTCTGGCGCACGTTGTTCTCGTAGCGCGGCAGCTCCTGCGACAGGTCGCCGAGCTGGCCGACGATGACGCTGCCGAGCGCGCCGACCACCGCGCCGACGAGCAGCAGCGCGACGATCGCCGCCGGCGCCTGGCCCAGCCCGAGACGGCGCATGCGGTGCACGATCGGCGCCATCACGAAGCCCAGCGTCATCGCCAGCGCGATCGGCTCCAGCACGTCGCGGCCCATGTAGAGCAGGCCCAGCAGCGCGACGCCGACCAGGATCTTCAAGGCCAGGGGCTGCGGTGTCGGCGAAGTCATCGAGGGAATCGGAACGGCATGGACGCGAGTATCCCAACAGATCGCGATGGCGTACGCTCGCCCGCGCCCGGCGCCGGCGCGCCGGCGGAGTGCCCGACCGATGCCACGCTTGATCCTCCCCCGCCCCGCCGCCTGGATGCTGGCGGCCTGCACCTGGCTGCTGGCGCCCCCCGCGATGGCGGCCACGCCGCCGCAGCACGTCGAGATCCCGGGCGCCGGGCTGTCCTCGTCACCGGCGCCGCTGAACGGTTTCGTCTTCGCACCCGACGGCGCCGGCCCGCACCCGGCCGTCGTGATGATGCACGGCTGCGGCGGCGCCTATGGCCGCGACGGCACGCTCAACCCGCGCCACCGCATGTGGGGCGAGTTCCTCGCCGCGCACGGCTACCTGGCGCTGATGCTCGACAGCTTCGGCCCGCGCGGCGTGCGCGAGCTCTGCACCCAGCCGATGAAGGAGCGCACGCTGAAGGAACACGACCGCGCCGGCGACGCCGACGCGGCGCTGGCCTATCTGCGCACGCGGCCGGAGGTGGCGGCCGGACGCATCGCGCTGCTGGGCTGGTCGCACGGCGCCGGCAGCGTGCTGGCGACGATCACCGGCCAGCGCCCCGGCGCGCCGCGCTACGACGCCGCGATCGCCTTCTACCCCGGCTGCAGCGCCCGCGCCCGCCATCCCGAGGACTTCCACCCGGCGGTGCCGCTGCTGCTGCTGATCGGCGAGGCCGACGACTGGACCCCGGCCGAGGCCTGCCGCGTGCTGGCCGCCAGCGCCAATGCGCGCGGCGACTCGGTGCGCCTGGTCACCTACCCCGACACCTTCCACGACTTCGACAACCCGGCGCTGAAGGCGCCGCACCGGCGCACCGAGGTGCCCAACGGCGTGCACCCCGGCCAGGGCGTCACGGTGGCGCCCAACCCCGCGGCGCGCGCCGACGCCCAGCAGCAGGTGCTGCGTTTCCTGGCCGACCGCCTGGGCAGCACGCCGACGCTGGCCGAGGTCGGCTTCGAGTTCCACCGCCACAGCGTCGTCGTCCAGGCGATGCTGGCCGGTTCCGGGCCTTACGAGGTGCTGCTGGACACCGGCGTCAACCCGTCGGGCATCGACGCCGCGACGGCCCGCGAGCTGGGCCTGCAGACCACCGGCCCGGCAGCCGAGGTGGCCGGCGGCGGCGCCGGCCGCAACCCGGCGCGCGAGACGCGCATCCCCAGCGTGGCCCTGGGCGCGCTGCAGGCCCGCGACGTGGACGCGCTGGCGCTGGACCTGTCCCAGGTGCGCGAGGCGCTGGGCCGCCCGATCCGCGCGGTGCTGGGCTACAGCCTGCTGGCCGGGCGCGTCGTGCAGTTCGACTACGCGCAGCGGCGCATCCGCTTCCTGGCCGCGATGCCGCCCGCGCTGGACGCGGCGGCGCTGCCGTTTCGCGACGAGGACGAGATCCTGATCGACGGCGCGCTGGTCGACGGCCACCGGCTGGTCGCCAACCTGGACACCGGCTCCAACGCCAGCCTGCAGCTGACGCCGCGCGCCGCCGCGGCGCTGGGCCTGGACGGGCGCCTGGACGAACTGCCCGCGGCGAGCTCGGTCGGCATCAACGGCGCGGCCACGCACCGCCGCACCGAGGTGGGCGAGTTCCGCCTGGGCCCGGTGGCGGCGCGCCGGGTGCCCGCCGTGCTCTACGCGCCGGGCTCGGGCCACGACGACGAGCGCTGGGACCTGCGCATCGGCAACGCCTTCCTGCAGGACTACATCGTCACGATCGACTACCCCCGGCGGCGCATCAGCCTGCAGCCGGCCGCCCCGGGCCGCTGAGATCCGGCGGCCCCGCGCCGCGTTTTCACGAGGAGACGAGATGCCATTCGCGGAGCTTCATCCGGTCGCGCTGGTCTGCACCGCGCTGCTCGGCCTGCTGCTGTTCGGGCTGGGCCTGGCGGTGTCGGGCGCCCGCGGCCGCAGCCGGCGGCTGATCGGCGTGGACGACGATCCCGACAGCCTGCTGAACCGGCTGGTGCGGGCGCACGGCAACACCGCGGAGTACGCACCCTTCCTCGGCCTGCTGTTCCTGCTGCTGGGCAGCCGCTCGCCTTCGGGCCTGGTGCTGGGGCTGATCGTCGCGGCCACCGCCGCGCGCCTGCTGCTGGCGCTGGGGCTGCTGACGGCCAGGACGCTGTCGCGGCCGTCGGCGCTGCGCTTCGTCGGCGCCGCCGGGACCTACGTCACCGGCGCCTGGCTGTCGCTGCTGCTGCTGACGGGCGCGTAGGCGGCGCGCGGCAAGGATCCGGCGCGCGGCTCCACGGCCTCAGGGCGCGGCACCGGGCCAGTAGTGACCGTCCGGCAGCGCACGGGCGCCGAAGATCGCCTGGCCGACGCGCACGACGGTGGCGCCCTCCTCGACGGCGATCTCGAAGTCGCCGGACATGCCCATCGACAGCTCGTCGAACACGAGCCCTGACGGGGCGTCCTGCCGCAGGCGCTCGCGCAGCCCGTGCAGCAGACGAAAGCACTGGCGCACACGCGCCGCGTCGCTGGAGAACAGCGCCAGCGTCATCAGCCCGCGCACGCGCAAGGCACTGAACGCCGGCAGCGCCCGGACGAAGGCCGGCAGGTCTTCGGGCGCCAGCCCGTACTTGCTCGCTTCGCCCGAGGTGTTGACCTGCACGAAGACGTCCAGCGCCCGCCCTTCGAGCTGCAGGCGGCGGTCCAGCGCCGCGGCCAGGTGCAGGCTGTCCAGCGCCTGGAACTCGCTGGCGAAACGCGCCACCAGCCCGGCCTTGTTGGTCTGCAGATGGCCGATGAGCGACCAGCGCAGATCGGCCAGGTCCTGCATCGCCTGCCATTTGAGATGCGCTTCCTGGACCTTGTTCTCGCCCAGCAGGCGGCAGCCCGCGGCATGCGCCAGGCGCAGGCGGCTCTCGGGTTGGGTCTTGCTCACCGGCAGCAGGCGCACGCCGGCCGGATCGCGGCCGGCACGCCGGCAGGCGGCGGCGATGCGCGCGCGCACCTCGGCGAGGTTACGGCCGATGTGCTCGACGCTCGTCGCCTCGGGATAGAGCCCGTGGCGGTCGTGGCCGGTGGGCGTGTCCATCAGACAGCCCGCCTGTCGGCCGGCAGTGCCACGGCGGCGGCCGGTTGCCGCTGCGGCCAGCGGCCGTTGAGCAGTGCGTGCGCGGCCAGCCCGATCACCAGGCCCCAGAAGGCGCCGCCGACGCCCAGCAGCTGGATGTTGGCTGCCGCCGCCAGGAAGGTGATCAGCGAGGCCTCGCGGGTGCGCGGCTCGGCCATCGCCGCGGCCAGGCTGCCGGCGATCGTGCCCAGCAGCGCCAGGCCGGCCAGCGTCGTGATGAAAGTCGACGGGAAGGCCATGAAGACCGCCGCCAGCGTCACCCCGAAGACGCCGACGAGGATGTAGAAGACGCCGGCGGCGATGCCCGCGATCCAGCGTTTGGACGGGTCTTCGTGCGCCTCGCGGCCGGTGCAGATCGCCGCCGTGATGGCGGCGATGTTGAAGGCGTGCGAGCCGAACGGCGCCATCAGCAGCGAGCCGAAGCCGGTCAGCGCGACGATCGGGTTGGCGCTGCAGCGGAAACCGTCGTTGCGCAGCACCAGCATGCCGGGCATGTACTGGCCGGTCAGCGTGATCAGGAACAGCGGCAGCGCGACGCTCAGCAAGGCGTTGAGCGAGAACGCCGGCATCGTGAACACCGGCCGGGCCAGCGTCAGGCTCAGGCCGCCGAGGTCGACACGCTGCTGCAGCAGCAGAAAGGCCAGCCCCAGCACCAGGATGCCGACCACCGCATACCGCGCGGAGAAACGTTTGAAGCCCACGTAGGCCAGGATCAGCAGGCCGGCGAGCAGCGGGTCCAGGCTCATGCCGCCGAAAGCGCCGATGCCGAAAGGCAGCAGGATGCCGGCCAGCAGCCCGGCCGCCACGCCCGGCGGGATCAGCCGGATGACACGCTCGAACCAGCCCGACAGGCCCAGCAGCACGAAGGCCGCGGCCGAGACGAGGTAGGCGCCGACCGCCTCGGCGTACGGCGTGCTCGCCAGCGCCGTGACCAGGAAGGCCGCCGCCGGCGTCGACCAGGCGGTGATGACCGGCTCGCGCGACAGCCAGCTGAGCACGATGCCGGTCACGCCGACGCCGATCGACACCGACCACACCCAGGACGCCGTCAGCTCCGGCCCCAGGCCCGCCACCCGGGCCGCCTGGAACACCAGGATGAACGTGCCGCCGTAGTTGACGATCACCGAGATCAGCCCGGCGACGACGGGATGCGCGACATCGCGCCAGCGAAACGGCGAAGAGGACGGGACGGACGGCATCGGGCGAAAGCTCCTGGCGGCGACATGCCGCGGCGGTGACGCCGTTTATAGTTTTGCAATGGCCGGATGAGCCCCGCCATTTTTTCAACACGCACCAGACCAATTGTTCAAACACGCCCAGCTCGAGTCGGTGAAAGCCTGGATCGGTGACCCGGCGCAGCGCGCGCTGCCGCTGCATGCACGGGTGCAGCGCGCGCTGCGCCAGCTGATCCTCGACGGCGTGCTCGACGTCGGCCGGCCGCTGCCGGCGTCGCGTGCACTGGCGCGCTCGCTGGGCGTGTCGCGCGACACCGTCGAATCGGCCTACGCGCAGCTGCATGCCGAAGGCTTCATCGAGCGGCGCGTCGGCAGCGGCAGCTTCGTCTCCGAACGCGCCCGCCGCCTGCCGGGGCGCGGCCAGCCGCGGCCCGCGCCTGCGGCCGCGGCGCCGGCGCTGCGCCTGAGCCGGCGCGGCCACGCGATGTTCGACGGCGGCGGCGTGCACGACTTCCCGGCGCCGCGCCCGTTCGCGCCCGGCGTGCCCGATACGCGCGGCTTCCCGCTGCAGACCTGGGAGCGGCTGGAGCGCCAGGTGCTGAAGGAACACGGCGCCCGCGCGCTGCTGCACAGCCCGCCGCAGGGCGTGGAAGCGCTGCGGCGCGCCATCGCCGACTACGTCAACCTCGAACGCGGCGCACGCGCCAGCGCCGAGCGCGTGCTGGTGCTGACCAGCTCGCAGCAGGCCCTGGCCTTGTGCGCCCAGGTGCTGCTCGACGCCGGCGACCCGGTCTTCATCGAGGACCCGGCCTATCACGGCGCACGCAAGGCCTTCGACGCCGCCGGGCTGGCCTGCGTGCCGGTGCCGGTGGACGCCGACGGCCTGTGCGTCGAGCGGCTCGTCGCCGCGCCCTGCCCGCCCGGCGGCGCGGCGCCGGCCGTGTTCCTGACGCCGTCGCACCAGTTCCCCACCGGGGCGACGCTGGCGCTGGACCGGCGCCTGGCGGTCATCGAATGGGCGCGGCAGCGGCAAGGCTGGATCATCGAAGACGACTACGACAGCGAGTTCCACTACGCCGGCAAACCCACGGCCTGCGTGCAAGGCCTGGACGCGCACGAGCGCACGATCTACATCGGCACCTTCACCAAGTCGCTGTTCCCGGGCCTGCGCATCGCCTACATGGTGCTGCCGCCGCCGCTGGTGGCGCCGATGACCGTGGCGCGCACGCTGATGGACGGCCACAGCGCGCCGATCCCGCAGCTGACGCTGGCGCGTTTCATCGAAGGCGGCCACTACGGCGCCCACGTGCGCACGATGCGCGCCGTCTACGCCGAACGGCGCGACGCGCTGGCGCGGCTGCTGCGCGAGCATCTGGCCGACCTCGTCGAAGCGCGTGTGCCGGCCGGCGGCCTGCAGATGCCCTGCGTCTTCGTGCGCGACATCCCCGAACGCGAAGCCGTGGCCGCGGCGCGCCGCGCCGGCATCGACGTTCTGGGGCTGACGGCGCTGCACGCGTCGGGCCGGCACGAGGCCGGTTTCCTGATGGGTTATGCGGCCCACGCCCCGCACGAGATGGAAGCGGCGGTGCGCACGCTGGCCGAGGTGTTGCGGCCGCTGTGCCAGCGCCCCGGCGCAGCGAGCGCGGCCGGTTCGTGAACGATGCCCGCCCGGCCGGCGAAAGCAGCTTGCCCATCGGGTTTGAGCACGCGCCGATCGTGTGATACGCACGGGCCGGACGATCAAGCGGACTGCGGATCGGCCGAAGAAACCGACGCCATCCGGAGGAGTAATAGATGAGCGTCCTGAATCGGTTCAGCATTTCCCAACGGCTTTACGCGGTCTCGGGGGCTCTGATCCTCGCGTTGGCGAGCCTGACGGTTTCCAGCTGGGTGCAGCTCGGGCAGGTGTCGGCCCTGGCCAAGGACGCCGGCGCGGTGAAGATGCGGCAGCTCGAACGCATCGCCAGCACCGAGCTGAGCGTGACCCAGGTGATGGCCGCGATCCGCCATGCGCTGCTGGTGAACACGCCCGCCGAGGTCGAGGCGGCCGCCAAGGAGATCGCCGAGAAGCGCGAGCAGATCACGCGCAACGACAACGCCTTCCTGGCCGACATCCCGACCGAGGAAGGCAAGCAGGCCTTCAAGCAGGTCTGGCTGGCGATGCAGGACCGCACCTGGCCGGTCGCACAGGCCAACATGGAGCTGGTGAACAAGGGACAGAAGGACGCGGCCTTCGAGATGCTGCTGAAGAAGACCGTGCCGACCTTCGCCGACATGCAGCGCTGGCTGAGCGAGGAACGCGCGCGCCAGAGCACGCTGCTGTCCGACGAAGTCTCGCTGGTCGAGCACAAGGCCGACGCGACGCGGCTGCAGTTCATCGTGCTGGTGGCGCTGATCACCGTCGGCCTGGTCGTCTTCTCGTGGAGCATCGCGCGCCGCCTGAAGACGCGCGTGGCCGCCGCCCGCGAAGTCGTCGAACGTGTCAGCGCCGGCGACTTCACGGTGCCGGTGAACGACGACGTGCGCGACGAGCTGTCGCCGCTGCTGCAGACCATGTCGCAGATGCAGGACTCGCTGGCCAAGGTGGTGCACAGCGTGCGCCAGAACGCCGACAGCGTGGCCACGGCCAGCGTGCAGATCGCGCAGGGCAACCAGGACCTGAGCCAGCGCACCGAGCAGCAGGCCAGCGCGCTGCAGCAGACCGCGGCGACGATGGAAGAGCTCGGCGGCACGGTGCGCAACACCGAAGGCAACGCCAAGCAGGCCAACCAGCTCGCCCAGGGCGCGGCCGACCTGGCCGGCCGCGGCGGCGAGGTCGTCACTCAGGTCGTCAGCACGATGCAGGGCATCAACGGCTCCAGCCGCAAGATCGGCGACATCATCGGCGTCATCGACGGCATCGCCTTCCAGACCAACATCCTGGCGCTCAACGCCGCCGTCGAGGCGGCGCGTGCCGGCGAACAGGGCCGCGGCTTCGCCGTGGTGGCCGGCGAGGTGCGCACGCTGGCCCAGCGCAGCGCCGAGGCGGCGCGCGAGATCAAGGCGCTGATCACCCGCAACGTCGAACAGGTGGAGCAAGGCAGCGCGCTGGTCGACAAGGCGGGCCAGACGATGGAAGACATCGTCGCGTCGGTGCGCCGCGTCAGCGACATCGTCTCGGAGATCACCGCGGCGACCGTCGAGCAGAGCAGCGGCGTGCAGCAGGTCAGCGGCGCGGTCGGCCAGATGGACCAGGCGACGCAGCAGAACGCCGCGCTGGTCGAAGAGAGCGCCGCCGCTGCCGAGAGCCTGAAGATGAAGGCCCAGCAGCTGGTCGAGGCGGTCTCGGTGTTCAGGCTGTCGGCGGGGACGATCGCCTGAGGCCCGCGGCCGGCGCCGCGTTCGGCGCCCGTCGGCGCGGCGTCACTCGCCCGCGGCGAGCGTCTGGCCGTGGGTCCGCATCCAGCCGGCCAGGGACTCCAGCGTCGGCCGCAGCGAGCTGCCCAGGGGGGTAATCTGGTACTCCACGCGCGGAGGCACTTCCGCGTAGACGCGACGCTGCTGCTGGCGATCCGTTGCGACGCCGGCAGCAGCGGCGCCCAGAGAGCTGCGGGTCGATGGTGGGTTGACGGGGTTGTAGGGCCGGTGGTTCACGAACAGCTTCGTCGTCCGTCGGCTGGGAAAGCGCGCGTCGCGTGGGGCAAGGGGCAAGCCGGGGGCGCGTCGAGGGCTAGGGGTTGGCGCGGTGGCGCGCTGCCTTCTTACTGCAGGCCGCGGGGCCTTGCGCCTGCACGGAAGGAACACGATGCCGCACACGTTCTCGTTTCGACTGGCGTGTCTCGTTGCTGCGGCGGCGATCGTGCCGACCGCAGTCAACGCCGAAACAGCCGTCGTCTGGTCGTCGTCGAACCCCGCGCTCGTCACCAACGCATTCGCGATCAGCCAGGTCGTCGATGGTGTCGAGGTAACGGCACGCGGCTACGTAGCGGAGTACGACGACACCGACCCGTCGAAGTCGACGATCATCGGGCCGTTCTCGACTTCGTTCGCGGACAACCACCAGATCTTCGGCCCCCGCACCGCGAGTGCCGGCGACAACGACTCCTACGGCTTGGGGCTGTTCGTCGCGCCGACGCCGGGCGTCGCGCCGACCGGCGTCGACTACGGCGGCTCGACGTACATCGCGGGCTTCGACAGCGGGCTCTGTTGCAGCGAGGCCTACCTCGGCGACAACCCCGACGTGCCCGGACCGCCGCGCCACCAGAAGACCGACTTCACGCTGATCTCGTTCAGCCAGCCCGTCGATGTCGCGCGGTTCAACACCGCGACCGCGAACGCGTGGTGGGCAGCAGGATGGACCGCGGCTCCCGACCTCTCGGGCGGGTTGCTGGCGGCACTTTCAAACGCCAGCGTCGTCCAGGGCAAGGGCACGCAGACCGATCCCTTCACGCACGAGCTCGCCGGCTTCGACGCGGTGAGCTGGCTCGCGATCGGTTATGCGCCGCGAGTCCCCGGCTACGAGGCGCTCGGCCCGTACTCGCCGGGCGACTTCTTCCTCTACAGCGTGACGATGTCGCCGGTGCCCGAAGCCGCGAGCGCGATCCTCGAAACGATCGGGCTGGCCTTCGTCGCCGCGGCGGTGCGGCGACGCTCATTGCCGACGGGCGGGCGTCGAGCGCTTGTGGTCCTTCGCTGACTCAGGCCGGCGACAAGCGATCGCTTCCTAAAGTCGACCTCGGCGCGGTGACTGTCGCTCTTGGGTCGACAGCGGCCCGAGGCGGGGGCAGATGACGGACCAGCGCCTCCTCCCTGCACCTCACCTCAACCTGACGCTTTCAGCCGGGACACCGCCAACGCGATCCGGTCCAAGGCCTTCACCAGCGACGCCTCATCCGCCGCGAACGACAGCCGGAAAAACGGCGACAGCCCGAACGCCGAGCCCGGCATCGTCGCCACGCCGGCTTCTTCGAGCAGGTACTCGGTGAAGTCGACGTCCGACGCGATCAGGCCGCCGTCGGGGCGCACGGTGCCGATCAGCCCGGCGCAGCCGGCGAAGGCGAAGAAGGCGCCGGCCGGCGCGGCCAGGCTGAGGCCGGGGATCGCGCGCAGCCGCTGGGTCACGATCTCGCGCCGGGCGGCGTAGGCGGCCAGGGCCTGCACGACGAAGTCCTGCGGCCCGGTCAGCGCCGCCAGCGCACCGGCCTGGGCGACGGTCGACACGCCGGCCGTGAACTGCGACTGCACCACCGTCATCGCGCGGATCAGCGGGCGCGGGCCGGTGGCGTAACCCAGCCGCCAGCCGGTCATCGCGTAGGTCTTGGACACGCCGCTCACCAGCAGCACACGCTCGTACAGGTCGGGCGCGACCTGCAGCAGGTGCGGCGGCGGCCGGCCGTAGCGGATCTGCTCGTAGACCTCGTCCAGCAGCACCAGCACGCCGGGGTGGCGGCGCAGCACCGCGGCCAGCGCCGCCCAGTCCTCTGCGCCGTAGTCGGCGCCGGTCGGGTTGCAGGGCGCGTTGAGCACCAGCCAGCGGGTCGCCGGGCCGAGCGCGGCGTCCAGGTCGGCCGGGGCCAGGCGGAAGCCGCGGGCTTCGGCACAGGGCACGAAGACCGGCGTGCCGCCGGCATAACGCACCGCGTCGGGGAACGAGGGCCAGTACGGCGCCGGGATCACGACCTCGTCGCCGGCCTCGACGGTGGCGGCGAAGGCGTTGGCGATCAGCTGCTTGGCGCCGTTGCCGACGAGCACCTGCGCCGGCTCGACCGCCAGGCCGGTGTCGCGCGCGACCTTGGCCGCGACCGCCGCACGCAGCGCGGCGACGCCTTCGGTCGGCGGATAGCGCGTGTCGCCGCGCGCCAGCACCTGCTCGGCCGCGGCGCGCACGTGTGCCGGGGTGTCGAAGTCGGGCTCGCCTATCGTCAGGTTGACGATGTCGCGCCCGGCCTCGCGCAAAGCCTTGGCGCGTGCGCTGGCCACCGCGTTGGGTGACATACGCACGCGGGCGACACGCGCCGAAGGGCGGAACTCGCTGGCCGGTGCGCTCATCGCGCCAACACCTTGCCGGGGTTGAGCAGCCCGTGCGGGTCCAGCGCGGCCTTGATGCGGCGCATCAGCGCCAGCTCCAGCGCCGGCTTGTACTCGTGCAGCACGCCGGCCTTGAGCTGGCCCACGCCGTGTTCGGCGCAGATCGAGCCGCCGCGCTCGGCGACGGCGCGCTGCACCAGCGCACGCACCGCCGTCTCGTGCGTCTGCCAGTACTCGGGGCCGGTGCCCAGCGGCCGGGCGACGTGCACGTGCAGGTTGCCGTCGCCGGCGTGGCCGTGCACGAAGAGGCGGATGCCCGGGAAGGCCGCGGCCAGCGCGGCCCCGGTCTCGGCGACGAAGTCGGGGATGCGCGAGATCGGCAGCGAGACGTCGTGCTTGGCGTTCCAGCCGTCGCGCCGCTGCGCCTCACCCAGGCCGTGCTCGCGGATGCGCCAGAAAGCCTGGCGCTGGGCGAGGCTCTCGGCCACCACGGCATCGTCGACGAGGCCGTCGTCGACCGCGGCGACGATCACCTCGGCCAGGCGATCGCGGGCCTCGGCTTCGCGGCCTTCGTCGGCGGTCTCGATCAGCACGTGCCAGACGTCGTCGTGCTCGTCGGCCGGGAACGGCAGGCGGTATTCGGGCGCGTGCGTGGCCACCAACTGCCAGATCGTCGGCGACATGATCTCGAAGCCGGTCAGCGACGCACCGAAACCCTGGCGCGCGCGGCGCAGCAGCGCGATCACGCCGGCGATGCCGCGCACGCGCAGGATGGCGGTCTGCAGCACCGCCGGCAGCGGGAACAGCTTCAGCGTCGCCGCGGTGATGATGCCCAGCGTGCCTTCGCTGCCGATGTAGAGGTCGCGCAGGTCGTAGCCGGCGTTGTCCTTGCGCAGGCCGCGCAGGCCGTCCCAGACCTCGCCTTCGGCGGTGACGACCTCGATGCCCAGCGTCAGCGCACGCGTGTTGCCGAAGCGCAGCACCTGGGTGCCGCCGGCGTTGGTGGCCAGGTTGCCGCCCACCGTGCAGCTGCCGCCCGAAGGCAGGCTGAGTGGGAACAGCCGGCCCTCGCGTTGCGCCGCCTCGCGCGCCGCGTCCAGCAGCACGCCGGCTTCGAGGGTCAGCGTGTCGTTGTCGAGGTCGATGGCGCGGATGCGGTCCAGCCGGGCCAGCGACAGCACGACGGCCTCGCCGCTGGCGTCGGGCGTCGCGCCGCCGGCCAGGCCGGTGTTGCCGCCCTGCGGCACGATGGGCACGCGGTGCCGGTGCAGCAGGCGCACGACGGCCGCCACCTCGGCGGTGCTGCCCGGTCGCACGACGGCGCGGGCACGGCCGCGGTACTGCTGCAGCATGTCCACCAGCGCCGCCGGGGCCGCGTCGCCCGGCACGGCGTGGGCGGCGCCGACGATGGCCCTCAGGTCCGCCAGCAGCGGGTCGCCTTCATGTTCGGCTGGGGGTGTCTCGCCCCGGGCCGCCGGGTTTGTGTCGGTATTCGCGACGCGGATCGCCTGGTCTTCGGAATCGGTAGCGGACATGGGATGGGGGATGCACAAAGCCCGGCAAGCGTAGCGACGGCGCGCCGTTTCCCGGCTCCGGCGCTTCGCAGGATTTCGAACTTCGATATCGGGAAGCCTTCGTTGGACGGAGCCGGCACACCCGGCCCAATGGCCGTCCGGTTCATCTCGGAGCAAGGTTTCGGCGTCCCGTCTCGACTTGGCACTGTCGTCGCCCCCGCACCGGGATCGGACCGTCCGGCCCGGAAGCCCGCCGCATCTTCCGCCGCCGTGTTCCAGCTGCGGAGGATGAGCGAATGATCATGTTGAAGACCTTGGGTCGGGTTCTGGCGGTTGCGGCGTTGCTCGTGGCCGGTGGCGTGCAGGCGGCGGAGCCGGTGCATCTGAAAGTGGGCATCCGCGGCGGCATCGGCGAAGACCTGTGGGCCGTGGCCGCCAAGGTCGGCGAGCGCTACGGCCTGAAGATCGAACCGGTGGTGTTCGGCGGCACGCTGAGCCCCAACGAGGCGCTGAACACCGGCGAGATCAACGCCAACGCCTTCCAGCACGTGCCCTTCTTCCGCGACCAGATCAAGCAGCGCGGCTACAAGCTGGCCGTCGTCGGCAACACCTACCTGTCGCCGGTGGCCTTCTATTCGAAGAAGTACAAGTCGCTGAAGGAGCTGCCGGCGGGCGCCAAGGTCGGCGTGCCCGACGACCCCAGCAACGAGAGCCGCGCGCTGATCATCCTGCGCGACGAGGGCCTGATCACGCTGCGCGACGGCCTCGACACCTACAACGAGATCGTCGGCCTCAAGGACATCAAGAGCAACCCGCGCAAGCTGGAGATCGTCGAGGCCAAGTCGGTCGTGCTGGCGCGCGCCTACCAGGACCTGGACGCCGCCGCGGTGATCTCCTCCTTCGGCTCGCAGGTCGGGCTGAACGCCGCACGCGACGGCATCGCACAGGAACGTTTCGAGCGCAACCCGAACGTCAACATCATCGTCGTGCGCGAGCAGGACAAGAACGCGCCCTGGGTGCAGCCGCTGGTGAAGTCCTTCCAGTCGCCCGAGGTGCGCAGCTACATCGAGACCCACCTCAAGGGCGTGCTGATCCCGGTGTTCTGAGCGGGGGCCAGGATGCTGCAACCCCTTGTCCCGGCGGCGCCGGCCGCCGCCCTGCCGCCGCACGCCGACGCGCCGCCGGCCGAGCCGCACCTGCGCTTCGAGCGCATCGAGAAGACCTACGCCGGCGGCGTGCGCGCGCTGCGCGGCGTCTCGTTCGAGGTCCGCCGCGGCAGCGTCTTCGGCGTCATCGGCCGCTCGGGCGCCGGCAAGTCGACGCTGCTGCGCGCGATCAACATGCTCGAGCGGCCCAGCGCCGGCACGGTGCGCATCGACGGCATCGACGTCGGCGCCCTGCCCGAGGCCGAGCTGCTGCGCCTGCGCCGGCGCATCGGCATGATCTTCCAGCACTTCAACCTGCTCGCGGCCAAGACGGTGCGCGACAACGTCGGCCTGCCGCTGAAGGTGGCCGGCGTCGGCGCGGCCGAGCTGCGGCGCCGCGTCGACGCGCTGCTGGAGCTGGTGGGCCTGGCCGACAAGGCCGAGGTCTACCCGGCCAAGCTCTCGGGCGGCCAGAAGCAGCGCGTGGGCATCGCGCGCGCCCTGGTGCACGAGCCCGAGATCCTGCTCTGCGACGAGGCCACCTCGGCGCTGGACCCCGAGACCACGCACGCCATCCTCGGCCTGCTGCAGGACATCAAGGCCAAGCTCGGCCTGACCGTGGTGCTGATCACGCACGACATGGCGGTGATCCGCGCGGTCTGCGACGAGGTGCTGGTGCTCGACGGCGGCGACATCGTCGAGCAGGGGCCGGTGTGGAAGGTCTTCGGCGACCCGCGCGCCGCGGCCACGCGAGCGCTGCTGTCACCGCTGCGCCATGGGCTGCCCGAGGACATCGCCGTGCGGCTGCAGCCCGAGCCGCCGCCACGCGGCGGCCGTGCCGTGCTGGCGCTGCGCTTCACCGGCCAGAGCCACGCCGACGGCGTCTCGCTGCCGGCGCTGCTGGCGCTGGCGCCCGAGGCCCGGCTGCTGCAGGGCAACATCGACCGCATCCAGGGCCATGCCCAGGGCGACCTGATCGTCGCGGTGCCGGTGGCGGCGATGCGCAGCGCGGTCGACGCGCGGCTGTCGCCCGATTCGTTCAAGGTGCTGGGTTATGTCGCAGACGATGTTTGACCGTTATGTCGCCGCCTTCTTCCAGACGCTGACGATGGTCGGCGTCTCGGTGGCGATCTCGATCGCCGTCGGGCTGGTGCTGGCGCTGGTGCTGGTGGCCACCGGGCCTGGCGGGCTATACCCGCGGCCGCGCTTCAACCGCACGCTGTCGGTCGTCGTGAACGTGTTCCGCGCGATCCCGTTCATCATCCTGCTGGTGGCGCTGCTGCCGTTCACGCGCTTCATCGTCGGCACGACGCTGGGCACCTGGGCGGCCATCGTGCCGCTGAGCATCCATCTCGTCGCGTTCTACACGCGCATCGCCCAGGTCAGCCTGAACGAGGTCGACCCCGGCCTCGTCGAGGCGGCACGCGCGATGGGTTTCCAGCGTCTGCAGATCGTGCGCCACGTGCTGCTGCCCGAGGCCCTGCCGGGCATCGTCGGCGGCATGACGGTGTGCGTCATCGCGATGATCAACTCGTCGGCGATGGCCGGCGCCGTCGGGGCCGGCGGCCTGGGCGACCTGGCGATCCGCTACGGCTACGAGCGCTACGAGACCGAGGTCCTGTTCCACATCATCGTCATCCTCGTCGTGCTCGTGAGCACCGTGCAGTTCGGCGGCGAATGGCTGTCCCGGCGGGTCGACCACCGCCGCTGATCCGGAGAACCCCATGACTTCCCCCACCGTGGCCATCGACGCCGCGCGCTACCTCGGCGTCGAACGCACGCAGCGCGTGAAGGACGAACTGGCGATCGTCGTCACGCCCAAGAGCTTCCCGCCCTATCTGGACGACCTCGCCGCCGACTGGGTGTCCAGCGTCGCCGTGCCCGCCTTCCGGCTGCTCGCGCAGCGCCGCGGGCCGGTGACCGGCTTCGCCTCGATCGGCACCGGCACCGGGCTGGACGCGCTCGGCGGCATCGAGGTCTTCGCGCCGCAACTCGTCGGCATCACCGACGTCGACGACGAGATCGTCGACTCGGCGCGCGCCAACATCCTGGCCAACCTGCGCGACGCCGGCGCCCTGCGCCTGCTCGCCGGCACCGGCGACCTGCTGTCGCCGCTGGCGGCGGCAGCGCCGCGTTTCGACGTCATCTACGAGAACCTGCCGAACGTGCCGAGCAACGGCAGCGCGGCGCTGGCCGGCGAGCGCGCCAGTTCCAGCTTCTTCGGCCCGCGCGCCGAAGCCGTGCCGCAAGCGGTGCAGTCGGCGCTGCTGACGCTGCACTACCTGGCGCTGCGGCAGGCGCACGAGTTCCTGGTGCCCGGCGGCGTCGTGCTGTCGATGCTGGGCGCACGCGTGGCGCTGCGCCATTTCCTCGAGATGTCGGCCGCGGCGGGCTACGAAGCGTCCTTCCTCAGCTACGGCTGGAAGCTGCAGGCCGAGGCGGTCGAGATCCTGAGCGGCCACGCCGAGTGGCAGCGACGCGGCCTGGGGCCGTTCCGCTTCTACCGCCTGGAGCCGCTGCAGGCGGCCTTCGCCGGCCTGCCGCCCGAGCAGGCAGCCCGGCAGGCGCTGGAGATCGAGGCCGGCCTGCTGCCGCACGCGCTGGACGCCGAGGCCGCGCTGGCGCTGCACCGCCAGGGCGTGACGATCGGCCACACCTACGCGGTGCTGCACTCCCGGCGGCCATGACGGCGCCCAACCCGCTCGCCGGGCTGCTGACGCTGATGCGCGAGCACTTCGCCGCCGGCGCGCGCAGCGGCAACGGCGAGGTGGCGGCGCTGAGCGCACAGGTGCTGCGCGAGCTGCCCGCCACCACAGCGCCGCTGGACCGGCCGCTGCCGGGCAGCCGCCACGCGCTGCTCGCCCAGGTGCCCGAGGCCGCACGCGCGGCCGGCGCGGCCTGGGAAGCGGCGCTGCTGCCGGTGGCGGCGCAGCTGCCCTGGCGCTACTCGTACGCCGCGCGCCGCGACGCCCCGGGGCTGGAGGACCGCATGGCCTGGGCCGAACTCGTCGGCCCCGCAGCGCCGATCCACAGCGATCGCGTCGGCTTCGGGCTCACCTTCCTGACGCGCGAGACCTTCTATCCGCCGCACCGCCATCCGGCGGTGGAGCTGTACGCGGTGGTCAGCGGCACCTCGCAATGGACGCTGGAGGGCCGCACACGGCTGTGCCAGGCGGGCGACTTCGTGCTCCACCCGGCCGACGCCGTGCACGCGATGCGCTCGCTCGGCACGCCGCTGCTGGCGATCTACTCCTGGACCGGCGACATCGTGTCGCCGACGGCCTACGTCTGAGGCCGGCACCCGCGCAGCGGGCGCCGGCCGCCGCCTTCAGCCCGGCGCTGCCAGCACTTCCAGCGTGCGCCGCGCCGGGTCCAGCCGCAGCGTCGCGCCGTGGGCCACCGCGGCGGTGACGTCGACGTCAAAGCCGGCCAGCAGCGTCACGCCGCCGAAGGCCGCGCCCTGGGCGAGGATCGGGTTCACCGTGTTCAGCACGATGGCACGCGGCACGACGCCGCGGCTTTGCATCTCGTGCAGCATCCAGGCGGTGGCAACGCCGCCCTTGGCGGTGTCCAGCACCAGGATGCGGTCGACGTAGGACTGGCCGGCCAGCGCGTGCGTCGGGCGCGAGAACACGCCGGCGATGCGGTCCAGGTCGTAGCGGGCCGAGAAGCCGTCGTGCGCCACCAGCGCCAGGCCTTCGACCACGCGCCCCAGCGCGTGCCGGGCGGTGAGGATGACGGCGCTCATGCCACCACCCCGGTCTCCGCCGCCTCGACGCAGGCCGCCATCGAGCGCAGCACCGGCGCATAGCCGTAGCCGCCGAGGATGTTGACCAGCTTGGCGCTGTTGGTCACCAGCCGCCGCCAGCCGCGCGCCAGGGCGATCTCGCGTGCATACGACTGGTAGAAGCACATGCCCGACAGCACGCTGCCGCCGGCGCCTTCGATCGCCGCGGTGAAGCCCAGCCGGTCGGACTCGGGCTTGACCTGCGGGCTGGTCACCGCCAGCAGCGGGCGCACGAAACGCCGGCCCTCGCACAGACCGGCCAGCGTGCGCAGCTCGAACAGGCTGAGCTGCGGTGCCGAGAAGACGACGACGTCGACGCCGCCGTCGCCGGCCCAGCTGCGGCGCAGCGCCCGCACCTCGTCCAGACCGAAACGCGCCGCCAGCGGCAGCCGCTCGCCGCCGACGTCGGCCAGCCGGCCGGCTTCGGGCGTCACGCCGACGAGGTGGAACAAGGCCGTCGAGCCGAAGCTGGCCATCGCCGCGGCGAAGTGCTTCAGCTCGTCGGAGCTCGGCGGCCGCTCCAGGCCTTCGAGCACCGGCACCTGCCAGTAGTGGCCGGCGTGGCGGCCGACGAGCGCGCCCAGCGCGCCCCAGTCGTCCAGCGTCGCCGGCGTCCAGTCGGTGCGCAGGCGCAGCGTGGCCTGGCGCTGGGCGTCCAGGTGGAAGCCGTAGCGCGGCGTGCGCCCGGTCAGCGCCGCGGCGATGGCCGACGGCCCGCCCTCGAAGTTGGAGCGAGCGCCGCAGACCGAGTTGGAGAACGACACGACGCCGGTGTCGCCGAAGGCGACGTGCTCGCCGCGTGTCGGCGCAGCGATGGTCTGGTAGTGGATGCAGGTGTCGGTCATCGTCACGCCCAGGCGGCGGAAGGCGGCGATCGCGCGCCGCTCCAGCGCCAGCATCCACTCGGCCTGGCCCAGCTCGGCGGCGCGCGCGAAGTCGGTGCCGCGCGGGTCGGTGATCGTCGGCACCCGCACCTGCGGCGGCGCGTGCGGGCCGGCCGAGAGCTGCTCCAGCCAGGCGACGCCGGCTTCGCCCAGGCTCTCGGTGTCGGCCATCACGTGGGCCTGGGTCACCGGCACGAAATCGGCGGCGCCGAAGAAGTCGCCGACGGCGATCTGGTGCTCGATGGCGCGGCGCACGGCCTCGCCGGCGGCGCCGGCGAGCAGCGCCTGTTCCTCGTCGTTCAGGCGCATCGTCAGTCCAGCGTCACGCCGGCGCCCTGCACCGCACGCGCCCATTTGCCGATCTCGGCCTTCTGGTAGGCCGCCAGCGCGGCCGGGCCTTCGGGCGCCGGGTGCACGCCCAGGTTGCCCAGCGCCTGGGCGAACTCGGGGCTGCGCGCGATGCGCTCGACCTCCTGCGCCAGCCGCGCGGCGACCTCGGCCGGCAGCCGCGCCGGCGCGAACACCGCCCACCAGGCGGTGGTCTCGAAACCGGGGTAGCCGGACTCGGCGACGGTCGGCACGCCCGGCAGCACGGCGGCACGCTGGCGGCTGCTGACCGCCAGTGCGCGCAGCTTGCCGGCGGCGATGTGCGGCAGCACCGACTGCACCGGGTCGAACATCAGCGGGATCTGGCCGCCCAGCAGGTCGGTCACCGCCGGGGCGCTGCCCTTGTACGGCACGTGCGTCAGCTTGAGCCCGGCGGCGCTCTCGAACAACGCGCCGGTCAGGTGGCCCGGCGTGCCGTTGCCGGCCGAGCCATAGGGTAACTTCTCCGGCGCGGCCTTGGCCTGGGCGACGAGCTCGGCCAGCGTGCGCACCGACGACGACGCCGGCACGACGATGGCCACCGGCGCGTTGGCGACCAGCCCGATCGGCGTGAAGTCGCGCACCGGGTCGTAAGGTAGCTGGCGGTACAGGCTGGGGTTGATCGCGTGCGTGCCGACGGTGGCGACGATCAGCGTGTAGCCGTCGGCCGGCGACTTGGCGACGGCATCGGCGGCCACCGAGCCGCCGGCGCCGCCGCGGTTCTCGACGACGACGCTCTGGCCCAGCGCGTCGCCGAGCTGGCGCGCCAGCGGCCGCGCGACGATGTCGGTCGGCCCGCCGGGCGGGAACGGCACGACGAGGCGCAAGGGGTGGGAGGGATAGCGCTCGGCGAAGGCGGCCAGCGGGGCGGCGAGCGCGGCGCCGGCCGCCGCGGCGAGCAGCCGGCGGCGGTGGTGATCGGGACGGGGCATCTTGTTGTCGGACGGCGGAGTCGGGGAGCACGCCGGCACGGCATGCCGACGCCGGCCCAGTCTGCCGAGCACCGCCTATCGGCGTTGCGCCGCTTGCGCATGTCGATCCACGGGCGGCGGATAAGGCCCGCCCCGCCGCGACGATCGCCAGCCCAGGCCGCCGCATGCCGCTCGCCGGGCGCACGCAGCGCAATCCGCAGGAGCTTATGCGCAGCGCTTCGTTGCAGGGCGCGGGCGCAACGCGGCAGCATCGCTCGCGTTATGAGCTTATTCCCAGCAGGAATTTCGAATTCCGGCCCTTTGCGTGTCGGCGTCGTCGGGGCCGGCTTCAGCGGCACCGCGGTGGCGGTCCACCTGCTCGCCGGGCTGCCCGCCGGCAGCCGGGTGGACCTGTTCGAGCGTGACGCCCGCTGCGGGCGCGGCCTGGCCTACGGCACCAGCTGCCCCAGCCACTGGCTGAACGTGCCCGCCGGCGGGCTGGCGCTCGATCCACAGCAGCCCGAGGGCTTCGTTCTGTGGCTGCAGCAGCGTTTCCCGGGCTTCGCGGGCGGCGACTTCGTGCCGCGCATGCTGCTGGGCCAGTACCTGGCCGACGAACTGGCGGCGGCGGAGGCCGCCGGCCGCAGCCGGGGCGTCTCGCTGCAGCGCCACCGCTGCGAGGTGCTGGACCTCGAGCGCGACGACGAGGGCTACCGTGTCTGCGGCCCCGGCGCACCGGCCACCACGCTCGACCGGCTGGTGCTGGCCACCGGCCACCTGCCGCCGCGGCCTCCGGTCTGGCCCGGCGCTGACTGGCAGCAGCCGGGTTTCGTCGCCGACCCCGGCGCCGCCGGCTGGCTGGACACGGTCGAACGCGAGGCCGAGCTGCTGGTGCTGGGCAGCGGGCTCAGCGCCGTCGACGTGGTGCTCGCGCTGCAGGACCGCGGACACCGCGGCGCGATCACGCTGCTGTCACGCCGCGGCCAGTGGCCGCAGGCCCACCGTGACCTCGCCGACCGGCCCGACCCCGGTGCGTCGCCCGCCCCGCTGCCCGACTGGAGCGGGCTGAACCGCGTGCGGCCGATGATGCGCACGCTGCGCCAGGCCGCCGCCGAGGCCGCCGCGCGCGGCTGCGACTGGCGCGACGTCATGGCCCGTCTGCGGCCCGAGATCCCGGCCGCCTGGCAGCGACTGGGTGAACGCGAGCGCCGCCAGTTCCTGCGCCACGTGCAGCCCTGGTGGGACAGCCATCGGCACCGCGTCGCGCCCGGCATCGCCGCCCGCCTGGCGGCCCTGCGCGCCAGCGGCCTGCTGCACAGCGCCGCGGGCCGGCTGCGCCAGACCGAGCACCGCGCCGACGGCCGCATCGAGCTGCTCTGGGACGCACGCGGCGGCGGCCCGGCCCGCATGACCGTCGACCGGGTGATCAACTGCACCGGCACCTCGACCGATCTCCGCGGCGGCGGCTCGCCGCTGCTCGCCCGCTTGCACGCCAAAGGCTGGCTGCAGGCCGATCCGCTGGGGCTGGGTCTGCAGATCGACGCCGACCTGTCGGTGCCCGGCCAAGCGGGCCTGTTCTACATCGGCCCGATGCTCAAGGCGCGCGACTGGGAGGCGATCGCGATTCCGGAGCTGCGCGTGCACGCCCTGCGGCTCGCCGGCGCACTGGCCGGCGCAGTGCCCGCCGTCACTCCCACTCGATCGTCGCCGGCGGCTTGCTGCTGACGTCGTAGGTGACGCGGTTGATGCCGCGGACCTCGTTGATGATCCGGCCGGAGACCTTCTTCAGCAGCGCGTACGGCAGCTCGGCCCAGTCGGCGGTCATGAAGTCGCTGGTCTGCACGGCGCGCAGCGCGACGACGTAGTCGTAGGTGCGGCCGTCGCCCATCACGCCGACGCTCTTGACCGGCAGGAAGACGGTGAAGGCCTGGCTGGTCAGGTCGTACCAGGTCTTGCCGCTGGCTTCGTCGCGGAAGTTGCGCAGCTCCTCGATGAAGATCGCGTCGGCGCGGCGCAGCAGGTCGGCGTATTCCTTCTTCACCTCGCCCAGGATGCGCACGCCCAGGCCCGGGCCCGGGAACGGATGGCGGTAGACCATCTCGTGCGGCAGGCCCAGCGCCACGCCCAGCTCGCGCACCTCGTCCTTGAACAGGTCGCGCAGCGGCTCCAGCAGCTTCAGGCCCAGCTGCTCGGGCAGGCCGCCGACGTTGTGGTGGCTCTTGATCGTCGTCGCCTTCTTCGTCTTGGCGCCGCCCGACTCGATGACGTCGGGGTAGATCGTGCCCTGGGCGAGGAAGCTCGCGCCCTTGTGGCCGCCGGTGCCGGCCTTGAGCTTGGCGGCCTCGGCCTTGAAGACGTCGACGAACAGGCGGCCGATGATCTTGCGCTTGGCCTCGGGGTCGGCCACGCCGGCCAGCTCACGCAGGAACAGCTCGCTGGCGTCGACGCGGATCACGCGTGCGTGCAGCTTGCCGGCGAACATGTCCATCACCATGTCGCCTTCGTTCAGGCGCAGTAGGCCATGGTCGACGAAGACGCAGGTCAGCTGCTCGCCGATGGCGCGGTGGATCAGCGCCGCGGCGACGCTGGAATCGACGCCGCCGGACAGGCCGAGGATGACTTCCTCGTCGCCGACCTGTTCGCGGATGCGGGCGACCGCCTCCTCGACGTGGTCGCGCATCACCCAGTCGGGCCGGGCGCCGGCGATCTGCAGCACGAAACGTTCGAGCAGCGCGCGGCCCTGCACGGTGTGCGTGACCTCGGGGTGGAACTGCACGGCGTAGTAGCCGCGTGCCTCGTCGGCCATGCCGGCGATCGGGCAGCTCGGCGTGCTGGCCATCAGCTTGAAGCCCGGCGGCAGCGCGGTGACCTTGTCGCCGTGGCTCATCCAGACCTTCAGCATGCCGTGGCCTTCTGCCGTGGCGAAGTCCTGGATGCCGGCCAGCAGCTTGGTGTGGCCGTGGGCGCGAACCTCGGCATAGCCGAACTCGCGCGTCTTGCCGCCTTCGACCGCGCCGCCCAGCTGCGCGGCCATGGTCTGCATGCCGTAGCAGATGCCCAGCACCGGCACGCCCAGGTCCCACACCGCCTGCGGCGCGCGCAGGTCCTCGGCCTCGTAGGTGCTGGCGTGGCTGCCCGACAGGATGATCGCCTTGGGCGCGAACTCGCGCACGAAGGCATCGCTGACGTCGTTGGGGTGGATCTCGCAGTAGACGTGCGCCTCGCGCACGCGACGCGCGATCAGCTGGGTGACCTGCGAACCGAAGTCGAGGATGAGGATCTTGTCGTGCATCGTCGGGCTCTGAAGCGAAGAAGGCCCGCCGCGCGCACCGCGTCTTGCATGACGTGGCGGCGAGGCAGGCGGGAGTCGGTCACGCGGCTTTGGCGGCCAGCCGCGCTCGGCGTTGTTTGCGGAAATGGGCGATCGCGAAGGCCAGCGCCAGGGCCTGCAGCGCCGCCGAGAAGAACATCGGCGTGCCGATGCGCCAGTCGCCGTGCGGCAGGTGCGACACCAGCCCCAGCAGCGGCGCGGCCAGCGTCGGCGCGACGACGGCCATCAGGCTGTTGAGCGAACTCACCGAGCCCATCGTCTGACCTTGGTTGTCGTGGTGCGCGGCACCCGAGACCAGGCCCTGAAGCGACGCGGTGATCGTGTTGCCCAGGATGTTGGCGGCGATCACGACGTACATCATCCAGCCCTCGGTGACGAGACCGAAGGCGACGAAGGACAGCGTCGACGACAGCAGCCCCATCACCGCCAGCCGCTTGGCACCGTAGTGCTTCAGCAGCCGGCCCAGCAGCCCGCCCTGCACGATCGCCGACACCAGGCCGATCGCGAACAGCGACCAGCCGTTCTGCGACGGGCCCCAGCCGAACTTGAAGGTCGTGTAGAGCACCCAGGTCGTGTACAGCGAGAACTGGGCGAGCGCAGCGCAGCCGAGCACGGCGACGAGCGCGCCGACACCCTTCAGCTGGGCCAGCTCCTTCAGCGCCGAGAACGGGTTGGCGCGTTTCCAGTCGAAGGCGCGGCGGCGCTCCAGCGGCAGCGACTCGGGCAGCACGAAGTAGCCGTAGGCCAGGTTCAGCAGCGCCAGCGTGCCGGCGACGAAGAACGGCAGGTGCGGGTCGATGCCGCCGAGGATGCCGCCGATCACCGGCCCGAGGATGAAGCCGATGCCGAACATCGCGCCCAGCATGCCGAAGCGCTTGGCGCGCTCCTGCGGCGGCGTGATGTCGGCGACGTAGGCGTTGGCGACCGCGGCGTTGGCCTGCATCGCGCCGCCGACGATGCGCGAGGCCACGAGCATCCACACCGAGGTGGACAGCGCGGTCATGAAGAAGTTGAACGCCAGGCCGCAGAAGCCCAGCAGCAGCACCGGGCGACGGCCGTAGCGGTCGGACAGCGCGCCCAGGACCGGCGCGCCGAAGAAACACGCCACCGCGTACGAGAACGCGACGACGCCGTACCAGTAGGTCTGCTCGGCCGGGCTGGTGGTGAAGACACCGACCAGCGCCGGCAGCACCGGCGAGATGACGCCCACCGCCAGCATGTCGATGAGCACGACCAGCATGATGAAACGCATCGCTGCCGGCCGGCCGCCGGGATGCACCGGCGCGGGGGACGTCTCCAAGCCGCTCACTCCATGCGGTAGTTCGGCGCTTCCTTCGTGATCTGCACGTCGTGCACGTGGCTCTCACGAATGCCGGCGGCGGTGATCTGGACGAACTCGGCCTTGCTGCGCATGTCTTCGATCGTCGCGCAGCCGCAGTAGCCCATCGACGCGCGCAGGCCACCGGCCATCTGGTAGACGATGGACAGCATCGAACCCTTGTACGGCACGCGGCCCTCGATGCCCTCGGGCACGAGCTTGTCGGCGTTGGGGTTCGCGGACTCGTCGTTCTCCTGGAAGTAGCGGTCGGCGGAACCCGCCTTCATCGCCCCGATCGAGCCCATGCCGCGGTAGCTCTTGTAGCTGCGGCCCTGGTAGAGGATGACCTCGCCCGGCGCTTCCTCGGTGCCGGCGAACATGCCGCCCATCATCACGGTGCTGGCGCCGGCGGCGATGGCCTTGGCGATGTCGCCCGAGTAGCGGATGCCGCCGTCGGCGATCAGCGGCACGCCGCTGCCGCGCAGCGCGGTGGCGACGTTGTCGATCGCGGTGATCTGCGGCACGCCGACGCCGGCGATGATGCGCGTCGTGCAGATCGAGCCCGGGCCGATGCCGACCTTGACGGCGTCGGCGCCGGCTTCGACCAGCGCGGTAGCCGCGGCGCCGGTGGCGATGTTGCCGCCGATGACGTCGACCTGCGGGAAGTTCTTCTTCACCCAGCGCACGCGTTCGATGACGCCGGCGCTGTGGCCGTGCGCGGTGTCGACGACGAGCACGTCGACGCCGGCCTTGACCAGCAGCTCGACACGTTCCTCGGTGCCCTCGCCGACGCCGACCGCGGCGCCGACACGCAGCTTGCCGTGGCTGTCACGCGCGGCGTTCGGGAAGTCGGTCTGCTTGGTGATGTCCTTCACCGTGATCAGGCCGCGCAGCTCGAAGGCTTCGTTGACGACCAGCACGCGCTCGAGCTTGTGGCGGTGCATCAGCTCCTTGGCTTCGTCCAGCGAGGCTTCCTCGCCGACCGAGATCAGGCGCTCGCGCGGCGTCATCACCTCGCGCACCGGGGCGTCCAGGCGGGCTTCGAAACGCAGGTCGCGGTTGGTGACGATGCCGACGACCTTCGGGCCTTCGAGCACCGGGAAACCGGAGAAGCCGTGCAGGCGCGACAGCTCGCGCACCTCGCGCACCGTCGTCTCGGGCGTCACCGTGATCGGGTCGCGCAGCACGCCCGACTCGTAGCGCTTGACGCGCGCCACTTCCGCCGCCTGCTGGCGCGGCGTGAAGTTCTTGTGGACGATGCCGATCCCGCCCTCCTGCGCGATGGCGATCGCCAGGCGCGATTCGGTCACCGTGTCCATCGCTGCCGAAACGAGCGGCAGGTTCAGGCTGATGTTGCGGGAGAGACGGGTCTTGAGGCTGGTGTCGCGGGGCAACACCTGGGAGTACGCCGGCACCAACAACACGTCGTCGAAGGTGAGCGCTTTGCCGAGTAGGCGCATGCTGAGGAAAGCTCCAGACGCAAAAGCGGATTATAGGGAAGAGTCGACAGCCGCCGCAGCGCGGTCGGTTTTGTCAAAAACGGCCGCAGCGCGCAGCACTACACTGATCCGATGCACATGCCATGCCTGTCGCCGCTGCGCCCGCTCGCCGTCGCCGCCTGCCTGCTGGCCCTCGTCGGCACGGCCCAGGCGCAATGGATCTGGCGCGACCGAAACGGCCAGATCACGGCCAGCGACCTGCCGCCGCCGCGCGAGGTCGCCGACAAGGACATCCTGCAGCGCCCGTCGAACGCGCGCCGCGTGCCGCCACCGCCCGCCGCCGCGGCCAGCGCCGCCTCGGCGCCGGCCAAGACCGAGCCCGAACTCGAGCAGCGCCGGCGCGCCGCCGAGCAGGAACAGCAGTCCAAGGCCAAGGCCGAGCAGGAGCGCGTCGCGCAGCAGCGTGCCGACAACTGCCGCCGGGCGCGTTCGCAGCTCGCCGGGCTGCAGAGCGGCCAGCGCATCGCGCGGCTCAACGAGAAGGGCGAACGCGAGATCCTCGACGACAAGGGCCGCGCCGAGGAATCGCGGCGCGCCGAGGGCATCATCGCCTCGGACTGCGACTGAACGCGCTTCAGCGCCCGCCGCGGTAGCGCTGGCGGCGCGCTTCCTTCGGGTCGACGGTCAGCGGCCGGTACAGCTCGACACGGTCGCCGTCGCGCAGCACGGTCTGCGGCGGCTGCACCCGGCCCCAGATGCCGGCGTCCAGCGCCTCGGCCGCCAGGCCGTGGCGTTCGGCCAGGCCGCTGGCGCGCAGCGCGTCGGCCAGCGTCGCGCCCTCGGCGAGTTCCAGCTCGATGCGCTCGCAGGCGTGCGGCGCCGGGCAGTAGACGAGTTCGACGCGCATCAGGAACCGACGGCGCTCAGCGCGCGCCGTAGACCGATTCGGCGCGTTTGACGAAGCAGTCGACCAGCGTGTTGGCGACGCGGTCGAAGACCGGGCTGACCACCGCCTCCAGCGTCTTGCCGGCGAAGGCGTAACGCAGGTCGAGTTCGACCTTGCAGGCCCGCGCCTCAGTGCCGGCGCCGCCCAGCGGGTGGAACAGCCAGGTGCCTTCGAGCAGCGAGAACGGGCCGTCGACGAGCTTCATCAGCACGCACTCGGGCGGCGTGTTCTCGTTGCGGGTGGTGAACGCGTGCTTCACCCCCATGTAGTGCATGCCCAGGCGTGCGGTGACGCCGTCCTCGTGCGTCTCGAGCACGTCGGCGCGGTCGCACCAGGGCAGGAACTGCGGGTAGTGGTGGACGTCCGTCACCAGGTCGTACATCTCCCTCGGGGAGTACCACAGCAGGACCGACTTCTTCACGTGCTTCATACAATGCTTCGATTGTAGGGGGCCACCCCTTCACGACGACTCCATGGCCAACATCGCAGAAAACCGCCGCGCCCGTTTCGAGTACCACATCGACGAGCAGTACGAAGCCGGCATCGTGCTGTCGGGCTGGGAGATCAAGGCCATACGCGCCGGCCAGGTGCAGCTGACCGACGGCTACGTGCTGATCCGCGACGGCGAGCTGTTCCTGATCGGCTGCCGCATCAACGCGCTGCGTTCGGCGTCGACCCACGTGCTGCCCGAGCCCGACCGCACGAAGAAGCTGCTGATGAAGAAGGACGAGATCCGTCGTCTCGTCGGCAAGGTCGAGCAGAAGGGCTTCACGCTGGTGCCGCTGAACCTGCACTACAAGGGCGGGCTGGTGAAAGCCGAGATCGCGCTGGCCAAGGGCAAGGCGCAGCACGACAAGCGCGACACCGAGAAGAAGCGCGACTGGGAGCGCGAGAAGGGCCGGCTGATGCGGCACAAGGTGTCGGGGCCGGCCAAGGACTGAGGCCGGGGTTCCCGCGCTGTCGGGAATCTTCAAGACGGCGCCGCGCCGCGCGGCTCAGACTGGCGCCTCACTCCACGACCGCAGGACACACCGCATGGCTTTCGCCTACACCATCCTCTACGTCGACGACGTCGCCCGCAGCCTGGCCTTCTACGGCGCAGCCTTCGGCCTGGCGCAGCGTTTTCTGCACGAAGGCGGCGACTACGGCGAACTCGACACCGGCGGCACGACGCTGGCCTTCTCGTCGCGCCGCTTGCTGCGCGAGATTGGGCACCACCCGCAGCGCGCCGACGCCGATGCGCCCTGCTTCGAGATCGCGCTCACCTTCGACGACGTGCCGGCGGCGATGCGCCGTGCCGTCGAGGCCGGCGCGCGGCCGATGCAGGAGCCGCGGCAGATGCCCTGGGGCCAGACCGTGGCCTACGTCGCCGACCCGGAAGGCGTGCTGATCGAACTCTGCACGCCCATCGCGCCTCTGGCCGCTCAGGCGTAAGCGGGTTCGGCCAGCAGCGCCAGCAGGTCGGCACGCCGGCGCAGCGCAGCCGGCGTCTGGCCGAACCAGGCGCGCAGCTCGCGCGTCAGGTGCGCCTGGTCGGCGTAGCCGTGCTGCGCCGCCAGGTCGGCCAGCGGCTCGGCGGTGGCGAGCGCGCGTGCGGCGCGCCGTGCACGCGCCAGGCCGTGCCAGTAGCGCGGCGGGCGGCCGGTGGCCGTGTGCAACAGGCGCTCCAGCGTGCGCTCGCCGACGCCGAGCTGGCGCCGCGCCGGCAGCACGCCGCCGGCCGTGGCCAGCGCCTGCAGTGCCTCGTCGAGCCGGGCATCGAGCCGCACATGCTCGGCGATCAGCGCCAGCGCCTCGGCTTCGTCGCGCTCCGGGCGCGCGCGCAGCGCGGCAAGCAGCGGCGCTTCGGCGATGCGGGCCGACGGGCGCAGGCGGAAACCGACGAAACGGTCCCCGACCTCGCTGCGGACCGTGTAGGCGCCGGTCGGCAGGTCCGAGACGAACCAGGCCGGCCGCGCCCCGTTCGGGCAGGACAGGATCAGGTCGCGGCAGCCGTCGGGCAGCACCGTCGCGTCGACGGCCTCGACGGCGTGCGAGCGCCAGCAGGCCAGGACCGCCGGCGCGTCCATGCGTCAGCCCGCCAGCGCGGCGAGCGCCTGCTCCAGGTCGGCCTTCAGATCGGCCACTTCTTCCAGCCCGATCGAGAAGCGCACCACCGTGCCGTCGTAGGCGGGCTTGGCGCGCATCTGCTTCATGTCGTAAGGCACGACCAGGCTCATCGGCCCGGCCCACGAGAAGCCGATGCCGAACAGCTGCAGCGCGTCGACGAAGCGGTCGACCTGGGCGCCGCTGAAACGCGGATCGACGACGACCGAGAACAGCCCGGCCGCGGCGCGGCAAGTGCTCTTCCAGTGCTCGTGGCCGGGCGCGCCGGGCAGCGCCGGGTGCAGCACACGCCTGAACTCGGACCGTGTGGCGCACCAAGCGGCGAGCTCGCGCCCGGCGGCATCGGCGGCGTGATAACGCAGCGACAGCGACGGCAGCGAACGCAGCATCGCCTCGGCGTCGTTGGCGCCGACGCCCTGCCCCAGCCGGCCATGCGTCATGTGGATGCGGTCGGCCAGCTCGGCGTCGCGCGTGACGACCGAGCCCATCAGCACGTCGCCGCCGCCCGAGGGGTACTTGGTCAGCGCCTGCATGACGACGTCGATGCCGAGATCGAAGCCGCAGAACGCGAGACCGGCGCCCCAGGTGTTGTCCAGCGCCGTCGTCACGCCGCGTTCGCGGCAGACGGCGACCAATGCGGGCAGGTCCGGGAACTCCATCGTCACCGAGCCCGGCGCTTCCAGCCAGACGAGTTTCGTCGCCGGGCCGATGGCCGCGGCCAGCGAGGCCAGGTCCATCGGGTCGTAGAGCTTGTGCGTGATGCCCCAGGCGGCGAGTTCCCGCCGCGCCAGTTCGCGGCTCGGGCCGTAGACGTTGTCGGGCAGCAGCAGCTCGTCGCCGGCCTTCAGCAGCGCCATGTTCACCAGCGCGATCGCCGCCAGCCCGCTGGGCACCAGCACGCAGTGCGTGCCGCCTTCCAGCGTCGCGATGCGCTCTTCGAGCGTGAAGGTCGTCGGCGTGCCGTGCAGGCCGTAGGTGTAGCCGCTGCGGTGGCGCCAGTCGCGCGCACGCATCGCCGCGACGTCGGGGAACAGCACCGTCGAGGCCTTGTACACGCCGACCTGCGGCGCGTCGAAGCCGGCCGGCGGCCGGTACGGGTGGTGGATCAGCTTGGTGGTCATGGAGCTTCGGGGGTCAGAGCGCCATGGCGACGAGGTCGTGGCCCTCGGCGGCGACGATGCGCGCGCGGACGAACTCGCCGACCTTCAGCGTGCGCGAGGCCTTCTGCGGCGGCAGCAGGCGCACGGTGCCGTCGATCTCGGGCGCGTCGGCATAGCTCCGCCCGACGCCGCCCTTGCGGCCCAGCGCCGGCGCGTGGTCGACCAGCACCTGCATCGTCTGGCCGACGCGGCGCTGCAGCCTGGCGACCGACACCGCCTCGGCGACTTCCATGAAGCGCGCGCGGCGTTCCTCGCGCACCGCGTGGGGCAAGGCGCCCGGCAGCTCGTTGGCCGGCGCACCGGCCACCGGCGAATAGGCGAAGCAGCCGGCGCGGTCGATCTGCGCCTCGGCGACGAAGTCCAGCAGGGTCTGGAACTCGGCCTCGGTCTCGCCGGGGAAACCGGCGATGAAGGTCGAGCGCACGACGAGCTCGGGGCACAGCTCGCGCCAGCGCGCCAGGCGTTCGAGGTTGCGTTCACCACTGGCCGGGCGCTTCATGCGCTTGAGCACGTCCGGATGAGCGTGCTGGAACGGCACGTCCAGGTACGGCAGGATGCGGCCTTCGGCCATCAGCGGCAGCACGTCGTCGACGTGCGGGTACGGGTAGACGTAGTGCAGCCGCACCCAGGCGCCGTGCGCCTCGGCCAGCGTGGCCAGCTGCTCGCAGAGGTCGGCGAAACGCGTCTTCACCGGGCGGCCGTCCCAGAAGCCGGTGCGGTACTGGGCGTCGACGCCGTAGGCGCCGGTGTCCTGGCTGACGACCAGCAGCTCCTTGACGCCGTTCTCGAACAGCGCACGGGCTTCGCTCAGAACCTCGCCGACCGGACGCGAGACCAGGTCACCTCGCATCGTCGGGATGATGCAGAAGCTGCAGCGGTGGTTGCAGCCTTCGCTGATCTTGAGATACGCGTAGTGGCGCGGCGTCAGCTTGATGCCGGCCTCGCCACGGAACTCGGCGCGCACCTCGGGCACGAGGTCGACGAAGGGGTCGTGCGGCTTGGGCACGTGGCGGTGCACCGCGTCCATCACCTCCTGCGTCGCGTGCGGGCCGGTGACGGCCAGCACCTTGGGGTGCACCTGCTGCACCATGTTGCCGCCGTCGTCGCCGGCGCGTGCGCCCAGGCAGCCGGTGACGATGACGCGGCCGTTCTCGGCCAGCGCCTCGCCGATCGTGTCCAGGCTCTCCTTGACGGCGTCGTCGATGAAGCCGCAGGTGTTGACGATGACGAGGTCGGCGCCGGCGAAGGACTTCGAGGTGCGGTAGCCCTCGGCGGCGAGCTGGGTGAGGATCAGCTCGGAGTCGGTCAGCGCCTTGGGACAGCCCAGCGAGGCGAAGGCGACGGTCGGAACGGTTTCTTGCATCGGCGGATTTTCCCAAATCCGCCGGGGCACCGGCCGTGAACGCTTATCGCTTTCCCGGCGGGAAGCGCCCGAACACCGCCATCTGGTCCTGCATCGCCTCGAAAACGGCGCGCGACTGGTCGAGGTAGCTGGTCATCAGGTTCGGGAACACCGGCGGCTTGCCACCGACGAACTGCTGCTGCAGCTCGACGAAGGCCTTCAGGTTCTGCTCGAGCATCGCGCCCATCGGCCCCTGCATCGCGCTGCCGTAGAAGCGGATGATCTGCGCCAGCATCTCGGTGCTGAACATCGGCACGCCGCCCGACTCTTCCTCGAGGATGATCTGCAGCAGGATGCTGCGTGTCAGGTCGTCGCCGGTCTTGGCGTCGCGCACCTCGAACTGCTCGCCGCCCATCACCATGCGCTTGACGTCGGCCAGCGTGATGTAGCTGCTGCTGCGCGTGTCGTAGAGGCGCCGATTCGGGTACTTCTTCAGCGTCCTCGGTCCGGGCTGGGCGTTGGCGTCGGCGGCCGGAGCACGGCGGGACGTGGGCATGCGGCAAGGCTCCTGTCGATGGGTCGAGCGTCGATTCTAGAAGCGCGCCGGGCCCGCACCGCCGCGGTTTACCCTGCGGCCGGCGGCGGCGTGAAGACCTCGGCCAGGAAGGCGTCGACGGCCTCGGTGGGCTGGCCGCCCTGCCCCAGGCGTTCGTTGAGCTCGGCGTGGGTCAGCGGCAGCGGCAGCGCCCGCGCGCGGCCGCCGCGCTCGACCAGCCGGGCGGCGAAACGTTCGGACTGGCGCACCGAATCCTCGCGCAGCGACGAGCACGGCAGCAGCACCGGCGGCGGCGCCGCGAGCGTCGCCGCGCGGTGCCAGGGCGAGGCTGCTTCCCAGCCTTCGCGCGTGTCGCCGAAGGCCCGGTCGTGCAGCGGCAGATGCGCGCCCTGCATCACCTCGACGACGTCCAGCGCCGCGCTGTCGACCAGCACCGCGGCCGCCGGCGGCTTGCAACCGGCGGCCGCGGCCAGCGCCGTGTCGGCCAGCACCAGCGCCGCCAGGTGCGCGCCGGTCGAGTGGCCGAGCACGACGATGCACGCGGGGTCGCCGCCCCAGCCGGCGCATTCGCGCTGAACGAAGGCCAGCGCACGCGCGACGTCGGCCGCCTGCTCGCGCGGGCCGGCCCAGGGCAGGCGCCGGTAGTTCAGCGCGACGACGATCCAGCCCTTGGGCCCCCAGTGCGCCAGCTTGTGACCGACGACCTGCGGCTGCTGCTTGTCGCCGGTGACCCAGGCACCGCCGTGCACGACGACGAGCAGCGGCGCGCGCTGCGCCTTGGCCGGGCGGTAGACGTCCAGGCGCTGCGCCGGCCAGCGGCCGTAGGCCAGGTCGGCCTCGAGCACGGTGCCCGGCGGCGGCGGCGGGAACTCGGCGCTGTCGCGCCGCCGCAGCCAGCCGCCGGTGTCGGGGCTCACGGCTTCAGGGCCTCGTTGGCGGCGAAATGGATCTCGCAGCCGCCGCGCGGGTTGGGCACGTAGCGGTCGCCACCCAGCGGCATGATCTTCGGCCCGAAGGGGTTGGCGGTGCCGCAGAACAGCCCGTACGGCGAGGACACCAGCGTGCGCAGGCCCATGTTGAACGGGTTGTCGAAGCCGTTGTTCGTCACCGGCACCCAGTTCTCGCCGTCGAAGCTGCGGTACAGGTCGAAGCCCGAGTGGTGGTCGAGGATGGCCTGCGCGCCGACGTGGTTGATGACGTTGGCGAAGGCCTCGGGCCAGCGGCTGCGGTTGGCGTAGCCGACCAGCGTGCTCCACTCGAAGGTGCTGAGGTAGAGCCAGCCGTCGTGCTCCACCATGCGCCAGAAGTAGCCGTTGAAGAAGTTGTTGAAGCCGGGCATGTAGCCCGACAGCGGGATCTTGTAGCCGTCGGGCGTGTCGCGTTCGTCGCCGACCAGCAGGTCCCAGGAGCCGTCGGGCCAGACCCGCACCAGTTCCGGCGGCGCCGGGCCGACCTTGTTGGCGGTGTCGATGCCGCCGCCCTGGATGCCGCTGCCGATGTAGAGCGCGCCCTTGAACGGCAGCATCGACAAGGTGCACTGGTTGAGCTTACCGCGGCCGGCGCCGCGCTCGATCACCTTCTCCCAGACGTAGGGCTTGTCGCCTTCGCAGGTGCTGCGCCAGACCTGGTAGCCCTCGAGGTTGAAGGTGCCGACGTAGAGATGCTCGCCGAAGCCGCACATCTCGAAAATCGTCTTGTTGCCCGGGTCGCCGAAGCCGAAGTCGCTGACCGGCTCCCAGCCGCCGTGCGAGGGGTCGGCGCTCTCGTAGACGACCGAGTGCGCGGAGATGTTCGGATTGCCGCCGCGCGAGCCCGCCGGCGTCGTGAACAGCCGCCCCTTGAACTCGGTGACGGTGCGGATCGTCGTCACCGGCAGGCCGGTGAGGCCGGGTTCGCAGGTCGGCACGAAGTTGCGGCCGTCTTCCGAGCGCAGCAGGTGCGGCCCCGGCCCGCGCGCCGGCGACCAGGTGCTGACGAACAGCGCCGGCGGCTCGACGCCGCGGCCCGAGTAGACGAGCATGCCGCGCAGCCCCAGCTCGCGCGGGATCGGCTTGCCGTGGCTGCCGATGATCGTCGGCGACTTGAACACGCGCTCCCACTCGTCGGTGAGCGGGTCGTAGCGCCAGATCTCGGCGTGCATGTCCAGGTCGAACGGGTTCTCCGGGCACTCGACCGGCCAGACGTCCATCGCGATCGGCAGCCGCGCCTTCATGAACGGGAAGTTGCCGCGTGTCGTGCCGACGTAGAGATGGCCGTTGAACCAGGCCATCGAGTGCGCGTAGGCGTTGTTGCCGTCGCCGAAACCGCCGCGAGCGACGCAGCGGAAGTCGCGCCGGTTGAGCCCGGGCCAGATCCCGAGCCGGTTGGCTTGAACCATCAGACCGTCACCGCCATGTCCGAGATGTAGCGTGCGAGCGCCTCGTGCGCCTCGTCGGGCGTCGCATACGGGCCGACGTGGCCGCGCTCGCGGGTGCTGAAGTGCCAGGCGCCGTCGATCTTGAAGACGCGGTCGCTGCGGAAGTGCCGGCGCTGTTCCTCGCCCGAGCGCACGATGGGCCGGCGCGCGTAGTCGCCGCGCCAGAAGCGTTCGCACTCGTGCATCACGTCGTCGGGGCGCGAAACGGGGAAGAAGTGGCCGGCGTCGCGCACGCGGCGGAACTCGCCGTGCGGCCAGACGTCGAGCAGGTCGCCGCCGGTCAGCCGCGCCTGCGAATGGTCGCCGTAGAGCGCGAGGATCGGGAACAGCAGCCGGCGCAGCGCGTCCAGCGCCAGGCCGTCGTCGCCCATCAGCTCGGTGCCGGCAGTGGTCTCGTCCATCAGCTTGACCCACTGCGACGCACTGCGTTTGCCGTGGCGGCCGAGGATCGGGCCGACGAGCTTCATCAGGTCCTCGCCGACGTGCTCGTGGCGCAGCTGCAGGTGCGCGACCTCGGTCAGCAACCGGCAGCCGAAGTACGGATCGTGCGTGTCCAGCGCCAGGCCGTGGCGGTCGAGCACCGACTGCACGTAGGCGCGCCGGCCCCATTCGCGCGGCGTCGCATGGCGGCGCGCGGCCGAGATGTGGCTGTCGCAGAGCACCAGGCTGGCCACGCGCGACGGCTCCAGGCAGGCGGCGTTGAGCACTACGACGCCGCCGAAGCTGTGCGCCACCAGGTGCGCGCGGCGGATGCCCAGCGCGTCCATCAGGCCGAGCAGATCCTGACCCAGCCCCTGCGGCGTGTAGCCGTCGGCGCTGAGCTCCGAGCGGCCGTGGCCGCGCAGGTCGAAGAGCGTGACGCGAAAGCGCTTGGCGAAGGCCTGCGCATAAGGCAGGTACCAGAACGCCATGTTCGCCGCGAGGCCGTGGACCATGATCAGGTCCTCGCGCGGCCCGCCGTGATGGTGGTGCGGCTCGTCGACCTGAAGGTAGTTCAGGCGCGCGCCACGCACCAGCGCGAACGGCATGCCTACTCCATGTAGCCCAGCAGCTGCAGCTGGGCCATGATCTGCGCCTTCTCGTCGTCGGCCATCGCGTCGCCGTCGCCGCCCTTGGCGCCGGTGGTCGGCGCGCCGATGACGACCGGCTGCGCCTCCTTGTGCGCCGCGGTGAACATCGCCTCGGGCACCTGGCCCTCGAAGTCGCTGGGCACCGGCAGGCCCAGGCTGTAGAGCAGCGTCGCGCCGACGTCCATGATGCGGCGGCGACCGATCTGCTTGCCTTCGGCGATGCCGGGGCCGCAGGCGATGAAGACGCCGTCCGGATGGTGCGTGCCGGCGGGCTCGGGGCGCTTCTCGACGACCGGCAGCTTGTTCTTGATCGAGACGAAGCCGAAGTCGCGCAGCACCAGCTGCAGGTCGGGCGCGTCGCCCATCGCCGAGCCGGGGAAGACGTCTTCGCGCTTGTGGATCTCGGTGACGATGCGCTCGCCGGTCTCCGGGTCGCGGAAGTCTTCGAGGTCGCGGATCAGGCGTTCGCGCGTGGTTTCGTACTCGGCCAGCGGGATGCCCGGCTGGCCCGGTTCACGCGCGACGCGGATGTTGATGCCGTTGCTCGACGGCGTGCGGCAGTAGGCCACCGTCTTGCTCCAGTCGAGGTAGGCGAACATGCTGTCCTCGCGGCGGCGGCCTTCCTCGGTGTCGGGCACCGGCTTCCACGCCAGCCAGCCCTTCTCGCCGAGGTAGGTGTTGATGCGCACGACCTCGGTCGTCGCGGTGAAGCCGTGGTCCGAGGCCATGAAGACCTGCACCTCGGGGCCGGCGGCGGTCACCAGGGCCTCGATGAAGCTGTCGAGCTGGCGGAAGTAGTCCAGGCACAGCGAGCGCATGCGGCGGTGGTACTCGCCGTCCTCAGGGCTCTGAAGCGCCGGGTCGAGGTACTGCCAGGCTTGGTGCTGCAGCTTGTCGACGCCGTCGAACATCACCGCCATCAGGTCGGGCGCTTCCTCGCGCATCAGGAACTCGGCGATGCGGAACCACTGCTTCTCGCGCGGCAGGTGGTAGCGCACCCAGTTCTCGCGGTCGTGGTCCGACAGGCTTTCCATCGCCTGCTTTTCCTGCTCGAAGTCCCAGGCGAGTTCCTGCGCGCTGAACTCGGGAATCGCCTTCAGGCGGTCGTACAGGTCGGCCGGCGTCGTGTTGCGGCGCAGGTGGCGCCAGGGCACGAAACCCGGGACCATGAAGCCGTTCAGGTCCTTCGGCGGCGGCGCGGTGAACGGGAAGTTCAGCGCCGCGACCTTCTTGCCCTGGCGGCTGGCGATCGACCAGATCGTCTCGACGCGGCAGTCGCGCGAGTCGTAGAGCGTGAAGAACACGTCTTCGCCACGCTCCTCGGCGCGGATGAAGTCGAAGACGCCGTGGTGGCCAGGGCTGCGCCCGGTCATCAGCGACACCCAGGCCGGCGGTGTCAGCGGGTTGGGCGTCGAACGCAGCTTGGAGCGCGTGCCGCGCTTGAACAGGCTGCCCAGGAAAGGCATCACCGGCGCGCCGTCGGCGGCCGAGGTGAGCTGGTCGAGGACGGTGAAGGTGGCCCCGTCCATCCCGATGAAAAGCGTCTTGACGGTCACGTCGCGGTTCCCCCGCCTGCGGCGATACGGGTTTCGATGAAGGCGGCGATCTGGCTCACGGACAAATCGCCGACATAACTGCCGTCGCGCATCAGGAGATTCTGGAAACCCAGTTTGCGGGAATAGGCTTCCTCGAGCGCGACGCAGAGCTGAATAATATCCACGGAGGCGAACTCGAGATTCGCCACGAGTTGCGTCGAGGGACCGACGCCGCCGTCGAGTTCGAGCCCCCAGTCCTGGATCAGATCCTCGATCACCGCGATCACGGTAGCTTCTGCGGTGGCCTTCAGCAGACTGCTCATGGGCTTATCCTGATACCTTTTCTTGATATTCGGCGAGAGCGATCACCGAATCCCCAACACGTCCAAGCAAAACCGGGACCATGATATCACCGGCCTTGACCCAAGCCCGGTCCGCGCCCCCCGATTCGAATGCCACGGCGAACGCCTCGGGCGCCCCTTGCAGGCCGCTTCCGAGAAATTTTGCCGCCGCCTCCTTGGCGCACCAGACGCGCAGCAGCGCATCGTCGCGCGCGGCGGCCGGCTGAGCCGCCAGCCAGGCGCGCTCGGCCGGCGTGAACGCGGCTGCGAGCAGCTCGGGGCGCTGCACGCGGCCGATCTCCTCGGCGTCGACGCCGACCGGCGCACCATCGTCGCGCAGCGCTGCGACATTCCAGCGCGCACCGTGCGTCAGCGACACCGCGGGCGCCGGCGCCAGGCTCTGCGTCCACCAGCCGTCGACATAAGGCGCGCCGCGTTCGTCATGGCCGATGACGACGTCCGACGGATAGACGAGCTGGCCGGTGCTTTCGTGCAGCCAGTGGCGCACCAGCTCCTTCAGCGCCAGACGGCCGTGCAGCCACTGGCGCCGCTGGCGAAGGTTGTCGGGCAGCGCGCGCCAGGCCTCGCGTTCCTCCCAGGCCAGCGTGGCGTGCGCCAGCATGCGCAGGAAGATCGCGTTCGACTGGGCGCAGAAGGCCTCGGGCAGGCTTTCCAGCTGCCACAGCCGCGCGTCGCCCAGCGGCGCCAGCGGCGCGCCGAGCCAGCCGCCCAGCGGGTCGCGGCGCACTTGGTAGAAGCGGTGCGGCACGTGGAAGAAGACGTTGACCAGGCCATCGACCCGCACCAGCGGCCGGCCGTCGGCGCCGCAGGCCTCGAACTGCCAGCGCCGCGCGGCGGCGATGTCGGCCGCCTGCGCCGGGTCCAGCGCCTGCTGGCGGCCGCGCAGCACGAGGCCGGCCTCGGCCGCCGGCTGCGGCGCCAGAAGCTCGATGCGCTCGATCGTCGACGGGAAGCAGTTGAAGTCGGTGCCGACGTGCTCGGCCACCCAGCAGGCGGCGAGCTGGCCCATCGCGTCCATCAGCACCGGGTTCAGCACCATCGAGGGCGTGCTCTCGCCGTCGAAGAAGCCGGCCAGGCTGCAGTCGCTCAGTTCGCAGTCGATGCCGCTCTCGTCCCAGCCGCGCACGTGCGCCAGGCTCTGGAAGATCGGCCCGTGGAACATGCCGACGTCGTAGATCGCCTGGCCGTCCCAGCGTGCGGCGCGCGGCGCGGCCAGCGCCGGCAGCGGCGCCAGGCGCGCGGTATCGGCGAGCCGGAACAGCGCCGTCACCGCCGGCGCGCCGGCCTGCGACAGCGTCGCGCGCCAGAGCCCGGCCTCGCCGGCCACCGGCTCGGCGACGACGTCCAGCGTCAGCGCCTCGTCGTCGAGCGCGATCCAGTCGAAGGCGCGCACCTGCTCGATGCTGGCGAAGTCGGCCGTGCCGGCCAGCGCCGCGGCGGCCTCGGCGAGGATCTCCAGGCTGGCCATCAGCGGCACGCAGGCCAGGCCGAAGAGCTCGGGGTCGGTGTCCGAACCGCGGCCGGACAGCACGTGGTCGCGCAGGAAGGCGTCGCGGTGCACCGCGAGGTGGCAGCGCGCGACCAGGCGCTCGGGCGAAGCCTCGACCAGTTCGTCGAGGAACGGCGCCCAGGCCAGCGGATCCTCGGCTTGCGGCGCCGGCTCGCCGGCTCCGGGCTGCCAGGCTTCGAGCAGCGACTGCTGCTGCGCCAGGAAGGCGCGCATCGTCGCGAAGTAGTCGGCCATCACCGCGGCGCGCGCGGCGGCGTCGCCGTCGGCGAGCGCTTCGGCCTCCGCCGGCTCCGGCATCGCGGGGCCCGCGGCCGGCGACGCCACCGGGACCTTCACCTCGACCACCGGCGCGCCGGCGGCACCGATGCGCTGCAGCAGCGCGCGGTCGGCGTCGCTCAGGCGCAGCACCGGCATCGTGTTGTCGAGCATCGGCCGCTCGCGCTGCACCGGCGCCGGTGCCGTCAGGTCGACGACGGCGACGCGGCGGCGCGCGTACAGCGCCTGCAGCGACATCGGCCGGCCGTGCACCCAGAGCTGGGCCAGCGTCGCCAGCAGCTGCTCCAGGCCGTGCTTGCGGCGCTGGTTGGAGGCCAGCGCCAGGTGCGGCTGGTCGGCCAGGATGTCGTCGACGAAAGCCGTCAGGTTGCCCGAGGGGCCGACCTCGACGAAGGCGCGTACGCCGTCGGCGACCATGGCCTGCACCGTCTCGCGGAAACGCACGGTCTGCGACCACTGCGCCCCGGCCAGCTTGCGCACCGCCGCCGGCGACGCCGGGAACAGCCCGGCCGACGCGCAGGAGTACAGCGGCACCCGCGGCGCGCCCAGCTTGATCGCCTTGTAGTGCTCGGCGAAGGCCGCGCTCATCGCGCCGAAGGACGGCGTGTGATAGCCGCGGTCGAAAGGCAGCGGCATGCAGATCGCGCCGATCGCGGTGAGCCGCGCCTGCACGGTGTCGATCGCCTCGCGCGTGCCGTAGAGCACGAGCTGGTTGGCGCAGTTGTCCATCGCGACGTCGATCGCCAGCCCGGTGGCGGCCACCGTCTCGTGCACCATCGCCGAGGGCAGCGCACCGACGGCCAGCAGCGCGCCGGTCGGGATCTTCCCTTCGGCCAGCACCTGGGCGTAGACGGCGTTCAGGTCGCGGATGAAGTCGGCCAGGCGGGCACGGTCCTCGGTGGGCAGCGCGCCGCTGGCGGCCAGCGCCGACGACTCGCCCGAGCTGTGGCCCAGCATCACGTCGGGCTCGACGCCCAGCGCACGCAGCAGCGAGTACATCGCCTGGCCGCCGATCATCACCGCCTCGCTGCCGACGTCCATGTCGTGCAGCCGCGCCTCGAGCTGCTTGCGGCGCTCGGGCGTCAGTTCGGTGGCTGGCGGGTAGACGATGTCGGTGCGCGTGTCGCCCGGCACGTCGTCGTACAGGCCGCGCCAGAGGTCCAGCCAGTCGCGCACCTCGTCGAAGCACTGCGCCAGGTCGGCGAACATGCCCAGGTACTGCGAGCCTTCGCCGGGGAACAGGAAGGCCAGCTTGCCGTCCAGCGGGCGCGGCGAAAAGAAGACGCCGCCGCGTGTCGCGAAAGCCTTGTCGCCGGCGCCGCGCAGCTTGGGCAGCGCCTGCGCCAGGCCCTTGGCCAGCGCCTCGCGGCTCTTGGCGACGATCGCCAGGCGGGCCTCGCCGCCGCGGTCGGCGGCGGCCAGCGCGGCGGCGATCTCGGCCAGCGTCCAGCGCGGTTCACGCGCCAGCGCCGCGGCCAGCGTCTCGACGGCGGCGGCCAGCGCCGTGGCGTCGGGCGCCGACAGCACGCACAGCTCGAACGGCCAGCGCGCCAGCAGCGGCGGGCGCGCGGCGGCGGCCGGCGCCTGCTCGACGATGGCGTGGGTGTTGATGCCGCCGAAGCCGAAGCTGTCGACGCCGGCGCGACGCGGCTGGCCCAGCGGCGCGATCCAGGGCATGGCCTCGGTGTTGACGAACAGCGGCGTGCGTTCGAGGCCGAGCTCGGGGTTGACCTGCTCGCACAGCGTCGGCGGCAGCACGCGGTGGTGCAGCGCCAGCGCGGTCTTGATCAGCCCGGCGACGCCGGCGGCCGGGATGCAGTGGCTGATCATCGACTTGACCGAGCCGATCGCGATGCTGCCGCCGGCGCCGCGGCGCGGGCCGAAGACGTTGGCGAGCGCCGCGATCTCGGTCTTGTCGCCCAGCGGGATGCCGGTGCCGTGGGCCTCGATCAGGCCGACGGTCGCCGGGTCGACGCCGCTGTGTTCGTAGGCGCGGCGGATCGACAGCGTCTCGCCGTCGACGCTGGGCGCCAGGAGCCCGGTGCCGCGGCCGTCGCTGGCCTGGCCGATGCCGCGCAGCACGGCGTAGATGCGGTCGCCGTCGGCCAGCGCGTCGGACAGGCGCTTGAGCACGACCATGCCCAGGCCTTCGCCGAGCAGCGTGCCGTCGCTGCCGGCCTCGAAGGGGCGCACGCGGCCGCGCGCGCTCAGCGCGCCGAGCTGGGTGAAGATCGTCGAGACGTCCGCGGGCAGCGAGGCGTTGACGCCGCCGGCGATCATCATGCGGCTGCGGCCGGCGCGCAGTTCGTCGACCGCGGCGCTCACCGCCAGCAGCGACGACGAGCAGGCGGCGTCGACGAGGTAGTTCGGGCCCTTCAGGTTCAGCCGGTTGGCGATGCGCCCGGTCATCACGTTGGGCACCAGGCCCGGCGCGGTGTCGGCGCAGTGCGGCGGCAGCTTGGCCAGCAGCGCGCGGCGCAGTTCGGCCTCGGCGGCGGCGTCCAGCCCGGGCAGCGCGGCCTTCAGCAGCTCCATCGTCTGGTCGAGCACGATGTTGTGCTGGATGACGGTGACCTGGCCGCGGTGCAGATAGGTGCTGTGGCCGAGGATGATGCCGGTGTCGCGGTGCTCGGCGTCGTTGCCGAGGTAGCCGGCGTCGGCGAGTGCGTCGCGCGCCACGCGCAGCGCGAGGTACTGGTCGGGTTCACCGCCGTCCATCGAGTTCGGCATGATCCCGAACTCGCGCGGGTCGAAGCGGTACAGGTCCTTCAGCCAGCCGCCGCGCGGCGTCTTGATGCGGCCGTCGGCCAGGTAGCGCTCGGCGTCCCAGTTCTCGACCGGGTCCCCGACCGCGTCGACGCCGTCGAGGATGTTGTTCCAGAAGGCCTGCAGGTCCGGCGCGTCCGGGAAGATGCAGGCCATGCCGATCAGCGCGATCGGCTCGGGCGCGGTGTTGGGCGGGTTGCGGCTCATGCGTCGATCGCCGTGCGTGCGGTGCCGCCCAGGCGGTTCAGCGCGGCGCTGGCGATGCTCTCCAGTTCCTCGATCAGCATCACCGGCTCGCCACGTTCGTCGCTGAACACCACGTTGGCGCGGATCAGCGTCGGGTCGTCGCTCGGGATGCGCTCGTACTCCATGCGCAGCCGCTCGGGGAAACGTTCGGCGTAGCGCACGACGCGGCCGAACTTCGCCGGCAGCGCCGATTCGTCGCGGAAGGCGCGTGCCCACAGCCAGGCCATCTGCGCCGCGGCGTCCAGCAGCGCCGGGTCGAAGACCCAGCCCGCCGCGTCGGCCGGCACGCCGCGCAGCCAGGCCGACGGATGCGTGGAGCGCACCGCCGTGCCCGCGCCCTGCTGCGACAGGCCGTCGAAACCTTCGATGACCTGGAAGCGCGGGCCGTGGAACAGCCACTCGCCGTAGGCGCGTTCGACGGTCAGGCTCTTCTCGCGGTGCGGGCGCGGCACGACACGTTCACCGGCCGGCAGCTGCTGCTCCAGCCGCACCACGCCCTTGTAGTGGGTGATGAAGCGGCCGGCGGCCAGCTCGCTCTGCAGCGCGGCGACGACCTCGAAGCCCTCGCTGCTGCCGTAGGGCGGCGGGCTGACCAGCACACGCAGCGCACGCGCCGGCTCCTTCAGCTCGACGCCCTTCATCAGCCGGAACTCGCGCATCTCGACGACCTTCCAGCCCGGCCACAGCGTGGCGGCGGCCTCGGCGGTGATCTCCAGCGCGGCGGCCGCCGGCAGCACCGGCGTCGCGTCGATCACGTGTTCCTGCAGATAGAGGTGGCGCGCCACGTCCAGGCGCAGCGCGACGACCTGCTCGCCGCGGCCGGCGTCGAGCACGCGCGCGGCGCCCAGCAGCGCGCCGAGCTCGGGGCCCTCGGGCGCCCGTTTGCGCCAGGCGCCGATCTCGGCTTCGTGGCGCTCCCAGGGGCCGGCGCCGCAGACCACCTCGACCGGGCCGCCGGCCGGGCGCGAGATCTCGTCGGCGAAGAGCTTGCGCCCCACGGCCGCGCTGACCAGCGTCACGCCCTTGGCGGCGAACTTGGCCTCGGTCTCGGCGGTCACCATGCCGGCGCCGAACTTGGTCGGCCCCCACGGGCCCCAGCACAGCGCGCTGACGGCGACACGGCCGTCCCAGCGCCCGCGCAGGTGCTCGCAGATGCGGTTCATCAGCTCGTTGGCGGTGGCGTAGTCGCCCTGCCCGCTGTTGCCGTAGCGCCCGGCGACCGAGCTGAAGACGGTGAGGAACTTCAGGCTCTCCGGGCGCAGCCACTTCTGCAGCAGCAGCAGGCCGACGACCTTGGTGTCGACGACCCGGCGCCAGCTCGCCGTGCTCTTTTCGGCGATCAGCTTGTCCTCGATGACGCCGGCACCGTGCACGACGCCGTCCAGGCGGCCGTGGCGGGCGTAGACGCCGTCGAGCAGCGCCCGCATCGAGCCCTCGTCGGTGACGTCCACCGCGTGGTACTCGACGGCGGCGCCGCTGGCGCGGAAGTCGGCAATGTTGGCGCGCATCTCGCGCAGGCCCAGCAGGGCCTGCACGTGGCGGTTGATCTCGCCCGGCTTCATCGCCAGCGCACCGCGGCGCACCTCGGCGATGAAGTGGGCACGCAGCGCCGCGGCGTCGGCCAGCGCCGCCAGCTCGGCGGGCTCGGCCTCGGGCAGCGTGCTGCGGCCGGTCAGCACCAGCGTGTTGCCGGGCCGCGCCAGCTCGCGCAGCAGCTCGGCGGTGATGCCGCGCGCGCCGCCGGTGGCGAGCACGACGACGCTGTGCAGGGCGACACGCGGCGCGTCGGCCGGCAGTTCGGCGACGACGCTGCGGAACACGGTGCGCTGGCCGCCGGGGTAGCCGACCTCCTGGCGGCCGCCGTCGAGCTCCAGCTCGTCGAACAGCGCCTGGGCATGGGCCAGCGCGGGTTGCGTGGGGTCGAGGTCGACGGCCTTGACGCGCAAGCTGGGCCGCTCCTCGCGCAGCGACTTCAAGAGGCCCGGCGCGCCGCCGGCCAGCGGCAGCGCCTCGGGTGCGCGGCCGCGGCCGTACAGGCCGCCCAGCGCGCTGGCGGCCAGCACATGGGCCTCGGGCACGAAGGCGGCGCTCAGTTCACGCAGCAGCACGAACAGCGCCTGGTCGCCGGCGGCCAGCGCCGCGCGCCATTCGTCGGGGCCGGCGTCGGCGCCGGGCAGCGGCGCGTCGACCGGGCTCAGGAAGACCAGGCCGGCGACGGGCGCGACGCGGTGCGTGGCGCACCAGGCGACGAGCGCCGCCTCGTCGGCGAGCAGCGCCGGATCCAGGCGCTCGACCGTGGCGCCACGTTCGGCCAGGCGCGTGGCCAGGCCGTCGGCGAGCGTGCCGCGGTCGGGCACGATCAGATAGCGCCCGGCGGCGAGACGGCGCGCGGCCGTCGCGGGCAGGGCTTCGGGTGTCGGTTCGATCAGATGCCGAGACGGGGCATGGTCGGCGACGACGGCGCCGGCCACCGGGGTGCCCGCCTCGGCACGATCAAAAGGGACGGCCGCCCCTTCCTTGGCCGAGCCGATCAGGTCCAGCATGCCGTTGAGCGTCGGCTGGGTGTTCAGCTTGCTGCGGCTGTCGACCAGCGCGGCGCGCCAGGCCTCGGGCAGCGCCTGCAGCATCGCGCCGACGACCTCGATGCGCTTGATGCTGTCGATGCCGAGGTCGGACTCGAGGTTCTGGTCGAGGCCGACCATGTCCTTCGGATAGCCGGTCTTCTCCTCGACGATGGCGAGCAGCATCTCGGCGAGCTTGTCGCGCGACAGCGCGGCGGCCGGAGCCGCGGCCGCCACCGGCGCGGCAGCGACCGGCGCAGGCTGCACCGGGGCCGGAGCGACCACCGGCGCGGCCGGGGCCACCGGCGGCACCGGAGCCGCGGCGACGACCGGGGCGGGCGGCACGACCGGCGCCACCGGCGCGGCAGGCACCGCGTCGGCGACACGCGGCAGCACCATCGTCGGCACCGGGCGGGCGCGCAGCGCACGCGCCGGCGCCGCCGGCTGCTGGCCGAGGAAGGCGGCCATCACGCGCTCCTGCGACTCCAGGAACTGGCGCATCGTCTCGAAGTACTCGGCCAGCACGGCGGCGTCGGCCGTGGCAGGCAGTGGTCGTCGTTCATCCATCGTTCGGACCCTCCGGGAAAACTGGGACGTGATCGGGGTGGCGGTGCGCGCCGGGGCGGCCGCGGGCAGCGTGGGCGCGACCGGGGCCGGGGCCGGGGCCGAGGCGACCGGGGCCGCAGGCGCGGCCGCCGGCACGGCAGGCGGCGCGGCCAGCGCGGCCTGGGCCTGCTCCAGCGTCACGCCGACCGGCTTGACCGGGTCGGCGAGGCGGCGCACGCCGGCGCCGTTGATGACCCAGGCGGTGCGCGCCGGCGTCTCGCGGCGGTCCAGCGAGGCCAGGCGCGCCGGGTCGCCGACGCGGCAGTCGCGGCCGGCGAACAGCGGCTCGACGTCCAGCGCCACGCCGGCCACCAGCAGCTGGCCGATGCCGGCCAGCACGCCGGCCAGGCCGCTGCCGTCGTCGAGCGCCACGGCGACGTGCGGCTGATCCTGCAGGATGCGGCCGACCAGGCGCGACAGCACCGCCTTCGGGCCGACCTCGACGAACAGGCGCGCGCCGTCGTCGTGCATCTGGCGCACCTGGGCGACGAACTCGACCGGCTTGACCAGGTGCTCGGCCATCAGCTGGCGGCTGCGCGCCGGCTCGGCCGGGTGCGGCCGCGCGGTGGCGTTGGCGTAGACGGGAATCGCCGTCGGCTGCCAGGGCGTGGCGTCGATCAGCGCCGCCAGCGGGCCTTGCGCCGGCTTGACCAGCACCGAGTGGAAGGCCGCGGCCACCGGGATGGCTTGCGCCTCGATGCCGGCCGCGGCGCACTTGGCGACGGCCGCCTCGACGCCGGCACGCGTGCCCGAGACGATGCTCTGCAGCGGTGCGTTGTGGTTGGCGACGATGACGTCGGGCAGGTCGGCGATCAGCTGCTCGACGACGGCACGCTCGGCGGGCACCGCGGCCATCGTGCCGAGTTCGGCACCGGCGTCCTTGGCAGCGTCGACGATGAAGCGGCCGCGTGCGGCCGACAGCGCCATCAGCGCGCCGAAGTCGATGGCGCCGGCGGCGTGCTGGGCGACGAACTCGCCGTAGCTGTGGCCGGCGGCCATGTCGGCCTGGAAGCCCAGCGACTGCAGCAAACGCCACAGGCCCACCTCCAGCGCGCCGAGCGCCGGCTGGGCGACGTCGGTGCTGGTCAGCGCGCGGCGCGCGCCCTCCTTGGCGGCGTCGTCGTAGGCGGCGCGCGGGAACAGGAACTCGCCCAGCGTCTTGCCGAAACGCTCGGTGAACGGCGAGCGCAGCGCGGTCTCGGCCTCGGCCAGCGCGTCGGCCACCGGCGGCAGGTACAGCGCCGCCTCGCGGCCCATGCCGGTGTACTGCGAGCCCTGGCCCGGGAACAGCACCGCGAGCTTGCCGCCGATCGGCGCGCCGGCACGGTGGAACACCCCCGGCGGCGCGGCCTTGGCCTCGCCACGCAGGAAGGCCGCCGCCGCGGCGAGCTTGGTCGCCAGTTCCTCGGGGCTGCGCGCGACCAGCGCCAGACGCTCGGCGGCGCCGGCCTGCCAGGTGCGCGCCAGGCTGGCGGCCAGGTCGCGCAGTTCCACCGGCGTCGCCGCCAGTTCGGCGTGCAGCGCGGTCAGGCGCGCGACCAGCGCCTCGCGGCTGTCGGCCGCGAACAGCAGCAGCTCGGCCGGCCAGCGCTGCGCCGTCGCGCTGCGCAGCCAGGGGCGGTACTCGCGCTGGTACTCCTCCATCACGACGTGGAAGTTGGTGCCGCCGAAGCCGAAGGCGCTGCAGGCGGCACGCCGCGGCTGCTCGGCCGGCAGCCAGGGCAGCGCGTCGGCGATGACGTGCAGCGGCGCGTCGGGGCGCTTCAGGGTCGGGTTGGGGTTCGTCACGCCCAGGTGCGGCGGCAGCACCTTGTGGTGCAGCGCCAGCGCGGCCTTGACCAGGCCGGCGACGCCGGCGGTGGCCTTGGTGTGGCCGATCATCGTCTTCACCGAGCCGACGACGGCGCCGTGGGCGCGTGCGCCCTCTTCCAGCATCAGCCGCGTCGTGCTCTCGAGCTCGGCGGTGTCGCCAGCGACGGTGCCGGTGCCGTGGGCCTCGAACAGGCCGACGGTCGACGGGCCGAAGCCGGCCATCTGGTAGGCGCGGCGCATCGCGCGCAGCTGGCCGGCCGGCAGCGGCGCGGTCAGGCCCTTGGCGTTGCCGTCGCTGGAACCGCCGACACCCTTGATGACGGCGTAGATGCGGTCGCCGTCGCGCTCGGCGTCGGCCAGGCGCTTCAAGGCCACCATCGCGATGCCTTCGCTGATGACGATGCCGTCGCCCGAGGCGTCGAAGGTGTTGCAGCGGCCGCGCGGCGACAGCGCCTGCGTCTTGCTGAAGCACAGGTAGCCGAACGGGCCCTGCACGGTGTCGACGCCGCCGGCGATGACGATGTCGCTGCGCCCGGCGGCCAGCTCGGTGACGCCCTGGTAGACCGCGGCCAGCGACGAGGCGCAGGCGGCGTCGGTCGTGAAGTTGACGCCGCCGAAGTTCAGCCGGTTGGCGATGCGCCCGGCGATGACGTTCAGCAGGATGCCGGCGAAGGAATCCTCGGTCCACTCGGGCAGGCGTTCGGCGACCTCGGCCGGCAGCTGGCCCGAGAAGCGCGGCAGCTCCGAACGCAGCCCGTACTGCGAGCCGACGTCGCCGGTGCCGCCGCTGGCGCCAACGATCACCGAGGCGCGTTCGCGGTCGAAGGGCTTGCGGTCGTAGCCGGCGTCGGCGAGCGTGCGGCGCGCGACTTCCAGCGCCATCAGCTGCATCGGGTCGACGGCCTCGATCGACTTCGGCGGCATGCCGTAGCGTGTCGGGTCGAAGACCAGGTCGTCGATGAAGCCGCCCCACTTCGAATAGATCTTGTCCGGCGCGTGGCGGTCGCTGTCGTAGTACAGGCGCCAGTCCCAGCGGTGCGGCGGGATCTCGGTGATCGCGTCGACCTTGGCGAGGATGTTGTCCCAGTAGGCGGCCAGCGAATCGGCCTTGGGCAGCAGCGTGGCCAGGCCGACGATGGCGATGTCGACCGGGCCGGTGGCGGCCACCGGCGCGGCCTGGCGGGCGTCGGCCGCGGCGGCGAGCAGCGCGGCGGCGCCGGCCGTCACTTCCTTGTGCAGCGAGGCGACGGTCGTGACGCCGTCGCGCAGCGTCGCCACCTGGCCGAGCATGTACATGCCCTCGGCGTGCTGCTGCTGCTCGTCCAGCGTCGTCAGCCGGCCTTCCTCGCCGATGCGCGTCGTGCCCTTGGAGGCGATGCGCAGTCGGCCCATGATCAGGTCGTCGAGCACACGCCGGCTCTCTTCGCCGGCCACCTTCTGCTCGCGCAGCTCGGCGCGCTTTTTGAAGAACTCCTGCGCGAACGGCGTGTAGCCGCAGCGGCTGGCGTGGCCCGGGCCGGACTCGAGGCTGACGGTGTGGCGGCAGGCGATGACTTCCTGCTGGAACTTGGCCACCACCGCGCCCGAGGCGACGATCTCCTCGGTGAACAGGTAGGCGCTGCCCATCAGCACGCCGACCTTGACGCCGCGCGCGACCAGCGGCGCGGCCAGCACCTGCACAAAAGCCGACGAGGCGGCGTCGTGGATGCCGCCGGCGAACAGCAGCTGCAGCTCGGCCGGCGCGACGCGGCGCGCGTCGATCTCGTCGGCGATTCGGTCGACCATCGTCGACCAGAGCACGAAGCTGGACAGCGGGCCGATGTGGCCGCCGCACTCGCGGCCCTCGAAGATGAAACGCCGCGCGCCTTCCTGGACGAACAGCGGGATCAGGTTGGCCGAGGGCACGTGCAGAAAGGTCGGCACGCCCGAGGCTTCGAGCTTGACGGCCTGGTCGGGCCGGCCGCCGGCGATCAGCGCGTAGGCCGGCTTGTACTGCGTCGCCAGCGCGAGCTGCTCGTCGAGCAGGGCCTGCGGCGCGAAGCCCAGCAGGCCGATGCCCCAGGGCTTGTCGCCCAGCAGCTGCTGGGTGCGCGCGAGCAGCTTGTCCAGCGGCGCGCCCTTCAGCAGCGCGAAGGCGACCATCGGCAGGCCGCCGCCGTCGGCCACGGCCTGGGCGAAGTCGGCGACGTCGGAGACGCGCGTCATCGGCCCCTGCACGATCGGGAAACGCAGCCCCAGCGCCTGCGCCAGCGGCGCGCCTTCGGCGACCGGCGGCTGGGCGGCGACCTGGCCGAGCTGGGTCGCGACCGCGCTGTCGAACGCCTTCAGCACCGCGGCCAGGTGGCCGTAGCGACGGCGCCAGTCGGCGGCGAAGCAGACGTCGTGGCCCACCGGCAGCAGGCCGGCGCGCGGGTCGTCCCAGTTCACGCGCCCGGCGACCTTGTCGCGCAGCGCGGCAAAGCCACAGCCGTCGCCCTCGGTGATCAGCGCCTTGGCCACGGCGTGGCCCGGGCGGCTCAGGATGCGGAAGTACTCGCCGTGCTCGCCGTCGCCGACGGCCACCGTCTCGTTGCCCGACAGGCCGGCGATGACGGCCTGGCCGGCGTCGCCCAGTCGCGCTTCGTCGAGCAGCAGGACTTGCGCGTCGAGCGCGCCGCCGGCCACGCCGAGCGCGGCGCAGCCCGCGGCCACGGCCGGCGTCAGGCCGCCGCGAACGTGCAGCGGCAGCGCCGTGCGGACGCGCCACTTCTGCAAGAGGATGAAGCTGGCGTCCTCGCCGACGAAGCCGCCGGCCTCGTTGCCCTTGAGCAGCAGCGCGTCGACCTCGGCGTCCAGCGCCTCGGCCGGCCAGTCCGGCGTCGTCAGCTCGGCCATCACGCGCAGGCCGGCGGCACGCAGCGCGGCCAGCGTCTCGCGTGCGGCGGGCACCGCGGCGGCGTCGATCAGCAGCCAGGCCAGGCCCGCGGCTCGCGCGGCAACCAGGTGCTCGGCGTCGCCGTCGGCCAGCGCCGGCAGCTTCAGCGCGTGGCCGCCGTCGGTGGCCGCGGCCACGGCGGCCAGCGCCGGGGCCCAGCGCGCCGGGTCGGCTTCGAGCTCGTGGTTGACGACGCCGACGGCGCCGGCTCGGCAGGCGGCGATCGCCAGCGACACGTCGGCGTGTCCGGCCGGGGTGAGGACGAAGGTCTGGAAGAGGCTCATCTCAGGGGCGGGACAAACCAAGGCCGACTGGCCGGGAGGCGCCACGCATCGGGGGATGCGCCAGCGTGGAGGTGTGCACGCGTCGTTCGCGTGAACAAAGGTGAAGAAACGGGAAGCGATCGGGTGCTGCGAACATCGTGAGCGCTGGTAACCCCGGTCCGGCCGGGTCGTGCCCCGAGCTCGTCTTCCCGTGCACCAAATTCGTTCTTAAGTTATCACGAGAACGCGTAAGTACCGGCACTGCATCCGCTCGCGTCACCCACCCGAGGGGGCCGCATTCAAGGCGTGCGCGCACGAGCGCACACGCTGCCGCGACGCCGCCGTCGGCGACGAACGACGACAGTGCATTGCATTGCCATAAACAGCGAAACAGACGTGACACAAACGGTGCGCGTGCAAATCCGGTGCCGATCCGGCGCAAAACGCGCGCCGATCCCGGGAACCGGGGGGAATGGCGCCCATAAAGCGGCCCGGAGAATGCTCGCGCCGCCAGCGCGGCGGGCCGCTCGCGGCTCACGCTCCACGACAGAGCCCGGAGGGAAACATGTCCATCGTCCCCGCGCGGCGAGAGCGCCGCGCCCGTCTTCGATCGACTGCCGTGGCGCTCGCTGCGGCGTGCACGCTGGCCGCGCCGGCCTGGGCCGGCACCCCGGTGCGTGCGGTCGAGACCGACCTCGCCAGCGACAACGAACGCGTCATCTCCTACCGACACCAGCAGCACATGTGGCTGACCGCCGACGGCGCGGTGCACCTGGTGATGAACCGCGGCAGCTACGCGCCCGGCGGCCTGGCGCTCTACAGCAGCCGCAACGGCGGCGTGAACTGGCAGCTCGCCTACGCATTCGCCGCGACCGACGACAAGTCGACGGCCGACACGCTGCCCGACGGCGACGCGGTGCACGTCGTCTATCACACCGCCGCCGGCAACGTGATGCACGAGCTGCTGCATTACGACGCGGCCTCGGGAAGCTGGACGCCGCTCGCCGCGGAAGCAGCCTTCGCCGCCGGCCGCATCTCGGCGCAGAACCCGGCCATCGCGGCCGACGAACGCGGCGGCCTGTGGGTCGGTTTCCTGGCCCGCAACAAGCTGTCCAACCAGGGCAACCTGAGGGTCGTCTACCGCCCGGCCGGTGGCGCCTGGACCGACCCCGGCCTGGTGTTCGGCCCGACCGACAACCGCGCCGTCGAACGCAGCGCTCGCCCGGTGGCGATTCCCGGCGGCATCGGCATGGTGTGGACGGTGCGCGAGGTGACCTACTTCTCGCGCCGCGGCCTGACCGAGGCGGCCAATGCGCCGTGGAGCACCGAGACGGTGTTCGTCGGCAGCGTCGACAGCACCGTGTCCGACCCTTACGCCAGCCACTTCAACGTCGTCACCGACGCGGCCGGCGGCGTGCACCTGATCACCGTCGAGAACTACGACATCCTGCATTTCCGCTGGGACCCGGCGACGCTGGCCTGGTCGGCACCGCAGCAGGTGGACGACTCGCGCAAGGTGGCCTACGCGCAGATGGGGCTGTTCAACGGCCTGCCGGTCGTCGGCTACAGCGTGCAGCGCGGCAAGGGCACGTTCGAGATCGGCGACGCGCCGGGCGTCAACTGGGACCCGACCTACGACCTGGCGATGGTGCCGGCGGTGCCCGGCATCAACTACAACACCGCGCGCATCGAGCTGCCGGCGCGGGCCGCCGGCACGATGCCGGTGCTGCAGCAGTACGACGTCTACGGCGTGCAGCGCCTGATGCTCTACACGGTGCCCTCGCCCTGAGGCGGCGCGGCCGGCGTCAGAGGCCGGGGTCGGCGTTCCACACGCCTTCGGAGCAGCTCGGCTTGCGGCAGGGCTTGTAGCGGCCGCTGTCGCTGACGTCGGGGATCAGCTTGTTGTAGTAGATGCGCGGGCCGGCGTCGGTGATGAAGACCTCGGGGTCGGTGCGCGTGCGCAGCGGCTCGGTCGGCGTGATGCGCTTGAACAGCGGCGCCGTCGCGTCGATGTTGGCGATCCAGATCTCCGAGCGGAACTTGTTCGGCTTCACCGACTGCGCCATGAAGATGTAGGACTTGCCGTTCCAGGTGAAGGGTTCGGGCGAGAAGATCTGGTTGCCCTTGGGCGCCGTCTGGCTGAACACCGGCGTCCAGCTGCCGGCGATCTTGCGGTAGACGCGCAGCTCGGTCTGGTCGACCAGCGTGAAGAAGACCGGCTCGTAGCCGTACTCCGGCGCGCACCACATCCAGACCTCGTACTTGACGCCGGCGTCGAAGGTCAGCTGCTGCGAGCGGTTGCCGTCGAAGTCGCGGTAGAAGACCTGGTCGACGCCGTTGACCGTCACCGGGTAGACGACGGCGTGCGTGCCGGGTATGTCCGGGCGCGCGCAGGCGACGTGGCGCACCGGGTAGTTGGAGTCGGGGAAGTCCTCGATGCGGCGCTCGGTCGACGGATCGCCGAGTTGGGCCCAGTAATGGACCTCGCGGTTGTCGACGTAGCTGATGCGCGCCGCGGTGTCGCCGACGACGTTGCTCCCGTACGGTGCCTTGCGCACCGCATCGGACAGGATGCTACTCGTCCAGCTGCCGTTGGGCCCCGGCACGGCGACGCCGATGCGCGAGTTGCCGTCGGTGTGGCGCCCGGCGTACTTGGTGTGCACGAGGATGTCGCCGGCGGCGGTCTGCACCCATTCAGGGCCGTTCTTGGTCTTCTGCGCGTCCTGGAAGCTCATCGAATCGGGGTCGACGACGACGCCGCGGCCGTCGGCCGGGACGAACTTGCCGGTGGCACGGTCGACGTTGGCGACCCAGAGCTTGCCCAGCGTGTCGTTCCAGGCGATCTGGGCTCGCGACTGGCTGAACTCGTAGTCGATCAGCTCGGCTTCGGCCGAGACCTGGGCCTCGTTCGGCATCCAGCTCTGCGCCGGTGCATTGGCGGACAGGGCGGCCAGCGCGGCAGCGAACGGCAGCGCGCGGGTCAGGACGGATGAAGGCATGGAACCTCGCGTGGTCGGACGATGGCAACGAAACAAGCAATCTCGAGACCGGACGGCTTGTCACGAAACCTTAACGAGCCCCCGATTCGCGGGCAACGCGCCCGTGCGCGAGGGCCCGCGAACACGGGGTGGGTCCGGCCCGCAGCTTTACACGCGAACCCCGCGATCCGAGGGGCACCCTGACGAAATGGGGCCGGAGCTTGCTTGCTAGGATGAATCGAACCGCCGGAGTCGCCATGAACGACCAATACTCTTTCCGCCGCCGGCGCCCGGCGGCCGGCGCGGCCCTGCTGGCCCTGGCCTGCCTGGCGCTGTCGCCCCTCTCGCGGGCCGCGACGACGCTGCCCGAGGTCCAGGTCACGAAGTCGCCGATACCGGACTACGAGTTCGACTCGGCACGCAACGGCAAGTACTGCGCAAGCTGCAACGGCGGCATGGGCAACTCGCTGTTCGCGTTCACCGGCGCCGACGGCAAGCTCTGGGTCGGCACGGTCGACTTCCAGACCGGCGCGTTCTATCCGCCCGACGGCCACGGCGTGCTCGTCGACACCGAGACCGCGCCGGTGGCCGACTTCGGCAACGGCCCGGAATGGATGTCCGGCGCCTCGGGTTCGCGCATCGTCTACACGCGCTACGTCACCGGCTCGACGCACAGCGAGAGCACGGCGCAGATCGGCATGGCGACGATGGTCAACGGTACCTGGACGCCGTCGGTGCTGCAGAACTCCCTCGGCCGCGCGACGCCCGACGGCTCCAAGGACGACAACGACACCAACCCGCGCATCAACTACATCTCGGCCGACAAGAGCGCGCTGTTCTGGCGCCAGATGTCCGCGCCCGGGGTCGAGGTGACGATGCCGATCGCCGACCTCACCGGCGGCAACTCGCGGCGCTGGGTGCCGGGCACGCGCAAGATCATCTTCCAGGGCCACAACCCGTCGGACGCGCGGCTCGTCGATCAGGTCTACACCTACGACACCGACAGCGGTGCCGTCGAGCAGCTGACCTTCGACGCGGTCGGCAAGTACGGCGCGTTCATGTGGAAGGCGCCCGAGTACGGCAACGAGTACGTCTTCTTCACGATGGCGGACTTCCGCCGCAAGATCCTCGTCTACCGCAAGATCGCCGGCACCGACGGCGTCAAACGCTGGACGGTCATCAAGACGATCACGCCGCCGACCAAGCTGCCCTACTTCTGGTCGCCCGAGGTCTTCACGCACAACGGGCGTTCGTACATCTTCACCGTGGTCAGCCCGTCCAACCAGTTCTGGGACAAGAGCTACCCGACGCACCTGGCGATCAGCGGCATCGACCCGCTGAAGCAGAACTTCAAGATGCTGACGAACGACACGACCAAGCCGCGCGTTCGGCTGGACCCGGAGTACTTCATCACCGCCAAGGGGCCGTTCATCTACTACAACCGCCTGGTGCCGGCGACGACCGAGTACCCCGACGGCGTCAACGACGGCGTCTGGTACGTCGACACCGGGCTGGGCGCGCCGCTGTCGAAGTAAGGCGCCCTCAGTCCAGGCGGAAACCGCCGACCAGCGAGGTCAGCCGGCGCGCCTGCTCGCGCAGGCTGGCCGCCGCCGCGGTCGACTGCTCGACCAGCGCCGCGTTCTGCTGCGTCGACTGCTCGATCTGCACGATCGCCGCGTTGACGCCGACGATGCCTTCGCTCTGCTCGGCGGTCGTCGCGCTGATGCCGTCGACGACCTCGCCGACACGCTGCACCGCGGCGACGATCTCGTCCATCGAGCGCCCGGCGTCGCCGACGCTGCGTGTGCCGAGCTCGACCTCGCGCACCGAGTCGTCGATCAGCGCCTTGATCTCGCGCGCCGCCTGGGCGCTGCGCTGGGCCAGCGTGCGCACCTCGCCGGCGACGACCGCGAAGCCGCGGCCCTGCTCGCCGGCACGCGCCGCCTCGACGGCGGCATTGAGCGCCAGGATGTTGGTCTGGAAGGCGATGCCGTCGATCGTGCCGATGATCTCGGCGACCCGCCGGCTGCTGCGGTGGATGGCTTCCATCGAGCGCACCAGGTCGCGCACGACGGTGCCGCCGTCGCCGGCGACCGTGCCCGCCGAACGCGCCAGCTCGTTGGCGCTGCGCGCCGATTCGGCCGTCTGGCGCACCGTGCCGGTGAGCGACTGCATCGTGCTGGACGTCTCCTCCAGGCTGGAGGCCGTGCTCTCGGTGCGCGCGCTCAGATCGGCGTTGCCGGCGGCGACCTCGCTGCTGGCGACCTCGATCGATTCGGCGACCTCGTGCACCTGGCCGACCAGGGCGCGCAGCGACTGCTGCATGCGCACGATCTCGTTGCCGAGCTGCACCGTCTCGACCTCGCCGGGCTGCAGCGCGATGTTCTCGGCCAGGTCGCCGGCCGCGATGCGGCGTGCCGTGGCCTGCAGCGCCGCCAGCGGCCCGGTGATGCCGCGCGACAGCGTCCAGCCCATCACGACGGCGGCGATGCTGGCCAGCAGCGAGACGACGACCGCCGTCCAGCGCAAGGCTTCACTGGCGGCCTGGACGCCGGCGCCGATCTCGCGCTGGCGCTGCTGCTGGTAGGCCAGCACCTGACGCGCCTGCTCGATGTACTCGGCGGTGACCTTCTGGAACGCCGCGCCCTCGGCCGCGACCCTGGCGGCGTCACCGCGCGCGGCCAGCAGCGCCTTGCGCTGGTCGAGGTAGCGCAGCCGCACCTGGCTCATCGCCTCGATGCCGCGGCGCCCTTCGTCGGTCGTCTCCAGCTCGGTGTAGCGCTTGACGATCTCGCTGGTGCGCGCCGTCACCGACTTCATCTTGTCGCCGAAGACCTGCTCCAGCACGTCGTCGGAAGACAGCCCGATCGCCAGCGCGCGCTGCGAGTTGACGGCGATGTTCTGGTACCACTCCTGCGCCAGCGACAGGCGCTCGGCCTGGGCCTCGACCAGCTCGGCGCTGAGGCGCTCGACGCGCCCGATCTGCAGCAGCACCGCCGCCAGCACGACCAGCATCAGCGCGACGATGAATCCGAACGCCAGCGCCATGCGGGCGCCGATGCGCAGCCGAAACAGAAATGACATGCAAAAACGGCGGGGTGTCAGATATGCAAAATGATATCCATGACACCGCCGCCGTCATGCGGAGGATTGCACGAACGGCCGCCACGCAGCGGCCGGCGTGCCGCTCAGGCCGTCAGGGCAGCCACGACCACACCTGGACGTTGACGAAGCGCACCACCGCCTGGCTGAAGGCCTGCCAGACCGGCATCGTGCCGGCGTCGACCTTGGCGTAGCCGGTCATGCCCGACTTCAGCTCGCCATAGTGGTTGTCGACGACGGCGATGACCTTGACGATGCGCCCGGTCGGCTTGACGGTGACGTTGCCGTCGATGCGGTCGACCTTGCCGACGAAGGTGCGGTCGTTGAACGCATTCGGCCGCACGCGCACCGAGGCGCCGACCTTGACGTAGCCGATCTCGCTTTCGGGCACCTCGATCTCGACGGTCATCGAACCGACGGCCTCGACGGTGGCGAAAGGCGCGCCCTTGTCGAGCACGCTGTTCAGCCGGTCCTTCAGGTGCAGCGACAGGATGGTGCCGTCGAAGGGCATGGCCATCACGGTGCGGCCGGCGCGGCCTTCGATCTCGGCGCGCTGCTGGACCAGCGACTGCAGCGTCGCCTCTTCGGCGGCGATGCGGTCCGGCGGCGTGCCGGCCTTGACCAGCGCCAGCGAGGCCTCGCGCGAGGTGACTTCGCGGCGATCGACCTCGGCTTCCTTGCGCGCGCTGTCGAGTTCCTCGAAGGAGATGGTGCGCTCCTTGTACATGCGCTCCAGGCGCGGCACGCGCTCGCCGCTGAACTGGGCGCGCTGGCGCGCGATGTCCAGGTCGCTCTGCGCGACCGCGACCTCTTCCTTGCGCGGCTTGGACTTCAGCTCGGCGACGACAGCCTTCTGCGCCGCGATGCGCGCGTCGAAGGTCTGCAACTGCGCCGTCAGGTCGGTGCTGGCGACACGCGCGATGACCATGCCCTTGGCGACCGACTCGCCGCCGTCGTAGTTGACTTCCTCGACGACGCCGCCGATGTCGGTCGTGATGACCTGGCGCGCCGCCGGGAAGATCTCGAAGTCGCCGCCGGCGTCGTACGGGTACGGCAGGAACAGCAGCAGGATGAAGGTGACGACCAGCGCCCGCTTCATGTAGTACCAGGTGCGGCTCTTGGGCGCCTCGGCCTGCGCGGCGTCGGCGGTTTCCGACGGCAGCGCGCGCTTGCGCCAGCGCTCGAACTGCTGCGAGCGCTCGTAGGCCCGCGTGATCATCTTGAAGCGGTTCGTCGTCCGCATCGCCAGGAAGACGCCGAGCGCGACGACGACGATCAGCGCCGCGCCGCCCAGGCGCATCTCCTTGATCAGGAAGTGGCCGCTGACGTAGACGATCAGCAGCACGACGAGGTAGGCGTAGACGAAGCTGGCGAGCGCGAAGGTCGTCAGCAGCATCTGGCCGCGCTCGGTGCTGGCGCCGCCGCGCACGCGGTCGAGGAAGGCGCGGTAGGCCTTGCCGCGCAGCTGCGGCTCGTCGACGAAGGCGGCCAGCAGGTGGTAGCCGTTGCCCTTGACCAGCGGGTTGCCGCCCTCGACGAGCAGGTTCACCGCGCACAGGAAGGTCAGGCCCAGACCGATGTTGGCCAGGCCCTCGTAGCGGCCGCGCGCGTTGTACCAGAGCAGCACGCCGATGCTGAACAGCAGCACGCGCGTGAGCAGCGGGCCGGCGTGCATCCACATGCGCTCGCGCCGCGACAGCTGCATCGTGTGCCGGATCGGCACCATGAAGCGCGGGAAGAAGCCGAAGCGCAGGCCGATGCCGAAGTCGCCCAGGCTGGCGCGGAACTTCTGCGCCACCAGCGACTGCGTCAGCACGACGGCCAGGTTGATCGTCACCAGGCTGAACAGCGCGTGCACGGCCAGCGTCGTCGCGCTGCGCAGCGAGTTGACGTCGCTCCACAGCGTGTCGAAGTTGCGCAGCGCCAGGATCAGCGCCACCAGCGCGACCAGCGGCAGCAGGTAGATCGCGTACTTGACGGGCTCGAGGATCGGCAGCAGCCGGCTGGCCAGCGGCTGCATCGGGAAGAACTTGAACAGCTGGCGCGTCTGGCGCGGGTCCAGGCTGTCGGCCTCGTTGACGCCGGCCGGCAGCACCGCGTCCTCGGGCAGCTCGTCGGGCGCGCCCGGCGTCGGGCCGGGAGCCGGCGCCGCGGCCGGCGCGGCCCCGGGCTTCGGTCCCTGCGAGGCCATCTTGACCGCCAGTTCCTCGAAGGACTTCGGCTTGACCAGGCCCTGCTCCAGCGCGTAGCCCTGGCGCGTGAACGGCTTGAGCAGCGGGTGCTTGGCGGCTTCCTCGTCGAGCAGCTTCTGGTCGGCCAGTTGCGCGAAGAAGGTCATCACCTCGTGCTCGCTGATCTCGCGGCCGAAGCGGTCGGCGAAGACCGACAGCAGCTTCTCGGCGGTCTCGCAGCCGGGCAGCACCTCGAGCACGAAGAACTGCCACTGCTCGACGTCGTAGGTCTTGTCGGCGAGCTTGTCGCGCAGCACGTAGCTCGTCTTGTCGCCCCGGACGATGCGGAAGGCCTGGAGGCGGCGCGGCAGGTAGGCGGGCAGCGCCACCAGCTTGGTTTGGTCACTCATCGGGAGGTCGCGGTCGTGGGGGCGGTGGAGGCGGTGACGGCCGGCAGCGACCAGCCGCCGCCCAGAGCCTTGTAGAGGGAGACCAGCGCGTCGGCGCGGGCGTAGCGGGTCTGGTTCTGCAGCTGCTCGCCCGAGGCCAGCGAGCGTTCGGCGTCCAGGACCTGGAAGTAGTCGTCGCGGCCCAGCTCGTAGCGGCGCTGGGCCACATCCCGCTGGCGCACGAGCACGGCGACGTTCTCGTCGCGCAGCGCCATCTGCGTCTCGATCTTCTGCCGGCTGACGAGCGCGTCCTGCACCTCGTGCAGCGCGGTCTGCACCGACTTCAGGAACTCGACGGCGGCCTGGCGCTGCTGCGCCTCGGCCTCGCGCACCTGGCCGGTCAGCCGCCCGCTGGTGAAGATCGGGCCGAAGAAGCTCAGGCCGAAGCTGCCGAAGTTGGAGGTCAGCTTGTCCAGCGTGCCCAGCTCGGTGCTGGCGAAGCCCGAGCTGCTGGTCAGCCCGATGGTCGGATAGAACTCGGCCTTGGCGACGCCGATGCGCGCGTTGGCCGAGATCAGGGCCTGCTCGCGCTCGCGCACGTCGGGCCGCTGGGCGAGCAGGTCCGCCGGCAGGCCGCCGGGAACGACCGGCAGCTTCAGCGCCTGCAGCGTGCCGCGCGGCAGCGCCCCGGGGTTGCGCCCGGCGAGCGCGCCCAGCGCGTTCTCCAGCGCCGCGATCTCGGCTTGCTTGGCCGGCACCTCGGCGGCACGCTGCTGCCATTGCGAGCGTGCGTGCAGCACCGGCAGCTCGGAGCTGCCGCCGTTGTCGTAGCGCGATTGCGCCAGCGCCAGCGTGTCGGCCTCGACCTGCACGCTGCGCTCGAGCAGCTCGAGCTCGCGGTCCAGCGACAGCAGGCGCAGATAGCCGGACGCGGCCTTGGCGACCATCGCCATCTCCAGCGCGCGCCGGCCTTCCTGGCCGGCCATCAGGTTGGCCACCGCCGACTCGTCGGCGCGCCGCAGCTTGCCCCAGACGTCCAGCTCCCAGCGGATCGCGCCGGAAATCGTGTAGTTGTTGTCCACCGGCAGCGTGCCGCGGTTCAGCGGCTGCTGGCGGTTCTCGCTCAAGGTGTCGCGCGTGCGCTGGCCTTCGTAGCCCACCTGCGGCATGCCCTCGGAGCGGCTGATCTGCAGATAGGCGTCGAGCTGCTCGACGCGGTGGGCGGCGATGCGGATGTCGGGGTTGTTCGCGAGCACGTCGCGCACCAGCGTGTCGAGCTGCGGGTCGCCGAAGGCCGACCACCAGGCGGTGTCCAGCACCCGGGGCGCCGCGGCCTGCGGCGCCGAAGCGGCGGCGGCGTAGCTCGCCGGCAGCTCGACCTCGGGACGGCGGTAGTCGGGGCCGGTGGTGCAGCCGGACAGCGCGGCGAGCGCCGCGAAGGCGGCAGCTGCGAGCGCGACGGGCGAACGGAGAGGACGGATGACGGGCATGGGGTCGGGATCTCTACTCGCGCTCGCTGCGCTCCAGGACGTCGAGCGCCAGCGCCTCGATCTCGCGCACGCGCAGGAGCCGCGTCTGCAGCTCCAGCAGCATCGCCTCGAACCAGCGCACCTGGTACTCGAGCTGGCGCCGCTCTTCGATGATGTCCTCGATCGGCGCGTTGGCCGGGGGCTGGCCGTGCTCGTCGAAGAGGATCTTGATCGACTCGGCGACCTGGCGGTTGCCGTTGATGTAGTGGACCTGCTTCTCGACGAACTTCTTCGCCTTGCGCGCCTTGAACTCGCGCAGCAGCGCGTCGCGCAGGCCACGCTGCGCCGGCGACAGCCGGCTCAGGTCGGGGTGCGTCGTGACCGGCTTGCCGTCGATCGGGCCGAGCTTGGGGCGCTGGCCCAGCGGGGGAGTGTCGGAGTCGCTCATCGCCTCAATAACCAAATTCGCGCGCGAGTTCGACGACCTCGGGCTTCAGGCTCTGGCCGTCCTCGCGCCAGGGCACCGGCTTGTCCAGCGACGGCACCTTCACCTTGTGCGGGCGGAAGGTCGGGCCGGAGAGGAAGTTCGGGTCGTTGCCGAACAGCGCGTCCAGCGGCCCGAAGCAGGCGAACGGCGAGCGTTCGGGATGCATCATCTCGTCGAGCGCGTCGGCGTCGTCGCGGATGCCCAGCCAGCGGCAGATCATGCCGAGGAACTTCGGAGGGTCGTTCATCACGTCCTCGCCGCGGATGCGCATCTGGCGCTCGGCCGGGATCGTGTCGAGGAAGTTCAGGATGTTGATGTTCAGGTCGTACCAGGCGAACTGCGGCTCGACGATCGCGCGGTCTTCGAGGAAGTCGATCGAGTTGACGAACAGCGCGAAGGTGCCGTCGTACAGGCTCATCACCGACTTGCACTGGCCCACCGGGTGGCGCGTCAGGTGCAGGTAGCGCGCGTCGGGGAAGGTCTCGCGGATGCGCAGCAGGCGCTGGATGTCCACCGTGTAGGCAGGGCTCTTCTCGACGGCGATCAGCGGGTCGATCTTGTCGACCAGCTCACGGTAGATCTGGCCGGTGGACAGGTTCTGGCGCGCGGCGCACCAGTGGTTGGCCATGCGCACGCTGTCCATCGTCTGCTCACCGCCGTAGATCTCGGCGACGGCGCGCAGCAGGCCGTGGCGCGTCTTGGCCTCGCTGCCCATCTCGTCGGTGGAGCGCACCCACAGGTCGACGAGGCGCTCGACGTTGAACAGGCACAGCTCCGGCAGGCCGAAGCACTGCGGATGCTGGCCGAGCATCGCGTTCATCAGCGAGGTGTAGGACCTCGGCGGCGCCAGCAGGAACAGCGGTGCGGCCATTCAGCCCAGCCGCCCCTCGACGAAGGGAACCTCGAAGCACTTCTCGTGCATGATCGGCCCGTGGCCGAAGAAGCCGTCCTCGCCGAACAGTTCGCCGTGGTCGGCGGTGACGATGAAGTGGGTGTTCGGCGGCGCCATGTCCATGATGCGGCCGATCTGCGCGTCGCAGTACTCGATGCATTTGATCTGCTGCAGCCGCAGCATCTCCATCTGGCCGGGCTCGAAACCACGCTTGCCCTGCGTCGCCTCGGCCACCGCGTCCATGCCCTTCAGCGCGCCGTGCAGCCCCGAGATGTGCGGCAGGTCGGCGCCCGACAGCATGTACGGGTAGTGCGTCTCGCCGACGTTGAAGAAGTAGTAGTGCGGCTCGTCGTCCGGGAACTCCATCTCCGCGACCATGCCCTTGAAGTCGTTGTGGTTGGGCATGAGCTTGTAGTCGTCGAAGTCGCGGCTGATCAGCGTGCTCTTGTTGAGCACCGGCATCGAGACCTTGGCGACGGTGCGGTAGCCGAGCTTGCGCAGCACCTTGGGCAGCGACAGGTCGGGCAGGAACTCCTTGAACGCGATGTCGGCGCAGCCGGTGCGCTCGCGCCACTGCGCGAACTCGTCCTTGTAGACCTCGGAGGCGAAGACGTCCTTCGGGCTGGTGTGCGGCAGCATGCCCATCGCGAAGGTGTGGTGCGACGGCGCCGTCCACGACGCGTACGAGTAGCGCTTCTGCGCCGCGCCCAGGCGGTCGACGTTGGGCGTTTTCGCGCTGACGAAGCTGTCGTAGCGGCAGCTGTCGAGGACGATGAAGACGATGTGGTTCAGGCTCATTCGGATTCCTTCCGGCGCGCTCAGGGCAGCGCGATCTGCAGCAGGCCGCTGAGGTTGGTGACGCTGCCCGAGACGAGCGGCGCGCCACCGACGATGACCAGCGGATAGTTCTGCAGCACCCAGACCGGCGAGCCGACGTACTGGGTGGTGAGTTCGGCGTAGAACATCGAGCCGGGCTGCTGGTTGCTGAGGTCGGCGCGCAGCACGCCCTGGTCGTTGAGCGCCGCGTCGACGACGTTGTAGGTGCCGGCATCGCCGTCCAGCGTGATCGTGGCCCACTGCACGCCGCTGGAGAGCAGGTCCGGCCCGACGAAGCTGCCCGGGAAGATGCTCGCCTGGCCGTCCTGCAGGCCGGCCATCCACTGCACGCGGCCGTCGCCCAGCGTGCTGTTGCCGACCGACAGCAGCACCTTGGACTCGCCGACGTAGGCGATGCGGAAGCTCAGGCCCACGCCGCCACTGGTCGTCGGCGTGGCGGTGAACACGCCGTCGGCGACCGTCAGCGCGTAGCTCTTCATGTAGCCGCTGCCGCAGGCGGTGGCGTAGAGCACCTCGTTGTCGTTCTCGCAGACCTGCAGCACGTTGCCCGAGACACGCGCCGTCGCCGGGTGCGTCGTCGCGCCGCTGCCGTCTGCGGCGACGCGGCGGAACATCAGGTCGTAGTTGCCGGCCGCGCCGGTGGTCGTGGTGAGGAAGCTGTTGGCCGCGATGTACGGCGTGGCCGTGCCGCCGAGCACGTGCACGCCGACGATGACGCCGTCGCCGCTGCGCAGCCGCTCCGGGCCGCTGCCGACGATGAAGCCGCCGTTGCCGTCGTCGGCGAAGCTGCGCGTGTCGGAGACGCCGTTGCCGCTGATCGTGTAGCTGCCGGCGTCGAAGTCGACCGTCATCTGGTAGGCCTTGCCGTCGGCGGCGTAGACCTCGTACGAGGCGTTGCGCGCGTCGTAGGCGGCGGTGGTCGCGCTGACCGTGTTGTCGCTGGTGTCCTCGTCCTGCGCGGTGGTGGCGACCGCGGTGGCGACGACGTTGCCGCGCGCGTCCGACGGCAGCGTCACCGTGTACTTGAAGATCAGCTGGCGCTGCGCCGGCAGCTTGTCGATCGTCGTGCTGGCGCCCAGCGTCGTCGGGCAGACGGCGCTGCCGGCGCTGGTGCAGCTGACCGTCGGCGTGCCGACGTCGACACCGGCCACCGACCAGGCCAGCGTCACCGGCGCCGAGTCGACCAGCGCGGTGTTCGCGACGATGACCGTGAAGGTGACCGGCGCGCCCGAGGCGGTGCTGGCCTGCACCGTCTGGGTGAGCGAAATGTCGGCCGTCTCGCGGCTCTCGCCGGTGCTGCGACCGCCGCCGCAGGCGGCCAGTGCAAACGTCGCGGCAAGGATCAGCCCCTTCGCGGCAATGGCCGCGAACTTCCCAACGCTTCTACGCATTCGTTCGACTCTTATGACTTTCGTGAACCCATTGTTAGCGAGCACCGACCGCAGGGAAACGGTCGGAATGCCCGCCAACCTCATGCAAGTGCGGGTCCATCCCCGCGACCGCGGGGGGTTTTCAGCGCTTCGCCGAAGCCACGAAATGCGGGTTGTCGAAACCGGGTTTGCCGTAATGCAAAGGCGCGCCGGCGACGGTGTCGACGCCGCCGCCGGCGGCGGCGAGGACGGCATGGCCGGCGGCAATGTCCCATTCCATCGTGCGCCCCAGGCGCGGATAGAGATCGGCCTCGCCGGCGGCGACCAGGCACAGCTTCAGCGACGAGCCGGCGTTGGCCAGCGCCGCCACCTTGCGCCCGGCGAGAAAGGCGTCGAGCGCCGCGGCGTCGCCGTGCGAACGGCTGGCGACGACGGTGAGCCCGGCCTCGGGCACCTCGCGGCAGCGGATCGGGCGCACCGCGCCCGCTTCCTCGACGCGCGCACCCTGCCCGCGTGCACCGGCGAAGAGCCGGTCCAGCGCCGGCGCGAAGACCACGCCCAGAACCGGTTCGCCGCGATGCACCAGGGCGATGTTCACGGTGAACTCGCCGTTGCGGCTGATGAACTCCTTGGTGCCGTCCAGCGGGTCGACGAGCCAGAACCACTCCCCCACTTCGGGGACGCTGCCGGCGGCGACGGCCTCCTCGGCGACCACCGGCACCTCGGGCGCGAGCGCGCGCAGCGCCGGCACGATCAGTTTCTCGGCACGTTCGTCGGCCTCGGTCACGGGCGACGCGTCCTGCTTGCCGCGCACCGCGAAATCGGTGGCGTAGATCTCCATGATGAGCGCGCCGGCCTGACGGGCGATGGCGGCAACGTCGTTCAACAGGCCGGGGGCGGCCACTCGATCTTCGGTCATCGGAATCCTCCTGCGGTCGACTTTAGCGGCGCAAAACGCGCGCCCGACTGACGCTGCCGACGCGCCGACCCCCTCATCCCCTGGGGCGGGCAGCCCCCGGGGCCTTGGGGGATACTCACGGCCCCGCGGCATGCAGCTTGCTGCGGCGCAGCACGCGAGACCATCCACACCACGCCTATGCACCCATCGATCAGCCTCACCCATCTGCAGCGCCTGGAGGCCGAGAGCATCCACATCCTGCGAGAAGTCGTCGCCGAAGCCGACAAGCCGGTGATGCTCTATTCGATTGGCAAGGACAGCGCGGTGATGCTGCATCTGGCGCGCAAGGCCTTCTATCCGGCCCCGCCGCCGTTTCCGCTGCTGCACGTGGACACGACCTGGAAGTTCCGCGACATGTACGCGATGCGCGAACGCATGGCGCGCGAACTCGGCATGGAACTGCTGGTCTACCAGAACCCCGAAGCCAAGGAACGCGGCATCAACCCGTTCGACCACGGCTCCCAGATCCACACCGACATGTGGAAGACCCAGGGCCTGAAGCAGGCGCTGGACCATTACGGCTTCGACGCCGCGTTCGGCGGCGCCCGCCGCGACGAGGAGAAGAGCCGCGCCAAGGAACGCATCTTCTCGTTCCGCACCGCGCAGCACCGCTGGGACCCGAAGAACCAGCGCCCCGAGCTCTGGCACCTCTACAACGGCCGCAAGCACAAGGGCGAGTCGATCCGCGTCTTCCCGATCTCGAACTGGACCGAGCTCGACATCTGGCAGTACATCTACCTCGAGAACATTCCCATCGTGCCGCTGTACTACGCGGCCGAGCGGCCGGTGGTCGAGCGCGACGGCACGCTGATCATGGTCGACGACGAGCGCATGCGCCTGAAGCCCGGCGAGCAGCCGATGATGAAGAAGGTGCGCTTTCGCACGCTGGGCTGCTACCCGCTGTCCGGCGCCGTGGAGTCCGAAGCCGAGACGCTGGTCGACATCATCCAGGAGATGCTGCTGACCCGCACCAGCGAACGCCAGGGCCGCATGATCGACCACGACACCGCGGCGTCGATGGAAAAGAAGAAGCAGGAAGGGTACTTCTGAGATGGCGCACGTTTCCGACCTCATCGCCACCGACATCGAGCGTTATCTCGAACAGCACGAGAAGAAGAGCCTGCTGCGCTTCATCACCTGCGGCTCGGTCGACGACGGCAAGAGCACCGTCATCGGGCGCCTGCTGTACGAGTCGAAGATGCTGTTCGAGGACCAGCTCGCCGCCATCGAGGCCGACTCCAAGAAGTGGGGCACGCAAGGCGGCGACATCGACTTCGCGCTGCTCGTCGACGGCCTGGCCGCCGAGCGCGAGCAAGGCATCACGATCGACGTCGCCTACCGCTTCTTCAGCACCGACCGGCGCAAGTTCATCGTCGCCGACACGCCGGGGCACGAGCAGTACACGCGCAACATGATCACCGGCGCGTCGACCGCCGACGTCGCGGTGATCCTCGTCGACGCGCGCAAGGGCGTGCTGACGCAGACCCGCCGCCACAGCTACCTGGTCTCGCTGATCGGCATCCGCAAGGTGGTGCTGGCGATCAACAAGATGGACCTGGTGGACTACTCGCAGCAGGTCTACAACCGCATCGACGAGGAGTACCGCGAGTTCGCCAAGCAGATCGGCCTGGCGGACATCACGACGATCCCGCTGTCGGCCCTGAAGGGCGACAACATGACCGAGGCCAGCACGCAAACGAGCTGGTACCACGGCCCGACGCTGATGGGCTTCCTCGAGACCTGCGAGATCGACGAGACGCGGCTGCAGGGCGATGCGCTGCGCCTGCCGGTGCAGTGGGTCAACCGCCCCAACCTCGACTTCCGCGGCTTCTGCGGCCTGATCGCCAGCGGCAGCGTGCGCCCCGGTGACCGCGTGCGCGTGCAGCCCTCGGGCCGCGAGAGCACGGTGGCGCGCATCGTCGCCTACGGCGGCGACCTGGCCGTCGCCGTCGCCGGCCAGTCGGTGACGCTGACGCTGGCCGACGAGGTCGACATCTCGCGCGGCGACGTGATCTCGGCGGCCGACGCGCCGGCCGAGGTCGCCGACCAGTTCGAGTGCACGATCGTCTGGATGGCCGACGAGCCGATGCTGCCCGGCCGCCCCTACCTGCTGAAGCTGGGCACGCGCACCGTCAGCGCCTCGGTGACCGAGCCCAAGTACAAGGTCAACGTCAACACGATGGAGCGTCTGGCCGCCAAGCAGCTGGAGCTCAACGAGATCGGCGTCTGCAACATCGCGCTCGACCGCGCCGTGCCTTTCGACGCCTACCAGGCCAACCGCGACACCGGCGGCTTCATCCTGATCGACCGGCTGACCAACAACACGGTCGGCGCCGGCATGCTGCACTTCGCGCTTCGCCGCGCGCACAACATCCACCTGCAGCACGTCGACATCGACAAGAGCGCCCGCGCGCTGCAGAAGGGCCAGAAGCCCGCGGTGCTGTGGTTCACCGGCCTGTCGGGCGCCGGCAAGTCGACGATCGCCAACCTCGTCGAGAAGCGGCTGCACGCGCTGGGCCGCCACTCGTACCTGCTCGACGGCGACAACGTGCGCCACGGCCTGAACAAGGACCTCGGCTTCACCGAAGCCGACCGGGTGGAGAACGTGCGCCGCGTCGGCGAGGTCGCCAAGCTGATGGTCGACGCCGGCCTGATCGTGCTGACGGCCTTCATCTCGCCGTTCCGCGCCGAGCGCCGGCTGGCACGTTCGCTGGTCGCCGACGGCGAGTTCATCGAGGTGCACGTCGACACGCCGCTGGACGTCGCAGAGAGCCGCGACGTCAAGGGCCTGTACAAGAAGGCGCGCCGCGGCGAGCTGCGCAACTTCACCGGCATCGATTCGCCCTACGAGCCGCCGGAGAATCCCGAGATCCGCATCGACACCACCGAGCTGACCGCGGAACGTGCGGCCGACCGCGTGATCGAAATGCTGCGCGCACGCGGCTTCATCGCCTGAGCGGTCGCTGCCCGTCCGCGAGCCGCGCGAGCCCTGTCCGGGGCCGCGCGGCTTTTTCATTTCAGGCCGGTTATAGCCGTGCTCAATGGTCCTGATTGAAACGATCGACTGCCAACATCAGCCCCGGCCGCTACAGTCTCTCCGTCGCGTTCTCCTTCACTCGCGTCTCTCCACCGACCCAACTTCAGAGGAGCCAAAACCCATGTCGCTGATCAACACCCAAGTCAAGCCGTTCAAGGCCAACGCCTACCAGACCGGCAAGTTCTTCGAAGTCACCGAAGAAACCTTCAAGGGCAAGTGGAGCGTCGTCGTGTTCTACCCGGCCGACTTCACCTTCGTCTGCCCGACCGAGCTCGAAGACCTGGCCGACACCTACGCCGAGTTCCAGAAGCTGGGCGTCGAGGTCTACGGCGTGTCGACCGACACCCACTTCGCGCACAAGGCCTGGGCCGAAACCTCGCCGGCCATCCAGAAGGTCAAGTACGCGCTGATCGGCGACCCGACCGGCACGCTGACCCGCAACTTCGACGTCATGATCGAAGAAGAAGGCCTGGCGCTGCGTGGCACCTTCGTCATCAACCCCGAAGGCCAGATCAAGCTCTGCGAGATCCACGACAACGGCATCGGCCGTGACGCCAGCGAGCTGCTGCGCAAGGTCAAGGCGGCCCAGTACGTCGCCTCGCACCCGGGCCAGGTCTGCCCGGCCAAGTGGCAGGAAGGCGCCGCGACGCTGACCCCGTCGCTGGACCTGGTCGGCAAGATCTAAGCCGCACGGCACCCCGGCCCGCCACGGCGGGCCTCGCGGACGCCCGGCTCGCCCGGGCGTTCTGCCGCCAGGGCCTGCACCGCAGGCCCCTGTCGCCAGCCCCCGAAGCGGGACGGGCGCTGACGACAGGGCGCGACACCCTCCCACCCCGCATCGTTTCCAGGAGCCACGCATGCTCGACGCCAACCTCAAGAACCAGCTCAAGGCCTATCTCGAGCGCCTGCAGCAGCCGATCGAACTGGTCGCCTCGCTCGACGACCGCCCGGCCTCGGCCGAGATGCGTGCGCTGCTCGAGGACATCGCGCCGCTGTCGGCGCTGATCAGCGTGCGCTACGACGGTTCGGACACGCGTCGGCCCTCGTTCTCGATCAGCCGCGCCGGTGCCGACATGGGTGTGCGTTTCGCGGCCATCCCGATGGGCCACGAGTTCACCTCGCTGGTGCTGGCGCTGCTGCAGGCCGGCGGCCACCCGCCCAAGCTCGACGCCGACACGATCGCGCAGATCCAGGGCCTCGAAGGCGACTTCGTCTTCGAGACCTACATGTCGCTGACCTGCCACAACTGCCCCGACGTCGTGCAGGCGCTGAACCTGATGGCGGTGCTGAACCCGCGCGTTCGCCACGTCGCGATCGACGGCGGCCTGTTCAAGGCCGAGGTCGACGCGCGCCAGATCATGGCCGTGCCGACCGTGTTCCTGAACGGCCAGCCCTTCGGCTCGGGCCGCATGGAGATCGGCGAGATCCTGGCCAAGGTCGACACCGGCGCGGCCGCGCGCGACGCCGCCAAGCTGGCGAAGAAGGAGCCGTACGAGGTGCTGATCGTCGGCGGCGGCCCGGCCGGCGCCGCGGCGGCGATCTACGCCGCGCGCAAGGGCATCCGCACCGGCATCGTCGCCGAGCGTTTCGGCGGCCAGACGCTGGACACGCTGGCCATCGAGAACTTCGTCTCGGTGATGGAGACCGAAGGGCCGAAGTTCGCCGCCGCGCTGGAGGCCCACGTGCGCGCCTACGCCGTCGACGTCAACGTCGGCCAGCAGGTCGCGGCCGTGATCCCGGCGCCGCAGCCGGGCGCCTACGCGACCGTCAAGCTGGTCAACGGCGCCGAGCTCAAGGGCCGCACGGTCATCCTGGCCACCGGCGCACGCTGGCGCAACGTCAACGTGCCCGGCGAGCAGGAGTACAAGACCAAGGGCGTGGCCTACTGCCCGCACTGCGACGGCCCGCTGTTCAAGGGCAAGAAGGTCGCCGTCATCGGCGGCGGCAACTCCGGCGTCGAGGCCGCGATCGACCTGGCCGGCGTCGTCGAGCACGTGACGCTGATCGAGTTCCTCGACCAGCTGAAGGCCGACGCGGTGCTGGTCAACAAGCTGAAGAGCCTGCCCAACGTCACGATCCACACCAACGCGCAGACGACCGAGATCACCGGCGACGGCCAGAAGGTCAACGGCCTGCGCTACAAGGATCGCGTCTCGGGCGCCGAGCAGCACGTCGAGCTGGCCGGCGTCTTCGTGCAGATCGGCCTGGTGCCCAACACCGAGTTCCTGAAGGGCACGCTGGAGCTGAGCCGCTTCGGCGAGATCGTCATCGACCCGAAGTGCGCGACCAGCGTGCCGGGCATCTTCGCCGCCGGCGACGTGACGACCGTGCCGTACAAGCAGATCATCATCGCCACCGGCGAAGGCGCGAAGGCGGCACTGTCGGCCTTCGACTACCTGATCCGCACGCCGGCCGTCCAGGCCTGAGCCCCGGCGCCCGTTCCCGCCCTGGGAACGGGCCTTGCCATCGGGGCCTGCCGGCCGAGGCCGGTGCCCCCGATGCAGCACGCTTCCCCCTCCCCCGCCCGCCCCGGCCCGCGCGACTGGCTGTCGCTGGCGCGGCGCGCTTTCGACGCCTGGCTGCAGGACTACGCCCCGAGCATGGGCGCGGCGCTGGCCTACTACACGGTGTTCTCGCTCGGCCCGGTGATGCTGCTGGTGATCTCGATCGCCGGTCTGGTCTTCGGGGAGGAAGCGGCGCAGCGTGCGCTGTTCGGCGAGCTGCAGCGGCTGATGGGCCACGACGCCGCCGAAGCCGTGCAGGCCGTGCTCGCCACCTTCCGCGACGGCAGCCGCGCCGGCACCGGCACCGCGATCGGGCTGGTGCTGCTGCTGGTCGGCGCCACCACCGTCTTCGCCGAGCTGCAGGACGCACTCGACCGCATCTGGCGCGCGCCGACACGCGGCCGGCCCTCGGGGCCCTGGGCGCTGGTGCGCGCGCGCTTCCTGTCCTTCGGGCTGATCCTGGGCATCGCCTTTCTGCTGATGGTCTCGCTGGTGCTGAGCGCCGCGGTCTCGGCGCTGGGCACCTGGTGGGGCACCTGGTTCGGCGCCTGGGAGCTGCTGGCGCAGGCGCTGAACCTGGTGCTGGGCTTCGCGATCACGACGCTGGTCTTCGCGCTGATCTACAAGCTGATGCCGCGCGTGAAGGTGCGCTGGCTCGACGTCTGGCTGGGCGCGGCGATCACCGCGGCGCTGTTCAGCCTCGGCCAGGTGCTGATCGGGCTGTACATCGGCAAGACCGGCGTCGCCTCGGGCTGGGGCGCGGCCGGTTCGCTGGTCATCGTCTTCGTCTGGGTCTACTGGGCGGCACAGGTCTTCCTGCTCGGCGCCGAGTTCACCTGGGTCTACGCCAAGACCTGGGGCTCGATGCGCGGGCTGGCGACGCCGCCGCCGGCCGAGGGCCCGGCGCCGGCGGCCGGCGAAGCCGCGACGGCGGCGCCGCGCACGGCGCTGGAGCCGCCCGGCGCCGCGCTGCCGCCCTTCGATGGCCGCGTCGGCGCCTCAGCGCTGGGCCGCCGCGGCGGCTGAGCCGGCGGGCGCCGCCAGGCGTTCGACGGCCTTCATCGTGTTCGTCACGTGCAGGTCCGGGTCCAGGCTCTCGTAGACGTAGGCCACGCGGCCGTCGCGGCCGATGACGTAGGACACGCGCTTGGCCATGCCCGGCATGAAGGCGATCTTGGCATCGTAGGCGCGGATCACGCGCGAGTCGGCGTCGGAGGCGACGGCGAACTTGTCGCGGCAGGCTTCGCTGGAGAAACGCTGCAGCGTCGGCAGGTCGTCGTTGGAGACGCCGATGACGGTGGCGCCGAGCTTCTCGAACTGCGGCGTCGCTTCGGCGAACTGGTGCGCCTCCACCGTGCAGCCCGAGGTGAAGGCCTTGGGGAAGAAGAACAGCACCACCGGCCCGCGTTTCAGCGCGTCGGCGAGCGCGAAGCGGAAAGGCTTGCCGGCCAGCGCGGCCTCGGTCGTGAAGTCCGGCGCCTTGGCGCCGACCTCGAGCGCGGCCAGCGCGGCCGGCGAGACGGCGGCCATCGTGGCGGCCGCGGCGAAGGAAACAAAAGTGGAACGCAGCATCGTGGACTCCTGAACCGGCCCAGTCTGCCAGCGCCGGGCGATTCCTGCTTTCACTCGGGCGAATCGGCACGTGCGACGCAGCGGCGCTGGCGTTCCTCGACGCGGCGCGCGAACCACTCGGTGGTCAGCTTGCGCTGGATCTTCGGCCCTTCGAGCGTGATGCGCGGCAAGGCGGCGCGCGGCAGCGTGCGGCCCTGGCGTTCGGCGAGCGTGAAGACCCGCTGCCACAGCCGCGAACCTTCGAAGCCCGGGCCTTCGCCGCGCGCCAGGTCGCGGCGGATGTCGTCGGCGTCCAGGCCCAGGCGCGACGCCAGCGAGCGGGCGGCGGTCTCGGTGGCGCCGGGCGGCGTGTCGCGGCCGGCATCGGGCGGCAGCAGGTCGCCGTCGGGCACCAGCGGGATGCCGGTCACCGCGGCCAGCGCGTTCTGGAACGCCGCGTTGCGGCTGGCCCAGCGGCCGGCGTTGAAGTCGGCGTAGCGGTAGATCAGCGCGTCGTACGGCGCCTCGTACTCCAGCAGGTGGGCGACGCCGAAGTACAGGCCGCCGCGGCGCGTGAACACCTCGTCGCGCACCGAGCCCTTCATCGGGTAGGGGTAGCCGCGCTCGGCCTGGCGCTCGGCGAAAGCCACCGACACCTGCATCGGCCCGCCGGTGCGCACCGGGTTGCGGCTGGCGAGGAAACGCCGGCCCAGCGGCAGCCGGTCGATCAGTTCCTCATAGAGATCGCTGAGCTCGTGTTCGGTCTTCACCGCGGCGATGCGCTCGTTCCACGAACGCCCGTCGGGTGACGGCAGAACCAGCGCCGCGGCCACCGCCAGGCGCGGCACACCGGCGCGTTCGGCCCGTTCGTCGAGTTCGCGGCGCGCGATCTCGCCCAGGCGCGGCACCGGCGGGTCGGCACGCAGGCCGGACTCCTGCTCGGCCACCGCGATCGCAGCGCAAAGCTGCTCGACGCTGGGCTCGAGGTTCAGCGCCGAGAAGGCGACCTGCAGGTCCTGCGCCCATCCGGCGCGGTCGGCCAGCGTCGGCGGCAGCAGCGACAGCACACGCGTGCGCACATCGGCCGGGCGTTCGGGCGCGCCGGACGGCTGCGGTGTCGACGTGCAGCCGGCGGCCAGCGCCGCCACGGCGAGAAGGCATCGGGAGCGGTTCATCGCCCCCGATGCTGCCGCAAAGCGCGTGTCTTCAGCGTGCCGGGCGGTACAGCGTGCGGCTGACGGCGGCGCGCTGGATCTCGGCCGCCGTGACGCGGAACGGGTAGGTTTCGTTGCTCAGCCAGCGGCCGAGGAAGTTGGCGTAGTCCTCGCTGCCCAGCACGCCGCTCTGCCCGCCGGGCAGGATCGAACGCGCCGGGATGCCGCCCGGGCCGGGCGCGCCGACGTAACGCCGGTTGGGCCCCGACGAGAACATGAACGCGCCGTCGTCGGCCGCGCGCGCCGCGTGGTTGGCGACGTCGACCGTGCCCAGCCCGCCGTCGACCGACAGCCCCGGCAGCCCGGCGACCGAAGGCTCGAAGCCCGGCGTCGCGCCCGGGATGCTCTCGTCGGCGAAGACGCCGGCCAGCACGATGCGGTGCAGCTTGCCCCAGCGCCAGTCGGCCTGGTTCGTCGAACGGGCGAACGCACGTTCGAACGCCGGGCCGGCGAGCAGCTCCAGCGCGTCCTGCAGCGCCTTCAAGAGCACGTAGTCGCGGCGCTGCGCGGCGTCGGCCAGGCCGGTCCAGGCGAAGAAATCGACGCCGGAGACGCCGATGCCGTCACGCTCGACGAGGTGGCGCAGCGACTTCATCGCCTCCTGGCTGCCCGGCTGCGGCAGGCCGTGCTGGGCCAGCGTTCGGTCCAGACCGAGCGCGATCGCCTGGCCGCGCCAGACGGCGTGGATCGTCGCGGCGACGCTGGCGTCGATCTCGCGCTGCGTCGGCGCGCGGCGCTGGCCGTTGACGTCGGACGCGTCGTAGCCGGTCTCGATGCCGGTCGGCGTGTCGAAGCCCCAGCGCCGCAGGCGTTCGGCGGCTTCGGCGACACGCGCATCAGCGGCCAGCGCCTGCAGTGCCGCCGGGGCGCCGGCGGCGCGTGCGCCGTCGTAGGCGCGCAGCAGCAGCGGCACGAAGACCTGGGCGTCGACGAGCACCGTGTCGGCCTGGATGCTGGCCATCTCGCGCCGCGCGACAGGACCGGCGGCGATGGCCGCCCGCAGCCGCTGCGTGATGCGCCCGGCGCGTGTGCCGAAGTCGAAGCCCGGCGCCAGGTAATAGAGGCCGCCGCCGACGCGACGCTGGTTCAGCGGGTTGTTGTCCAGCGTGAGCCCGGCGGGGTCGTTGTTGGCGTTGACGAAGAAACCTTCGGGCGGGTCGATGAGCTGCGGCATCTCGGCGAACGGCAGCGTCTCGTAGCCGCTGGCGTCGGTCGGCCCCGGCGAGGCCTTCTTCAGCCATTCGTTGCCGCCCTGGCCGTTGCGCACCAGGTAGGGCGGCGCGCCGGCCACGGCGCCGGCCTGCAGGTCCTCGCGCAGCGGCACCTCGCCGCTGGTGAACCAGGCCATTCGGCCGTCGACGTCGCCGACGACGAAGTTCTGCGAACCGACGTCGAAGTACTGCAGCGCGGCGCGCACGTCCTCCAGGCTGGCGGCGCGGTTGAGCAGCCGGTAGGCGTCGAGTTCGCGCGTCGGGCCGGCGCCGATCCACTGGATCGTGATCGCGCTGCCGGCGGCCGTGTCCAGCTGCACCACCGGGCCGTGGCGCGGCACCAGCAGCACCGCCGGCGGCACCTCGGCGCTCGGCGGCACGGTGTCCAGCGCGTCGCTGCGCGAGGGGTCGAGCGCGTTGACCTTGAACGTGATCGGGATCGGCACGATGGCCTCGTTGGCGCCCTGGTAGACCGAGGCCAGGCCGCTGGCGGTCTTGGCGGGCACGATCCGTTCGGCGTAGGCGTCGGTGACGTCGTAGGCGGTCGTCGTCGAGCCCCAGGCGATGCGCCGGTTCTGGCCGAGCACGATCCAGGGCACGCCGGGGAAGCTGCTGCCGATCGCGTCCAGCCCGTCGGCGCTGACGAGGTGCTGGTCGTAGAGGTTGGACGGCAGGCCCAGCGACAGGTGCGGGTCGTTGGCGACCAGCGGCCGGCCATCGGCCGTCAGCCGCGCGCTGACCGCCCATTCGTTGCTGCCGATCTGGTGCTGGCGGCGCGCCAGCACCCGTTCGAGCAGCGGCACGCGTTTCGTCTGCTCGAGCTGGCGCGACAGCAGCGGCGCCAGCGACGCCGGCACCGCGGCCGGGCGTGCCGCCGCCGCGGCCACGCCCACCCAGGGCAGGGGCGCGCCGGCGTCGGGCAGCGTCGACGCCGGATCGAAAGGCGCCGAGCGGTAGACGTCGCCGAAGAACAGCGCCTGCGCCAGCCGGTCGTCGCCCAGCGCCTGGCGGTAGGCCAGCCAGGCGCTGGTGAGGTCGGTGTCGAAGTCGAACGAGAGCTGGAAGGACACCAGCTTGCCGATCGCCAGGCTGTCCACCGGCGTCCAGGGGCTGAACTTCGTCAGCCGCAGCCGCGCGTAGTCGGCCGGCAGGGCGTGCGCGGAGACCCAGGCGTTGACGCCGGCGGCATAGGCCTCGAGCCCGGCGCGCAGCTCGGGCGAGGCGGCCGCCAGCGACTGCTCGGCGGCGCGGCGCAGGCCGATCGTACGCAGCTGCACGTCCTGCGGAAGCGCCGAGGCGCCGACCAGTTCGGCCAGCGTGCCGCTGGCGGTGCGGCGCAGCGTGTCGGCCTGGAACAGCCGGTCCTCGGCGTGCAGCCAGCCCTGCATGAAGAGCGCGTCGCGTTCGCTCAGCGCGCGCACGTGGGCGACGCCGTCGACGTCGCGCACGACGCTCACCGGGCCGCGCAGCCCGGCGACGGCGACGCTGCGCTCGTCGGCGGAGGCCGGCGGGGCGATGCACGCGAGACAGGCGGACAGGGGCAGGACGGCACAACGCAGCCATGAGCGCATGGGGTCTCCTCGTGTCGGGGCCGCGGCAGCGTAGGCCGGCCCCGGTGACGCGTCCATGAAGGCTCTCCCGGCCCCTACCCCCCGCGAATCCGGGGGCCCGCGCGCTTACATCTTGCGGCTCAACAGACGCACCGCCGCGCCGTAGAGCGGGCATCGCCGTCGAGGAGATCGCCGATGCAACGCCCGCAGCCCGCCCCCGCTTCCGGCCCCGCAGCCACGCGCTGCGACCACGTCGTCGCCTCGCACGCCGGCCGCCTGGTGACCGCCTCGGGCTGGTATCGCTTCGTCGGCGAGTACGCCGCGGCGGCGCACTTCCACCACCTGGCGCAGGCCGCGGTGCCGGGCCTGCCACCGCCGGGCGCGGTGCGCGCCCACGCCTTCTGCCTGGGCTGCGGCGCGCGGCTGGACGCCGCAGCCGTCGAGACCTCGACTCAGGACGCGCTGCTGCAGGCCATCGACGCGGCCGTCGGCAACGGCCACGAGGAGCCGCGCGGCTCGGCGCTGGACCCGGCGCGTTACCTCGCCTGGGTGGCGCCGCAGATCGCCGCGCGCTGAGGCGCCTGCACGCGTCAGCGGTGCACCAGCACCGGGATGCGCGTGTGCGTCAGCACCTTCTGCGTCTCGCTGCCCAGCAGCAGCGCGCTGACGCCGCGCCGGCCGTGCGAGGCCATGAAGATCAGGTCGCAGCCCAGGCGCTCGGCGCTGCGGATGATGCCCTCCCAGGGCTTGTCGGTGACCAGCACGACGCTGTCGGTCACCACGCCGGCCTCCTGCGCCAGCGCGTCGGCCTCGGCCAGGATGTCGTGCGCCGCGGCGTCCAGCCGTTCGTGCGCCTCGTGCAGCGCATGGGCGTTGATGACGACGCCGGCGCCGTCCATCGGCACCGGCGGGTGGCGCTCGGCGTGGAAGAAGGTGACGCGCGCGCTGTGGCGGCGGGCGAAGGCGATGGCCTGGACGACGGCACGCTGCGACAGCGGCGAGCCGTCGGTGGGCACGAGCAGGTGTCGGAACATCTCGGTTTCTCTCGTGAACGAAGGGGTCAGTGGCCGCCGGCGCCGGGTTCGACCGCGTGGGCGGGTTTGGGCGCCAGCCAGATGATCGCGGCGGCGAACAGGAAGATGACGGCGATGCCGGTCATCACCTGGTTCGTCGACAGCATCACGCTTTGCGAAGTCAGCATCAGGTCCACCGCCTGGTTCTGCGCGTCGGGCGGCATGCCGCCCTGGGTGAGCAGCGCGCGCACGCTGCCGTCGCGGTCGGCCAGGCCGACGAGCTCGGCGTGGTTGAGCGTCGTCCGGTCGCTCCAGACGGTCGTCACGATCGAGGTCGCGAAGGCGCCCGACAGCGTCCGCACGAAGTTCATCAGCCCGGCGGCCGAGTCCATCTCGTGCGGCTCGACGCTGCCCAGCGCCATGCCGGTCGACGGGATGAAGAAGAACGGCATGCCCAGCCCCATCACCGCCAGCGGGATGGCGATGTCCCAGAAGCCCATGTCGGTGGTGGCCACCGTGCGCCACAGCGTCGACAGGCCCAGCACCAGGATGCCGACGAAGACCAGCGGCCGCGGGTCGTGCTTGCTGGCCGCCTGGGCGACGAGCGGCGCGATGAACACCGCGGTGAGCCCGGTCCAGGCGGTCGCCAGCCCGGCGTCGGTGGCGGTGTAGCCCATGAAGCTCTGCAGCCACAGCGGCGTCAGCACGTTGACGCCGAAGAACGCGGCGAAGGCGAAGCAGATCGTCGCCACGCTGACCGTGAAGCCGCGGTGGCGGAACACGCGCAGGTCGACGATCGGGTGCGGGTCGTGCAGCTCCCAGATCAGGAAGGCGACGAACACGACCGCGGCGACGATGGTCAGCGCGACGATCTCGGTCGAGCCGAACCAGTCGAGGTTCTTGCCTTCGTCGAGCACCAGCTGCAGCGCGGCCACCCAGACGACGAGCATCGCCATGCCGACCAGGTCGATCGGGCTGCGCCGCGCCGCTTCCTGGTAGCGCTTGAGCAGGCCCCAGGTCCAGATGCCGAAGCCGATGGCGATCGGGGCGTTGATCAGGAAGGTCCAGGACCAGCTGTAGTCGTCGCACAGCCAGCCGCCGAGGATCGGGCCGACGACCGGCGCGACCAGCGTCGTCATCGACCACAGCCCGATCGCCGCGGCCACCTTCTCGCGCGGGAAGATGCGCATCAGCAGCGTCTGCGACAGCGGCATCAGCGGCCCGCCGCACAGCCCCTGGAAGACCCGCGCGACGACCAGCAGGCCCAGCGAGTTGGACAGCCCACAGATCACCGAGAAGATGCCGAACAGCAGCATCGACGCGACGAACACGCGCACCGAGCCGAAACGCGCGGCCAGCCAGCCGGTCAGCGGCACGGTGATCGCCTCGCCGACCGCATAGGAGGTGATGACCCAGGTGCCCTGGCTCGACGCCGCGCCCAGCGCGCCGGCGATGTTGGGCACCGCGACGTTGGCGATCGTCATGTTGAGCACGGCGATGAAGTTCGCCGAGGCCAGCATCAGCGCCGCCAGCCAGAGCTGGCCGCCGGCGAGCGGCTGCGGCGCGCCGGCCGCAGCAGGGTTAGCGGTCGCGCTCATCGCGTCAGTTCGAGCGGGTGTCGATCTCGGCCGTCATCGACAGGCCCACGCGCAGCGGGTTGGCCGCGAGCTCGCCGGCGTCGAGCTTCACGCGCACCGGCAGACGCTGCACGACCTTGATCCAGTTGCCGGTGGCGTTCTGCGCCGGGATCGCCGAGAAGGCCGAGCCCGAGCCGCCGGAGAAGCCTTCGACGACGCCGTGGTAGACGACGCTCTTGCCGTACAGGTCGGCGTGCAGCTCGACCGGCTGGCCGACGCGCACCTTCTCCAGCTGCCGCTCCTTGAAGTTGGCGTCGACGTAGATCTGGCCCACCGGCACCACCGACATCAGCGGCACGCCGGCGGCCACGCGCTGGCCGGCCTGAACCGTGCGCTTGGCGACGACGCCGTCGATCGGCGCGCGGATCACCGTGCGCTCGAAGTCCACGCGCGCCTGCTCGGCGCGGGCACGTGCGGCCAGCACCTCGGGGTTGGTGTCGGTCGTCGTGCGCACGATCAGCGTCGCGTTGGCCTCCTGGGCGGCGACGGCGGCGGCGGTGCCGGCGCGGGCCTGGGTCGCCGCGGCCTGGGCGGCGTCGAGCGCGGCACGTGCGGCGGCGTAGGCGTTCTGGGCGCGCGTCAGCTCGTCGCCCGAGACCGAGCCCGAGCCGACCAGCGCCTCGCGGCGCTTCAGGTCGATGCCGGCGCGCTCGAAGTCGGCCTGGGCCGCGGCCAGCTGCGCCGCGGCGCGCTTCTCGTCGGCGCTGTGGGCGGCGACCTGCTCGGCCAGCGAACGGTCGGTGGCCTGGTAGCCCTGCACGCGGCGGATCGTGCGGTCGAGCTCGGCTTCGGCGAAGGCCAGCGCCAGGCGGGCGTCGGTGGGGTCGATGACGACGAGCACGTCGCCCTTCTTCACCGTCTGCGTGTCGCTGACCTTGACCTCGGCGACGGTGCCGCCGACGGCCGGCGTGATCTGCGCCAGCTCGGCGGCGGTGTAGGCGTTGTCGGTGGAGACGAAATGCTGGCCGTGCAGCAGCCAGTAGGCGGTGCTCGCGCCGCCGATGGCGACGACGGCCAGCGCCAGCGCGGTCAGACGGTTGTTGCGGCGGCGGCGCGTGGCCGTGTCCAGGGTCGTGTCTTGGTTCATGGTCGGACTCTCGGGATTCGGGGGTTCAGCGGGCCTGGTCGCGCCAGCCGCCGCCCAGGGCGCGCTGCAGCGCGACGTCCAGCGCCAGCGAGCCGGCGCGCAGGTCGGCCTGGGCGTTGAGGCTGGCGAGCATCGTGTCCTCGGCGGACAGCACCTCGAGGTAGGTGGCGAGGCCGCCGTCGTAGCGTTCTCGGGCGACGCGGTGCGCCTCGTCGGCCGCGGCCAGCGCCTCGTCGGCCTTGGCCAGGCGCGGCGCCAGGGCCTTCAGGCTGACCGCGGCGTCGGCCACGTCCTGCAGCGCATGCGTCACCGTCGCGTCGTAGCTGGCCACCGCTTCGGCATAAGCCGATTGCGCACCGCGCAGCTGGCCGCGCAGCCGGCCGCCGGTGAACACCGGCAGCGAGATCGCCGGGCCGATCGAGCCCATCGTCGAGCCGCTGCGCGTCAGGTTGTCCAGGCCCAGCGACTGCAGCCCGACCATCGCGCTCAGATTGACGTTCGGATAGAAGGCCGCGGTCGCGACGTCGATGCGCTTGGCCTGGGCCTCGGCGCGCAGGCGGGCGGCGGCGACGTCCGGGCGCCGGCCCAGCAGCTCGGCGCCGAGTTCGGCCGGCAGGCCGAAGCCGCGGTCGAGCTTCAGCGCCGGCGGCGTGATCGACAGGCCGCGGTCGGGCCCGGCGCCCAGCAGCGCCGCCAAGCGGTTGCGCTGCAGCGCGATGCGTTCGTCGATCGCCAGCAGCGCGCCTTCGGCGGCGGCCCGGCCGGCGTCGGCCTGGCGCACGTTGCCGCGGGTTTCCAGGCCGTTGCGGAAGCGTTCGGCCACCAGCTCGGCGGTACGCGTGCGCACCTGCACCGAACGCGCGGCGCTGTCGCGGTTGGCGTAGAGCCGGCCCAACTCGGCGTACTGCGCGGCCACGGCGGATGACAGCAGCAGCCGCGCCTGGGCCAGTTCGGCACGCGCGGCCTCGGCCTCCGAGGTCGCGGCGGCCAGCGCGGCGCGGTTGGCGCCCCAGAAGTCCAGCTCCCAGCCGATGGTGAAGGTCGCCTGGCCGACGTCTTCCCAGCCGGTCGGCAGGATGGACGCCGGCGTGATGTGGTTCTTGCTGAAGCGGTCCTGCGTGGCGCTGGCGCCGACCGTCACCTGCGGCTTCAGCGCCGAGCCGGCGACCTGGCTGTACGAAGCCGCGCGCTCCAGCCGCGCGGCAGCCGCCGCGAGGTCGGGCGAGCCGGCCAGGGCCTCGTCGACGAGCGCGTCGAGCTGGGCGTCGCCATAAGCCTGCCACCAGCGCGACTCGGGCCAGGCGATGGCCGGTGCACGGAAGGACTCGGCCGCGGCATAAGCGCCCAGCGGCCGCGGATCGGGCGTCGTGACCGCGTCGGGCAGCTGGGCGCAGCCGGCCAGGGCCGCCGCGGCGGCCACGCCGAAGAGGGCCAGCCGGGGCCGCCAGCCGGGGCGCGGCGATGTGGGAGAGGTGGGGAACATCGCGGGTCTTAACTGAACTGGTCAGTACAGTTTAGCTTTGAGATCGCCCGATCCGCAAGCTAAACTGAACCAACTAGTTCACTTGACTTCCAAGTCCGGATGCGTACCAAGAGCGAAGCCCGCCGCCAGACCATCGTCGATGCCGCCTCGGCGGTGTTCCAGGAAACCGGCTTCGAGCGCGCCTCGATGGCCCAGATCGGCGAGCGCGCGAACTGCTCCAAGGCGACGCTCTACAGCTACTTCGTGTCCAAGGAGGAGCTGTTCGTCGAAGTCGTGCTGACCTCGACGCTGGCCGAGTTCGACGCCCTGCTCGGCACGCTGGACACCTCGTACCAGGACATCGCCCGTTCGCTCGACGGCCTGGGCCGCGGGCTGCTGGCGCTGCTGTACTCGCCGCAGGTGCGCGCCGGGCGGCGGCTGATCGTCGCCGACGCCGGCCGCGCCGAACTCGGCCGGCGGCTGTACGAACTCGGCCCGGCGCGCGGCGAGGCGGCGATCGCCGCCTACCTGGCCGGCGCGATGGAACGCGGCCTGCTGCGCCGCGCCGAACCGCGCGTCGCCGCCAGCCACCTGAAGGGTCTGCTCGAAGCGGAGTGGATCGACCGCTTCCTGTTCCACGTCGTCGACGAGGTCGACGAAGCCAGCCTCGCCGACACCGCGCGCCGCGCGGTCGAGGCCTTCTTGCGCGCCTACGCGCCCTGACGCGGCGCGATCAGCCGGCGATCTCGGCCGGCAGATCCTCGGCGCCGGGCACGAAGAGCTTGCGCGTCTTGGCGTTGAAGTCCATCAGCCCGGCGTAGCGGCCCCAGGCGACCATGGTCTCGAAGCTGCGCTCCGGGTTCTCGTAGGGCAGCGCGGTGGCGATCTCGTGGATCACCTGGTCGGCGTCCACCGCCTCGTGCTCGCGCAGCAGCGCCAGCAGCACGTGGAAGATGCGCAGCTTGAACACCTGCGCGGCGAAGATGCGCCGCCGTTCTTCGCCGCTGGCGGCGACGAAACGCCGGCCCAGTTCGGTGAAGCGCACCTGGTCCTTCGGCGTCTCGATCAGCTCCAGGATCTCGGCGGCCTTGACGATGGCGATGGTGTCGCCGAACTCGCGCCCGATCTCGTCGGAGATGTCGTAGATGTTGGACAGCTCCGGCGCGTCGTTGAGGATGCTCAGCAGGCCCAGGATCTGGCCCACCGCGACCAGCGGGATCGCCTCCATGCGCGGCCGCGCGCGCGAGATCGGCTGGCCGGCAGTCGCCGTCTCCGGCGGCAGGTCGGGCAGCGCGGTGCGCGTGATCGCGTCGTGGATCAGTTGCACCAGGCGCTGGAACTCCGGGTCGCGTGCGTCGCGCGGGTACGGCAGCTTGTTCTCCAGCACCAGGCCGATGCGCCCCGGGCGCGGGAAGACGACGACGATGCGCGTCGCCATCTCCACCGCCTCCTCGATGTTGTGCGTGACCATGAACACCGAGTCCGGGCCGCCGCCGGGCGTGCGCCACAGCGCCAGCAGCTCCTGGCGCAGGTTCTCGGCGGTCAGCACGTCCAGCGCGCTGAAGGCCTCGTCCAGGCACAGCAGCCGCGGCTGCGAGACCAGCGCCCGCGCGATGCCGACGCGCTGGCGCATGCCGCCGGACAGCTCGCGCGGATAGGCCGCGTGGTGGTTGCCCAGGCCGATCAGCTCGATCGCGCGGTCGATCGCGGCGTCGCGTTCGGCCAGCGCCATCGGCCGCGACATCAGGCCGACGGCGACGTTCTGCGCCACCGTCAGCCAGGGGTACAGCGCGAAGGTCTGGAACACGACCGAGGCGTCGCGGTTGACGCCCGCCAGCGGCCGGCCGCCGGCCAGCACCCGCCCGGTGCTGGGCTCGACCAGGCCGACCAGGCAGCGCAGGATCGTCGACTTGCCCGAGCCCGACTGGCCCAGCAGCGCGACGAACTCGCCGCGGCCGACGGCCAGGTCGATGTCGTCGAGCACCTTCAGCTCGTGGCCGCCGGCGGTCTTGTAGGACTTGCTGACCGCGCACAGCTGGGCCAGCGGCGTGGCGGTTTCGGGCAGGCGCAGATCCATCGTCTCACTCCAGCTTGAAGCGCCGTTCGGCGTAGGCGTACAGGGGCCGCCAGACCAGCTTGTTGGTGGCGACGACGAACAGGGACATCACAGCGATGCTGGCGACGATCAGCGGCGTGTCGCCGCGGCGCGTGACGTCGGCGATGAAGGCCCCCAGGCCCTGGGCGCGCAGCGTCGTGTCGCCCCAGCTCGCCAGCTCGGCGACGATGCTCGCGTTCCAGGCGCCGCCGGCGGCGGTGCAGGCGCCGGTCACCCAGGCCGGGAACACCGCCGGCAGGATCAGCGTGCGCCACAGCGCCCAGCCGCGCAGGCCGGACATGCGCGCGGCTTCCTTTAGGTCGTTGGGGATCGCCGAGGCCCCGGCGACGACGTTGAACAGGATGTACCACTGCGTGCCCATCGCCAGCAGCGCGATGCTGCCCCAGTCCAGCGACACCTGGTGGGCGACGAAGAAGCCGACCGCCCACGGGAAGGTCATGTTCACCGGGAACGAGGCGCCGATCTGCGCCAGCGGCTGGGCGAAACGTGCGACCGCCGGCTTGAGCCCGATCCAGACGCCGACCGGCGTCCACACCAGCGAGGCGAAGAGCACCATCGCCGTCACGCGCAGCGCCGTCAGCCCGCCCAGGCCGGCCAGCTGCAGCAGCGTCGCGCGGTCGAGCGCGCCGTGCAGCGCGGCCACCGCGGCCGCGATCCAGGACACCGCCTCGACCGCCAGCCACAGCAGCAGCACGACGCCGACGGCGCGTGCGGCCTGCCGCATCCAGGCCGGCGGCGGCGCGGCGGCGGCCACCGGCCGGTGCAGGCGCAGCAGGACGTCGGCCAGCGGCCGGCGCAGGTGCCGGTCCAGCCAGGTGAAGACGTAGGCGCCGCGCAGCAGCTCGTAGACCCAGGAGCTCGGCGCCGAGCCCGAGTCGGTCAGCTCGTTCTTGAAGCGCTCGGCCCAGGCCAGCAGCGGCCGCCAGACGAGCTGGTCGCTCACGAGGATCAGCACCAGCATCGCCGCGACCGCGTACAGCGCCGCGCGCGTGTCGCCGCGCTCCAGCGCCAGTGCCATGTACGAGCCCAGGCCCGGCAGCTTGATGTCGCGGTTCATCACGCTGATGGCCTCGCTCTGGGCGACGAAGAACCAGCCGCCGCCGAAGGACATCATGCCGTTCCAGATCAGGCTGTGCGCCGCCGACGGCAGCTCGACGATGCGCAGCCGCTGCCAGCGGTTCAGGCCCGAGACCGTGGCCGCCTCCTGCATCTCGCCGGGGATAGCCACCAGCGCGTGGTGGAAGCCGAAGGCCATGTTCCACACCTGGCTGGTGAAGATCGCGAAGATCGACGCGCACTCCACGCCCAGCAGGCTGCCCGGGAACAGCGCCATGAAGCCGGTCACCGTCGCCGACAGGAAACCGAGCACCGGCACCGACTGCAGCACGTCCAGCGCCGGCAGGATCAGCGCACGCGCGACGCGGTTCTTGGCCGCGAGGTAGCCGACGGCCACCGCGAACAGCAGCGAGAAGCCGAAGGCGATCCACATGCGCAGCAGCGTGCGCGCGGCATAAGCCGGGATCGCCGCCGGCGACGGGTCCAGCGCCGGCATCGTCGCGGCGTCGAAGTGCACCAGCATGCCGCGGCCGACGTGCAGCGCCGACCACAGCAGGCCGATGAGGGCGAGCAGCACCAGCGCGTCGACCCACCCGAAGCGGCGGCCCGGCGGCGTGACGGCCAGTTGTGCGGCGGTGGACTTCATCGGCGCCGGGAGAGGAAGGAGGACAGGACGAGAGCTCCCGGCACAACGCCTGGGCCGCGCCGCTCGCCGACCGCATCTTTCAGGTGTAACGAGAGGCGGCCCGGATAATGCGCGGACTGCGTTCACCGTCCCGACTGCCGCTCGTCATGCTTCGCCCCACCCTGCTCTGCGCCGCATTGCTCGCCGCCACCGTCCCGGCCCACGCCGAAAGCATCGCGATCTCGATCTCGGGCGCCGGCTCGGCCTCGTCGGCCAGCGTCTCCGAATCGATCGAGGCCTCCAGCCACGGCTCGAGCAAGGCGCGCGACGTGGTCGCCGGCGACTACCGCGTCGTCGAGATCGCCGAAGCGCCCGGCCGCCCCGGCACGCTGCGGCTGGCGCTGGAGCCGCTGGACGCGGCCGCCGGCCGCGCCTTCGTGCTCTACCTGCCGCCCGAAGCCGGCGCCGCCGCGGCCCTGGCCGCCGGCGACGTGGTGCGCGCGCGGGAACACGACTACGGCTACGAGTTCCAGCGCGCCGACACACGCCAGCCCTTCTTCCTGGCGCTGCACGACGACTGGCAGCAGCAGCTCGCGCCGCGCGCGGTCCTGCTCTGATGCGCAGCGCCGCCGCGGCGGCGCTGCTGGCCGGCGTCGCCTGCGGCGCCCAGGCCGGGCTGCCCGGCTTGTGCGACCGGCCGGCGACGCTCAGCGCCGCGCAGCAGCACCGGCTGCTGCAGCTGGCGGCGCTGATCCGGCGCGAACTCCAGGCCAGCGACGCCAGCGCGGCGCTGATCGCCCGCTCGGGCACCGACCTCGGCCGCTTCGGCATCCGCTACTCGCACGCCGCGCTGGCGCTGCACGACAACCCGCTGTCGCCCTGGGCCGTGCGCCAGCTCTATTACGCCTGCGACGAGGCGCGGCCGCGGCTCTTCGACCAGGGTCTGGCCGGGTTCGTCTCCGGCACCGACGACGCCGAACGCGGTTTCGTCTCGGTGCTGCTGCTGCCGCCCGAGGACGGCCGCGCCGTGCAGGCGGCGGCGCTGGACAAGCGGCGCGCGCTGCGCCTGCTGGGCGCCGCCTACAGCGCCAACGCCTACGCCTGGGCGACGACGTACCAGAACTGCAACCAGTGGGTCGCCGAGCTGCTGGCCGACGCCTGGCAGCCGTTGGCCGATGGCCCGGCGCCGCGCGCCGGGGCCCAGGCCTGGCTGCGTGCGCAGGGCTACGAGCCGACAGCGGTCGCGGTCGGTTCGCACGCGCTGGTCTTCGCCGCCCAGCTCGTGCCTTACGTGCACGCCGGCGACCACCCGCTGGCCGACCTACAGGCGCTGACGATGCGTGTCAGCCTGCCGGCCTCGATCGAGGCCTTCGTGCAGCGCCGCCTGCCGGGCGCGCAGCGGCTGGAGTTCTGCCACGCCGGCGGCCGGGCGGTCGTGCGCCGCGGCGGCCCGCCGCTGCCGGCCGACTGCAGCGCCGGGCCGGGCGACGAACTGGTGGCGCTGGACGACTGAGCGGCCGGCCGCGCCGTCGGATTCAGGGCCGCTCGCCGGCGGCCAGACGGCGCTCGATGTCCTCGGCCACCGCCGGCAGCGCCGCGATCGTGTCGATGACGTAATGCGGCCGCGCCGGCGCGAACTCGGCGGCGACGCGGCGGCACGCCAGTTCGCGCTCGGCTTCGCTGGCGGCGAGGTACTCGTCCAGCGTCCAGCCGCAGGGGCTGCCCGACAGCGCCAGGCCGACGGTCCACATGCCGGCGTTGCGGCCTTCCAGCAGGCCCGGCAGCGTGTCGTCCGCCTTCACGCAGTGCGCCACCGAGCCGAGGCCCAGTTCGAGCACGTTGGCCAGCGCCATCCACGGGCCCGGGCGCGCGCCGGCGCGCAGGTCGTCGGCGCAGACGGTGCAGTCGGGCACGTAGCCCTGCGCCGCCACCACCTCCATCAGGCGCTGCATCACCGCCCGCGGGTAGCCGGTCGTCGAGCCGATCTTCAGGCCGCGCGCGCGGAGCGCCTGCACGGCGTCCAGCGCACCCGGGATCAGCTCGCCGTGCTGGCCGACACGTTCGACCTGCAGCGGGATGAAGGTCTGGTACAGGTGCTCGACATCCTCGCGCCGCATCGCTGTGCCGAAACGCGATTGCCAGCGTGCGGCGATCTCGGGGTCGCGGCCCAGGGCCTCGATGTGCTGCCACTTGCCCAGGCCCATCGGCCGGCGCGCTTCGGCCAGCGTGATGTCGAAGTCGTAGGCCGCCTTGAAGGCGTCGACGAAGATCTGGGTCGGCGCGAAGGAGCCGAAGTCGACGACGGTGCCGGCCCAGTCGAGGATCACGGCTTCGAGGGTGTGCTGCATGGTCGGAGATTCTGAAGAGTTCAGCCGGAGGTCTTGCGCGAGCGCGCGGCGGCGCAGGCGGCGAGAAAGTCGGGGGCCTGCGGGTCGAAGTCGCCGAGGCGGCCGGGCGCGGCCGGCGCCGGGTCGACGAAGGGCGCGGCGCCGCGCACGAGTTCGCCGACCAGCCGCCCCACCCCGCCCGAGAACGTGATGCCCGAGCCGTTGCAGCCGGCGGCGACCACCAGCCCGGCCAGGCCCGGCGCCGTGCCGACGACGAGCTGGCCGTCGGGCGTGTAGGCGCTGGGCCCGCTGACGGCGTGCGCGATGCCCAGCGTCGGCAGCACCGGCAGGTGGCGGCCCAGGTCCTCGGCCGCGGCGGCCAGCGTCTGCCAGCCTTCGGCGTCCTCGGGCTCGAAGGCGAAGCCGCCCAGGTCGGCCGGCAGGCGGCGCGCGTCGACGACCGCCGGGCGCGGCTCGCGCACGCCGAACAGCAGGCCGCCGAGCTCGGGCCGGGCGTAGGCCCGGATCGCCGGCATCAGCACGATCGCGCCCTCGCGCGGGAAACACGGCGCCGGCGTGCTGATCCAGTACTGGCTGCGCACCGGCGCCAGCGGCAGCGGCAGGCCGGCCGGCGCGCTCAGCACATTGGCCCAGGCGCCGGTGGCGAGCACCACCATGTCCGCGCCGACAAACCCGTCGGCGGTCTCGACGCCGCGCACGCGGCTGCCGTCGACGACGAGGCGCCGCACCTCGGCGGTCTCGATGCGCACGCCGTGGCGCACGGCGACCCGCAGAACGGCGCTGGCGAGCGAATGCGGGTCCAGCCAGCCGTCGTCGGGGAAAAACAGCGCGTGCTCGAAAGCGCGCGGGTCGAGCCAGGGCGCGAGCGCCAGCGCCGCCTCGTGCGGGAGCCAACGCGAGGCGACGCCGTTGGCGGCGCCGATCGCCGCGCGTGCTTCGAGCAGCGGCCGCAGCGCCGCCGGCGCGACGTGCAGCGCGCCCGAGGCGTGCCAGCCCAGCGCCTCGCCCTCGGCCTGCAGCGTGGCGATCGTCGCCAGCGTCTGGCGCGCCAGCGCGATCTGGCCCGGGTCGTCGCGCACCGCGGTGACCAGCGCCGCCGCGCGCGCGGTGGCACCGGCGGCCGGCTGCAGCCGTTCGAGCACACGCACGCGCGGCCCCCAGCCGTGGCGCGCCAGCTCACAGGCCACCGCGGCGCCGAAGACGCCGGCGCCGACGACGAGCACGTCGCGTTCGGCCATTTCAGCGCGGCGTCGGGATGCCCATCGTGCGCAGCGTGCGCGCCACCGCGTCGACGACGCCGTCGACGTCGGCCGGCGCCAGCGCGCCGATGCAGCCGACGCGGAAAGTCTCGACCCGCGTCAGCTTGCCCGGATAGAGGATGTAGCCGCGCTCGCGCACGCCGCGGTAGAAGGTGTCGAAGTCCCAGGCCGGGTGGCGCGGTGCGTGGAAGGTGACGATCACCGGCGACTGCACTTCGGGCCGCAGAAAGGGCTGCAGGCCCAGCGCGCCCAGGCCGTCGACGAGGCGGCGACCGTTGGCGGCGTAACGCGCGCCGCGGGCGGCGACGCCGCCTTCTTCGTCGAACTGGCGCAGCGCCTCGGCCAGCGCGGCGACGACGTGGGTCGGCGGCGTGAAGCGCCACTGCGTCGTGCGCTGCAGATAGCGCCACTGGTCGTGCAGGTCCAGCGCCAGCGAATGGCAGCGGCCGGCGCTGGCCTCCAGCGCCGTGCGACTGGCGATGACGAAGCCCATGCCGGGCACGCCTTCCAGGCCCTTGCCCGAGGCCGCGACGAGGGCGTCGAAGGGCGTCGTGCGCGCGTCGATGGCCACCGCGGCGTAGGAGCTCATCGCGTCGACGATCAGCGCCCGGCCGCGTTCGGCGACGACCCGCGCGATGTCCTCGAGCGGGTTCAGGATGCCGGTGCCGGTCTCGCAGTGCACGACGGCGACGTGGCTGAGGCCGGGGTCGGCGTCGAGCGCGGCGGCGATCGCCGCCGGCGACATCGGCTGGTCCTCGGGCACCGTCAGCTCGACCGCGGCGCGGCCGATGGTCGCCAGGATGCGCAGGATGCGCGCGCAGTAGGCGCCGTGGTTGGGCACCAGAACCTTGCCGTCGCGCGGCACCAGCGTGCCCAGCGCGGCCTCGACGGCGAAGGTGCCGCTGCCCTGCATCGGCACCGCGACGTGGGTCTCGCCGGCGTGCACGATGTCGACGAGGCGGCGGCAGACCTCGGCGGTGATGCGGTTGAAGGCTTCGTCCCAGGAGCCGCGGTCGTGCAGCATCGCCTGCTTGGTGCGCAGCGAGGTGCTCAGCGGGCCGGGGGTCAGCAGCAGCGGGTCACGGTCGATCAGGGGCATGGTCGTGTCGGGTCAGCGGGGGGCGAGGCGCCAGGCCTGGCGGCTCCTCAGCAGTCGTTCGGCAAGCACGTGCAGCAGGCTGTAGGCGGCGGTGGTCGCCACCACCAGCGCGGCCATCGCCGCGGCCGGGCCCAGGTCGCCGGCTTCGTCGAGGTTGAGGATCGAGACCGAGGCCGGCAGCGTCTCCGGCGAGTACAGGAAGACCAGCGCCGAGACGGTGGTCATCGCGTTGATGAACAGGTAGCGCGCGATCTCCATCACCGCCGGCAGGCACACCGGCAGCGTCACGCGCCAGAAGGTGCGCCAGCGTGCGACCTTCAGCGACGCCGACACGGCCTCGAACTCGCGGTCCAGGCTCTTCAGCGCGGTCAGTGCCGTCAGGTGGCAGGCGCTGTAGTAGTGCACCACCGTCACCGCCACCAGCAGCGGAAAGCCGCGGTACAGCCCGCCCAGCGGGTTGCCGGGGTGGTTGAAGAACAGGATGCAGCCGATGCCCAGCACCAGCCCGGGCACGCCCATCGGCAGCGAGGCCAAGGCCTGCACCGCCGCCGCCAGGCGGCCGTCACGCAGCCCGGTCTTCTCGATCAGCCAGGCGGTGCCGAAGACGAAAGGCGTGCCCACCAGCGCGGTGGCCAGCGCCAGCCGCAGGCTGTTGAACCAGGCGTCGCCGACGCCGGCCTCGGCCAGGCCCCAGGTGTAGTGGCGCAGCGTCGGCGCCAGGTTGTAGGGCCAGAAGGTGATGAACGAGGTGGCGACCGCCATGCCCAGCACCGCCAGCAGCGCCGCCGCGACGACGGCGACGAAGGCCAGCAGCAGCCCGTCGCGCAGCGGCTCGGGCCGGGCGACGTAAGGCACGGCGCGCGCCGTGAGGCTCGCCTGCTGGCGGCGCTGCACGAGGCGGTCGACGCCGAAGGCCAGCAGCACCGGCGTCAGCAGCAGCAGCGCGACGACGGCGCCGCGGCCGAAGTTGTGCAGGCCCACGGCCTGCACGTAGATCTCGACCGCCAGCACCGGGAAGTTGCCGCCGACGACCTTCGGGATGCCGAACTCGCTGACCGAGTAGGCGAAGACGACCAGCGCCGCGCTGACCAGGCCGTAGCGCGCCGCCGGCAGCGTGACGGTGACGAAACGCCGCCAGCGCGAGGCGCGCAGCGCGTCGGCGGCTTCGTACAGCCGCGCGTCGGCGTGGGCCAGCGCGACGACGAGGATCATCAGCGCGTGCGGAAAGGCGGCGAACACCGTCGCCAGCACGATGCCCGGCGCACCGTAGATCGAGGCGCCGCCCATCCAGCTCTTGGCCAGGCCCTGGTTGCCGAACCACTGGATGACGCCGACCGCACCGATGAGCGACGGCCCGAGCAGCGGTGACAGCCCGAACACGCGCCACAGCGGCTTGGCCGGCAGCGTGCTGCGCTGCAAGGCGTAGGCGTAGACGAAGGCCAGCGGCACGGTGATCGCCGTCACCAGCGCCGCGATCCACAACGTGTTCCAGGCCGCGGTGGCGACGCCCGGCGTCGCCGCGAACTCGCGGAACCGCGCCAGGCTCCACTGCCCGGCGTCGTCGACCAGGCTCTGGCCCAGCAGCGCCGCCAGCGGCGCCAGCAGGAACAGCGCCAAGAGCGCCGCCGCGCCCAGCAGCAGCAGGCGCGGGCCGGTCTCGGCCGGTGCGATGCGCGGCCAGGGCGCGGCGACAGTATTCACACGCCCTCCGGCATCGGCAGCAGGTGTTCGGGCGGGATCGCGACCCGCAGCGTCGCGCCTTCGGCCAGCGCACGCCCGCCGAGGTAGTTGGCCGAGAACTGCGCCACCAGCGGCGCCGCGCCCGGCGGCTCCAGCGTCACCAGCGACACCGGGCCCAGGAACTCGCAGCGCCGCACACGCGCCCAGAAGGCGTTCTCGCCGCCGTCCAGCGTGTCCAGCAGGCGCACGTCCTCGGGCCGCACGCTGAAGCGGTAGCGCCGGCCGGGCTGCAGCGCCGCGCCGCTCTTCAGCGCCGCGCCGGCGAAGGCGACTCGGCCGCTTTCATCGGCCGCGGCTTCGACGAGGTTGCTGCGGCCGATGAACTCGGCGACGAAGGCGTTGCGCGGCTGGCGGTAGATCTCCTCGGGCGTGCCGACCTGCTGCAGCCGCCCGGCGCGCATGACGACGACACGGTCGGCCATCGCCAGCGCTTCTTCCTGGTCGTGGGTGACCATCAGCGTCGTCACGCCCAGACGCTGCTGCAGCGCACGGATCTCGCCGCGCAGGCGCACGCGTTCGATCGCGTCCAGCGCCGACAGCGGCTCGTCGAGCAGCAGCAGGTCGGGTTTGGTCGCCAGCGCCCGCGCCAGCGCCACGCGCTGCTGCTGGCCGCCCGAGAGCTGCGCCGGGTACTTGTGCTCGATGCCGGGCAGGCCGACCAACTGCAGCATCTCGGCCACGCGTGTGCGCAGCGCCCCGCGCGCCGCGCGCCGGCCGTCCAGCCCGTAGGCGACGTTGCGGCCGACGTCCAGGTTGGGGAACAGCGCGTAGGACTGGAAGACGATGCCGTAGTCGCGCCGTGCCGGCGGCAGCGCCGAGATGTCCTGCCCGGCGTGCACGATGCGCCCGGCGTCCTGGCGCTCCAGCCCGGCGATCGTGCGCAGCAGCGTCGTCTTGCCGCAGCCCGACGGGCCCAGCAGCACGACGAACTCGCCGCGCCCGACCGCCAGGTCCACGCCGTCGAGCGCGACGAAGCGCCCGAAACGTTTGCCCAGGCCCGAGACCTCCAGGTGCGCCATCGGCCGCGCTTACTTCTTCGGCTCGGACTTGGCGCCGTAACGCTTCTGCCACTCGGCCAGCACCGCGTCGCGGTTCCTGGCCATCCAGCCGAAGTCGTTCTTCACCAGGCGCTGCTCGTAGTCGGTCGGCACGTACTTCAGCCGCGTCGCGATGCCCGGGATCGCGGTGATCGCGAAGTTCTTCGCGTACAGCTCGTTGGCTTCGCGCGTGCTCGCCCAGTCGGCCAGCTTCTTGGCCGCCTCGAGCTTGGGCGTGCCCTTGACGATGGCGATCGCCTCCAGGTCCCAGCCCAGGCCTTCCTTGGGGAAGATGACGTCGATCGGCGCGCCCTTGCTGCGCACGGCGTTGGCGCGGTACTCGAAGGAGATGCCGACCGGGAACTCGCCGTTGCCGGCCAGCACGCAGGGCTTGGAGCCGGAGTGGGTGTAGACCGCGACGTTGTCGTGCAATCGGTCCATGTACTGCCAGCCGCCCTGCTCGCCGAAGAGCTGCAGCCAGGCGGTGACGTCGAGGAAGCCGGTGCCCGAGGAGTTCGGGTTGGGCATCACGATCTTGCCCTTGAACTCGGGCTTGAGCAGGTCCTTCCAGCTCTCGATGCGCGGCAGGCCCTGCTTCTGCGCCTCGACGACGTTGTAGCAGATGGCCGCGCCCCAGACGTCCATGCCGACCCAGGCCGGCGCCGCGCCGGCGGCGCGGAAACGCGTCTGCACGGCCTTCAGGTTGGCCGGCGCGTAAGGCTGCAGCATGCCTTCGCGGTCGAAGACGACCATGCTCGACGCGGCCACGCCCATGATGACGTCGGCCACCGGTTTGTCCTTCTCGGCCAGCAGCTTGGCGGTGACGATGCCGGTGGAGTCGCGTGTCCACTTCAGCTCGATGTCCGGGTAGGCCTTGTTGAAGCCTTCCTGGTAGGCCTTGAGCTGGTCGGTCTCCAGCGCGGTGTAGACGTTCAGCGTGGTCTTCTCGGCAAACGCCGGGAAGGCGGCGGCCAGCGCCAGCGTGGCCAGGATCGGGGCGAGAGCGAAACGCGTCATCGGGTTGACTCCGGGAAGTGGGACAACGGGAACCGGCCGCGAACGGCTTGTGGGCGGCACCTTAGGCAGGCTCGATGTCCGTTTGTTGACAATCTGCAGTCGACAGTCGGCAGTTGACGATCCGCCAGCGGCGTCTTTACGATCCGCGCCCGTCGACCCCTGCCGCGCCCATGAGCACCTCCACCGTCACCCGCGAAGCCGCCCTGGCGCTGATGCAGAGCACCTCGCTCGCGCGGCTGGCCGCCGAGTCGGTGGAGGCGCTGATCCTGGCCGGCGAGCTGGGCCCCGGCGCGCGCCTGAACGAAGCCGCGCTGGCGCAGCGCCTGGGCGTCTCGCGCGGGCCGCTGCGCGAGGCGTTGCGCCTGCTCGAAGAAGGCGGCCTGGTGCGCCAGGAGAAGAACCGCGGCGCCTTCGTGCGCGAGATCCCGCTGGCCGAGGCCGCCGAGCTTTACGAGCTGCGCGCCGGCCTGGACGCCACCGCCGGCCGGCTGCTGGCCACGCGCATCACGCCCGAGCAGCTGGCCGAGCTGCGTGCGCTGACCGCGGCGATGAGCGCCGTCGGCGAACACGAGGTCGACCGCTTCCACGAGCTGAACCTCGGTTTCCACGACCGCCTCGTCGTGCTCGCCGGCAACGCGGCGCTGCTGGAGACCTACCGCCGCACGACGCGGCTGCTGGCGCTGTTCCGCCGCCGCAACCTGCTGGCGCCGCGGGCGATCCCGCGTTTCGCCGAGGAACACGCGGCCATCGTCGAACGCCTGGCCGCCGGCGACGCCGCCGGTGCCGCCGAAGCGCTGTTCGCCCATGCCGACGGCGGCCGGCGGCGCATGCTGGCCGACGGCGAGCTGGGCTGACGATGAACCCCGCGCCCGACGCCTCCGAAGGCGATCTGAACCTCGGCCGGGCGCGCCAGGACTGGCAGGCCCGGCACCTGGACGAACCGACACGCGCGCTGCTTGCCGAAGACGCACGCTGGTTCTTCCACCAGGCGCTGTCCACGCCCTGCCTGAACGCGCTGGAGTCGGCGGGCGGCGGCTGGCTGACCGACACCGCCGGGCGGCGCGTGCTGGACCTGCACGGCAACAGCCTGCACCAGGTCGGCCACGGCCACCCGCGTGTCGTCGCGGCGATCACCGAGACGCTGGCGACACTGCCCTTCAGCCCGCGGCGCTACACCAACCGCCCGGCGGTCGAACTGGCACGCCGGCTCTGCGGCCTGGCGCCGATGCCCGACGCCAAGCTGCTGCTGGCGCCCGGCGGCACGGCGGCGATCGGCATCGCGCTGAAGCTGGCGCGCGTCGTCACCGGGCGCTTCAAGACGATCTCGATGTGGGACGCCTTCCACGGCGCCTCGCTGGACGCGATCTCCGTCGGCGGCGAAGCGGCGTTCCGCCGCGGCATCGGCCCGCTGCTGCCGGGCAGCGAACACGTGCCGCCGCACGCCCCGCAGGCCTGCGCCTTCGGCTGCGGCGGGCAATGCGCGCTGCGCTGCGCCGACTACGTCGAGTACGTGCTGCGCAAGGAAGGCGACGTCGCCGCGGTCGTCGTCGAGACCGTGCGCTGCACCGACGTGCAGGTGCCGCCGCCCGACTACTACCGCCGCCTGCGCGCCGCCTGCGACCGCCACGGCGCGCTGCTGATCCTCGACGAGATCCCGATCGCGCTGGGCCGCACCGGGCGCATGTTCGCCGTCGAGCACTACGGCATCGAGCCCGACATGCTGGTGCTGGGCAAGGGCCTGGGCGGCGGCTCGATGCCGCTGGCGGCGCTGGTCGCGCGCGGGCGCTTCGACGTCGCCCAGGCGATCTCGCTGGGCCACTACACGCACGAGAAGAACCCGGTGGCCAGCGCCGCGGCGCTGGCGACGCTGGACGTCATCGCCGACGAAGGCCTGGTCGAACGCAGCCGCGATCTGGGCGCGGCGCTGCTGGCGCGGCTGCGCGCCGAATGCGCTGGCCTGCCCTGGGTCGCCGAGGTGCGTGGCCTGGGCCTGCTGCTGGGCATCGAGCTGCGCGACGGCGGCGGCCTGGCGGCCGAAGCGCGCGCCGAGGCGCTGCTCTACCGCTGCCTGTCGGCCGGCCTGTCGTTCAAGCTCGGCCAGGGCCGTGTGCTGGTGCTGGCGCCGCCGCTGAACCTGCCGCAGGCCGACCTGGACTGGGCGCTGGAGCAGTTGCTGGCCGCGCTGCGCCTGGCCGACCCGCGCGCCTGACCTCAGGTCGCCGGCTCGGCCGGCCGCAGCGCCGTCAGCGGCGCCACGCCTTGCACATGGATCGACAGACCGGTCTGCTTGGCGGTCTGCTTGGCACGCGCGGCGGCGCTGGCGACGTCGGAGGCGCTGCGGAACAGCGTGCCGGCCGCGATCTCGACGATGCCCATGTACAGCGAGACGAAGCCGAAGAAACGTTCGACGCCGTGGCGGTCCTCGGCGCGGATGCCGCCGGCGGCCTGCGCGTCCTCGTCGTAGAGGCCGACCGCGGCGGCGTCGAAGTCGGCCACCATGCGCTCGCAGCGCGCGCGCCAGTCGCAGCTCTGGAACAGGATGACGAAGTCGTCGCCGCCGACGTGGCCGACGAAGTCGCGCCGCGGGTCGGCGTGGGCCTGGATCGTCGCCGCCAGCAGCTTGATCATGCGGTCGCCGCACCAGTAGCCGTAGTGGTCGTTGAAGGGCTTGAACTGCGCCAGGTCGGCGTAGCAGGCGACGAAACTCGCGCCGGCGGCCTGCAGGCGTTCGATGTGCTCGCTGATCGGGCTGTTGCCGGGCAGGAAGGTCAGCGGGTTGGCGTGGCGCGCGGCCTCGATGCGGCTCTCGGTCACCTGGCGCACCAGCTGCTGGCCGGTGCCCAGGCCGCGGTAGCGGCCGTTGTCGACGTAGACGAAACCTTCGCTCAGGTAGCGCTGGTCGGGCGAGGTCAGCAGCTCGGCGAGTTCGTCGATGCCGGCGTTGACGTCGACCAGCGTCGGCTCGGTGTTGGCGAAGGCCAGGCAGGGTTTGCGCCCGCAGACCTCCTTGAAGTAGAGCTTGGCGTAGCGGTCCAGGCACTGCTGGCGGCCGACCAGCGCCACCGGGCGATCGCCGTCGACCAGCGCGATGGCGTGCCACTCGGGGTGCGCGGTGAACATCGCGACGACCTGGTCGTTGGTCGCGTCCAGGCCCACCGGCGGCGCCTCGACGATCTTGGCCTGGCTCAGCCGGCGCGGCAGCGGCGCGGTGCGTTCGGTGGGCAGCACGGCGATCTGGCGGTCGTTCAGCACGGTCAGCGCCTCGGGCTCGGGCGCGGCGCGTGGCGAGGCCGCCGGGCGGCCGAGCAGATAACCCTGCACCAGCGGGCAGCCCAGGTCGCGCAGCACACGCAGGTCTTCCTGCGTCTCGACGCCTTCGGCGACGAGCATCGTGCCGAAGGTGTCGGCGATCTGCATCAGCGCGCGCAGCGTGCGCAGGCGTTTGGGCTGCTGGGCGATGTCGCGGCTGAAGTACTTGTCGATCTTGACGACGTCGGGGTTCAGCTCGGACCACAGGCGCAGGCTGGAGCGGCCGTCGCCGAAGTCGTCGAGCACGAAGCTCATGCCGGCGCCGTGCACGACGTCGGCGACCTCGACGAGCAGCGGGATGTCGGCGACCCGCTCGTGCTCGGTGATCTCGAAGGCCACGCTCTGCGGGTTGACGCCGCGCGACTGCACGCTGTGGGCGATGTCCTGCGCGCTGCGCCCGGCGAAGCAGCGCGCCAGCGCCGAGGCGCTGATGTTGACGAACAGCCGTCCGGCCTGGCGCATCGCGGCCCAGCGCTCCAGCGCCAGCACGACGCAGGCGACCTCGAACTCCTGCAACAGGCCCTCCTGGCGCGCCTGCGCCAGCAGCGCCTCGGCGCCGTGCAGCGCCGTGCCGCGTGGGCCGCGCACCAGCGCCTCGTGGGCGTGGATCGCGCCGTCGGCCAGCGAGACGATGGGCTGGAAGTGGATCTCCAGCGCCCGTTCCTGCATCAGGCGCGCCAAGGGCCGGGAGGTGTCACCGAGATCGAATTTCATCGGGTCGGATACCGGGTCGGAGTGAGCCTGGAAGTGCCGCAGCGCGCTCATGCGAGGACTCCTTCGCTGCCGCCGCCGGTGCGAAAACGCGCCACCGTCGCCACCAACTCCTCGGCCTGGCGCTCGAGCTCGGCGGTGGCGGCGGCGGTCTGCTCGACCAGCGCGCCGTTGTGCTGCGTGGCCGCGTCCAGCGCCTGCAGCGCGGCGACCACCTGGCGCACCTCGTGGCCCTGGCGCGCCGCGCCTTCGGCGATCGTCGCCACCAGCGCGCGCGCCTCGCCGGCCTCGCCGACGATGGCCTGCATGCGCTGGCCGGCGCTGCGCACGACGGCGCTGCCGGCGCGCACGCCGTCGACGTTCTCGCCGATCAAGGCCTTGATCTCGCGCGCCGCGTCGGCCGAGCGCCGCGCCAGCAGGCGCACCTCGGCGGCGACGACGGCGAAGCCGCGCCCCTGCTCGCCGGCCCGCGCCGCCTCGACGGCGGCGTTGAGCGCCAGCAGATTGGTCTGGAAGGCGATGCCGTCGATCGTGTCGACGATGGCCGCGATGCGCCCGGCCGAGGCGTCGACCCGGGCCATCGTGCGCACCGCCTCGTCCATCGTCTGCTGGCTGGCGCGCGCCGCCTGGACGTAGGCGTCGGCCACCGCAGCGGCACGGCCCGAGCGCTGCTCGCCGTCGGCGGCGTCGCTGCCGATGCGCTCCAGCGCAGCATGCGTCTGCTGCAGCCCGGCGGCGGCCTGTTCGCTGCGCTGCGACAGGTCGCCGGCGCCAGCGGCGATCTCGCGCCCGGCGCGCGCCACGGCTTCGGCCGCCGCGCGCACCTGGTCGACCACCTCGCGCAGCGACTCGCGCGCCTGGGCCGCACCACGCTGCAGCTCGGCGGCTTCGTCGCGGCCGGGCGGCAGCGGCGCCGGGCGCAGGTCGCCACGTGCGATGCGACCGAGCTCCTGGCCGACGGCGGCGAAGCCCGTTTCCAGCGAACGCGCGAAGCAGACGAAGAGGTAGGCCGCAAGCAGCAGCGCGCCGCCCAGCAGCGCCGCGTGCAGCGCGCTGCGGCGCGCCAGCTCGGCGCGGCGTTCGGCCAGCCGGGCATCGACCGGCGGCAGCGCCGCGGCGGCCTGCTGCCACAGCGTGTGCAGCGCCGCCCGGCCCTGGGCGTAGACCTCGTCGGGCGTGAAGGCGTCGCGCACCAGCGCCGAGACGTCGGCGGCCTGCACGAAAGCCGCGGCCGGCGAAGCGGCCAGGCCGGCGTCGGCCAGCGCCGCGCTGGCCCGCGCCTGCCAGGCCGCCTGGCGCTGGTACTGCGCCGGCTCGTCGAGCGCGCCGCGCACGACGCCGTGCACCGCCCAGCCCCACAGCGAGGCGCTGTCGGCCGCGGCGCGCGGCAGCGCCAGCAGCGCCCGGCGCACCGGGTCGGCGACCTCGGAGTCGGCGTCGTGCGCCAGTTCGCCCTGACCGAGCAGCGCCGGGATCGTCTCGGCGGCCGCCGTAGCGGCGGCGTCGGCCGCGTCGGCGCCCGCGGCGTCGGCGCCGGCCTCGGCCGGCATCGCGGCGAGCCGGCTGCGCAGCGTGTCCAGCGGCGGCGCGCCCGCCGTCTGGCCCAGCGCCGCGAGCGCGGCACGGGCGCGCGCCAGCGCATCGCGATAGTCGGCCGCCGCGGCCTCGTGGCCGGCGGCCGTGGCGCGCGCGGCGCCTTGTGCGGTCTGCACCGCCTCGGCCAGCGGCAGCAGCTGCGCGGCGACGGCCAGCGCATCGCGCTCGGCCTGCGCGGCCTGCGCCTGCTCGAACCCGGCACGCACCAGGACGCCACCGGTGACGAGCGCCGGCGCCAGCAGCACGGCACAGATGACGGCCGCCTTGGCGCGCAGGCGCAGCGGGCCGAACAGACGCATGCCAGGTGACAAGAGGCCACCGGTCGACGGCTTCGCGGCTCGCGGGCGGCGTGCGGACGGGAGGACGGAATCAGGGAACGAAGTCATGGCAGCCAGCCTTCGGGGCTGGTCCTCGGGAAAACGCCCGGAATATCGGCGTAAACCCCTAGAAAGTTAATCAGCGAAACTCAAGAAAACAGCTGAAATATCGCCCCGAGAGTCATCAAACGGTCACCGAGGAGCGATACAGCGCAATTCCAAACATAATCTTCAGAGTATCGTCACGAAACTGACACGGAAATATGCGAGGGGCTCACGCAGCAGGATTCGGTTCGGCCAGCACGAGTTCGACACGCTGCACGAAGAGCGCCGCCCGCTCCTGCCCGGCGGCTTCGGCGATGCGCCCGGCGCAATCGCCCAGCCAGCGCTGGAACGAGGCTTCGTCCTGCACCTCGCGCCAGGATTCACGCAGTTCCGCGTCGCGCCCGGCGAGCATGCGCGCCGCCAGGTCGATGGCGAACATGCGCGCCGCGGCGAGCCGGCGGCGCGCCGGCGTGGCCGGTTCCGGTGCCGCAGGGGGCGGGTCGGCATCGGCGATCCAGCCGTCGGCGGCCAGGCGCTCGATCAAGGCCGCGCCGTCCAGGCCCAGCCCGGCGGCCAGCGTCAGCAACTCGGTTTCGCTGCGCCGACCGTCGACGGTGATCAGCCACATGCGCCATGCCGGCGGCATGGCCGCGCGGTCATTCAACAAGCGGCGCGACAGTTCGGTCTTGCGCCAGCGGCGGCCTTTGCGTTCCATGGGCGTGGGACAGGCGGACCGGCGGAAAGCAGCCCGTGGCGCGAGTATTCCCGGCGATTCGTGTCAAATCGTGACAGCAGCCAGCGACCCCGCGATTTCAGTTCCGGCCGATGGCGGCCGATAACCGGACATGACGAACGGCAGCACGAGCCACGCCCGCGGGAGGGCACGATGAACGTCCAGATGTCCACGGCAGCCGCCGGCGCGAGCGGCGGCAGTTCCGATGCTTCGGTGAAGTCGCGCATCCAGGCGCTGGTCAAGCAGATCACGACGCTGTCCAAGCAGCTGCAGGAAGTCGCGCACTCCGACCTTCCGGCCAAGGACAAGCAGAAGCAGAGCGAGCTGCTGCAGGCCCGCATCCAGCTGGTGCAGGCGCAGCTGGCCGAGCTGTACCGCCAGCAGGCCGAGCAGGCGCAGCGCCGCCAGGCCGAGGGCAAGACGACGCCGGCCAGCGAGCTGGCGCCCATCGGCACGGCCAGCGAGCCGACGAAGATCCAGGTCGCCAGGGACCCGACGCTGCTCGCCGTCGCCTGACGCCTCCCGCGGCGGCCGATAATGTCGGCGCTTTCCGCCTCTCCATCTCTCCGATGCCCGCAGCCCGCGTCCACCGCCGCACGAGCCCGGCCCGCCTTCCGGCGGTTGCGGCCGGCTGCGTGACGCCCGGCACGATGCGGGTCGGCCGCGCACTCGCGGCCCTGCGCTCCTACGGATCTCCGGCCGTGCCCTCTTCGGCCGTGCGCGGACTCCGGGCGCTCGTCCAGGCCTGAAGTCCACGCACGGCGGGCCGGCAGGGCCAGGCCCTGCATCGAGACCGCAGGTCGAGGGGCGCACGGGCGTCCCGTCATCCGCTCCGGCACGCCCCCGCGCCGGGGCCGCCTCCCGACCTCCCCCGTCCGCACGCGGCGCCGCCGCGTGCTTCGCCACGAGGTTGTGCAGATGGAGATCTCCACGACGGCCCTTCGGGCCAAACGTTCCTGCGCCAGCGGCTACCGCTGGTTCGCCCGGCGCTTCAGCAGCGCCGCCGAGTACCTGCGGGTCGTCGACGCGCTGGTCGACGACGGCCGCATCGACGACGCCTGCTGGCTGATCGACCGCTTCGGCCCGGTGGACGCCGTGCGCTCGCTGGACGAGCTGTCGGCCGAGGCCTTCGTCTTCCCCGGCTCGCTGCAGGTGCGGCATGGCGTCGAGGTCGACACCGTGCTGCGCATCGGCGGCTCGCTCAGCACCGGCGGCGGCGTGCGCGCCGGAACGGTGCTGATGGTCGACGCCGACCTGCGCTGCGGCGCCGGGCTGCGCACCGAACGGCTGCGCTGCGGCGGCGACGTCGTCGCCGGCTGGAGCGTCGAGGCCTCGGGCAGCCTGGTCTGCGCCGGCGACCTGCGCGTGCAGGGCGACCTGGGCTGCGCCGGCGCGCTGAGCGTCGGCGGCACGCTGGTCCTCAGCGGCGACCTGCAGGTCGGCGGTGCGGCCGAATGCGGCAAGAGCCTGCGCGCCGGCGGCCACGTCGTCTGCGGCGAAGGGCTGAAGGTCGGCCACGGCGTGCAGGCCGCCGGCGACGTGCGCAGCGGCGTGCACCTGGACGCCGGCTGGGGCGTGGTGGCCGGCGGCGACATCGTCGCCGAGGGTGCGATCCGCGCCGGCGAGAGCCTGGTCAGCGGCGGCGAGGTGCGCAGCGGCGCCGGCTACGGCGTGCACGCCGGCTCCAGCGTGCGCCGCGAAGCCTGGTCGTCCTGCGGGCGCGTGGTTTCGCGCACCCGGCCGGGCGAGCTGCGCAGCGGTGCCTGGCTTCCGGCGGCGGAGGGAACGGCATGATCGCCGCGTGGGCCTGGCCGCCTTGGCCGCGGCTGGAGCTGCGCATCGACGTCGATCCCGACGAAGCACGGCTGGAGCAGGAGCTCGACACGCTGCAGCGCCGCCTGCGCCGCCCCGGCGACGTGCTGCACGGCCTCGATTGCGAACCGGCGCCGATGCCGGGTTTCCGTCTGCACTGGCGCGAAGCCGACGGCGAGCTCTACGTCTACGTCGAAGACGTGCTGCGCCAGCAGCTGGCCGGCTACACGGTCTTCAACCGCCTGATCGAGCTGGACGTGCGCGCCGACCGCCACCTGCGTGCGCCGCACTCCAAGTACCGCGCCGCCTACCGCCGCCGTGGCCTGGCCACCGCGGTCTACCGCCGCAGTCTGGACGCGGGCTGCTGCCTGGTCACCGGCGCGCGCCAGTCGGCCGGCGCGCACGCGCTGTGGCGCCGTCTGGCCCGGCACTACCCGCTGCGCTACGTGCAGCTTCGCGAGCGCGTGCTGCGCGCGCTGGGCGAGACGGTCGACGCCAGGCTGCACGACGAGCTGCACACCCGCATGCTGCTGCTGGGCCGCGGCTGGGACGAGGCGCGGCTGGCCGCCGAAGCCGGGCTGGTGCGCGAGAGGGCTTGAGGCCGTGGCCGCAATCCGGCACGCGCCGAGCGGTCAAACCTTGCCCCGGCGGGCAGGCCCGGCCGATACTGGGGCCATGGTCTCGCCTGCCCGCCACAACGCCCTCGCCGCCGCCGCCACGGCGCGGCAGTGCCGCGTCCGGGAGCCCTGGGCCCCGGCGGCACTTCCCCGGGCCCGGCGATAGCCCTCCTCTCTCCAGCTTCAGCACACCTCTATCGCCGGGCCGGACAGTGCGTCCCGCGGCCTCATGGCCGCGCCGTCGTGAGGTCGCCGATGCCATCCGCCGATACCGCCGAGCGCCGCGCCAGCGCGCTCGATTTCACCCGCTTGCCGAACCTGCGGCCGCCAGCGCCTGCCGCCGCAACCGACCCGTCGCGCCCGGTGGCGCTGCGCTCGATCGCCGTGCTCGGCGACCTGTCCGACGCCAGCGAAGTCGCGCTGCAGCGCGCCGCCGCGCTGGCCGGCGCGCACGACGCCTCGCTGAGACTGGTCGCCTGGGCTGGCCGCGGCGACGTCTCGGCCGGGCTGCTGCGCGCGCGGCTGAGCCGCATCGGCCGCCGCGTCGCGCGCCAGCACCAGCGGCCGATCCTGCTGGCCGAGACGCCGCTGCGGCGCGTCGGCGACGCCCGCGAGGCGCTGCGCCATGCCGACCTCGTCGTCGTGCCCAAGGCCTTGCACGCGGGCCTGGCGTCGTTCTGGCGGCCCGGCGTGGCCAGCCGGCTGGCCAGCGTGCTGCCGGTGCCGCTGCTGGTCGTCAACGAGCCCTGCGGGCTGGCCTACCAGCAGGTGCTGGCGGCCGTCGACCTGCAGGCCGAACCGGAACGGCTGGTGCGCTGGGCGCTGGCGCTGGCCGGCGACCGCGAAGTGGCGCTGCTGCACGTGCTGCGCCAGTGGCGGCCGAGCAAGCTGCGCGGCGGCCACGACGGCCTGCGCACGCTGGAGCTGGACCTGCGCCGTCGCGTCACCCAGCTCGAGCAGGTCGTCGACGCGCAGGGGCCGCAGGCCGAGCGCCTGCGCATGATGCTGGCGCTGGGCGACGACGTCGCCGCCGAGCTGCTCGCCCGGCGCCCGGGCGCCGGCAGCCAGCTGATCGTCATCGGCCGCTCCACCGAAGCGCCGTGGCTGGACGCGCTGCTGGGCAGCGTCACGCGCAGCGTGCTGCGCGCTTCGCCCTACGACGTGCTGGTGGTGCCTGTCGGCTCGGCGCTGATGCCGGCGACGCCGGGCCAGGCTTGAGGCCCGCGCCGCCGGCCTGCGCTCAGGACACGGTCAGCGTCAGCTGCGCCGACCCCGTCAGGCCGCCGGGATCGCTGACGGTGACGGTGAAGGTGTAGACGCCGGCCACGGGCTTGCTCCAGGCGAGCTTGCCCTTGCCGTCGATCGTGAGCCCGGCCGGCGCCCCCGAGACCGCGTAGCGCAGCTTGTCGCCGTTGGCATCGCGGGCCGAGACCTTGAACGACCACTTCTTGCCGGCCACGGCCGAGCTCGAAGCCGCGTCGACGACCGGGGCCACCGGCGGCGCGACGACCTTCAGGCTCATCTTCTTCGACACCGTGGCGCCGTAGCCGTCGTTGGCCTTGACGACGACCGAGAACTTGCCGGCCGTCGGGCTCGGCCAGCTGACGACGCCCGCCGCGGACACGGTCATGCCGGACGGCGCCTGGGTCAGCTCGTAGCTCAGCGCATCGCCGTCCGGGTCGCTGCCGGCGACCGTCACCTGGAACGGCTGTCCGGCCACCGCCGACCACGAACCGGCGGCCAGCGTCGGCTTGCGGTTGGCCGGGCCGATGGCGAAGCTCAGCGTGGCGGTGTTGCTCGCGCCCTTGCCGTCGGAAGCCTTCAGCCCCACCGAGTAGCTGCCGCTCGCCGGCTTGGGCCAGTTGAAGGTGCGCGTGCCGGCGTCGTAGCTCATGCCCTTGGGCAGGTTGCCGACCAGGCTCAGCGTGACGGCGTCGCCGTCGGGGTCGGACACCTGCACCGTGAACGACAGCGCCGACTTGACGCGCCCCGAGGCCTTGAGGCTGCCGAAGACCGGCGCCCGGTTGGCCGGGGTCGGCGGGGTGATCGGCGCGAGCTGCTCGAGCAGCGTGTCGACGTTGGGCGTGCCGATGCCGGTCGGATGGTCGTAGCCGACGGTGGCGATGCAACCGCCACAGCTGCCGTTGGCCCCCGACGTGATGTCGTTGAACGAACGGCTGCCGATCAGCTTGTACAGCTGGTCGTGGGTCTGCAGCTCCGATTTCAGGCCGCGCTGCTGGCGCTGGGCATTGGCCACCGCGAGGATGCCCGCCCACTGCGGGGTGCCGGCGCTGGTGCCGCCCAGCACCACCCACTGGCCGTCGTGGTAGACGTAGTGGCCGCTGAACGGATCGGCGTTGAACGACACGTCGGACGTGACGCGATAGGTGGTCATCCAGCCGTCGATCTTCACGCGGAACTGGTAGATAGGGCTGAAGAAGTAGCGGCTGGGGCCGCCGCCGCTTTGCGACCAGACGTTCTCCTGGCGCGGGTTGACGCCGTCGTAGCTCAGCGTCGTGCCGCCGACGGCCAGCACCTCGGGCGTCACCGCCGGCCACAGGCTCTGCGTGCCGTCGTCGCCGGCAGCCGCGACGTACTGCATGTTGCTGGTGCGGAAGCTCGACTGCAGCGACTTGGCCCAGCTTTCCTCCTCGGCGCCCCAGCTCATGCTGACGATGCCGGGGCCCATGCGGTTGGCCAGTTCGACGGCCTGCAGCATGTCGACCACCAGCTCGGTCGGCGACTGGATCAGCACCAGGCGGGCCTTGGGCGCCATCGCATGGGCCCACTGCAGGTCCAGCGCCGTCTCCAGGCCCCAGTCGCTGTCGTGCGTCGGCGCCTGGTCCGAGAGCTGGCCCGAGCTGTCGACGTTGGCGACGACCAGCGAACAGCCGCTCGAGGCCGACGCGGTGGCCAGCGGCAGCCGCGTGTTCGACGCGAGGCTGGAGCCGTCGCTGCAGCCCGGCAGGCCGAAGCGGCTGGCGAAGGCATTGAGTTCGGCGAGTGCCGCCGGGTGCTGGCCGGCGACGACGATGTAGATCGTCTGCCCGGCGCCCTGCGCGGCGGCGTCGGCCGAAGCGAGGTTGGGCAGGCGGTAGGCCTGGCGGATCTCGTCGGGGCCGTAGATGGTCGCGACCGTGGTGTCCGCCGGACGCACGCTGCCCGCGGCGGCGGCGCGCGCCGCGGTGCGGCGGGCCTCGAACTGGTCGGGCCTCAGCCGCTTGGTGTCGATGCGCGCGTCGATCGCGTCGAGCACGATGTGCTGCGGGCCGGCCGCAGCCATCGCCCCGACTTCGCCGGACGCCGAGCCGGCGCGCGCAGGCTCCGGCGGCAGCACCGGCAAGGTGTGGAACATCGGCCGCACATGGGCCGTGGTGCCGACCTCGGCCGCCGACGCGGCGGCCGGGGCGCTGGCCGCGGCGTCCGAGGCGCTGGCCTGGTCGGCCGCGGGTTCATCGCCCCCGCCGCAACCCGCCAGTGCGGCGGCGGCGATGGCGGTCACGGCGAGCCAGCTGCGTTGGCCGGCGCGATCGTGTCTCTTGAGTCCTCCCACGAGATCCCTTTCCGAATGAGTTGACGGTCACCCGGATTGTTTCGGCGTGTAAACCGATGCGACACGATGACCGTCGCCCGAAGACTGTGAAAGGTTTCTCGGACTTCCGGCGGCCGCTGGCAAGTCCTTGTTTCGACTCAATAAACCGGCGATTGACTGAAGCCGGCAGAGGCCGCCGCCGCTTACGGCGCGAGGCCGGGAAAATGAAGCCGAGGTTTCAGCCGAAGAGATGACGCCGGGATGGGCAACTCGTGGTCAAGAAAAAAGCCGCCGAGTCTTGAGACTTGGCGGCTTTCTCGTTGCAGCCTTGTTCAGGCGGCGATTGTTCGCTTGGCGGAGTCGGAGGGATTCGAACCCTCGATGCAGGTTTTGCCCACATACTCCCTTAGCAGGGGAGCACCTTCGGCCACTCGGTCACGACTCCGGCGAAGAGGCGGCATTGTAGCCGCACTTTTCAAGATTTTTTAAGCACCCTCTGCAGGCTGGTCGAGATCGAAGGCTTTGTGCAGCGCGCGCACCGCCAGCTCCATGTACTTCTCGGCGATCACGACGCTCGTCTTGATCTCGCTGGTGCTGATCATCATGATGTTGATGCCCTCTTCGGACAGGGCGCGGAACATCGAGCTGGCGACGCCGACGTGGCTGCGCATGCCGATGCCGACGATCGACACCTTGCAGATCTTCGGGTCGCCGATCACCTGCTCGGCGCCGGTGGCCGGAGCGACCTGGTTCTTCAGCAGGTCCATCGCCCGCGGGTAGTCGCCGCGGTTGACGGTGAACGAGAAGTCGGTCTTCCCGTCGTGCGAGACGTTCTGGATGATGACGTCGATGTCGATGTTGGCGTCGGCCACCGGGCCGAGGATCTGGTAGGCGATGCCGGGCTTGTCGGGCACGCCCATCACGGTGATCTTGGCTTCGTCGCGGGTGAACGCGATGCCGGACACGACGGCTTGTTCCATCTTCTCGTCTTCCTCGAAAGTGATCAGCGTTCCCGAGCGGGATTCTTCGGCGATGTCGATGTCCCAGGGCGTGAAGCTGGACAGCACGCGCAGCGGCACGCGGTACTTGCCGGCGAACTCGACCGAGCGGATCTGCAGCACCTTGGAGCCGAGGCTGGCCATCTCGAGCATTTCCTCGAAGCTGATGGTCGCCAGGCGGCGCGCCTCGGGCACGATGCGCGGGTCGGTGGTGTAGACGCCGTCGACGTCGGTGTAGATCAGGCACTCGTCGGCCTTCAGCGCCGCCGCCACGGCCACCGCCGAGGTGTCGCTGCCGCCGCGGCCCAGCGTCGTCACGTTGCCCAGGTCGTCGATGCCCTGGAAGCCGGTGATGATGACGACCTTGCCGGCGGCGAGGTCGGCGCGCACGCGCTGGTCCTCGATGCTGCTGATGCGCGCCTTGGTGTAGGCGGTGTCGGTGTGCACCGGCACCTGCCAGCCCGAGTAGCTGACCGCCGCCAGGCCCTCGGCCTGCAGCGCCAGCGCCAGCAGGCCGACCGAGACCTGTTCGCCGGTGGCGGCGATGGCGTCGAGCTCACGCAGCGCCTCGGGCGTCATCGTGGCCGGTTGCAGTTCCTTGGCCAGGCCCAGCAAACGGTTCGTCTCGCCGCTCATCGCGGACGGCACGACGATCATCTGATGGCCGGCACGGGCCCACTTGGCCACGCGCTTGGCGACGTTGCGGATGCGCTCGGTCGAGCCCATCGACGTGCCGCCGTATTTGTGAACGATCAGTCCCATGGATCGGTAACGAGCGAAAACCCGTGATTTTAGCGGGCCGGACGGGCTCTCCCTTGCGGGAAGATGACGCGCAGTTCAGGCCGGGCGCCAGGCCAGCGCCAGCTGTGCCTCGCCGGCCGCAGCGCGGCAGCGTGCGTCGATGCCCAGGCCGGGCACGAAGACGAGTTGCTCGCCGCTGAAGACCAACGGCCCGGCCCGGTCCCAGGCGGCGACGCGCCGGGCCTGGTACTGCTTCTTCAGCGCACGCGGCGTGGCACGCGGCGCGACCTGAAAAGACTCGCCGCCGCGGCGGGGGCGCAGCTCGGCGGCGCGCAGCCAGGACGGCGAGACGCCGCCTTCGCCGACGGCCTGTACTTCGAGCGCCCCGCCCCAGGCCGGCAGCTCGACGACGCCCGGGGACGACAGGTCCAGCGCCAGGGGCTCGGGCGCCAGCGTGGCCGCCGCCTGCGGCACCGCATAACTCAGCCGCGCGTCGTGCAGCCGCAGTTCGCCGCCCGGCGCCGGCCAGCGGGCGTGGCCAACCGTGGGCAGTTCGTCGGCCAGCCGCCGCACCAGCGACTCGGGCACCGGCTGGGCGATGACGGTCTGAAGCCAGCGGCGCAGCACCGGCGCCTGCTGCGGCCGCGGCAGCTGCGACCAGCCGGCGACGTCGAGCACGCCGTCGTCGGCCAGCGCCGCGAGTCCGGCCTCGGCCAGCGATTGCAGCGCCGTCGCCGCTTCAGCGGCGCGGCGGGCCGACGCGGCGAGCTGCTGCTCGGCGTCCGGGAAGGCCGCCAGCAGCGCCGGCCAGACCTGGCGGCGCAGACGGTTGCGCGCGAAGGCCTCGTCGTCATTGCTCTCGTCGTCGACCCAGCGCAGCCGGTGGCGGCGCAGATAGGCCTCGATGTCTTCGCGCGGACGCTCCAGCCAGGGCCGCGCCCAGACCAGGCCGTCGCGCTCGGCGCGGCGCGGCATGGCCGCCAGCGCCTCGGCACCGCCGCCGCGCAGCGCCTGCAGCAGCAGCGTCTCGGCCTGGTCGCGGCGGTGCTGGGCCAGCAGCACGACATCGCAGCCGGCGGCCTTGGCCATCCCAGCCAGCGCGGCATAACGCTCGCGCCGCGCCCAGGCCTCGACGCTCTCGCCGCGGGCCGGGGCGCCCTCGAGGCGCGTCGCGTGGAAGTGGATCGGCAGGCCGGCACGCGCCCAGCGCGCGCACTGCGCACGAAGCTGGGCGAGCCAGATGTCGGCGGAGGCCACGAGGCCGTGGTGCACGTGCAGCGCATGCACCTCGAGGCCGAGATCCCGCGCGGCGCGGGCCGTGGCGTGCAGCAGCGCGGTGGAGTCGCGGCCGCCGCTGGCGGCCACCGCCACCGCGGCGGGCAAGTTCAGCGCTCCTTGGTGTCGCTGAAGCGGCCGTAGGACTGCAGGCGCTCGTAGCGGCGGTCCAGCAGTTCCTTGGTCTTCAGGTCGACGACCTGGCGCAGCGCGTCGTTGAGGCCGCGCTTGAGCTGCGCCGCCATCCACTTGGGATCGCGGTGCGCGCCGCCGACCGGCTCGTTGACGATCTTGTCGACCAGGCCCAGCGCCTTCAGGCGGTGGGCGGTGATGCCCAGCGCCTCGGCGGCGTCGGAAGCGCGTTCGGCGGTCTTCCAGAGGATGGAAGCGCAGCCTTCGGGCGAGATCACCGAGTACACCGAGTACTGCAGCATCAGCACCTGGTCGGCGACGCTGATCGCCAGCGCGCCGCCCGAGCCGCCTTCGCCGATGATCGTCGTGATGATCGGCACTTCCAGGCGCGCCATCTCGAAGATGTTGCGGCCGATGGCCTCGGACTGGTTGCGCTCCTCGGCGCCGATGCCCGGGTAGGCGCCCGGCGTGTCGACGAAGGTGAAGACCGGCAGGCCGAACTTCTCGGCCAGCTGCATCAGGCGCAGCGCCTTGCGGTAGCCCTCGGGGCGCGACATGCCGAAGTTGCGCGCGGTGCGCTCCTTGGTGTCGCGGCCCTTCTGGTGGCCGATGACCATGCAGGCGTTGCCGTTGAAGCGTGCCATGCCGCCGACGATCGACTGGTCGTCGGCGTAGTGGCGGTCACCGTGCAGTTCCTGGAAGTCGGTGAAGATCTCCGAGACGTAGTCCAGCGTGTACGGCCGCTGCGGATGGCGCGCGATCTGCGTGACCTGCCACGGCGACAGGCTGGAGTAGATCTCCTTCGTGAGCTGCACGCTCTTGCCCGCCAGCCGGTCGATCTCTTCCGAGATGTCGACCGCCGACTCGTTCTGCACGAAGCGCAGTTCGTCGATCTTGGATTCCAGCTCGGCGATCGGCTGTTCGAACTCGAGGAAGTGGCGTTTGCTCATGCGTTGATCTCGCAGTCTGACGGACGACCCATCAAGCGGCCGCCGTGGGCCGGCTCTGCCGGACCACTGGCGGCGCCCCCTGGGGGGAGCGCCGAAGGCGCTACGGGGGGGTCCTAATAACTCACGGGAAGCGGATCCAGGCTCCGCCAAATATACCAAGTGGCCACCGAGCGGTACGGTGCCCACGCCTCGCCGACCTCGCGCGCCTCGGCACGCGACACCGGCTCGCCGCTGAAGTAGTTGAGGCTGATGCCCTTCAGCAGGCCGAGGTCGTCCAGCGGCAGGACGTTCGGTCGCATCAGGTGGAAGATCAGGAACATCTCGGCGGTCCAGCGGCCGATGCCGCGGATCGCAACGAGCTCGGCGATGATCGCCTCGTCGTCCATCTGCTGCCAGTCGGCGACGTGCACCGTGCCGTCGACGAAATGGCGCGCCAGGTCGAGCAGGTATTCGGTCTTGCGCGCCGACAGCCCTGCGGCGCGCATCGTCAGCGGGTCCAGCGCGTTGACGGCCTGCGGCGCGAGGTGCGTCGCCGGGCCTTCGACCAGCGCGGAGAACTTGTTCCACACCGACTGCGCGGCCTTCACCGAGATCTGCTGGCCGACGATCGAACGCGCCAGCGTCGTGAAGGCGTCGCCGCGGCTTTCCAGCCGGGCCTCGCCGAAACGCGGGATCAGCTTCTTCATCACCCGGTCGCGGCGCGACAGGTGGCGGCAGGCGTCGTCCCAATAGGCCGGCGTCACGGCGAGGACCTGGTCACGAGGGGACATGCGCTCAGGCCTTCACCCAGGTGGTGCCCTGCGGCGTGTCCTTCAGCACCACGCCTTGCGCGGCCAGCTCGTCGCGGATGCGGTCGGCGTCGGCGAAACGGCGCTCGCGCTTGGCAGCGGCACGCGCTTCGATCTGGCGCTGGATCTCGGCGTCGTCGACGCCGGCACCGCCCTGCAGGAAGGCGCGCGGCGCCTGCTGCAGGATGCCGAGCACGGCGCCCAGCGACACCAGCAGCCGGGCCGTCGCCGCGTCGCGGCTGCGGTTGAGCTCGTTGGCCAGCTCGAACAGCACGGCCAGCGCACCCGGCGTGTTGAAGTCGTCGTCCATCGCCGCCTTGAACGCGGCGGCACGCGGCTCGGCCCAGTCGATGTCGCCGGCCACGGCGTCCGAGCCGTCGAGCGCGGTATAGAGCCGGCGCAGCGCGGCACGCGCCTCGTCGAGCAGCGAGTCGGCGAAGTTGAACGGGCTGCGGTAGTGCGTGCGCAGCATGAAGAAGCGCACCGTCTCGCCGTCGAACTTCTTCAGCACGTCGGCGATGGTGAAGAAGTTGCCCAGGCTCTTGGACATCTTCTCGTTGTCGACGTTGAGGAAGCCGTTGTGCAGCCAGTAGTTGACGACCGGATGACCGAAGGCGCCTTCGCTCTGCGCGATCTCGTTCTCGTGGTGCGGGAACTGCAGGTCCATGCCGCCGCCGTGCAGGTCGAAGCGTTCGCCCAGCAGCGCGCAGCTCATCGCCGAGCACTCGATGTGCCAGCCCGGGCGCCCGGCGCCGAAGGGGCTGTCCCACTTGGCGTCGGCCGGCTCCTCGGGCTTGGCCGACTTCCAGAGCACGAAGTCCAGCGGGTCGTCCTTGCCGCCGGCGACCTCGACCCGTTCGCCGGCGCGCAGTTCGTCCAGCGACTTGCCGGAGAGCTTGCCGTAGCCGGGGAAACGCCGCACGGCGAAGTTCACGTCGCCGTCGTCGGCGCGGTAGGCCAGGTGGTTGCGCTCCAGACGGCCGATGATGTCCAGCATCTGCGGCACGTAGTCGGTGGCACGCGGCTCGTGGGTCGGCAAGGCCAGGCCCAGCGCGGCGAAGTCGCGGTGCATCGCGTCGATCATCTGGTCGGTGAGCGCGCGGATGGACAGGCCGCGTTCGAGCGCGCGGCGGATGATCTTGTCGTCGATGTCGGTGATGTTGCGGACGTAGGTGACGTCATAGCCGCTGGCCTTCAGCCAACGGTAGACGACGTCGAACGCCAGGTTCATCCGCGCGTGCCCCATGTGGCACAAGTCGTACACCGTGATGCCGCACACGTACATGCGCACGTGGCCGGGCTCGAGGGGAACGAAGGTCTCGAGGCGGCGCGTCAAGGTGTTGTGGAGGCGGAGCGTCATGCAGTCGGAATTCTTCGGTGGGGCGCGCCGATACAATCTTTCAGTATAGCGGGCCGCCTTTCGCGGCCTGCCTGTCCTGCCCCCCGATGCCGATGCTCCGTCTCCTGATCGCCGCGCTCGCGCTCTGCGCCGCCACCCTCGCGCACGCCGACGACGCCGCCGACGCGCAACGGCTGCTGCAAGGCGGCCATCCCGACGCCGCGCTGGCGCGCGCCGAGGCCTCGCTCGCGCAGCGCCCGAACGATGCCACGCTGCGCTTCACGCGCGCCGTCGCCCTGATGGACCTGGGCCGCGACGCCGAGGCACTCGACGCCTTCCAGCGCATGACGCAGGACTACCCGGAACTGCCCGAGCCCTACAACAACCTGGGCCTGCTGTACGCCCGCGGCGGCCAGCTGGAAGAAGCGCGCGTGGCGCTGGAGACGGCGCTGCGCAACGACCCCTCGCACCGTGTCGCGCGCCGCAACCTCGGCGACGTGCTGCTGCGCCTGGCGCTGCAGGCCTGGGAAGCGGCCGACGCCGCGCAGCCCGGCGACCCCGAGCTGCAGCGCCGCATCCGCGTCGGCCGCGAGCTGGCGACGAGCCCCCGCTGACGCCGGGGCGCGGGCGCCGGCACGCCGGCCGCCGCTAGACTTCCCGCACCCGCAACACGAGGCCTTTCATGCTCCGTCACGCCAAGCTGCTCGCCTTCGCCGCCGCCGCGGCCCTGGCCGCCCTGCCCGCCTTCGCGCAGACCGTGCGCCTGAACACCAGCGCCGGCGACATCGTCGTCGAGCTCGACGCGGCCAAGGCGCCGAAGTCGGTCGAGAACTTCGTCCAGTACGTCAAGGCCGGCCACTACGACGGCACGATCTTCCACCGCGTGATCCCCGGCTTCATGGTCCAGGGCGGCGGCATGAAGCCCGACATGAGCGAGAAGCCGACGCGCAAGCCGATCCCGCTGGAAAGCCGCAACGGCCTGTCCAACACGCGCGGCACGCTGGCGATGGCGCGCACGATGGTGCCCGACTCGGCGACCTCGCAGTTCTTCATCAACGTCGCGGACAACACCTTCCTCGACCAGCCCAACGCACGCGACGGCAACGGCTACGCCGTCTTCGGCCGCGTGACCGCGGGCATGGACGTCGTCGACAAGATCGTCGCGACGCCCACCACATCGTCGGGCCCGCACCAGAACGTGCCGGCCACGCCGGTGATCATCCGCAAGGCCACCCTGGAGAAATGACATGAGCAAACAAGTGCAGTTCGAGACCACCGCCGGCACGATCGTCATCGAGCTCGACGCCGAACGCGCCCCGGTGACGGTGGCCAACTTCCTCGACTACGTGAAGAAGGGCCACTACGACGGCACGATCTTCCACCGCGTCATCAAGGGCTTCATGATCCAGGGCGGCGGCTTCGAGCCGGGCATGAAGCAGAAGCCCACCGGCGAAGGCATCGAGAACGAAGCCAAGAACGGCCTGCGCAACCAGCGCTACACGCTGGCGATGGCCCGCACCTCCGACCCGCACTCGGCCAGCGCCCAGTTCTTCATCAACACCAGCGACAACGGCTTCCTCGACAACGACCGCGCCCAGGACGGCTGGGGCTACGCCGTCTTCGGCAAGGTGGTGTCGGGCACCGAGGTCGTCGACCTGATCGAGCGCGCGCGCACCGGCCGCAACGGGGGCCACAACGACGTGCCGCTGGAAGACGTGCGCATCGACCGCGCGACCGAGGTCGTTTGATGCCGGCCGGCAGCGCCTCAGGCGTGGCGGCGCTGCCCGCGTTCTTCGAGTTCGAGGCGCCACGCGAGTGGCGCACGATCGACTTCATCTCCGACATCCACCTCGCGCCGTCGCTGCCGCGCACCGCGGCGGCCTGGCGCGAGCACCTGCTGCACACCCGCGCCGACGCCGTCTTCATGCTCGGCGACCTGTTCGAGGCCTGGGTCGGCGACGACATGCGCAGCCGGCCCTTCGAGGCCGAATGCGCCGAGGTGCTGGCCGAAGCCGCCAGCTGCCGCAGCCTGGCCTTCATGGCCGGCAACCGCGATTTCCTCGTCGGTGCGCGCCTGTTGCGCGAGACCGGCGTGATGGGCCTGGCCGACCCGACGGTGCTCGACGCCTGGGGCCGGCGCGTGCTGCTGACGCACGGCGACGCGCTGTGCCTGGACGACCGTGACTACCTCGCGTTCCGCGCGACGGTGCGCGACGAGGCCTGGCAGCGCGAGTTCCTCGCCCGGCCGCTGGACGAGCGCCTGCTGATCGCCGCCGACATCCGCCGCCGCAGCGAAGCGCGCCAGGACGACGCCGCGCGCTACGCCGACGTCGACACCGCGGCCGCGGTCGCGTGGATGCACGCCGTCGGCACCGCCGAGCTGGTGCACGGCCATACCCATCGCCCGGGCAGCGAAACGCTGGCGCCGGGCTACCGCCGCCACGTGCTCACCGACTGGGACCTCGACGACCCGCGCGCTCCGCGCGCCGAGGTGCTGCGTCTGACACGCGACGGCTTCCAACGCGTGCCGCCGGCCACGGCGGACGGCGCCTGATGTGGCAGCGCCTGCTGGGGCGGCTGCGCGAACGCCGCGACGACGCGGCCGTCGCACGCCGGCCGATCCCGGACGACCTGTGGAAACGCACCCTGGGGCGCTATCCCTTCCTCAAGCGCCGTGACCCCGAGACCGCGGCCACGCTTCGCCGCCTGACCAGCCTGTTCCTGGACCGCAAGGAGTTCAGCGCCCAGCCCGGCGTGCGCCTGACCGACCACGTCGCGGTGGCGGTCGCGGCCCAGGCCTGCCTGCCGATCCTGCGCCTGGGGCTCGAGGCCTACGACGGCTTCGTCGGCATCGTGCTGCACCCGGACCAGGTCGTCGCGCGACGCTCCACCGTCGACGAGGACGGTGTCGTGCACGAGTACGACGAGCTGCTGTCCGGCGAGGCGATGGAAGGCGGCCCGGTGATGCTGTCCTGGCAGGACGTGCGTGCCGCCGGCCGCAGCGCCGCCGACGCCTACAACGTCGTCATCCACGAGTTCGCCCACGTGCTCGACATGGCCGACGGCGTCGCCGACGGCGTGCCGCTGCTGCCGCACGATCTGCCGCGCAGCGAGTGGATCGCCGTGCTGGACGCCGACTACGAAGCCTTCTGCCGTCGCGTCGACGCCGAGGAGGACACCGCGCTGGACCCCTACGGCGCGCAGTCGCCCGACGAGTTCTTCGCCGTCGCCAGCGAGGCCTTCTTCGTCGCCCCCGAGGCGATGAAAAAAGAACACCCCGCGTTGTACGGGGTGTTCGTTCGTTACTACCGGCAGGATCCGGCGGCCGAAGCCGCCTGACGGCGCCTGGCGCCGCGGCTTCAGGCCGGCGTCGCCTCGGTGCGCGGCTTGTCGCTGCGCTTGGGCGGCTGGATGTCCAGCTGCACCTCGTCCTTGTCGTCGAGGTCCACCGTCAGGCGGCCACCGTCGACCAGGCGGCCGAACAGCAGTTCGTCGGCCAGCGCGCGGCGGATCATGTCCTGGATCAGGCGCTGCATCGGCCGCGCGCCCATCAGCGGATCGAAGCCCTTCTTCGCCAGATGCTTGCGCAGCTTGTCGGTGAAGGTGACCTCGACCTTCTTCTCGGCGAGCTGGCTTTCCAGCTGCAGCAGGAACTTGTCGACGACGCGCAGGATGATCTCTTCGTCCAGCGCGCGGAAGGACACGATCGCGTCGAGCCGGTTGCGGAACTCGGGCGTGAACAGGCGCTTGATGTCGGCCATCTCGTCGCCCTGCTCGCGCCGGGTCGTGAAGCCGATCGTCGACTTGTTCATCGTCTCGGCGCCGGCGTTCGTCGTCATGATGATGATGACGCTGCGGAAGTCGGCCTTGCGCCCGTTGTTGTCGGTCAGCGTGCCGTGGTCCATGACCTGCAGCAGAACGTTGAAGACGTCGGGGTGAGCCTTCTCGATCTCGTCGAGCAGCAGCACCGCGTGCGGCTTCTTCGTGATCGCCTCGGTCAGCAGGCCGCCCTGGTCGAAACCGACGTAGCCCGGAGGCGCGCCGATCAAACGGCTGACCGCGTGGCGCTCCATGTACTCCGACATGTCGAAGCGGATCAGCTCGATGCCCAGGATGTAGGCCAGCTGCTTGGCGACCTCGGTCTTGCCGACGCCGGTCGGGCCGCTGAACAGGAACGAGCCGATCGGCTTGTCCGGCTTGCCCAGGCCCGAGCGCGCCATCTTGATCGCCGCGGCCAGCGCCTCGATCGAGGCGTCCTGGCCGAAGACGACGCTCTTCAGGTCGCGTTCCAGCGTCTTCAGCTTGTCGCGGTCGTCGCTGGACACCGAGGCCGGCGGGATGCGCGCGATCTTGGCGACGATCTCCTCGACCTCGTTACGGGTGATCGTCTTCTTCTGCTTGCTCTTGGGCAGGATGCGCTGCGCGGCACCGGCTTCGTCGATGACGTCGATCGCCTTGTCGGGCAGGTGGCGGTCGTTGATGTACTTGGCCGACAGCTCGGCCGCGGCCTGCAGCGCGCCGAGCGCGTACTTGACGTTGTGGTGGTCCTCGAAGCGCGACTTCAGGCCCTTCAGGATCTCGATCGTCTGCTCGACCGAAGGCTCGACGACGTCGACCTTCTGGAAGCGCCGCGACAGCGCCGCATCCTTCTCGAAGATGCCGCGGTACTCGGTGAAGGTGGTGGCGCCGATGCACTTCATCGAACCGCTGGACAGCGCGGGCTTGAGCAGGTTGCTCGCGTCCAGCGTGCCACCCGACGCCGCGCCGGCGCCGATCAGCGTGTGGATCTCGTCGATGAAGAGGATCGCGTTCGGCTGGTCCTTGAGCTGCTTGAGCACGCCCTTCAGGCGCTGCTCGAAGTCGCCGCGGTACTTGGTGCCCGCCAGCAGCGCGCCCATGTCGAGCGCGTAGACGGTCGACTCGGCCAGTACCTCGGGCACGTCCTTCTCGGTGATGCGCCAGGCCAGGCCTTCGGCGATCGCGGTCTTGCCGACACCGGCCTCGCCGACCAGCAGCGGGTTGTTCTTGCGCCGGCGGCAGAGCACCTGGATGACGCGCTCGACTTCCTGCTCGCGGCCGATCAGCGGGTCGATCTTGCCGGCCAGCGCCAGGGCGTTCAGGTTCTGCGTGAACTGCTCGAGCGGCGAGCCCTTGCCTTCGCCACCGGCCTCGTCACGCTCGCCCTCGCCGCTGCCGGCGCTGTTGTCGCTGGACTTGGCGGGTTCGGGCGGGTCGCTCTTCTTGATGCCGTGGGCAATGAAGTTGACGACGTCCAGGCGCGTCACGCCCTGCTGGTGCAGGTAGTAGACGGCGTGCGAGTCCTTCTCGCCGAAGATCGCCACCAGCACGTTGGCACCAGTGACTTCCTTCTTGCCGCTGCCCGTGCTCTGCACGTGCATGATCGCGCGCTGGATCACGCGCTGGAAACCGAGGGTCGGCTGGGTGTCGACTTCCTCGCTGCCAGAGACCGTCGGCGTGTTCTCCTTGATGAAGGTCGCCAGGCTCTTGCGCAGGTCCTCGATGTTGGCGGCGCAGGCGCGCAGCACCTCGGCGGCGCTCGGGTTGTCGAGCAACGCCATCAGCAGGTGCTCGACGGTGATGAACTCGTGCCGCTGCTGGCGCGCTTCGACGAACGCCATGCGCAGGCTGACTTCCAGTTCTTGCGCAATCATGCGGCCTCCATAATGCACTGAAGCGGGTGACCGTCGCGGCGGGCCGCGGCGAGCACGAGTTCGACCTTCGTCGCGGCAACGTCCTTGGGGTACACCCCGCACACGCCGCGACCCTCGTGATGGATCTTCAGCATGATGTGCGTGGCGGTCTCCAGATCACGCTGGAAGTAGTGCTGCAGCACCATGACGACGAACTCCATCGGCGTGTAGTCGTCGTTGAGCAGCACCACCTGGTACAGGCTCGGCGGCTTGACCCGTTGCGCCTTGCGCTCGGCGACGACGGCGCCGCCCGCACCACCATCCCGGGCGGGCTGGGTCGGCGGCTTCACCGGGGGGACGGGCGGTTCGTCGGGCATGAATTCATTCTATCGACGTTGACGGGGCGTGCTGGCGGCAACTTTGCATGACCCGTGCCATGGTCATGTTGATGCGCTTCTCCCGCGTTCAAGCCCCGGCCGTCAGCCCGCGCGCGCATCCTCCCGCTGGGCGATTTGACCAATGTTTGTCGAGTCCACGAGACAGCCAAGCGTCACATCGCCTTGACACTCTTCCGACGGCATCGCGAGAATCATTTTTGATATTCGCGCGCAGTTAAGCGAGGTGAAAACAATGGCGGTCGGTACGGTGAAGTGGTTCAACGATGCCAAGGGCTTCGGTTTCATCGAACCCGAGGGCGGTGGTGCGGACGTCTTCGCACACTTCTCGGCGGTGCAGATGGACGGGTTCAGGACCCTGAAGCAAGGCAGCCGGGTGGAGTACGAACTGGTTCAGGGCCCCAAGGGCAACCTGGCGCAGAACATCCGGCCGGTCGCCGCCGCGGCGGCACCGGCGCAGCGCACGCCGGCCTGAGCCCGGCGCTGGCCTTGTCGAGCGGCCGCCGGCACGCGTCGGCGGTTTTGCTGGATGCCCCGACGCGTATCGCTTGATATTAATCAAGCAGTAACGGCGTCGGTTTCCAGCTTTTGCCTGGAATCTCTGCCGACGCCGTCATGCGGGCCCGGGCGATAACCGGTCGCCGCAGGCCCGATACCGCTCAGTTGGCGGCCGGCGGGGTTTGCGGCTTCTTCGCCTTGGTGTGCTTGTGCGCCGCCTTGGCATTCTTGTGCTTGGCCTTGACGACCTTCTTCGCCGGGGCGGCCGACTGGGTCGGCGTCGCAGCGGCGTCGGCCGGCGCGGCGGGTGCGGCCGGGGTGGCGGCGAAGCTGAGCGCGGTGGCACCGGCCAGGACGGCAGCCAGGAGGCCGGAGCGCAGGAAGGTTCGGGTGGAAGCCATGGATGTTTCTCCGTTCGGACCCCGTAGAGGGCTCAGGTCCATCGAGCAGGTCCGGCACGCGCCGGACTTGCCTGCTCAACGGCCGGCCTGAAGCCGGCGACGACGCCAACGGCCGGGCGCCGTGTTTCATCTGTCATCGCCGACCGGGTGCCCGTCATCAGGGTTGACAGCGGCGGCCCCAAGCTTCTCCTGCCCAAGCTCATCCGCACGGAGACGCCCGATGCCCCTCGCCGCCACGTCAGCCCACCCGGCGCCCCGACGCCGCGCGACATGATGCGGCGCGACCTGCCGCACGACGGCAGCGGCGAACTGCCGCGGGCCTTGCGCGACCCGATGCTGACGGTCGTCATGCCGGCCTACAACGAAGCGCGCAACCTCGGTGCGACGCTGGGCCTGGTGTGCGCCGCACTGCGCCGTCTGGCCACACGCTGGGAAGTCGTCGTCGTCGACGACGGCAGCCGCGACGACACCGCGCAGCTGATGTCGCCACCGCCGAGCGGCGTGCGTTACCTCCGGCTGGCCCGCAACTTCGGCAAGGAGGCGGCACTGACCGCCGGGCTCGTTCACGCCCGCGGCGACGTCGTCTGGCTGATGGACGCCGACGGCCAGCATCCGGTCGATCTGATGCCCGAGATGCTGCAGGCCTGGCGCGACGGCGCCGACCACGTCTGCGCGGTGCGCCAGGCGCGTGACGACGAGACCTGGCTCAAGCGCCTGGGCACCACGTGGTTCTACCGCGTCGTCAACATGGGCTCGCCGGTGCCGATCACGCCGGACGCCGGCGACTACCGGCTCTTCGACCGGTGCGTCGTCAATGCGCTCAACGCCCTGCCCGAACGCAACCGGTTCATGAAGGGGCTGTATGCCTGGGTCGGCTTCGAGCCCCGCGCCATCGCCTACCAGCCGCTGCCGCGCGCCCATGGCAAGAGCAGCTTCTCGACGCTGCGCCTGGCGCGGCTGGCGATGACCGGCATCACGGCCTTCTCCAACCTGCCGCTGCGGCTGTGGAGCGGCATCGGCGCCATCGCGGCGCTGGGTGCGCTGGCCTATGGCTGCTGGGTCGTCGTCGAGCACTTTGCGGCCGGGCACCCGGTGCCCGGATGGCCGACGATCGTCGCCGGGCTGATGTTCACCGCCGGCGTGCAACTGCTGTCGATCGGGGTGCTGGGAGAGTACGTCGGCCGCATCTTCGACGAGGTCAAGCAGCGCCCGGTGTTCCTCGTCGCGCACGACAGCGGCGCACCGGCCGAACAACCCGCGGCCATGGCAGTGGCCCGGCCGCTGGGGCTGGCCGGGGAGCGCGCATGAGCCGCCACGCACTGGCGCTGTGCGCCGACGACTACGGGCTCGCCCCCTATGTCGACGAAGCCATCGACCGGCTGGCGCACAGCGGCCGGCTGGCCGCCGCGAGCATGCTGGTGCAGCGCGCGCGCTGGCCCGATGCAGCGCGCCGCAGCCATCTCTGGCCGGTGGGGGTCAAGCGCGGCCTGCACTTCAACCTGACCCACGGCTTTCCGCTCAGCCGCGAACTGCGACGCCACTGGGACGCGCTGCCGACCCTGCCGGCGCTGATCGCGCTGGCGCACGCCCGGGCCCTGCCGCTGGCGGCGATCGGCGCCGAGCTCGAGGCGCAGTTCGAGCGCTTCGAGGACCACGTCGACGCCGTCCCGGCCTTCGTCGACGGCCACCAGCACGTGCACCACCTGCCCGGCGTGCGCGACCTCGTGCTGCGGTTCGCGCGCGAACGCGGGCTGGCCGTGCGCAACACCGGCCGGGTCGAAGGCCCGAACGACCCGCTGAAGCGCCGCCTGATCGAGTTCACCGGCGGCCGTGCGCTGCAGCGCGGCCTGCGCCGGCTGGGCATCCGCCACAACGACGTGCTGCTCGGCGCCTACGACTTCGAGTCGCCCGACTATCGCGCGCGCATGCAAGGCTGGCTGAAGGCGCTCGGCCAGGAAGACACCAACGCCCGCGCGCTGCTGTTCTGCCACCCCGGCGACGCCGCGAACGACGGCGCCGGCGACGAGATCGCCGCCGCACGCCAGCGCGAGGCGAGCTACCTGGAGAGCGGCGCGTTCAGCGAGGATCTGGCGGCGGCCGGCGTGGCCCTGGGCCCGGCCTTCGAGCCGGCGGCCGGAAGCTCCAGTGCCGGTTGACGAGATAGCCGCAGACGAACACCACGCCCGTCGCCAGCACCTGCGCCAGCAGGTAGTACACGCCCAGCGCGACGCCGGCCGCGACGATGGCCATGCCGAGCGCGCCGCCGGCGGCAGCGGTCAGCTGGAAACGCCACCAGCTCGCCAGCAGCGGCAGCTGCCGCGCGCCGGCGAAGGTGAAGCTGCGGTTGCCGGCAAAAGCGACCTGCGCCCCGAGCGCGGCGCCGGCCCCGCTGGCCGTCCAGGCGGCCCAGCCGGCGGCCTCGACCAGCACGGCCAGCGTCAGCCAGTGCGCCACGGTCGCCAGCGCGCCGACGACGGCGTAGCGCAGCGGCTCGGCGCGGCTCAACGACATGCGGCGGGCGCGTCGGCGCGCCACAGACGGCCACGGCGGCCTTGCGCGACCAGGACCGCGTCTTCGAAACCCGCGGGCGGCGGCGTCGCGCCGGAGATCACCAGCCACGACCGGCCGTCGCAGCGCCGGCGCACAAGCTCCTGCGGCGACCACAGCACCTCGGCCGCCGCCGCCGGGTCGAAACGCCCGGCGTCGCGCAGTTCGCGCCGCCAGTCGTCGCGCCGGTCGCGCTCGGCCGAGCTCCAGTCGCCGATGACGGCAGGCGGCGACTCCAGCCGCGCCAGCAGGCGCAGATCGAAGAACGGGTCGCCGAGGAAGACCACCCGCTCGCCCGGGGCACGCGCCGCGGCCAGCGCCGCCGCCAGGTCGGCGTCGCCCGCGGGCCCTTTGACGAACACCGCAGTCCAGGCCAGCAGACAGGTCGCGGCCCCCGCGACCAGCGTCGCCACGACGATCGCCGGCCGGCGGCCGCGCAGCGCACGCGCCAGCAGCCACGCCATCGGCGCGGCGGCCGGCAGCACGTAGCCCACCAGCTTGGACGCCGGCGCCGAGAAGAACAGCAGCACCGCAGCGATCCACCAGGCCGCGAACACCGTGTCGGCATGCGCCCCCGCGCGGCGCCAGGCACGCCGCAGACGCCCGGCCGCAGCCGGCAGCCACAGCGCGGCCGGCAGCATCGCCAGCGGCAGCACGGCGAAATAGAACCAGAACGGTTCGCGGTTGTTGAAGCTGGTCTGCGTGAAGCGGCGGAAGTGCTGCTCGACGACGAAGTAGTCGACAAAGCCCGGGTGCGCCTGCTGCGCGAGCACGAACCACGGCGCGGCGATCAGCAGGAAGAGCGCCAGCGCCAGCGGGTCGAGCAGCGCCAGGATCCCGCGCCAGCGCCGCGTCGCCGCCAGCCAGGGCAGCAGCACCAGCGCCGGCAGCACGACGCCGATCAGCCCCTTGGCGAGCACCGCGAAGGCCGCGGCCACCCAGGCGGCGACGATCCAGCGCCGTGCTGCGGTTTCGTGCCGTTCGAAAGCCCGCCGGGCGCAGGCGACGGCCAGCGACACCGCGCCGGCCACCAGCATGTCGCAGTCGGCGTACTGCGCACCGAGGAAGACGAAAGGCGTCGTCACCAGCAGCGCCACGGCCAGCGCCGCTTCGCGCCGGCGAGCCGAGCCGGCCGGCGACGCCCCGGCCACGGCGCACCACAGCGCCAGCACCATCGCCATCGCCCCCAGCAGCGGTGCGGCCCGCATCGCCCAGCCCGTCGGGCCGGCGAGCTTCATCGCCGCCGCGGTGATCCAGTACATCAGCGGCGGCTTGTGGAAGTACGGCAGGCCGTCGAGCGTCGGCGTGACGAACTCGCCGCGCTGCAGCATCTCCCAGGCGACGCCGACGTAGCGCCCTTCGTCGGGCAGCATCAGCGGGCGCCAGGCGGCGGTCGCGGCCAGCCACACGAACACCAGCATCAGCAGACGGCCCGGCGAGGCCCACGATCCTCGGGCCGCGAGCGGCGGCGAAAGCTCGGTCGCGAGACTCATCGGCCGGCTCCATCGCCGGGGCGCCGCGACGGGCGAACGGGGTGCAGGCGGCGACGGGCGGTCATCCGCACATGGTCGCATCCGACTCGCCGCCGCCGATGACGGCGCCGACGGGCCGCATTGCAGCTGTAACCGCTTCAGCGGCCCAGTGCCCGCGCCAGCGCCGCCGCCAGCTCGGCCCGCGTCAGCGGCTTGGCGACGACGACGGCGACGCCGGCCTGGGCCGCACGGCGCTCGAGCTCGGGGCCGCCCCAGCCGCTGGCCAGCACCACCGGCAGGTCCGGGCGCAGCGTGCGCGCGGCCGCCGCCAGCGCGGTGCCGCTGACCGCCGGCATGCGCTCGTCGGTCAGCAGCAGGTCGAAACGCTGCGGCGCCTCGCGCAGGCGCTCCATCGCGACGGCGGCGTCGGTGCAGCCGAACGGCTCGTAGCCCAGGCCGGCGAGCAGGTCCTCGGCCAGCTCCACCAGCGCCGGCTCGTCGTCGACGACGAGCACGGCCTCGCCGCGTCCTTCGGCGACCGGCGCATCCGCTGCCGCGGCCGGCGCCGCAGCCTCTTCGCACAGCGGCAGGTAGAGGTCGAAACGTGCGCCGCGCCCCGATTCGCCGGCGCCGACGTCGATCGCACCGCCGGCACCGAAGACGACGCCGTGCACCACCGACAGCCCGAGGCCGGTGCCGCGCGGCCCGCCGGGCCCCTGGCCGGTCTTGGTCGTGAAGAAGGGCTCGAACAGCCGCGGCAGCACCTCGGCGGCGACACCCGGACCTTCGTCGACGACACGCAGCCGCAGGTGCCGGCCGGGGCCGACGCGGCCTTCGAACACGCTGCGCTCGACGTCCAGCCGCAGCTCCTCGAGCGTGACGGTCAGGCAGCCGCCGCCGGGCATGGCCTGCAGGCCGTTGCTGCCCAGGTTCATCACGGCCTCGAAGAAGGCCGTGGCGTCGATGCGCACCGCGGCTCGGGGCGCCTGCAGCCGCCGCCGGATCTGCAGACCGGGCGCCAGCGAGCCGCCCAGCAGGTCCAGCACTTCCTCGACGACCGCCTGTACGGCGACCGCCTGCGCCGGCCGCGGCGTCGCACGGCTGAAGGCCAGCACACGCTCGACCAGCGCCTTGCCGCGCTGGCCGGCCTGCAGCACCTGGTCCAGGCGCCGCGCCTGGGCCGAACCTTCCCGGGCCTCGCCGCGCGCCAGCTCGCCGTAGCCGACGACCGCCGCGAGGATGTTGTTGAAGTCGTGCGCGACGCCGCCGGCCAACGTGCCCAGCGCCTCCAGCCGGCTCGCGCGCGCGAGCTGCTCCTCGAGCTGCCGCCGCTGCTCGCGCGAGCGCACGTCCTCGCTGACGTCGGCCGCCGAGCCGCAGAACACGATGCCCTCCTCGCCCTGCAAGGCCAGGCCGCGCGAGCGCACATGGCGCCAGCTGCCGTCGGGCCGGCGCACGCGGAACACCTGGTCGAACTGGCCGGTCTGGCCGCGCTGGTGGGCGAGAAAGGCCTGGCGCAGCGGCTCGACGTCGTCGGGGTGCAGCGTCGGGTGATCGTAGAGCGCGCCTTCGGCCGGGGCGTCGCGCGCCAGGCCGAGCAGTTCCTTCATGCGCGGCGACAGATAGGTGCGGCCGCCGGCCGGGTTCCACTCCCAGGCGCCTTCCTGCGCCGCCTGGAAGGCGCGCAGCGCCCGGCCCTGCTCGGCCGCCATGCGCGCCTCGGCCGCGCGGCGCAGCGCGCCTTCACGCGCCGAGCGCAGCGCGAGCATCAGCGTGACGCCGAACGCAAGGCCGACGAAGGCGGCCGCCAACGCGGCCTGGCCGGACCAGGCGGCCAAGGCCCGGTCGCGGTCGCGGGAGACGACCAGCAACAGCCGGCCGCCGTCGAGCTGGCGCGACGCGACGAGACGCGTGGCAGCGTCGCCCGGGTGGCCGGACCAGAGTCCGGCCAGATCCGCCGCCGGCACCGGCTCGCCGCCGAGCGCGCCCGGACCGTCGGCCAGCGGGCTGAGGTCCTCGCGCCGGTACAGGCCCAGGCGCGTGTCGGCCGTAGGCGCGAGCTGCGGGAAGTCGCGGTCCAGGAACTCGGCGTCGGCCATCAGCAGCACCGCGCCCCGCAAGCGGCGCTGGCCGTCGCGCCAGTCGGTGGCGACGGCGATGGCCGGCGGCACCACGCCCTCGCCGGCATCGGCTCGGCCCAGGTACAGGCGCCCGGGCGGCGCCGTCCCGACGGCGGCGAGCGCTTCGCGCTGCTGCGGCGACAGCGTCGGACGGTCGACGTCGGAGTCGGCGAGCACCTGGCCGCCCCGGTCGACGACGACCAGCGAGCGGAACCGCGGCAGCGCGGCGATGCGGGCCCGCAGCAGCGCGTCGGCCGAGCGGGTACCCGGCGTCAGCAGGCCTTCGGCGAGCTCGTCGCGGGTGGCCATCAGCGCCGCACCGGCGGCGTCGAGCGTCGCTTCGGCCTGCGCCGCCATCGCGCCGGCCAGCGAGGACAGATGGCGCTGCTCGGCGTCCAGCGTCTGCCGGCGCAGCGTCCACAGCCCCAGCGCGACCGCGGCGGCGACCAGCAGCTCGACCAGCAGCACGACGAGCACCAGCCGCGTCGCCAGCAAGTCGCGCCAGCCCGTAGGGGGAGGCGCCGTCGCCGCTGTCGGCGCAACCGGCGGCTCGAACGCTAATGTGTTGTCGGCCCCATTCACGGCGACAGTCTGTCATGCCCATCGCCCAAGACCTCCCGGTTCCTCACGTTCTCGTCGTCGACGACGACCCGGCGCTGCGTGAACTGCTCATCGACTATCTCGGCGAGAACGAGATCCGCGTCACCGCGGTGGCCGACGGCGCAGCGATGCTGGGCACCTTCGCCGACGAGCCGATCGACCTCGTGGTGCTGGACCTGCGCCTGCAGGGCGAGGACGGGCTGGACCTCGCCCGCCGCCTGCGCGAGCGTGCCGAGGTGCCGATCGTGCTGCTGACCGGGCGCTCCGAGGAGGCCGACCGCGTGATGGGGCTGGAACTGGGCGCCGACGACTACGTCACCAAGCCCTTCAGCCCGCGCGAGCTGCTGGCGCGCATCCGCTCGGTACTGCGCCGCAGCCGCATCTCCGCACGCGCCGCCGCCGAACAGCCGGTGCGCGAGGAGCGCCGGCGCGCCTTCCGCTTCGCCGGCTGGGAGCTGAACCTGGGCACGCGCCGGCTGACCGCGCCCGACGGGCGCCGTGTCGAGCTCAGCAACCAGGAGTTCAACCTGCTGGTCGCCTTCTGCAGCGCGCCGCAGCGCGTGCTCAGCCGCGACCAGCTGCTGGGCCTGTCGCGGCTCAACAGCGCCGAGGTCTACGACCGCACGATCGACGTCCAGGTGCTGCGGCTGCGGCGCAAGATCGAACCCGACCCGTTCAATCCGAGCCTGATCGTCACCGAACGCGGCGTCGGCTACGCCTTCAACACCAGCGTGCAGACCCTGGTCTGAGGCGTCAGCGCCGCGGCAGCACCAGGGCCAGCGCGCCCAGCAGCGCCGCCAGCCCCAGCCCCGCGGCCGAGGCGGTGGACGGCAGGCGCAGCACGTCGGGCTGCACGTCGAAGCTGAAACGCGCCAGCGCCACGAGCTGCTCGGCCGGCAGCGCCATCGCGTCCTCGAAACGCACCTGGACCTGGCTCCAGTGCTCGCGCCCGACGTAGGCCGCGAACGCCCCCGAGGCGACCGCCGCACGCGCCAGCGGCCCCAGGGGCTGCAGCAGCCGCGCCAGCAGCGTCACCCGGTCGGGCGGCGGCGCCGCGTCCCAGGCGGCTTTCACCGCCGCCAGATCCCGAGGGCCGTCGCCGTACTGCACGTCGTCCATCGCATCACCCCGATCGGCTGTCATGCGGCCAGCTTGCCCGCCCAAGGTGACGGCTTCGTTTCACCCGCGCCGCCACGATGTTTCGATCTGCAAGAACGACAAAGGCGCCCCGAGGGGCGCCTTCGTCAGGGTTGCGGCAGGCGCGGGCTCAGCCCATCTGCTCGATCATGACCTTGCCGAAGCCCGAGCAGGAGACCTGCGTCGCGCCGTCCATCAGGCGCGCGAAGTCGTAGGTGACCTGCTTGCTGAGGATGGACTTCTCCATCGCGCTGATGATCAGGTCGGCAGCCTCGGTCCAGCCCATGTGGCGCAGCATCATCTCGGCCGAGAGGATCTCGGAGCCCGGGTTGACGTAGTCCTTGCCGGCGTACTTGGGCGCGGTGCCGTGGGTGGCCTCGAACATCGCGACCGAGTCCGACAGGTTGGCGCCCGGGGCGATGCCGATGCCGCCGACCTGCGCGGCCAGGGCGTCGGAGACATAGTCGCCGTTCAGGTTGAGCGTCGCGATCACCGAGTACTCGGCCGGGCGCAGCAGGATCTGCTGCAGGAAGGCGTCGGCGATCGAGTCCTTGATGACGATGTCCTTGCCCGTCTTCGGGTTCTTGAACGAGCACCACGGGCCGCCGTCGATCGGCTGGGCGCCGAACTCGCGCTGCGCCAGCGCGTAGGCCCAGTCACGGAAGCCGCCTTCCGTGAACTTCATGATGTTGCCCTTGTGCACGATGGTCACGCTGGGCTTGTCGTTGTCGACCGCGTACTGGATCGCCTTGCGCACCAGACGCTCGGTGCCTTCCTGCGACACGGGCTTGATGCCGATGCCCGAGGTCTCCGGGAAGCGGATCTTCTTGACGCCCATTTCCTCGATGAGGAACTTGATGACCTTCTGCGCCTTCTCGCTCTTGGCTTCCCACTCGATGCCGGCGTAGATGTCCTCGGAGTTCTCGCGGAAGATGACCATGTTGGTCTTCTCCGGCTCCTTCAGCGGCGTCGGCACGCCCTTGAAGTACTGGATCGGGCGCAGGCAGACGTAGAGGTCGAGTTCCTGGCGCAGCGCGACGTTCAGGCTGCGGATGCCGCCGCCGACCGGCGTCGTCAGCGGGCCCTTGATCGAGACGACGTAATCGCGCACCGCGTGCAGCGTCTCTTCGGGCAGCCAGACGTCGGGGCCGTAGACCTTGGTCGACTTCTCGCCGGCGTAGACCTCCATCCAGTGGATCTTGCGCTTGCCGCCGTAGCTCTTGGCGACCGCCGCATCGACCACCTTCAACATCACCGGCGTGATGTCGAAACCGGTGCCGTCGCCCTCGATGTACGGAATGATGGGCTGGTCGGGGACGTTCAGCGAGAAGTCGGCGTTGACCGTGATCTTCTGCCCGCCCTCGGGCACCTTGATGTGCTGGTACATGAAAAAGGTCTCCACAAACCGCGAATGCGGTGGGTCGTCGGGGATGAATTCGCGGGAATTGATTCTAGGTCAACGACTGTCGCCCGACTGACGTGCAAGGGCCTTCGAAGGACAAACGCTGGACACGGCGCCGCGATGCGCGGCGGCATTCAGGTGGCGCAGTAGGCCTGCCACTGCATCCACAGGCCGTGGCCCAGAGCCCAGCCGGAGGCGACGACCAGCAGCGCGCCCGCGGCGCGTGTGGCCCAGACTGCGGCCGACGCCGACTGCGACACGCCGAGCTTGAACCACAGCATCGGGCCGAGCACCAGGCCCGCGCCGCTGGCGATCGCGAAGGCGCCCATCACCGCGGCGCCGGCGGCGGCCGTGTTGGCCAGCGCGGCGACGACCAGCGCCGACTGCAGCAAGCCGCAAGGCCAGGCGACCCACAAGGACCCGGCGGTGGCCGCGCGGGCCGGCCCGGCGATGCGCCGCCAGCCGGCGGCGTCGGCCTGCGGTGCACGTCGCTGCGCGCTGCGGCCGATGTTCTCCAGCCAGGCCGGTTGCCGGCCCTTCCACAGCAGCCACAGGCCGAGCCCGAGGGCCGCAGCGTGCGCCAGCGTCCACAGCGGCCGCAGCGCGGGGCTGAGTTCGCCGACGGCCGACAGCAGGTTGACGCCGGAGGCGACCAGCGCGCCGCCGGCCGCGTAGCCGGCCACGCGGGCGAGATGGAAGCTCCAGAGGGCGGCGCGCTGGCCGGGTGGCAGCAGCGCCGTGCAGGCGGCGCCGCACATCGCGATGCAGTGCGGCGCGCCGGCCAGCCCGAGCATCAGCGCGCTGACGACGAGCGCGAAGTCCACGCGGGGGCCCGAAGAGTCATGCCCGGATTATCCCGTCGCGGGATAACCCGTGCCGGCTCAGATGATGCGCGAGAAGCGCTCGCGGTTGCCGCTGGCGCGCAGGTGCTTGTCGAAGACCGCCGCGACGCCGCGCACGTAGTACCAGCCCAGCGCGGTGATCTGGATCGAGTCGTCGTTGATCTCCAGCAGCCCACCTTCGGCGAACGGCGTCAGATCCTCGAGTTCCGCCGCGAAGTACTCGGGGAACTTGATCAGGTGCGCAAGTTCGATCGACTCGTACTCGACGCGCCCCTGGCACATGATGGCCATGATCACCGCCCGGCGCAGCAGGTCGTCGCGCGTCAGCGTCAGGCCGCGCACGATCGGGAATTCGCCCTTGGCGATGGACTCGTAGTACTCGGGCAGCGTCTTCGCGTTCTGGCTGTAGGTCGCGCCCATGCGGCCGATCGAGGACACGCCCAGCGCGATCAGATCGCAGTCGGGCTGCGTGCTGTAGCCCTGGAAGTTGCGGTGCAGGCGGCCCTGGCGGCGTGCGGCCGACAGCGCGTCGCCCGGCAACGCGAAGTGGTCCATGCCGATGTAGGTGTAGCCCGCGGCGATGAAGCCGGCGATGGCGCCGCCCAGCATCTTGATGCGCTGCTCGCCCAGCGGCAGTTCCTCGGCGAGGATGCGGCGCTGCGGCTTGAAGCGCGTCGGCAGGTGCGCGTAGGCGTACAGCGCGATGCGGTCCGGGCGCAGCTCGGCGATCTGCTGGATCGTGCGCGCGAACGAGTCCGGCGTCTGCTTGGGCAGGCCGTAGATCAGGTCGGCGTTGATCGACTCGAAGCCGTTGGCCCGCGCAGCGACGACGAGGTCGCGCACGCTGTCGTACGACTGCACGCGGTGCACCGCTTCCTGGACGTCGGGGTCGAAGTCCTGGATGCCGAAGCTGATGCGGTTGAAGCCCAGGCCGGCGAGGCTCTTCAGGCGTTCGGGCGTCGCGGTGCGCGGGTCGACCTCGATCGAGATCTCGGCGCCGGCGACGATCTTGAACGACTCGCGCAGCCGGGTCATCAGCCGGCCGATCTCCTCGTCGGTCAGGAAGGTCGGCGAGCCGCCACCGAAGTGCAATTGCGACACCGACTGGCCCTTGCCCAGTTCGGCGACGTGCAATGCGATTTCGGCTTCGAGCGCGTCAAGGTACTCGGCACTGCGCTCGTGGTGCTTCGTGATGATCTTGTTGCAGGCGCAGTAGTAGCAGACCGATTCGCAGAACGGAATGTGGATATAAAGCGACAGCGGTGGCGTGCCGCCCACCGTGCTGCCCTCCGCTCGTTGTCGCAAGGCCTGCCGGTACTCAGCAGGGCCGAAGGCTTCGACGAAGCGGTCCGCGGTGGGGTACGAGGTATAGCGGGGACCGGGCACGTCGAGGCGCCTCAGCAGTGCTTCAGGAACAATCGTGTCCATAATTCATCCGGCCGTCATGCGGTACGGGCTGGACTGTGCCAAACACTCACCCAATCGGCTTGATCTGTCTCAAGCGCCCACCCGAGACGCAAGCAAAGAATTGACCATGCCCTTGAGCGACGTCATGAGCGATACTCGGGTCTGCCCCGCCACGCCGGACCGAACTGACTCCAATCGTCGAACCCCTATGAACAACACGTCTTCCGGCATCCGGCTTGAACCGTTCAAGGTCGCCTGCTCGAGCTGTAACCTGCGTGAACTCTGTCTGCCGGTCGGCATGTCCAACGACCAGCTCGAGCGGCTCGACACGATGGTGGCGACGCGCCGTTCGGTTCCGCGTGGCGAGACCTTGTTCCGTGCCGGCGATCCCTTCCTGTCGCTCTACGCGGTTCGCACCGGCTTCTTCAAGACCTGCGTGTCCTCCGAAGACGGCCGCGATCAGGTCACCGGCTTCCAGATGGCGGGCGAACTTCTGGGCCTCGACGGCATCGGTACCGACCGTCACACCTGCGACTCGGTGGCGCTCGAAGACTCGCAAGTCTGCGTCATCCCGTTCCAGCAGCTCGAAGACCTGTCGCGCGAGTTCAGCGACCTGCAACGCCAGCTGCACAAGATCATGAGCCGCGAGATCGTGCGCGATCACGGCGTGATGCTGCTGCTTGGCAGCATGCGCGCCGAAGAGCGCCTGGCGGCCTTCCTGCTGAACCTGACCCAGCGTCTGCAGACGCGCGGCTTCTCGCCGCACTCGCTGATCCTGCGCATGACGCGCGAGGAGATCGGCAGCTACCTCGGCCTGAAGCTCGAAACGGTCAGCCGCACGTTCTCGAAGTTCCAGGACGACGGCATCCTGGAGGTCAAGCAGCGCCAGATCCGCGTGCTCGACCCGCAGGCGCTGCAAAAGCTCGTCAACGGCTCCTCCGCCGCCTGCTGACCCGAACCCCGGTGCAAACAAAAACGCCGCGCATTGCGCGGCGTTTTGTTTTCTTCAGCTGCGAAATGTTCGGCTGTTGATTTCGTGCTCGCTGCGCGACAGCAGCAGCGTCATGCCTGCGGCGGCCGCCGAAGCGGCCCAGAAGACGAAGAAGGCCAGCGTGTAGACGGCTGCGGGATCGAGTTCGATCGCCCCGCCGCCGAACCAGCGCAGCGCCGCCGGATCCAGCACCGAGAACAGCGCAAGCTCCAGCACCACCGCGGCCAGGAACGCGGGCCAGAGCACCGCACTCCAGTCGCGCGCACGCCGCCTCATCGAATGCCTCGCGGGAGTAGCCGCTCAGGGCGCCGCGGTGGCGGCGTGGTTGCGCGCAGCCATCGCCGGCGTGTCGGCCTGGACTTCGCCGGACTGCGGCACCGACGACGGCACCTCGGTGATGACGAGGTCGGCTCCGCGGATCGCGATGACGGCGGTCGCGACGGCCGCGATGACGACGATCAGCGGGCCCGACACCACCAGCCAGACCATGCCGATGCGCCACCAGGGCGTTGCGTCGCGGGAAACGGGAAGAGTGCTCATCAGGGGCTCCGGTCGAAGCAGCGTCATCGGGGGACGACGAACGTTGATTTCTCGCTGGCGACCACCGGCGTCGCGTCGTTCGCGTCGGGCAGTCGTTCGATGTGGAACTGTATCGCGTGGGCTCCAGGCCCTGCCTGGCTGGCGGTATCCGGCGGCACCCGCAGGGCGATCGTCACCCAGCGCGCATCGGCCGGCTCGACCTCGAAGTCCTTCGGGGCGTCGACCACCATCGGCGTCAGGCCGTCGGCGCTGATGCGGTAGCGCTGCGTCGACTCGGTCGCGTTCATGACCTGCAGGCGGTACAGGTTCTCGATGTAGCCTTCGTCGACGATGCGCGCCAGCGAGGCGCGGTCGCGCACGACGTCGACACGGAACGGGCTGCGCATCGCGAGGCTGGCCGCGAAGGCGCCGACGATGATGATCAAGATCGCCGTGTAGACCAGCACCCGGGGGCGCAGCACACGCTGCAGCATCTGGCCGCGCGTCTGGTGCTGAGCCATGCCGTTCTCCGTCGCGTAGCGGATCAGCCCGCGCGGGTACTTCATCTTGTCCATGACGCCGTTGCAGACGTCGATGCAGGCGGTGCAGCCGATGCACTCGTACTGCAGGCCGTTGCGGATATCGATGCCGGTCGGGCAGACCTGCACGCACAGACCGCAGTCGATGCAGTCGCCCAGGCCCTGGCTGCGGGCGTCGATCTTGCGCGAACGCGTGCCGCGCGGGTCTCCCCGCTCGGCGTCGTAGCTGATGATCAGCGTGTCCTTGTCGAACATCGCGCTCTGGAAGCGCGCGTACGGGCACATGTACTTGCAGACCTGCTCGCGCATGTAGCCGGCGTTGCCCCAGGTCGCGAAGCCGTAGAACAGCACCCAGAAGGTTTCCCAGGGCCCCAGCGACATCGCCATCGCCGAAGGCAGCAGCTCGCGGATCGGTGTGAAGTAGCCGACGAAGGAGAGGCCCGTCCAGAGCGCGATCGCGATCCAGACGAACTGCGTCGCGCCCTTGCGCCAGACGCGTTCGAAGGTCCAGGGTCCGGCGTCCAGACGCATGCGGGCGTTGCGGTCGCCTTCGAAGCGGCGCTCGACCCACATGAAGATCTCGGTGTAGACCGTCTGCGGGCAGGCGTAGCCGCACCACAGCCTGCCGGCCACCGCGGTGAACAGGAACAGCGCGTAAGCCGAGATCATCAGCAGCGCCGACAGATAGATCAGGTCCTGCGGATACAGGACCAGGCCGAAGATGTAGAAGCGCCGCGTGCCGAGGTCGAAGAGCACGGCCTGGCGGGAGTTCCAGTCCAGCCACGGCAGCCCGTAGAACACCAGCTGCGTCGCCCAGACCAGCGCCCAGCGCCAGCCGTTGAACCAGCCCGATACCGAGCGGGCGTAGATCTTCTTCTGCTTCGCATAAAGCGAAACGACCGCCTCGGGCGCGGCGCCGGCTTTCGCCGGTTCCGCGCCCGAGGCGGCCCGTGCCGCGGCGGGCCGGTCTTCGAGGTCGACCCGCACTTGGCTCATGTCGTGAAACTCCCGATCAGCGCGACGCGACCGTCGTCCGGTGCGACAGGCTCCAGACGTAGGCGCCCAGAACGTGGATCTGCTCCGGGCTCAGGCGGGCCGCCTGCGACGGCATGACGTTGACCTTTCCGTTGTTGATCATGTTGATGATCGCCTGCTCGCCGTAGCCGTGCAGCCAGATCTTGTCGGTCAGGTTGGCCGAACCGACCGCCTGCATGCCCTTGCCGTCCGGGCCGTGGCACGCGGCGCAGACCACGAACTTGGGCTTGCCGAGCTGCGCCGCGACTTCGTTGTGCGGGCTGCCAGACAGGCTCAGCACGTACTGGGCGACGTTCTTCACGTCTTCCGGCGTGCCGACCGCTGCGGCCATCGGCGGCATGTTGCCGACGCGGCCGAGGGTGATCGTCTCCTTGATCTTGTCGAGCGTGCCGCCGTGCAGCCAGTCGTCGTCGGTCAGGTTCGGGAAGCCCTTGCTGCCGCGCGCGTCGGCACCATGGCACTGGGCGCAGTTGTTGGCGAACAGGCGCTCACCGATAGCCATCGCCTGCGGGTCCTTGGCCAGGTCCTCGGCGGACTGGGCGACGAACTTGGCGTACAGCGGCGCCATCTGGGCCCGCGCCTTGTCCATCTCGTTCGAGTGCTGGCCGGTGCTGGTCCAGTTCAGCGCGCCCTTGTTGCTGCCCAGACCCGGGTACAGGACCAGGTAGATCACCGCGAACGCGATGGTCACGAGGAACAGGCCGGCCCACCAGCGCGGCAGCGGGTTGTTCAGTTCCTGCAGGTCCTCGTCCCAGACGTGACCCGTCGTGTTGTCGTCGGCCATGACCTTGCGGCGGCTGGCCACGATCAGCACGACCAGACAGAAGATCAGGCTGACGACGGTGATGCCGGCCACATACAGTGACCAGCCCGAGTTGAAGAAATCGCTCATTTCCGTTCTCCTGAGGCTTCGGCGCCGTCCTTCTCGATGAAGGGAAGCATCGCCGCCTCGTCGAAATGTCCGCGGCGGCGCCGCGACCAGGTCCAGACCACGATCCCGATGAAGAGCGCGAAGCTCACCACCGTGACGACGGTACGGAGGGTGTTGATGTCCATGGTCGGTTGCGGCGTCACTTGACGGCCGTGCCCAGCACCTGCAGGTAGGCGATGACGGCATCGATCTCCGTCTTGCCCTTCACTTCGTCGGCGGCCTTGGCGATCTCGTCGTCGCTGTAGGGAACACCGACCGTGCGCAGCGCCTTCATGCGCGGCGCCAGGCCTGCCGCGTCCACCTCGTTCTTGGCCAGCCACGGATAAGCCGGCATGTTGGACTCGGGCACCAGGTCACGCGGGTTGTTCAGGTGGATGCGGTGCCACTCGTCGCTGTAGCGACCGCCGACACGCTGCAGGTCCGGGCCCGTGCGCTTGCTGCCCCACTGGAACGGATGGTCGTAGACGAACTCGCCGGCCATCGAGTAGTGGCCGTAGCGCAGCGTCTCGGCGCGGAACGGGCGCACCATCTGCGAGTGGCAGCCATAGCAGCCTTCGCGCAGATAGATGTCTCGCCCGGCCAGTTGCAGCGGGGTGTAGGGCTTCAGGCCCGCGACCGGCTGGGTCGTGGAGCGCTGGAAGAACAGCGGCACGATCTCGACGAGCCCGCCGACGGCGACCGTCAGCAGGATCAGCACGATCATCAGGAAGTTGCTGGTCTCGATCTTCTCGTGACCGCCGACGGCATGGTTGTGTGCCATGGTCTTGTATCTCCTAGGGTTCTGGCGGTCAGGCGTGGGCCGGGACCATCGGGATCGGCGCCGGCACGACCTTGCCGCTCTTGATCGTCATGACCGTGTTCCAGGCCATGATGACCATGCCGGTCAGGTACAGCAGGCCACCGCCGAGACGGATCACGTAGAACGGGTACGTGGCCTTGACGCCTTCGACGAAGCTGTAGACCAGCGTGCCGTCGGGGTTCACGGCACGCCACATCAGGCCTTGCATCACGCCGGCGATCCACATCGCGGCGATGTACAGGACGATGCCGATGGTGGCGACCCAGAAGTGCAGCTCGATGGCACGGGTGCTGTACATCGTCTGACGCCCGAACATGCGCGGGATCAGGTGGTACAGCGAGCCCATCGAGATCAGGCCGACCCAGCCGAGCGCACCGCTGTGCACGTGGCCGACGGTCCAGTCCGTGTAGTGGGACAGCGCGTTGACCGTCTTGATCGACATCATCGGCCCTTCGAAGGTCGACATGCCGTAGAACGACAGCGAGACGATCAGGAACTTCAGGATCGGGTCGTCGCGCAGCTTATGCCAGGCGCCCGACAGCGTCATGATGCCGTTGATCATGCCGCCCCAGCTCGGCGCCAGCAGCACCAGCGAGAAGATCATGCCGATCGACTGGGTCCAGTCGGGCAGCGCGGTGTAGTGCAGGTGGTGCGGGCCCGCCCACATGTACGTGAAGATCAGCGCCCAGAAGTGCACGATCGACAGCCGGTAGCTGTAGACCGGGCGGCCGGCCTGCTTCGGGATGTAGTAGTACATCATCCCCAGGAAGCCGGCGGTGAGGAAGAAGCCCACCGCGTTATGGCCGTACCACCACTGGACCATCGCGTCCTGAACGCCCGCGTAGACCGAGTAGCTCTTCGTCAGCGAGACCGGCACTTCGGCGCTGTTGACGATGTGCAGCAGCGCCACGGCGATGATGAACGCGCCGAAGAACCAGTTGGCCACGTAGATGTGGCGCACGGTGCGCTTGCCGATGGTGCCGAAGAACACGATCGCGTAGGACACCCAGACGACGGCGATCAGGATGTCGATCGGCCATTCGAGCTCGGCGTACTCCTTGCCGGTCGTGAAGCCCAGCGGCAGCGAGATCGCCGCCAGCAGGATGACGACCTGCCAGCCCCAGAACGTGAACATCGCCAGCTTCGGCAGGAACAGCGAGGCCTGGCAGGTCCGCTGCACCACGTGATACGAAGTCGCGAAGAGCGCGGAGCCACCGAACGCGAAGATCACCGCGTTGGTGTGCAGCGGTCGGAGACGGCCGTAGGTGATGTAAGGGATGCCCAGGTTCAGTTCGGGCCATGCCAACTGGGCGGCGATGATCACCCCCACCAGCATGCCGACGATCCCCCACAGCACCGCCACCACGGAGAAATATCTCACCGGGGTGTCGTAGTACACCGGGGTCGCCGGTGACGATTCATGAGCCATACGGCTTCTCCTCGCGTCGTTCAGGAAGCAAATTTGACGATTGTTCAGGCTTGATCTGGGACAGGGCTTGATGGCTGTCAACCGGGCCATCGTCGTCCTGGAGAATGCGCTCGCCCTCGTACTCGAGATCCTCGAACTGGCCGCGATGCAGGGCCCAGCCGAAGACGCCGAGGATGATCAGCACCAGCACCGCCGACAGCGGGATGAGCAGGTACAGGATGTCCATTCGAGCCTTCAGCGCCCTGCCCGCAGCGCGTTGAGCACCACGAAGAGCGAACTACCCGCCATGCCCAAGCCAGCAGCCCATGGCGGAAGCCAGCCGATCAAGGCCAGCGGAATGCACGCGGCGTTGTACGCCGCGGCCCAGATCATGTTTTGGCGCACGATGCGCATCGCCCGCGCCGAGCTGCGGCGCGCCCGCACCAAGTCCAGAGGACGGTTCGAGGCCAGCACCGCGTCGGCCTGAGCGCGAGCGACCAGCGCCCCCTGGCCCATCGCGAGCGAGACGTCGGCACGCGCCAGCACCGGCGCGTCGTTGACCCCGTCGCCGACCATCGCGACACGCTCGCCGGCCTGCTGAGCGGCGGCCACGGCCGCCAGCTTGTCTTCGGGGCGGGCCCCGCCGACGAATGAATCGAGACCGAGGCGCCGCGCGAGCCGCGCCGCGCGCTGTGGCGCGTCGCCGGACAGCAGCGTCACGCGCACGCCGTCGGCCCGCAGCTCGCGCACGGCTTGCTCCGCGCCGTCCCGCAGCAGCTCATCGAAACCGAAGCCGGCCACCGGCCGACCGTCCCGCGACAGCCAGACCTGGACGTCGTCGCGCTCGGCAGCCCCGGCGAAGCTGGCACGGCCCAGCCGCCATTGCGCGCCGTCGGCTGCGGTGGCCCGCATGCCCTCGCCCGCCACCTCCTCGATCGCCTCCCAGGCCAGCCCGGATGCCGGCAGCGCCGCGGCCAGCGCCTGCGACAGCGGATGACGCGACCAGGCCGCCAGCGAGGCCGCGTGGCCGAGCGCATCGACGCCCTCGTCGAGCACCAGCGTCGTCGCCAGCACCGGCCGGTCTTCGGTCAAGGTGCCGGTCTTGTCGATGAACAGATGGTCGGCACGGGCCAGATCCTCCAGCGCATCGAGCCGCTGCACCAGCACGCCGCGGCGCGCGAGACCTCCGGCGGCGGCGATCATCGTCGCCGGCGCCGCCAAAGACAGCGCGCACGGGCAGGTGACGATGAGGACCGACACTGCGACCCAGATCGCCCGCGACGGGTCGATCAGGCTCCAGACCGCCGCAGCCCCCGCGGCCAGCAGCAGCACGGCCCAGAGGAAGGGCACGGCCCAGCGGTCGGCGACGCGGGCCAGCGCCGGACGCTGCGACATCGCGTCGCGCATCATCGAGACGATGGCTTCGTAGCGCGTGTCCGCACCGGCGCGCTCGACGCGCATCGTCACCGGCGCCCCGAGGTTCACGCTGCCGGCGACGACCGCGGCGCCGCAGGCCTTGTCGACGGCCACCGACTCGCCGGTCAGCAGCGACTCGTCGGCCTGAGTCGAGCCCTCGATCAGCGTGCCGTCGGCCGGGAAGGCCTGGCCGAGCGCGACGCGCACGCGGTCGCCGGCCATCAGGCGCTGGACGCTGATCTCGCTGATGCTGCCGTCGGCTTCCAGGCGCTGCGCGGTTTCCGGCAGGCAGGCCAGCGCACCTTCCAGCGCCGTGGCCGCGCGGTGACGGGCCCGCAGCTCGAGGTAGCGGCCGGCGAGCAGGAAGCTGACGAACATCGTCAGCGAATCGAAATAGACCTCGTGGCCGAAGACGCCGCTGGGATCGAAGGTCGCGCCGGTGCTGGCCACGAAGGTGACAGCGACGCCGATGCTGACCGGCACGTCCATGCCGATGCGCCCGGCGCGCAGGCCGCGCCAGGCCCCGCGGAAGAACGGGCCGGCGGAGAACAGCACCACCGGAATGGAGAGCACCCAGCAGCCCCAGTTCAGGAGCTGGCGCATCTCCATCGTGAGATCACCATGGGCCACGTAGCTCGGCGTGGCGAACATCATCACCTGCATCGCGCAGAAGCTGGCGACGAACAGGCGCCACAGCGCCGCACGGTGCTCGGTGCGGCGCATCTCGCGCGCCGGCGCGGCGGCGTCCGGAACCGCGTCGTAACCGGCGGCGCGGATCGCCGCGATCAGCGCCGAGGGCTGCGTCTTCGCCGGATCCCAGCGCACCGTGGCGCGCTGCGCCGCGGCGCTGACGCGCGCCTCGCGCACGCCGTCGACGGCGCGCAACGCGTTCTCGAGGATGCCCGTGCAGGCCGCGCAGTACATGCCGGAGATCTGGAGCGCCGACTCGCCGAGCCGAACGCCATCGCTTTCCTGCACCCAACGGGTGTAGCGAGCGAGCTCCAACGGGTCGTCGACGGCGGCCAAGGAAGGTGCCGCTTGCTGGAGGGGGGCGAAGCCGGAGAGACTCATGGAAGCTGACGATCTGGGGCGGCGGTCACCGTCGCCGGGATATGTAGTTTCGCTTCCTGCCTCGAACATGACGACCTATATCAAAGTTTATAGCTATCCGCGTTTGACCGGAGTACTTGCGCTCCTTGTCTCTTTTGCGCTACCCACAGCCCATGCTCAGGGGGGGCCGCAGCCGAAGCTGCCCACCGTGCCGCTGACGGCGGGCATGTACGTGATCCAGGCCGAGGTCGCCCAGACCCCGGAGCAGCAGGCCACCGGGATGATGTACAGGCGCGAGATCGGCCAGAACGAAGGCATGCTGTTCTTCAACCGCGAGGCGGGCGTGCGCTGCTTCTGGATGCGCAACACCTTGTTGCCTCTGTCGATCGCTTTCATCGCGGACGACGGCACGATCGTCAACACGGCCGAAATGCAGCCCCAAAGCGACGAATCGCACTGCTCGGCGAAGCCCGTCCGCTTCGCCCTTGAGATGCATCAGGGCTGGTTCGCCAAACGCGGCATTAGTGCCGGGTTCAAGCTCCGCGGCGTGCCATTTGGCAACTGAGCCGCACTGATTTACTCCAACAAAAAACCGACCGCGCCGGTTGGGCTTGCGGTCGGTTCTCATGAACGCCCGCTCAGGGCGTGATCGACACCGATCAGGCGGCGTAGTTCGCCTCGGCGAACGACCAGTTCACGAGCTTGTCGAGGAAGGTCTCGACGAACTTCGGGCGCAGGTTGCGGTAGTCGATGTAGTAGGCGTGCTCCCAGACGTCGACCGTCAGCAGCGGCGTGTCGCCGGTGGTCAGCGGCGTGCCGGCCGCGCCCATGTTGACGATGTCCAGCGAGCCGTCAGCCTTCTTGACCAGCCAGGTCCAGCCCGAACCGAAGTTGCCGACCGCCGACTTCACGAAGGCTTCCTTGAAGGCAGCATAGGAGCCCCACTTGGCGGCGATCGCCGCGGCCAGCGCGCCGGACGGCTCGCCGCCGCCTTCGGGCTTCATGCAGCTCCAGAAGAAGGTGTGGTTCCAGATCTGCGCGGCATTGTTGTAGATGCCGCCGGACGACTTGCGCACGACGTCCTCGAGCGGAAGGCTCTCGAACTCCGTGCCCTTTTGCAGGTTGTTCAGGTTCACGACATACGCGTTGTGATGCTTGCCGTGGTGGTACTCCAGCGTCTCGCGGCTGTAGTGCGGCGCCAGGGCATCGAGGGCGTACGGCAGAGGAGGCAGCGTGCGTTCCATTGAATCGTTCCTGTGGGTGGATGAAAGCTGAGAAGGATTGTAGGCATCGGCTTCGTTTGATGCAGACCCCTTCCGTTCGACCCCGAAGACGCGTATAGATGCCGCACCGTCGGCCCAGACCGCCCGCAGGTCGTCGCCGGCCCGCAGCCCCGCCGCCTGCAGCACCGGGCGCCCGGAAGGCGTCTCGATCCAGGCATAGCCGCGCTGCAGCACCCGCGCCGGGTCCAGCGCCGAAAGGCGCTGGGCACCGAGGTCCAGGCCCGACCTGAGGCGCGCCAGCCGCGCGGCCATCGCCGCACGCAGCCGCAGCGCCAGCGCCATCGAACGCTGGGACCGCTGCGCCAGCTGAGGCGCCAGCGCCTGCTCCAGACGAAGCTCGAGCGCCGCCAGCCGCTGGCGCTGCTGCATCAGGCCGGCCGCCGGCCGTCCGAGCCGCAAGGCCGCGGTGTCCACACGCTGGGCCTGGCGGTCGAGCTGGCGGCGCAGCGCGCGGCGCAGCGCCTCGGCACGCGCCTGGAGCGCCGCGACGAGTTCGACCCGCGCCGGCGCGGCCAGCTCGGCGGCCGCGGTCGGAGTCGGCGCCCGCAGGTCGGCGGCCAGGTCGGCCAGCGTGATGTCGGTCTCGTGGCCGACGCCGCAGACCACCGGGATCGGCGAGGCCGCGACCGCACGCACGACGCGCTCGTCATTGAAGGCCCACAAGTCCTCGAGCGAACCGCCGCCGCGAACCAGCAGCAGCGTCTGCACCTCGGCGCGCTCGGCGGCCGTGCGCAGCGCCGCGACGATCGCCGGCGGCGCCTCGCCGCCCTGCACCGGGGTCGGGTAGATGACCACCCGCACCTGCGGTGCCCGCCGCGCCAGCGCCGTCAGCACGTCGCGCAGCGCCGCCGCACCGGGCGAGGTGACGACGCCCAGCGTGCGCGGGTGCGGCGCGATCGGCCGCTTGCGCGCGGCGTCGAACAGCCCCGCCGCCTCCAGCCGCGCTTTCAGGCGCAGGAACTCTTCATACAGCGTGCCGGCGCCCAGGCGCTGCAGCGACTCGACGACAAGTTGCAGTTCGCCGCGTGCGTCGTAGACACCCAGCCGGCCGCGCAGCTCGACCTGCAGACCGTCGCGCGGCGCGAAGTCCAGCAGCGCCGCAGCGCGACGAAACATCGCGCAGCGCAGCAGTGCCGGCTGGCCGTCGTGGTCCTTCAGGGAGAAATAGCAGTGGCCGCTGGCGGCGCGCGTGAAACCCGAGATTTCGCCGCGCACGGCGACTGCGCCGAAACGCGCAGCGATGGCGTCGCCGGTCGCCAGCAACAGCGCCGCGACACTCCACACCTGGCGCGGCGACGCCACACCGAACGCCGGCTCAAGGCCGCTCATGCACCGCCCCCAAGGCGTGGAACTCCACAGATCCCGGCATGCCGCCAGGGCTTCGCGTATACCACGACCACAACCCGCAACCGCCTCGCAAGTGCTTGATTTCGCAGAAGAAAATTTTGCTGAAAATTGGAGCAATCCAAGCCCGGGCCAATCCTGACGCGGGTTTGGCGCGACTGTCGGCGCCTTCTCCACAAAGTTATCCACAAATGGCGTGGATACGTGGAAGCGGGTCGGCGCCTTGCGCCAGAAGGGCGGATCGCAGCGCCCCTTGGGACATAATCCGCCGGCCGCGGCGGGCCCTGCCGCTCACCTCGAACATCCCCTTGCTGTCGATCATACAAGCGGCCGGTTGGCCGATCTGGCCCCTGATCCTGTGCTCGGTCGTGGCGCTGGCGCTGATCCTGGAACGGCTCTATCACCTGCGTGCGCCGCTGATCGCGCCGCCGACGCTGCTCGACGAAGTCATCGGCGTCTCGCGCAACAGCCTGCCCACGCCCGACGTCGTCAGCAAGCTCGCCGAGAACTCGCTGCTGGGCGGCGTGCTGGCCGCCGGCCTGCAGGCCGTGGCCGCCGACGCGCGCATCACCGAGCCGGCGCTGCGCCAGGCGATGGAAAACGCCGGCCGCACCGCGGTGCACACCACCGAGCGCTATCTGAACACGCTGGGCACGATCGCCGCCGCCGCGCCGCTGCTGGGCCTGTTCGGCACCGTGGTCGGCATGATCGAGATCTTCGGTTCGCAAGCCCCGACCGGCGCCTCCAACCCGCAGCTGCTGGCCCACGGCATCTCGGTGGCGCTCTACAACACCGCCTTCGGCCTGATCATCGCGATCCCCTCGCTGATGTTCTACCGCTATTTCCGCGGCAAGGTCGACGCGTTCCAGCTGACGATGGAACTGGCCGCCGAGCGCCTAGTGCCGCACCTGATGCGCTTCGTCGTGCGCACCGCCTGAGCCTGCCGGAACGCCGATGCGCTTCAGCCGCCGCCGCCCCGAGGAACCGGAGATCAACCTGATCCCGTTCATCGACGTGCTGCTCGTCGTGCTCATCTTCCTGATGCTGTCGACGACCTATTCGCGCTTCACCGAGCTGCAGATCACGCTGCCGGCGGCCGACGCCGAGAAGCTGCGCCAACGTCCGGCCGAGATCATCGTCGCCGTGGCCGCCGACGGCCGCTACGCGATCGACCGCCAGCCGGTCGACGGCCGCAACGTCGACCAGCTCGTCGCCGCGCTGACCGAGGCGGCCAAGGGCCGGCAGGACGTCGTCGTCATCATCTCGGCCGACGCGATGGCCGCGCACCAGTCGGTGATCAACGTGCTCGACGCGGCGCGCCGCGCCGGGCTCCCGCGTCTGACCTTCGCCTCGCAGACGCCGAACGGCGCGCGCTGATGTCGCTGGCCGCGCGGCTCGAGGCGCTGCTGCTGCGCCACTGGTGGCAGCCGCGGCGCACGGCGCTGGCGGCGACGCTGGCGCCGCTCGAGTCGCTCTACGCCGGCCTGTCGCGCCGCGCCGCGGACGTCGAGCCGCAGCGCGCGCCGGTGCCGGTGGTCGTCGTCGGCAACCTGATCGTCGGCGGCGCCGGCAAGACGCCGACCGTCATCGCGCTGCTGCGCGCCTTGCAGGCCGCGGGCTACACGCCCGGCGTCATCTCGCGCGGCTTCGGCCGCGACGGCGACGGCGTGCACGAAGTCCGGCCCGATGCGTCGCCGGCCGAAGCCGGCGACGAGCCGCTGCTGATCCGCCGCCGCAGCGGCGTGCCGGTCTGGGTCGGCCGCGACCGGGTCGCCGCCGCGCGCGCGCTGTGCGCCGCGCATCCGGACGTCGACGTGCTCGTCTCCGACGACGGCCTGCAGCACCGCCGGCTGGCACGCGACGCCGAGATCGTCGTCTTCGACGAACGCGGCATCGGCAACGGCCGCCTGCTGCCCGCCGGCCCGCTGCGCGAGCCGCTGCCGGCGCGGCTGGCGCCCGGCCGCTTCGTGCTCTACAACGCGCCGGCGCCGACGACGCCGCTGCCGGGCGTCTGCGCGCAACGCTCGCTCGGCCCGGCGCTGGCGCTGGAGGACTGGGCGGCCGGCCGCCAGGACGGCGCGGTCGCGCTGGCCACGCTGCGCGGCCGCCGCCTGCTGGCGCTGGCCGGCATCGCGTCGCCGGAACGCTTCTTCTCGATGCTCGAGGCCGCCGGCCTGCAGATCGAGCGCCTGCCGCTGCCCGACCACCACGATTTCGCCGCCCTGCCCTGGCCCGCCGGCACGCCCGAGGTGCTGGTCACCGAGAAGGACGCCGTCAAGCTCGTCGGCCGTGCGCTGGGCGGGACGCGCGTCCGGGTCGTGGGGCTAGACTTCGCGCTTCCCGATTCACTCGTTCAGGACGTGCTGCGCCTCATCGCGCCGCCGCGAACCCGATGACGCTCGACCACCGTCTGATCGACCTGCTCGTCTGCCCCGTCTGCAAAGGCCCGCTGGAACTCTCCCGCGACGACCTGCAGCGCCCGACCGACCTCGTCTGCAACGCCGACCGCCTGGCCTTCCCGATCCGCGACGGCATCCCGGTGATGCTGGAGACCGAGGCCCGCAGCCTGGACCTGCCGCCGGCGCCGTGAGCTTCACGGTCCTGATCCCGGCGCGCCTGGCCTCCACGCGCCTGCCGCGCAAGCCGCTGGCCGACATCGGCGGCCTGCCGATGATCGTGCGCGTCGCGCGCCGCGTCGCCGATGCCGGCGCCGAGCGCATCGTCGTCGCCTGCGACGACGCCGACATCGCCGCCGCCTGCGCCGCGCACGGCGTCGAGGCGGTGCTGACACGCGCCGACCACCCGAGCGGCAGCGACCGCCTGGCCGAGGCCTGCACGCGGCTGGGCCTGGACGGCTCGGCGCGCATCGTCAACGTGCAGGGCGACGAGCCGCTGATCGACCCGGCGCTGGTGCGCCGCTGCGCCGAGCTGCTCGACGAGCGGCCCGACTGCGTGATGAGCACCGCGGCGCACGCCATCGCCTCGGCCGAGGACTTCGCCAACCGTAACGTCGTCAAGGTCGTGCTCGACGCCGCCGGACGCGCGCTGTACTTCAGCCGCTCGGCCATCCCCTGCTGGCGCGACGGTGCGCCGGGCACGCTGCCCGACCCGGCACCGCTGCGCCACGTCGGCCTCTACGGCTACCGCGCCGGCTTTCTGCGCCGCTTCCCGACGCTGGAGCCGGCACCGCTGGAACGCCTGGAGTCGCTGGAGCAGCTGCGCGTGCTGTGGCACGGCGAACGCATCGCGGTGCACGTCGCCGAACATGCTCCAGGCACCGGCGTCGACACGCCCGAAGACCTGGAACGCGTGCGCGCGCTCTTCGCCTGAACGCCGGCGCACGTCGCCCGCGCGTCAGCGTGACGCGACGGTGCGCGTGTTACGCTCTTTTCAATCGCGCCCGGCAGCGCCGGCCGCAGCACGCATCACCACAAAGCTCGAGGAAGCGATGAGACTGATCCTGTTGGGGGCGCCCGGCGCCGGCAAAGGCACGCAGGCGGCCCAGATCTGCCGCAAGTACGGCATCCCGCAGATTTCCACCGGCGACATGCTGCGCGCCGCCGTCAAGGCCGGCACCGAGCTGGGCCTGGCGGCCAAGAAGGTGATGGACGCCGGCGGCCTGGTCAGCGACGACATCATCATCGGCCTGGTCAAGGAACGCATCGCCCAGCCCGACTGCGCCGGCGGCTTCCTGTTCGACGGCTTCCCGCGCACGATCCCGCAGGCCGACGCGATGAAGGCCGCGGGCGTCAAGCTCGATGTCGTGCTCGAGATCGACGTGCCCGACGAGGCGATCATCGAACGCATGAGCGGCCGCCGCGTGCACGTCGGCTCGGGCCGCACCTACCACGTCAAGTACAACCCGCCGAAGACCGAAGGCGTCGACGACGAGACCGGCGAGCCGCTGATCCAGCGCGAGGACGACAAGGAAGAGACGGTGCGCAAGCGCCTGGACATCTACCAGAGCCAGACGCGCCCGCTCGTCGACTACTACTCCGCCTGGGCCGCCAACGGCGACGCGCAGGCCCCCCGTTACCGCCGCATCAGCGGCACCGGCACGGTCGAGGAGATCACCGGGCGCGCGTTCGCGGCGCTCGAGAGCTGATCCTCCCGGCCCTTTCTTTCCCCCGCACGCCCGTCAGAGGCGAAGGAGACAACGGATGGAAATCCAGGGCAAGGTGTTCATCGTCACCGGCGGCGCGTCGGGCCTCGGAGAAGGCACGGCACGCCGGCTGGCGGCACACGGCGCGAAAGTCGTCGTCGCCGACCTGCAGGTCGAACGCGGCGAGACCGTCGCGCGCGAGATCGGCGGCGTCTTCGTGCGCTGCGACGTCAGCCAGGAGGCCGACGCGCAGGCGGTGGTCGACGCCGCGGTCGCGGCCGGCAAGCTGGCCGGCCTGGTGAACTGCGCCGGCATCGCGCCGGCCGTGAAGACCGTGGGCAAGGACGGCGCGCACCCGCTGGCCAGCTTCACGAAGACGATCCAGGTGAACCTGGTCGGCTCGTTCAACATGATCCGCCTGGCCGCTGCGGCGATGGCGAAGAACGAGCCTGAACCGACCGGCGAGCGCGGCGTGCTGATCAGCACCGCCAGCGTCGCCGCCTACGACGGCCAGATCGGCCAGGCGGCCTACGCCGCGAGCAAGGGCGGCATCGTCGGGATGACGCTGCCGATCGCGCGCGACCTGGCGCGCAACGGCATCCGCAACATGACGATCGCGCCGGGCATCTTCGGCACGCCGATGCTGTTCGGCATGCCCGCCGAAGTGCAGCAGGCGCTGGCCGCCGGTGTGCCCTTCCCCAGCCGCCTCGGCACGCCCGAGGACTACGCCAAGCTGGTGCAGCACATCGTCGAGAACGACATGCTCAACGGCGAGGTGATCCGGCTGGACGGGGCGATCCGGCTGGCACCGAAGTAAGCGCTTCGGCGCCGGCGGAACTCACTCGACGCGTCGAACGCGGATGAGCTGGGAGACGCCCTCGATCTCCATCAGGAAGCTGCCCAGCAGGCCCCGCCGCACCCGCACGCCGGGGCTCTGCAAGGTGTAGCTGCCGCGGCTGCCGTCGACCACCTTCCACAGCTGGCCGTTCTCCAGCCGGAAGCGCGACTTCGCATCCCAGCCGTCGAAGCTGCCGACGATGCGGCTGTCGATCTCTTCGAGGCGATCCGCCCGGGGCTGGTTCTCGAGGCCGAACTCGGCTGAGGGCTTGACCGCGGCCACGGCCGGTGCCGCGGCGGCGCCCGTGGCCGCCGCGGGGGCCTTCGCGGCCGCGGGCGGCAGCGGGATGGCGTCATAGCAGGCCAGACGCTGGCCGCTGTCTTGCATGGCACGGCAGCGTGCGATATCGGCAGTCTGTGCCTGCGCAGCACCACAGGCGAGCGCACAAACGGTCAGAAGAAGGTGTCGGGTCATGAAAATGCTTCCTGCAGCCAGGCAGCGGTCCGCCAAAGAATCAGGCTTCATCGTACCGCGGCGGCGCCGTCGATTCCGGGCTTCGCCAGCCGTCATCATCGCCCTGCGCATTGCCTGCGAGTTGCCCGGCCATGACTGGCGGTGACGATCACTGGGCGCGCCTGTGGTCCGCCGGCGCGGCCGACTCCTTCGGCCACGGCAGCGACGCGGCGGCGCTGCCGGCCGACAGCACGAGGCCGTCGAAGTCCTTGCGGGTGATGATGTTGACCACGCCGCCGATGGCGTCGGAGCCGTAGATGGCCGAGGCGCCGTCGGTCAGGATTTCGATGCGCTCGACGGCGGCCATCGGAATCGAGTTCATGTCGACCGAGTCGCCGACGTTCGGCGCCTTGGCGACACGGCGGCCGTCGATCAGGACCAGGGTGCGGTTGCTGCCGAGACCGCGCAGGTCGACGCCGGCGAAGGCCTGGGCGCTCGAGCCGCTTTGCGGACGGAAGTTACCCGCGCCAGCGAACGTCGTGTTGCGGACGAATTCGGCAACGGTGGTGGCACCGCTGGTGTCCAGTTGCTCGCGGGAGATGACGGTCACGGGCAGCGCGCCTTCGGAGGCGGCACGCTTGATCCGGGAACCCGTGATCTCGATGCGCTCGGCGTCCTGGGCGGATGCCGGCATCGAGGTGAGCACCAGCGCGCCGCCGAGGGCAGCCAGCACTCCCATGCAAACTTTCGTTCGCTTGAACATTAACTTCACTCCTGTGGTGAGTTGATCGAAAGACCGTTGCCCCCGAGCAAGCCCTGTGCCGCGTTAACGCTTTGCAAGTCCGACCCGGAGATCCGTGAACCGATTGTCAAGGCGGGTCATGGCCCCAAATGCACGGGAAAGCCATGATTCGCCCCGACCCTCGTGTTCACGAGGCCGTGCCCGCAACCCACCGTCCGTTGAACTTACCTCGGACGAGCGCAGCGCCGGCACGAAAAAGCCATCGCGCGACGATAGCGTTTGCGTGCGTGAAACCTGTCTGACACACCCCCGCAACCGTGCACCGCTGTAGGGCGGCCGCAACACTTCGCGACAAATCGTTCTGCAGGATGAGGGATCCGCATGAAACGCGACCCCCCGGCCGATGGACGGCAGGGCCAGGAGTGCGATAGATCGCCGGCCCCGCGGGGGCCGGCGGCGGTCACATGCCGTCTCAGGCCGTGACGAGACGCGGCACGGCCGCCAGCAGCGTGCGCGTGTAGTCGCGCTGCGGATGCGCCAGAACGTCGGCGCATTCGCCCTGCTCTTCGATACGTCCGGCCTGCATCACCGCGATGCGATCGGCGATGTATTCGACAACGCCGATGTTGTGCGTGATGAACAGGTAGGACACGCCGAGTTCGCGTTGCAACTCGCGCAGCAGGTTGAGGATCTGCGCCTGCACCGAAACGTCGAGCGCCGAAGTCGGCTCGTCGCAGACGATCAATTGCGGCTGCACCGCCAACGCACGGGCGATCGCGATGCGCTGGCGCTGGCCGCCGGAGAACTCGTGCGGGTAACGTTCGAGCGCATCGCGACGCAGGCCGACCTGGTCGGTCAGGCGCTCGACGCGTGCGCGCCGCGCCGCCGCATCCAGGTCCGGATGCAGCGCCATCAGGCCTTCTTCGAGCAGGTCGACGACGCGCATGCGCGGGTTCAGCGACGCGAACGGGTCCTGGAAGATGATCTGCACCTTGCGGCGCGCATCCAGCAGCGCCGGGCCGTCGAGCTCGAACAGGTTCTGGCCGTCGAGCACCGCACGGCCTTCGGTCACCGCGACGCGGCGCAGCAGCTGCACGATGGCCTTGCCGGTGGTCGTCTTGCCGCAGCCCGATTCTCCGACCAGCGCCAGCGTCTCGCCGCGCGCGACCTGGAACGAGATGCCGGCAACGGCGTCGAAGTGGCCCTTCACCCGCTGCAGCAGGCCGCCGCGGATCGGGAACCGCACCTTCAGGTCCTGCACGTCGAGCAGCGGCCCCGCCTCGCGCACCGGCGCGGGGGGCGGCGGCACCGGAACGACCGGCGCCGCGACCCTCTCCGGTGCAGCCGGCACACCGGGCTTGTGCAGCAGGCACCGCACCTGGTGCGTGGCGCTGGCATCGACCATCGCCGGCAGCGTCGTCGCGCAGTGCGGCATCACCGCGGCGCAGCGCGGCGCGAAGCGGCAGCCCTCGAACTGCAGCCACAGCGGCGGCACGGTGCCGGGGATGGCCTCGAGCGCGACGCCGCGGCGGTCGCTCGCCGGCAGCGCGCGCAGCAGCGCCTGCGCGTAAGGGTGCAGCGGGCGCGAGAAGAACTCGGCCGCCGGCGCCACCTCGACGATCTGGCCGGCGTACATCAGCGCCACGCGCTGCGCCATGCCGGAGACGACGGCCAGGTCGTGCGTGATCAGCAGCATGCCCATGCGCTGCTCGCGCTGCAGGTCCTTCAGCAGGTCGAGGATCTGCGCCTGGATCGTCACGTCGAGGGCGGTCGTCGGCTCGTCGGCGATCAGGAAGTCGGGCTCGGTGGCCAGCGCCATCGCGATCATCACGCGCTGCTTCTGGCCGCCGCTCATGCGGAACGGGTAGTCGTCGATGCGGCGCTCGGGCTCGGGGATGCCGACGCGGCGCAGCCAGTCGATGGCCTTCGCGCGCGCGGCCGCGCCGCGCAGCGCCGTGTGCGTCTCGATCGCCTCGACGATCTGGTCGCCGACCTTCATCACCGGGTTCAGGCTGGTCGACGGCTCCTGGAAGATCATGCCCAGCCGCCCGCCGCGCACGGCACGCATGCCGGCTTCGGGCAGGTCCAGCACGTCGACGTCGCCGACGCGCACCTGGCCGCCGGTGACGCGGCCGTTCTCGGGCAGCAGGCGCATCAGCGCCAGCGCCGTCATGCTCTTGCCGCAACCGGACTCGCCGACCAGGGCGAAGGTCTCGCCGCGTTCGATCGCGAGCTTCAGCCCGTCGATCGCCTTGACGAGGCCGGCGTCGGCGTCGAGCACGACCTCGAGGTCCTGGATCTTCATCATGCCGAGACTCGCTTCTTGAAGCCCAGGCGCGGGCGGAAGGCGCGCGCGCGCGGGTCGAAGGCCTGCTGCACGCCGTCGGCGAACAGGTTGGCGGCCAGCACCAGCACGACCATGAAGCTGAACGCCGCGGCGAAGCTCCACCAGACCACCGGGTCGCGGCTCATCTCGCTGCGCGCGAGGTTGATCATGCCGCCGAAGCTGGAGGTCGTCGGGTCGACGCCGACGCCGACGTAGGTCAGCACGGCCTCGTAGAGGATCAGGTCGCTGAAGCTGAGCACGGTGGTGATCAGCACTAGGTGCACGACGTTGGGGAAGACGTGCCGCGCCATGATGCGCGAGGGCTTCACGCCGAAGGCCATCGCCGCCTGCACGAAGTCGAGCTCGCGCAGCTTCAGCGTCTCGGCGCGCACCAGGCGGCACAGCGTCGACCAGCCGGTGAGGCCGAGGATCACGCAGAGCATGAAGATCTTCAGGTCGCCGCGCTCGACGCCGGTCTCGAACCAGTCCGGGTGCTTGTCGAGCCAGACCTGGACCATCAGCACGCAGGCCGCGATCAGCAGCACGCTGGGCACCGAGGACAGCGTCGTGTAGAGGTACTGCACGACTTCGTCGACCCAGCCGCGGAAGTAACCCGCCAGGATGCCGAGCACGATGGCCACCGGCAGCGTCGCCAGCGTCGCCAGCGTGCCGATGACGAAGGCCGTGCGCACGCTCTTCAGCGTCTGCACCAGCACGTCGTTGCCGGTGCGGTCGGTGCCGAACACGTGGTAGTGGCCGGCCAGCGCGGCGATGGCGCCGGCGAGCACGCAGAGGATGGCCAGGGTGACGACCGCGGCGCGCCAGGGCAGCTCGGTGCGGTCAGCCGCGAGGTCGGCCAGCGCGTTGCCGAAGCCGCCATGGCTGCGCGCCAGCGCCGCCGACAGCAGCAGCACCGCGGCCAGCGCAACGACCAGGCCGCCGCCGGCGCCGGCCAGCGTGCGCGAGGTGACGTCGCCGGCCCACTGCGTCTCGGGGTCCTTCAGGTGCGCGCCGCCGTGTTCGAGGCGCGGGAACTCGCGCAGCGTGACGCCGTCGCGCGTGACGCTCTGCTTGTTCAGCGCGCGGAAGGCCAGCGGCTTGGAGTAGCTGGACTCGCGCATCGCGAGCTGGTGCGACAGCGCCAGGTCGAGCAGCGACTGGGTGCGCGTGTCGTAGAAGACCTGGCCGTTGGCCTGGCCCTGGGCGTCGCCGAGCTGGCGGCGGAAGTGCACGCTGTCCAGCGCGGTGATGCACAGAAAGACCAGCAGCACCAGCACCGAGCACAGCGCCGCCGGGTCGCGGAAGACCTTCTTCCAGGTGGCGCGCAGCGGCTCGCTGCGCAGCACGCGGATCGTGTAGCCGGCGAGCGCGGCGAACAGCGCCCACAGCGCGATGTCGGTCCAGAGCAGGACGAACTTGAATCCCATGGCGTTCCCCGGCTCAGTTCAGACGGACCCGCGGGTCCACCCAGGTGTAGGCGATGTCCAGCAGGATGTTGGTGGCGATGTACAGCGCCGAGCCGACGAAGACCATCGTGCGCACGATCGCGAAATCCTGGCCGCCGATCGCGTCGATGACGAAGGCGCCCAGACCCGGGATGCCGAAGAAGCTCTCGAACACCAGGCTGCCGAGGAAGACGTAGGGCAGGTAGCCGGCGGCGCTGGTGATGATCGGGATCAGCGCGTTGCGCAGCACGTGGCGGAACAGCACCACCTGCTCGGCCAGACCCTTGGCGCGCGCGGTGCGCACGTAGTCCTTGCCAATCTCCTCGAGGAACATCGCGCGGTACAGCCGCGCCTCACCGCCCAGCCGCGCCAGCAGCGACAGCACGATCGGCAATGCGAGGAAACGCACCGCGTCCAGCCCCGGCGCGTAGCCCGAGATCGGCACCAGCCTGAGCAGGCGCGAGAACAGGAACTGGCCGACGATGATGTAGAAGAGGCTGGAGATCGACAGCATCAGCACGCAGAGCACGACGCCCCAGAAGTCGATCTTCGAATGCCTGAAGAACACCAGCATCAGCGAGAAGCTGACGCTGACGATCAGCTGCAGCAGGAACAGCGGCAGCGCCAGCTGCAGGCTGACGCCCATGCGCGAGGCGATCTCGTGGCCGATGTCGACCGAACGCGCCGAATCGCTGCGGCCGAAGTCACCCTTCATCAGCGAGATCGAGCGCTCCCAGAGCACGGTCTTGGTGACCTGCTCGGCACCCTCGGCCTGTGCGTTCCAGTACAGCGGCTTGTCGTAGCCGCGTTCGGACTTCCACTTCTCGATCTGCTCCTGCGTCACGCGCTTGCCGCCGATGTTCAGCCGCGCCATGTCGTCGGGCGTGTTGACGGTGAAGAACAGGAAGAAGGTCAGCAGGTTGACGCCGATGAGGATCAGCAGGCCGTAGCCGAGACGGCGGACGATGTAGGCACCCATCTCAGTTCGCCTCCACCGCGACCGTCGTGCCGCGGGCCGTCGCCGTCTCGCGCGCCTTGAAGCTGCGCCGTCCGACCCAGATCAGCGCCGCGAAGGCCAGCACCAGCAGCGCCACCGGCCAGACGATCGGGCGGTTCCACTCGGCCTGTTTCTGCGCCCGCAGTTCGGGGTCGAGGCGGTAGTACTTGGCCATGTCGCGGATCAGGATCGAGGGCTTGCCGTTGTGCACCCATTGCTGGAACGCCAGGCCGCCCCAGGGGAAGTAGCCGAAGCACCAGGGCGAGTCCTGCTGCACGATGGCGACCATCTTGTCGATGACCGCCTGCTTCTCCGGGCCGTCGTCCAGCGACTGCAGCTTGCGGTACAGGCCGTCGTACTCGGCGTTGTCGTAGTTCGAGTAGTTGTCGCCCTGGCTCTTGGAGCGGCCCAGCGGGCCGTAGAGCAGGAACAGGAAGTTCTCGGCGTCCGGGTAGTCGGCCAGCCAGCCGCCCCAGAAGATCTGGTGGCGGCCCTGCAGCGTCTTGTCCTGGTACTGGTTGAAGTCGGTCGCGCGGATCTCGAGCTGGATGCCGAGCTTGGCGAACTGCTTGATCATCCAGTCGTTCTCGCTCTTGCTCTCGGGCGTCGGCGCACGCTGGAAGTCGTAGTTCAGCACCAGCGGCTTGCCGGTCTTCTCGTCGCGGCCGCCGGGGTAGCCGGCTTCGGCGAGCAGCTTCTTCGCGTCCTCGATCGGCCGGCGCACGACCTTGCCGTCGACGAGTTGGTGCGTCACCGGGTTGTAGAAGCCGGGCTGGCCTTCGCGCGAGCCGAACAGGCCGGGCGGCACCGGCGAGTGCGCGGCGACGCCGCCCTTGGACTTGAAGATGCGGCCGTAGCCTTCCTCCCAGTCGATGGCGATGGCGATCGCCTGGCGCAGCTTGCGGTTCTTCTCCTGCTGCTCGCGCGTGTCGCCGCGGCCGACGACCGGGTCGAGCATGTTGAAGCCGAGGTACCAGTTCGAGATGTCGGTCATCAGCGGGAACTGGAATCCGCGGTCCTCGTAGAGCTTGCGCACCTCGTCGGAGTCGTCGGCGTCGTTGCGGAAGTCCACGCCCCACTCGGGACGCTCGATTTCCGGCACGTCGAAGTAGCCCTGCTTGAACTTCTCCTTGCGCGGCACCTTCTCCTTCTCGATCGTCACGTAGAGCTTGTCGATGAAGGGCATCGGCTTGCCGCAGTCGGCCAGCAGGCCGGCGGCCTTGTCCTCGGCCGAACCTTCGCAGGGATAGGTCTCGCCGTGGTAGTTCGGGTTGCGCTGCAGCACGTGGCGGCGGTCGCGCACGAAGTCGACCATCATGTACGGGCCCGTGCCCACCGGCCACTGGTTCAGCGACAGGCCGTTCTCGCTCATGCCCGGCTGGGCGTAGAAGGCGTCGGCTTCCCAGGCCATCGGTGCCAGGAAGGGCATCGCCATCCAGTAGCTCCACTGCGGGTACTTGCCCTTGATGCGGATGCGCCAGGTGTACTTGTCGACCGCGTAACTGCCCGCCAGCGGCCACTTGCGGAAGTCGAGGAAGGGCTTGTCGCGCGCATCGCGCGGCAGGCCGGCGAGCAGCTTGGCGTCCTCCTTCTTGACCTGGTCGGCGTACTCGCGCAGCCCGATCACGTACTCGGAGAAGATGGCGAAGATCGGCGCCTCGATGCGCGTCGTCGCATGGCGCTTGAGCGCGTAGACGAAGTCGTCGGCGACGAGCTCGCGCGTGCCCTGGTACTGGAAGTCCAGCGGCGAACGCTTGTCGCCGAGCTGGTCGCGCGTCAGGTTGAGGTAGCGGTAGCGACCCTGCTCGTCCTTGGCGAAGGCCGGGTGCGGCTGGAACATGACGCCCGGCCGGATCTTGACGTCGTAGACGCTCTCGGCGATCTGCTCGGCCGGCGCGTTGTCGGGCAGCGCGTGGCCGTCGCGGTCGAGGTAGTGCGGCTTGGCGACCTCGGCGGCGGCCTTCGGGATCAGCGTGTACGGCCGCTTCAGGTAGTGGTACCCGTAGGGCGGCTCGTAGATCTGGTAGGTGTACGCCGACTCGGGGTTGGCGTAGGAGGCCACCGGATCCAGGTAGCGCGGCGAGCGCTCGTCGAACGAATAGAACATCGTGTTCTGTCGTTCGGCGCCGGCGGGGTACGGACTGTTGTTGCAGCCTGCGGACAGCAGGGCCGCGGCCAGGCTCAGGGCCAGCCCGATACGGACGACGATCGAATTCCCGCGCATGCGGTCGCACTCCTCGCGGCGCCGGCCACGGGCCGGATGGGCCCCGCCGCCGGCGGCATCAATTCCAGATCCGCGTTCAGGCCACGCTCGTGACGGGCACCGGCGGAAAAGCCCGCGATTCTAGGGGCCAGCGCGGGCTTACCAACCGACGAGTACGTCGCGACCTTGCACGACGAGTTCGACTTTGGCCCCCACCGGCAGCGTCACCATCGTCGGCACGTGGCCGATCGGCAGCCCGGTGAGCACCGGCACGCCGGTCTGCGCGCGCAGGTACTCGACGACGGTCTTCAGCTTGTAGCCACGGTCGGACTTGACCGGTTTCCAGTCGCTGAAGCTGCCCAGCAGCACGGCCTTCTGCGCCCCGAGAACGCCAGCCTGCAGCAGTTGCAGCAGCATGCGCTCGACGCGGTAGGGGTGCTCGGCGACGTCTTCGAGGAACAGCACGCCCCCCCGGATGCGGGGCCAGTGCGGCGTGCCCAGCAGCGAGCACAGCACCGTCAGGTTGCCGCCCCACAACGTGCCGTTGGCCGACAGGCCGTCAAAACCGGCCTCGGTGCGGAAACCCACGGCCTCGAGCTCGCCGCTCATCGCCTCGACGAAACAGCCTTCGGTGACCTCGTCGACACCGCCGGCGGCCTCGTCGCGGCCGAAGTCGTTGGCCGCCATCGGCCCGGTCCAGCTGCGCGCGCCGCCGTGTGCCAGCATGCCCAGCTGCAGCGCCGTCAGGTCGCTGTGGCCGACCCAGCGCGTACCCTGCTCGACGCTGCGCGCCAGCAGCGCCCAGTCCAGCCGGTCGAGCAGCCGCGTCATGCCGTAGCCGCCGCGCGTGGCCAGCGCGATCGACGGCGCGGCCTCGGCGACACGGTGGATGGCCGCCAGCCGCGTCTCGTCGTCGCCGGCGAAACGCTGCTGCCGCGCCAGCGCCGAGGCGTCGGTCGTGACTTCGTAGCCCAGCCTGGCCAGGCGTTTGGCGGCGCGGCGAAGTGCCGGGGCCGACTGCAGCGCGCCGGCCGGCGTGTACAGCCACAGCGTCTGCGCTGCGGGCGCTTCGTGGCCGCAGTCGCAGCCGGGGCCGTGTTCGTGATCGGTATGGGGGGTCATGAGTTCGTGGGGGGCCAGCTGTCGAGCTCGCGCGTCTCGCCGGCCGGAATCGCGCGGGCGGCGCGCGCCTCGCGGGCGAGCGCACGGCGTTCGGCGAAGAAGCGGCGCAACAGGTCGCCGCATTCGGCGGCCATCACGCCGCCGACGATCTGCGTGTGGTGGTTCAGGCGCTTGTCGGCGAACAGGTCGACGACCGAGCCGGCGGCCCCGGTCTTGGGGTCGGGCGCGCCGTAGACGATGCGCTTGAAGCGCGCGTGCATCAGCGCCATGGCGCACATCGCGCAGGGTTCGAGCGTCACGTAGAGCTCGCACTCGGGCAGGCGGTAGTTGCCCAGCAGCGTGGCGGCGTGGCGCAGGGCGACGATCTCGGCGTGCGCCGTCGGGTCGTGCGTCGTGATCGGGCGGTTGTAGCCGGTGGCCACGACCTGCGGGCCTTCGGGCCCCGGGCGCACGATGACCGCGCCGACCGGCACCTCGCCGACCAGCCAGGCGTTCTGCGCCTGGTCGAGCGCGATCGCCATCGCGCGCAGGTCGCGCTCGTGCTGCAGCTCGGTGTCGGTCACTGGGTATTGGGTTTCAGCCAGGCGGCGCGGATCTCGCGGCCGCAGCGCACCGAGTCGACGGCCACCGAAACGTCGGAATCGGACACCAGCGACACGCGCGCGACGACACCGTACCAGGTCTTGGAATTGTCGATCCAGGGATAGAAGCCGAAGGCGCCCGGGCTGCTGAAGGCGCCGTCGCCGACCGTCGGATCGTCCTCGACCCAGTGGCCGATCGAGTAGTGCCACTGCTCGCCGTCCGGCGAGGGCGTGAACTTGGCTTGCGGGCAGGTCGCCGGGTCGACGCAGACCGGGTGCGCGCCCAGCGCCGCGCGCTCGTAAGGCAGCGTGCCGTTCAGGATCTTGCGCAGGAAGCGCGCGTAGTCGCTGGCGCTGGTCTCGACGCCACCGGCCAGCTGCGGGCCGGAGTAGGACATCGTGATGTCGGTGCCGAGCACGCGGCGCATCTCGGTGGCCAGCCCCGCGGCATCCAGGCCGGCCAGCGCCGGGTTCGTCGACGCATGCTTCTGCATGTGGCCGCCGCTGTAGACGAAGTAGCCGTCGTTCTCGGCGACGTAGTCGCCGTTGGTGCCGCCATTGCGGCCCTCGACGTCCAGGCAGCTGGCGACCGTCGTGTCCGAGCCGCAGTGGCTGAAGTTGGTGTAGCCGCTGCGGAAGTTGAGGAACTTGATGTCCTGGTCGCTCAGCACGCCGGCCTGGGACTGCACGACGTAGCTGCCGTAGATCCACTTCGACGCCGACGCGATCGGCAGCGTCGTGTCGGCCTCAATCGTCAGCAGCGGCCCGGCGAAGCTGCCGGACACCAGGGCGCCGGTGCCGTCGCCGATCTCCCAGTAGAACGGGCGGATCTGCTGGCAGTCGGTGGACGTCTGCGCCACCGACTGCGCCGCGGCGATGCGCTGGGCCAGCGTCGGCGTGCCATCGGAACTGCCACCGCCCCCGCCACCACCGCCCCCGCAGCCGGACACGGTCACCAGGATCGCCAGCGCGAGCGGGCGGCGGATGCGAAGCGTGGTGGTGTTCATGGCGGCGCGATTATCGCGGCCGGGCACGGTCCTGCAGGGCCCCCGGCTTGCGTGCCGGCCACGCCGACGCGGCGTCAACGCGGCCCGACGAAACGCCGTTCGGAGGCCTCGACGCGCAGCGTCCCGGGGCATTCCAGCCGCATCGCACCGCCCTCCAGCACGATGCCCGCGCCGCCTTCGACCGCCAGCACCAGACGACGGGCGGCGCGCAGTTCGACACCTGCGGACTCGGACTGCAGCACCAGCGCGTCGCGCGACTCCAACGCGGCGTCGCCCGCCTCGGCCCGCAGCTCGAAGCCGCCGGCCGCCGAGACCTCCAGCCCCGAGGCCCCATCGTCCGCCCCACCCGCCGTCGCACCGGCGACGACGGCGATGCGGCCGTGGGCCTGCACGCCGCCGGCCGCCGCGCAGGCGAGCGCGAGGTCCTGGCCCGCTGCCTGGGTCAGCGTGCCGGCCGCGACCTCGACCTGGGACGCGGCGGTGGCCGTCACGCCGCCCGGCGCGTAGGCGGCGATCGCCGCGGCATGTTCGCCGCCGGCCCCGGGCTGCAGGGCGTCGCAGGCCGGCTGCAGACCTCGTCCGCCAGCCGGTTCCTGCGCGCCGAGGGCTGCGGCGCGATGGGTGCTCGCGGCCTGGGCCAACGTCTGCGCCAGGCGCAGCAGCGCTCGTGCCGACGCCCCGCCGGCGGCGTTGTCGGCCGCCGCCGCGGACGGCGGCGCCAGGCAGGCGCTGAGCAGCAGCCCGTGCGCGGCGCGCAGCGCGCCGGCGGCATCGGTGCGCAGCTCGAAGCCGCGGCCACGCAGGCTGCCGCGCCGATTGCCGGCCTGGTGCACGAGCGAGCCCAGGTTGAGCTGCGTTCCGGCCTGCGAGCTCACGAGTTGCACGCGCAGCGCGCCATCGCTGTCGTCGAAGACGAGCTGGTTGCCACCCTCGCCGCCCAGCTCGCGGCTGCACCAGCCGGTCATCGCCGCGGCGTTGGCCTGCCCCCCGGCGTCCAGCGGCGCCGGCGAGCCACCGTGCCAGGGCGGCGCGTGCGCACCGGCAACCAGGTTGCCCTGCCCCGCCGCCCGGTGGTCCTCGCCGGCGGGCGGCTTCGACTGCGGCGCCGCGGCCCGCCCGCCCGGAGTCGGCGGCACACCGCCTTCGCCGATGCCGTCGTGCACGCCGGCCAGCACGACCGGCCGCCGGGCGTCACCGTCCAGGAAACCGACGACGACACGCTGGCCGACACGCGGCAGCCATTGCGCCGCGACACCGGCCCCGCCCCAGGGCTGCACGACACGCAGCCAGCCGGTCGCCGCGCCGGTCCAGGTGGCATCGGCGGACACGCCGGCCACCTGGAAGTCAAGCCGCACACGCAGCCGGCCGTGGGCGTCGGCCGCCAGCGCGCCCGGCGGGTCGCCGTCGCGGCCGACGACCTCGGCCTGCAGCAGGCCCGGCACCCGGGGCGACGGCGGCACCGCCGGGCGCCACGGGCGTGCTCGTTCAACGGCGTCGAATGCGTTGGCATAGCCGCCGGCCCAGGCGGCTTCGCGCAGCGGGGCATCCAGCCAGGGCACCTCCAGCGGCCAGGCCAGCGGATCGGCTCGCAGCCGGTCGTTGATGCCGGCCTGGCGCACCCGCGTCACGAGCAGCGGCGGCAGCGCCTCGCCGCCGTCCAGACGCATCCAGGTGCCGGGCGCCAGGCTGCGCACCGTGCTGCGGCCCTGCCAGCAGCGCTGCTGCGCACGGGCGGCCTCGAAGGCCAGCACGAGACGCCGCTGCGCCGCGTCACCGTCGTGGAACTCGGCTTCACCGGCCATCCAGCGTGACGGAGGCAGCGGCCCACCCGTCGCCAGGGCGGCACCCAGCACACGTGCCGCCAGCGGGTCGGCGGCCGACGTCACCAGGCCGCGGGGCGGCAGGCGCGTCGTGCGCGACAAGGCCGTCACCGCCTCGTCGCCGCAGAGCGGGCCGGGCCGGCGCTGCGGCAGCGCGCCGCGGCGTGCCGAGCGGGTGTCCTGCGGGCACTGGGCTTCGTCCGTGGTGTCGGTCAGCACATGCACGGTGTCGGTCGCGGCATCAAGGCGCAGCACCCTTCCCTGGGTGGCGAGCAGGCGCAGCACGAAGTCGAGGTCGCGCTCGCGGTACTGGACGACGACGTCCGCGCGCGTGTCGTCCGATTCCGTGCCCCCGGACATCTGCCAGCGCGCCAGCGCCCGATAAGGCCGGAACACGTCGGCCAGGATCTCGCCCAGGCTGCGCTGCAGCCACAGGCGGCTGTGCAGGCCGTGCTCCAGCAGCGCCAGCCAGCCGCACGCCCGCAGGCGGTAGTGGAAGAGGCCACCGTCGCCGTCTTCGGCGCGCGCCTGCACGACATGGCCACAGCGCCGCCAGGGCGGGCCGTCCAGGCCGGTGCCGACCAGGGCGAGCGGGCGTCCGAGCATCGCCGCCGGGTCCAGCCCAGGGTCGGACGCCAGGCACAGCAGCTCCATCTCGCCGGGCCGGCCCAGCGCGTCGTCGGCCGCCCAGGCCTCGACCTCGAGACCGGCGGGCAGCTGCGGTGCGTCCAGCCAGAAGCGCGGCATGGCGGCGTTCACCGCGCCACAGCAGCGGCGGCCTGCGCCGGGGCGGGCCCCCGGTCGGCACGCGCCGCCACCTGTGCCGTGCCACCGACCACGACGACGAGGGCCAGCAGCCAGGCGGCGAGCACCGCCAGGCTCTCGCCGCGCGAAGGCTCCGCGGCGGCGAACTCGCGCAGCGCCGGGCCACGCGCGGGCCCTTCGTCGCCCGTCAGCAGGGTCGGCACACAGGACCGTTGCGGCGACAGGACGACAGACATGGCCGGGCTCCTGGCAGGCGACGCGGCCGATGCAGGCCGCGCCGAGCATCCTAGGCCGCACGCCGCGCGCGGGCAGTGCCGGCGGCCCCCTCCGAGGAGGCGCCGCCGCGGGTCCCCTCCGCGGAGGGATGGTTGTGACCGGGGCCGTCGGCAAACTGCCCCGGCCTTCGCCCCTCCCACCTCGGAGTCGCCATGTCCAGTCCGGTCGTCCTCGCCGCGGTCCTGCTGTACTTCGCCTTCGTCAGCCTCGTGCTGGGGCTGATCATGCTGCCGAGCTGGCAGGACCGCGCGGCCGACCTGCTGGCCCGTGTCCGCCGACGGCCGCCGCCTCCGCCGGCCGCGCCCCGCCCGCCCAACGTCCTGCAGGCGGCGCTGGACGCCGAGCCGCTGAGCCCGCGCCTGGGCCTGCTGGCGCTGCTGACCGCGGCGGTCGTCGCCGCAGGGCCGATCACGACGCTGATGCTGCACGAGCCCCCTGCCGAGACCGCGCCGGCGCCGGCTGCCACGGCCGGGGTCGCGCCGGCCGCCCTGGCTGACGCGGCAGCGCCGCGGGCAGTGCCGACGCCGACGCTCTGGATGCGCGAGCCCTTGCCGCCGCCGGCGGGCACGAGCACCGACATCGACCGCGACTGGGCCCGGCTGCAGCCGCAGTTCCGCCACCGCCTGCTGACGCTGCTGGACATCGCCCGCGAACGTCACGGCTACGAGGTCGTGCTGCTGGAGGGCTACCGCAGCCCGGCGCGCCAGGCGCAACTGGCCGCGCTCGGCCCGGCGACGACGCTGGCGACGCCCGAGCGCAGCCGGCACCAGGCGGGCCTGGCCGCCGACCTCGCCTTCGTGCGCGAAGGCCGGCTGCTGCTGTCCGAACGCGACCCGTGGACGCTGCAGGCCTATCGCCATCTCGGCGAGATCGCCACCACGCTCGGGCTGCAGTGGGGCGGCGAATGGAGTTCGCTGCGCGACCTCGGCCATGTCGAATGGCGCGGGCCGGCACGCCCGGCCGAGCCACCGGCTGCCGTGCCGGTGCTGGCCTCGGCCCGTTGAGCGCCGGAGAACCCCGATGCCACGCGCCTACGTTCTCGTCGGCGACCGCACGAGCCATGGCGGCATCGTGCTCGCCGGCAGCCCGGCGACGAGCCGCGACGGCCGTGCCGTCGCCCGGCTCGGCGACGCCGTCAGTTGTCCGCGCAAGGGCCACGGCCCGCGCACGAGCATCGTCTCCGGCGACGCCAGCCTGCTGATCGACGGCCGGCCGGCGGCACGCGAGGGCGACCGCTGCGCCTGCGGCGCACGCTTGCTCGCCTCGCAGGCGACGACGAGCGACTGAAATGGCGGCGATCACGCGCATCGTTTGGCGTCGGCTGGCCGCGACTGCCGCCGTGCTGCTGCTGGCCGCCGGCGCCGGCCTGGCGGTCCACGCCGCGGGCTTCGGCGCCATCGCCGTCGCCGCCGTGATGGCCGCGGTGCTGGCAGCGTCGGCCCTCGTCTGGATGCTCGCTCGGCGGCGCAGTCTCCGCGGCGCCGAAGGCCTGGAGCAGGCCCTGCTGCCGCCCGGTCAAGACACCGACCACGACAGCGGCCGCGACGCGCTGGCCCGAGGGCTGCACGACGCCGTGCGGCGCTTGCGCGCCTCGCCGCTGGGCCAGGCGCACGGCCGGGAGGCGCTCTACGCCCTGCCCTGGTACGTGCTCGTGGGCGAGTCCGCGGCCGGCAAGAGCAGCGCGGTGCGCGCGGCCGGGCTGGGCCTCGGGCCCGAGGACACCGGCCTGCACGGCGTCGGCGGCACGCGCCACTGCGACTGGTTCTTCGGCGCCGAAGCGATCGTGCTCGACACCGCCGGCCGCTACGCCGTCCAGCGCGAGGACCGCGGCGAATGGCTGGCGTTCCTCGACCTGCTGCGACGGGCGCGGCCCCGAGCGCCGATCGACGGCGTCGTCGTCGTCGCCAGCGCCGCCGAGCTGGCCACGCAGCCCGCCGACGCCTTGATCGCGCTGGCACGCCGGCTGCGCGAGCGCGTGCACGAGCTCGGCGAACGCCTCGCGGTGGCGATGCCGGTCTACCTCGTCTTCACCAAGCTCGACCGGGTGGCCGGATTCGAGGCTTTCTTCGCCGACGCCGAACCCGGCGAACGCGAGCGCGTCTGGGGCGCGACGCTGTCTTGCCGCGACGCCGGCGGCGCCGACGCGGCCACACGTTTCGAGCTGGCCTGCACCGAGCTCGAGCACGGCCTGCGCGACCGGGCGCTGGCCCGGCTGGGCGGCAGCGCCGGCCCGGCGGCACCCGAGCTGCTGGGCTTCCCGCTCGAGTTCGCTGCGCTGCGGCCGGCGCTGCGCAGCTTCGTCGCCACGCTGTTCGACGACGACCCGTACCACCTGCGCCCGCTGCTGCGGGGCTTCTACTTCACGAGCGCCGAACAACCCGGCACGGCCGCCCCGCGGGCGACCGAAGCGGCGGCACGCCGCTTCGTGCTGCCGCCGCCGGACACGGCCGCCGCCGGCACCCCGGCGTCACGGTCGGCGTCGCGTCCCTTCTTCCTCGCCCAGTTCTTCGCCCGCGTGCTGGGCGCCGACCGGGGCCTGGTGCGCCGCCAGATCTCGCCCCGCCGCCGCCGGCTGCAACGCGCCGGCTACGCGCTGGCGCTGGTCGCGGTGGCCGGCACGCTGGGCGCGCTGAGCGCGGCCTACCTGGAGGAGCGCCGCCTGGTCGCCCGCACCGCCACCGAACTCTTGCAGGCGAGCGCGTCGCAACGCAGCGCCGAGGACCTCGGTTCGCGTCTCCAGGCGCTGGAAGGGCTGCAGCGCCAGCTCCAAGCGCTGGCCGCCGAACCCGGTCTGGGTCTGGGGCTGCAGCAGCGCGGCGCGCTCGAACGCCGGCTGCGCGCCGACTACTACGCCGGGCTGAAGGTCCTGATGCTCGACCCCGTGGGCGCGTCGCTGGAGCAGGACCTGGAGGCCCGGCAGCGCGCTTCGGCACCCGACGGCGACACGCAGCCCGCCTACGACACGCTGAAGGCCTACCTGATGCTCGGCGACCCGACCCACCGCGAACCGGTGGCGCTGGGCGAGGCCATCGCACGCCACTGGCGTTCGTGGCTGGAGGCCCGGCGCGGCGCCCTGCCCGAGGACGAACTGCTGAAGCGCTCGCAGGCCATCGCCGCCTTCGCCGTCGCCCAGGCCGGCGATCCGGCGTTCCCCCGCCTGGAGCCGCGCGCCGCGCTGGTCGACGCCACGCGGCGCCAGCTGCGCACGGCACGGCAGCAGCGTCCGCCGCAAGAGCGTGTCTTCGACGAGATCCGCGCGCGCGCAGCGGCACGTTTCGCGGCCATCGGCCTGGACACGATGGCCGGGCCCGACGCCGCCAAGGCCGGCCTCCAAGGCGGCACGCTGGTGTCCGGAGCCTTCACGCTCGAAGCCTGGCGCGGCAGCATCGAACCCGCGATCCGCGAAGCCGCAGAAGGTGCGCTGCAGCGCCGCGACTGGGTGCTCGACGCCGGCACCCAGGACGACCTGACGCTGAGCGGCAGCCCGCAACAGATCCGCCAGGTTCTGGCCGAGCGCTACCGGCGCGAACACGCCGCCGCCTGGCAGCGCTTCGCCGAGGGCGTGTCGGTGCCACCGTTCCGCGACCTGGCCGACGCCGTGCAGCGCCTGGAGCGGCTGGCCGATCCCTCGGCCTCGCCGCTGGCCCGGGTGGTCAGCGAGATCGCCCGCCAATCGGCGCTGGACGAGCCAGGCCCGGCCGCCGCGCCCCAAGACGGGCCGGGAGGCTGGATGCGCTCGGTCTGGGCGGCCACCACCACGCCGGCGTCCACCAGCGCAAGCTCGCCCGACGGGGCCGCATCCGTTCTGGCGGGCTTCGCCGGGCTTCAGCGCGGCGGCGACGCAGCGGCACCGTTGGGGCGTTATCTGCAAGCCCTGGCCCAGGTGCGCAGCCGCCTGCAAACCCTCGTGCGCCAGGGTGATGCCGGCCCGGGGGCGCGTGCGATGCTGGCCGCCACCCTCGCCGACAGCCCGGAGTCCGAGCTGGCCACGGCACTGCGGCTCACCGACGAGTTGCTGGCGGCCGTCCCGGCCGGGCCGCGCGCGACGCTGCGGCCCCTGCTGCTGCGCCCGCTGCAGGCCAGCGCCGCCGTGCTCGTCGCCCCGGCAGAAGCCGAACTCAACCGGCGCTGGATGCAGGAGGTGCACGAGCCCTTCGTGCGCGGCCTGAGCGGCAAGTACCCCTTCGACCCGGCCTCGCGCGTCGAGGCCGGCGCCGACGAGATCGCGCGCATCTTCGGCCCCGAAGGCAGCCTCGCGCGCTATGTCCAGACCACGCTCGGGCCGCTGGTCACGCGCCGCGGCGACGGCTACGAAGCGCTGCGCCGGGGCGAACTCGGCATCCGGCTGAGGCCGGAACTCGCGCGCGGGCTGCCGGCCTGGCAGGCGGCCGCCGCCGCGGTGGGCGGCCCGTCGGCCGGCGCAGCGACGGCCTTCCAGATCAGGCCGCTGCCCAGCGCCGGCCTCGTCGAGTACACGCTGGAGATCGACGGCCAGGCGCTGCGCTACCGCAACGCGGCCGCCGGCTGGGCCGATTTCGTCTGGCCGCATGCCGGGGCGCCGGCGGGCGTGCGCATCCGCGGCACCACGGCCGACGGCACGACGGTGAGCTTCGTCGACGCTGCCGGCAGCTTCGGCCTGGACCGCGCGTTCGAGCTGGCGCAGCGCACGCGGCTGCCCGACGGCGGCACCGAACTCGCCTGGACGCAGGACGGCCACACGCTGCGTGTGCGGCTGCGTGTCGTGCGCGCGGCCGACCCCGCCGCCGCACCCGGCGCCTGGCGCGGCCTACGGCTGCCGGCCCTGGTCGCCGGGGACTCTTCGGCCACGCCCGGCCCCGTGAACTCCGTCGCGGCGGCGATGCGATGAACGCGCGCCTGAACCTCGTCGCCGAGGCCGGCACGCTGCAGGCCGTGTGCTTCGGCAAACTGCCGTCGCTGCCCGACTTCGTGCCCGGCGCACGCCGACCGCGGCTGTCGGCCTGGATCGACCGCTGGGTCAGCCCGGCGCTGGATGCGGCCGCCGACGATCCGCACTGGAAGCGCCTGTACGACGACGCGCCGGGGCTGGACTTCGCCGTGCTCGGACCGGGCACGCCGGCCGCGGTGGCCGGCCACCTGCGGCCCAGCGTCGACGCCTGCGGCCGCCGCTTCCCCTTCGTCGTCGCGGTGCAGTGCGACAGCGTGACGCCGCGGCAGCGGCTGGCGCGCGCGCCGCTGGTGTTCGCGCGGCTGTGGGCGCGCTGTGCCGACGCGGCGCAGCGCGCCGCCGGACCGGCCGGGCGCAGCGCCGCCAGCGCCAGCGAAAACGAACTCGAGACACTGCGCCTGCCCGCGCCGTGCGACTACGACGCCGCCTGCGCCGACCACGCGGCGCTCGAAACACTCGCCGGCCTGGAACGCCGCCTGCGGGCGGCGCACCCGGCGGTGGACCTGCGCGCGGCGCTGCTCGCGCTGGGCGCGCTGCTGCAGCCGCTGGCACGGCGCGGCAGCCCGCCTCCGGCACGTGGGCTGAGCCTGCCGCTGCCTGCCGCGGCGGCCGATCAAGCGGTCGTCGCCGCCTGGTGGACCACGCTGGTCGCCGACCTGCTCGCCCCCGCCGGTCAGGACTGGCTGCTGATGCGCCCAGGCGGCGGCCGCGGGCCGGCGCCGCGCCTGCTGGTCGAGCTGGCCGGCGCCACGCCGGCGGCGCTCTCGGCCTGCTGGGACCCGCAGCGCCTCGCCGCTCGCTACATCGACCTCGCGGCGCCCGACTGGGCCGAGGCGGTGGCCGGGCGGGACGAGCGCACGCGCCGGCTCGGCGCCTACCTCGCGCACGACTCGCTGTCGCTGGCGCTGGCCGCTGCGAGCTGGCGCGAGGCCTTCGAGGAGGCCCGCTGGTGAAGCGCACCGTCTTGACGACAGTCTTGCTCGTCGCGGGCGGCCTGGGCTCGGCCTCGGCAGCTCCGGTGCTGCTGGAAGGCGTCGTGCCCGACGAAGCCACCCGACAGGCCATCGTGACCCGTGCGACGGCGGTCTTTGGCGCCGTGGCGGTCGAGGACCGGCTGCGCGTCGGCCCAGTGGCTGCGCCTCCCGGCGGGCGCGACGGGCTGCTGCGGCTGCTGGACCCGGCGCTGCGTCAGGTGCGCGACGGCCACCTGGAATGGCGCCCCGGTGCGCTGCGCATCGAAGGCGTGGTCGCCGACGAGGCCGCGCGGCGCGAGCTGCTGCAGACACTCGCCGCCGCGGGCGTGACGCCCACCGACGGGCTGCGCCTGCGCGGCAGCGACGCCGGCGTGGAGTTCGAGCCAGGCAGTGCGCGTCTGACCGCCCCGGCGCAGCGCCAGCTCGACGCCGTCGCGGCGCGGCTGGCCGCGATGCCGGCGCAGCGCCTGGCGATCGTCGGCCACACCGACGATGCCGGCAGCGCCGAGGCCAACCTCGCGCTGTCGCTGCAGCGCGCCGAAGCCGTGCGCAGCTACCTCGCCGACCACGGCGTCGAGCCCCGGCGCCTGGACGTCCGAGGTGCCGGCGCCGCCGAGCCGCGCGCCGACAACACCACGCCCGAGGGCCGGGCGCGCAACCGGCGCATCGAGCTGCGCGCGGTGGACTGAAACCGTTTGCCGGAGCCGCCGATGCACCCTGCCGACCTCTGCGCCCCGCTGCCCGGCGTGCCGGACCCCGCAGACACGGGCCCGGACCTGGCCTTCAGTGCCGAGTTCGACGCGATTGCCCGCTGGCGCGAGGAGGACGACACCCGCTTGGCCCAGGGCGAATGGCGCAGCCCGCCGCGGCGCGCCGACTGGGACGCGGTACGCCGCGAGACCGAGGCCTTGCTGCGCACGCGCTGCAAGGACTTGCGCGTCGCCGGCTGGTGGGGCGAGGCGTCGGCGCAGCTTCACGGGCTGCCGGGCCTGGCCGACGGCATGGAACTGCTGGCCACGCTGTGCGAGCGCTGGTGGGCACGGCTGCACCCGGCGATCGACGGCGGCGACGCCGAAGCGCGTTCCGGCGTGCTGCGCTGGTGGCTGGCGCGCACCGAACGCCTGGTCGGCACGGTGGCGGTGCTGCGGCTCGGGCGCCAGTCGCTCGGCCTGGCCGAGATCGAGCAGACCCGCCTGCGCTCGCTGGCCGAGGCCGACGCGGCGGCCGCGGCCGCCTGGCACGAGGTCCGCTGCGCGCCGACCGAGGGGGCCGGCAGCGCGCTGGTGGAGGCCGCGGCGGCGCTGCCGCGCGCCTTGCGGGCGCTAAAGCGCCTGCAGGCCTGCTGCGACGCCGGCCTGGGGCAGGCCGCGCCCTCGTTCGACGCCGCGCGCGAACAGCTGGAACAGGCCTGTCGCACGCTGGCCAGGCTGCAGCAGGACGCCGCGCCGGCCACCAGCACGGGTGACGGCGAGACGGCGCCCGTCGCGGCAACGGCGCCACTCCCGCCTCGCCCGAAGCCGACGCCAGGCGGCCCGGGTCAAGCCGCGCTCGCCGCGAGCGACGAGGCCGACTTGGGCGCGTGCGACGCGACGCCGATCGGCCGCGACGAAGCGATCGCGCAGCTGAGGCGCATCGCCGAGTTCCTGCGCCGCACCGAGCCGCACAACCCGGCGGCCTATCTGGCCGACAAGGCGGCGCGCTGGGCCGGGCTGGCGCTGCACGCCTGGCTGCGCGAGGTGATCGCCGACGAACAGGCGCTGGCGCGCCTGGAAACGACGCTCGGCGTCGCACGCGACGCCGAGTCTGGGCGCTGAAAGCACGACGGGCGGCCGCAGGGCCGCCCGTCGCAAGCGATCAGCGGGCGATCAGCGCGCTGCGCTGGCCGCCGGAGCGGCCGCTGCGGTGGTGGCCTCGGCCTGGCGCCAGCCACCCCCGAGCACGCGGTACAGCGTGACCAGGTTCTGCGCCTGCAGCGCCCGCACCTGCACCTCGTTCTGCTGGGCCGCGAACAGCGAGCGCTGCGCGTCCAGCAGGTCGAGGTAGCTGGCCGCGCCGTTGCGATAGCGCAGATCGGCCAGCTCGAAGCGGCCCTGCTCGGCCTTCACCTGGGCCTGCAGCGCGGAGAGCTGCTCGCCCAGCGTCGCGCGGCCGGCCAGTGCGTCGGCGACCTCGCGGAACGCCGACTGCACCGCCTTCTCGTACTGCGCGACGGCGATGTCGCGCCCGGCCTTGGCCGAGTCCAGGTTGGCGATGTTGCGGCCGGCGTCGAAGATCGGCAGCAGCAGTTGCGGCGCGAAGGTCCAGCCGGTGCTGCCGCTCTTGAACAGGCCGCTCAGCTCGCTGCTCGCGCTGCCGGCGGTGGCCGTCAGCGTGATCTGCGGGAAGAACGCGGCCCGCGCGGCGCCGATGCGGGCGTTGGCCGCGATCAGCTGCTGCTCGGCCTGCACCACGTCGGGCCGGCGCGTCAGCACCTCCGACGGCAACCCGGCGGGCAGTTCGGGCAGCGCGGCCTGTTCCGACAGCGCCAGGCCCGCCGGCAGCTCGGCCGGGATCGGCTGGCCCAGCAGCAGCACGAGCGCGTTCTCGTCCTGGGCGCGCTGGCGCACCAGCTGCGCATAGGTCGCACGCGCCGACTCGTACAGCGACTGCGCCTGGCGCAGGTCGAGCTGCGACGAGGCGCCGACGTCGAAACGCAGCTGCGTCAGCTTCAGCGACTCGGCACGCGTGTTCAGCGTGTCGCGCGTCACGCGCAGCAGCTCGTCGTCGGCCTGCAGCGTCAGGTAGCCGTTGGCCACCGACGCGATCAGGCTGATCTGCACCGCCTTGCGCGCCTCCTCGGTCGCCAGGTAACTGGCCAGCGAGGCGTTGCTCAGACTGCGCACGCGGCCGAACAGGTCGAGCTCGTAGCTCGACACCGCCAGGCCGGCCTGGTAGGTGCTCTTGATGCTGGTTTCGGTCGACACACGGTCGCCGCTGACGCCGACTCCCACCGTCGGGAACAGGTCGGCACGCTGCACGCGGTACTGCGCCCGCGCCTGCTCGATGTTGAGCACGGCCACGCGCAGGTCGCGGTTGTTGGCCAGCGCGATGCCGACCAGCGCCTTCAGGCGTTCGTCGCGGAAGAACTGCTGCCACGGCAGGTCGGCCGCGGCGACGGCGCCCGCCGGTGCGGCGGCGTCGGGGAACGCCGCGGCCACCGGGGCGGCCGGGCGCTGGTAATCGGGCGCCAACGTGCCGCAGCCGGCGAGCACCGCCGCGGCGACGAGCGTCAGGCCCGGGAACAGACGACGCGCGGCCATCACTTCTTCTCCTCGTTGGCGGCGGCCTGTTCGCCGTCGCTGGTCTCGTGCGCGTACATGCGCCGCTGCCGTTCGCTGCCCTTGAACAGCTTGCGCACCAGCACGAAGAACAGCGGCGTGAAGAACACCGACAGCATCGTCGCGGTGACCATGCCGCCCATCACGCCGGTGCCGATCGAGTTCTGGCTCGCCGAGCCCGCGCCGTGCGAGATCGCCAGCGGCAGCACGCCCAGGATGAAGGCCATCGAGGTCATGATGATCGGCCGGAAGCGCAGGTGCGCCGCTTCCAGCGCCGACTCCACCAGGCTCTTGCCCTGGGCGTGAAGATCCTTCGCGAACTCGATGATCAGCACCGCGTTCTTCGCCGACAGGCCGATGATCGTGATCAGGCCGACCTTGAAGTACACGTCGTTCTCGAAGCCGCGCAGCATCGTCGCCAGCGCGACGCCGACGACGCCCAGCGGCACGACGAGGATCACCGACAGCGGGATCGACCAGCTCTCGTACAGCGCCGCCAGGCAGAGGAACACCGCCAGCAGCGAGAACGCGAACAGGATCGTCGCCGTCGAGCCCGAGAGCTTCTCCTCGCGCGAGGTGCCGGTCCACTCGTAGGCGAACCCGGGCGGCAGCTGGCCGGCCAGGCGCTCCATCTCGGCCAGCGCGTCGCCGGTGCTGTAGCCGGGCGCCGCAGCGCCGGCCAGGCGCATCGCCGGGTAGCCGTTGTAGCGCACCGTCTGCATCGGGCCGGAGATCCACTCGGTCGTCGTGAACGCCGACAGCGGCACCGGCTTGCCGGCGCTGTTGACCGCGTTGATGCGCAGCAGGTCCTCGGGCTGCATGCGCGCGGGCGCATCGGCCTGGACGACGACACGCTGCATGCGGCCGGCGTTCGGGAAGTCGTTGACGTAGGACGAGCCCAGCGAGGTCGACAGCGCGCTGTTGATCGCCGAGAAGCCCACGCCCAGCGCCGCCGCCTTCTCGCGGTCGATGTTGAGCTTGAGCTGCGGCGCGTCTTCCAGGCCTTCGGGGCGCACGCCGGCGAGCACCTTGCTCTGCGAGGCCATGAACAGCAGCTGGTTGCGCGCCGCCAGCAGGGCCTCGTGGCCGTTGCCGCCGCGGTCCTGCAGCCGGAACGCGAAGCCGCTGGCCGTGCCCAGTTCAGGGATCGGCGGCGGGCTCACCGGGAAGATGAAGGCATCGCGGATCTGCGACAGCGCGCCGAACGCGCGGCCCACGAGCGCCTGCGCCGAGCCGCTCTTCAGGTCGCGGTCCTTCCAGTCCTTCAGCGTCACGAAGCCCAGCGCCGCGTTCTGGCCGCTGCCCGAGAAGCTGAAGCCCAGCACGCTGACCATGCTGTTGACCTCGGGCTGCTTGAGCATGAAGTCCTCGACCTGGCTCATCACCGCGCTGGTGCGCTCGGTGGTCGCGCCCGGCGGCAGCTGCACGTTGACGATCAGCGTGCCCTGGTCCTCGTTCGGCAGGAACGAGGTCGGCAGCCGCGCCATGAACAGCGCCAGCGCGCCGGCGATCGCCGCGTAGATGATCAGCATGCGGCCGCCGCGACGCAGCACCCAGGCCACGCGGCCTTCGTAGCCGCGCGCGGTGCGCGCGAAGGTGCGGTTGAACCAGCCGAAGAAGCCGCCCTTTTCCATGTGGTGGCCGGCTTCGACGGGCTTCAGGAAGGTCGCGCACAGCGCCGGCGTGAACGACAGCGCCATGAAGGCCGAGAACAGGATCGAGGCCACCATCACCGCCGAGAACTGGCGGTAGATGTTGCCGACGGCACCGCTGAAGAAGGCCAGCGGCACGAACACCGAGACCAGCACGACGGTGACGCCGACGATGGCGCCCGAGATCTGGCCCATCGCCTTGCGCGTCGCGGCGCGTGGCGGCAGGCCCTCGGTACTCATGATGCGCTCGACGTTCTCGATGACGACGATCGCGTCGTCGACGACGATGCCGATGACCAGCACCATGCCGAACATCGTCAGCACGTTGATCGAGAAGCCCAGCCCCAGCAGCACCGCGAAGGTGCCCAAGAGCGAGATCGGCACGACCAGCGTCGGGATGATCGTGTAGCGGATGTTCTGCAGGAACAGGAACATCACGAGGAACACGAGGAACACCGCCTCGACGAGGGTCTCGACGACCTGCTTGATCGAGATGTCGACGAACTTCGAGCTGTCGTACGGGATCGTCGCCTTCACGCCCTGCGGGAAGTACTTCGACAGCTCGTCCAGGCGCTGCTTGACGGCCTTGGCCGTGGCCATCGCGTTGCCCGACGGCGAGAGCTGCACGCCGATGCCGGTCGAGGCCTTGCCGTTCAGGCGCGCCTGCGTGGCGTAGCCCTGGGCGCCGAGCTCGACGCGTGCGACGTCCTTCAGCCGAACGGTCGAGCCGTCGGCGTTGGCGCGCAGCACGATGTTGCCGAACTGCTCGACGGTCTTGAGCTGGCCGTCGACGACGACGGTGGCGAAGATCGGCTGGCCCGGCACGTTCGGCCGGTCACCGATCGTGCCCGAGGCGACCTGCGCGTTCTGCGCCGAGATCGCCGCGTTGACGTCGGCGGTCGACAGCTTGTAGCCGACGAGCTTGGCCGGGTCGATCCAGATGCGCATCGCGCGTTCGGTGCCGAACAGCTGCGCCTGGCCGACGCCGGGCACGCGCTGCAGTTCGGGCAGCACGTTGCGCGAGGCGTAGTCGCCCAGCGCCACCGGATCGTAGGCCGGGTTGTCCGAGGACAGGATCGTGAACAGCAGGAAGTTCGAGCGCGACTTGTCGACGCGCACGCCCTGCTGCGTCACCGCCTGCGGCAGCCGCGGCGTGGCGCGGCTCAGGCGGTTCTGCACGTCCACCTGGGCCAGGTCGGGGTTGGTGCCCGGCTCGAAGCTCAGCGTGATCGAGCCGCTGCCGTCGGCCTGCGCGACCGACTCCATGTAGATCAGGCCCGGCGAGCCGTTCATCTCGCGCTCGATGACGCTCAGCACGCTGTCTTCCAGCGTCTGTGCCGAGGCGCCCGGGTACGAGGTCTGGACGACGATCGACGGCGGTGCGACCGGGGGGTACTGGGAGATCGGCAGCTGCGTGATCGCGACGCCGCCGAAGACCAGGATGAACAGCGCGATCACCCACGCGAAGACGGGGCGGTCGATGAAGAAACGTGCCATCTAGACGCCCCTCACTTGGCCGCGGAGGCCGCCGACGCCGGGGCCGCCGACGCGGCAGCCCCTGGCGCGGCACCCGCCGGCTGCGAGGCCGCCGGGTTCCACGGCACCGGCTTCACGGCGGTCACGCCGCGCAGCTTCTGGAAGCCGTCGACCATGATCTTGTCGCCCGCGGCCAGGCCTTCGAGCACGACCCACTGGCCGTCGCGGCCGCCGGCGATCTTCACCGGGCGCGGCGCGAACTTGCCGTCGTTGCCGACGACCAGCACCGTGTCGCCCTGGTTGCTGCGCGTCACCGCCTGCTGCGGCACGAGGATCGCGTCGGACGCCGAGGCCTGCTCCAGGCGCACGCGCACGTACATGCCCGGCAGCAGCGCGCCCTTGGGGTTGGGCACTTCGGCGCGCAGCGTGATCTGGCCGGTGGTCTCGTCGACCGTCAGGTCCGAGAACAGCAGCTTGCCGGCCGTCGGGTAGACGCTGCCGTCGTCGAGCACGACACGCACCGGCACGGCACCGCCGACGCTCTTGAACTTGCCCGCGGCGATCGCCTGGCGCAGCCGCGTCACGTCGGCCACCGGCTGCGTGAAGTTGACGTAGACCGGGTCGATCTGCTGCACGACGGCCAGCTGCGTCGCTTCGCCCTGGCCGACCAGCGCGCCTTCGGTCACCAGCGCACGGCCGATGCGGCCGGAGATCGGCGAGGTGACGGTGGCGTAGCCGAAGTTGATGTTCGCGGTCTGCACCGCGGCCTGCGCGGCGGCGACGTCGGCCTCGGCGGCCTTGGCCGACGCGACGGCGTCGATGTAGTCCTGCTGGCTGATGGCGTTGGCCTTGACCAGCGGCTCGTAGCGCTGGGCCTGGGCGCGGGCCTGGGTCAGCGACGCCTCGGCACGCGCGAGCTGGGCGCGCGCGCTGGCCAGCGTCGCCTCGTACGGCGCAGGGTCGATGCGGAACAACACCTGGCCGGCCTTGACGTCGCTGCCTTCGGTGAAGCGGCGCTCGACGAGGATGCCGGCGGCGCGGGCGCGCACCTGCGCGACGCGCGAGGCCTCGGTGCGGCCGGGCAGCTCGGTCACGACGGGCACCGTCTGCACCGTCGCGGTGACCACGCCGACCTCGGGCGGCGGCGGCGCCTGACCACCGGCCTGTGCCGGATCCTGCTTGGAACAGGCGGCCAGCATCACGGCCACCGGCACCGCCAGCAGCGGCCACACGAAGGCGCGGCCCGGCGACTTCACGACACGACGCGTCGAGGACATGCGGAAAACCTTTCTTGTTCGCGAACCGGGGGACAAAGACCCCCAACGGCCCGTTGGATGGAGCAACCCCCGGGCCAAAAGCCGCCGACTATACATACAATCGCGTATGTATGTTTAAGCCAGCCTGAAGCCATGGCCCGACGCACCAAGGAGGAAGCCGAGGCGACCCGCGCCCGGATCCTCGATGCGGCAGAACGCGAATTCCACAACAACGGCGTTTCCGGAACGTCGCTGGAGGACATCGCGCGCGCGGCGGGCGTGACACGCGGCGCAATTTACTGGCATTTCCGTGACAAGGCTGCGCTCTTCGAAGCCATGATGGAGCGCGTCGTGCTGCCGCTGGAGACCGAGATGCTGCGCGCCGGCGACCCCGAAGTCGCCGATCCGCTGACCTTGGTGCGCCAGGCGACGCTGGGCGCCTTGCGCGCCGCCGTCGAAGACGAGCAGGCGCGACGTGTGCTGGAAATCGCGCTCCACAAGGTGGAGTACGTCAACGAGATGCAGGGCGTGCGCGAGCGCCGCATCGCCTGCCTGGTCGAGCGCATCGGCCACCTCGCGGCGATGTTCGAACGTGCCCAGGCCGCCGGGCAGATCCGATTGGCGATGCCGGCGATGACCGCCGCCGGCGGCCTGCATGCGCTGATCGACGGCCTGCTGCACAACTGGATGCTCGACCCCGGAGCCTTCGACCTCGTCGCCTGCGGCGAAGCCCTGCTCGACGCCTACTTCCGCGGCCTGAACGCCCCGGCCTGATCCCCGCCGCCGGCACCGGGATTGCCCGGCGCGCGCGGGCCCGGGCCCTAGACTGGGCCGATGCCGCACGAAACCTCGCTGATCGCGACGATCGCCGCGGGGTTCGGCCTGGCGCTCGTGCTCGGCTACCTCGCGGTGCGCCTGAAGATGCCGCCGCTGGTGGGCTACCTGCTCGCCGGCATCGCGATCGGCCCGGCGACGCCGGGTTTCGTCGCCGACGTCGCGCTCGCCGGCCAGCTCGCCGAGATCGGCGTGATGCTGCTGATGTTCGGCGTCGGCCTGCACTTCTCGCTGGCCGACCTGCTGGCCGTGCGCCGCATCGCCGTACCGGGCGCGATCCTGCAGATCGCCGTGGCCACCGCGATGGGCATGGCCACCGCCAGCTTCTGGGGCTGGCGTCCGGCGGCGGCCTTCGTCTTCGGGCTGGCGCTGTCGGTGGCCAGCACCGTCGTGCTGCTGCGCGCACTGGAGGCGCGCGGCCAGGTCGACACCGTCAACGGCCGCATCGCGGTCGGCTGGCTGGTCGTCGAGGACCTGGTGATGGTGCTGGCGCTGGTGCTGCTGCCGCCGGTGGCGGCGCTGCTGGACGGCCAGACGCCGGTCGGCGAGGAGCTCGGCCAGGCGCTGCTGTGGACCTTCGCCAAGGTCGGCGGCTTCATCGTGCTGATGCTGCTCGTCGGCCGCCGCCTGCTGCCCTGGCTGCTGTGGCTGGCCGCACGCAGCAACTCGCGCGAGCTGTTCACGCTGGGCGTCGTCGCCGCGGCGGTCGGCGTGGCCTACGGCTCGGCCAAGCTGTTCGACGTCTCGTTCGCGCTCGGCGCCTTCTTCGCCGGGATGATGATGCGCGAGTCGGAGTTCGCGCACCGCGCCGCCGACGAGTCGCTGCCGCTGCGCGACGCGTTCTCGGTGCTGTTCTTCGTCTCGGTGGGCATGCTCTTCGACCCGGCGATCCTGCTCGCAGAGCCGCTGCGCGTGCTCGCTGTCGTGGCCATCGTGATGCTGGGCAAGACCTTCGCCGCGATCGCGCTGGTACTCGCCTTCCGCTACCCGCTGGGCAGCGCGATGACGGTCGGCGCCAGCCTGGCGCAGATCGGCGAGTTCTCGTTCATCCTCGCCGGGCTGGGCGTCGCGCTGGGCGTGCTGCCGGCCGAAGGCAACAGCCTGGTGCTGGCCGCGGCGCTGATCTCGATCGCCGCCAACCCGCTGCTGTTCGCCGCGATCGAGCCGGCGATGGCCTGGCTGCGCGAACGCTCGCCGGCGCTGCGCCGCTTCGAGGCCCGCGAGGACCCGCTGGCGGCGCTGCCCGAACACGTCGACACGCGCCGCCTCGAAGGCCTGGTCGTCGTCGTCGGCCACGGCCGCGTCGGCCGCGCGGTGACCGACGCGCTGCACGTGGCCGGCGTGCCCTTCATCGTCATCGACCAGAACCGTGAGCGTGTCGAGGCGCTGCGCGCAGCCGGCCTGCACGCCGTCTGGGGCGACGCCGCCGAGCCCCTGGTGCTGGTGCAGGCCCACGTCGCACGGGCCAGCGTGCTGGTCGTCGCGACCCCCGACACCTTCGACGTGCGCCGCGTCGCCGAGACCGCGCTGACGCTGCGCCCGGGCCTGGAGATCGTGGCGCGTTCGGCCGGGGCCGACGCCGACGCGCTGCTGCAGACCGCCGGCGTGGCGCGGGTCTTCGTCGCCGAGGCCGAGCTGGCCCACGCAATCGCGGCGCACACGGTGGCGCGCTGGCGCGGCGTCGGGCCGGCCTGAACGTGGCCCCCGGCCCGGGGGGTGCGCAACGCTTCTTTACCGGCGGCGCGGCAAGACCTCATCCGGGGCTCGGCCAGAATTTGCCGACACGCCTTTCCGAGAACCCACCGCGATGCCCGCCTTCCGCCGCCCCGCCCTCCCCGTCCGTGCGTCGTGGCCGGCGCGCCGCCAGGCGCTGGCGCTGCTGATGGCCGGGGCCGCCGGCGCCGCGCACGCCGAAGGTGCCGGGCTGATGGGGCTGATGCGCCGGCTGCGCGGCCCGCAGGGCGGCGAAGGCGAGCTCGACCGCGACGACGACGCGCCCGGCGGCGTCGTGCTGCCGGCCGGCGCGCGCTCCGAACTCAACCTGGCCTACGGCGACGACCCGGCGCAGAAGCTCGACGTTTTCATCCCCGCCGCTGGCGGCGAGCGCCGCCCGGTGCTGCTGATGGTGCACGGCGGCGCCTGGATGGTCGGCGACAAGGCCAACCGCGGCGTCACCGCGGCCAAGGTGGCGCGCTGGCTGCCGCGCGGCTGGATCGTCGTCTCGACCAACTACCGCATGGACCGCCAGGCCCCGAACCCGCTGCAGCAGGCCGACGACGTCGCGCGTGCGCTGGCCTTCGTGCAGCAGAAGGCCGCCGGCTGGGGCGGCGACGGCGAGCGCGTGCTGCTGATGGGCCACTCGGCCGGCGCCCACCTCGTGGCGCTGCTGGCCGCCGACGCGCGCATCGCCGAGCGCCGCGGCGCACGCCCCTGGCTGGGCACGGTGGCGCTGGACAGCGCGGCGCTGGACGTGGTGCAGATCATGGAAGGCTCGCACTACCGCTTCTACGACCGTGTCTTCGGCAAGGACCCGGCGGTCTGGCGCGACAACTCGCCCTACCACCGCCTGGCCGGCACGCCGCGGCCGATGCTGCTGGTGTGCTCGTCGCAGCGCAAGGAGAGCTGCGGCCAGGCCGAACGTTTCGCCGCCAAGGTGCAGGCCGCCGGCGCGCGCGCCCAGGTGCTGCCGGTGGATTTCAATCACGGCGGCATCAACGCCGAACTGGGCAAGGACACGCGCTACACCGAGCAGGTCGAAGCCTTCATGAAGTCGCTCGGCTTGCCCTGAAGGCCCGCCGACGGCGGCACGGGTACACGGCTTGCCGTCGCGGCCTGCCGTGAAGATCGCCCAAGTCGCCCCGCTGATCGAACGTGTGCCGCCCGAAGCCTACGGCGGCACCGAGCGCGTCGTCTCCTACCTCACCGAGGCGCTGGCGGCCCAGGGCCACGAAGTCACGCTGTTCGCCAGCGGCGACTCGCGCACCGCCGCGACGCTGGTGCCGATGTCGCGCCGCAGCCTGCGCGGCGACCCGGCGCGGCCGGACTGGCTGATGCGCCACGTGATGATGGTCGACCGCGTCTTCGAGCAGGCCGCGCGCTTCGACGTCATCCACTTCCACATCGACTTCCTGCACTACCCGCTGGCCCAGCGCTCGGCGACACCCAGCGTAACGACGATGCACGGCCGGCTGGACCTGCCCGAGCTGCGCCCGCTGCACGCGCACTTCCGCCGCCACCCGCTGGTGTCGATCTCGCATCACCAGCGCCTGCCGCTGCCCGACGCCCACTGGTGCGCCACCGTGCACCACGGCCTGCCGCACGATCTGTACCGCTTCCACGAGCAGCCCGGCGACTACTTCGTCTTCCTCGGCCGGCTGTCGCCTGAAAAACGCGTCGACCGCGCGATCGAGATCGCCGTGGCCTGCGGCGTGCAGCTGCGCATCGCCGCCAAGGTCGACCCGGTGGACCGCGCCTACTTCGAGCACGACGTCGCGCCGCTGCTGGCGCACCCGCTGGTGCACTTCATCGGCGAGGTCGGTGACCGCGAGAAGAACGACCTGCTGGGCAACGCCCGCGCGCTGCTGTTCCCGATCGACTGGCCCGAGCCTTTCGGGCTGGTGATGATCGAGGCCTTCGCCTGCGGCACGCCGGTCGTCGCCTACCGCTGCGGCTCGGTGCCCGAGGTGCTCGACGAGGGCGTCACCGGCTTCATCGTCGACGACCAGGCCGGCGCCGTCGAGGCCGCGCGGCGCATCGGCGAGATCGACCGCCGGCGCTGCCGCGACGAGTTCGAACGCCGCTTCACCGTCGAGCGCATGGCTTCGCGCTACGTCGAGGTCTATCGCGCGCTGATCGCCGAGCGCGCCGGGAGCCTGGCATGACCGGTCCGATCCGCATCGGCGACGAGTGGTACGTCACGGTGGCCGCCGCACGCGCCGACAACAACCCGTACGTGCTCAAGAGCGACGACAGCTTCGCGCTCTTCGACCGCGTGGGCGACATCCGCGCCTGGGGCGAAGGCGAACAAGGCCTGTACCACCGCGACACGCGCTACCTCTCGCGCATGGAGCTGCTGGTCGACGGGCTGCGGCCGATGTTCCTCGGCGCGACGGTCAAGGAGCGCAACAACCTGCTGATCGTCGAGGCGATGAACCCCGACCTGCTGGCCGACGGCGCGCTGCGCGTGCCCAAGGGCGAGATCCACCTGTTCCGCGCCAAGCTGCTCTGGGACGACGCCTGCTGGGAGCACCTGCGCCTGACGCACCACGGGCTGGAGGCGGTGGACCTGGAGCTGACGCTGCAGTTCGACGCCGACTTCCGCGACCTGTTCGAGGTGCGCGGCACGGCGCGGGCGCAGCGCGGAACGGCGCACCCGCCGCGGCGCCAGGGCGACACGCTGGAGTTCGCCTACGACGGCCTGGACGGCCTGCGGCGCACCAGCCGCGTGACGCTGCAGCCCTCGCCCGACACCTGGGGCGAGCGCGAGGTGCGCTACCGGCTGCACCTGACGCCCGGCGCCGAGCTGCACCTGTACTGCACCGTCGCCTGCGACGTCGGCGAAACGCCGCGCACGCGCGCCCCGGGCTACGACGCCGCGTTCCGCGCCAACGCCCAGGCACGCGAGCACCAGGCCCGCGGCGCCGGCCGCATCCGCAGTTCCAACCCGCTGGTCGAACGCTGGCTGGAGCGCTCGGTGGCCGACGTCGCGATGCTGACCACCGAGCTGCCGACCGGCCCCTACCCCTACGCCGGCGTGCCCTGGTACTCGACGACCTTCGGCCGCGACGGGCTGATCACCGCGCGCGAGCTGCTCTGGCTGGACCCGGCGCTGGCGCGCGGCGTGCTCGAATGCCTGGCCGCCTCGCAGGCCACGGCCGTCGACGACGAGCGCGACGCCGAGCCCGGCAAGATCCTGCACGAAGCGCGGCAGTGCGAGATGGCGCGCACGCGCGAGGTGCCGTTCGAGCGCTACTACGGCACGATCGACGCGACGCCGCTGTTCGTCGCGCTGGCCGGCGCCTACTGGCGCCGCACCGCCGACCTGGCCTTCGTGCGCCGGCTCTGGCCGCACGTGCTGGCGGCGCTGCAGTGGATCGACCGCTGGGGCGACCGCGACGGCGACGGCTTCGTCGAGTACGCGCGGCGCAGCAGCCGCGGCCTGGCGCAGCAGGGCTGGAAGGACTCGCACGACTCGGTGTTCCACGCCGACGGCCGCCTGGCCGAAGCGCCGATCGCGCTGTGCGAGGTGCAGGCCTACGTCTACGAAGCCAAGCGCTACGGCGCCGAGCTCGCCGCCGCGCTCGGCGAGAGCACGCTGGCGCAGCAGCTGGAAGACCAGGCCGCGACGCTGCGCCGCGCCTTCCACGCGCGCTTCTGGTGCGAGGAGCTGGGGCTGTACGCGATCGCGCTGGACGGCGACAAGGCCCCCTGCCGCGTCGCCACCTCCAACGCCGGCCACACGATGTGGACCGGCATCGCCGCGCCCGAGCACGCCGCGCGCATGGCCCAGCGATTCGGCGAACCCGACTTCTGGACCGGCTGGGGCATCCGCACCGTGGCCGCGGGCCAGGCGCGCTACAACCCGATGTCCTATCACAACGGCTCGATCTGGCCGCACGACAACGCGCTCGTCGCGATGGGCCTGGCGCGCTACGGCCACACCGACGCCGCGACCCGCGTGATGGACGGGCTGTTCGAGGCCACGCTGCACTTCGCCCAGCACCGCATGCCCGAGCTGTTCTGCGGCTTCCACCGCCGCGACGGCGAAGGGCCGACGCTGTACCCGGTGGCCTGCGCGCCGCAGGCCTGGTCGGCGGCGGCGGTGTTCGGCATGCTGCAGGCCAACCTGGGGCTGGAGATCGACGCCCCGGCTGGCGTGCTGTCGCTGCGCTCGCCGCGGCTGCCGTCCTTCATCGACTGGCTGGCGCTGCACGACCTGCGTGTCGGCGAGGCCAGCGTCGACCTGCTGCTGCGCCGCTACGACCGCGACGTCGGCGTGCAGATCACGCGCAAGGACGGGCCGCTGGAAGTGCGCGTCGCGGTCTGAAGGCCCGGCGCGCTACAGCAGGCGCCGGACGACGCGCCCCGCGTGGTCGGCGATGTAGAGCCGGGTGGCCGTCGTGCAGCGCGCGACGAAGTCGGCGTGGCGCTGCACGCGTTCGAGGTCGGGGTGGTAGGCGGCGAACACCTTCTCCAGGCGACCGTCGGCGCCGCGCCGCACTTCGACGACGCGGTAGAGGGTGGTATGCGAAACGGAATCGGGATTCATCGGCTGACGGGCCGGATGCGTCGTGACGGGCGCGCAACCGGTCGATTGTTCTGCATCCGGCGGGCCGCGGATTTGACGCGGCCCGGTGCCGGGGCCGATCAGCGGCAGCACAGAAGGCCCGCAGGGCCGGGCAGACGCCTGTGCGCCGGAGCTGCCGGCAGCTCGCGAGCCGGGTAACTCGCCAGTAATTCCGCCGGCCATAAGGTCGGTTCGAGCACGTGTCGTGTTCGACGAACCCAAAGGGAGTTGCGATGTCCAGTTTGATGTTGATGCGGCTGACCGCCGTGGCGGCCCTGGTGTGTTTGACCGCGTGCGGCGGCGGAGGAGGCAGCAGCGACAGTGCCACCAGCGGTGACGGCGGTGGCGGCAGTACGGGCGGCGGTGGCAACACCGGCGGTGGCGGCAACACGGGCGGTGGCGGCGGCGACACCGGCGGGGGTGGCAACGGCGGCGGCGGCGGCAGCGGCGTCAGCCTGCAGGACTCGATCTCCGCCGGCGTCGACTTCACCGTCGCCTTGCGCGCCAACGGCCTGCCCATCGCCTGGGGCGACAACGCACTGGGGCAGTTGGGCGGCGGCGCCCCGTTGGACGGCAGCTCGGCCCGGACGGTGGACACCGTGCCCTCGGCCTCCGTCTCGGCCGGCATCTACGGCGCCCAGGCGCTGACCTCCGCCGGCACGGCGACCGGCTGGGGCCGCAACGCCACCGGCTGGCTCGGCGGCGAGGTTCCGCTGATGGGCGACAGCACGGTGAGCGTGCCGCGTTCGGTGCCTTGGGGCGACAAGATCAAGCAGGTGCAGGCGGACCCGGCCGGGCTGTCGATGGCGCTGCGCACCGACGGCAGCGTCTGGTTCCTGCCCGGCATCAGCGAGGCCGGCACGACGCTCGGCGTCACGGTCGTGAGCCCGCAGCGGGTGGCCGGGCTGTCCGACGTCATCCAGCTCAGCACCGGCCCTGGCCTGCACCACGCGGTCAAGTCCGACGGCACCGTCTGGCGCATCGACACGACCTGGGGGTCCGGGTCCGCCACCCAGGTGCTCGGTGTCACCGGGGTCATCAAGGCCGCTTGCGCGCCGGCGCACTGCCTCGGGCTGCGCGCGGACGGCACGGTCCTCGAATGGGGCACCAACCTCAACGGGACGTTGATCGACGGCACCCCTTACAACGACCAGCCGGTGGTCGTCGACGGGCTGTCCGGCGTCACGCAGGTCGCCGTCGCCGGCACCGGGTCGGTGGCGCTGACGAGCAGCGGCCAGGTTCTGACCTGGGGCGAAGCCGAGGTCACCGGCCGCGCCGGAACGACCGCGCCCGAGGCGACGCCGACGGCTTTGCCCGGCCTGTCGGGCGTGCAGGCCGTCAGCTGCGGGCCCAGCCACTGCGTGGTCAGACGCGACGACGGCAGCGTGTGGGGCTGGGGTGCGAACAACAAGGGCCAGCTGGGCACCGGCACGCTGAACGCCGTCGAACTGGCCCCGGTCCAGGCCGTGGGCGTCAACCTCAACTGAGCCCGGGCGCGGCCACCGGGGCCGGCCGGTCACTCGACCTGCGCCGGGTCGTGGCGCGCCGTCACCTTCTCGAAGGCGACGGCGGCGCCGCGCAGCGCTTCGGCCACGGCGTCCTGCCACACGCCGGTCACGGCCTTGTTAAGAGCGGCCCGAAGAATGCGCGGCTCCAAGAGCAATCCACAGGAGCCGGCATTGTCCCGAGAGCCCACAAGCGCGCGTCGCGTCCGCTTCGCTGCCCACAACATCCTGCTGATCGGCACCCTGCTGGCGCTGACGGCCTGCGGCAGCGACGATGACCCGGCGCCGACGCCGGACGCCGCCGCCGAGCTGGCGCTGCTGGAGACGACGGACCTGCACTACTACGCCCGCAGCTACAACTACTACGCCGACAAGGCCGACAACGGGGTCGGCCTGGAGCGCACGGCGACGCTGATCCGCCAGGCGCGCCAGGAGTTCGCCAACACCCTGCTCGTCGACAACGGCGACACCATCCAGGGCACGGTGCTGGGCAGCTACGAGGCCCAGGTGCAGCCGCTGGCGCCCACCGAGCAGCTGACGATGTACAAGGCGATGGCGACGCTGAAGTACGACGCCGGCACGCTGGGCAACCACGAGTTCAACTTCGGCCTGCCCTACCTCAGCCAGATCCTGGGCGGCGGGCTGCAGGTCGACGGCGTCGACCCGAAGATCGGCAGCAAGGACAAGGGCCCGGGCTTCCCGATCGTCGCGGCCAACGTCACCAGCCTGAAGACCGGCAAGCCGCTGGTCGAACCCTACGTCATCCTCGAACGCCAGCTGACGGCCAAGCAGGCCGACGGCACGACCGTCACGCATCCGATCAAGATCGGCGTGCTGGGCATCACCACGCCCGGCATCCTGAACTGGGACAAGGACAAGCTCGAAGGCAAGGTCAGCACCCAGGACGGGCGCGACACCGCCGCCAAGTACGTGCCCGAGATCCGCCGCAAGGGTGCCGACCTGGTGTTCGTGCTGCTGCACGGCGGCATGAACGCCGGCGGTTATGCCGCGAACATGGAGAACCCCGGCTACTACATCACGAAGGACGTGCCGGGCATCGACGGCATCGTGATGGGCCACGAGCACAACACCTTCCCCGACCGCGGCACCAAGCCGGTCTACACCTTCGACGGCGCGGACAACACCAAGGGCACCGTCAACGGCGTGCCGGCGGTGATGGCCAGCTCCTGGGGCAAGGCGCTGGGCGTCATCAAGTACGCGCTGAAGTGGGACGGCAAGGCGCACAAGTGGTCGCTCGACACCGCCAACACCGCGGTCGAGGTTCGCACCATCCAGACCGGCAGCAACCCGAGCACCTACGTCGCCAGCGACAGCGCCGTCGTCGAGGCGGTCGCCACGCTGCACGAGAAGACGCGCGCCTACGTGGCCTCGCCGATCGGCAGCAGCGACTTCCGCATGAGCTCGATGTTCGCCGAACTCGGCGACTCGACAGCGCTGCAGGTCGTCAACCAGGCGCAGCAGGAGCACGTGGCGAACTACGTGAAGAAGAACCTGCCGCAGTACGCCGCGCTGCCGGTGCTGTCGGTCACCGCGCCGTTCAAGGCCGGCTACGGCAGCAGCAGCGACTACACCGACGTCAAGGCCGGTTCGCTGACCGTCGCCGCCGCGGCCGACCTCTACCTTTACGACAACAACACGATCAACGCGGTGAAGGTCACCGGCGCGCAGATCAAGCTGTGGCTGGAGAACGCCGCCGGGCGCTTCAACCGCATCGACCCGGCGAAGACCGAGGACCAGTGGCTGCTCAACGACAGCAAGACGGGCGTGCAGACCGGCTCGTCCTTCCCGGGCTACAACTACGACGTCTTCACCTCGCCGGACATCAGCTACGAGATCGACGTCACCCAGGCGCGCTACAACGTCAACGACCCGAGCCAGGGCGGCGAGCGCATCAGGAACCTGCGCTACAAGGGCCAGCCGATCGACCCGGCGCAGGAGTTCATCGTCGCCACGAACAACTACCGCGCCAACTCCAGCGCCCCGTACATCCTGGGCAGCGGCAAGAAGTTCGACATCGTCTGGGCCGCGCCCGACGCCAACCGCGAAGTGGTGCTGAACTACGTCAAGGCGCGGCAGAACCTGGTGCGCGCCAGCGACGGCGCGGCTCGCAGCTGGCAGTTCACGAAGGTCGCGACCGCCGGCAACGTGCTGTTCAAGTCGGGCAAGGACGAACTGGCGCTCGCCCAGGCCGCGGGCCTGGCCAACGTCAGCGTCTACCGCGCCGACGACAACGGCATCAACAGCGGCACCGGCAGCTACACGGTCTACCGCGTCGATCTGAGCCAGTGATCGAGAAGAACGTCTGATGCGACGGACGAGGCCACCTTCGGGTGGCCTTTTCGTTTTCGCAGGGAAGGCCGGGCCGAGGCGGGCGCGGGCCGCAGCACCCGCCCGTGCGACGCGCCCGCTGCCATCGTGCAGCAGCTAGAAGCCGAGCTCGTGGACGAAGACCGCGCGCGTGGGCACGAGCACGGAGAAAGCCCTGGAACACGAAGTACGGTCTTCGGTGGGCCGGTCGAAGTGCGCCGTTCATGTTCCCGGCTTGCATGCGCGGGGGGTGGCTGGCGACGCCGAGTTCATCGTGTCGGGAGACCACGGCTCGCTTGCGTGCCTCAGCGACTGATGACGAGCGCCAGCAACATGACGGCGGCAGCCAACAGCAGGAAGATCGCCCGAACCGTCCATCGGGCAGCGCGAGTGCGATCACCGCCAAGCAGGTGAATCTGACCCCAACGACCAACGGAGAACTTCTTCATGTTCCGCCTGGCGAAGCGATTCGCCTGCTCCGTCGGAAGAATCCGATCCCGTTAGAAGGCTGCACAAGAACGTTGCAGCTGCCGCGGAGCGATTTCCGCAACGGAATCAAAGAGTTGGATGGTCGGGGTGACACGATTCGAACGTGCGACCCACTGCTCCCAAAGCAGTTGCGCTACCAGGCTGCGCTACACCCCGAAGCTGTCGATTGTAGCCGTCGCCCCTTGCGCGGCCGCTCGCCGCCCTGGGGGGTCAGATCAACTCGGCGGGCGCCGGCAGCTGCAGCTGCCGCGCGACGTCCATGCACTGGCGGATGTGCTGTTCGCAGACGATCTTCAGCGCCGAGAACGTCAGCGCCGCCGACACCGCCTGGCCGGCCAAAGGCACGACCTTGGCGGCCTGCTTGGTCGTCAGCCGCACGCCGACGGTGCGCACGATGCGCAGCACGACGTCGCGCGTGACGAGGCGGCCGACGAGCACGCCGCCGCCGACGCTGATCGCCTTGTAGACGACGAGGCGCCGGTCGGGCGCCAGGCGTTCGACCTGCTCGGCGCTGAGGCCGAACTCGGCGTTGATCTCGGGCAGCAGCTTGACCAGCGTGCCGACGTCGGTGATCCAGTCGATGCCCGGGATCGGCACCGCGGCGACGCCGGCGGCCACCAGCGCCCGGCGGGTGACGAGGCGCCGTGCGCGTGCCGCGGCGGCTTCGATCTCGGCCTCGCTGCCGGGCACCACCACCCAGTCGCCGGGGGCGGCCATCGTCAGGGCCTCGCCGGCATCACGACGATGCCGTCCTCGTCGGCGACGACCCACTCGCCCGGCGCCACACGCACGCCCTGCACCTGCACCGGCAGGTCGCGCTGGCCTTCGTTGCGCTTGACGGTGGGCATCGGCATCGCGGCCAGCGCACGGATGCCGACGTCGCAGGCGGCCAGTTCGGCCAGGTCGCGCACCGCGCCGTCGACGACCAGGCCGGCCCAGCCGTTCCTGGCCGCCGCGGCGGCCAGGTTGCCGCCGACCAGCGCGCGGCGCCGCGAGCCCCCGCCGTCGACGACGAGTACGCGCCCGCGGCCCGGCTCGTCGAGCGCGGCCTTCACGAGGCTGTTGTCCTCGTGGCACTTGACCGTGCTCGCCGGGCCGGCGAAACGCACGCGGCCGCCGTAGCTCGTGAACACCGGCGGCAGCACGCGGAACTCGCCGCCGTCGCCGGCGTCCTTGTGTGCGTCGCAGAGGTCGCAAGTGGAGAAGTCGTCCATCGTCGGTCTCCCTGGGAAGAATCCTAAGCGCGCCGCGCAGGCCGCGGCCAAAGCCCCACGCCGGCCATCTAACGCGCCGGCTCGCGCGGCGCCGGCGGCAGCATCACGCGGTGCTCGCGCACCGTCTTCAGGATGATGGACGTGGACGTCTCGGCCAGCAGGCACAGACGCGACACCACGGCGTCGAGGTGGGCGACGTCGGTGACCGCGATCTCCAGCATCCAGCTGTCCTCGCCGGTGATGTTCCAGCCGTTGACGACCTCGGCCGTCTGCTCGATCAGTTCGAGCATGCGCGCGTAGTCGGTGCGGCCGACGCGCACCAGCGCGCGGATGCCGTAGCCCAGCGCGCCCAGGTCCACCGTCGCGCGGTAGCCGGTGATGACGCCGGCGGCTTCGAGCTTGCGCACGCGCTCGGCCACCGCCGGCTGGCTGAGGTGCACGCGCCGGCCGAGTTCGGCCAGGCTCAGGCGGGCGTCGGCCTGCAGTTCGGCGAGCAATCGGGTGTCGTAGGCGTCCAAGGCGTAGCTCATTCAGAACCTTTGTTTCCACGGCGAAGCGTCGCGACGAGCTTTGATTCTGCATGGATCTGCCGCGTTTGCCTTCTTATGATCTCGCCCCATGCCCACCGTCGCCCTGACCCCGACCACCACCCGGCTGTCGCCGCTGCTGCTGGCCTGCCTGGCCTCGACCTGGTTCGTCTGGGGCTCGACCTATCTGGCGATCAAGTGGGCGCTGGTGAGCTTCCCCCCCTTCTTCCAGATGGGCACGCGCTTCGTCGCCGCCGGGCTGGTGCTGGGCGCCTTCGCACGCTGGCGCGGCGCGCGCTGGCCCGACCGCGCGCAATGGACCAGCGCCTTCATCCTCGGCGCGCTGATGCTCGGCGGCGGCTACGGCGCCACCGCGTTCGCCCAGCAGAGCATCAGCTCGGGGCTGGTCGTGGCCTTCATCGCCGTCGTGCCGGCGGTGGTCGCGCTGTTCGAGCTGCCTTACGGCGTGCGGCCGTCGCGGCTGGAAACGGCCGGCATCGCGCTGGGCCTGGTCGGCATCGTGCTGCTGACGCAGGGCGAAGGTTTCGGCGCCTCGGCGGCCGGGCTGGTGTCGATGGCGATCGCCTGCACCGCCTGGTGCGCCGGCAGCGTCTGGGCCAAACACGGGCTGCCGGGCGGGCGGAAGCTGGAACTGGCGCCCGGCGCCGCCGGCTACGCCAGCCAGATGCTCGCCGGCGGCGTGCTGCTGCTGGCGCTGTCCTGGGGCGCGGGCGAACAACCGACGCTGCCGCCGGACCCGCGCTCGCTGGCCTGCTGGTTCTACCTCGTGGTCGCCGGCTCGCTGATCGGCTTCAGCGCCTACATGCTGCTGCTGCAGCGCACCAGCACCGCGCTGGCCTCGAGCTACACCTTCGTCAACCCGGTGATCGCGATGGTGCTGGGCGTGACGGTCGGCGGCGAAGTCGTCGGCGCCGGCGAGATGCTGGCCGCCGGCATCGTCACCGCCAGCGTCGTGCTGCTGCTGGCCGGACGGCGCTGAGTCAGCGCCGGGCGGCCGCGGCGCGGATCTGCGCCAACGTCGCACGCGAGGTGCTGACCTCGACGTCGAGCAACAAGTGCAGCAGCGCCGGCTTGCCGGCCGCCAGCGCGCGCTCCAGCGCGGCCTCGAAGTCGGCCGTCTTCGCTACCGTCTCCCCGGCCCATCCGTAGGCCCGCGCCAGCGCGGCGAAATCGGGGTTGCAGAGCTCGGTGCCGCTGATGCGCCCCGGGTACTCGCGCTCCTGGTGCATGCGGATCGTGCCGTAGCTGCCGTTGTCGACGACGACGACCAGCAACCGCTCGACACCCGCGGCACGCGCCGTCGCCAGCTCCTGGCCGGTCATCAGGAACTCGCCGTCGCCGAGGAAAGCGACCGCCTGGCGCCCGGGCTGCAGCACGGCTGCGGCCACCGCCGCCGGCAGGCCGTAGCCCATCGCACCCGAGGTCGGCGCCAGCTGCGTGCGGCCGTGGTGCTGCAGGCCGGGGTAACGCAGGAAACGGTGCAGCCAGCCGCTGTAGTTGCCGGCGCCGTTGGTCCAGACGGTGTCCTCGGGCAGGCGGCGCTGCAGCATCTGCACGACGGCCGCCAGGTCCAGCGGCTCGACCGGCGTCGGCACCTGGTTGGCCTCGTAGTCGGCACGCGCGGCCTCGGCCCAGGCGCCGTCGCGGCCCGGCGGCGCGGCGAGCGCCTCCAGCGCCTTGGCAGCGCTGCGCATCGAGGCCTGCAGCATCAGGTCGGCGGCGTAGACGCGGCCCAGTTCCTCGGGGCCGGCGTGCACGTGCACCAGCTTCTGGGCCGGGCGCGGTGCCTGCAGCAGCGTGTAGCCGCCGGTCGTCATCTCGCCCAGGCGCACGCCCAGCGCGATGACGAGGTCGGCGTCGCGCACCCGCGCGGCGAGCTTCGCATTGATGCCGATGCCGACGTCGCCGGCGTACAGCGGGTGGGCGTTGTCGAAGGTGTCCTGGAAGCGGAAGCCGCAGGCCACCGGCAGGCGCCAGTTCTCGGCGAAACGCTGCAGCGCCGCGGCGGCCTCGGCATCCCAGCCGCTGCCGCCGGCGATGACGATCGGCCGCTCGGCCTCCAGCAGCAGCCGGCGCAGGTCGCGCAAGGCGCCGGGCGCCGGCCAGGCCAGCGCCGGCTCGACACGCGGCAGCACCGGCGCGGCGGTCTCGCGCGTCAGCATGTCCTCGGGCAGCACCAGCACCACCGGGCCGGGCCGCCCCTGCATCGCGGTGTGGAAGGCGCGCGCGACGTACTCGGGCAGGCGGTCGGCGTCGTGCACCTCGCCCACCCACTTGGCCATGCCCAGCGTGCCGGGGCCGAACATCTGGCGGTAGTCGACTTCCTGGAAGGCTTCGCGGTCGCGCTGGTCGCCGGCCACCTGGCCGATGAGCAGCAGCATCGGCGTCGAGTCCTGGAAGGCCGTGTGCAGCCCGATCGCGGCGTTCGACGCGCCGGGGCCGCGCGTGACGAAGCAGACGCCGGGCCGCCCGCTCAGCTTGCCCTGGGCCTCGGCCATGAAGGCCGCGCCGCCTTCGTGGCGGCAGGCGACGAAGCGGATTTGCTCGCGGTGCTCGTGCAGGCCGTCGAGCACGGCCAGATAACTCTCGCCGGGCACGCCGAAGCAGGTGGTGACGCCCTGGGCGACGAGGGCCTCGACGAGCGCATGGCCGGCGAGGCGGGAACGGGTGCTGTCGTTCATGGCGGCGACTCTAACGCCGCCGCGGCCGCGCTCAAGCCAGCGCCAGCCGCCGGCGGTGCACCGCCAGGCCGACGAAGGACGCCGACAGCACGCCCAGCGCCATCGCCACGGCCGAGCCGCCGAAGACGGCCTGTGGCAGGCCGGCGTCCATCAGCGCGCCGAACACCGGCGCGGCCATCGCGTTGCCGGTGTCCAGCCCCGAATAGACGGTGCCGTAGACACGCCCGGTGGCGCCCGGCGGCGCGGCGCGCTTGATCAGCATGTCGCGCGAGGGGCCGGCCAGCCCGGTGCCGAAACCGGCCAGCGACGCCACCGCCAACGCCACCATGCCCGGCAGCCAGCCGCTGGCCACCAGCAGCAGCATCGCCGCGGCCAGCGCCATCGCCGCGGCGATGATGCGTTCCAGGCGTTCGGTGCGGTCGATGAGGAAGCCGCCGACGATCATGCCGGCCGCGCTGGCCAGCATGTAGCCGGTGACGACGAAGGCCGTGGCTTCCAGCGGCAGGCCGTACATGCGGCCCAGCGCCGGGCTGGCGAAGCTCTGGATCGCCGCCAGCGCCACCGTCGTCCAGAAGAAGAACGAGAAGCACAGCCAGACGCTGGGCAGCTTCAGGAAAGCCATCGGGTGCTCGCCGCCGCCGGCCGCGGCGCTGCGCGTGGCGGCGACGTGGGCCTCGTGGTGGTCGTCGATCAGGTCGCGGCGCAGCACCAGCAGCGCCAGCACCACCGCGGCCAGCACGGCGCAGCCCAGATAGGCGGCACGCCAGGAGCCGAACGCCGTGTTCAGGCCGATCAGGAACACCGGCGCCAGCGCCCAGCCGAGGTTGCCGCTGATGCCGTGCACCGAGAACGCATGGCCCAGGCGCTGCGGCGAGACGCGCCGGTTGAGGATCGTGAAGTCCGCCGGGTGCAGCGGCGCGTTGCCCAGCCCGGCCAGCACCGCCGCCACCGCCAGGCCGCCGAAGCCCTGCGCCGAAGCCGCCGCCAGCGAGCCGGCGACGAAACAGGCCATCGCGCCGTAGAGCACCGGGCGTGCGCCGATGCGGTCGACGACGAAACCCGCCAGCGCCTGGCCGATGCCCGAGACGACGAAGAACACCGTCACCAGCAGCCCGAGTTCGGAATAGCTGAGCCCGAAGTCGCGGATGAACGCCGGGAACATCGGCGGCAGCAGCAGGTGGAAGAAGTGCGAGCTGCCGTGCGCGAGGCCGATCAGCGAGATCGTCGCGACGTCGCGGCGGGCGTCGCCGGCGGGCGTGGAGGCGGTCGTGGTCATGAAAAGCAGCGTAGCGGCGCGCTTCGCGGCGCAGTTACGATGGTCGGCCAACTTCTGTCGAATCCGTGCCACGCCCTGCCCGCCCCCGCGCCTCGCGCAGCGAATTGCCGCTGGACCCGGCGGTGCACGCCCCCAGCGCCGCCCACCCGGTCTGGGTGCGCAAACGCGCCTTGCGCGCGGCGACACGCATCGTGCCGCACCGCCACCCGTGGGCGCAGGTGGCGTTCTCGGCCACCGGCGTCGTGCGCCTGACGGTGCCCGACCACACCTTCATCGTGCCGCCGACGCGTGTCGTCTGGGTGCCGCCCGACGTCGAGCACTTCGTCTCGGTCGTCGAGGACGCCGAGCTGGTGACGATGTACGTGCTGCAGGACCAGCCCCGCGGCCCGCAGCCGCTGGCCGGCAGCGCCGCCGGCGACTGGAGCCGCTGTCGCGTGCTCGAAGCCTCGCCGCTGCTGCGTGAGCTGGTGACCGAACTGGCGCGCGAAGACGTGGTGCAGGAACCGGCGCGCGAACACTGCCTGGCCGCGCTGCTGCAGGACGAGCTGGCACGAGCCCGGCCGCTGCCGCTGGGCGTACGCCTGCCGGCCGACAAACGATTGCGCGCGCTGTGCGACGCCGTGCTCGACGACCCGGCGCGCCACGACAGCCTGGAGGGCTGGGCGCAGGAAGCCGGCGCCAGCGTGCGAACCGTCGCACGCCTGTTCCGCCAGGAGCTGGACACGAGTTTTGCCGCCTGGCGCCAGCAGGTGCTGCTGGCCAAGGCGCTGTCGATGGCCGCGGCGCGCCGGCCGATGAGCCACATCGCCGCCGAACTGGGCTACGCCAGCCCCAGCGCCTTCAGCGCGATGGTGCGGCGCGCCGTCGGCATGCCGCCCAGCCGTTTCTTCAACGCGGGCTGATCAGGCCCCGGCGGGTTGACGCCTTGCCTGCGGCCACAATCTGGGGCTGCAGCGGCCGCAGGCCGCACGAGAGACATCGATGGACACCGACGAGATCGTCTACGACTACACCCGCCAGGACGCCAGCGGCGCGAGCTGCACCGCGCACGCCTGGGCCAAGGTGCCCGCCGCGCTGCCGCCGGCCGAACGCGAGGCCGCCAAGGCGCGCATCGCCGAGCTGCTGAAAGCCCGCGACGCGGTGCTGGTGGCCCACTACTACGTCGATGGCGACTTGCAGGACCTGGCGCTGGCCACCGGCGGCATCGTCGCCGACTCGCTGGAGATGGCGCGTTTCGGCCGCGACCATGCGGCGAAGACGCTGGTCGTCGCCGGCGTGCGTTTCATGGGCGAGAGCGCCAAGATCCTGTCGCCCGACAAACGCGTGCTGATGCCCGACCTGGACGCCACCTGCTCGCTGGACCTGGGCTGCCCGGCCGACGAGTTCGCCGCGTTCTGCGACGCCCATCCCGACCGCGAGGTCGTCGTCTACGCCAACACCAGCGCCGCGGTGAAGGCACGTGCCGACTGGATGGTGACCAGCTCCTGCGCGCTGGCGATCGTCGAACACCTGAAGAACCAGGGCCGCAAGATCCTCTGGGCGCCCGACCGCCACCTCGGCCGCTACATCCAGGAGCAGACCGGCGCCGACATGCTGATGTGGAACGGCGCCTGCATCGTGCACGACGAGTTCAAGGGACTGGAGCTGGACCTGCTCAAGCGCGAGCACCCCGGCGCGATGGTGCTGGTGCACCCCGAGTCGCCGGCCTCGGTGGTCGCGCAGGCCGACGTCGTCGGCAGCACCTCGCAGCTGCTGAATGCCGTGATCCGCGGCGACGCGCCGGCCTACATCGTCGCCACCGACAACGGCATCCTGCACCGCATGCGCCAGCTGGCGCCGGGCAAGACGCTGATCGAGGCGCCGACCGCCGGCAACAGCGCCACCTGCAAGAGCTGCGCGCACTGCCCGTGGATGGCGATGAACGCGCTGCAGGGCGTGCTCGCCTGCCTGGAGCACGGCGCCGGCGAGATCACCGTGCCCGAACCGACCCGCGCCCAGGCGCTGGGCTGCATCGAACGCATGCTGGACTTCGTGCAGCGCCATCCGGCGGCCGTCGCGAAGCCGGCGCAAGGGTTTGTTCCGAACGTGGGGGTTGCATGAACGAGACGCTGGAGATCGCGCGCGAGCGCAACGTGCGCGACGCGATCGCCGAGGACCTGGGCGACGGCGACTGGACCGGGATGCTGGTGCCGGCCGAACGCCGCGTGAAGGCACGCGTCATCGCGCGCGAACGCGCGGTGCTCTGCGGCCGCGACTGGTTCGACGCCGTCGTGCGAACGCTGGACCCCGCCGCGCGCATCGCCTGGCGGGTCGAGGAAGGCGAATGGATGGTGCCCGACGCACCCGTCGTTGAGATCGAGGGCCAGGCGCGTGCGCTGCTGGCCGCCGAACGCCCGGCGCTGAACTTCATCCAGCTGCTGTCCTGCACCGCCACCGAGGCCCGCCGCCACGTCGAGGCGGTGGCCGGCGCCTCGCCGCTGCCCGAAGGCTGCGCGATCCTGGACACGCGCAAGACGATTCCCGGCCTGCGCCAGGCGCAGAAGTACGCGGTACGCGTCGGCGGCGGCCGCAACCAGCGCCTGGCGCTGTGGCACGGCATCCTGATCAAGGAGAACCACATCGCCGCGGCCGGCGGCGTCGGCCAGGTGCTGGCCAACGCGCGGGCGCTGAACGCCGGCGTCGAGATCCAGATCGAGGTCGAAACGCTGGAGCAGCTGCGCGAGGCGCTGGCCGCCGGCGCGACCAGCGTGCTGCTGGACAACTTCGACCTCGAGCGCATGCGCGAGGCGGTGGCGATCAACGCCGGCCGCGCGCTGCTGGAGGTCTCGGGCAGCGTGCAGCTCGAGCAGCTGCGTGCCATCGCCGCCACCGGCGTGCACCGCATCTCGATCGGCAAGCTGACCAAGGACGTCAAGGCGGTCGACTTCTCGATGCGGGTCGTCGAGGAGTTCTGAGCGCCGCGGCCTCAAGTCCGGCGTGCCGCGGCCGATAAACCGCAAGCACGAAAACCCGCGCGAGGCCTAGCGATGAGCATCGATTTCACGTCGATCCACAACCACAACGAGAACGCCGTGTTCGAGGCCGTGCTGGCCGCGGCCCCGGCCCACCCGGGGCTGGCCGGCGACGGCGAACTGCTCGCCGACGTCGCTTGCTTCGCGCTGAACCGGCTGCAGCCGCGCTACATCCGCCACGCGGTCGACTTCTCGTTCTACCTCAGCGAGCGCGAACGCGAGGAGAGCGCCCGGCAGATCGCCGAGGCGGTGGACTTCGCCTTCGGCTTCGTCCAGGCCCGGGTGGCGATGCGCGCCCGCGGTTGATCTGACGCAGGCAGCGGCGCCGAAACGCCGCAAGCGCGCTTCAGTCGCGCAGCACTCGGTCGATATGAGGGTTAACCCGAAGTCCGACGGACTCTCCCTCATTCCGGACCGATGAAGTACCTTCGATCGGCCTCGCTGCGTGCGCGCCTCGTCGCGACGACGGCGGGCCTTGTCCTGGCCGGCCTGGCCGGCCTCACCGTCGTCAATGCGATCGGCGCCCGCCACGAGGCGCTGCAGCAGCTGGGCAGCCAGACCACGGCGCTGGCCCGCGCCCACGCCGCCGACATCGGCGGCTGGGTCGCCCAGCACCAGCAAGTCGTGCATTCGATGGCCGCCGGCGCCGCGGCCGCCGACCCGCTGCCGGCGCTGCGCCAGGCCGAAGCCGCCGGCGGCTTCGACACCACCTACGTCGGCCACGCCGACCGGCGCATCGAGTTCTCCAAACCGCAGGACCTGCCGCCGGGCTACGACCCGACCGCACGCCCCTGGTACCAACAGGCCGCGGCCGCCTCCGGCCAGCCGGTGCTGACCGCGCCCTATCTCGACGCGGCGACGAAGAAGCTGGTCGTCACCTTCGCCCAGGCCCTGGACGGCGGCCAGGCGGTCGTCGCCGGCGACGTCTTCATGGACGGCGTCGTCAAGGTCGTCGGCTCGATCCGGCCGACGCCGGGCACCAGCGCCTTCATCGTCTCGCGCGCCGGCCAGGTGGTCGTGCACGAAGACGCGGCGCGTGTGCTGAAGCCGGCGGCAGAGCTGTCGCCGGGGCTGGCGCCCGAGGCGCTGGCGGCGCTGGGCGGCCGCGAAGGCCTGGCCGAACTGGAGATCGCCGGCCAGCCGCGCCTGCTGCGCGCCGAGCCGATCGCCGGCACCGACTGGCTGCTGGTGCTGGCGCTGGACCGCGGCGAAGCGCTGGCCGGCGTCATGGCGATGGTCTGGCAGTCGGTCGCCGCCAGCCTGGTGGTGACCGTCGTCGCGGTGCTGCTGCTGGCCTGGACGCTGGGCCGCCAGCTGCGCCGCCTGAAGGCGCTGGACCACGCGATGGCCGAAGCCGCCTCGGGTGACGGCGACCTGGGCCAGCGCCTGCCCAGCGAGGGCGGCGACGAACTCGCCAGCATCGCGCGCCACTTCAACGCCTTCGTCGCCAAGATCGAGCTGGCGGTGCGCCAGATCCGCGACGCCAGCGACTCGGTGCACGTCGCCGCGGGCGAGATCGCCGGCGGCAACGCCGACCTGTCGGCACGCACCGAGCAGACCGCCGCCAGCCTGCAGCGCGCCGCCAGCGCGATGCAGCAGATCACCGGCACCGGCCGCGAGAGCGCCGACTCGGCGCGCATCGCGCACGACCTGGCGACCAGCGCCGCCGAGGTCGCCTCCCGCGGCGGCGAGGTGGTGCAGCGCGTCGTGACGACGATGGACGAGATCAACCAGGCCTCGCACCGCATCGCCGACATCACCGGCGTCATCGACGGCATCGCCTTCCAGACCAACATCCTGGCGCTCAACGCGGCAGTGGAAGCGGCGCGTGCCGGCGAGGAAGGCCGCGGCTTCGCCGTCGTCGCCAGCGAGGTGCGCGCGCTGGCACAGCGTTCGGCAGCGGCGGCACGCGAGATCAAGGGCCTGATCGGCGCCTCGGTCGACAAGGTCGAGAACGGCGCCGCACTGGTGGCCGAAGCCGGCCGCACGATGGAGGAACTGGTCGCCGGCGTGCAGCGTGTCAACGACACGATCGGCGAGATCACCGCCGCCGCGGCGGCCCAGCACGAGGAGATCGTGCAGGCCGACGCCGCCGTCGGCGAACTCGACCGCGCGACGCAGCAGAACGCGGCGCTGGTCGAGCAGTCGGCGGCCGCCGCGCAGTCGCTGCACGAGCAGGCCGAGCGCCTGGCCGGCGTCGTGCGGGGCTTTCGCCTCGGCTGATCAGCGCTTCGGGCTCTTGGCCGGGCGGATCAGCACGGTCGGGAAGCTGACCGGCAGCGTGTCCGGGAAGTCGCGGCTGAAGTGCAGGCCGCGGCTCTCGTGGCGGCGCAGCGCCGAGCGCACGATCAGCTCGGCGCAGCCGACGAGGTTGCGCAGCTCCAGCAGGTCGCGCGTGACGCGGAAGTTGGCGTAGTAGTCGTCGATCTCGTCGCGCAGCAGCTTGATGCGGTGCAGCGCGCGCTCCAGCCGGCGCGTGGTGCGCACGATGCCGACGTAGTTCCACATCAGCAGGCGCAGCTCGTCCCAGTTGTGGGCGATGACGACCTCCTCGTCGGCGTCCTCGACCTGGCTCTCGTCCCAGGGCGGCGGCAGCGCCGGCAGGTCGCCGGCGGTGGCCAGGATGCGTTCGGCGCAGGTGCGGCCCAGCACCGCGCACTCCAGCAGCGAGTTGCTCGCCAGACGGTTGGCGCCGTGCAGGCCGGTATAGGCGGTCTCGCCGATCGCGTACAGGCCCGGCAGGTCGCTGCGGCCGTCGAGGTCGGTGACGACGCCGCCGCAGCTGTAGTGCGCCGCCGGCACCACCGGGATCGGCTGGCGCGCGATGTCGATGCCGAGCTCCAGGCAGCGCGCGTGGATCGTCGGGAAGTGCGACTTCAGGAAGTCCTCGCCCAGGTGCGTGGCGTCCAGCCACACGTGGTCCAGGCCGTGTTTCTTCATCTCGAAGTCGATCGCGCGGGCGACGATGTCGCGCGGCGCGAGTTCGGCACGCTCGTCGTGCGCCGGCATGAAGCGCGTGCCGTCGGGCAGGCGCAGCAGGCCGCCTTCGCCGCGCAGCGCCTCGGTGATCAGGAAGCTGCGCTCCTGCGGGTGGTACAGGCAGGTCGGGTGGAACTGCACGAACTCCATGTTCGCGACGCGGCAGCCGGCGCGCCAGGCCATCGCGACGCCGTCGCCGGTGGCGGTGTCGGGGTTGCTGGTGTAGCGGTAGACCTTGCCCAGGCCGCCGGTGGCCAGCACCACGGCCGACGCGGCCAGCGTCTCGACGCGGCGCTTGTCCATGTCCAGCGCGTAGACGCCGTAGCAGCGCGGCGTCTCGTCGCGCTTGAGGTGGCGCGAGGTGATCAGGTCCACCGCCATCCAGCGCTCGCGCAGGCTGATGTTCGGGTGCGCGGCGGCGCGCGCCAGCAGCGCGTCGTGGATCGCGCGGCCGGTGGCGTCGGCGGCGTGGGCGATGCGGCGCACCGCGTGGCCACCTTCGCGCGTCAGATGCAGGCCCAGCGGGCCGTCTGGGTCGACCGAGAACGGCACGCCGGCGTCGACCAGCCAGGCGATCGCCGCGGCGCTGCGCTCGGCGATGAAACGTGCGGTGTTCTCGTCGACCAGGCCGGCGCCGGCCTCCTGCGTGTCGCGCACGTGCGACTCGATGCTGTCGTCCTGGCCCAGCACGCCGACGATGCCGCCTTGCGCCCAGGCGGTGGCGCCTTCGCCCAGCGCGCGCTTGGCGAGCACGATGACCGGCCGCGTGTCGGCGATGTTCAGCGCGACGACGAGTCCGGCCAGGCCGGCCCCGACGACGACGACGGGCGCGGTGCCCGGAGCAGTGGAATCCGTGGACATGGTGGCGCGGCGCGAGAGGCCGCTGGTTCCCGTGAGGAGAGGGGCATTCTACGAACGCGCCCTCCCCCGGCCCGCGCGCGATGTCAGCGCCCGCCGCGCAGCTTCTGCAGCTCGTGCTGGGTCTCGTTCCAGAGGTCCTGGCCGACCTGGGCGGCGACCGCGGCGTTGATCGCGCCCAGCTTGGAGCGCATGCGCGCCGTCTCCGCCGGCGGCAGCTCGACGACCTGCATGCCCTTGGCCTTGAGCTCGGCCAGCGCCTTGGCGGCTTCTGCGCGCGTGTCCTGGCGCTCGAAGTCGCGGCTCTTCACCGCGGCGTCCATCAGGATCTTCTTCTCGGTGGCCGAGAGCGAGTCCCACCAGCGCTTGCTGACGGTGACGATCCACGGGCTGTAGACGTGGTTGGTCACCGTGAGGTACTTCTGCACCTCGTAGAACTTGCTCGACAGGATGGTGTTGTACGGGTTCTCCTGGCCGTCGACGGCGCGCGTCTCCAGCGCGCTGAACAGCTCCGAGAACGGCAGCGGGATCGCGTTGGCGCCCAGGGTCTTGAAGGTGTCGAGGAACACCGGGTTCTGCATCACGCGCAGCTTGATGCCGGCGAGGTCCTCGAGCTTGGCCACCGGCCGCGTGCCGTTGGTCAGGTTGCGAAAGCCGTTCTCCCAGTAGACGAGGCCGACCAGTCCCTTGGGCTGCAGCGTCGCAATCACCTTCTGGCCCACCGGGCCGTCGAGCAGCGCGTCGGCTTCCTTGGCGTCGTTGACGAGGAAGGGCGTGTCCCACAGCGCCATCTCCTTGGAGATGCCGACCAGCGTCGCCGTCGAGCCGACCATCATCTCCTGCGCGCCGCCGATCAGCGCCTGCTGCATCTGCGTGTCCGGGCCCAGCGCGGCGGCGCCGATGGCACGCACCTTCATCTTGCCGCCGCTGGCCTTCTCGACCTCCTTGGCGAAGAGCATCACCGCGCGGCCCTGGTTGCTCTGCTCGTTGAGGCCGTAGCCGAAACGGATCAGGCGCGGCTTGATGTCCTGCGCGAACGCGGGGGCGACGGCGGCCGCGGCGAGCGCGGCGATGACGGTGCGGCGGAAGAGCTTCACTTCGTTGTCTCCTGTCTGGACGTGGGAGGGATCAGCGCAGCCACGCCAGCGGCGCGGTGACGATCTGCGGGAAGGCGACGAACAGCGCGAGGATCACGAGGTAGGTCGCGAGGAAGGGCGAGACGCCGCGCACCACCTGGTCCAGGCGCATGCGGCCGACGCCGGCGACGACGTTGAGCACCGTGCCCACCGGCGGCGTGATGAGCCCGATGGCGCCGTTGAGCACGAACATCAGGCCGAAGTAGACCGGGTCGATGCCGGCCTTGACGGCCACCGGCAGCATCACCGGCGCCAGGATCAGGATCGACGGCGTCAGGTCCAGCGCGGTGCCGACGGCGATCAGCGTGATCATCATCACCGCCATCAGCAGCTTGGGATGCTCGATCAGCGGCCCCAGCATGCCGGCCAGCGCCGCCGGCAGGTCGGCCAGCGTCACCATGTAGCTGGCCACCGAGGCGCCGGCGCAGAGGAACATCACGATGGCCGTGGTGCGCGCGGCGCGCACCAGCACGCCGTGCAGCTCGCGCCAGGACATCTCGCGGTGCACGAAGACCGCGACGACCAGCGCGTAGAAGGCGGCCACGACCGCGGCCTCGGTCGACGTGAACAGGCCGCTCTTCATGCCGCCGATGATGATCACCGGCATCAGCAAGGCCCAGAACGCGTCGACGGTGGCACGCCCGCGCGCGGCCAGCGGCAGCTTCTCGTCGCGCTGCACGTCGATGCCGCGCAGCACCAGCTTCCAGGCGATGACCAGGCCGACGCCCATGATGATCCCGGGCACGATGCCGGCCAGGAACAGCTGCGAGATCGAGGTGTTGGTCGTGACGCCGTAGATCACGAAGGGCATCGACGGCGGGATGATCGGCGCAATGATGCCGCCCGAGGCGATCAGCCCGGCCGAGGTGTTGGCCGGGTAGCCGTGGGCGCGCATCATCGGCAGCAGGATCGTCGCCAGCGCCGCGGTGTCGGCCAGCGCCGAGCCGCTCATGCTGGCCATCAGCACCGCCGCGCCGATCGTCACGAAGCCCAGCCCGCCGCGCACGTGGCCGACCCAGGCCTGGGCCATCGCGATGATGCGGCGGCTGATGCCGCCGGCGTTCATCAGCTCGCCGGCGAGGATGAAGAACGGCACCGCCAGCAGCGGGAAGCTGTCGATGCCGGCGACGAGGTTCTGCGCCAGCAGCTGGGTGTCGAAGAAGTCCAGCGCCCAGGCCATCGAGGCGCCGGTGAGCACGAGGGCGAAGGCCATCGGCATGCCCAGCGCCATCAGGCCGAGCATGGAACCGATGAAGAGCAGCGCGATGAGGGCGGTGTCCACGGGCGCTTCCTTCAGACGGCGTCGGCTTCGTCGGCGCCATGGCCGAGGTCCAGCAGCGTGCCGCGCACGAGCTGCGCCGCGGCCATCAGCGCGATCGCGCCGCAGGCCAGCAGCGCCGGCAGCGGCAGCAGCGCCGTCGGATAGCCGAGCACGACGCTGACGCTGTCCAGGCCGACTAAGACCTGCTGCCAGGCGCCCCAGCCGACCATGCCGGCGGCCAGCACCACCAGCGCGTGCACCAGCCGCGACAGCAGCGCGAACGCCAGCGGCCGGCCGCGCAGCAGGCGAACCAGCCCGGTGAAGGCCATGTGCTGGCCCGCCGGATAGGCGGCGGTGGCGCCGATGCACACCATCCAGACGAAGAGCAGGCGCGACAGCTCCTCGCTGGCCGCGATGCCGCTGCCGAAGCCGTAGCGCAGCACGACGTTGACGAAGACGGCGGCGGCCATCACCGCCAGGCACAAGGCCATCGCGGCTTCGGCGGCGCGCTGGAAGGATGCGGATTTCATGCGGTCTTCTCCTCGTCGCCGGCGGCCAGCCATTCGAGCGTCGTCGCGCGCAGCGCGGCCAGCGGCTGCATCGCGTCCAGGCTCAGCACGCCGGGCTCGTTTTCGGGCGACTCCAGCGCCGCGAACTGGCTGTCGACCAGGCTGGGCGGGAACGGGTGGCCGGGGCGGGCGGCGACACGCAGCCGCGCCGCCTCGGGCGTCAGCACCAGGTGGGCGAAGCGCAGGCCCGGGGCCGCGGCGCGCAGCGTGTCGCGGTAACGGCGCTTGAGCGCCGAGCAGGTCAGCACCGCGCCGCCCGGATGGCGCTGCAGCTGTTCGCCGAGCGCCGCCAGCCAGCAGGCGCGGTCGTCGTCGTCCAGCGGCCGGCCGGCGCGCATCTTCTCGATGTTGGCCGGCGGGTGGAAGTCGTCGCCCTCGATCAGCGGCCAGCCCAGCGCGTCGGCCAGCGCTGCGCCCAGGCTGGACTTGCCGCAGCCCCCGACACCCATGACGACGATCGATTGCATATTGGACAGCGCTATCTTTCGAGTTCGAGAACTGCAGCCGCAGGCGTCGAATCGACAGACCGACGGGGCCGCATTAAACGAGGGGAAAATCGGGAGGAAAGAAAGAGGAAGAAAAGCCGGACAGCGCTATCCTACTGTCACTCGCCCGAGCTTCCGACCTGGGGATTACCCGCAATGCCGCACGACGAAGAACGCCAACGCCGCTCCCGTGCCACCGGCCGCCTGACGCTGGCCGACGTCGCGCGCGAAGCCGGCGTGAGCCCGATCACCGCCTCTCGCGCGCTGCGCGGCACACGCGGCGTCGACCCGGCGCTGGTGCTGCGCGTGCAGGAAGCCGCCGCCCGGCTGCACTACGTGCCCGACCCGGCGGCACGGGCGCTGGCCTCGGCGCGCAGCGCGCACGTCGCGGTGCTGATCCCGCTGCTGTCCAACGCGCTGTTCGTCGACCTGCTCGACGCCGTGCAGCGCACGCTGATGCCGGCCGGCTACGTGACGCTGATCGGCGTCACCCACTACGACGCCGCCGAGGAGGAGGCGCTGCTGCGCAACTACCTCGCGCATCGCCCGTCGGGGCTGCTCGTCACCGGGCTGGACCGCACGCCGGACGCCGCGGCGCTGATCGCCGCCAGCGGCGTGCCCTGCGTGCATCTGATGGAGACCTCGGCCAGCGCCGGCCAGTACAGCGTCGGCCTGTCGCAGCAGGCCGCCGGCCGTGCGATCACCGAGCACCTGCTGGCCGCCAGCCGGCGCCGCATCGCCTTCGTCGGTGCCCAGCTGGACCCGCGCGTGCTGCAGCGCCTGGAGGGCTACCGCGAGGCGCTGCGCGCCGCCGGCGCACACGACCCCGGGCTGGAACTGCTGGAGCCCGCGCCGTCGAGCCTGGCGCTGGGCGCGCGCCTGCTCGAGCGGCTGCTGGCGCGCCGGCCCGACGTCGAGGCGGTGTTCTTCTGCAACGACGACCTCGCGCAAGGCGGCCTGCTCGCCGCGCTGCGCCTGGGCGTCGCGGTGCCCGGCCGCCTGGCGGTGGCCGGCTTCAACGACCTCGCCGGCAGCGATCAGATGCTGCCGCCGCTGACCACGGTGCGCACGCCGCGCGCCGAGATCGGCCGCGCCGCGGCGACGATGCTGCTGCGCCTGATGCGCGGCGAGGCCGTCGAGCCGGCGTCGCTGGATCTGGGCTACGAGCTCGTCGTGCGCGGCAGCACCTGAGCGCCCCCCTAGAGCCGATATCCTTGATCGGCCGGGGGAGTCGCTTTACCTATGATGACGCGAGCCGTCCGCCGGGCGGCCCCAGCCCCGCGCCATGCCCCGCTCCCAAGACGACCTGCCCTGGCCACCGCCGGCCTACCGCCCCAGCCGCAACGCCGAGCTGCTCGCGCCTGCGACGCAGATCGTGCGCGACCGCGAGGACTACCTGGGCCAGGGCCTGCGCGACGTCGGCCGGCGCATCGCCGACGACCAGGTCGAACTCTTCGTCAGCACCGACCCGGCGAGCGCGCTGCAGCAGCAGTTCGAGCGCCAGGCACCGCAGTTCATCACGCTGCACGACGTCGGCACCAAGGCCTCGCTGCACCTGCTGGGCGCGCTGGCCGGGGCCGCCGGTGCACGCGTGCAGCGGCTGACGATCCGCCGCCAGGGCCACGGCGTCGCGCTCGCCGTCGTGCAGTTTGTCGAGGTGCCGCTGGCCGACGGCAACCACGTGCGCATCTACTCGACCGACCTCACGGCCGATACCCAGACGCGCCAGGCGCTGGCGCTGGTGCTGCTGGGCCGCAGCCGGCTGGGCGTGCTGATGATCGGCGAGCTGCCGGCGCATGCGCTGCAGTCGCTGCTGCAGCCGCTGCAGGACGCGATCGCGCGTGCGCCCTGGCCCAACCGCGACCTGCTGCTGCTGCCGCTGGCCTCGGCCGGCACGCTGGCCGCGCAGGCCGCGCGCCTGGTGGGCACCAGCGGCATCGCGGTGCGCGTGACGCCACTGGCGGCACGGCCCAACGACGCCTGGTCCTTCATCAGCGGCACCTGGAACCGCATGAGCGGCCACGGCGCCGCGCAAACCGCGCTGAACACCGACATCGAACAGGCGCTGCCGACGCCTCCGGTGCCGCTGCCCGAGGCGCCGACGATGGCGATGGACCTGATGCCGGCCAGCAGCGCGATGTCGGGCTCGCGGCTGGCGGCGCCGTCGGCGCCGGCCCGGCCGGTGGCCGCGCCGGTGGCGGCGCTGTGGGCCGACTACGTGCAGCGCTGCGTCGGCGTGAAGAGCGCCGTCAGCGGCTGCATCTTCGACCTCGGATCGCAGCGCGCGCTGGCCCATGCCGGCAGCACGCCACCGCCCGAGCGCCTGGCCAGCCAGGGTGCGCTGCTGCTCGACGCGATGGCCGGCGCGGCGCGCACGCTGGGCCTGGCTTCGGCACCGCCGCAGGCGGCGATCAGCTACGACCAGCAGCACCTGCTGCTGTACCCGGTGCGTGGCCACCCCGGCGTCGTGCTGCACCTGGTGCTGCAAGGCACGGCCAACGCGCTGACGCTGGCGCGCATGCAGCTCGAGCGCATCACGCCGCCGCCCAGCGGGGCGGTCTGACGAAACAAAACGCCGCCCGAAGGCGGCGTCGTGTGCAGCGGCCCGTGATCAGTGCACGGTGCGCTCGAAGCCGAACTGCCCGTCGACCACGTCCACCGGGATCACGTCCTTGGGCCCGAAGCGGCCTTGCAGGATCAGCTTGCTGACCGGGTTCTCGATGCGCTGCTGGATCGCGCGCTTGAGCGGGCGTGCGCCGAACACCGGGTCGAAGCCGACCTTGGCCAGCTCGGCCAGCGCCGCCGGCGAGACCTCGAGCTTCATCTCCAGCTTCTCCAGCCGCGCTTCGAGCGCCTTCAGCTGGATGCGGGCGATGTTCTCGATGTGCTTTTCGTCGAGCGCATGGAAAACCACCGTCTCGTCGATGCGGTTCAGGAACTCGGGCCGGAAGTGGCTCTTCACCTCGGCCCAGACCGCCTCGCGCACGACCTCGTTGGGCTGGCCGCTCATCTGCATGATGAGGTGCGAACCCAGGTTGCTGGTCATCACGATGACGGTGTTCTTGAAGTCCACCGTGCGGCCCTGGCCGTCGGTCAGCCGGCCGTCGTCGAGCACCTGCAGCAGCACGTTGAAGACGTCCGGGTGAGCCTTCTCGACCTCGTCGAGCAGCAGCACGCTGTAGGGCTTGCGGCGCACGGCCTCGGTCAGCGCCCCGCCTTCGTCGTAGCCGACGTAGCCCGGGGGCGCGCCGATCAGCCGCGACACCGAGTGCTTCTCCATGTACTCGCTCATGTCGACGCGGATCATGTGGTCCTCGCTGTCGAACAGGAACGAGGCCAGCGCCTTGCACAGTTCGGTCTTGCCGACGCCGGTGGGGCCGAGGAACAGGAAGCTGCCCAGCGGCCGGTTCGGATCCGAGAGGCCGGCACGGCTGCGGCGGATCGCGTCGGCGACGGCCGAGATCGCCTCGTCCTGGCCGACGACACGCTCGTGCAGCTTGGCCTCCATCTGCAGCAGCTTGTCGCGCTCGCCCTGCATCAGCTTGCTGACCGGGATGCCGGTGGCGCGCGAGACGACCTCGGCGATCTCCTCGGCGCCGACCATCGTGCGCAGCAGCTGCGGGCCCTGGCCGCCCTTGGCCTTGCCGGCCTCCTTGGCCTGGGCTTCCTTCAGGCGCTTGTCCAGCTCCGGCAGCTTGCCGTACTGCAGCTCGGCGACGCGGTTGAAGTCGCCCTTGCGCTTGAGTTCCTCGATCTGGAACTTGATGCGGTCGATCTCTTCCTTGACCTGGGCGCTGCCCTGGGCCTGGGCCTTCTCGGCGGTCCAGATCTCCTCGAGGTCGTTGTACTCGCGCTGCAGCTTCAGCAGCTCGTCCTCGATCAGGCCGAGGCGGCGCTGAGAGGCTTCGTCCTGCTCCTTCTTGACCGCTTCGCGCTCGATCTTCAGCTGGATCATGCGGCGGTCCAGCCGGTCCATCGCCTCGGGCTTGGAGTCGATCTCGATCTTGATCTTGGCCGCGGCTTCGTCGATCAGGTCGATCGCCTTGTCGGGCAGGAAACGGTCGGTGATGTAGCGGTGGCTCAGCTCGGCCGCGGCGACGATCGCCGGGTCGGTGATCTCGACGCCGTGGTGCACCTCGTACTTCTCCTGCAACCCGCGCAGGATGGCGACGGTGGCCTCGACGCTGGGTTCGTCGACCAGCACCTTCTGGAAGCGGCGTTCGAGCGCGGCGTCCTTCTCGACGTACTTGCGGTACTCGTCGAGCGTGGTCGCGCCGATGCAGTGCAGCTCGCCGCGCGCCAGCGCGGGCTTCAACATGTTGCCGGCGTCGATCGCGCCTTCGGCCTTGCCGGCACCGACCATCGTGTGCAACTCGTCGATGAACAGGATGATGCGGCCCTCGTCGGCCGACACTTCCTTCAGCACCGCCTTCAGCCGCTCCTCGAACTCGCCACGGTACTTGGCACCGGCCAGCAGGCCGGCCATGTCCAGCGACAGCACGCGCTTGTCCTTCAGCGACTCGGGCACCTCGCCGTTGACGATGCGCTGCGCCAGACCCTCGACGATGGCCGTCTTGCCGACGCCCGGCTCGCCGATCAGCACCGGGTTGTTCTTGCTGCGCCGCTGCAGCACCTGGATCGCGCGGCGGATCTCGTCGTCGCGGCCGATGACCGGGTCGAGCTTGCCCTGGCGGGCGCGCTCGGTGAGGTCCAGCGTGTACTTCTTCAGCGCCTCGCGCTGGCCTTCGGCCTCGGGCGAGTCGACCTTCTGGCCGCCGCGCACGGCCTCGATGGCCGCTTCCAGCGACTTGCGCGTCAGGCCGTGGCCACGAACGATGCCGCCGAGGTCGGTCTTCGCGTCGGCCAGCGCCAGCAGGAACATCTCGCTGGCGATGAACTGGTCGCCGCGCTTGGTGGCTTCCTTGTCGGCGGTCTGCAGCAGCGCCATCAGGTCGCGCCCGGGCTGGACCGGCTGGCCGCCACCCTGCACCTGAGGCAGGTTGCGGATCGCGGTCTCCATCGCTGTGGTCAGCGCGCCGGTGTTGGCGCCGGCGCGTTCGAGCAGCGCCCGCGGCCCGTCGGGCTGCTGCAGCATCGCCGCGAGCAGGTGCGAGGGTTCGATGTAGGGGTTGTCGCGCGCCACGGCCAGGCTTTGCGCGTCGCCGAGCGCCTGCTGGAACGCCGTCGTCAGTTTGTCAGCACGCATGGAAATCCTCCGTTGCCCCGCAGTTCGGGCTGGACGGCGGCTTTTCAAGCCCGCCGCCGCGTGCCGACGCACGCGTCAGAGGGGGTCGCCGAGCCGGCGGTAGTGTCCGCCCTGGTAGAGCAGCGGCGCCACCGGGTCATCCGCCAGACGGCAGACCCGGCCGATGAAGAGCACGTGGTCGCCCGCGGCCTGGGAGGACACCGTCTCGCATTCGAAGACCGCGGCGCAGCCGGCCAGCACCGGGGCGCCGCCCTCGCCTTCGTGCCAGTCGCCTTCGCCGAACTTGTCGGGCACCGGCGAGGCGAAACGCCGCGACAGCCCGAGCTGGGCTTCGGACAGCACGTTGACGGCGAAGTGACCGGCCTGGCGGAAGGCCGGCAGGCTGGGGCTGGCCTCGCGCAGCGACCACAGCACCAGCGGCGGGTCCAGCGAGACGGCCTGGAAGGAGCTGACGGTCAGGCCGACCCGCTGGCCGTCGGCGTCGGTGCAGGTGACCAGCGTGACGCCGGTGGCGAAGTGGCCCAGCGCGCGGCGCAGCTGCTTGGGGTCGGAGGGGTCCAGGGCGTGCATCAGGCGTTCGCGGCGTTGTCCGAGTCCAGGCCCCAGCGGGCCAGCGCCGCGTCGTCGGCAGCACGTGCGTCGACCCAGCGCGAGCCCTCGGGCGTCGTTTCCTTCTTCCAGAAAGGCGCCTGGGTCTTCAGATAGTCCATCAGGAACTCGCAGCCTTCGAAGGCGGCCCGCCGGTGCGGGGCGGCGACGCCGACGAAGACGATGTTCTCGCCGGCCGCCAGGCGGCCGACACGGTGCACGACCCGCGCCGCGCGCAGCCCGAAGCGGCCTAGGGCCGCGTCGATCATGGCCTCGATGGCCCGCTCGGTCATGCCCGGGTAGTGTTCCAGTTCCAGCGCCTGCACGGCGTGACCGTCGTCACGGCCGCGCACGGTTCCGACGAAACCGACCACCGCACCGGTGCCGGCATCGGCCGCGTGCAGCGCCTGGAACAGGGAGCCGACGTCGAAGTCTTCGTGCTGGATCGCGACGCGCGACACGGTCAACCGCCGGTCACCGGCGGGAAGAACGCCACTTCGGCGCCGTCGCGCACGACCGCCGCCTCGTCGCTCATCACCTGGTTGAGTGCGCAACGCACCGCGCGGCCGCGGGCCAGCACGTCGGCATAGGCCCCGCCGCGCGCGACCAGGTCGTCGCGCAGCAGGCCGAGCGTCGAGACCTCGGGCAGCTCGACCGTCTCGCCGGGGCCGAGCGCCTCGCGCAGCGAGGCGAAGTAGCGCACTTGGATCTTCATCGGGCGATCAGTTCGGATAACGGCAGATAGCGTACCGTTTCGCCGGAAACGATGCGCTGGCCCGCCGGGATATCCACGAGGCCGTCTGCCCAGGCGGCAGAGGTCAGCACGCCCGATCCCTGGTTGGGGAAGAGGTCCAGCCCGCCCTGCTCGTTCAGGCGCACGCGCAGGAACTCGCGCCGTCGGTCGGGGCGCGGCCAGCCGAAATCGGCACGCAGCGGCAGCCCGGCCGGCAGCGTCGCCGGCGCGCCCTGCATCGCGCGCAGCACCGTCGTCACGCAGAGCAGGTAGGTGACGAAGCTCGACACCGGGTTGCCCGGCAGGCCGACGACCAGCGCCGAAGTGCCGTCGTCGCGGCGCACCGTGCCGAAGGCCAGCGGCCGGCCCGGCTTGATCGCCATCTGGAAGTGCTCCAGCGTGCCCCGGGCCTGGATCGCCGCCTTCAGGTGGTCTTCCTCGCCGACCGAGACGCCGCCGCTGGTGAGGATCAGGTCGTGGAAACGCGCCGCACGCTCCAGCGCCGTGCAGGTGGCGTCCAGGCGGTCGGGCACGATGCCCAGGTCGGTGACCTCGCAGCCGCCGGCCTGCAGCAAACCGCGCAGCGTGTAGCGGTTGGAGTTGTAGATCGCGCCGGGCTTCAGCGGCTCGCCGGGCATCACCAGCTCGTCGCCGGTGGAGAACAGCGCGACGCGCGGGCGGCGGCAGACGGCCAGCGTCGCCGCGCCGACCGAGGCCGCCAGGCCCAGGCCCTGCGGCGTCAGCCGGCTGCCCTTGTGCAGCACGATGGCGCCGTGCAGCACGTCCTCGCCGCGGCGGCGGATCCACTGGCCGAAGGCCGGCAGTTCGTCGATGCGCACCGCGCCCAGACCTTCGCCGGGGATCGCTTCGCAGCGCTCCTGCATGACGACGGCGTCGGCGCCGGCGGGGATCTGCGCGCCGGTGAAGATGCGCGCCGCGGTGCCGCGGCGCAGCGGCTGGCCGACGACGCCGGCCGGGATGCGCTGCGAGACCGGCAGCACGGTGCCGGCGGCCGGCACGTCGGCGGTGTTGACCGCCCAGCCGTCCATCGAGCTGTTGTCGCCCGGCGGCACGTCGAGCATCGACAGCACGTTGACCGCCAGCACGCGGCCCAGCGCGTCGACGGTGGGCACCGACTCGGTCTCGACGATGCGGTGCGGCGCGACGCCGGCCACGAGGCGCGCCAGCGCCTCGTCCAGCGAGATCAGCGGCTGCGGCGCGTTCATCCGGCGTGGGCCTCGATGAAGGCCTTGACCGCCGCCGCGTCGGGCGGCACGACGGTGAAGCGGCGCGGCAGCGCCTCGAGCCCGGCCAGCGCCGCCGGGCGCGGCGGCACCGGTGCGTCGGCGCCCAGCGCCTCGGTGATCGTCGCGGCGAACTTGGCCGGCAGCGCGGTCTCCAGCACGATCATCGGCACGCCGGCGTCGCGGTGCTCGCGTGCGACCTTCAGGCCGTCGGCGGTGTGGGTGTCGACGAGCACGCCGGTTTCGCGCCAGGTGGCGGCGATCGTCGCCAGGCGGTCGGCATGCGTGCTGCGGCCCGAGACGAAGCCGAAGCCGGCGCAGCGCGCGTGCTCCTCGGCAGTCAGCGTGAAGCCGCCCTGCTGCGAGACGCCGGCACCGAACAGTTCGCGCGTGCGCGCCGCGTCGCGGCCCAGCAGGTCGAAGACAAAACGCTCGAAGTTGCTCGCCTTGCTGATGTCCATCGACGGCGACGAGGTCTCGAAGGTCTCGGCGCTGCCACGCACGCGATAAGTCCCCGTGCGGAAGAACTCGTCGAGCACGTCGTTCTCGTTGGTCGCCAGCACCAGGCGGTGAATCGGCAGGCCCATCGAACGCGCGACGTGGCCGGCGCAGATATTGCCGAAGTTGCCCGAGGGCACGGCGAAGGACACGCGCTCGTCGTTCGTCTTCGTCGCCTGGAAATAACCGGCGAAGTAGTAGACGACCTGGGCCAGCAGCCGCGCCCAGTTGATCGAGTTGACGGTGCCGATCTTGTGGCGGCGCTTGAACTCGAGGTCGTTGCTGACGGCCTTGACGATGTCCTGGCAGTCGTCGAACACGCCTTCGACGGCCAAGTTGTGGATGTTGGCGTCCTGCAGGCTGAACATCTGCGCCTGCTGGAACGGGCTCATGCGGCCGTGGGGGCTCAGCATGAAGACGTTGACGCCCGTCTTGCCGCGCATCGCGTATTCGGCGGCGCTGCCGGTGTCGCCGGAGGTGGCGCCGAGGATGTTCAGCGTCTCGCCGCGGCGGCCCAGTTCGTACTCGAACAGGTTGCCCAGCAGCTGCATCGCCATGTCCTTGAAGGCCAGCGTCGGGCCGTTGGACAGGGCTTGCAGGGCGAGGCCATCGCCCAGCGGCTTCAGCGGCGTGATCTCGGGCGTGCCGAAGACGGCCTCGGTGTAGGTGGCGTGCACCAGCCGCTTCAGGTCGGCGGCCGGGATGTCGTCGATATAGAGCGACAGGATCTCGAACGCCAGGTCGGCATAGGACAGCCCGCGCCAGCGCGCGAGCGTCGCGGCGTCGACCTGCGGGTAGTGCGTCGGCAGGTACAGGCCGCCGTCGGGCGCCAGGCCTTCGAGCAGGATGTCGGAGAAGCCGCGCAGCGTGGCGTCGCCGCGGGTGCTGAGGTACTTCACTTCAGCTCCTCCTTGCGGATGCGCACGATGGGTGCGAGCACGGTGGGCAGCGCCTGCATCTGCGCGAGCGCGGCGCGCATGCGGCCTTCGACGGTGTCGTGCGTCAGGATGATCAGCTCGGTCTGCTTCTCGCCTTCCGCACTCTCGCGCTGCAGCACGGCGTCGATCGAGATCTCGTGCTCGGCCAGGATGCCGGTGATCTTGGCCAGCACGCCGGCCTGGTCGGCGACCTGTAGGCGCAGGTAGAACGAGGTGACGACCTCGTCGATCGGCAGGATCGGCGTGTCCTGCAGCGAACCCGGCTGGAAAGCCAGGTGCGGCACGCGGTGGTCGGGATCGGCGGTGTGCAGCCGGGTGATGTCCACCAGGTCGGCGACGACGGCGCTGGCCGTCGGCTCGGCGCCGGCGCCCTTGCCGTAGTACAGCGTGCTGCCGACCGCGTCGCCCTGCACGACGACGGCGTTCATCGCGCCTTCGACGTTGGCGATCAGGCGCTGCGAAGGCACCAGCGTCGGGTGCACACGCAGCTCGATGCCGTGCTGGCGGCGCTTGGTGATGCCCAGCAGCTTGATGCGGTAGCCGAGCTGCTCGGCGTAGCGGATGTCGGCCGCCTGCAGCGCGGTGATGCCCTCGACATAGGCCTTGTCGAACTGCACCGGCACGCCGAAGGCGATGGCGCTCATGATCGTCGCCTTGTGCGCGGCGTCGACGCCTTCGATGTCGAAGGTCGGGTCGGCCTCGGCGTAGCCCAGCGCCTGCGCCTGCTTGAGCACGGCGGCGAAGTCCAGCCCCTTGGAGCGCATCTCCGAGAGGATGAAGTTGGTCGTGCCGTTGATGATGCCGGCCACCCACTCGATGCGGTTGGCCGTCAGCCCTTCGCGCAGCGCCTTGATGATCGGGATGCCGCCGGCCACCGCAGCCTCGAAGGCGACCATCACGCCCCTCAGGCGCGCGGCCTCGAAGATCTCGGTGCCGTGCACCGCGAGCAGCGCCTTGTTCGCGGTGACGACGTGCTTGCCGGCGGCAATCGCTTCGAGCACCAGCGTCTTGGCGATGCCGTAGCCGCCGATCAGCTCGACGACGATGTCGATCTCGGGATTGGCGATGACCTCGCGGGCATCGGCGACGACGCGGGCACGGTCGCCGACGATGCCGCGTGCACGTTCGACGTCGAGGTCGGCGACCATCGAAATCTCGATGCCGCGTCCGGCACGGCGCCGGATCTCCTCCTGGTTGCGGTTGAGCACCGTGAAGGTGCCGCTGCCGACGGTGCCGATGCCGAGCAGGCCGACCTGGATGGGTTTCATGCGGGGTCTCTCCGGGAACGGGGGCCGACGCGGCGGCCCGGGTGGCTTAAAGGGAGTGGCGTTTGCGATAGCCGGCGAGGAAGCGCTCGATGCGCCCGATGGCCTCGGTCAGGTCGTCGAGGTTGGGCAGGAAGACGAGGCGGAAGTGGTCGGGGTCGGGCCAGTTGAAGCCGGTGCCCTGCACGATCAGCACACGCTCCTGCTCCAGCAGCTCGTAGGCGAACTGCTGGTCGTCGGCGATCGGGTAGACCTTGGGGTCCAGCCGCGGGAACATGTACAGCGCCGCCTTCGGCTTGACGACGCTGACGCCGGGGATCGCGTTCATCATCTCCCAGGCGAGGTCGCGCTGCTTGAGCAGCCGGCCGCCCGGGGCGACGAGGTCCTTGATGCTCTGGTAGCCGCCGAGCGCGGTCTGGATCGCCATCTGGCCGGGCGTGTTGGCGCACAGCCGCATCGAGGCCAGCATGTTCAGGCCCTCGATGTAGTCCTTGGCGTAGCGCTTCTCGCCGGAGACCACCATCCAGCCCGAGCGGTAGCCGCAGGAGCGGTAGTTCTTGGACAGGCCGTTGAAGGTGACGAAGAGCACGTCGTCGGCCAGCGAGGCGATGCTGGTGTGCTCGTTGCCGTCGTACAGCGTCTTGTCGTAGATCTCGTCGGCGAAGACGATCAGCTGGTGCTGGCGCGCGATCTCGACGATGTCCTTCAGCAGGTCCACCGGATAGAGCGCGCCCGTCGGGTTGTTCGGGTTGATGACGACGATGGCCTTGGTGTTGGCGCTCACCTTGGCGCGGATGTCGTCGAGGTCGGGCAGCCAGCCCGAGCCTTCGTCGCAGCGGTAGTGCACCGGCGTGCCGCCCGACAGCGACACCACCGCGGTGTGCAGCGGGTAGTCGGGCGAGGGAATCAGCACCTCGTCACCGGCGTCGAGCAAGGCGTTCATGCTCATCGCGATCAGCTCGGAGGCGCCGTTGCCCAGGTAGACATCGTCGACGGTCACGCCGGAGATGCGCTTTTCCTGGGTGTAGTGCACGACCGCCTTGCGCGGCGCGAACAGGCCCTTGCTGTCGGTGTAGCCGGCGGCCACCTGCGACGGCAGGTTGTGGATCATGTCCCGGACGATCTCGTCGGGGGGCATCAGGCCGAAGGCGGCGACGTTGCCGATGTTCAGCTTGATGATGCGCTGGCCCTCCTCCTCCATCTGCCGGGCCTTGTCGAGCACCGGACCGCGGATGTCGTAACCGACGTTGGCGAGCTTGCTGGACTTGGCGATGGGCTTCAAGGCAGGCGGCTTTCGTGAGGGAACCTAGAATTATCCACGCATGAAATTCCAGCCGGACAGCTTCAGCGGCAGCAACGTGATCACGCGTCACGACGCCGGCCAGGTGTGGGTGGGCACGACGGCCCATGTCCACAGCATCGTCGTGCCCTGGAAGGGCGCCGTGCTGCCCTGGGGCGCGCCGTCGCTGGACGCGCTGACCGCCGAGCACTTCGAGCGCATCGCCGCGCTGCGCCCCGAACTGGTGATCTTCGGCTCCGGCCGGCGCCTGCGCTTCATCTCGCCGGCGCTGCTGCGCCCGCTGATCGAGCGCCGCATCGGCGTCGAGACCATGGACACCGTCGCCGCGTGCCGTACCTACAACGTCCTGGCCGCGGAAGAACGCGAAGTCGTCGCGGCCCTCGTTTTGGAGGGCGATGGGGCGTAATGCCGGCGTTTTATAATCACGTGTTGAGCCGGCGACGGCTGCCTACGTTCCGAGAACACCATCCATGACGCCCGTTGTCAACAAGACCCTTCCGGAATTCGAAGCCTTCGCGACCGGCGGCGTGAAGTTCACGCCTTCTGCGAATCTCGGCCACGCCGTGGTCCTGTACTTCTACCCCAAGGACGCGACGCCCGGTTGCACGACCGAGGCTATGCAATTCCGTGACCACCACCAGGACTTCCTGGCGGCCGGCGCGGTGGTCTTCGGGGTCTCGCGCGACAACCTCGCGTCGCACGAGAAGTTCAAGCAGGCCCTGGAGTTGCCCTTCGAACTGATCGCGGACACCGAAGAGAAGCTCTGCCACATGTTCGGCGTGGTCAAGAACAAGATCATGTACGGCAAGAAGGTCAAGGGCATCGAGCGCAGCACCTTCCTCATCGACGCCGACGGCGTGATGCGTGCCGAGTGGCGCGGCATCAAGGTCGCGGGCCACGTCGACGAGGTCCTCAAGGCCGTGCAGGCCCTCAAGCAGGCTGCCTGAGATCGCCCGCCCGCGTGTCCGGCGCCGCCAACGCGGTGCCCTCCTCCCTCTCCCGCCGAAAGCCGCCCGGTCCGCCGTGCGGCTTTTTGCTTTTTGCTGAGCCCACCATGCCCCTGCCCAAGCCTCCGACGAAGAAAGCCGACCTGCTCGCCGCCGCCGACTACGAGTCGCAGGCCGCGCCGAAACCGCGCAAGCGAACGCTGAAAGCCGCCGCGCCCGAGGCGGCGCCGGCGGAAGCCCCGCTGGAACTGCACGACGGCGGCGCGGTGGTCTCCGCGCGCCGGCCGGCGCCGCAGCCCGCACCAGCCCCTGCCGCCCCGACGCCGGCTCCGGCGCCCGCGCCGCGCGCCCGCATGCGCTCGCCGCGCGGCACCGGCCCGGTCAAGCTCTTCGTGCTCGACACCAACGTGCTGATGCACGACCCGACCTGCCTGTTCCGCTTCGACGAGCACGACGTCTTCTTGCCGATGATCACGCTGGAGGAACTCGACGGTCACAAGAAGGGCATGAGCGAGGTCGCGCGCAACGCGCGCCAGGTCAGCCGCGAGCTCGACGCGCTGGCCACCTTCACCGGCGAGAACGGCGCCGTCGACTCGACCGCCGGCATCCCGCTGGCCAAGACCGGCCACCGTGAGGCCGGCGGCAAGCTGTTCTTCCAGACCATGCTGCTGGACGTGAAGCTGCCGGCCGGGCTGCCGCAGGGCAAGGCCGACAACCAGATCCTCGGCGTCGTGCAGGCGCTGCGCGAGCAGCGCAAGGACCGCGAGGTCGTGCTGGTGTCCAAGGACATCAACATGCGCGTCAAGGCGCGTGCGCTGGGGCTGCCGGCCGAGGACTACTTCAACGACAAGACGCTCGAAGACGGCGACCTGCTCTACACCGGCGTGCTGCCGCTGCCGTCCGACTTCTGGGAGCGCCACGGCAAGACGATGGAGAGCTGGCAGCAGGGTGGCAACACCTTCTACCGCATCAGCGGCCCGCTGGTGCCGGCGCTGCTGATCAACCAGTTCGTCTACCTCGAGACCCCGGGCGCGACGCCGCTGTACGCGCGAGTCTCCGAGATCACCGGCAAGACCGCGGTGCTGCGCACGCTGCGCGACTACACCCACGGCAAGAACGCCGTCTGGGGCGTCACCGCGCGCAACCGCGAGCAGAACTTCGCGCTGAACCTGCTGATGGATCCGGACTGCGACTTCGTCACGCTGACCGGCACCGCCGGCACCGGCAAGACGCTGATGACGCTGGCCGCGGGCCTGGCCCAGGTGCTCGACGAGCGCCGCTACAGCGAGATCATCGTCACCCGCGTGACGGTGCCGGTGGGCGACGACATCGGCTTCCTGCCCGGCAACGAGGAAGAGAAGATGGGCCCGTGGATGGGCGCGCTCGACGACAACCTCGAGGTGCTGGCGCGCAGCGATGCCAGCGCCGGCGAATGGGGCCGGGCGGCGACCAACGACCTGGTGCGCGCGAAGATCAAGATCAAGAGCCTGAACTTCATGCGCGGGCGCACCTTCCTGAACAAGTACGTGATCATCGACGAGGCGCAGAACCTGACGCCCAAGCAGATGAAGACGCTGATCACGCGTGCCGGCCCGGGCACCAAGATCGTCTGCCTGGGCAACCTGGCGCAGATCGACACGCCTTACCTGACCGAAGGCTCCAGCGGCCTGACCTACGCCGTCGACCGCTTCAAGGGCTGGCCGCACGGCGGCCACCTGACGCTGGCACGCGGCGAACGTTCGCGCCTGGCCGACTTCGCCAGCGAGGTGCTTTGAGGCCCGGGCTCAGAACTCGCGCACGCGCAGGAAGCTGGCGAACCGCGGCACACCGGCCGCGGTGCGGCCGCGGTAGCGGTAGCTGACGACCGTGCCGACGGGCGGCGGCGCCGCGCGTTCGGCGTCGCTGAAGCCGGTGCCGAGCAGGAACTCGGTGCCGTCGTCGGCGCGCACGCGCAAGGCGCCCATCCGGCCTTCGAGGCGGCCCTGGCCGCCGACGTGGCCGACGACCACCGCCTCGGCGTCCTGCTGCGGCTTGAGCTTGAGCAACGCGTCGCTGCGGCCGGGCTGCCATAGCGCGTCGGCGCGGTGCAGCACCAGGCCTTCGCCGCCACCGGTCACGACCTCGTCGAGCCAGACGTTCAGCGCGCCGGCCGACGCGACGCGGCGCTGCTCGACGGCGACGAAGGCGTTCGTGCCGCGCGCCAGGTCGGCCAGGCGGCGCGCCCGCTCGGCGAACGGCCCCGGAGCGCCGGGCAGGTCGAAGACGCAGTAACGCAGCGCGCGCCAGCGGCCATCGTCGGGCGACTCGCGCCGCACCAGGCCCGAGACGGCCTCGAAGGCGCCGCGCCCCAGCCAGAGTTCGCCGTCCAGCGCCACCGGCGGCAGCCGGGCGACGAAACCCGGCGGCGCGACGACGTCGCGGCCGCTGCGAAAGCGCAGGCGTCGCCCGTCCCAGAGCGCACGCACGCCGTCGAGCTTCTCGCTGACGAGAAAACCCGCCGGGTCCACGCCGAGCCGCGCTTCGCGCGCCAGCATCACGGCCGGCGGCGACCCGGCTTCGGCCGGGCGGCCCGGCAGGCTGCAGCAGGCGAGCGCGGCGGCCCAGAAATCGCGTCGAGTCAACAGCATTCGGCCCCCGTTGCGTCAGCGTCGGGGGCCGAGTCTGGCGGCGCGCACGCCGCCTTTCCATCGCTCCGCGGGGCGCCCTCCGCGGAGGGCGCAGCGGCTCAGGCGGCGGGCGTGATCAGGTCGCGGATCTGCTGCAGCGCGGTCGGGTCCTCGATCGTCGTCAGGTCGCCCGGGTCGCGGGCCTCGCAGACGGCCTGGATCGCCCGGCGCAGCAGCTTGCCCGAACGCGTCTTGGGCAGCGTGGCGACGAAGCGCACACGCGCCGGCCGCGCGACGGCGCCGAGCTGCTCGTCGACGAGCTTCATCACCTCGCCTTCGAGCTTCAGCGCATCGGCCTCGGTGGCGATCACCGACGGGTCCTTCAGCACCGCGAAAGCCATCGCGACCTGGCCCTTCAGGTTGTCGGCGACACCGACGACGGCGACTTCGGCGACCTTCGGGTGGCTGGAGATGCTTTCCTCGATCTCGCGCGTGCCCAGGCGGTGGCCGGCGACGTTGATGACGTCGTCGGTGCGGCCGAGGATGAAGAAGTAGCCGTCCTCGTCGCGGATGCCCCAGTCGAAGGTGCTGTAGACCAGCCGGCTGGGCACGCTGCTCCAGTAGGTGTTGACGAAGCGTTTGTCGTCACGCCAGACGGTCTGCATGCAGCCCGGCGGCAGCGGCCCTTCGATCGCGACGACGCCCTTCTGGCCGGCGCCCTTGAGCTCCTCGCCGCTGTGCTCGTCGAGCAGCTTGACGTCGTAGCCGTAGACCGCCTTGCCCGGCGAGCCGAACTTGCTCTTCGCGGCCTCGACGCCGTTGCACAGGCTGAGGATCGGCCAGCCGGTCTCGGTCTGCCAGTAGTTGTCGATGATCGGCTTGCCCAGGGCCTCGGCGATCCAGGTCGCCGTCGGTTCGTCCAGCGGCTCGCCGGCGAGGAACAGCGCGCGCAGGCTGGACAGGTCGTGTTTCTTCAGCGCCGCCGGGTCCTGCTTCTTCAGCACACGCACCGCGGTCGGCGCGCTGAACATCGAGGTCACCTTGTACTTCTCGACCAGGCTCCACCAGACGGCGGCGTCGGGGCGGATCGGCAGGCCTTCGTACATGATCGTCGCGCAGCCGCCGAGCAGCGGCGCGTAGATGATGTAGCTGTGGCCGACGACCCAGCCGATGTCGCTGGTCGAGAAGAAGGTCTCGCCCGGCTTGCAGAGGTAGATCTTCTCCATGCTGGCGGCCAGCGCCACGGCGTAGCCGCCGGTGTCGCGCTGCACGCCCTTGGGCTTGCCGGTGGTGCCGCTGGTGTAGAGCGTGTAGCTCGGATGCGTGGCCTCCACCCACTCGCAAGGCACCTCGGTCTTGAAGTGGCACTCGCGCCAGCTGGCGTAGTCTTCGTCGCGGCCTTCGACGCGGTCGAAGGCGACAAGGCCGCGGTCGACCATCAGCACCTTCTGCGGCTTGTGGTCGGCGAGGCGGATGGCCTCGTCGAGCAACGGCTTGTAAGGCACGACCTTGCCGCCGCGGCTGCCGGCGTCGGCGCTGACGATGACCGTCGGTTCGGCGTCGTCGATGCGCGTGGCCAGGCTGACGCTGGCGAAACCGCCGAAGACCACCGAGTGCAGCGCGCCGATGCGCGTGCAAGCGAGCATCGCGAACGCCGCCTCGGGGACCATCGGCATGTAGACCAGCACCCGGTCGCCCTTCTTCACGCCCAGGCTCTGCAGCGTCGCCGCCATGCGCTGCACTTCGGCGTGCAGCTCGCGGTAGCTGTAGATGCGCTCCTGGTTCGTCTCGGTGGAGACGTAGATCAGCGCGTTCTGGTCGGCGCGCGTCGCGAGGTGGCGGTCGACGGCGTTGTGGCAGAGATTGGTCTCGCCACCGACGAACCACTTCGCGAACGGCGGCCGGCTGTAGTCGCAGACCTGCTCGAAGGGCTTGTGCCAGTCGATCAGCTTGGCCTGTTCGGCCCAGAACGCGTCGCGATCCTGCAGCGATCGACGATGAAACTCGGCGTAATCGGTCATCGTTGTCTCCTCGTTATGGGCGCGGATTAAGAGACCGGGCGCTGACGAGCCGCTGACTCAGGAAGCGATGCGCACCACCACCCGCCCGGTCACCTTGCCTTCCATCAATTCGGCGGCCTTGGCGATCGCGAAATCCAGTGAAACCTCGCTCGCGATGCGCTCCAGCAGCGTCGCATCGAGGTCACGCGCCAGGCGCTGCCAAGCGGCTTCGCGGCGCGCTTTCGGCGCCATCACGCTGTCGATGCCGGCGAGCGTGACGCCGCGCAGGATGAAGGGCGCGACGCTGGCCGGCAGGTCCAGGCCTTGCGCCAGGCCGCAGGCCGCGACGACGCCGCCGTAGCGCGTCTGCGCCAGCGCATTGGCCAGCGTGTGGCTGCCGACGGCGTCGACGACGGCCGCCCAGCGCTCCTTCTGCAGCGGCTTGCCGGGCGCGGTGAACGCGGCGCGGTCGAGCACCTCGGCGGCGCCGAGCGACTTCAGGTAGTCGGCCGCATCGGGCTTGCCGCTGACGGCGACGACGCGGTGGCCCAGCTTGGCCAGCAGCGCGATCGCGACGCTGCCGACGCCGCCGCTGGCGCCGGTGACCAGCACCTCGCCGTCACCGGGCACGACGCCGTGCGATTCGAGCGCCAGCACACAGAGCATCGCCGTGTAGCCGGCGGTGCCGATGGCCATCGCCTGGCGCGGCGTGAAGGCCGCGGGCAGCTTGACCAGCCAGTCGCCCTTCAGGCGCGCACGTTCGGCCAGACAGCCCCAGTGCGTCTCGCCGACGCCCCAGCCGTTGAGCACGAAGCGGTCGCCGGGCTTCCAGTCCGGGTGCGCGCTCTCCAGCACGGTGCCGGCGCCGTCGATGCCCGGCACCATGGGCCAGGCACGCACGACCGGCGCACGGTTCGTGATCGCCAGCGCGTCCTTGTAGTTCAGCGTCGAGTACTCGGGCTGCACCAGCACGTCGGCCAGGTCGGCGCCCGGCAGTCGCGATTCGTCGATCTCCGCGAGGCGCGCGCCGAAGCCGCCCTCGCCCTTTTCCAACAGCAATCCACGGAACATCAGTTCCCTCCAAGACAGTGCGCCGGTTTGCGCGACCGCAACTTCGCGGCGTGCATCCGGCACGGCGAAGCATAGTGCCCATGTCGCCGACATTGACACTGCTCGGGTTGCCCCCTATCCTCGCCGGCCGATGCCCTTCCGTCCCCGCCTCCTCCGACTCTGCGTCGCCGGTCTTGCCGCTGCCGCAGTCTTCGGCGCCTCGGCGGCACCGGAAACACCCGCCAACCCGCCGCAAGCCGGCGACGCGGTGATGCAGCTGCTGCAGCAAAAAGGCTTCGTGCCTTCCGCCGCTTCGGTCTCGGGCACCACCCAAGGCATCGTCCAGCAGGTTCGCGACACCGCGTCCGAACTCGTGATGTCGGCGATGAACTTCCTCGGCGTGCCCTACCGCCGCGGCGGCAACAGCGCCGAAGAAGGCTTCGACTGCAGCGGCTTCACCCGCCACGTCTTCGAAAGCAGCTTGGGCATGGTGCTGCCGCGCCGTGCCGACCAGCAGGCCAAGGACGGCGCGCTGACCAAGGTCTCGCGCGACGAGCTGAAGCCCGGCGACCTCGTCTTCTTCAACACGATGCGGCGCGCTTTCTCGCACGTCGGCATCTACATCGGCGACGGCAAGTTCATCCACGCGCCGCGCACCGGCAGCGAAGTCCGCATCGAGGACATGCGCCAGTCCTACTGGATGAAGCGTTTCAACGGCGCGCGCCGCGCCGACCTCGACGACGCGGCCCAGGCCGAAAACGTCCAGCCCCGGAACTGACCGGGAGACCCCCGACACGCTTGCCGGACGTCAAACCGGCACAATCGCGGGATGGGCGAAAGCGTCATCCCTCTGGCCGATCTGCGTGTGGCTGCGGTACCGCTGGCGGTGCCTGCCGACCCGGCAGCGCCGAGCGGGCATCTCGTCGACCGCCTCGACCGCCCGCTGCGTGATCTGCGCATCTCGGTCACCGACCGCTGCAACTTCCGCTGCGGCTACTGCATGCCGCGCGAAGTCTTCGACACGCGCTACCGCTTCCTGCCGCACGAGGCGCTGCTGAGCTTCGAGGAGATCACGCGCGTCGCGCGGCTGTTCCTGGCCCATGGCGTGCGCAAGATCCGCCTGACCGGTGGCGAGCCGCTGCTGCGCAAGCAGCTGCCGACGCTGGTGGCGCAGCTCGCCGAGCTGCGCACCGTCGACGGCCGGCCGCCCGAGCTGACGCTGACGACCAACGGCACGCTGCTGACCCGCCTGGCACGGCCGCTGCGCGACGCCGGTCTGACGCGCGTGACGGTCAGCCTGGACGCGCTCGACGACGCCGTCTTCCGGCGCATGAACGACGTCGACTTCCCGGTCGCCGACGTGCTGCGCGGCGTCGACGCGGCGCTCGAAGCAGGCCTGGCGCCGGTCAAGCTGAACATGGTCGTGCGCCGCGGCATGAACGACGGCGAGATCCTGCCGCTGGCGCGCCACGTGCGCGACACCTGGGGGCCGGCGGTGCGGCTGCGTTTCATCGAGTACATGGACGTCGGTTCGAGCAACGGCTGGCGCCTGGACGAGGTGCTGCCGTCGGAGCAGTTGCGCCAGCGCCTGGACGCCGCCTTCGGCCTGGAACCGCTGCTGCCGGCTTCGGCCGACGAGACCGCCGAACGCTGGCGCTACCGCGACGGGCGCGGCGAGATCGGCCTGATCTCCAGCGTCACCAAGGCCTTCTGCGGCGACTGCAGCCGCGCCCGGCTGTCGACCGAAGGCAAGCTCTTCACCTGCCTGTTCGCCACGCGCGGCCACGACCTGCGCTCTCTGCTGCGCAGCGGCGCCAGCGACGCGCAGATCGCCGGCGCGATCGGCCTCGTCTGGGCGGCACGCGGCGACCGCTACTCCGAGCTGCGCGGTGAACAGACCGCCGCGCCCGGCGAGCGCCGCATCGAGATGCACTACATCGGCGGCTGATGGCGCCCGGGGCGATCTCGCGCGACGAGCTGACCGGCCTCGTGCTCGCCGGCGGCCTTGGCCGGCGCATGGGCGGCGCCGACAAGGGCCTCGTCGCCTGGCAAGGCCGGCCGCTGGCCCTGCACGCGCTCGAACGGCTGGCGCCGCAGGTCGGCGCGCTGGCCGTCAGCGCCAACCGCCATCTCGATACCTACGCCGGCTTCGGCGTGCCGGTGCTGGCCGACACGCTGCCCGGTTCGCTGGGGCCGCTGGCCGGGCTGCTGGCCGGCCTGCGCCATGCACGCACGCGCTGGCTGGCCGCCGTGCCCTGCGACGCGCCCTTCTTCCCCGTCGACCTCGTCGCGCGCCTGGCCGGCGGCCGCGGCGACGCGAAGATCGTCTACGCTCGCGCGGCGCGCACGCATCCGGTGTTCTGCCTCGTCGACACGGCGCTGGCCGATGCGCTGGAAGCCTCGCTCGCCGGCGGCGAACGCCGCGTCGAGCACTGGCTGCGCACGATGGGCGGTGTCGCCGTCGACTTCGACGACGAGACCGCGTTCGCCAACTTCAACACCCCGGAGACGCTGAACGATGGCTGAGGCCACGACGCCGATCGCCGCCATCGCCCAGGACCTGGCCTGCCACGGCGACGCCGACCTGCCGCTGGCCGCGGTGCAAGCCGCCCTCGCCCGCCTGGCGCTACCGGTCGCCGGCACCGAGACGCTGCCGCTGAAGGACGCGCTGGGCCGCGTGCTCGCCGCCGACCTGGTCTCGCCGCTGGACGTGCCGGCGCAGGACAACTCGGCGATGGACGGTTATTCGTTCGCCGGCGCCGCGCTGGCCGCCGACGGCGCGACGGTGCTGCCGGTCGCGGGCAAGGCGCTCGCCGGCCACGGCTTCGACGGCCCGGCGCCGGCCGACGCCTGCATCCGCATCATGACCGGCGCACCGCTGCCGGCCGGCCACGACAGCGTCGTGCCGCAGGAACTGGTGACCGTGGCCGAGGGCCGCGTGACGATCCCCGCCGGCGCGGTGCGTGCCGGCCAGCACTGCCGCCGCCGCGGCGAGGACCTGCGCCAGGGCGGCGTCGCCGTGCCGGCCGGGCGCCGGCTGCGCGCCTCGGACCTGGGCCTCGCCGCCTCGCTGGGCCAGCCCGTGCTCACCGTGCGCCGGCGGCCTCGCATCGCCTTCTTCAGCACCGGCGACGAACTGACGGCACCCGGCGAGCCGCTGCCGCCCGGCGGCATCTACGACAGCAACCACACGACGCTGGGCGCGCTGCTCGCCGGCCTGGGCGTCGACGCCGTCGACCTGGGCCGCGTGCGCGACGACCCGCAGGCCCTGGCCGCGGCGCTGCAGGCCGGCTCCGATTGCGACGCGCTGGTCAGCACCGGCGGCGTCAGCGTCGGCGACGCCGACCACACGCGGCGTGTGCTCGCCGCCGCCGGCGAGGTGCTGTTCTGGCGCATGGCGCTGCGCCCGGGGCGGCCGATGGCGATCGGCCGGCTGCACGGCGGCGCGCTGTACTTCGGCCTGCCGGGCAACCCGGTGGCGGCGGTGGTGTGTTTCCAGGTGCTGGTGCGCGACGCGCTGCTGCGCCTGGCCGGCGCGACGCCGCGGCCGCTGCCGACCGTCGTCGCACGCGCCGCGGTGGCGCTGAAGAAACGCCCGGGCCGCAGCGAGTTCCAGCGCGGCGTGCTCTCGCGCGCCGCCGACGGCGACTGGGAGGTCGCGCCGACCGGCGACCAGGGCTCGGGCATGCTCAGCAGCATGAGCCGCGCCGACGGCCTGATCGTGCTCGCGCACGAGCGTGGGCCGGTGGCCGCAGGCGAGCGGGTCGAGGTCCTGCCCTTCGACTCGCTCGGCTGACGGCGCTCAGGCCGCCGGCGCCGCCTCGGCTTCGGTGATCTCGCCCGGCACGCGTTCGCGCGCCAGCAGCGTGTAGACCGTCGGCACGACGAAGATCGTCAGCAGCGTACCCAGCGACATGCCACCGACGATGACCCAGCCGATCTGGTGCCGGCTCTCGGCGCCGGCACCGCTGGCCAGCGCCAGCGGCAGCGCGCCCAGCACCATCGCGCCGGTGGTCATCAGGATCGGCCGCAGGCGCAGGCTGGCCGCCTCGACGACCGCCTCGCGCATCGCCTTGCCCTGGCGGCGCAGCTGGTTGGAGAACTCGACGATCAGGATGCCGTGTTTGGTGATCAGCCCGACCAGCGTCACCAGCCCGATCTGCGAATAGACGTTCAGCGTGCCGCCCGAGAGCTTGAGCGCCAGCAGCGCGCCGACCATCGACAGCGGCACCGACAGCAGGATCACGAAGGGGTCGACGAAGCTCTCGAACTGCGCCGACAGCACGAGGAAGATGAACAGCAGCGCGAGCACGAAGACCAGCGCCAGCGCGCCCGAGGACGCGCGGAACTCGCGGCTGACGCCGTTGAGCTCGGTCGCGTAGCCGGCCGGCAGCGTGCGCGCCGCGGCCTCGTCCATGAAGGCCAGCGCCTCGCCGAGCGAATAACCCGGCGCCAGCGAGGCGGTGATGCTGACCGAACGCCGCTGGTTGAAGTGGTTCAGCTCGCGCGGGCTGACCGACTCGCGCAAGCTCACCAGCGAGGACAGCGGCACCATCGCGCCGCCGGCGCTGCGCACGAAGAGCTTCTCGATGTCCTGCGGCGTCGCCCGGCCGGTATCGCCGGTCTGCAGGATGACGTCGTACTGCTCGGCGTCGCGCTTGTAGCGCGTGACGTTGCGGCTGCCCAGCATCGTCTCGACGGTGCGCGCGACGGCGCCGACCGAGACGCCCATGTCGGCGGCGCGCTGGCGGTCGACGTCGAGGTAGATCTCGGGCTTGTTCAGCTCCAGGTCGCTGTCGACCTGCACCAACTGCGGGTTCTTCGCCATCTCGGCCATCAGCGCGCGTGTCGCGCGGGCCATGTTGTCGTAGGAGTCGCTGCTGACGACGACGAAGTTCAGCGGCCGCTCGCGGAAGCCCTGGCCCAGGCTGGGCGGCGTGATCGGGAAGACGTTGACGCCGGGCAGCTGGCGCACCTGGGGCAGCAGCGCCTGCGCCAGCTGCTGCGTCGTGCGCTCGCGTTCGGCCCAGTCGACGGTGCGCATCACCGCCGAGGCGGTGGAGACCTGGCCGCCGCCGACGAACATGAAGCGCCGGTCGAACTCGGGGAAGGTCGCGGCGATCGCGTCGAGCTCGTCGAGGTAGCGCGCGGTGTACTCCAGCGTCGAGCCGTCGGGCGCACGCACCGGCATGATGATGACGCCGCGGTCCTCGATCGGCGCCAGTTCGCTCTTGGCCGTCATGAACAGCCAGACGCTGGCCGTGCCGCAGGCCAGCATCACCGCGACGACCGCCCAGCGCAGGTTCAGCGCCGCGGCCAGCGCCCGGCCGTAGGCCGCCGACAGGCGCTCCAGGCCACGCTCCATCCAGCGGTCGAAGCGCGTCGGTTTCGTCTCGTGGCGCAGCAGCTTGCTGCACAGCATCGGAGTCAGCGTCAGCGCGACGAAGCCTGAGACCAGCACCGCGCCGGCCAGCGTCAGCGCGAACTCGCCGAACAGCCGCCCGGTGCGCCCCGGCGTGAAGGCCAGCGGCGCGAACACCGCGGCCAGCGTCAGCGTCATCGCGACCACGGCAAAGCTGATCTCGCGCACGCCCTTCAAGGCCGCCTGGAAGGGTTTCAACCCGTCCTCGATGTGGCGGAAGATGTTCTCGAGCACGACGATCGCGTCGTCGACGACGAGGCCGATCGCCAGCACCAGCGCCAGCAGCGTCAGCGTGTTGATCGAGAAGCCCGCCGCGGCGATCAGCGCGAAGCTGCCGATCAGGCTGACGGGAATCGTCACCAGCGGAATGAAGGACGCACGCAGCGTGCGCAGGAAGACGAAGACCACCAGCGCCACCAGCACCACCGCCTCGGCGATCGTGTGGTAGACGGCCTTGATCGAGCGGTCGATGAAGACCGAGTTGTCGTTGGCCAGCGTCGCGGTGACACCCGGCGGCAGCTCGCGCTGCAGCTCGGGCAGCAGCGCACGCACGCCGGCGGCGACGTCCAGCGGGTTGGCGGTGGCGTTGCGGATCACGCCGGTGCTGATCGACGGCACGCCGTTCAGGCGCACGCGCGAACGTTCGCTGGCAGCGCCTTCCTCGATGCGCGCGACGTCGCGCAGCCGCACCGTGTAGCCGGCGACGGTCTTCAGCGCCACCTGCTCGAACTGGGCGACGGTGTTCAGGTCGGTGCGCGCGGTGACGTTGAACTCGCGCTGGCGGCTCTCGATGCGGCCGGCCGGCACCTCCAGGTTCTGCGCCCGCAGCGCGTCCTCGACGTCCTGCACCGTCAGGCGGTAGGCGGCGAGGCGGTCGGGGTCCAGCCAGACGCGCATCGAGTACGAACGGTCGCCGCCGATCTGCACGTCGGCGACGCCGGGCACGGTCTGCAGCCGCGGCTTGATGACGCGGGTGATGACCTCGGTGAGCTGCAGCGGGTCGACGGCCTCGCCCGAGTAGGCGATCCAGATCGTCGGCGTGGCGTCGGCCTCGACCTTGGCGATCACCGGCTCGTCGACCGCGTCGGGCAGCCGGCCGCGCACGCGCGAGACGCGGTCGCGCACCTCGGCGGCGGCGGTGTCCGGGTCCTTCTCGAGCTTGAAGCGCACCGTGATCTGGCTGCGTTCGGTGCGCGAGATCGAGGTCATGATGTCGACGCCGTCGATGCCGGCGATCGAGTCCTCGAGCGGCTTGGTCACCTGGGTCTCGATGACCTCGGAGGCGGCGCCGACCAGCGTCGTCGACACCGTGACCACCGGCTCGTCGATCTTCGGGTACTCGCGCACCGTCAGCGCGCGGAACGACACCAGGCCGACCAGGATCAGCAGCAGCGACATCACCGTCGCCAGCACCGGGCGACGGATCGAGGTTTCCGACAGGCGCACGCGCGGCTCCCGTCAGGCCGCGGCCGATGCGGCGGCTGCCGGTACCGCGCCCGAGCGCAGTTGCACGACGCGCACCACCGGCTTGTCGCCGCGCAGCCTGGCGTGGCCGGCGGTCACCACCGCGTCGCCCTCGGCGACACCGCCGAGCAGCTCGACGACGCCCGGCCGGCGCAGGCCGATGCGCGCCTCGACGCGCTCCGCACGCGGCGTCGCGCCCTCGGCGCCGACGACCTTCCAGACGTACTGGCGGCCGCCGTCGGGCACCAGCGCCTCCTCGGGCACGACGAGCGCGTCCTCGCGCACCGCGAAGACGACCCGCGGCCGCGCGAACATGCCGGGCTTCAAGCGCGCCGCGGCGTTGGCCACGCGGGCACGCACCAGCACCGCACGGCCTTCGGCCTCGACCTGGGTGTCCAGCGCCTCGATGCGGCCTTCGAAAGACTGGCCGGGCAGCGCGTCCAGGTCCAGCGCCACCGCCTGGCCGGGCGCCAGCCGCGGCAGGTAGCGTTCGGGCAGCGTGAAGTCGACCGACAGCGCCGACAGGTCGTCCAGCGTGACGATGTCGGCGCCGGCCTGCACGAAGCCGCCGAGGTCGACGCGGCGGATGCCGGCGGTGCCGTCGAAGGGCGCGACCAGGCGCATGCGCTGCACCTCGGCGCGCGCCAGCGCGACCTGGGCCTCGGCGACGTCCAGCGTCGCGGCGTTCTGGTCGACCGCGCTCTGGCTGATGAAGCTCTGCGCCAGCAGCTCGCGGCTGCGGGCGAGGTTGGTGCGCGCGATCTGCGCCTGGGCCTGGGCTTCGCGCAGCCGCGCCTGCTGCAGCGTGTCGTCCAGCTGCACCAGCAACTGGCCCTGGCGCACGCGCTCGCCGTTGCGGAAACCGAAGCCGGCGATGCGGCCGGCGACCTCGGGGCGCAGCACGACGGTCTGCACGGCGCGCAGCGAGCCCACGGCCTGGGCCTCGTCGGCCAGGCGCGCACGGCGCACGCGGCCGATCTCGACGGCGACCGCGTCGGACGATGCGGCGGCCGGGCCGGGCGCCGCCGCCGCCGCCGTCGGCGCACGCTGCTGCCACCACCAGGCCAGGCCTCCGGCCAACGCGATGCCCAGCACCGCCACGATCGTGTGAACCCGCTTCAAGACCCCTGCACTCCGTCGAAAGGCGAACCGTCGAATGTAGCTTTACGTTGCGACAGGTGGGCAAGCGTTGCGCTCACGCCCGCCGGCAACGGGACATTCAGCGCCGTGCGGACTCGCAGCCGCGGTTGGCCAGCGCGTCGGCGCGTTCGTTGCCGGGGTCGCCGGCATGGCCCTTCACCCAGTGCCAGGAGGTGTCGTGGGACGAGGCGAGCGCTTCCAGCTGCTGCCAGAGCTCGGCGTTCTTCACCGGCTTCTTGTCGGCGGTGCGCCAGCCGCGCTGCTTCCAGCCGTGGATCCAGCTCGTGATGCCGTTGCGCACGTATTCGCTGTCGGTGTAGATCGCGACCTTGCAGCGGCGCTTGAGCGAGCCCAGCGCCTGGATCACCGCCATCAGCTCCATGCGGTTGTTGGTCGTCAGCGGCTCGCCGCCCCAGAGTTCCTTCTCGTGCTCGCCGCTGCGCAGCCAGGCGCCCCAGCCGCCCGGTCCCGGATTGCCCTTGCAGGCACCATCGGTGTAGATCACCACCTCGTTCATTCAGATATCCGCTTCCACCGGCTCGCGGTTCGCGACCGCAGCCGTCGCCGCCTTGACCCGGCGGCGTTCGTTCTTCAACAGGCCGACCAGGCGCATGCCACGCACGCGCTTGACGGCCACCAGGAAATACGCCGCGCCCAGCACCGGCCACCAGCGGTCGCCCACCGGGTCCATCCAGGCGAAGCGCTCCAGCCAGCGTTCCGACGCCAGCGGCGGACGGTAACAGCCGAAGCGCCCGCTCTCGATGTGAAAGCCGAGCAGGCGCAGCCAGTCGCGCAGCCGCCAGTAGCCGATGAACTCGCCGGCGCGCGGCAGGTAGCTCGGCTTGCCGCGGCCCAGGCCGATGCCGCGGCGCGCGTTGCCGGCGCGCTGGCGCAACGCCCACAGGCTCGCCGGGTTCAGCCCCGAGATCACGACGCGGCCTTCGGGTACCAGGATGCGCTCGACCTCACGCAGCAGCTGGTGCGGGTCGCTCGCCAACTCCAGCGCGTGCGGCAGCACGACCAGGTCGACGCTGTGCTGCGGAAACGGCAGCGCGTCGAACTCGCAGTACAGCGCCACCGGCGCCGGCTGGGTCGTGATCAGAGCGTCGCGCGGCGGCGGCAGGACGATGGGCTCGGGCGTGACCAGCGAGTCGCAGGCCACCCAGCGGTGCGGCATGCGGTTGGCCCGCAGGCCCTGGATCTCGGGCAGACCGAGTTGCAGCGCGTGAAAGCCGAAAGCGTCGGTCACCGCGCGATCGAGGCGATCCTGCTCCCACTCCAGCAGGTAGCGGCCGGCCGGGGATTGCAGCCAAACCCCCAACTCTATAATCGACTGGTCGCGCGTCATATGAATCTCGTCGCCATCCCCGCCTTTGCCGACAATGTCATCTGGATGCTGCACGACGGCCGCGACGCCGCGGTGGTCGATCCGGGGGACGCGGCGCCGGTGGCGTCCGAACTGGACGCCCGGGGCTTGCGCCTCGCCGCGATTCTAGTGACGCACCACCACCCGGATCACGTCGGCGGCATAGCCGCGCTGCGGCCCCGGCTGCAAGGCCCCGTGTGGGGACCGGCACGCGAGGCCATCCCGGCACCGTTCGTGCCGGTGAACGACGGCGACAGCGTCGAGGTGCTGGGCCACCGCTTCGAGGTTCTCGACGTGCCGGGCCACACCGCCGGCCACGTCGCCTACGCCGAACGCGGCGCCAGCCACGAGCCGCTGCTCTTCTGCGGCGACACGCTGTTCTCGGCCGGCTGCGGCCGGCTCTTCGAAGGCACGCCGGCGCAGATGGCGGCCTCGCTGGCCCGGCTGGCGGCGCTGCCCGACGACACGCGCATCTGCTGCGCGCACGAGTACACCCTCTCCAACCTGGCCTTCGCGGCCGCAGTCGAACCTGGCAACCCGCGGATCACGGCCTACACTGCGCTGTGTCAGGGTCTGCGCACGGCAGGCCGGCTCACACTCCCGGCGGTGCTCGGTACCGAGCGGGAGATCAATCCGTTCCTGCGTTGCCGCGTGGCCGCCGTCGTGGCCGCCGCACGTGCGCAGGGCGCCGCCTCCGAGCACGAAGTCGACGTGTTCGCCGCACTGCGAGACTGGAAGAACCGATACCGATGACTCCCCCGACGACTTCATTGCGGCGCTGCAGCGCCATCGCTGCCGCCGCATTGGCCGCCGTGCTCGCCGGCTGTGCCGGCACCCCCGTCGCCCAGAACGGCGAGGCCGGCCCGACCGTCGGCACGCCAGTGGCGACCGCTTCTTCCACGCTCGCCGCCACGCGCCGCGCCGCCGAAGGGCCGGTGCCCGGAGCGGTGATCCTGTCGCGCGACGGCAGCGCCCAGCCCGAGCTGGTGCCGGCGCCGCCGCTCGAGTCCGACCCGGCCACCGCGTCCGACGTGACCCACGCCGACGCCGCGGCTGCCGCCCAGGCCGACCTCTGGGCCCGCGTGCGCGGCGGCTTCTCGATGGCCGAGCTCGACGACGACTACGTGCACAAGTGGGAGCAGTGGTACGCCACGCGGCCCGACTACGTCGCCCGCATGACCGAACGCGGCGGCCGCTACCTGTTCCACGTGATGGAGGAAGTCGAGCGCCGCGGCCTGCCGACCGAACTCGCGCTGCTGCCCTTCGTCGAGAGCGCGTTCAACCCGCAGGCGCTGTCGACGGCGCGCGCCGCCGGCATGTGGCAGTTCATGCCGACCACCGGGCGCGACTTCGAGCTCAAGCAGAACCTCTTCCGCGACGACCGCCGCGACGTGCTGGCCTCGACGCGCGCCGCGCTCGACTACCTGCAGCGCCTGTACAGCCAGTTCGGCGACTGGCACCTGGCGCTGGCGGCCTACAACTGGGGCCAGGGCAACGTGCAGCGCGCCATCGCGCGCAACATGAAGGCCGGGCTGCCGACCGACTACGCCTCGCTGCGCATGCCGGTGGAGACGCGCAACTACGTGCCCAAGCTCCAGGCGGTCAAGAACCTGATCACGCATCCGGAAGCGTTCTCGATCTCGCTGCCGGCGCTGCAGAACCACCCGTTCTTCCTCAGCGTGCCGATCGACCGCGACCGCGACATCGACGTCGCGCTCGCCGCGCGCCTGGCGGGACTGAGCCTGGAGGAGTTCCAGGCGCTGAACCCGCAGATGAACAAGCCGGTGATCCTGGCTGCGGCGACGCCGCGTGTGCTGCTGCCCTACGACAACGCCAACGAGTTCGTGCAGCGCCTGAAGGAGCACCGCGGCCCGCTGGCCTCGTGGACGGCCTGGGTCGCGCCGCGCACGCTCAAGCCCGCCGAGGCCGCCAAGCAGGTCGGCATGCCCGAGGCGCAGCTGCGCGAAGTCAACCGCATCCCGCCGCGCATGCTGGTCAAGGTCGGCTCGACGCTGCTGGTGCTGCGCGCCGCGCACGCCACGCGCGACGTCGACGAACACGTCGCCGAGAACGCGATGATGGTGCTGGCCCCCGAAGCCAAGCCGATGCGCAAGCTGACGCTGAAGGCCGGCCGCGGCGACACCGTCGCCTCGGTGGCCAAGCGCTACAAGGTCAGCGCGGCCCAGGTCGCGCAGTGGAACGACGTCGGCCCGCGCGCGAGCTTCAAGCCGGGGCAGAAGGTCGTCGTGATGGTCGCTGCGGCGTCGCCGTCGTCGCGCAGCGCCAAGCCGGCGCCGTCCAAGCGGCCCGCGGCCAAGGCTGCGGCACCGGCCAAGGGCAAGACGGTGAGCGCCAAGGGCAAGGCCAGCGCGCCGAAGGCCCAGGCCACGGCCAAGAGCTCGAAGAAGACGGTCCGCTGAGCTCCCGCCCGCCCGGCCTCCCCAGGTCGGGCGAGCCCTCGCGCCGCAGGGATCGCCACGCCGCGTGCCGTCCGCCGCGACAATGCGGCCAATGCCCATGAACATCATCATCCTCGACGACTATCAGGACGCGGTCCGCAAGCTCAGGTGCGCGACGCGGCTCGAGCCGCTCAACGCGAAGGTGTTCACCAACACGGTCAAGGGCACCGGCCAGCTCTCGGTGCGGCTGCGCGACGCCGACGTGCTGGTGCTGATCCGCGAGCGCACGCACTTCCCGCGCGCGCTGCTGGAGAAGCTGCCGCGGCTGAAGCTGATCTCGCAGACCGGGCGCGTGGGCCCGCACATCGACGTCGAGGCCTGCACGCGGCTGGGCATCGCGGTGGCCGAAGGCGTGGGCTCGCCGGTGGCGCCGGCCGAGCTGACCTGGGCGCTGATCATGGCCTCGATGCGCCGCCTGCCGCAGTACATCGGCAACCTCAAGCACGGCGCCTGGCAGCAGGCGGGGCTGAAGTCGGCCTCGATGCCGCCCAACTTCGGCCTGGGCATGGTGCTGCACGGCAAGACGCTGGGCGTCTGGGGCTACGGTCGCATCGGCCGCATGGTCGCCGGCTACGGCCGCGCCTTCGGCATGAAGGTGCTGGTCTGGGGCAGCGAGGAGTCGCGCGAGCACGCCGTCGCCGACGGCTACGTCGCCGCCGAGAGCCGCGAGGCCTTCTTCGAGGAATGCGACGTGCTCAGCATGCACCTGCGGCTGGGCGAGACGACCCGCGGCATGGTCAAGCTCGACGACCTGGCGCGCATGAAGCCGACGGCGCTGTTCGTCAACACCTCGCGCGCCGAGATCGTCGAGGAGAACGCGCTGGTCTCCGCGCTCAACAAGGGCCGCCCCGGCATGGCCGCGGTGGACGTCTTCGAGAGCGAACCCATCCTCCAGGGCCACCCCCTGCTGCGCCTGGAAAACGCCGTCTGCACGCCGCACATCGGCTACGTCGAACAGGACAGCTACGAGATCTACTTCGGCGCCGCGTTCGACAACGTCATCAACTTCGTCAACAACACCCCGACGAATATCGTCAACCCGGACGCCTTGAAGGTGCTGCGCTAACGCGAACAGCGAGCAGGCTCGGAATTCGTCCCCTCGGGGACAGACCGCCGAAGGCGGTCAGGGGCAGCCAACAGCGAGCCCGCCTTCCCCTCGGGGACAGACCGCCGAAGGCGGTCAGGGGGAGCGGCGGTGTTAACGCGCCTGACCGGATCCGGGTCTCCCGGTCCGGTCAGGTTGCCCCCCTCGGGGGGGCGGCCGCCAGGCGGCCGGGGGCACCATCACTTCGTGCCGAAGATCTTGTCGCCGGCGTCGCCGAGGCCGGGGATGATGTAGCCGTTCTCGTCCAGGTGGCTGTCGATCGCCGCCGTCCAGCAGCGCACGTCGGGGTGGGCGGTGTCCAGCGCCTTGATGCCCTCGGGCGCCGCCACCAGCACCAGCGCGCGGATGTCGGTGCAGCCGCGGCGCTTGAGCAGGTCGACGGTGGCGATCATCGAGCCGGCCGTGGCCAGCATCGGGTCGACGATCAGCGCGGTACGTTCGTCAAGGTGGCCGACGAAACGCTCGAAGTAGTGCTCGGGCTGCAGCGTCTCGTGGTTGCGCGACAGGCCGACGACGCTGACCTTGGCGTTGGGCACCATGTCGAGCACACCGTCGAGCATGCCGATGCCGGCACGCAGGATCGGCACCACCGTCACCTTGCGCCCGGCGATCTGCTCGATCGTCGCCGGGCCGCTCCAGCAGTCGATCTGGATCGGCTCCAGCGGGAAGTCGGCCGTCGCCTCATAGGCCAGCAGGCGCGCGATCTCGTTGGTCAGCTCGCGGAACTTCTTCGTCGAGATGTCTTTCTCGCGCAGCAGGCCGACCTTGTGGCGCACCAGCGGATGACGGACTTCGATGACAGGCATGTTGAAACTCGGAATTCGGTGATCCTGCCAGTGTAGCCAGTGGCCGCCGCCGCGAGCTTGCGGCAGGTGCAGGTGCTCAGCGGGTGCTGGTGCGCTGGCGCAGCGCCTCGTACAGGCAGATGCCGGCGGCGACCGAGACGTTCAGGCTCTCGACCGCACCCTGCATCGGGATGCTCACCAACTCGTCGCAGGTCTTGCGCGTCAGCTGGCGCATGCCGTGGCCCTCGGCGCCCAGCACCAGCGCCACCGGGCCGGCGAGGTCGACGTCGTAGATCGTCTTCGTCGCGTCGTCGGAGGTGCCGATGATGCGCAGGTCGCGCTCCTTCATCTCGCCCAGCGAGCGCGCGAGGTTGGTCACCATCAGGTAGGGCACGGTCTCGGCGGCGCCGCTGGCGACCTTGGCCACCGTCGCGTTCAGGCCCACCGCGTGGTCCTTGGGCGCGACGACGGCGCAGGCGCCGGCACCGTCGGCCACGCGCAGGCAGGCGCCCAGGTTGTGCGGGTCGGTGACGCCGTCGAGCACCAGCACCAGCGGCGCGCCGGCGGCGGCGTCGAGCGCGTCGTCCAGCGAGTGGGTCGGCGCCAGCGGCGTCACGCGCGCCACGACGCCCTGGTGGCGGCCGCTGCCGGCGAGCTGGGTCAGGCGCTCGCCGTCGCTGTCGACCAGCTTGGCACCGGCGGCTTCGGCCCGTTCGACGAACTGGCGCATGCGCGCGTCGCGGCGCGTCGCATCGACGTGGATTTCCTTGACCGACTGCGGCGCGGTCTTCAGCCGCACCGTCACGGCGTGGAAGCCGAACAGGACCTTGTTGCTCACGGGGTTCACCTGGGAAAGCGCCCGCCGAAGGGACGGCGGGACGAAGGCGCGCATCGTAGCCGCTCGCCCGCCGGCGAACCCCCATCGGCCTCAGTTCGACGCGTCGGGGAAACGTGTCAGCGTCTTCACGCCCGGCACCGGCGCCGTGCGTACGGTGTTCATGATGCCGGCCAGGAAGGTGTAGTAGCCGACGACGCCGGCGGTGTCGAGCACACCCTGCTCGCCGAAGCGCTTGAGCGTCGCTTCGTAGGTCTTGTCGGAGACGCGGCGGTTGCGCAGCAGCTCGTCGGTGAAGTCGTAGATGATGGCCTGGTCAGGCGTCAGCTCGGTCGGGCGGCGGCCTTCGGCAATCGCGTCGATGACCTCGGGCTTGATGCCCTGCTTGGCGGCGATCGTCACGTGGTAGGTCCACTCGTAGTCCTGGCTCCACGAGCGCGCGACCATCAGGATCACCATCTCCGACAGCGGCATGCCGATCGAGGCGTTGTAACGCAGGTAGCTGCCCATCGTGTGGGCGTTGGTCATCAGCTTCGGGCTGCGGATCAGCACCGAGAACGGGCCGAAGACCGGGTACTTGCGCGTCGCGAGGAACTCCTCGGCGGCGGCACGCTGGGCGTCGTTGTAGTCCTCCACCTTCACCGGCGGCATGCGTTCGGCGGCCACGGCCGGCACGGCGAAGGACAGCGCCGTGCCGGCGACAAGAGCGGCGCCGGCGATGGCGGCGAGCTGGGTGGTGTTCTTCTTCATGGGGGTGACTCCAGGTCCTCAGACAGCCGAACAGTCGGCGCACCCCAAGCGCAAAGCTCGTGCCACGCAAGAACATCGTCTTCGGCGACGAAATCCTGCGTTTTTCGCTGCAAAGCGCGCAACACGCTTCGCGCTGCGCAAACCGCTGCGCAGCGGGACGCTCAGCGCCCGATCAGCCCCAGCGACAGCAGCGCCGTCAGCGCGCCGATGAACACCGGCTGGTGGACCATGTAGAACGACAGCGACCAGCGCCCCAGCAGCGCCAGCGGTGCCAGCACGCGCGGCAGTGCGCCGGTCAGCCAGCCGCGGCGGCGGGCGAGCGCCCACTGCCCCGCCGCCAGCCCCCAGAGCATCACGCCCCACCAGGGCAGCAGCGGCACGTAGTCCTCGGTGACCGGCTTGTGCGTCACCAGGCCGACCCAGTTCGTCCAGCGCGTGTCGAAGAACGCGTGCTGCCAGACGAAAGGCAGCACGATGGCCACGGCACCCAGCGGCCACAACCAGCGCCCGAGCGGTGCGGCCAGCCGGGAGAGGATCAGCATCAGCGCGATGCCGTGCAGCACGCCGAAGCTGATCCAGCTGTGCGGGAACATCGTCGCCGAGCCGGCGCTGACCAGCAGCGCGCAGCCCGCCACCTGCGCCCAGCGGCGCCAGAAACGCGGCCAGCCCTGGCCGGCGTCGAGTGCCGCGGCCTGGCCGAGCCCGGCGCAGAACAGGAACAGGCTGACGATCGCCGTGCGCTGCAGCGTCCAGAACGCATCGCCGTAGAAGTCCTGGCGCGGGTCGAGCAGCCGGAAGTGGTTCAGGTCGAACGAGAAGTGGTAGGCCGCCATCCAGACGATGGCCAGGCCGCGCAGCGCGTCCAGGCGGTCGAAGCGTTCAGCACCCCGGCTCATGCCGTCTTCTCGTAAACGTCGGCGAAGCCCTGCCCGTCCCAGGCGTACAGCAGGTGCGCGGCGTGCAGGCAGGGCCCGGCACCGCGCGGGCGGAACAGGCCGACGCACTCGCCGCCGGCGTGGCGCACGCTGCGGTAGACGACGCCGTGCGAGCCGGCGGCGCGCAGCGCGGCGGCCAGCGCGCGCGAGGCGCCGTAGTCGCTGGCGGCGTAGACCGCGTCGTCGACGGCGCCGGGCGGGCGCAGGTCGTGCAGCCGGGCGTCGATCGGCACGTGGTACAGCCGCATCGGCAAATGCATCGCCGGCTGGCGCGTCGCGGCGAGGAAACGGGCGTGGTGGTAACGCGTCTCGGCGATCGCGGTCTCGCGTTCGCGCGCGGCGTAGAACACGCCCCAGCGGCCGTCGGAGAAGCGGCTGCCGTCCGGGTTGACGTGGGTGAAGGCGGCCATCACCGGCCCGCTGCCCGGACCGAAGACACGCTCGGCGCGCGGCACGCGTTCGACGTGGCCCAGTTCCTCGCGCAGGCGTTCGTTGGTCAGCGCCTCCAGCGCGTACAGCGCGTCGAAGTCCTCGGCGTCGGCGACGCGGTCGAACAGCGTCACCGACGGATAACGCGTCGGCACGATGCGACAGGCCTGCGTCCAGCGGACGCGGCGGACGTCGGGTGTGTTCAGGACCAGCCGCCGCCGCGCACGCCGTCGAGGTAGCGGCGCACGAAGTTGAGGTCGCCGACGTTGCCGGCCAGCATGCGCTGCAGCGCGCTGCGGCCGCCGAAGGCCTCGGCGCTGTTGGGCCGGCGAACCCAGGCGTCGGCCGCGGCCGGCTCGGGCAGCAGGATCTGCAGCGACTTGTAGATGCCGAGCAGGTTGGACAGCCGCTCCAGCGTGTCGCGCGACAGCCGCGCCTTCTCGGGGTGCTGGCGCCAGGCGAAGAAGGTGGAGCGCGCCGGCTGGCCCAGCAGCACGAGCTGCTCGTCGACGCTCAGCCCCCAGGCCTCGGCGATGCGGGCAAACGCCCGCAGGCCGGCCGCGGCCATGCGTTCGTCGGAGACGTCGGCAAAAGCGGGAGCGGTTTCGGTGGCAACGAGGCGCATGACATCCAATCTCAGACCACGACCTCATCGTAGTCCAAAAATGGACACCGCGCCAGCACGCGGCCGGCGTTCAGCCGCCGTCGAGCTGCCGGCGCGCGGTCTCGTTGATCAGCCGCAGCTCGGCCAGCGTCGCATCCAGGCCGGCGCGTTTGGCTTCCAGCTCGCGGATCGCCAGGTCGGTGCGTTCGACGACGTAGGCCAGCTGCTGCGTGCGGCCCTCGCCGTTGTCGCCGTAGAGGTCCAGGTAGTGCTTGATCTCGGCCAGCGAGGCGCCGATGGCCTTGCTGCGCAGGATCAGCGCCAGCCGCGCGCGGTCGCGCCGGGTGTAGACGCGGGCGCCGTTGACGCGGCGCGGCGCCAGCAGGCCCTTGTCCTCGTAGAAGCGGATCGTGCGCAGCGTGATGCCGAACTCGCGGCACAGCTCGGTGATGCCGAACAGCTCGCCGGTGTCCGGATCCCGGTGCGACGCCACCACCGCCTGGGCGGCGGCGTCATCGGGTCGATCCGGGGTGTCGAGCATCGGCGGATGCTAGACGATGCGCTGAAGCTTCAGCGCGACGCTCATGTCGCCGCTGACCTTGATCTTGCCGGTCATGAACGCGGTCGCCGGCTGCAGTTCGCCCTTGATCATCGCGACCAGGTTGTCGTGCGTGATGCCGACGGTGCAGTCGGTGTCGCGGTCGACGTTGTCGACGGTGTTGGGCACGGCGCGGCCGTCGATGACGACGACGCCGTCGGCGCCGCAGTCGAACTTCAGCGTCGCGTTCAGGCCGCTGGCCTCGCCGACCTTGCGGCGCAGTTCTTCGGTGCAGGCTTGAAGGTCCATCGGATCGGGGCTCCTGTGTGCTGCGGCGCATCGTAGCCAGCGCACATGCCGCTGAGATCATGGAAATTACCAACCCGTCACCCTGTTGACGTTAACGTCACCCACCGCGCCTAATGCCGCCGCATCCACCCGAAGGCGAGGCGCGATGAACGAGTCCGGCTACCGCAGCGTGTTCCGTCCCGGCCTGTTCGCCGGGCAGCTGCACTGGGTCACCGGCGGCGGCAGCGGCATCGGCCGCTGCGTCGCGCACGAGCTGGCGGCGCTGGGCGCGACGGTCGTCATCAGCGGCCGCCAGGCCGACAATCTGGCACGTGTGGCCGCCGAGATCGCCGAGGACGGCGGACGCTGCGAAACCGTGGTGCTCGACATCCGCGACGAAGACGCGGTGAAGGCCGCCGTCGCCCGCGTCGTCGCCGAACACGGCGCCATCGCCGGCCTCGTCAACAACGCCGGCGGCCAGTTCCCGGCGCCGCTGATGGCGATCTCGAAGAAGGGCTTCGATGCCGTCGTCGCCAACAACCTGACCGGCGGCTTCCTGATGATGCGCGAGGTCTTCCTGCAGAGCATGCAGGACAGCGGCGGCGCCATCGTCAACATGACCGCCGACTTCCGCAACGGCATGCCTGGCATGGGCCACAGCGGCGCGGCGCGCGCCGGCATGGCCAACCTGACGATGACGGCGGCCTTCGAATGGGCGCACGCCGGCGTGCGCGTCAACGCCGTCGCGCCGGGCTGGATCGCCTCCAGTGGCCTGGACCGCTACGGCCCGGAGATGAAGCCGATCATCGCCTCGCTCGCCGGCCAGGTGCCGCTGCGCCGGCTGGGTGTCGAGGCCGAAGTGAGCGCGGCCATCGTCTTCCTGCTGTCGCCGGCGGCGGCCTTCGTCACCGGCGTCACCTTGCCGATCGACGGCGGCGCGCCGCTGGGCAACCAGAGCTTCCCAATGGGCCGGACGGCGCGGTCGACTCCGTTCGACGGCTTCCACCGCGCGACGACGCCCGAGGTGCTGCGCTGATGCCCGCGCTGGTCTCGCGGTTGGACCCGCGTTCGGCGGCTTTCGCCGCCAACGCGGCTCGCATGCACGAGCGCCTGGCCGAGGTGCGCGCGCTCGAAGCCAAGGTCGTCGCCGAATCGGCGAGCAAGGCCGAGAAGTTCGCCGCGCGCGGCCAGCTGCTGCCGCGGGAACGTGTCGCGCGCCTGCTCGACCGCGGCAGCGACTTCCTCGAGCTCTCGCCGCTGGCCGGCCTCGGGATGCACGACGACGACGGCCGCAAGAGCGTGCTCGGCGGCGGCTCCATCGTCGGCATCGGCAGCGTCGCCGGGCGGCGCGTGCTGGTCACCGCCAGCGACAGCGCCGTCAAGGGCGGCACCGTCGCGCCGATGGGGCTGAAGAAGGCGCTGCGGGCGCAGGAGCTGGCGCGCGAGAACAAGCTGCCGCTGGTGGCGCTGGTCGAGTCGGGTGGCGCCAACCTGATGTACCAGGCGGAGATCTTCGTCGACGGCGGGCGCAGCTTCGCCAACCAGGCGCGGCTGTCTGCTGCCGGCATTCCGCAGATCGCCGTCGTGCACGGCTCGTCCACCGCTGGCGGCGCCTACCTGCCGGGGCTGTCGGACTACGTCGTGCTGGTGCGCGGGCGTTCCAGCATCTACCTCGCCGGACCGCCGCTGGTGAAGGCCGCGATCGGCGAGGACGCCACCGACGAAGAGCTGGGCGGCGCCGAACTGCACGCCCAGGTCACCGGCCTGGGCGAGTACCTGGCCGAGGACGACGCGCACGCGATCGAACTCACGCGCGAACTGCTGGCCCGCCTGCCCTGGGACACGGTCTCTGCGCTGCCGCCCGCGCCCGAGCCGCTGTACCCGGCCGAGGAGCTGATGGGCGTCGTGCCGGCCGACGAACGCACACCCTACGACGTGCGCGAGGTGCTGGCGCGCCTCGTCGACGGCTCGGAGTTCCTCGAGTTCAAGGCCGGCTACGCGCCCGACACCGTCTGCGGCCACGCGCGGCTGATGGGCCACGACGTCGGCCTCGTCGGCAACAACGGCCCGATCCAGCCCGCCGGATCGACCAAGGCCGCGCAGTTCATGCAGCTGTGCGACCAGTCGGGCACGCCGCTGGTCTTCCTGCAGAACACCACCGGCTACATGGTCGGCCGCGAGGCCGAACGCGCCGGCGCGATCAAACACGGCAGCAAGATGATCCAGGCGGTGGCCAACGTGCGCGTGCCGAAGTTCACCGTCGTGCTCGGCGGCAGCTACGGCGCCGGCAACTACGGCATGTGCGGTCGCGGTTTCGACCCGCGTTTCATCTTCGCCTGGCCCAGCGCGCGCACCGCGGTGATGGGCGGCGCCCAGGCGGCGCAGGTGATGGATTTGCTGAACCGCCAGAAGCTGGAACGTTTGGGCCTGCCGGCCGACGAAGCGGCGCTGGCGGCGATGAGCGACGCGCTGCGCCGGCGCCTGGACGCCGAGAGCACGGCGCTGTTCGGCACCGCGCGGCTCTGGGACGACGGCATCGTCGACCCGCGCGACACGCGCCGCGTGCTGGGCCTGTGCCTGTCGATTGCCGAAGAGGCCGGGCGCCGCCAGCTGCGTCCGAACAGCTACGGCGTCGCCCGCTTCTGAGCCCACGAGAAACGAGGAGTCATCCGATGCAGTTCACGCCCGAACACCGCCAGATCGAGGACATCGTCACCCGCTTCGTCGACAAGGAGCTGAACCCGCATGTCGCCGCCTGGGAGGCGGCCGAGGAGTTCCCCAGCCACGAGGTCTTCAAGAAGCTCGGCGACCTGGGGCTGCTGGGCCTGAAGTACCCGACCGAGTACGGCGGCGCCGGGCTGGACTTCAGCTACTCGATGGTGATGGCCGAGGCGCTGGGCGCCTGCCACTGCGGCGGCGTGCCGATGGCCATCGGCGTGCACACCGACATGGCGACGCCGGCGCTGGCGCGTTTCGGCAGCGAGGAGCTCAAGCGCGAATTCCTCGTGCCGACGATCGCCGGCGACTACGTCGCCTGCCTGGGCGTCAGCGAGCCCGGCGGCGGCAGCGACGTCGCCGCGGTCAAGACGACGGCGCGCACCGAAGGCGGCGACTACGTCGTCAACGGCACGAAGATGTGGATCACCAACGGCCTGAAAGCCGACTGGTGCTGCCTGCTGGCCAACACCAGCGAAGGCCCGCCGCACCGCAACAAGAGCCTGATCGTCGTGCCGATGGACGCGCCCGGCATCACGCGGCAGAAGATCCGCAAGATCGGAATGCACGCCAGCGACACCGCGCAGCTCTTCTTCGACAACGTGCGCGTGCCGCGCCGGAACCTGATCGGCCAGGAAGGCATGGGCTTCACCTTCCAGATGCTGCAGTTCCAGGAGGAGCGGCTGTGGGGCGCGGCCTCGTCGCTGAAGAGCCTGGACCGGCTGATCGACCTGACGATCGACTACACCCGCCAGCGCCAGGCTTTCGGCAAGCCCATCCTCGACAACCAGGTCGTGCACTACCGCCTGGCCGAGCTGCGCACCGAGGTCGAGGCGCTGCGCGCGCTGACCTACCGCGCCGTCGAGCTCTATGTCGCCGGCCAGGACGTCACGCGGCTGGCGAGCATGGCCAAGCTCAAGTGCGGGCGGCTCTCGCGCGAAGTCACCGACAGCTGCCTGCAGTACTGGGGCGGCATGGGCTACACGCCGGAGAACCCGATCTCGCAGGCCTGGCGCGACTCGCGCCTGGTGTCGATCGGCGGCGGTGCCGACGAGGTGATGCTGGGCATCATCTGCAAGCTCGAGAACACGCTGCCGGGGCGTCGATGAGCACGCCGGTCGTCGTCCAGGAGGACACGCGCGGCGTGCTGACGCTGACGCTGTCGCGCCCCGAGGTGCGCAACGCGATGTCGCTGGAGATGGTGCTGGCGCTGCGCACCGCGCTGGCCGAGGCCGAAGCCGGCGGCCGCGTGCGTGTCGTCGTGCTGCGCGGCGCCGGCGGCCACTTCTGCGCCGGCGCCGACATCGCCGACATGGCCGCGGCGCGCGCCCGGCTGGCCGAGGACCCGAAGGCGATCGAGAAGGTGAGTGCCGCCTTCGGCGAGCTCTGCGCCGCTTTCGCCGCCACGGGGCTGGCCACGGTCGCCTTGCTCGAAGGCAGCGTGATGGGCGGCGGCCTCGGCCTGGCCTGCGTCGCCGACGTCGCCATCGCCGCCACCAGCGCGGTCTTCCGCCTGCCCGAGACCTCGCTCGGGCTGGTGCCGGCACAGATCGCGCCCTTCCTCGTCGAGCGCCTGGGGCCGTCGCAGGCGCGGCGGCTGGTGGTCTGCGGCGGCAAGCTCGACGCGCACGCGGCGCTGGCCGTCGGCCTGGTGCACGAGCTGCACGCCACCGGCGCGCTGGACCACGCGCTGGAGAAGGTGCTGCTGGACATCCTGCGCTGCGCGCCGGGCGCGGTGGCCGCCAGCAAGGCGCTGGTCGGCCAGGCGCGCTGGCAGCCCGCGGCAGGGCTGGTGGCGCACGCGGCGGAAGTGTTCTCGCGCGCCGCGCTGGGCCCCGAAGGCGTCGAGGGCACGACCGCCTTCCTCGAACGCCGCGCGGCGGCCTGGGCGCCCCGATGAGCCGGCGCTTCGAAACCGTGCTCGTCGCCAACCGCGGCGAGATCGCCTGCCGCGTGATGCGCACGGCGCGCCGCCTGGGTTACCGCACGGTGGCCGTCTACAGCGACGCCGACGCGGCGGCGCCGCACGTGCGCCAGGCCGACCTCGCCGTGCGCCTGGGGCCGGGGCCGGCGTCGGAGTCCTATCTGAACGTCGCCGCGGTGCTGGACGCCGCGGCGCGTGCCGGCGCCGACGCCGTGCACCCCGGCTACGGGTTCCTGTCCGAACGCGCCGATTTCGCCGCCGCGGTCGAGGCCGCCGGCTTGGTGTTCATCGGCCCGCCGGCCGAAGCCATCCGCGCGATGGGCGACAAGGCCGGCGCCAAGCGCCGCATGCTCGCCGCCGGCGTGCCCTGCGCGCCGGGTTACCTGGGCGACGAGCAGGACGAGGGGCGTCTGGCCGCCGAAGCCGAAGCCCTGGGCGTGCCGCTGCTGGTGAAAGCCGTGGCCGGCGGCGGCGGGCGCGGCATGCGCCTGGTGCGCCGCGCCGACGAGCTGGCCACGGCGCTGGCAGGCGCACGCCGCGAAGCCGAGAGCGCTTTCGGCGACGGCCGGCTGATGCTGGAACGGCTCATAGCCGGCGCACGCCACGTCGAGGTCCAGGTCTTCGCCGACGCGCACGGCCACGCCGTCCACCTGGGTGAACGCGACTGCACGGCGCAGCGGCGGCGGCAGAAGGTCGTCGAAGAGGCGCCGTCGCCGATCGTCGGCCCCGAGATGCGCGCCACGATGGGCCGCGACGCGGTGGCCGCGGCGCTGGCCGTCGGCTACCGCGGCGCCGGCACCGTCGAGTTCGTCGTCGACGCCGGGGGCCGGCATTTCTTCCTCGAGATGAACACGCGGCTGCAGGTCGAACATCCGGTCACCGAGGCGATCACCGGGCTGGACCTGGTCGAATGGCAGCTGCGCATCGCCGCCGGCGAGCCGCTGCCGCTGACGCAGGATCAGATCCGCTTCGACGGCCACGCGGTCGAAGCCCGGCTCTACACCGAAGACCCGTATGCCGGCTGGACGCCGCAGACCGGCCGTGTGCTGCACTGGCGGCCCGAAGACGCCGGGCTGCGCGTCGACCACGGCCTGGCCGAAGGCGGCGAAGTGCCGCCGTATTACGACGCGATGGTCGCCAAGTTCGTCGCCCACGGCCGCGACCGCACCGACGCCTTGCGCCGGCTGCGCCGCGCGCTGGCCGATGCGCCGCTGTTAGGCTTGCGCAGCAACGCCGGTTTCCTGCGTGCGCTGCTGGCGCACCCGGACTTCGTCGCCGCGCGTTTGACGACGACACGCCTGGACGAATGGGCCGAACACGGCGAGCCGCTGCTGCAGCGCCCTTGCCCGCCCGAGGCCGCGTGGGCGCTGGCCGCAGCGCTGCTCGCCACCGGCGCCGGCTGGCGGCCCGCCGGCCTGGCCACCAGCGAACTGACGCTGGCCCACGACGGCGAGCGCCGCACGCTGCGCGCGCCGCCGCCTGGCCTTCAGGTGCTCGAATGGGCCGCCGACGGCCGCGTGCGCTGGCAAGCCGACGGCCTGCAGCGCCACGCGCTGGCACGCCGCGACGGCGCCACGCTGCACCTGGCGCTGGACGGCGAGGTCTTCGTCTTCAGCGAGCCCATGGCCGGCGCACGCGACGTGGCCGAAGACGCCTCGCGCGCCTGCGCGCCGGTGGCCGGCGTCGTCGCCCAGGTGCTGGTGGCGCCGGGCGATCGGGTCGAAACCGGCCAGCGCCTGGCCTGCGTCGAGGCGATGAAGATGGAGATGTGGCTGCAAGCCGGCGCCGCCGGCGTCGTGCGCGCGGTGCACGCCGCTGCCAAGGACCCGGTGGCCGCCGGGGCGCTGCTGGTCGAACTGGAGCTGGATTCATGAGCCTGGAACCCGCGATCCTGACCTGCGCGCTGACCGGCGTGCTGACCAACCCCGACCAGCACCCGGTGCCGGTGACACCCGAGCAGATGGCGCGCGAGGCGCGCGCCGCCTTCGACGCCGGCGCCAGCGTGATGCACGTGCACCTGCGCGACCAGACGCCGGGCCGCGGTTTCATGCCGACGTGGGACCCGGAGGTCGCCGCCGCCGTCTGCGACGCGATCCGCGAGGCCTGCCCCGGCGTCATCCTCAACCTGACGACCGGCGTGCTCGGCCCCGACATAGCAGGCCCGGAGGCCTGCATCCGCCGCGTGCGCCCCGAGATCGCCGCCTGCAACGCCGGCAGCCTGAACTACCTGAAGCTGCGCGAGGACGGCCGCTGGGCCTGGCCGCCGATGGTCTTCGACAACCCGGTCGACAAGATCGAGCGTTTCGTCGCCGTGATGCGCGAATGCGGCACGCATCCGGAGTTCGAGTGTTTCGACGTCGGCATCGTGCGCAGCGTCGGCCTGTTCGCCAAGGCCGGCCTGGTCGACGGCACGCCCGAGCTGAACTTCGTGATGGGCGTGGCCAGCGGCATGCCTTGCGACGCCGCGCTGCTGGCGCTGCTGCCGGGTTACGCGCCGCCGGGCGCGGTGTGGCAGGCGACGCTGATCGGCCGCGCCGAGATCTGGCCGGTGCACCAGCGCGCCGCCGAGCTGGGCGGCATGCTGCGCACCGGGCTCGAAGACACCTTCTACCTGCCCGACGGCCGGCGCGCACGCGGCAACGGCGAGCTGATCGAGGCGCTGGCCGACTGCGCACGGCGCGCCGGGCGCGCCATCGCGACGCCGGCGCAGGCCCGCGCCCGGCTGGGGCTGGCGCCGTGACGACGCCCGCAGCACGCCGCAGCGCCGCCGAGCAGCAGCGGCTGGAAGCGGCCTTCACCGAGATGTTCGAGCAGCAGATCGTCTTCAACCGCGTGCTCGGGCTGAAGGTCGAGTCGCTGGCGCCCGGCGACGTGCGCCTGTCCTTCGAGATGCGGCCCGAGCTGATCGGCCACTTCCTGCACCAGCGCCTGCACGGCGGCGCGATCTCGGCGACGCTGGACGCCACCGGCGCGCTGGCGCTGATGGTCGCGATCGCCGAACGCCACCCGGCCGACGACGCCCAGCAGGTGCTGCAGCGTTTCGCGCGCATGGGCACGATCGACCTGCGCACCGACTTCCTGCGCCCCGGGCTGGCGCCGCGCTACGTCGCGCAGGCCGAGGTCACGCGCCTGGGCGGGCGTGTCGGCTCGACGCAGATGCGGCTGATCGACGACAGCGGCCAGCTGATCGCCACGGGTTCGGGCTCGTACATCGTCAGCTGAGAAAATCGGCGCCGACAAGGCCACGTGGGGGCCGCTTGGCCCCGCATCAACGATGAGACACACGCCGATCGCCCTCGCCTTCCTCCTCACCAGCCTGGCGCTGCCGCTGCAGGCGCGCACCGAAGCCGGCCCGCGGCCGATCACGCCGCGCGGCGCGCTGTCGGCCGAGGAGACGGCCAACATCGAACTCTTCCGCAAGGCCTCGCCGTCGGTCGTGCACATCACGACGCTGGCCGCGCGGCGCGACTTCTTCTCGCTCAACGTGCAGCAGGTGCCGGCCGGCACCGGCACCGGCTTCGTCTGGGACGAGGCCGGCCACATCGTCACCAACTTCCACGTCATCCAGGGCGGCAGCGGCGCGCAGGTGACGCTGGCCGACCAGACCAGCTACGAAGCCGAACTGGTCGGCGCCTTCCCCGACCGCGACCTCGCGGTGCTGCGCATCAAGGCGCCGCGCGAAAAGCTGCCGCCGATCGCCATCGGCGCCAGCCGCGAGCTGCGGGTCGGCCAGCGCGTCTACGCGATCGGCAACCCCTTCGGGCTGGACCAGACGCTGACCACCGGCATCGTCAGCGCGCTGGGCCGCGAGATCGAGTCCTTCAACAACCGCACGATCCGCGGCGTGATCCAGACCGACGCGGCGATCAACCCCGGCAACTCCGGCGGCCCGCTGCTCGACAGCGCCGGCCGGCTGATCGGCGTGAACACGCAGATCGCCAGCCCCAGCGGCGCCAGCGCCGGCATCGGCTTCGCGATCCCGGTCGACGAGGTCAACCGCATCGTGCCGCGGCTGATCCGCGACGGGCGTTTCCTGCGCCCGGCGATCGGCGTCACCGCGGGGCCCGAGAACCTCACGCGGGCCCTGGGCCTGCCACGCGGCGTGCCGCTGGTGCAGGTGCAGCCGGGCGGCCCGGCGGCCAAGGCGGGCCTCAAACCCTTCCAGCGCGGGCGCGGCTCGCAGATCGTCGCCGGCGACGTCATCACCGCGGTGGCTGGCGAGGCGGTCGACAGCCTGGACGACATCCTGTCGCTGCTGGAAACACGCCAGCCCGGCGACCGCGTGAACCTGACCGTCTGGCGCTCCGGCCAATCGCGCAGCGTGACGGTGACGCTGGGCAGCGCCGAATAGCTCAGGTCGGCAGGACGATCTCGACGTCGTCGTCGGGGCCGGACTTGGCGGACGGCGGCGAGGTGGCCTCGCCGGTCTGCGACAGCATGGTCTGCGGCAGCGGCTCGGCCGGTGCCGCCTCGGCGGGCGGCGCACCGAGCACCGGCAGCACCGGGGGTGGTTTCGGCGGCTCCGGCGGATGCGAGCGCGCCAGCGCTGCCGGCACGCTGCCAAAGGTCGGTTTCGGTTTGGGCGGCTTGGGCCGCGGCAGCGGCGGCAGCGGCAGGTCGCGCCAGCCGTCCCAGCCGGGCGGCAGCACGCCGGGTGGCGGCGGCGAGATCTCCTCGAGCACGTTGCCGGCGCTGTCGGTCACGGTGACCTGCTGGGCGACCGAGTTGGCCGCCAGCGCGCGGCCGAAACGCCGCGCCACCGACAGGTCGCTGTGCCAGATCTGGGCGTGCTTGACGAGCCGCCCGTCGCTGTCGCGCCCGACCTCGACGACACGGTACAGCGGACCCTCGGCGCGCCCTTGCTGGCGCGAGAGTTCGCGGCGTACCTTGTCCAGCAGTTCGGCGCCGGCCGGCTCCTGGCCGTCGGCCTTGCCCTCGGCCATCACGTTTCCATTGGTTGGTCCAGCCGGAAAGCATAGCGGCGGCGCGCCGCGCCACGCGCATCCGACATCCGCTGGGGGCTTGACGACCCTCCGGTCGTGGAGAAATCACGCTTGATGCGGCGGCGACGGCACGAGGCAGCGCTGCGCTAGCATCGCGCCCCATGCAAGTCGTCTGCCTCGACCTCGAAGGGGTGCTGGTCCCCGAGATCTGGATCGCGTTCTCGCAACGCACCGGCATCGCCGCCTTCTCGCGCACGACGCGCGACGAGCCCGACTACGACAAGCTGATGCGCTGGCGTCTGGCGATGCTGCGCGAGCACGGCCTGAAGCTGGCCGACATCCAGGAGGTCATCGCCGGCATGGCGCCGCTGCCCGGCGCGCGCGAGTTCCTTGACGACCTGCGCTCGCGCTACCAGGTGATCATCCTGTCGGACACCTTCTACGAGTTCGCCGACCCGCTGATGCGCCAGCTCGGCCGGCCGACGCTGTTCTGCCACCGGCTGGAGATCGAAGCCGAAGGCTACGTCGCCGACTACAAGCTGCGCCAGCCCGACCAGAAGCGCCACGCGGTCAACGCGCTGAAGTCGCTGAACTTCCAGGTCATCGCCGCCGGCGACTCTTACAACGACACCGGCATGCTCGGCGCCGCCGACGCCGGCTTCTTCATCCACCCGCCCGAGAGCATCGTCGCGCAGTTCCCGCAGTTCCCGGTGAACCGCCACTACGACGAGCTGAAGGCGTCGATCGACGGCGCTGCAGCGCGCCTGCGCGGCTGAACGGCCGCCGTCCCGCCGTGCGCGACACACTTGAACTGCTCGCGCCGGCGCGCGACGCCGACGTTGGCATCGAAGCCGTCAACCACGGCGCCGACGCCGTCTACATCGGCGGCCCGAGCTTCGGCGCGCGCGACAAGGCCGGCAATGCGCTGGCCGACATCGAACGCCTGGCGCGCCACGCGCACCGCTGGAACGCGCGCGTCTTCGTCACGCTGAACACCATCCTGCGCGACGACGAACTGGAAGACGCACGCCGCCTGGCCTGGGACGTCTGGCGCGCCGGAGCCGACGCGCTGATCGTCCAGGACATGGGCCTGCTGGAGCTGGACCTGCCGCCGATCCAGCTGCACGCCAGCACGCAGACCGACATCCGCACGCCGGAGAAAGCGCGTTTCCTGCAGGACGCCGGCTTCTCGCAGCTGGTGCTGGCGCGCGAGCTGACGCTGGCCGAGATCGAGGCCGTGGCCGCCGCGGCGCCCGGCGTCGTGCTGGAGTTCTTCGTGCACGGCGCGCTGTGCGTCGCCTACAGCGGCCAGTGCTACATCAGCCACGCGCACACCGGGCGCAGCGCCAACCGCGGTTCGTGCTCGCAGGAGTGCCGGCTGCCGTACACGGTGACCGACGCCCAGGGCCGCATCGTCGCGCACGAGAAGCACGTGCTCTCGCTGAAGGACAACGACCAGGGCGCCAACCTGCCGGCGCTGGTGGCCGCCGGCGTGCGCAGCTTCAAGATCGAGGGCCGCTACAAGGACATGGGCACGGTGAAGAACGTCACCGCGCACTACCGCCAGCTGCTGGACCGGCTGCTCGACGAGCGCCCCGAGCTGCGCGCCGCCTCCAGCGGCCGCTGCCGCTATACCTTCACGCCCGACCCGGCGCGCAGCTTCAACCGCGGCGCGACCGACTACTTCGTCAACGGCCGCCAGAGCGACATCGGCGCCTTCGACACGCCCAAACACGCCGGCATCGAGATCGGCCACGTCACGCGGGTCGGCAAGGACCACTTCGACCTCGTGCTCGCCGACGCCTCGGCGGCGCTGAACAACGGCGACGCGCTGACTTGGTGGGACCGCCAGGGCGAGCTGCAGGGCGTGCCGGTCAACGTCGCCACGCCGCTGGGCGGCCGCGCCTGGCGCGTGCAGCCCAACGCGGCTATCGAGACCCTGAAGGACCTGCGCCGCGACGCCGCCATCAGCCGCAACCGCGACATGGCCTGGGACCGGCTGCTGGAGAAGAAGTCGGCCGAGCGCCTGATCCCGGTCGACCTGCGTTTCGAGGCCACCGGCCAAGGCTTCGCGCTGCAGCTCGTCGACGCCGACGGCCATTACGCGCATGCCGAGGTCGTGCACGCGCACCAGCTGCCGAAGGACGCGGCGCGCAACGAATCGACGCTGCGCGAGAACCTGGCGCGCCTGGGCGGCACGATCTTCGAGGCACGCGGCGTCGACATCGTGGCGCCGTGGTTCGTGCCGGCGTCGGTCGCCAACGCCCTGCGCCGCGACGCCGTCGCGGCCCTGGAAGCGGCCCGCGCCGCAGCTTTCGAGCCGCTGCCGCGTGCGACGCCGAAAGACCCGCCGGCGCCGTACCCCGAGGACACGCTGAGCTATCTGGCCAACGTGCACAACACCAAGGCCGCGGCGTTCTACGCGCGCCACGGCGTCAAGGTCATCGAAGCGGCCTACGAGAGCCACGAGCGCAGCGACGAGGTCAGCCTGATGATCACGCGCCACTGCGTGCGCTGGTCGCTGTCGCTGTGCCCCAAGCAGGCCAAGGGCGTCATCGGCGTGCAGGGCACGGTGCGCGCCGAGCCGCTGACGCTGGTCTCCGGCGGCGAACGCCTGACGCTGCGCTTCGACTGCAAGCCCTGCGAGATGCACGTCGTCGGCCGCATCAGGAAGAGCGTGCTGCGCGAGGCGGCAGCGGTGCCGATGCAGTTCTACCGGACGAAACCGGCGGGCAAGCCGGCACGGCGGGCCGGCTGAGGCCGGTCAGCGTTCGCCGTCGGCGGCGGGCAGCGCGGTGGCCTGCGACCAGACGGCCTGCCAGACGTCGCCGCGCAACTCGTAGCTGTCGGTGTGCCAGCAGCGGAGCGTGCGGCCGGACGGAAAACCGAGTTCGGCTACGTAGCGCACCACCGCCATCGTCGTAGAACGCCGGACCCGCATCGGGCCGTGGTGCCAGGCGGCGTAAAACGGGCCGGCGGCGATCTCGGCCAGATAGCGCTCTCGCGAGAAGGCGCGGCCCGCAGGCGTGAGCAGTTCGTAATCCGGCGCGTGCAGGCGCTCGATCAACACGAGGTCGCGGTCGACGAGGGCGCGTGTGCGCCGCTGCTCGAGTCCCCGGAAAAAGTCGTCGTCGGGCTCGGACACGGCCTTGGCCCGTTCAGCGCCGGTCGACCAAGGCGTGGGCGATCGTGCCCAGGTCGACGTACTCGATTTCGCTGCCCGCCGGCACGCCGCGCGCCAGGCGCGTGACCTTCAGGCCGCGGGAACGCAGCGCCTGGGCCAGCGCGTGCGCGGTGACCTCGCCTTCGGCAGTGAAGCTGGTGGCGAGGATGACTTCCTGCACGGTGCCGTCGCTCGCGCGTTCGATCAGCTCGGCGGCGCCGATGTCGCCGGCGCCGATGCCGTCCAGCGGCGACAGCCGGCCCATCAGCACGAAGTACAGGCCGCGGTAGCCGCCGCTGCGTTCCAGCGCGTGCTGGTCGGCCGGCGTCTCGACGACGCACAGCAGCCGGGCGTCGCGCTCGGGGTCGCGGCAGACCGGGCAGACCTCGTCTTCGGTGAAGGTGTGGCAGCGCGCGCAGTGGTGCACACGCTCGGCCGCGACGTCCAGCGCGTGCGCCAGGCGGCGCGCGCCATCGCGGTCGTGCTGCAGCAGGTGGAAGGCGACGCGCTGCGCCGACTTCTGGCCGACGCCCGGCAGCCGCCGCAGCGCCTCGATCAGCGCGTCGAGCGCGGTGTCGGCCATCGGCAAGGCGTCAGAACGGGAACTTCATGCCCGGCGGCATCGGCATGCCGGCCGTCAGCTTGCCCATCTTCTCGGCGCTGATCTCGTCGGCACGGCGCACGGCATCGTTGAACGCGGCGGCGACCAGGTCTTCGAGCATGTCCTTGTCGTCGGCCAGCAGGCTGGGGTCGATGCTCAGGCGGCGCACGTCGTGCTTGCAGGTCATCACGACCTTCACCAGGCCGGCGCCCGACTGGCCCTCGACCTCCAGCTGCGCCAGCTCTTCCTGGGCGCGCTTCATGTTTTCCTGCATCGCCTGGGCCTGCTTCATCAGCCCGGCGAGTTGGCCCTTCATCATCGTCGTGTCCTTTCGTGGCGGCCTCGGGGCCGCCGAAAACGCGGGATTATCGTCGTGCGGCAGCGCCGCTCAGACCGGCTTGATCGAGTTCGGCACCAGGCGTGCCGTGGGGAACTGACGCATCAGCTCCAGCACCACCGGGTCGTGGCGGATCGTGTGCTCGGCCTCCTGCTGGCGGCGCGTGCGCTCCCAGGCGTCACGCTTGGCCGGCGTGTCCTCGGGCGAACCGGGTTCGAGCACCAGATCGACCGGCGCGCCGAGCTCCGCGGCCATCGCGGCCGCCAGCTTCTCGCGCAGCGCATTGGTGCGCAGCGACTCGCGTTCGACCTGCAGCCGCCAGCGCTGCGGCGCGGCGGCCTCGTCGACCTCGACCAGCCCGCCCTGCCAGGCGAGTTCACGCAGCAGCGCCGAGACGGCACCGCGCTCGGCCATCGCCTGGCACAGCGCATACCAGCGGTCGCCCAGCGGCGTGCGCGGCGGCGGCGCGGGCGGCTCGTCGCGGCGCACCGGGCGCGGGCGGCGTTCGACGGGAGGCGGTTCGTCGGGCACGGCGTCGACCGGAGCGGGCTCGAAGCGCTCGGGCTCCGGATCCGGCACTGCAGCCGGCCTGCGCGACGGCGCCGGAACGGCGTGTCGGTACTCGCCTTCGGGCGGCGGCTCGTCGTCACGGCCCCAGGGCGGCTCGTCGTCAGGCGGTGCCGAGCGCGTTTCGATGCGTTCAGGAGCCGCCTGCGGCGCCGGCGCAGGAGGTTCGCGGCGGCGTTCGGCAACAGGCGCGGACGCGGGTGCCGCAGGCTGCGGCGCGACCACCGGCGCCACCGGCACAGGCCGCGGCGGCGGCGAGGCCGGGACGACCGGCGCAGCAGCCTTGGCCACCGGCATCGTCATCGCCGGCGGCGATGGCGCGCGCAGCGGCGCCGAACGCGGCGCTTCGCGCGGCGGCACCGGCGCGGCACCGGCCGGCGGGAAGGCCAGCAGGCGCAGCAGCACCATCGTCAGCGCGCCGTACTCGTCGCTCATCAGCGCCAGCTCGGCGCGGCCGTGCAGCGCGATGCTGTAGAGCAGCTGCGTCTCGTCGGGTGGCAGCACGCTGGCCAGCGCACGCGCGTCCTCGGTGTCGGGGTCCTGCGCATCCAGCGCGCCGGGAACGGCCTGCTCGACGGCCATCTGCTGCAGCAGCGAGGCCAGTTCCTCCAGCGTCGCCGAGGCCGACAGGCCCATCGCGCGCAGCGCGTCGACGGTGGCCAGCACCGCGGCGCCGTCGCGTGCGGCCAGCGCCTCGACGAGCCGGCGTGCATGGCCGCGGTCGACGCTGCCCAGCATGCCGCGCACGACGGCCTCGTCGACCCGGCCGCCACCGTAGGCGATGGCCTGGTCGGTCAGCGACAGCGCGTCGCGCATCGATCCGCGCGCGGCACGCGAGAGCAGGCGCAGCGAGGCCTCGTCGTGCGGCACGTGCTCGGCGGCCAGCACCTCCTGCAGGTGCTCGTGCACCGTCTGCGGCGCCATCGGCCGCAGGTTGAACTGCAGGCAGCGCGACAGCACCGTCGGCAGCATCTTCTCCGGGTCGGTCGTCGCGAGCACGAACTTCAGGTACTCGGGCGGCTCCTCCAGCGTCTTCAGCAGCGCGTTGAAGGCGTCCTTGGTCAGCTGATGCGCCTCGTCGATCATGAAGACCTTGAAGCGGCCGATGCCGGGCTTGTAGGCGGCACGCTCGATCAGGTCGCGGATCTCGTCGATGCTGCGGTTGCTGGCCGCGTCGAGCTCGATGTAGTCGATGTAGCGGTCGCCGTCGATCTCGGTACAGGCGCTGCAGACGCCGCAGGGATGCGCGGTGATGCCGCCGGTGCCATCGGGCCCGGTGCAGTTCAGGCTCTTGGCCAGGATGCGCGAGACGGTGGTCTTGCCAATCCCGCGCGTGCCGGTGAAGAGGTAGGCGTGGTGCAGCCGCTGCTGCTCCAGCGCGTTGCTCAGCGCACGGACGACGTGCTCCTGGCCGACCATCTGGTCGAAGCTGCGGGGACGGTATTTGCGCGCGAGGACGACGTAGCTCACCGGGCCATTCTACGGGCGGGGGGCGATAATCCCGGCCCATGCAAGCACCCGCCAACACTCCGCTGAGCTACGAGCAGTCCGGCGTCGTCTACGACCTGATCGACCCGCTCAAAGTGGCCGCGCAGCGCGCCGCCGCCGCCACCGCCCCGCATCTCGCGGGCCACGGCTTCACCGAGGTGAAGGCCTCGCGCGGCGAATCCGCCTACGTCGTCGACGTCGGCCCGTTCTACCTCGCCAGCATCGTCGAATGCCTGGGCAGCAAGGCCCTGGTCGCCGACGAGATGCAAAAGCTCACCGGCCGCAGCTACTACTCGGCAATAGCGCAGGACACGATCGCGATGGCGGTCAACGACCTGATCACCGTCGGCGCCACGCCGCTGGTCGTGCAGGCCTACTGGGCCGCCGGCGGCAGCGACTGGTTCGGCGACGCCGAGCGCGCGCAGGCGCTGGTGGCCGGCTGGAAGGCCGCCTGCGACACCTGCCGCGTCGCCTGGGGCGGCGGCGAGACGCCGGCGCTGGCCGGCATCGTCGAGAGCGGCCGCATCGACCTGGCCGCCTCGTGCACTGGCATCGTCAACCCGAAGCAGCGCCTGTCGCTGGGCGACGAGCTCGCCGCCGGCGACGCGATCGTGCTGCTGGCCTCCAGCGGCATCCACGCCAACGGCCTGAGCCTGGCGCGCAAGCTGGTCGAGCGCCTGCCCGAGGGCTACCTGACCGAGGTCGAGCCGGGCCTCGCCTACGGCGACGCGCTGCTCGCGCCGACGACGCTGTATTCGCCGGTCACCGAGGCGCTGGCCGCCGCCGGCGTGCGCGTGCACTACGCCGCCAACGTCACCGGCCACGGCTGGCGCAAGCTGCTGCGCCACCCGGGCACCTTCACCTACCGCATCACCGCGGTGCCCAAGGTGCCGCCGGTGCTGGCCTTCATCCAGCGCCACGCCGGCCAGGACGACGCCGAGGCCTACGGCACGCTGAACATGGGCGCCGGCTTCGCGCTCTACGTCGCCGCCGCGGACGCCGAGCGCACCGTCGAGATCGCGCGCGCCCAGGGCATCGAGGCCATCGTCGCCGGCCGCGTCGAAGCCGGTCCCAAGCGCCTCGTCGTCGAGCCGCTGGGCATCGAGTGGGGCGACGACGCGCTGCAGCTGCGCTGAGAGCCGATGGCCCGCGGTGCCACCTGGGCACCGGCGGGCCCGCCGCGCACTGCGGCTAGAATGCGCCGTGACGGGCCTCCCCGCATGGAAGCGCGCCCAACCGGGTCAGGTGGGGAACCAAGCAGCCCTAAGCGTTGCAACCAGTGCCGGGGGTAAGGCTCGTCACCCTCCCCTCCCCCTCTTCCCCACGCCGTCCGGCAAGCCTTCGGGCAAACGCGACCGGATCCGGCATCACGAACTCCATTGCCTCTGATCCGGCGCAAACCGCGCTGAACCGCATGTCGGCATTCGCCGACTCCGCGTTGACGGTCATTGCACGCATCGGCAATTCTGTCGCCCGCATGCCATTCGGCCATGCGATGACCAACCGACAGGGAAACGATGAAGAAGATCGCAATGATCGCCGCCGCCGTTCTGGCCTGCGGCGCCGCCCAAGCGCAAACGAATGCCTCGCCGATTTACGCCGAGATCGGTTATTCACTGCTGCACGCCGACGTCGGCTCCAATGGCCTCGACATCGGGGCCGTGCGCGGCATCGTCGGTTACGAGCTGCACCCGTACCTCGCCCTCGAAGCGATGCTCGCCGTCGGCGTAACCGACGACAGGACCAAGGCGCTCTTCCTCGAGCGCGTCAAGCTGAAGATGGAACACGCCTACGGGCTGTACATCAAGCCGAAACTCCAGGTCACCGACAGCCTGCAACTGTTCGGCCGCGTCGGTTATGCCGAGAGCAAGTTCAAGGCGACTCGCGAAGGCTACGGCAGCGACAGCGACAGCGACCACGACGTCTCGTTCGGCATCGGTCTGAACTACGCTTTCTCGAAGGCCATGTACGGCACCCTCGATTACACGCGCTATTACGACAAGGACGACTTCAAGGTGAACGGCTTGACCTTCGGCGTCGGCTACAAGTTCTGATCAGAGATCCATATCGATAGCAATGGCCCGCCTCGGCGGGCCATTTTTCTGAGGCCATCGACAAATACCGGCACGCGGGCCGCAGTGCAGCATAATAGCCAGAACCCGAAACGACTGACCGATGATTCGCATCGCCATTTGCGACGACCAACCGGACGACCTGCAGCGCCTCGTCGCACAGGCCGATCGATACTTCAGCCACCAGGGAATCGACGCCGAAGTCACCGGTTTCGCCGACGCCGCCCCCTTGCTCGGCGCGATGGCGACGAAGAACTTCCATCTCTACCTGCTGGACATCGTCATGCCGATGGTCAGCGGCCTGGAACTCGGCCAGGAGATCCGGCGCCTCGACCGCGAGGCCCAGATCGTCTACACGACGACCGAACCGCAGTTCGCGCTGCGCGCCTATGCCGTGCAGCCGCTGGCTTACCTCGTCAAGCCGGTCGTCGAAACGCAGCTATTCGACACGCTGGCGCTGGCGGTCGCCAAGGCCGACGTCGACGACGAGAGAACCTTCGCGGTGAAGACCGCCGACGGCCTGCGCGTGATCCGGCTGGCCGACATCGCCTGCTGCGAATACCACAAGCACGCCGCCGTCTTCGACCTGAGGGGCGGCGAGAAGATCACCAGCCGCAGCTTCCGCGAGAGCTTCGCCGACTACTGCGCGCCGGCCTTGCACGAGCCGCGTTTCGTGCAGTGCCATGCCGCCTTCGTCGTCAACATGCGGCACGTCGAGCGCTTCGGCAAGGACAGCTTCACGCTGTGCAGCGGCAAGGTGGTGCCGATCGCCGAGAAACGCTATGCGGCGGTGCGCGACGCCTACCTCGATTACCTGGTGGCGCGGCCGTGAGCGGACACTTCCCCGACCTGCTGCGGGCGTTCATCAGCGACGTCATGCTGATACTTCTGCTGTGCACGATGGCCATGCCGAAGTATCGCGACAAACGGATCTACGTCGCCGCGACGGCCATCATCCTGGCGGCGAATCTCGGCGCGAACTATTATTTCTATCGCCTCGAGGACTATACCTCGGTCTTTTACGTCGACCTCGCGATGCTGCTCGTGATCGGCATCGCGCTGAAGCCGTTATTTGCCGACAGCGTCATGCAGTGGTGTTTCAGCTACATCACCATGATAAATATCTACGCGGCCGTCGTCTTCCTCAGTTATTACCTCCGGCCGCTGTTTCCCGACCCGCACTACGGCAACATCTTCCTGCGCCTGATCCTGTTCACGGCCGTCATCCTGGCTTTCCGCCGCTGGGTCTCGCGGCTGTATCGCCAGGTACTCGACTACTGGCACATCTACATCCTGCCGGCGTCGGCGCTGCTGCTGTGTTTTCTCGGCCACTTCTTCGGCGGCGACATCCAGCAGATGCTGACGGCGCACGACTCGCCGCTGCTGTCGCTGACGCTGCTCGGCCTGTCGATCTACGTCGCCATCGTGCACTCGCTGCGCACGCTCACCCGGCAGTACCGCTTGCGCGAACAGAACCTCGTCATCGGGGCCGAGCGCGAATACCTGCAGCTGGCGACGACCGGCATGGCCGCACGGCTGCAGTTGATGGAGACGGTGGCGACGCAGAACAGCCGCGCCGCGCACGACCGGCGGCACTTCAACCACGTCCTGCTCGGGCTGCTCGAACGTGGCCAGACCGCCGAGGCGGCCAGCCTGCTGCGCCGCGACGACGGCGCCAGCCCCGGAGTCGCCAGAACCTACTGCGAGAACCCGGCGCTCAATGCGGCGGTGAGCCATTACGCCGGGCTCGCGCAGCAGGCCGGCATCCACACCGAGATCTCGCTGGACGTTCCGGCCGAGCTGAAGATCGACGCGCTGGAACTGTCGATGGTGGTGTCGAACCTGCTGGAAAACGCAGTGCAGGCCTGCACCCGTCTGCCCGAAGGACGGAAGCCCTCCCTGCGCTTCGTCTGCCGCAACGCCGGGCGGCTGCTGCTCGAGATGGAGAACGCCTGCGGCGACGAGACCGCGCTCGACGCGGACGGCCAGCCGGTCGTGCAGGCCGAGGGGCACGGCATCGGCAGCAAGAGCGTCGCGGCCTTCGCCAAGAAGCACGACGCGGAGCTGATGTACCGCGTCGAGAACGGTTCGTTCCGGGTGCGGCTGCTGATCTAGCGAGCGCCACCGCGATTTGCCCCAGCGCAAATCGACACGACTTGCGGACCCAGCCGCGGGAGCGGCGCGAATTATTCCCGGGGAGAAACTCGGCAGCGGCGAGGCGACGAGATAAGCACCGCCGCGGAAACTCATCCGCCGGACGACACTCCGACGTTTCCGAGCGCAAAAACGCGGCGATTGAGTGCAATGTAAAATTCGATGACGTCGGGAGATAGCATTCGGAGCAAATCTTTACAAGACGACAAGCCAGTTGTCGGAGGCCCGAATGTCCATCTCCCGCAGAAACTTCATGAGAACCCTGGGCGCCGGCGCCGGCGCCTGTTTCGCGACACTGAATCTCTCCGGCTGCGGGGGCGACGGCTCGGACCCCGCACCCGACGCCGCGCCGCTGTGGGCCGCCAACGGCAACCGCAACAAGATCGTCGTCATCAGCGACCTGCACCTGGGCATCGACGACCGGTATACCGAGACGCTGGCCAACCGGCCGCTGCTGATCAAGTTCCTGCAATGCCTGCGCAACACCAGCGACGTGCGCGAACTGGTCATCGCCGGCGACTTCCTCGACGAGTGGTTCCTGCCGGTCCACTACCCCGTCTACACCGACCAGGCCCAGTTCTACCGGGGCGTCATCGCGAACAACCTGGAGGTCTTCCAGGAACTCAACCGCGTCGTCTCGCGCGGCATCAAGCTGGTCTACGTGCCGGGCAACCACGACCTGACGCTCGAAGCCGAGGTCCTGCAGGCGGCCATTCCGGGCCTGGTGCAGGTGCGCGACGTCCGCGGGCTGGGCGCCTACTACACCGGCGACCGCAAAGAGATCGTCATCGAGCACGGCCATCGCTACGACCTGTTCTCGGCACCGGACACGCTGACCAATGCCGCGCTCTGCGGCAACGGCGACAGCTTCCTGCCCGCCGGCTATTTCTATGCCCGTTACGCCGCGACCTGGGTGCTGGAAGGCAAGCCGAGCGTGCCGAAGAACCTGCCGCCGGTGACCAACGTTCCCGACCCGTCGAACGTGGACCAGTACGGGGCCTACCTCTATCACTCGGTCCTGAAGAAGATCTCCACGCGCATGACGCCCTACGAGGGCCTCGAGGACAAGATCTTCGACATGCACATCTGCGGCTTCAACGACAGCTACAGCTACCTGGACTTCTATCCGACGCAGCAGGCCGACGGCACGATCAGCGCGCCGGTGCTGTTCCGCAACATCCAGCGCACCTGGGCCGATCGCCAGGCGCTCAACCGGGTGAAAGTGCCCAGCAGCTTCGCCACCGCGGTGACCGGCGACTACGAGTCCTTCTATACCCAGGCGCGGGCGCAGTATCTCGAGAACCCGGACGAGAACGTCGACGTCGTCGTCTTCGGCCACACCCACGTGCCTTCGTACCGCAGCCTGGGCAACGGCAAGCGCTACCTCAACTCGGGCACCTGGATCGACGACAACGTCGACTACGAGGACGCGCCCCGGACCTTTGCCGTGCTCACCACCGGCGCCGGCACGACGGGCGCGGTCTACACCTTCATCGGCGAAGGCATGGCCAACGACATCACCCACAAGGTCAGCCAGGGCGCCTAGCCGACGACGGCGCCGCCCGCAGCGGCGGCGCCCTCAGCTGCGCTGGCGGAAGGCCATCACCGCCTGGTTGCGCAGCGTGCGCAGCAGCGACAGCTCCTTCTCGCCCAGCCCCGGCGTGCCGGGCTGGGCCTTGTCGGCGTAGATCAGCGCGAAGGTGGCGCTCTTCAGCGTCATCGGCAGCAGCAGGAACGACGGCGCGGCCACCTGCTCGCGATACCAGGCCGGCAGCCGGGCGACGATGTTCGCCGCGGTGGCGTCGGCGATCAGCGTGTCCATGCCCTTGGCGCAGACGGCGGCGAACAGGTCCGGCGCGCCGGTGGGCTTCAGCGGCACGCGGAAGGCGCGGCTGACGGCCTCGACCCCGTCGCCCAGGCCGAAGCGGCCGGTCAGCGTCTCGGTCTTCGGGTCGCGCAGGCAGAAGACGACGCGGCGGAACTCCAGCGCGCGGTACATCGTCTCCAGCACCATGCGCAGCACCTCGTTGAGCCGGAAGTCGTCGGCCACCATCGAGTTCGTGATGTCCTGGATGCCGGCGGCGAGCACGTCGGCCATCGCCGGCGGCGGCGGCGCGATGCGGCCGTTGGTGTCCTGGGCGACGGCCACGGTCTGGTTGTCGAGCTGCAGCGCGGTCAGCGTGTCGACCTCGGCGGCGGGCGTCTGCGCATGCAGCAGGCGGCGCACGCGGGCGCCGCGCGCGGTCTGCACGCCCATCGCCGGCGCCAGCTCGGCCAGGCGCTGGCGCGCCGCTTCGGCGGCCTTGGCGATCTCGCGCGGCGCGACGCCCAGCGTCGGCGCGTAGCGCGCGCCCAGTTCGGCCAGGCGCTCGGGCAGCGCCTCGGGCTCGAGGAACAGCATCGCGTCGGCCATCTCGTTGCCCAGCCGCCCCACCCAGCGCTGGCGCTCGACGCCGCGTTCGACGGCACGCCCGGGCGCGTCGCCGGTCGGCGAACGCATCGTGCGCAGCAGCGTGTCGGGCAGGCCCCAGGAGCGCGCGATGCCGATGCCCAGCTCCTCGAAGCCGATGCCGAGCACGCGCGCGGCGGCGGCCTCGTGCGCCGCGGCCGGCGCGTCGGGGCCGTCGAGCAGGCCGCGGATCTGCTCGGCCTCCTCGGGGAAGTAGTACTCGGTCAGCAGGCGGCCGAGGTTCTGGAACATCGAGCCGAGAAAGGTCTCCTCGCCGTCGCGCGAGCCCGCGCTCAGCTCGTCGGCCAGCGTGCCGGCCATCAGCGCGCGCAGGAACTCTTCCTTCAGCTGGTTGGCGTGCGCCTTGTCGCGCATGTGCTCCAGCAGCACCAGCGACAGCGCCATGTCGCGCACGGTGGCGAAGCCGACCAGCGCGACGGCACGCGAGACCGTGCTGACGGCGCCACCGGCGGAGCTGAAGTGCGCCGTGTTGACGACGCGCAGCAGCTTGTTGGTCAGCGCGACGTCCTTCAGGATCTCCGAGGACAGGCGGTTCAGGCTCTCGGTCTCGGAGGTGGCGACCCGCTGGATGCGCACCACCGACTCCGACAGCGCCGGGAAGTCGCCCTTGTGGCGCATGCGGCGCAGCAGGAAGTCCAGCGTGCCGTGGCCGGCGGGCGCGGCCGGCTCGGCCTCGACCTCGGGGTCGAGCCAGCGCGTCAGCGCCGCGTGCAGCTCCTGCACCGAGGGGTAGCGCAGGCTGGCGTCGCGCGCCAGCGCCCGCTGCACGACGGTGCGCAGCGTCTCCTCGACGGTGGCCTCGGCCGGGATCGCCAGGTCTTCGCGCTGCACGCGCTCGATCGCGCGGCGCACGTCGCGCTCGGGCAGCAGCCGGGTGCCGCCCAGCATCTCGCCGAGCACGACGCCGGCGGAGAACACGTCCAGCGCCGGCGTCGGCGGCTCGCCGCGCGCCGCCTCGGGCGACAGGTAGCCGGGCGTGCCGACGATGACGCCGCGGTGGGCGCTGCCGGCGTCGACGCGGGTGGCGATGCCGAAGTCCATCACGCGCGGCCGGCCGTCGGCACCGAGCAGCACGTTGGACGGCTTCAGGTCGCGGTGCACGATGCCCTGGGCGTGGGCGGCGGCCAGCGCGTCCAGGATGCCCAGCATCAGCGTCACCGCCTCGCGCGCCGGCAGCGCACCGCGCTCGCGCAGCGTCTCGGCCAGCGTGCGCCCGGGCACGTACTCGAAGACGAAATAGGGCTGGCCGCCGTGGCGGTCGGCCTCGAAGACCGGGACGACGTTCGGATGCGTCAGCCGGGCGACGCTGCGCGCCTCGTGCAGCCAGGCGTCGACGTCGGAGCTGCCGACGCTGTCGTTGAGCAGCTTGAGCGCGACGTCGCGGTCCAACCGCGGGTCGTGCGCCAGCCAGACGCTGGCCTGGGCACCGCGACCGAGTTCGCGGCGCAGTTCGAAGCGGCCGACCTGGCCGCCGGCACCCAGGCTCACGACATCGCTCCCGAGGCTCCGGCGACGCTGGCGCGGCGCTCCGCGGGCTCGGCGGCGCCGGCGGGCCGCATCGAGGCCGCGACGGCCTCCTGCAGCTCCTTGACCGACAGGCCCAGCGCGCGGCCGTAGCGCTGCGCGATGCGCTGCAGCGCCGGCCCGGGCGCGGCGCCGGTCGTCGCATAGGCATCGACGATCTCGTTGCCGGCGCTGGCCACCTGGCGCAGCAGCTCGGTGTCGCCGTCGGCATGGCGCACCGGTGTCTCCAGCGGCAGGCGGCGGATCATGTGCAGCACGCCGTCGTCCAGACCCCAGTGGCGCGCGACGGCGTGTCCCAACGCCTCGACGTCGATGCCGAGCACGGCAAAGGACGCGGCCTGCTCGCCCATGCCGGGGTCTTCGCGCTCGCTGCCGGGGGCCGGCTGCATCAGGCGGCGGATCTGCTGCGCCTCGTCGGGGAAGTGGTACTGCAGCACCAGGCGGCCGAGGTTCTGCAGCATCGCGAGCAAGGTCACGACCTCGGCGTCGTAGCCGGCGGGCCGCAAGGCCGCGGCCACGCGACCGGCACGCTTGACGCGCGCGATGAGCTGCAGCAGCTCGGCCGCGGCGTCCTCGGACAAGGGGCCGGGCCAGGGCCGCAGCGCGGTGGCGGCGCGGCGCACGCCGTCGATGCCGAGCATCGCGATCGCGCGGCGCAGCGTCAGGATCGGGCCGCTACCCGAGACCTGTGCACCGCGCACCTGGGCGGTGTTGACGGCGCGCAGCAGCTCGAAAGCCAGCGCCAGGTCCTGCAGCGCGACCTCGGCGATCTCGTTGGTGCGCTGGCGCTCCATCGCGCCCAGGCGGTTCAGGCGCCCGGCGGCGCCGGGCTGGGCGGGCAGCACGCCGGCGGCGCGCAGCCGGTCGGACAGCAGCGACAGCGCGCCGTTGCCGCCGGACTCGGCCTGGATCCAGCCTTCGAGCGCACGTGCCAGCGTGCGCGCGCTGCGGTAGCGCTGGCGCTCCTGGCGGTCGGTGGCGCGGTTGACGATGGCGCGCAGCGGCTCGGGCACGAGGTGGGCCGTCGCCCAGGGCAGGCGCACGATCTCGCGGCCCAGCGGCGGCATGCGCTCGACGACGCGCCCGGTGTCGGGCTCGTCCAGCGCGTGCTGGCCGGCCAGCGCGTGGTGCAGCAGCAGGCCGGCAGCCATCACGTCGCGCTGCGCGGCAGCCCGCTGCGCGGCCAGCGACGGCGCCTCGCCCTGCGGCGTGGCGACTTCCAGGCCGGCCAGACGCAGCCGGCCGTGGTCGTCGACGAGCACGACGAAACCTTGCAGGTCCTGGTGCGCGACGCCGGACTGGTGCGCGAACGCGAGGCCGGCGAGCAGCTGCACGAAGATCCCGGCGCACTCGGGCGGCGCCAGGCCTTGCGAGCCGACCCGCTCGGCCAGCGGCGCGGCGTCGTCCAGGTCGTAGGCGACGTAGGGCCAGCCGTCCTGCACGCCGATGTCCACGGCGACGGCGAGGTTCGGGTGCTGCAGCCGCGCGGCGCGCTGCACGGTCTCGGTCCAGCGCTCGAGCGCGGCGAGCTCGGCCGGCTGCACGCGCGGCAGCACGAGCAGCAGGTCGCGGCCGGCGCGCGCGTCGGCCACCAGCCAGGCCATCGTGCGCTCGCTCTTGCCGACGAGCCGCAGCAGCTGATAGGCGCCGAAGTGGCGCACCGCAGCGGAACGCGGCGCAGCCTCCGTGGCGGTTACGGGGTTGGACATGGTCCAGATTGGAAACCGGCGGGGCACATGCCGAAACCCCGATCTGGCGTCGTTTTCGGTTGCAGTTCGCGCGCCCGGCGCTATCGCGGTGATAGCCGCAGCCCAATCAGCCGAACAGGCCCTTTGTGCAAGAATCCGCCCGACGCATTCGCGTACCCTTCCCGGTTTACCGACCCATCCTGCGCCCGCCCGTGACGGCGACCGCGGCGCCCGGAGTTCACCCCCATGAGCAGCGAACTGATCAAGCACGTGACCGACGCGTCGTTCCAAAGCGACGTCCTGCAGGCCGACAAGCCCGTCCTCGTCGACTACTGGGCCGAGTGGTGCGGCCCCTGCAAGATGATCGCGCCGGTGCTCGACGAACTCGCGCCGGCCTACGACGGCCGTCTGCAGATCGCCAAGATGAACGTCGACGAGAACCGCGAAGTGCCGGCCAAGTTCGGCATCCGCGGCATCCCGACGCTGATGATCTTCAAGGGCGGCCAGCTCGCCGCGACCAAGGTCGGCGCGCTTTCCAAGGCACAACTGTCGGCCTTCATCGACAGCCATCTATAATGCGGCCGATCGGCGCCTGAGCATCACGCTCGCGGCGCCGACGGTACGCCCCCGCCCCGCTGCCCGCCGGCCTCCTCGCCGGCACACGAACAGGCAGCGGCACGCGGACCAGGCTCCCCTCCCACAGCCTCTCTCTACGCCTCGGCGGGCACCCTTGACGGGCGCTGGCCCGGCGTGACCAGGGTCTCGACCCATGCATCTGTCCGAACTGAAAGCGCAGCACGTCTCCGAGCTCATCAAGATGGGCGAAGCGCTGGAAATCGAGAACGTCGCCCGCCTGCGCAAGCAGGAGCTGATGTTCGCGATCATGAAAAAGCGCGCGAAGGCCGGTGAACAGGTCTTCGGCGACGGCGTGCTCGAAGTCCTGCCCGACGGCTTCGGCTTCCTGCGCTCGATCGAAGCCAGCTACATGGCTTCGACCGACGACATCTACCTGTCGCCGAGCCAGATCCGCCGCTTCAACCTGCACACCGGCGACATGGTCGAAGGCGAAGTGCGGGTGCCCAAGGACGGCGAGCGCTACTTCGCCCTCGTGAAGGTCGACCGTGTGAACGGCGTGACCCCGGAGGAGAGCAAGCACAAGATCATGTTCGAGAACTTGACGCCGCTCTTCCCGAAAGAGCAGTTCAAGCTCGAGCGCGACAACCTCAAGGCCGAGGAGAACATCACCGGCCGCATCATCGACCTCATCGCCCCGATCGGCAAAGGCCAGCGCGCGCTGCTCGTCGCCCAGCCCAAGACCGGCAAGACGGTGATGATGCAGCACCTGGCGCACGCGATCGTCGCCAACCACCCCGAGGTGCACCTGATCGTGCTGCTCGTCGACGAGCGACCCGAGGAAGTGACCGAGATGCTGCGCACCGTGCGCGGCGAGGTCATCAGCTCGACCTTCGACGAGCCCGCCGCGCGCCACGTGCAGGTCGCCGAGATGGTGATCGAGCGCGCCAAGCGCCTGGTCGAGCTGAAGAAGGACGTCGTGATCCTGCTCGACTCGATCACCCGCCTGGCCCGCGCCTACAACAACGTCCTGCCCTCGTCGGGCAAGGTGCTGACCGGCGGCGTCGACGCCAACGCGCTGCAGCGCCCGAAGCGCTTCTTCGGCGCCGCGCGCAACGTCGAGGAAGGCGGCTCGCTGACGATCATCGGCACCGCGCTGATCGACACCGGCAGCCGCATGGACGAGGTGATCTACGAAGAGTTCAAGGGCACCGGCAACTGCGAGATCCACCTGGATCGCCGCATGGCCGAGAAGCGCGTCTACCCGTCGATCCTGATCAACAAGTCGGGCACCCGCCGCGAGGAGTTGCTGCTCAAGCCGGAGATCCTGCAAAAGACCTGGATCCTGCGCAAGCTGCTCTATCCGATGGACGAGATCGAGGCGATGGAGTTCATCCTCGACAAGATGAAGGCGACGAAGAACAACCTGGACTTCTTCGACATGATGCGACGCGGCGGGTGATTCCGCGGTCGATCACGCCTTGCGCGCACTCGATGCGCGCACACGGGGCCCTACGGGGCCCCGTTTCACGCTAGAATCAGCGGTTTTTCCGCCACCGGGCAAGTGCGCCGACGTTTCGGCGTGGCTGCCACACCTGCACTCGAGAGGCACCATGAAAGAAGGCATCCACCCGAACTACCGCGAGGTCTGCTTCCAGGACCTGTCCAACGGCTTCAAGTTCGTGACGCGTTCGTGCGTTCAGACCAAGGAAACGATCAAGCTGGACGATGGCCGCGAGCTGCCGCTGGTGAAGCTCGAAACCACGAGCGAGACGCACCCGTTCTACACCGGTACGCAAAAGAGCGTGGACAACCTGGGCGGCCGCGTCGAGAAGTTCCGCAACAAGTTCGCGCGGGTCGGCCTCAAGAAGTGAGGCGTGCCCGCCGGGGCCCGCGCGCGGCCCCCGCTGGACAAGGCAGCCTCGGCTGCCTTTTCTTTTTTCCGCCGTCTTCACGCATCATCGTCCTCCGGTGAGCAGTCCCAATCCCGCCCTCGTCACCCAGCGCGGCGCGCGCTCCCTGCCGCGGCTGGCGCTGCTGGTGTTCTGTGCCGCGTACGTGCTGCCCGGCGTCTTCCACCGCGACCCCTGGCGCAACGCCGACCTCGTCGCCTACGGGCTGATGTCGGCGATCGCCGAAGGCCGGACGTCCTGGCTGTCGCCGACGCTGGGCGGGGTGCCGGCCGACGCCGCGCTGCTGCCGCACTGGCTGGGCGCGCTGGCGATCCAGTGGCTGGGCCCGCTGTTCGGCGACGGCGCCTTCGCCGCGCGCGTCCCGTTCGCGCTGCTGCTGGCGCTGGCGATGGTGCTGGTCTGGTACACGACCTACTACCTCGCGCGCACCCAGGCCGCGCAGCCGGTGGCCTTCGCCTTCGGCGGCGAGGCCGACCCCGTGGACTACGCGCGAGCGATCGCCGACGGCGCGCTGCTGGCGCTGATCGCGACGCTGGGCCTGCTGCAGCTGGGCCACGAGACGACGCCCGAACTCGGCCAGCTGGTCGGCGTGGGCCTGTTCATGCTGGCGCTGGCGATCGCGCCGTTTCGCCGCTGGCAGCCGCGCGTGGCCATCGTCGCCGCACTGCTGGTGCTGGCCGGCAGCGGCGCGCCGGCCACGGCGCTGGGCATCGGCCTGGGCGGCGTGCTGGTCTGCATGCGCTCGGCCTACGACACGGTGCGCCGCTTCGCGCCCTGGGTGGCCGCGGCGACGCTGGCCTCGGCGGCGCTGGCCGCCTGGCTGGGCGCCTGGCAGTGGCGCGCCTCCTGGCCCGACGCCGACGACGCCGTGACGCTGGCGCGCCAGTGGGCCTGGTTCCTGTGGCCGGCCTGGCCGCTGGTGCTGTGGACGCTGTGGCAGTGGCGCCGCCATCTGACGCACCGGCACATCTCGGTGCCGCTGGTGACCGTCGTCGTGGCGATGGTCGGGGCGATCGCGACAAACATGAACGAGCGCCTGCTGATGCTCGCCATCCCCGGGCTGGCGGTGCTGGCGGCGTTCGCGCTGCCGACGCTCAAGCGCACCAGTTCGGCGGCGATCGACTGGTTCTCGATGTTCTTCTTCACCTTCGGCGCGATCGCGATCTGGTTCTTCTACGTCGCGATGCAGACCGGGGTGCCGGCCAAGCCGGCGGCCAACGCGCTGCGCCTGGTGCCGGGCTACGTCGTGCGCTTCGAGCCGGTGGAACTGGCCTTCGCGCTGGCCGGCACGCTGGCCTGGTTATGGCTGCTGCGCTGGCGCACCGGGCGCCACCGCGAGGCGCTGTGGAAGAGCATGGTGATCCCGGCCGGCGGCGTCGCGCTGTGCTGGCTGCTGCTGATGACGCTGTGGCGCGCGCCGCTGGACTACGCGCGCAGCTCGCGCCCTGAAGTCGAACATCTGCGCGCCTATGTCGCCAGCGGCGGCTGCATCGCCGCGCCGGGCGCACCGTCGGTCGCGGTGGCGGCGCTCGAGGTCTTCGGCCGCTACCAGATCGACGCCAGCCCCGATGCCGTGAACGGCCGCTGCGACAACCTGCTGTACCGGGTGCGCGGCGTGAAGCCGCCGCCGGCGCCGCCGGGCTGGGTGCACGTGGCGACGCTGCAGCGCATGCAGGACCGCGGCGAGCGCTTCGCGCTCTACCGCCGTCAGGCCGCGCCGGCGGCCGCCGTCGAAGCGCCCGAGGCCGCGGCGCGCTGACGCAGCCGCGCCGCCGGGAACACGAGGCGGAAACGCGAGCCCCGGCCGGGCTCGCTGGCGACGTCGATCTCGCCGCCGTGGCGCTGCACGACGTGCTTGACGATCGACAGCCCCAGCCCGGTGCCGCCGGTCTCGCGCGAGCGGCTGCTGTCGACGCGGTAGAAACGTTCGGTCAGCCGCGGCAGGTGCTCGCGCGCGATGCCGACGCCGGTGTCGGCGACCTCGATCTCGGCGCTGCCGTCGTCGCGGGTACGGAAACGCAGGTCGATGCGCCCGCCTTCGGGCGTGTAGCGCACGGCGTTGCCGACGAGGTTGCCGATGGCGCTGAGCAGTTCGGTGTCGCTGCCGGCGATCTCGCAGTCCTCGCCCCCGGCGGCGCTGATCTCGTGGCGCCCGGCCGACAGCGCGCGGCCGTCGGCTTCGGCGCGGCGCAGCAGCGTCGCCACCGGCCACCAGCGGTCCGGCGGCGGCCGCGGGCTGCCTTCGAGCTGCGCCAGCGTCAGCAGGTCGGCGACCAGCGCCTGCATGCGGTTGGTCTGCTGCTCCATCAGTTTGAGCACACGCTCGCGCTCGACCGGCGTCAGCGGCAGCGAGGCCATGGTCTCGACGAAGCCGGCGAGCACCGTCAGCGGCGTGCGGATCTCGTGCGAGACGTTGGCGACGAAGTCGCGGCGCATCGCGTCGGCGCGCTCGCGCTCGGTGACGTCCAGCGACAGCACCAGGCGCAGGCCTTCGCCGTACTCGCGCACGATGACCGAGAAGCTGCGCCGGCCCAGCGGGTCGACCAGCATCAGCGGCTGGCTGAAGTCGCCGACCTGCAGGAACTGCACGAAAGCCGGCTGGCGCACGAGGTTGGTCACGCGCTGGCGACGGTCGCGCACCGGGTCCAGGCCGAAGTGGTCGGCGGCCTCCGAGTTGCACCACTCGATCTGGCCGCTGGCGTCGAGCATCATGACGCCGTTGGGCGAAGCCTCGATGGCCGACAGGAACTGCTCCAGGCGCTGGCGCTCGCGTTCGATCTGCGTCTCGCGCTGGCGAAAGCCCCGCTCCACGCGGTAGCCGAGTTCGCCCCAGAAGCCGGTGTCGCGCGGCGCGCCACGCGTCTGGTCGCCACGCAGCCAGTTCAACAGCCGGCGCGCGCGCCAGCCTTCGACGGCGGCCGCCAGCGCGGCGAAGAAGGCGGCGCCCAGCGGCGCGCCGATGCCGGGCTGGCCGACGGAGCGGCCGACGACGTCGCCGACCAGCGCGCCGAGCGCGCCGGCCAGCATCGCCCAGATGGCGCGCGACAGCAGTGCACCCATGAGGGGATCAGGCGGCGACGCTGCCCAGTTGCTGCGTCATGCGGTAGCCGGCGCCGCGCACGGTCTCGATCAGCGCCGAGCACTGCACCGGCGCCAGCGCCTCGCGCAGGCGCTTGACGTGCACGTCGACCGTGCGTTCCTCGATGAACACATGGTCGCCCCAGACGCGGTCGAGCAGCTGGGCGCGGCTGTGCACGCGCTCGGGGTGCGTCATCAGGAAGTGCAGCAGGCGGAACTCGGTGGGCCCCATCTTCACTTCGCGCAGCTCGTCGTCGACGCGGCGCGTGACGCGGCGCGTCGCCGGGTCAAGCTTGAGCCCGGCGACCTCGACCGGGCTGTCCAGCGCCTCGGGCGCCTTGCGGCGCAGCACGGCGCGCATGCGCGCCAGCAGTTCCTTCGGCGAGAACGGCTTGGTCAGGTAGTCGTCGGCGCCGGCGTCGAGGCCGGCGATCTTGTCGGCCTCCTCGTTGCGCGCCGTCAGCATGATGATCGGGATCTCGCGCGTGCGCGCCTCGCCACGCCAGCGGCGCGCGAGCTGCAGGCCGCTCTGGCCGGGCAGCATCCAGTCGACCAGCACCAGATCGGGCAGCACGCGGTCGACGGCGGCCTGGGCCTGGTCGGCCGTGGCGGCGATCGTCACCTCGTAGCCGGCGTGGCGCAGGTTGATCGAGATGAGTTCGGCGATCGCCGACTCGTCTTCGACGACGAGGACATGGCTCATCGTGCCTCCTGTTTCCTCAGCGCACGACGTTCTCGACCGCCTCGACCGAGGCGTGCCGCACGTCCGTGCCCTTGACGACGTAGATGATGGCCTCGGCGAGGTTCTTGGCGTGGTCGCCCACCCGCTCGATGGCCTTGGCGACGAAGACCAGGTCGATGCTCGAGGAGATCGTGCGCGGGTCTTCCATCATGTAGGTGATCAGCTTGCGCAGCAGGCCGTCGAACTCCTGGTCGATCTGGTCGTCCTGCTTGAGCACCTCGAGCGCACGCGCGGTGTCCAGCCGGGCGAAGGCGTCGAGCGCCTTGCGCAGCTGGGCCAGCGCCAGGTTGGCCTCGAAGTCCAGGTCGGCCACCGGCAGGCGCAGGCGGCTGGAGACGCCGGTGTTGATCAGGCGCTGCACGGTGCGCGCGATGCGTGCCGCCTCGTCGCCGACGCGCTCGAGGTTGCCGATCGTGCGGCTGACGGCGATCAGCAGGCGCAGGTCGCGCGCGGTGGGCTGGCGGCGGGCGATGATGGCCGACAGGTCGCGGTCGATCTCGACCTCGAACTGGTTGACGCGCTCCTCCTGCTGCAGCACTTGCGAGGCGGTCTCGCCGCTGAACTGGGTCAGCGCGTACAGCGCCTGCGCAACCTGGGCCTCGACGAGGCCGCCCATCTCCAGCACGCGGTTGGAGATGCCGCTCAGCTCGGCGTCGAATTGCGTCGAAAGGTGTTTGTCGGTCATGGGTGGGTCCTCGACGCGAAGGGCATCAACCGAAGCGGCCGGTGATGTAGTCCTCGGTGTCCTTCTTCTTCGGCTTCATGAAGATGTCGGTCGTGGCGCCGAACTCGACCAGGTCGCCCAGGTACATGTAGGCGGTGTAGTCGGAGCAGCGCGCCGCCTGCTGCATGTTGTGGGTGACGATCAGCACCGTGTAGTCGCTCTTGAGCTCGTGGATCAGCTCCTCGATCTTGCCGGTGGAGATCGGATCCAGCGCCGAGCAGGGTTCGTCGAGCAGCAGCACCTCGGGCTTGATGGCGATGCCGCGCGCGATGCACAGGCGCTGCTGCTGGCCGCCGGACAGGCCCGCGCCGCTCTGGCCCAGCTTGTCCTTGACCTCGTTCCACAGCGCCGCCTTCTTCAGCGCCCACTCGACACGCTCGTCCATCTCGACGCGCGGCAGCGACTCGAACAGCCGCACGCCGAAGGCGATGTTGTCGTAGATCGACATCGGGAACGGCGTCGGCTTCTGGAAGACCATGCCGACCTTGGCCCGGATCAGCGAGACGTCGGTGCGGCTGTTCAGGATGTTCTCGCCGTCGAGCAGGATCTCGCCTTCGGCGCGCTGCTCCGGGTAGAGCTCGAACATGCGGTTGAAGGTGCGCAGCAGCGTGCTCTTGCCGCAGCCCGACGGGCCGATGAAGGCCGTGACCTTGCGCTCGGGGATGTCGAGGTTGATGCGCTTCAACGCATGGAAGCTGCCGTAATAGAAGTTCAGGTCTCGGACCGAGATCTTGACCTTCTCGGTCGTCGGAATGTCCACGGGACGATCCATCGCGAGTCGCCTTATTGCTTGTTGCGGAACAGCACGCGGGCGAGGATGTTCAGCCCGAGCACGCCCAGCGTGATGAGGAAGACGCCGGCCCACGCGAGCTTCTGCCAGTTCTCGTAGGGGCTCATCGCGAACTTGAAGATCGTCACCGGCAGGCTGGCCATCGGCTGGCTGATGTCCAGCGTGAAGAACTGGTTGGACAGCGCGGTGAACAGCAGCGGCGCGGTCTCGCCCGAGATGCGCGCCAGCGCCAGCAGCACGCCGGTGATGACGCCGGCCAGCGAGGCCTTGAGCGTCACCGCCGAGATGACCTTCCACTTCGGCGTGCCCAGCGCGTAGGCCGCCTCGCGCAGCGAGTTCGGGATCAGGCCGAGCATCGTCGCCGTCGTACGGACGACGACCGGGATGACGATCAGCGCCAGCGCCAGCACGCCGGCGAAGGCGGAGAAGCTCTTCGTGTGTGCCACCACCGCCGAGTAGACGAACAGGCCGACGACGATCGACGGCGCCGACAGCAGGATGTCGTTGATGAACTCGGTGGTGCGGCCCAGCCAGGTGCGCTGGCCGTATTCGGCGAGGTAGATGCCGGCGAGCACGCCGATCGGCGTGCCGACGAAGGTCGCCAGGCCGACCATCACCAGCGAGCCGACGATGGCGTTGGCCAGGCCGCCGATCTCGGCCTGCGGCGGCGGCGTCGACGCGGTGAAGACCTGCAGCGTCAGCCCGGCGTAGCCCAGGCGCACGGTCTCGACGAGGATCCAGACCAGCCAGAAGACGCCGAAGGCCATCGCGCCCAGGGCCAGCGTCAGCGCGATGACGTTGACGCGCTTGCGCCGCGAATGCATCGCCAGGCGGGCGGCGCCGAAGGAGTCGGTGAGGCTCACGCGCGGCTCCCTTCGCCCTTGCGCAGGCGAACCAGCAGCAGACGCGACAGCGCGAGGACGACGAAGGTGATGAGGAAGAGCACGAGGCCCAGATAGATCAGCGAGGCCTGGTGCAGGCCGGCCTCGGCCTCGGCGAACTCGTTGGCCAGCGCCGAGGTGATGCTGTTGGCGGCTTCGAACAGCGACAGCGAGTCGAGCTGGTTGAAGTTGCCGATGACGAAGGTGACGGCCATCGTCTCGCCGAGCGCGCGGCCCAGGCCGAGCATGATGCCGCCGACGACACCGGTCTTGGTGTAGGGCAGCACGACCTTCCAGACGACCTCCCAGGTCGTCGCGCCGAGGCCGTAGGCCGATTCCTTCAACATCGGCGGCGTGACGTCGAAGACGTCGCGCATCGTCGCGGCGATGAAGGGGATGACCATGATCGCGAGGATGATCCCCGCCGACAGGATGCCGATGCCCACCGGCGGGCCGCTGAACAGCGCGCCGAGCACCGGCACCTCGCCGAACACGGTCTGCAGCGGCGCCTGCACGAAGCTGGCAAGGATGGGGCCGAAGACCAGCAGGCCCCACATGCCGTAGACGATGGACGGCACCGCGGCGAGCAGCTCGATGGCGATGCCCAGCGGCCGCTTCAGCCACTTGGGCGCCAGCTCGGTGAGAAACAGCGCGATGCCGAAGCTCACCGGCACCGCGATCAGCAGCGCGATCAGCGAGGTCGCGACCGTGCCGTAGATCATCACCAGGCCGCCGAACTTCTGCTGCACCGGATCCCAGTCCTTGGACCAGAGGAAGCCGATGCCGAATTCGTGGATCGCCGGTGCGGCGCCGATCAGCAGCGAGATGATGATGCCGGCCAGCAGGGCCAGCGTGAGAAGCGCGGCGCCGTGGGCCAGCGCCGAGAACAGCGCGTCGGCCCAGGGACCGTCCCGCCGCTTGCGCGGCGGCTGGCCCTTCGGGGCCGCTCGTGCCATGTCGCGATCCTGCTCGTAAGGGGTCGCGGGGAGTGTAGCGGCCAAGAGGAGCTCCGGTTCCCTGGTGACGTGTCGATCGGATGGCCGATTACTTGAAGGCGATCGCCTTGCCGGCGCCGTCCTTCAGTTCAGCCGCCCACTGCTTGCGGATCAGATCCTTGACCGCGGCCGGCAGCGGCACGTAGTCCAGCTCTTCGGCCATCTTGTCGCCGTTGCCGTAGGCCCAGTCGAAGAACTTCAGCGAGGCCGAGGCGCTGGCCGGCTTGTCCTGCGCCTTGTGCATCATGATGAAGGTGGCGCCGGTGATCGGCCAGCTGTCCTTGCCGGGCTGCTCGGTCAGCACCTGGTAGAAGCTCTTGGCCCACTCGGCACCGGCGGCGGCGGCCTTGAAGGCACTGTCGTCCGGCGCGACGAAGTTGCCGGCATGGTTCTTCAGCAGCACGTAGGCCATCTTGTTCTGCTTGGCGTAGGCGTACTCGACGTAGCCGATCGAGTTCGGCAGGCGCTGCACGAAGGCCGAGACGCCTTCGTTGCCCTTGCCGCCGGCGCCGGTCGGCCAGTTGACGGCCGTGCCTTCACCGACCTTGGCCTTCCACTCGGCGTTCACCTTCGACAGGTAGTTGGTGAACAAGAAGCTGGTGCCGGAGCCGTCGGCGCGGCGCACCGGGGCGATCTTCGAGTCGGGCAGTGCGACGCCCGGGTTCAGCGCGGCGATCGCCGGGTCGTTCCACTTCTGGACCTTGCCCAGGTAGATGTCGCCCAGCACCTGGCCGGTGAGCTTGAGCTGGCCCGGCTTGATGCCCGGCACGTTGACCACCGGCACGACGCCGCCAATCACCGTCGGGAACTGGATCAGGCCGTCCTTGGCCAGTTCGGCATCGGTCAGCGGCGCGTCGCTGGCGCCGAAGTCGACCGTCTTGCCGCGGATCTGGCGCAGGCCGGCACCCGAACCGACCGACTGGTAGTTGATGCGCACGCCGCTGGCCTTGTTGTAGGCATCGGCCCACTTGGCATAGATGGGAGCGGGGAAAGAGGCGCCGGCACCGGTCACGTCCTGGGCCCAGGCCAGGGAGCTGCCGAGCGCCATCGTGGCGGCCAGCGCGATACCGCGGGAGAGATTCAAAGTCATCGAATGCACCTTGGGGTGGATGAACGAAGGGGTCCTCGTGCTTCGGGTTGCACTCTAGAAAGCCTTCGTGACGGCCATGTGACACCCCGGGGCCCGGCTGTCATCGACGCACAGCCGTCATGCCGCGGTCACGGGAACGTCACGAACGCTGCCTAGCCTTGCGCCCGACGATTTCCCTTCAGACCGGAGACCCTTAGATGACCCGCACTCCCCGCCTCTTCCTCGGCGCCCTGGCCGTCACGGCCGCGGCCTGGCTCGCCGGCTGCGCGACGACGCCGGCCCCGGCGTCGATCGCCGACACGGCCGCGCGCACGCCCGAACTGTCGACGCTGAACCGCCTGATCCAGGAAGCCGGCATGGCCGACACGCTGCGCGCCGCCGGTCCGTACACCGTCTTCGCGCCCAGCAACGAAGCCTTCAAGGCCGTGCCTGCCAAGACGATGGCCGAACTGGAAGGCAACAAGGAGCTGCTGAAGTCGGTGCTCGGCTACCACGTGCTGCAAGGCAAGGTCGCGTCGGCCGACGTCAAGGACGGCCAGGTCGCGACGCTGCAAGGCGCCAAGGTCGCGGTGTCGCACGCCGGCGACTTCGTCACCGTCGACGACGCGCTGGTGCAGAAGGCCGACGTGCCGGCGACCAACGGCGTGATCCACGTCGTCGACCGCGTGCTGATGCCGCCGAAGAAGTAATTGAAAAGGCCGCTCGCGGCGGCCTTTGGCGTGAAGACGAGCCGCCCGGCCTCCCGGCCCGCGGCTCGTCGGCGTTTTCAGCCGCGCGCGGCGGCCGCCGCCAGGCGCTCGGCGCAGCGGCGGCCGAGTTCGCCGTCGCGGGCCTCGACCATCACGCGCAGCACCGGCTCGGTGCCCGACGCGCGGATCAGCACCCGGCCGCCGTCGCCCAGTTCGCGCTCGACGGTCTCGCGCGCATCCTGCAGCGCGGTGTTGCGCGTCCAGTCGCTGCCGTCGGGCAGGCGCACGTTGAGCAGCGTCTGCGGGAAGAGCTGCACGCCTTCGAGCAGCGCGGCCAGCGGCTGGCCGGCGCGGCGCACCGCCTGCAGCACCTGCAGCGCGCTGACGATGCCGTCGCCGGTGGTGTGGCGGTCCAGCGCCAGCAGATGACCCGAGCCTTCGCCGCCGAGCTGCCAGCCGCGCGCCACCAGCTCCTCGAGCACGTAGCGGTCGCCGACCTTGGCACGCACCATCTGCACGCCGCGGCGCTGCAGCGCCTGCTCGACGGCGATGTTGGTCATCAGCGTGCCGACGACGCCCGGCACCGGCCGGCCCTGGGCCAGGCGGTCGTGGGCCAGCACGTACAGCAGCTCGTCGCCGTTGTAGAGCCGACCCTCGGCGTCGACGATCAGCAAGCGGTCGGCGTCGCCGTCGAGCGCGATGCCGTAGTCGGCGCGGTGCTGGGCCACCGCCGCCACCAGCGCCTTCGGCGCCGTCGCGCCGACACCGGCGTTGATGTTCAGGCCGTCGGGCTCGCAGCCGATCTTCACCACCGTGGCGCCGAGCTCGTGGAAGACGTCCGGCGCGACGTGGTAGGCGGCGCCGTGGGCGGCGTCGACGACGATCTTCAGGCCGCGCAGCGACAGGTTGTGCGGCACCGTGCTCTTGCAGAACTCGATGTAGCGGCCACTGGCGTCAGCGAGGCGGCGGGCCTTGCCCAGGCCCGCGGAGTCGACCCACTGCGCCGGCTCCTCCAGCACCGCCTCGACGTCGCGCTCCCATTCGTCGGGCAGCTTCTCGCCGGCAGCGGAGAAGAACTTGACGCCGTTGTCGGCGAACGGGTTGTGCGAGGCGCTGATGACGACACCCAGGTCCAGCCGCAGCGCGCGCGTCAGGTAGGCGACGCCCGGCGTCGGCAGCGGGCCGCTCAGCAGCACGTCGACGCCTGCCGAGGCGAAGCCGGCTTCGAGCGCCGACTCGATCATGTAGCCCGAGATGCGTGTGTCCTTGCCGACCAGCACGGTCGGGCGGGCGCTGCTGCGGCGCAGCACGCGGCCGACGGCGTGGCCCAGCCGCAGCATGAAGTCCGGCGTGATCGGGGCGCGGCCGACGGTGCCACGGATGCCGTCGGTGCCGAAGTGGTTTCTGCTCATGGAGGGATTGTCGCGTTTGGCGGCGCCGTCCGGCGCCCCCGAGACCGTGGAGTTGAGCCGCCTCAGACGGACGGGCGGGAAGCGGCGACCGCCGCCCAGAGCTTGAGCGCGTCGACGGTGGCGCCGACGTCGTGCACGCGCACGATGCGCGCACCGCGTTCGACGGCCATCAGCGCCGCCGCGACGCTGGCGACCAGGCGCTCGTCGACCGGACGGCCGGTGACCTTGCCCAGCGTCGACTTGCGCGACCAGCCCAGCAGCAGCGGCAGGCCTTCGGCAAGCAACTCGTGCTGGCGCGCCATCAGCTCGAGGTTCTGCTCGGAGGTCTTGGCGAAACCGATGCCCGGGTCTAGCGTGATGCGCTCGCGCGCGACGCCGGCGGCTTCGAGCACGGCGACCCGCTCGCGCAGGAAGGCGGCGACCTCGGCGACGACGTCGCCGTACTCGGTCAGGGCCTGCATCGTGCCGGGCTCGCCGCGCATGTGCATCAGGCAGACGCCGGCCGTCGTATGCGCGGCCAGCGCGTCGACGGCGCCGGGCCGGGCGAGCGAGCGCACGTCGTTGACGATGTCGGCACCGGCGTCGAGCACGGCGCGCATCAGCTCCGGCGTGCTGGTGTCCACCGACACCGGCACACCCAGCGTCACCGCGTGGCGCACCAGCGGCAGCACACGCGCCGTCTCCTCGGCGAGCTCGGGCGTGCGCGAGCCCGGGCGTGTCGACTCGCCGCCGATGTCCAGGATGTCGACGCCCTCTTCCAGCAGCCGCTCGCAGCGCGCCTTGGCGGCGTCGAGCTCGGCGTAGCGGCCGCCGTCGGAGAACGAGTCGGGCGTGACGTTGACGATGCCCATGACCTGCGGACGCGACAGGTCGATGCGGAAACGGGCGGTCTGCCAGACGGCAGCGGGGCGGTCGTTCATCGGAACCTCGGTTTCAGGGCCACCAACGAAAACGCGGGGCCGAAGCCCCGCGCGTGATGCGATGCCGGTCGTCAGACCGTGGCCGGCGTGCCGTCCGGACGCGCCGGCGGCGTGTTGCCGCCACCGCTCTTGTTGGCCGACGGCGTCCAGTCCTTGGGCGGCCGCGGCGGCTTGCCGGACATGATGTCGTCGATCTGCTCGCTGTCGATCGTCTCCCACTCGAGCAGCGCTTGCGCCATCGAGTGCATCTTGTCCTTGTGGTCCTCGATCAGCTTGCGCGCGACGACGTAGCGTTCGTCGATGATGCGGCGGATGACCTCGTCGACCTTGCGCATGGTCTCCTCGGACATCGTCGTCGTCTTCGTCACCGAGCGGCCGAGGAAGACCTCGCCCTCGTTCTCGGCATAGACCATCGGGCCCAGCTCGTCGGTCATGCCATAGCGCGTGACCATGTCGCGGGCGATCTGGGTCGCACGCTCGAAGTCGTTGCTGGCGCCGGTGGTCATCTGGTTCATGAACACCTCTTCGGCGATGCGGCCGCCGAACAGCACCGAGATCGTCGACAGCATGCGCTCCTTGTCCATGCTGTAGCGGTCGCCTTCGGGCAGCTGCATCGTCACGCCCAGCGCACGGCCGCGCGGGATGATCGTCACCTTGTGCACCGGGTCGGTCTTGGGCAGCAGGCGCGCCACTAGCGCGTGGCCGGCCTCGTGGTAGGCCGTGTTCTTGCGCTCTTCCTCGGGCATGACCATGGACTTGCGCTCGGGGCCCATCATGATCTTGTCCTTGGCGCGCTCGAAATCGACCATCTCGACGACGCGGCCGTTGCGGCGAGCGGCGAACAGGGCAGCCTCGTTGACGAGGTTGGCCAGATCGGCACCCGAGAAGCCCGGCGTGCCGCGTGCCAGGATGTCGGCGCGGATGTCCTGACCGACCGGCACCTTGCGCATGTGCACGTTCAGGATCTGCTCGCGGCCGCGCACGTCGGGCAGCGTCACGTAGACCTGGCGGTCGAAGCGGCCCGGACGCAGCAGCGCCGGGTCGAGGATGTCGGGCCGGTTGGTGGCCGCCATCACGATGACGCCGAGGTTGGTCTCGAAGCCGTCCATCTCGACGAGCATCTGGTTGAGCGTCTGCTCGCGCTCGTCGTTGCCGCCGCCCAGGCCGGCACCGCGGTGGCGGCCGACGGCGTCGATTTCGTCGATGAAGATGATGCAGGGCGCGCTCTTCTTCGCCTGCTCGAACATGTCGCGCACACGCGCCGCGCCGACGCCGACGAACATCTCGACGAAGTCGGAACCCGAGATGCTGAAGAACGGCACCTTGGCCTCGCCGGCGATGGCCTTGGCCAGCAGCGTCTTGCCGGTGCCCGGAGGGCCGACCAGCAGCACGCCGCGCGGGATGCGGCCGCCCAGCTTCTGGAACTTCTGCGGGTCCTTCAGGAAGTCGACGAGTTCCTTGACCTCCTCCTTGGCCTCGTCGCAACCGGCGACGTCGGCGAAGGTGGTCGAGTTGTTGGCCTCGTCGAGCATGCGCGCCTTGCTCTTGCCGAAGCTGAAGGCGCCGCCCTTGCCGCCGCCCTGCATCTGGCGCATGAAGTACACCCAGACGCCGATCAGCAGCAGCATCGGGCCCCAGCTGACGAGGATGCTCATCAGCACCGAGGGCTCCTCGCGCGGCTTGACGTCGAACTTGATGCCGTTGTTGATCAGGTCGCCGACGAGGCCACGGTCGAGGTAGGTCGCCGTGCTGCGCAGGCGCTTGTCGTCCGTCGTCGTCGCGATGATCTCGGTGCCACCGCCGGGGTTCTCCTGCAGCGTGACCGACTTGATGCGCTTGCTGCGGACCTCCTCGAGGAAGTCGGAGTAGCCGATCTGGTTACCCGCCGTCGCACCTCTGTCGAACTGCTTGAAGACGGTGAAGAGCACGAGGGCGATCACCAGCCAGACAGCGACCTTGGAAAACCACTGATTGTTCACCGCGGCTCCTTCTCCAGTTCAACGGCGCGGAAGGCCACCACGCGGGCCAACCGAATTCCACGGTAGGTGGGGATCATTCTATTCGACACAAGGGTATGGGCCGGGGCGAGAAAAGCTGGGTGAAACGGACGGATTGATGTCATTTTCCGCTCTCGGCGACGCCCTTGCCGCTCTTGGGGCCGATGCCGACCAGAAAAGTCTCGGCCGACTTGTCGCGCGAAGCCTTGGGCTTGATCGGCTTGACGATGCGAAAGCTGTCCTTGAAGAGCTTGACGAGCTGGCTGTAGCCGCTGCCGTGGAAGGCCTTGCAGACCAGCGCGCCCTCGGGCTTGAGGTGCTGGAGCGCGAACTCGACGGCGAGTTCCACCAGGTGCGCGACACGCGCCGCGTCGGACACCGGGATGCCCGACAGGTTGGGTGCCATGTCCGAGACGACGATGTCGACCGGCCGGCCGGCCAGTTCGGCCGCCAGGCGGGCGGCGACCTCGTCTTCGCGGAAGTCGCCCTGCAGGAAGGTGACGCCTTCGATCGGCTCGAAGTCGAGGATGTCCAGCGCGATGATCGTGCCGTCGAGCGCGCCCGCCGCGGCGCCTTCGGGCGCGAAGCGGCGACGCAGGTACTGGCTCCAGGCGCCGGGCGTGGCGCCGAGGTCGACGGCGACCTGGCCGGGCCTGATCAGCGCGAAGGCCTCGTCGATCTCCTTGAGCTTGTAGGCGGCACGCGAGCGATAGCCCTCGCGCTGCGCCGCTTTCACGTACGGATCGGTCAGGTGATCGTGCAGCCAGGCGCGATTGACGCGTTTGCTCTTCGATGATTTCATTCGTCAGTCGATAATACGGCGATGCCCGCCATTGAACTCACGCCTGCCGAGCGCAAGCAACACCGCGCCGATGCCCACCACCTCGACCCCGTCGTCCTGATCGGGGCCGACGGCCTGACCCCTGCGGTGGTCAAGGAGACCGACGCGGCGCTCAAGGCCCACGGGCTGATCAAGGTCCGCATCTTCTCCGACGACCGCAACGCGCGCGCGGCGATGATGGCCCAGTTGGCCGGCGAGCTGAACGCCGCGCCGGTGCAGCAGATCGGCAAGCTGCTGGTGCTGTGGCGCCCGATCCCGGCCAAGGAGAAGACCGAACGCGAGGACCGCAAGCCGGGGCCGCGCGTCGTCAAGCTGGTCAAGTTCTCCAAGAGCGGCAACCACCGCGCGACCGTCACCAAGGTCAAGGTCTACGGCAACCAGCGCGTCACCGCCGGCGGCCAGATCAAGCGCGTGAAGCCGCGCGCCACCAGCGTCAAGAAGAAGGCGAGCGACTGAACGTCGCGCGCCAGGCCAAGGTCAGCACCAGCACGCACTTCAGCGCATAGATCGAGCTGCTGATCGCGTGCAGGGCGCCGAAGGACAGCGCCCCCTGCCCCAGGCGCGCCGCCGGCATCATCGGCTGGATGACGAAGTAGCCGAAGACGGTGCAGAAGATTGCACCCAGGGCCAGGCCCAAACCCCAGGAGAACTGCGGGCCGCCGTCGCGCCGTGCGGCAGCGCGTTCGAGCAGCACCATCACGATGCCCAGCGCCAAGCTGGTGTAGGCCTCCTGGGCCAGCATGCGCGCGGCCAGGCGGCCGGCGTCGGCCTGCGGCAGCAGCGCGAAGCCGGCCGGCGTCGCCAGCAGCGCGACACACAGCAACCAGCCGGCCCACAAGCCGGGCAGCAGGCGGCGCCAGCGCTCCTGCGCCATCGTCAGAGGTACTTCACCTCGACGATTTCCCAGTGCTTGAGGCCGCCCGGCGCCTGCACTTCGGCGACGTCGCCGGCTTCCTTGCCGATCAGCGCACGCGCGATCGGGCTGCTGATCGAGATGCGGCCTTCCTTCAGGTCGGCTTCGTCGTCGCCGACGATCTGGTAGGTGACTTCGGCCCCGGTGTCCTCGTCGGCGAGATCGACCGTGGCACCGAAGACGACCTTGCCGCCGGCGTCCAGCGCCGACGGGTCGATGACCTGGGCCGCCGCGAGCTTGCCCTCGAGTTCCTTGATCCGGCCTTCGATGAAGCCCTGCTTGTCCTTGGCCGCGTCGTACTCGGCGTTCTCGGACAGGTCGCCCTGGGCGCGCGCCTCGGCGATCGCCTGGATGACCGCATGGCGCTCGACGGTCTTCAGGCGTTGCAGTTCTTCCTTCAGCTTTTCGGCGCCGCGCCGGGTCAGGGGGATGGTGGCCATGGTGAGCGTCTTGTGTGCGGACAAAGTGAATCCGCCGCAGGGGCCCCCTCGGGCGCCTGCGGCGGATCAGCGAAGGCCCGGAGTCTAATTCAGTTCCGCGTGCAATTCCTGGAGCGAAACCACTTCGAGGTCATCCTGATGCTTCAATGCCTCGGTGGCGGCCTCGCTGCCGGCCATGGTCGTGTAATAGGTGACCCGATTGGCCAGCGCCGCGGTACGGATATAGCGTGAATCGGCAATCGCCGTACGCGTTTCGTCCACCGTAGTGAAGACCAGCTGCACTTCGCCGGCCTTCACCTTGTCGGCGATGTGCGGGCGCCCGTCCTTGACCTTGTTGACCAGCTTGACCGGCACGCCGGCATCGGCAATCGCCTGCGCCGTGCCCTTGGTGGCGAGCACCTCGTAGCCCAGCGCGACGAGTTCGGCGGCCACCTTCACGGCGCGCGGCTTGTCGCTGTTCTTCACGGTGATCACGACCGTGCCCTTCTCGGGCAGGCGCGAGCCGGCGCCGAGCTGGCTCTTCAGCATCGCCTCGCCGAAGGTCTTGCCGACGCCCATCACCTCGCCGGTGGAGCGCATCTCGGGGCCCAGGATCGGGTCGACGCCAGGGAACTTGTTGAACGGGAAGACCGCCTCCTTGACGCTGAAGAACGGCGGCACGATCTCGGCGCCGATGCCCTGCTGCTTCAGCGACTGCCCGGCCATGCAGCGCGCAGCGATCTTGGCCAGCGGGCGGCCGGTGGCCTTGCTGACGAAAGGCACGGTGCGCGAGGCACGCGGATTCACTTCGAGCACGTAGACGACGGCGTCCTCGCCTTCGCCCTGGACGGCGAACTGGGTGTTCATCAGCCCGACGACGCCCAGCGCCTTGGCCATCGCCGCAGCCTGGCGGCGCATCTCGTCCTGCAGCGCGGCCGACAGCGTGTACGGCGGCAGCGAGCAGGCCGAGTCGCCGCTGTGGATGCCGGCGGCCTCGACGTGTTCCATGATGCCGCCGATCAGCACCTCGCCGGCGGCGTCGGCGATGCAGTCGACGTCGACCTCGACGGCGTCGTCGAGGAAGCGGTCCAGCAGCACCGGGCTCTTGTCGCTGACCTTGACCGCCTCGCGCATGTAGCGCTCGAGGTCCTTGTCGCCGTGCACGATCTCCATCGCGCGGCCGCCGAGCACGTAGCTCGGGCGCACGACCAGCGGATAGCCGATCTCGTGCGCCAGCGCCAGGGCCTGTTCCTCGGTGCGCGCGGTGCGGTTGGGCGGCTGCTTCAGGCCGAGTTCGTGCAGCAGCTTCTGGAAGCGCTCCCGGTCCTCGGCGATGTCGATCGAGTCGGGCGTCGTGCCGATGATCGGCACGCCGGCGCGCTCGAGGTCCAGCGCCAGCTTCAGCGGCGTCTGGCCGCCGTACTGGACGATGACGCCGACCGGCTTTTCCTTGTCGACGATCTCGAGCACGTCTTCCAGCGTCACCGGCTCGAAATACAGACGGTCGCTGGTGTCGTAGTCGGTCGACACGGTTTCCGGGTTGCAGTTGACCATGATGGTCTCGTACCCGTCCTCGCGCATCGCCAGCGCCGCGTGCACGCAGCAGTAGTCGAACTCGATGCCCTGGCCGATGCGGTTGGGGCCGCCGCCGAGCACCATGATCTTCTTCTTGTCGGTCGGCTCGGCCTCGCACTCCTCGTCGTACGTGGAGTACATGTAGGCCGTCTGCGTCGCGAACTCGGCGGCGCAGGTGTCCACGCGCTTATAGACCGGGCGCACGCCCAGCTCGTGGCGGCGCGCGCGCACCGCGTGCTGGTTGGTGCCCAGCAGCTTGGCCAGACGCTTGTCGGAGAAGCCCTTGGCCTTCAGCCAGCGCAGTTCGGCGGCCGACAGCGCGGCCAGATTGGCACGCGCGGCGACCTGCTGCTCGGTGGCGACGAGGTCCTGGATCTGGGCCAGGAACCAGGGGTCGACCGCGGTCTCCTCGAAAACCTCGTCGAGCGTCATGCCGATGCGGAAGGCGTCGGCCAGGAACAGGATGCGCTCGGGGCCGACGTTGCCGATCTCGTCGACGATCTCGTCGCGGTCGGTGCTGCGTTCGGTCAGGCCGTCGATGCCGGTCTCCAGGCCGCGCAGCGCCTTCTGGAAGCTTTCCTGGAAGCTGCGGCCCATCGCCATCACCTCGCCGACGGACTTCATCTGCGTCGTCAGGTGCGGGTCGGCGGCCGGGAACTTCTCGAACGCGAAGCGCGGGATCTTGGTGACGACGTAGTCGATCGAGGGCTCGAAGCTCGCCGGCGTCGCGCCGCCGGTGATGTCGTTGCGCAGCTCGTCGAGCGTGTAGCCGACGGCCAGCTTGGCCGCGACCTTGGCGATCGGGAAGCCGGTGGCCTTGGACGCCAGCGCCGACGAACGCGACACGCGCGGGTTCATCTCGATGACGATCAGGCGGCCGTTGTCCGGGTTCACCGAGAACTGGACGTTGGAGCCGCCGGTGTCGACGCCGATCTCGCGCAGGATCGCGATCGACGCGTTGCGCATCAGCTGGTATTCCTTGTCGGTCAGCGTCTGCGCGGGCGCCACGGTGATCGAGTCACCGGTGTGGATGCCCATCGGGTCGAGGTTCTCGATGGAGCAGACGATGATGCAGTTGTCCGCGCGGTCGCGGACGACTTCCATCTCGTACTCCTTCCAGCCGATCAGCGACTCCTCGATCAGCAGTTCCTTGGTCGGCGACAGGTCGAGGCCGCGCTTGCAGATCTCCTCGAACTCCTCCGGGTTGTAGGCGATGCCGCCGCCGGTGCCGCCCATCGTGAAGCTCGGGCGGATGACCATCGGGAAGCCCGTGCCGCCGATCTCGGACTGGATGCGCCGCTGCACCGCGAGCGCTTCTTCCATGCTGTGCGCGATGCCGCTCTTGGCCGATTCCAGCCCGATGGCCGTCATCGCGTCCTTGAACTTCATGCGGTCTTCGGCCTTCTCGATCGCGTGCTCGTTGGCGCCGATCATCTCGACGCCGTACTTGGCGAGCACGCCGTGGCGGTGCAGGTCCAGCGCGCAGTTCAGCGCTGTCTGGCCGCCCATCGTCGGCAGGATCGCGTCGGGGCGCTCCTTGGCGATGATCTTCTCGACGACCTGCCAGGTGATGGGCTCGATGTAGGTGACATCGGCCATCTCCGGGTCGGTCATGATCGTCGCCGGGTTGCTGTTGACGAGGATGACCTTGTAGCCCTCCTCGCGCAGCGCCTTGCAGGCCTGGGCGCCGGAATAGTCGAACTCGCAGGCCTGGCCGATGATGATCGGGCCGGCGCCGATGATGAGGATCTTGTGGATGTCGGTGCGCTTGGGCATGGGTCAGGCTCTCTCTTGCATCAGCGCCACGAAGCGGTCGAACAGGTAGCCGATGTCGTGCGGGCCGGGGCTGGCCTCGGGGTGTCCCTGGAAGCAGAAGGCCGGGCGGTCGGTGCGCGCCAGGCCCTGCAGCGTGCCGTCGAACAGGCTGACGTGGGTGGGGCGCAGGTTGGCGCCGAGCGTCTTCTCGTCGACCGCGAAGCCGTGGTTCTGGCTGGTGATGCTGACGCGGCCGCTGTCCAGGTCCTTCACCGGGTGGTTGGCACCGTGGTGGCCGAACTTCATCTTGAAGGTCTTCGCGCCCGAGGCCAGGGCCATGATCTGGTGGCCCAGGCAGATGCCGAAGGTCGGCACGCCGGCGTCGATGATCTCGCGGGCGGCGGCGATGGCGTAGTCGCAGGGTTCCGGGTCACCCGGGCCGTTGCTGAGGAAGACGCCGTCGGGTTTCAGCTTGAACACCTCGGCGGCCGGCGTCCTGGCCGGCACGACGGTGACGCGGCAGCCGCGGTCGGCCAGCAGGCGAAGGATGTTGCGCTTGACGCCGAAGTCGTAGGCGACGACGTGGAACTCCGCGTCGGCCAGCGTGCCGTGGCCGCGGCCGAGCTGCCAGGAGGTCTCGGTCCACTCGTAGGGCGCGTCGGCCGACACGACCTGGGCCAGGTCCAGCCCGGCCATCGACGGCGCGGCCTTGGCGGCGGCGACGGCCGCGGCGATCTCGGCTTCACCGACGACGGTGCCAGGCGCGAAGCTGACGATGCAGCCGTTCTGCGCGCCGGTGGTGCGCAGCACGCGCGTCAGGCGGCGGGTGTCGATGCCGGCGATGGCCACCGTGCCCTCGCGCTCGAGGTACTGCGACAGCGGCATCGCAGCACGGAAGTTGGAGACGCGCAGCGGCAGGTCTTTGATGACCAGGCCGGCGGCATGGACCTTCGCGGCCTCGACGTCTTCCTCGTTGACCCCGACGTTGCCGATGTGCGGATACGTCAGCGTGACGATCTGCCGGCAATAGCTGGGGTCGGTGAGGATTTCCTGGTAGCCGGTGAGCGCGGTGTTGAACACCACCTCGCCAACGGTCCGACCGGGCGCGCCGATCGAGGTACCGAGGAAGGTCGTGCCGTCTGCGAGTGCGAGGAGTGCGGGGGGCAGGACGGGCAGCAAGAGAAAAGCTCCGGGATTCGCGCGCCCAGCGCCACCCGGTGAGGGGTGGATCCGAGGGGAAACCGACGACGGAGTTTCGCTAGGGCTGCGGTGATGGCGGGTAAACCTACGGAGTATAGCGCGGAACAAGCGCCACCCCTGAAAAAGGCGCTTGCCGTGCCGACGCCAATGCGGCGATGAAGTGCCGCAGCGCCATGTCAACCGCGAGCCAGAACCCGGGATGGCGCAGGGCCATTCGGCGATTCACGGAACCTACAATCGGTTTCCGACTCCAAGAGTCGTCTTTGTCACAACCCCCTTCGGAGGTCTGATGGATCGCACTTCGCCCACCTACGGCGGTTTCGCAGGCGGCGGCGTTCTGACCGCGCAGCGCAACCGCGTCCTGCGCAACACGTATGCGCTGCTCGCGCTGTCTCTCGTCCCGACCGTGCTCGGCGCCTGGATCGGCGTCGCCACCGGCATCACCGCCAGCCTCGGCATGGGGATGAGTGCGCTGGTGTTTCTCGGCGGCGCGTTCGCATTCATGTTCGCGATCGAGAAGACCAAGAACTCGGCGGCCGGCGTCGGCGTGCTGCTCGGCTTCACGTTCTTCATGGGCCTGATGCTGTCGCGCATGCTGGCGGCCATCCTCGGCTTCTCGAACGGCGCCTCCCTGATCATGATCGCCTTCGGCGGCACTGCGGCGGTCTTCGCCTCGATGGCCACGCTGGCGACCGTCGTCAAGCGCGACCTGTCGGGCCTGTCGAAGTTCCTGTTCGTCGGCGCGATCCTGCTGCTGGTGGTCGGGGTCATCAACATCTTCGTGCAGTCCAGCGCGCTGATGCTGACGATGTCGGTCGCCGCGATCGGCATCTTCTCGGCCTTCATGCTGGTCGACGTCAAGCGCGTCATCGACGGCGGCGAGACCAACTACATCACGGCCACGCTGGCGATCTACCTGGACCTGTACAACGTGTTCCAGAGCCTGCTGATGCTGCTGGGCGTGTTCGGCGGCGAACGCGACTGACGCTCGATCGCACAACGAAAACGGGGCCCTCGGGCCCCGTTTTTCTTGGTGCACGCGGTTTCAGGCCACAGCGTCCGGCGCCGGCTCAGCGGCGAGTTCCGGCGCCGCCTCGCCTACGGGACGTGGGCTCAGTGCCGCCTCGCTGCGCTCGAACACCGCGATGCTCTCGACGTGCGCGGTGTGCGGGAACATGTTGACGACGCCCGCCGCGACGCAGCGGAAGCCCGCCAGGTGCACGATCAGCCCGGCGTCACGCGCCAGCGTCGCCGGGTTGCAGCTGACGTAGACGATGCGCCGCGGCGGCGTCCAGCCTTCGCGGCCGCGCAGCTCAGCCAGCGACTTGGCGAGCGCGAACGCACCCTCGCGCGGCGGGTCGACGAGCCAGGCGTCGGCCGCGCCGCTGGTCATCAGCTCGTCGGCGCTCATCTCGAACAGGTTGCGCGCCGCGAAGCTGGTGTTGGCCGCAAGGCCGTTGGCGGCGGCGTTCTCGCGTGCGCGCTGCACCAGCGTCTCGCTGCCTTCGATGCCGTGCACCGCGGCCGCGCGCCGCGCCAGCGGCAGCGTGAAGTTGCCCAGGCCGCAGAACCAGTCGACGATGCGCTCGTGCGGCTGGGGCGCCAGCAGCCGTACGGCGCGGTCGACCAGCACGCGATTGATCTGCGGGTTCACCTGGGTGAAGTCGGTCGGCTTGAACGGCATCGTCACGCCGTACTCGGGCAGCGAGTAGGCGAGCTGCGGCCCGCCCTCGTCGAGGCGGTGCACGGTCTCCGGCCCCTTGGGCTGCAGCCACCACTGCACGCCGTGCTCGGCACCGAAGGCGCGCAGCCTGGCCGCGTCGCCCGCCGACAGCGGCTCCAGGTGGCGCAGCACCAGCGCGATGACCTCGTCGCCGGCCGCCAGCTCGATCTGCGGCAGGCGGTCGCGCTGCTCCATCGCGCCGATCAGCTCACGCAGCGCCGGCAGCATCGCGCTGACCTTCGCCGGCAGCACCGGGCACTCCAGCATGTCGGCGACGTAGCGCGACTTGCGTTCGTGGAAGCCGACGAGGACGACGCCCTTCTTCGGCACGTAGCGCACCGACAGCCGCGCGCGCCAGCGGTAGCCCCAGGCCGGGCCGTGGATCGGCCGCAGCAGCCGCTCGGGCTTGACCTTGCCGAGGTGCCAGAGGTTGTCCTCCAGCACGCGCTGCTTGACGGCCACCTGGGCCGCCGGATGCAGGTGCTGCATCTTGCAGCCGCCGCAGGCGCCGGCGTGCAGCCCGAAATGCGGGCAGCCCGGACGCACGCGCTGCGAGCTTTCGCGCGCCAGCGCCGACAGCACGCCCTGCTCCCACTGGTTCTTGCGCCGCGAGACCTGCACCTGCACGGTCTCGCCCGGCAGCGCGCCCTCGATGAACACCACCTTGCCGTCGGCGCGGTGCGCGACGCCCTGGGCCTCGAGGTCGAGCGACTCGACCTGCAGCCAATCCATACCTGAACTCATGCCCGGATTATCCCGGGCCGGCGCACCCGTTCAGAACAGCGCGTCGCGATCGACGCCACGCCGCACCATGCGGCGCTTGAGCTTGAGCAGCGCTTCCTGCTGGATCTGGCGGATGCGCTCGCGCGTCAGACCCAGGCGCGCGGCCAGTTCCTCCAGCGTCTCGGGCTCGCGGTCGCGCAGGCCGAAGCGGCCGGCGAGCACCTCGCGCTCGCGCTCGTTGAGTTCGGCCAGGCCGTTGTCCAGCAGGTGCACGGCCTCGCGGCTGAGCGTCAGGCCGAGCGGGTCGATGGCGTCTTCGTCGGCCACCGTGTCGAGCATCGACTCGCCGCTCTCGCGCTCCAGCGGCATGTCCAGCGAGGTCGGCTGCTCGGCCAGCTTCAGCAGCTCGGCGACCTCCTCGACCGGGCGCTGCAGCGCCGCGGCGACCTCGTCGACCGAGACCGGCCGCTCGGCCTCGCCGCGGCGCGCGGACTCCAGCGCGCGGCGCGCCTTGAGCACCTGGTTGAGCTCGCGCACGACGTGCACCGGCAGCCGGATCAGCCGCGCCTGATGCATGATCGCCCGCTCGATGCTCTGGCGGATCCACCACGAGGCGTAGGTCGAGAAGCGGAAGCCGCGTTCGGGCTCGAACTTGCCCGTGGCGTGCATCAGGCCCAGGTTGCCTTCCTCGATCAGGTCGATCATCGGCATGCCGCGGCCGACGTAGTGCTTGGCGATGCTGACGACGAGGCGCAGGTTGCGCTCGATCATCGCCTGGCGGGCGGCGAAGTCGCCGGCACGGGCACGCACCGCGGTCGCATGCTCTTCCTCGGCGCTCATCAGCGGCGCGCGGCGGATGTCGCGCAGATAGCTCTGCAGCGTGTTGCCGTGCTCGCCTTCGCCGTCGGCCGGCACCTGGGCCGGCGCCTCGGCGGCCTCGGGCACCTCAGGCGAGGCCCCGGGCTCGAACGTGTCGGAGCCTTCGGCGGGGCCGTCGTGCGCATCGCGCCTCGTGACCATCCGCCGGGCTCCGTCGCCGCTACCGCGAGGGCAGCAGTTTCGCCGGATCGACCGGCTTGCCCTGACGCCGGATCTCGAAGTGCAGCTGCACCCTGTCGGCGTCGCTGGCGCCCATCTCGGCGATCTTCTGGCCGCGGCGGACCGCCTGGTCCTCCTTGACCAGCAGGGTCTGGTTGTGCGCGTACGCCGACAGGAAGGTGGCGTTGTGCTTGACGATGATGAGGTTGCCGTAGCCGCGCAGGCCGGAGCCGGCGTAGACCACGCGGCCGTCGGCCGCGGCGTAGACCGGATCACCGGCCTTGCCGGCGATCGACAGGCCCTTGCTGCGCACCTCGTCGAAGCCGGCGACGACGCTGCCGGCGGCCGGCCAGGTCCAGTTGACGTCGTCGTCGCCGTCGCGCGCGGCAGGTACCGACGACGAGGACGAGGAGCCCGAAGCCGGGCTGGCGCTGGCGGTGCTGGCCGCTGCGGGCGCGGTGGCCGCGGGTGCCGGAGCGGATGCACCGGAGGCCGAGCCGCTCGCCGGACGGGACTCGGCGCGCGCGGCCGGTGCCACCGGGCGCACGACGACGCCGTTGGGGTCGGCACCGGGCGGCACGACGCGCACGACCTGGCCGACTTCGATGCGGTCCGGGTTCTCGAGGTTGTTCCAGCGCGCGATGTCGCGCCAGTTCTGGCCGTTCTCCAGGCCGATGCGGATCAGCGTGTCGCCGGGCTTGACGGCGTAGTAGCCGGGCTTGCCCAGGTTTTCCTGGCCGGGCGGCGGCTTGGGCGCGGTCTCCGGCGCGGCCGAGGCCGGGCTGGAAGCGACCGGACGGCCGCTGCGGTCTTCGACCGGGGCGCGGTGCGAGGGGTTGGCGCAGCCAGCCAGCACCGCGGCGGCCACCGCCATCAGCAGCAGGGAAGGCGCCGGGCGAAGCCGGGTGCCGGGACGGGAGTTCTCGAACGTTGCGTCGTATGTCATGCCGTGCCGGATTTTAGGGGGACGAAATGGACGGCATCGTGAACCTGACGGCGCAGGCCTTCGGGACGCCGGTCGATGACGACGAGCACCTGCCCGCCGGCGGCCGGGTCGTGCATCGGCGCGACCAGGCGCCCGCCTTCGGCGAGCTGGTCCAGCCAGGCTTGCGGGATGTCTTCGCCGCCGGCGGCGGCGACGATGCTGTCGTACGGCGCCAGCGGCGCATGGCCCAGGCGTCCGTCGCCATAGAGCAGGCGCAGGTCGCCGGGATGGCGCGACGCGGCCAGGTTGTCGCGCGCCTTGTCGTGCAGCGGCTTGAGCCGTTCGATCGAGACGACGCGCTTGGAGATCTGCGCCAGCAGCGCCGCCTGGTAGCCGCAGCCGGTGCCGATCTCGAGCACGCGGCCGAGGTGGCCGGCAGCCGCGGCACGTTCGCCGCCGAACAGCAGCGCCAGCATGCGGCCGACGACCGAGGGCTTGGAGATCGTCTGGCCGAGACCGATCGGCAGGCTGGTGTCCTCGTAGGCCTGGGTCGCCAGCGCGCTGTCGACGAAATGGTGGCGCGGCACCGCGGCGAAGGCGCGCAGCACCGGCTCGCAGCGCAGGCCGTCGGCGTGCAGCCGGGCGACCATGCGCTCGCGCACCGCGGGCGAGTCCAGCCCCAGGCCGCTGGGCGCGACGCGGCGCGCGGCGTCGCGTGCGGCTTCGTGCAGCGGCCGCTGCGGGCGCAGGACGTCGGTGGCCGGGCGCGCCGGCGAGCGCGGCTGCACGTGCTGCAGCCCGAGCGGGAACCGCGGCGGCTTACCGCTCATGCGAGCGGAACGCCCAGCCGCGACGCCCAGGCGCCGCGCATCGCGTGGTCGGTGAGGTCCACCTGCAGCGGCGTGATCGACACCGCGCCGTGCGCGACGGCGTGGAAGTCGGTGCCTTCGCCGGCGTCGCGCGCGTCGCCGGCCGGGCCGATCCAGTAGATCGGCTCGCCGCGCGGGTTGGTCTGGCGGATCACCGGCTCGCTGGCGTGGCGGCGGCCCAGGCGCGTCACCAGGCGCGGCAGCGACGCGGCATCGGCCCGGTTGGGGATGTTCACGTTGAGCAGCCAGGGCCCGGTGGGCGGGCCGCCGGCGAGCACCTGCTCGACGATGGCGCGCGCCGTGGCCGCGGCGGCGTCCAGGTGCGTCCAGCCCTTCTCGGCCTGCGAGAAGGCGATCGCCGGGACGCCGAACAGATAGCCTTCCATCGCCGCGGCGACGGTGCCCGAGTACAGCGTGTCGTCGCCCATGTTCGCGCCCTGGTTGATGCCCGAGAGCACCAGGTCGGGCTTGTGCGGCAAGAGGCCGGTCAGCGCGACGTGCACCGAGTCGGACGGCGTGCCGTTGACGACGCGGAAGCCCTGCACCGGCTCGCCACGCGCCTCGAAGACCGACAGCGGCCGGTTCAGCGTCAGCGCGTTGGAGGTGCCGCTGGCGTTCTGCTCCGGGGCGATGACGTCGATCGTGCCCAGGCCCTCGCAGGCCTTGACCAGCGCGGCGATGCCGGGGGCGAGGTAACCGTCGTCGTTGGCGATCAGGATGCGCATCGGGGCATTGTAGGGAGTCGGCCGGGCGTCGCCTGCGCGACGGCCGTGGCCCGCGGCGCTGCCTAAGATGCCGCCCACCCCCGAGAGGAGAAGACGATGAAGGCCTGGCTCTGCGAATCGCTGGACGGCGTCGCCGGCATGCACTGGCGCGAGCTGCCGACGCCCGAGCCGGCGCCCGGCGAGGTGCGTGTGGCGATCCGCGCCGCGAGCCTGAACTTCCCCGACCTGCTGATCGTCGAGGGCAAGTACCAGGCGCGCCCGCCGCTGCCCTTCGTGCCCGGCGCCGAGTTCGCCGGCGTCGTCGAGGCGCTGGGCGAAGGCGTGACGACGCTGGCCGTCGGCCAGCCGGTGGCGGTCATCGGCACCCACGGCGGCTTCGCCACCCACGCCTGCGTCGATGCCGGCCGCGCGATCGCGTTGCCGCCGGGCTTCGCGCTCGAGGACGCGGCGGCCTTCGCCTTCACCTACGGCACCTCGCAGCATGCGCTGCTCGACCGCGGCGCGCTGCGCCCCGGCGAGACGGTGCTGGTGCTGGGCGCCGCGGGCGGCGTCGGCACCGCGGCGCTGCAGATCGCCAAGGCGGTCGGAGCGCATGTCATCGCCGCGGCCTCCGGCGCCGAGAAGTGCGCGCTGTGCCGCGAGCTGGGCGCCGATGCCGTCATCGACTATTCGGTGGAGAACCTGCGCGATGCGCTGAAGGCCTTGACCGGCGGCCGCGGGCCCGACCTCGTCTACGACCCCGTCGGCGGCGAGCTGGCCGAGCCGGCGCTGCGCTCGATCGCCTGGCGCGGGCGCTACCTGGTCGTCGGCTTCGCCAGCGGGGCGATCCCGGCCCTGCCCTGGAACCTGGCGCTGCTCAAGGGCGCGTCCATCGTCGGCGTCTTCTGGGGCGAGTTCGTGCGCCGCGAGCCGCAGGCCAGCGCTGCGGCCATCGGCCAGCTCGCGCGCTGGTACGCCGAAGGCCGCATCAAGCCCGTCGTCGGCGCCCGTTTCGCGCTCGAAGACTTGCCCCAGGCTTACGAGCGCATGGCCTCGCGCCGCGCCCTGGGCAAGCTGATCGTCGTTTGTGGCAACTGAGGCAGGGGGTCCACCTTTCCGGGCGCGAAACGAACGCGCTAGGATGGCGCACGATCGAATACGGGGAGGTCGGCTATGGCCGTAAAGGTGCTGATCCTGGAAGACAACCCGGTGGCGCGAAGTTTCCTCTGCCGGGTCGTTCGTGAGAGCTTCAGCGACGCGAATCACATCACCGAGGCCGGGGACCTCGAAACGGCGCGCCGCCACATCACGCTGGCGGGCGGCGCGACCGGCCTGCACGGTGTCGACCCCTTCAAGCTGATCCTGATCGACCTGGAGCTGCCGGACGGCAACGGCATGGAGCTGCTGGCCGAACTCGCGCACTACCCGGCGACGAAGATCGTCACGACGCTGTACTCAGACGACGAGCACCTGAGCCCTGCAGCACGGTGCCGACGGCTACCTGCTGAAGGAGGACCGCTTCGAGGTCCTCGTCGAGGAGTTGCAGAAGATCGTGCGCGGCCAGCCGCCGCTGTCGCCGGCGATCGCACGCCGGCTGCTGACCCACTTCCGTCAGGGCGCCGGCCCCGACGTCGCGCCCGACAGCGGCTTCGTCAACACCACCGGCTTCACGACCAGCCGGCCGGTGCCGATGGAGAAGGCGCTGCCCGAGCACGAACGCCTGACGCCGCGCGAGAGCGAGGTGCTCACCTACCTCAGCAAGGGCTTCACGATCAAGGAGATCGCGAGCCTGATGGGCATCAAGTGGTTCACCGTCAACGACCACATCAAGTCCATCTACAAGAAGCTGAACGTCTCGAGCCGGGCCGAGGCCGCGGTGCTCGCGAGCAAGCAAGGACTGGTCTGAGCGCCCGGCGGCCCGCCGCCGCCCCCATCATCGCCATGACGGAACGCCCCGCCGTCCCCGGCGATTCGAGCTTCGCGAACTCGGCGCTGGAGCCCACGCTCGGCACCGACCTGCCCCAGCACTGGACCGGCTGGCGACGCCAGCTCCTCGTCGTGCTGACGGTGCTCGGCTGCCTCGGGCTGCTGGCGCTGACACGCTGGCTGGCGGCCAGCCCGGCGCTCGACGTGGTGCTGCTCGGCGCCACCGGCGCTCCGCCGACGGTGTTGTCGACCTCGGTCCCGGCGCTGGAGCCCATGGTCGGGCGGGCCCCGATCGCGCTGCGCAACGCCGACGGCCGCGAGGTCCGGGTCGACGCGCTGCTCAACGAACACTCGCCGCGCTGGCAGGTCGACGACGCGGTGCGCGAGCGCGTCGTCGCGCAGCAGGAGGCGCTGGCCGAGGTGCTGGAAGGCCGGGAGGTCTTCGTCGAGTTCCGCAACGGCATCGAGCTCCCGGTGCTGGCGCGGCCGCGCGGATTCGACGGCCTGGGCCTGCTGTACTGGCCGCTGACGGCGCTGGCGCTGGCGGTCTACCTCGTCGGCGCGATCGTGCTGCTGGCACGCCCGCAGGGCCGCAACGTCGTCTACCTGTTCGTGATGCTGAGCCAGGCGGCGACGCTGCTGTTCATCGCCGTCGGCTCGATGCGCGGCCTGGGGCTGCCCGCCGGCTTCGCGACCGTCGAGCCGCTGGCGCGCATGGTGCTGGACCTGGCCGTCGGTGCCGCCGTGCTGCACGCCTTCACGCAGCACCCGCGGCTGCTGCCGCACCGCCAGGCGATCGCCGCGGCCGGCTGGCTGCCGGTCTTCGTGCTGCCGGTGCTGGCGCACAGCGGCGCGCTGAGCCACGTCTGGTGGTGGACGCAGGGCGCGCTGCTGGCCCAGGGCGCGGCGGCGCTGGCGACGATCTCCTGGTCCTACCGCATCGAGGCCAACCCCTTCGCCGCGGTGCTGCGCCGCCTGGGCGTCTTCACCCTGGCTGCATTCGCGCTGGTGACGCTGGGCATGGCCGCCGCCGCCGGGACGACGGGCAGGCCGGGCACCGTGGCCGCCGCCGGCTCGCTGGTCTGGACGCTGTTCTTCACCTCGCTGCTGCTGCTGGTGCCCTTTCTGTCGCGCTCGCGCATGGCGCTGCGCGAACTGGCGATGCTGGCCGGCATCAGCACGATCGCGGTCTCGCTGGACCTGCTGTTCGTCGCCCTCTTCTCGCTCGGCCCGTTCACATCGCTGACGCTGGCGGTGTTCCTGGCGCTGGGCGCCTACGCCGGGGCGCGGCAGTGGATCCTCAACCAGACGATAGGCTCGGAGGTGCTGACCACCGAGCGCACCTTCGAGCAGCTCTACCGCGTCGCCCGCGAGTTGCAGAAGCAGCCCTCGCGCTATTCGACGCTGGTCGCCGAACTGCTGCGCGAGCTGTTCGAGCCGCTTGAGGTGCTGCGGCTGGAGCGCGACTCGCCGCGCGCCTCGGTGGTCGGCGGCGGCGCGGCGCTGGTCGTGCCGGTGCGCAGCAGCCGCGGCGGTGGCCGGCCGCTGTCGCTGGTGCTGCGTTTCGCGCGCCGCGGCCAGCGCCTGTTCTCGCGCGACGACGCCCGGCTGGCCGAGCGTGTCGTCGACCAGCTCAAGCGCGCCGTCGCCTACGACCAGGCGGTCGAGCGCGGGCGCAACGAGGAGCGGCTGCGCATCGCCCAGGACCTGCACGACGACATCGGCGCCCGCCTGCTGACGCTGATGTACCAGGCGCAGACCCCTGAGATGGAGGACTACATCCGCCACACGCTGCTCGACCTGAAGACGCTGACGCGCGGGCTGGCGGCGGCCAACCACCGCCTGTCGCACGCTTCGGCCGAGTGGAAGGCCGACCTGACCCAGCGCCTGACGGCCGCCCAGGTGCAGCTCGGCTGGTCGGTCGAGTTCGACCGCGACGTGCGGCTGACGGTGGTGCAGTGGTCGGCGCTGACGCGCGTGATCCGCGAGTTGGTGACGAACTCGCTCTACCACGGCCACGCGTCGCGCGTGGACCTGCAGATGGCGCTGCACGGCACGCGGCTGACGCTGGCGGTCAGCGACGACGGCGACGGCCGCGCACCCGAGGGCTGGGCCCACGGCCTGGGGCTGGGCGGCGTGCGCAAGCGCGTCAAGCTGCTGGGCGGCGAGGTGCGCTGGCGCGAGAACGGCCCGCGCGGCATCGTCTGCGAGGTGCTGGTGCCCGACTTCCAGACGCCGGACGAGGACGGCTGAGCCGCCGCAGCGTGATCGGCGTGAACGGCGTCAGCGGCGCCAGCGCCGCCGCAGGTCCAGCAGGTGGGCGACACCCGCGGCCGCCAGCCCGGCGGCCACCCAGGTCCAGGCGGCGCCGGCCAGCGCCGCACGCACCGCCAGCATCAGCGCCAGGCCGGCGCAGAGGTTGGCGACGAAGTCACGCGGCGCCAGGCCGCGCCCGGTGCGCGCGTGCCAGATCCAGAGGACCAGGGCCTCCAGCAGCGTGACGGCGATGACGAGGTCGACGAGCGCCACGCGCCGTGTCAGACCCGCGCCAGGCCCAGCAGGTGCGCGATGTCCTTGAAGAAGATGCGCACGTGGGCCATCGGCTTGCGCCGCGTCAGCCGCTTGTTCATGTACGAGTCGAAGGTCAGCTGCTGCACGTCCTTGTCCTTGCAGATGCTGACGAAACGCTCGCGGCGCTTGTCGCTGGAGTACCAGAAGCGCTGCAGGATGCCGAGGATCCAGAACACGCGGCCGTGCTCGCGCATGAAGTTGCGGCGCGCGCCGGCCAGCGCCTTGGCGTCGCCGGTGCGCAGCATCTCCAGCACCGCCTCGGCGGCGAAGCGGCCGCCGGCCAGCGCGTAGTAGATGCCCTCGCCCGAGGCCGGCGCGACGACGCCCGAGGCGTCGCCGGCGAGCACGACGTCGCGGCCGTTGTCCCAGCAGCGCAGCGGCTTCAGCGGGATCGGCGCGCCTTCGCGGCGGATCGTCTTGCAGTTCGCCAGGCCGGCGTCCTCGCGCAGCTTGGCCGTCGCGTTGCGCAGCGAGAAGCCCTTGTCGGCGCTGCCGGTGCCCACGCTCATCGTCTTGCCGTGCGGGAAGACCCAGCCGTAGAAGTCCGGCGAGATCGTGCCGCGGTAGTAGACGTCGCAACGCGAGGGGTCGTAGTCGGGGTGGCCGGGTTCCGGCGCCTCGATGATCTCGTGGTAGGCGAAGACGTACTCGACCTCGTGCGCGCACGAGATCTGCTGGCGTGCCACCTCGGAGCGTGCGCCGTCGGCGCCGATGATCGCCCGGGCGCGCACCGCGGCCTCCTGGCCTTCGCCGCGTTCGCCCTTCTCGTGCGGGCGGTAGCGCACGATGGCGCAGCCGTCGGCGTCGCGGTCGATGCGCTCGAAGGTGCCGGTGCGGCGCACCGCGCCGCACTGGCGCGCACGCTCGCGCAGCCATTCGTCGAACTGCTCGCGGTCGACGAGGCCGACGTAGCCGTTCTCGATGTGGATGTCGACCTTGACGTCGGTCGGCGAGATCATCCGGGCGCACAGCGCCTTGGCGACGATCAGCTCGTCGGGAATGCCGAAGTCGCGGATCGCACGCGGCGGGATCGCGCCGCCGCAGGGTTTGATGCGGCCGGCACGGTCGAGCAGCAGCACGCTGCGGCCCTGCCGCGCGATCTCCGTGGCCGCCGTGGCGCCAGCCGGACCGCCGCCGACGACGACGACATCGAAGGTCTCCAGTTGCATCTCACTCCACCTTTGCCACCGCGGGTTCGACAAACAGGCGCGGCGTCGCGGTGGCGCGGGGCCGGGCATCGATCTTGGCCGCCAGGAAGGCGGACACCACGAAAAGCAGCGCCTCGGCTGCGAAGACGCTGGAATAGGCGACCGAGGACTCGCCCAGCAGCCAGTGAGCGAGGTCGCTGGCGCCGGTGCCGACGACACCGCCCAGGCCGAAGGCCACGGCCTGCGCCGCGCCCCACAAGCCCATGCGCACGCCTTCGCGGCCCTGCCGGCCTTCGCCGGCCAGACGCATCATCGAGCCGACGGCGGCGATCGAGAACGCGCCGTTGGCGACACCGAGCAGGAACACCGTCGCCTTGAACGGCCAGCCCGGGCCGACGATGCCGGCGCCGACCAGCGAGGCCAGGCACAGCGCCGACGCGAGGCAGCCACCCACCGACCAGGCGCGCAGCGAACCCAGGCGCTGGCCGGCCAGCGCGACCAGGATCATCCCGGTCAGCACGCCGCCGTGCTGCATGCCCGACAGCGAGGTCGACTCGCCCGGCGTGAAGCCGAAGACGGTGCCGGCGAAAGGCTCGAGGATCAGGTCCTGCGCGCTGAAGGCGAGCATCGAGACGAAGATGAAGACCGTGAAGCGGCGCGCGTCGCCGTCGGCCCAGACCTCGGCCAGCGCCTGACGGAAGTCGGGCTTGGCTTCGCTGTCGGCCGCCGGCGGCCGGCCCGCGCCTTCGACGCGGTACAGCGCGAGGTTCGCCAGCACGAAGGCCAGCACGGCGACGCCGGTCATCACCGTCATCAGTCGCGCCGGCGAATACGGGTCCAGCAGCTTGCCGGCGACGCCGGCGGTCACCGCCAGGCCGAGGATCATCATCATCCAGACGATGGTCGCGGCCGGCGCGCGGCGCTGTTCGGCCACACGCTGCGCCAGCAGCACCAGCAGCGAGGTGCCGGCGGCACCGACGCCCAGGCCGATGACGACGAAGGACACGAAGGCCGCGACGATGCCCGGCACGCGCGCCACCGGGATCAGCGCCACCGAGGCCGCGGCGCCGATGGCGCCGAGGCCCAGCACCGCCAGCCCGCCGATGATCCAGGGCGTGCGCCGGCCGCCGACGTCGGAGCCGAAGCCCATGCGCGGGCGCAGCATCTGCACCATGTAGTGCACCGCCACCAGCAGCCCGGGCAGCAGCGCCGGCAGCGCCAGCTCGACGACCATGATGCGGTTCAGCGTCGAGGTCGTCAGCACGACCATCGCGCCGATGCAGGCCTGCACCAGGCCCAGGCGGAAGACGGTGAACCAGCCGAAGTGCGCGAGCGGCGCACTCATGCCACGCCCCCGGTGGCGCGCAGCGCGAAGGCGCTGACCATCATGCCGCTGACGAACAGCGGCACGCCGAAGCCGCTGTAGAACAGCGCGCGCTTGACCGGGTCCTTCATGAACCAGACCATCAGCACGCCTTGCGCGACGAGCAGCGCGCCGATCGCCGTGGCGTGCCAGACGGCGCCCCACTGCACCAGCATGCCGATGACGATGATCTGCGGCACGGCCATCACGAGGCAGGCGGTGCGCGCGGCGCCGTCGACGCCCAGACGCACCGGCAGCGAGCCGACGCCCATCTTCTTGTCGCCTTCGATGGCCTTGAAGTCGTTGAGCGTCATGATCCCGTGCGCGCCCAGGCTGTAGAGCAGCGCCAGCGCCAGCGAGTGCGAGGCCGGCATCGCGCCGCCGGCCATCACCGCCGCACCGGTCACCCAGGCCAGGCCTTCGTAGGAGATGCCGCAGGCGGCGTTGCCCCACCAGCCGTTCTGCTTCAGGCGCACCGGCGGCGCGCTGTAGGCCCAGGCCAGGATCAGGCCCAGCACCGCGGCGCCGAAGCCCCAGGGGCCGAGCTGCGTGGCGACGAGCAGCGACAGCGCCGTCCAGCCGATCGCGATGTACAGGCCCCAGCGGCCGGGGATGCGGCCCGAGGGGATCGGACGGTTGGGTTCGTTGATCGCGTCGACGTGGCGGTCGAACCAGTCGTTGACCGCCTGGCTGGTCGCGCAGACCAGCGGCCCGGCGAGCAGCACGCCGAGGAAGACGAGAAACCAGTTCGCCGTGATCGGCTGTCCCGATGCGACGACGCCGCACGAGAAGGCCCACATCGGAGGGAACCAGGTGATCGGTTTGAGCAACTCCGCTACAGCGGACAACGCGGGCCTTGCCATGGGGCTGAATCTTGCGCTTGACAAAACAGAGCGTCAATTGTCGTTGACACAATCCCTGCCTTAGGACAAGCTCGACGGATGCTGATGAAGTCGGATGCCGCAGCCCCGCGCGCGGCCGGAAAGCAGGATCCCCAGGCGCCGGTGGCGCTGGTCGTGGGAAGCGGGTTCGGCGGCATGGCCGCTGCGGTGCGGCTGGCCGCCAAGGGCTACCGCGTCACGGTTCTCGAGAAGCTCGACGCCCCCGGTGGCCGGGCCTACGTGCACCGCCGCGAAGGCCACGTCTTCGACGCCGGGCCCACCATCGTCACCGTACCCTATCTCTTCGACGAGCTGTGGGCGCTGGCCGGGCGCAAGTTCAGCGACGACATCGAACTGAAGTCGCTCGACCCGTTCTACCGCATCCGTTTCGACGACGGCGACCATTTCGATTACAGCGGCGACCCGGCGCGCATGCGTGCCGAGGTGCGGCGCATCAGCCCGTCGGACGCCGAGGGCTTCGAGCGCTTCATGCGCGAGGCCGACCAGTGCTACGAGCTGGGCTTCCGCACGCTGGGCGACAAGGCTTTCGACACCGTCGGCGACCTGATCAAGGCCGCGCCGCTGATCGTCAAGCTGCGCGGCTGGCGCAGCCTTCACCAGATGGTGTCCAGCCATCTGAAGCACCCGAAGCTGCGCATCGCGATGAGCCTGCAGTCGCTGCTCATCGGCGGCAACCCGTTCTCGGTGACGAGCATGTACGCGCTCGTCAACGCGCTCGAGCGCCAATGGGGCGTGCACTGGGCGATGGGCGGCACCGGCGAGCTGATCCGCGGCCTGGTCGACGTCTTCGAGGGCATGGGCGGCACGATGCGGCTGAAGGCCGAGGTCAAGCGCATCGAGGTCGACAACGGCGTCGCCACCGGCGTCACGCTGGCCGACGGCGAGCGCATCCCGGCGGACATCGTCGTCTGCAACGGCGACACCGGCTACCTCTACAAGAACCTCGTCGACGCCCGCTGGCGCAAGCACTGGACCGACGCCCGCATCGAACGCGGCCACTATTCGATGGGCCTGTTCGTCTGGTACTTCGGCACCGACCGCCGCTACGAGGACGTGCCGCACCACATGATGGTGCTGGGCCCGCGCTACCGCGAACTGCTGGACGACATCTTCCGCAAGAAGAAGCTGGCCAGCGACTTCAGCATCTACCTGCACCGCCCGACCGCCACCGACCCGTCGATGGCGCCGGCCGGCTGCGACACCTTCTACGCGCTGATGCCGGTGCCGCACCTGGGCAGCGGCACCGACTGGACGACGCAGGCCGAGCCCTATCGCCAGTCGGTCCAGGAGGCGCTGGAGCGCACCGTGCTGCCCGGCCTGGGCCAGCACCTGCGCGTGTCGTTCTGCACCACGCCGCTGGACTTCCAGCACCGCCTGCTGTCGTACAAGGGCGCCGGCTTCGGCCTGGAGCCGCTGCTGCTGCAGAGCGCCTACTTCCGCCCGCACAACCGCAGCGAGGACGTGAAGAACCTGTTCATGGTCGGCGCGAGCACGCACCCCGGCGCCGGCGTGCCCGGCGTCATCATGTCGGCCAAGGCGCTGGAGTCGGTGCTGCCCGACCCGGCGACGTTCCGCCGCTGAAGCGATCGAAGACGGCCGGCCTTGCCGGCCGCTCTACTTCTCGGCTTCGGCCGGCGTGCCGCTGCCCAGGTCGCCCAGGCCGTAGCGGCGCAGCTTGACGTACAGGCTCTGGCGCGACAGGCCGAGCATTTCGGCCGCCGACGCGCGGTTGTCGCGCGTCAGCTCGAGCGCGGCCTCGATGCACAACTGCTCGATCAGATCGGTGGTCTCGCCGACGATGTCCTTCAGCGGCACGCGGCCGACCAGCTCGGTGAGCTGACCGACCGAACGCGGCAGTTCACGCGTCGTGCGCGCGTCGTGGCCCGCCAGGCGGCGGCCGACGTCGCGGATCGTGAAGCCGAGGAAGGGCCGATCGCCCTGCGCGACCATCGTCGCCGAGATCTCGACGTCGGTGACGGCGCCGTACTCGCCGCGCAGCGTCGTCGCGAACAGCCGCACCTGGCCACGCTGGCGCAGGTTGGAGATCATCACGCTCAGGTCGACGCCGGTGCGGCCGAGCCAGCGGTCCAGCGTCTCGCCCCGCACCTGCTCCTCGGTCGTCAGCTGGGCCAGCTCGACGAAAGCCGAGTTGGCCGAGATCACGCGCCCTTCGAGGTCGGTGACGACCAGGCAGTCGGGCGCGTTCTGCACCAGCTTGAGCAGCATCGAGCCGCTCGTCGGCGTCATCTCGGCGGCGGCCTGGGCCTGCACGCGCGACAGCCGCACGAGGAAGTGCGAGACGAGGTCCTGGCGATAGGTCGACACCGCGACCGTGACCTCGCCGCGGCCGTCGGCCAGTTCGGCCCGACCCTCGTCGGCGCGGCCCGTGGCGCGCACGCCGGCCAGCAGCAGGTTCAGCTGCTCGGCGCCGCGCGCCTCGACGCCGGTCGGGAAGGTCAGGCCGACGAGGCTGCCGGAGCCGCCGTCGGCCAGCAGCCGCGCGGCGGCCGGGTTGGCCTCGAGGATCTTCTGCGTCGTCGCGTCGACGACCAGCACGGCCTCCGACGCGACCTGGAACAGGTGGCGATAGCGCGTCTCGGCGTGGCGGAACTTCCAGTAGTCGCGCTCCATCGCCTGCTGCGCCTCGACCAGGCGCTGCTGCAGCGCGGCGACGGCGCGCAGGTCGCGGCCGAAAGCGAGCACGTGGCCGGGCTTGCCGTCGCCGCCGCCCAGCCGCACGGCGACGAACAGCAGCGGCACCTCGCGGTCGCCGGGCAGCACGAAGTTCAGGTGGCGCCAGCGGATCGCACCGACGGCGTCGGGCGCAGCCTCGCGCAGCAGGGCCTCCACCTTGTCGCGGCTCTCGGGCGTGACGATGTCCACCCAGCGCTTGTCGATCCATTCGGCGCCGGCCTCGCGGGCGAAGTCGTCACCGCCGCAGGCGAGGTCGCGCACGACGCCGTGGGCGTCGATGACCAACGTAATGTCGTTCGCAACCGACAGCAGCGACCCGGCCGTCGCGGCGGTCACGCCGCCGAACGTCTTCTCCGGTGCTCCAAACGGTCTCATTCGGAGACCCGCCTTTCAGCTCATAAAAACTGCGTTGATCGAAACAGCAGCACTTTGTTCATGCGGCAGCTTCCCGAAATCCGGACATCGGCGTCGTGTCTTCATCGCCGTCCCGCTTTCGCTGCCACCAGCCGCGAAGCCAGCTCCGGCGCCTCGCGCGCGTCGCGCGCGGTGCCGTCGGCGCCCGCTTCGGCGGCGCGTTCGGGATGGAGGGCAAAGACCGGGCCCCCGACCAGCACCGCCAGCCCGCGGTTGCGGGAAGCGCGGCGCATCATCGTGACGCCCTCACGAAGCCAATCCAGGCGCGCGTCGACACCGACGGACACCCCGACGACGTCGAACCATTCCCGGCGCACCCGGCGCACGGGATCTATCGATCGGCTGTCAAGTTCGCAGACCACCTCCCAGCCGGCGTGACGGAAGAATTCCGCCACCATCGACAGACCGAAGGTGTGCTGCTCACCGGGGGCCGGCAGCAGCAGTGCGCGGCGGCCCTCGACCGGGACATGCAGGTCATGGCCCAGCGAGGGACTCAGCCCTCGCATGATACGGTGCAGGCGTCCGAGCGCGACCGTCACGTCGCTGAACATCACGAGGTCTTGTTCCCACATCTCGCCCAGACGGCGCGCCGCCGGGGCCAGCAGATCTAGATAGATAAGCTCGACGGGAACGCCGCGCTCGCGCAACTGGCCGACCATCTCGAGCCAGCCGGCATCGCCGGGCGCGAGCGTGAACTCGATGAAGCGGTCGAGGTCGTCGGGCTGCAGCGCGGCGTCGGGATCGACACGGGTTCCGCGCGCCAGCAACGGCACGACCTCGCCTTCGATGCTGCGCACCAGGCGGGCCAGGTGCTGCGGCAGATGACTTTCGCAGAGGGCGACCTGATCGCCTTCGACGGTCGACAGCCGATCGACCCTCGCGGCGCAGGCAGCCGGACTCACGACCGGACTCCGGGAGACGGCGCGCAGGCTTCGCGGCGACCTTCGCGCACGCCCGACGCCCCGCGCGCGCAGCGCGTCAGCGAACCGGGTGTTCCGGCGTCGGTCATGCGTACAACTCCCAAGCGCGGGCGAACGGTACCCGCACGACTCAAGGGTAGTGTCAGGTTCGCATGACGTCAACCCCTGTTGACATCAGGGGTGTCCCCGTCTAGATTCTGTGCCATGGGTCACAAGACCAACCTCGATCGCGGACCCACGGCGCCGCGCGTGCCTCCGCTGTACACGCCCGAAGAGCGCATTCGGCGCGACCGCTCGCCCTGGACCATCGTGCAGGGTGTGCTGGCGCCGCTGCAGTTCCTCGTCTTCCTCGTCAGCCTCGTGCTCGTCGTGCGCTACCTGATGACAGGTCAAGGCCACGACGCCGCGACGATCTCGATCGTCGTCAAGACGGTGGTGCTCTACACCATCATGATCACCGGCGCGATCTGGGAGAAGGACGTCTTCGGCGTCTACCTCTTCGCCCCCGCCTTCTACTGGGAAGACGTGTTCAGCATGCTCGTACTGGCACTGCACACGGCCTACCTCGTCGCGCTTACGACTGGCTGGCTTGATGACCGTCAACAAATGTGGCTGGCACTCGCAGCCTACGCGACCTACGTCATTAACGCCGGACAGTTCATCCTTAAGCTGCGGGCCGCGCGATTGAGCGCCCAGTCGGAAGCCTACGCATGAATGCCGTCATCGACATCGCCCCTGCCCCGATGCAGCAGGGCTGTGGCGACGCCCCTGTCCTGCACGAACGCGGGCAGCGTGAGGTGTTCTGCGGTCTCGCGGGCATCGTCTGGCTGCACCGCAAGATCCAGGACGCCTTTTTCCTCGTCGTCGGGTCGCGCACCTGCGCCCACCTGCTGCAGTCGGCTGCCGGCGTGATGATCTTCGCCGAGCCGCGTTTCGCGACGGCGATCATCGACGACCGCGACCTCGCCGGCCTGGCCGACGCCAACGCCGAGCTCGACCGCGTCGTCACGCGCCTGCTCGAACGCCGCCCCGACATCAAGATGCTGTTCCTGGTGGGCTCGTGCCCGTCGGAAGTCATCAAGCTCGACCTGTCGCGTGCCGCCGAGCGCCTGTCGCGCAACTTCTCGCCGCGCGTGCGCATCCTGTCCTATACCGGCAGCGGCATCGACACCACCTTCACGCAAGGCGAGGACACCTGCCTGGCCGCGCTGGTGCCCGAGCTGCCGGCCAGCGAGCAGCGCGCGCTGATGGTCGTCGGCTCGATCGCCGACATCGTCGAGGACCAGTTCCGCCGCGTCTTCGACGGCCTGGGCATCGGCCCGGTGCATTTCTTCCCCGCACGCCACGCCGGCGACATGCCGCCGGTCGGCCCGGGCACGCGCTTCGTGCTCGCCCAGCCCTTCCTGGCCGACACCGCACGGGCGCTCGAGGCGCGCGGCGCACGACGCCTGGCTGCGCCCTTCCCGTTCGGCGCCGAAGGCACCACGCTGTGGCTGCAAGCCATCGCGCGCGAGTTCAACGTCGAGGCGACGAAGTTCGTCTCGGTCGTCGGCCCGCGCCGCGAGCGCGCGGCACGCGCGCTGGCCCGCCACCGCACGCAGCTCGAAGGCCGCAAGGTCTTCTTCTTCCCCGATTCGCAGCTTGAGGTGCCGCTGGCCCGCTTCCTCGCGCGCGAAATGGGCATGGTGCCAGTCGAGGTCGGCACGCCCTACCTGCACCGCCAGCTGGTGGCGTCCGAACTGGCGCTGCTGCCCGCGGGCACCCCGCTGTCCGAAGGCCAGGACCTGGAGCGCCAGCTCGACCGCTGCCGCGCCGCGCGCCCGGACATCGTCGTCTGCGGCCTGGGCCTGGCCAATCCGCTGGAAGCCGAAGGGCTCACGACCAAGTGGTCGATCGAGCTCGTGTTCACGCCGGTGCACGGCTTCGACCAGGCCGCCGACCTGGCCGAACTGTTCACGCGCCCGCTGGAACGGCGCACGAGACTGGTCGCTTGACATGCAGTTGACGCTCTGGACCTACGAAGGCCCGCCGCACGTCGGCGCGATGCGCGTCGCCACCGCGCTGGACGACGTGCACTACGTGCTGCACGCGCCGCAGGGCGACACCTACGCCGACCTGCTGTTCACGATGATCGAGCGGCTGCCGCGCCGCCCGCCGGTCACCTACACCACCTTCCAGGCCCGTGACCTCGGCGGCGACACCGCGGAGCTGTTCAAGACCGCCTGCTCCCAGGCCTTCGAGCGTTTCCGCCCGAACGCGATGCTGGTCGGCGCTTCGTGCACGGCCGAGCTGATCCAGGACGACCCGGGCGGCCTGGCGCGCGCGCTGGCGCTGCCGATTCCGGTCGTGCCGCTCGAGCTGCCCTCGTACCAGCGCAAGGAGAACTGGGGCGCGTCGGAGACCTTCTATCAGGTCGTGCGCACGCTGGCCGGCCCGCGTGCGCCGGCCCCCGGCACGCCGCGTCCGGCGCGCGAGCCCGGTGCCAAGCCCTGCTGCAACCTGCTCGGCCCGACGGCGCTCGGCTTCCGCCACCGCGACGACGTGCGCGAGATCACCGGCCTGCTGAACGAGCTCGGCATCGAGGTGCGCACCGTCGCGCCGCTGGGTGCCTCGGCCGACGACATCGCGCGCCTGGGCGAAGCCGATTTCAACGTCGTGCTCTACCCCGAGACCGCGCAGCAGGCCGCCGGCTGGCTGCAGCGTTTCTTCGGCCAGCCGTTCACGAAGACGATCCCGATCGGCGTCAAGGCGACCAAGGCCTTCATCGCCGAGGTGCTGCAACTCGCCGGCCTGCCGGCGGACACGCCGCTGCCCGACGCGCTGTCGCGCTCGCCCTGGTACTCGCGTTCGGTCGACTCTACCTATCTCACCGGCAAGCGTGTCTTCATCTTCGGCGACGCCACGCACGCCATCGCCGCGGCGCGTGTCGCGACCGAGGAGATGGGTTTCACCGTCGTCGGCCTGGGCACCTACAGCCGCGAGTTCGCACGCGACGTGCGCGACGCGGCCAAGCACTACGGCGTCGAGGCGCTGATCACCGACGACTATCTGGAAGTCGAGGCCAAGGTCGCCGAACTGCACCCCGAGCTGGTGCTGGGCACGCAGATGGAACGCCACATCGCCAAGCGCCTGGGCGTGCCCTGCGCGGTGATCTCGGCGCCGGTGCACGTGCAGGACTTCCCGGCGCGCTACTCGCCCCAGATGGGCTTCGAGGGCGCCAACGTGCTGTTCGACAGCTGGGTCCACCCGTTGATGATGGGCCTGGAAGAGCACCTGCTGACGATGTTCCGCGGCGACTTCGAGTTCCACGATGGCGCCGCCGCCTCTCATCTGGGACGCGCCGCCGTGCCGCCGCCGGCCGCTGCGCCTGCGCCCGCCGCCGAATCGTCGGACGTCCCCGCGGTCGCCGAGACCGCAACCGCTGCGGCCACCGTGGCCGCGCCTGCCGCCTCCGCTCCGATCACCGTCGCCCAGTGGGCACCCGACGCGCAGAAGGAGCTGCAGAAGATCCCCTTCTTCGTGCGCGGCAAGGCCCGTCGCAACACCGAGCGATTCGCCGCCGAGCGCGGCCTCGCGACCATCACCGTGGAAACGTTGTATGACGCCAAGGCGCACTTCGGGCGTTGACGCGACGCCCATCCGGGTCGTCATCGTCACGATGGACACCCACCTCGCGAGCGCTGCAGAGCGCGCGCGGGTGAACCTCCGCCGCGAACTTCCGGGGCTGGAGCTGACGCTGCACGCCGCTTCCGAGTGGGCCAACGAGCCCGAGGGACTGCAGCGCTGCATCGAGGACATCAAGCACGGCGACATCATCGTCGTGACGATGCTCTTCCTCGAGGACCACTTCATGCCGCTGATGCCGGTGCTCCAGGAGCGCCGCATGCAGTGCGACGCGATGGTCTGCGCGATGTCGGCCGCCGAAGTCGTCAAGCTGACGCGCCTGGGCGGCTTCGACATGGACAAGCCGGCCTCGGGGCCGCTGGCGCTGTTGAAGCGCCTGCGCGGCAACAAGGACAAGGCCGCCACCGGCGGCGCCGCGCAGATGAAGATGCTGCGCCGCGTGCCGCAGCTGCTGCGCTTCATCCCCGGCACGGCGCAGGACGTGCGCGCCTATTTCCTGTCGCTGCAGTACTGGCTGGGCGGCTCGGAAGAGAACGTCTTCAACATGGTGCGTTTCCTCGTCGACCGCTACGCGGCCGGCGAACGCGCCGCGCTGCGCGGCCGCGGCAAACCCGCGGCGCCGGTCGAGTACCCGGACATCGGCGTCTACCACCCGCGCATGAAGGGCCGCATCGGCGAGGACGCCGCGGCGCTGCCCAAGGTCGTCAAGGACGGCGAGAGCCAGGGCCGTGTCGGCCTGCTGCTGCTGCGCTCGTACCTGCTGGCCGGCAACTCGGCGCACTACGACGGCGTCATCGCGGCGCTCGAGGTCCAGGGCTTGCAGGTCGTGCCGGCCTTCGCCTCGGGCCTGGACTCGCGCCCGGCGATCGAACGCTTCTTCATGAAGGACGGCAAGCCGACGGTCGACGCCGTCGTCTCGCTGTCGGGCTTCTCGCTGGTCGGCGGCCCGGCCTACAACGACGCGCGTGCCGCCGAGGAGATCCTCGCCCAGCTCGACGTGCCCTACATCGCCGCGCATCCGGTCGAGTTCCAGACGCTGGGCGACTGGGGCGCCTCCGACCGCGGCCTGCTGCCGGTGGAAAGCACCATCATGGTGGCGATCCCCGAGCTCGACGGCGCGACCAGCCCGACGATCTTCGGCGGCCGCTGCGGCGCAGCCGGCACGACCTGCGCCGGCTGCGACAAGGGCTGCCAGTTCAGCAGCAGCGACAACTCGCAGGACATGCGCAGCTGCTCGGAACGCACCGCGACGCTGGCCGCGCGTGTCGCCCGCCTCGTGTCGCTGCGCCGCGCCCAGCGCGCCGAGCGCAAGGTCGCGGTCGTCATCTTCAACTTCCCGCCCAACGCCGGGAACATCGGCACCGCGGCCTACCTGTCGGTCTTCGAGAGCCTGTACGAGACGCTCAAGGGCATGAAGGCCCAGGGCTACAGCGTCGAGCTGCCGGAAAGCGTCGACGCGCTGCGTGACGCGGTGCTGAAGGGCAACGCGCAGACCTACGGCGCCGACGCCAACGTGCACGCCTTCATCCCGGTCGACGACCACGTCCGCCGCGAGCGCTGGCTGAAGCAGATCGAAGCCCAGTGGGGCCCGGCGCCGGGCCGCCAGCTGACCGACGGCCGCTCGATCTTCGTGCTCGGCGCGCAGTTCGGCAACGCGCTGGTCGCGATCCAGCCGAGCATGGGCTACGAAGGCGACCCGATGCGCCTGCTGTTCGAGCACGGCTTCGCGCCGACGCACGCGTTCTCGGCCTTCTACCGCTACCTGCGCGACGACTTCAAGGCCGACGCGGTGCTGCACTTCGGCACCCACGGCTCGCTGGAGTTCATGCCCGGCAAGCAGACCGGCATGTCGGGCATGTGCTGGCCCGACCGCCTGATCTCGGACCTGCCGAACTTCTACCTCTACGCCTCGAACAACCCGTCCGAAGGCGCGATCGCCAAGCGCCGCGCCGCCGCGACGCTGATCAGCTACCTGACGCCGCCGGTGGCCCAGGCCGGCCTGTACCGCGGCCTGCTCGAGCTGAAGGCGTCGCTGGAACGTTGGCGCGCGCTCGATCCGGCAGCCGCCGAACGCGCCGAGTACGTGTCGGTGATCCAGGCCCAGGCCGCCGAGCTCGAACTCGCCACCGCCGAACCCGACTGGACGCAGGATCAGGCCGAAGCCGAGGTCCAGCGCCTGACGGCGGCCGTGCTCGAACTCGAGTACACGCTGATCCCGCACGGCCTGCACGTCGTCGGCAAGCCGCTGACCGAAAGCCAGCGTGTCGACATGCTGATGTCGATGGCCGGCGACACGCCGCCGGAGCGTTCGGTGGTCGAGGCCATCGTCGCCGGCAAGGCCGTCAGCGGCCACGACGATCTGGTGCGCGCCAACAAGCTGCTGGCCCAGGACACCGAGGTGCCGGGCATTCTGCGTGCGCTCGACGGCCGCTTCGTGCCGCCGGCGCCGGGTGGCGACCTGCTGCGCACGCCGGAAGTGCTGCCGACCGGGCGCAACCTGCACGGTTTCGATCCGTTCCGCATTCCCAGCGCCTTCGCCGTCAAGGACGGCACGCGCCTGGCGCAACTGCTGCTGGACCGCCACGTCGCCGACGGCAACGCGCTGCCCGAATCGGTCGCGCTCGTGCTCTGGGGCACCGACAACCTGAAGACCGAAGGCGGCCCGATCGGCCAGGCCCTGGCGCTGATGGGCGCGACGCCGCGCTTCGACAGCTACGGCCGCCTCGCCGGCGCGACGCTGATCCCGCTGGAGCAGCTCGGCCGTCCGCGTGTCGACGTCGTCATCACGCTGTCGGGCATCTTCCGCGACCTGCTGCCGCTGCAGATCAAGCTGCTGGCCGAAGCCGCCTACCTGGCCGCCACCGCCGACGAGCCGGTCGAGCAGAACTTCGTGCGCAAGCACGCCCTGGCCTACCAGCAGCAGCACGGCTGCGACATGGAGACCGCGGCGCTGCGCGTCTTCGGCAACGCCGACGGCACCTACGGCTCCAACGTCAACAACCTGGTCGAGAACGGCCGCTGGGACGACGAGGACGAGCTCGCCGAGACCTACAGCCGCCGCAAGGGCTTCGCCTACGGCCGCGCCGGCAAGCCGATGCAGAAGGCCGAGCTGCTGCAGAGCGTGCTCGCCGACGTCGACCTCGCCTACCAGAACCTCGACTCGGTCGAGCTGGGCGTGACGACGATCGACACCTACTTCGACACGCTGGGCGGCATCAGCCGCGCGGTGCGCCGCGCCAAGGGCGGCACCGCGACGCCGGTCTACATCGGTGACCAGACCAAGGGTGACGGCACCGTGCGCACGCTGTCCGAGCAGGTCGCGCTGGAGACCCGCACGCGCATGCTCAACCCGAAGTGGTACGAAGGCATGCTGGAGCACGGCTACGAAGGCGTGCGCCAGATCGAGGTCCACGTGACGAACACGATGGGCTGGTCGGCGACGACCGGCCAGGTGCAGCCCTGGGTCTACCAGCAGCTCACCGAGACCTTCATGCTCGACCCCGAGATGCGCGAGCGCCTCGCGCGTCTGAACCCGGCCGCCTCCGCCAAGGTGGCCAACCGCCTGATCGAAGCGTCCGAGCGCCAGTACTGGAGCCCGGACCCTGAAGTGCTCGAAGCCCTGCGCCGCGCCGGCGAAGAGCTGGAAGACCGCCTCGAAGGTGTATACGAAGGAACTCCAGCATGACGATGACCCGGGGGCAGTACGCCCGGATGACGGAGACGCAGGCATGAGCACGGCCACGATCTCCCCCAGCCAGATCGGCCGCGGCGCACGCCCGGACGGCGAAGGCAGCGTTCAGGTGCAGATGGAAACCGGAGCCAAGATCGGCAACGCCAAGGTGTTCGCGATCTACGGCAAGGGCGGCATCGGCAAAAGCACGACGTCGAGCAACCTGTCGGTGGCCTTCAGCAAGCTCGGCAAGCGCGTGCTGCAGATCGGCTGCGACCCTAAGCACGACTCCACCTTCACGCTGACCAAGCGCATGGTGCCCACCGTCATCGACGTGCTCGAGACGGTGAACTTCCACCCCGAGGAACTGCGTGTCGAGGACTTCGTCTTCGAAGGCACCAACGGCGTGATGTGTGTCGAGGCCGGCGGCCCGCCCGCGGGCACCGGCTGCGGCGGCTACGTCGTCGGCCAGACCGTCAAGCTGCTCAAGGAGCACCACCTGCTCGAGGAAACCGACGTCGTCGTCTTCGACGTGCTCGGCGACGTGGTCTGCGGCGGTTTCGCCGCCCCGCTGCAGCACGCCGACCGCGCGCTGATCGTCACCGCCAACGACTTCGACTCGATCTTCGCCGCCAACCGCATCGTCCAGGCGATCGGCGCCAAGGCGAAGAACTACAACGTGCGCCTGGGCGGCATCATCGCCAACCGCTCCGACGCCACCGACCAGATCGACAAGTTCAACGAGCGCATCGGCATGCGCTCGCTGGCGCGCATCCCGGCGCTGGACGTCATCCGCAAGAGCCGGCTGAAGAAGGCCACGCTGTTCGAGATGGAAGAAAGCCCCGAGGTGCTGGCGGTGCAGGCCGAGTACCTGCAGCTCGCCCAGCGCCTGTGGGACGGCGTCGACCCGCTGTACTGCGAGCCGCTGAAGGATCGCGACATCTTCGACCTGCTGGGCTACGACTGATCGCCATGGAGAACACCAGCTATCAGAACCGCCGCGGCGAGGTCGAGCACTACTTCGACCGCACCGCCGCCCAGACCTGGGCGCGGCTGACTTCCGACGCCCCGGTCAGCGGCGTGCGCGCCACCGTGCGCGCCGGCCGCGACCGCATGCGCACCACGCTGCTGTCGTGGCTGCCGCAGGACCTGCGCGGCCGGCGCGTGCTCGACGCCGGCTGCGGCACCGGCGCGGCCTCGATCGAACTCGCGCGCCGCGGCGCCGAGGTCGTCGCGATCGACCTGTCGCCGACGCTCGTCGGCTACGCCCGCGAGCGCCTGCCCGAGTCGCTGGGCCCGGGCTCGATCGACTTCCGCAGCGGCGACATGCTCGACCCGGCGCTCGGCCGCTTCGACCACGTCATCGCGATGGACTCGGTGATCCACTACGACGCACCCGACGCCGTCGCCGCGCTGTCCCGGCTCGCCGAGCGCACCTCGACCTCGATGGTCTTCACCTTCGCGCCGCGCACCGCGCTGCTGTCGCTGATGTGGACCGTCGGCAAGCTGTTCCCGCGTGGCGACCGTTCGCCGGCCATCGTGCCGGTGGCGCCCGAGCAGCTGCGTTCGCTGATGGCGGCGCACCCCGGCCTGCAAGGCTGGCAGTGGGGCCGCAGCGAACGCATCTCCAGCGGCTTCTACACCTCGCAGGCCACGGAGTGGAAACGCACGTGAAGGCCGCCCCGGCCCTGCCCGAACCGCTGCGCGAATGGCTGCGGCGCGTCGTGCCGCGCCTGATGCCGTTCGCCGACGCGGCCAGCCCCGGGCTGCCGCTGCCGCGCCTGCTGCGCCTGGCCCTGTTCCAGGTCTCGGTCGGTCTGGCCAGCGCGCTGCTGGTCGGCACGCTCAACCGCGTGATGATCGTCGAGCTCGGCGTGCACGCCTGGGTGGTGTCGATGATGGTCGCGCTGCCGATGCTGGCCGCCCCGTTCCGCGCCTTCATCGGCTTTCGCTCCGACGTCCACGCCTCGGTGATCGGCTGGCGCCGCGTGCCCTACATCTGGCTGGGCACGCTGATGCAGTTCGGCGGCCTGGCGATCATGCCGTTCGCGCTGCTGGTGCTCACCGGCCAGGGCCAGCTCGGCCTGGGCTGGGTCGGCCAGATCTTCGCCGGCATCTCGTTCCTGCTGGTCGGTGCCGGCCTTCAGACGACGCAGACCACCGGCCTGGCGCTGGCCACCGACCTGGCGAGCGAGGAATCGCGCCCGCGCGTCGTGGCGCTGATGTACGTGATGCTGCTCGTCGGCCTGGTCGGCGGCGGCATGACCTGCTCGGCGCTGCTGTCGGACTTCTCCGAGCAGCGTCTGGTGCAGGTGGTGCAGGGCGCAGCGGTGCTGACGATCGCGCTGAACCTCTTCGCCGTCTGGAAGCAGGAAGCGCGCGACCCGAACCGCCGCCGCAGCAAGGACGAACCGGCGCCGGAGTTCCGCACGATGTGGCGCGGCTTCATCGAGCAGCCGCAGGCGCGGCGCTTCCTCTGGATGGTCGGCCTGGGCACGGCGGCCTTCAACATGCAGGACATCGTGCTCGAGCCCTACGGCGGCGAGATCCTGAAGCTGAGTGTCGCGGCCACCAGCACGCTGACCGCGCTGCTGGCCGGTGGCGCGCTGGTCGCGTTCGCGCTGGCTGCGCGCATGCTGGCGCGCGGCTGGGATCCGCTGCGGGTCGCCGCGCTGGGCGCGGTCTGCGGCCTGCCGGCGTTCGCGCTGGTCGTCTTCGCCGCACCGCTCGACTCACCGGCGATGTTCCGCATCGGCACGGTGATGATCGGTTTCGGCGGCGGTCTGTTCTCGGTCGGCACGCTGACGGCGGCGATGGGAATGGAGCGCAAGGAGCACGTCGGTCTGGCCCTCGGCGCCTGGGGCGCCGTGCAGGCCACGGCGGCCGGCGGTGCAATTGCAGCCGGCGGCGCGGTGCGCGACCTCGTGTCGAGCATGGCGACGCAGGGCCTGCTGGGCCAGGTGCTGGTCAGCCCCGTGACCGGCTACAGCGTCGTCTATCACTTCGAGATGATTCTGCTGTTCGCGGCGCTGATCGCCATCGGCCCGCTGGTGCGTCGCGCGGGGCGGCGACAGCAGCCTGAGCAAAACCAATTCGGACTGGCCGATTTCCCCGGCTAGCGAGATTCGCGAGAAGGAGAACCCCATGGGAACCGGTGCCATCACATCCTACGTCGACGTTGCGCAGCTCGTGCTGTACGCCTTTTGGGCGTTCTTTGCGGGCCTTTGCTACTACCTGATCCGCGAGAACCATCGCGAGGGCTACCCTGAAATGGACAGCGGCACGGGCCGCGGCGTCATCACCGGCTGGCCGGTGCCCGAAGCCAAGACCTTCAAGCTGGCCGACGGCCACGAGCACATCGTGCCGAAGGCCGAAGCGCCGCAGGACAACCTGGCGGCCGAACCGGCCCACGGCTGGATCGGCGCGCCGCTGGTTCCGACCGGCAACCCGCTGCTGGCCGGCGTCGGCCCGGGCGCCTGGACCGAGCGCGCCGATCGTCCCGACGTGGACGTCGACGGCAACGTCCGCATCCTGCCGCTGCGCCTGGTCGAAGGTTTCGACGTGGCCAAGCAGGACAGCGATCCGCGCGGCAAGCCGGTCTACGGTGCCGACGGCGCCCAAGCCGGTACCGTGACCGACCTGTGGGTCGACACGCCGGAAAACCTGTTCCGTTACTTCGAGGTCGAACTCGCCGAAGGCGGCCGCAAGGTCCTGCTGCCGGTGAACTTCGCGATCCTCAAGCGTGACGCGGTCAAGGTCACGGCGCTGCTGGGCCACCAGTTCGCCGACGTCCCGGCGACCAAGCATCCCGAGCAGGTCACGATGCTCGAGGAAGAGAAGATCTGCGCCTACTACGGCGCCGGCACGCTGTACGCCGAGCCCTCGCGGCAGGAGCCCCTGCTGTGACACACGGCCACCGGCACACCACCGGGCACGAGCACGATTACGAGCCCGTGCACGGACTGCCGGAGGTCCTCCCTGCCGAGGAGCACATCCTCTGGCAGGGCAGTCCCGATTGGCGCGCCCTCGCACGGCGCGCCTTTCACGTGCCTGCGCTGGTGCTGTATTTCGCCGCCGTCCTGGCGGCCCGTGCCGGTTACGTGCTGAGCCAGGGCGGCAGCGCCGGCGATGCACTGCGCGCGCTCGTCGTACTGCTGCCTCTGGTCTTCTTCGCGCTCGTGCTGATCACCGGGCTCGCCTGGCTGACCGCGCGTGGCGCCGTGTACACCATCACCGACCGGCGCGTCGTCATGCGCATCGGCATCGTGCTGACGGTGACCTTCAACATCCCGTTCAAGCGCATCGCGGCCGCCGGCCTGCGCCGTCACCGTGACGGCAGCGGCGACATCCCGATCACGCTCGTCGGTGGCGACCGCATCGCCTACCTCCACCTGTGGCCGCACGCCCGTCCGTGGCGCTACGCCAAGCCGGAGCCGATGCTGCGCTGCGTTCCCGATGCCGAGGCGGTGGCCCGGCAGCTGTCGGAGGCCTGGTCGCGGGCCACCGAGCTGCCCGCCGTGCCCGCCTCCGCGGCCGACGGCAAGCCCGCCGCCGGAACGTTTGCCGGACACGGTGCCGCTGCATGAGCGACAACGCGTCCCGCTCCCAGGATCTGCCGCGTGCAGCGCTGATCGCCATCGGCGTGCTGCTCGCTGCCGTCATCGTCGGCGTCGCCGCGGTGCGCATGAGCGGGCAGACCATTCGCGCGCCCGACGGCGATGCCGTCGCGACGCGTGCCCTCCGATTCGAGGATCGACCCGACGGCAGCATCGCCGTCATCGATGGACGCGACGGCGTCCAGCTCGATTCGGTGCAGGGCGAGGCCGGGTTCCTCCGTGGGGCCCTGCGTGCACTCGCCCGCGAACGCATGAAGCGGGGTCTCGGCCCCGAACAGCCGTTCGAACTCGTCGCCCGGAACGACGGTCGACTGACGCTGATGGACCCGGCGACGGGCCAGCGCATCGACCTGGAGTCCTTCGGCCCGACCAACGCTGGCGTGTTCGCACGCCTGCTGAAGGTCGACCCCCAGCAGGCCCCGGCCCGCTGACACACCACGGAGACCCTCATGCTCGCGACCCCGACGATCGAATCACCCGAAGAGGCCGCCCGCCGGGCCAAGGAGAGCACGCTCCTGAGCCCGCGCTTCTACACCACGGACTACGCCGCGATGAACGCGATCGACGTCTCGTCGATCCGCGCGGAGTGGGACGCGATGCTGGCCGAGTACGAGGGCGACAACAACCACGACCACTTCCAGCGCACGCCCGAGTTCCCGCAGGAAGTGGCCGAACGTTTTTCGCAGGTGTCGCCGGAGCTGCGCCAGGAGTTCCTGGACTTCCTGGTGTCGTCGGTGACGTCCGAGTTCTCCGGCTGCGTTCTCTACAACGAGATCCAGAAGAACGTCGAGAACCCCGACGTCAAGGCGCTGATGCGCTACATGGCGCGCGACGAGTCGCGCCACGCCGGGTTCATCAACCAGGCGCTGCGCGACTTCGGCCTGGGCATCGACCTGGGCGGCCTGAAGCGAACCAAGGCCTACACCTACTTCAAGCCGAAGTACATCTTCTACGCGACCTACCTGTCCGAGAAGATCGGCTACGCGCGCTACATCACGATCTACCGCCAGCTCGAACGCCACCCCGACAAGCGTTTCCACCCGATCTTTCGCTGGTTCGAACGCTGGTGCAACGACGAATTCCGCCACGGCGAGTCGTTCGCGCTGATCCTGCGTGCGCATCCGCACCTGATCACGGGCCCGAACCTGCTGTGGGTGCGGTTCTTCCTGCTGGCCGTGTACGCGACGATGTACGTGCGCGACCACATGCGGCCCCTGCTGCACGAGGCGATGGGGCTCGAGTCGACCGATTACGACTACCGCGTCTTCCAGATCACCAACGAGATCTCCAAGCAGGTCTTCCCGATCTCGCTGGACATCGACCATCCGGCGTTCCGCGCCGGCATGGAGCGCCTGGTGCACGTGAAGACCAAGGTGGATGCCGCCAAGGCGCGCGGCGGCCTCGTCGGCCGCCTGCAGCAGGCGGCGTGGGCCGCGGCCGGTGCCGCGACCTTCGCCCGCATGTACCTGATCCCGGTGCGCCGTCACGCGCTGCCGGCCCAGGTGCGCATGGCCCCGGCATGGTGAAAGCGAGGACAGGATGCTGAGCGTGGCGATCCCGGTGCTGTTTGCGGTGTTCGTCTGGTGGTTCAGCACCGGGCTGATCCTGTTGCTGGACGGGCTGCCGCGGAAGACCTTCCGCTGGAGCCTGGTCATCTCGACGGCGCTCGCCGCGACGGCGTTCGCCGCGCTGGTGCACACCGCGGGCAACACGACGCCGGCGGACGCCTACTGCGCCTTCACCTGCGCGCTGCTGGTCTGGGGCTGGCACGAGCTGGCCTTCCTGACCGGCTGGATCACCGGCCCGCGCAAGACCGCCACGCCGGCCGGCGCCAGCACCTGGACACGCTTCGTGCACGCCATCCAGGCCATCCTGTGGCACGAGATCGCCATCATCAGCGTCGGTGTCGCCATCGTCGCCGTCACCTGGGGGGAGCCCAACCAGGTCGGCACCTGGACCTACATCGTGCTCTGGACGATGCGCGCCAGCGCCAAGCTCAACCTGTTCCTGGGCGTGCGCAACCTGAGCGAGGAGTTCCTGCCGGAGCACCTGAAGTACCTCGTCAGCTTCTTCCGCCGCCGGGCGATGAACCTGCTGTTCCCGATCTCGGTGACGGTGCCGACGATCGTCGCCGGCCTGATGGTCAACGAAGCGCTGCTGCCGGGCACCGCGCCGGCGATGCACGTCGGCCTGCTGCTCGTCGCGACGATGCTCGGCATGGCCGTGATCGAACACTGGATGATGGTCCTGCCGCTGCCGGTCGCCGCGCTGTGGCGCTGGGCCCTGCGTTCGCGCGAGCCGGGGGAGCCGCACGATCCCCCGCCGTTGCTCGTGCCCCCTTCCGACAACAACCTGCTCCATGCCCGCTGACCTGCGCGTCTCGTCCGAGTTGCAGGCCTGCCGCGAACTGATGCGCGGCGGCTCGAAGTCCTTCTTCGCCGCGTCGCTGCTGCTGCCGCAGCGCGTGCGCACGCCGGCCACGGCGCTGTACGCGTTCTGCCGCGTCGCCGACGACGCCGTCGACCTGAGCGGCGACCCGCACGCCGCGATGGACGAGCTGCGCACGCGGCTGGACGCGGTCTACGCCGGCACGCCGGCGCCGATCGCCGCCGACCGCGCGCTGGCCAGCACCGTGCACCGCTACGGCGTGCCGCGCGTGCTGCTCGACGCGCTGCTCGAAGGTTTCCTCTGGGACGCCGACGGCCGGCGCTACGACACCATCGCCGACGTCGAGGCCTACGGTGCCCGCGTCGCCGGCACCGTCGGCGCGGCGATGGCGCTGATCATGGGCGTGCGCTCGCCGCAGGCCCTGGCGCGCGCCTGCGAGCTCGGCGTCGCGATGCAGTTCACCAACATCGCGCGCGACGTCGGCGAGGACGCGCGCAACGGCCGCCTGTACCTGCCGCGCGAATGGCTGGTCGAAGCCGGCCTGGACGTCGACGCCTGGCTGCAGAACCCGGTGCACTGCCCCGAGGTCGCGCAGACCGTGCGCCGGCTGCTGCGCGCCGCCGACGAGCTGTACGAACGTTCGGAGCACGGCATCGCCGCCCTGCCCCGCGACTGCCGCCCGGCGATCCGCGCCGCGCGCCTGGTCTACGCCGAGATCGGCCGCATGCTGGAGCGCCAGGGCCTGGACTCGGTGAACCACCGCGTCGTCGTGCCGGCGCGCCGCAAGGCCGCGCTGATGGCCCGTGCCGCGTCGGCCGCCTTCAACACGCCCGGGCGCGCCTACATCTCGATGCCGCCGCTGCCGGCGATCCAGTACCTGGTCGACGCCTCGGTTGCGGCGCCTGCACCCACCGTGCCGCACCGCCCGCCGCAGCGTTCCTTCGACGAACGCATCGGCTGGGTCATCGAGCTGATGGAGCGCCAGGCCGCCCGCCGCGGCGTCTGACAGCGCGCGTCCGGCGCGCGACGTTCTCGGGATTCGGCTTGATTTCCATCAATCCACCCTCGGGCGGCGCCAACAAGTGGCGCGACGGCGGACGCGAAGCGCGCTAGATTCTCGCCATGGTCGAGAAGGTCTTCGCTGCGATCGGGCTGGCTGTCTGCGTCGCCCTGCTGCTGGGCATGCTGATGGGCCGTGGCCGCATCGCGCAGATGCTGCAGCGCACGCGCAGCGCCTGGCGCTGGAGCCGGCAGCGCCGCAGCGCCCAGCGCGAAGCCGTCGAGGTCATCGAACGCGCACGCCGCGGTGCGCCGAACGTCAGGCGCGAAGGCAACGTCTACCGCCCGAGTTCGTTCAACGGCCGCCGCGCCGACGATCACCAAGAGTGAGCCGGCGCTCCGCCGGCTCCGCCCTCAGCTGCGGCGCGGCATGCGCCAGGGCAGCATCAGCCGCACCGGCAGCGTGATCACACGCGGCAGCAGCATCGTCTCGTGCACCGAGGTCACGACCTCACCGAGCAGCCCCGAACGCACCATCGAACGCGCATAGAACGGCGTGTCCTCGAGCGTCTGCTCGACGAACGCCGGCACGCCGGGTTCGGTGCGCATCGTGCGGTCGATGCGCCACAGCGTCGTCGGCAGCGGCTGGCGCGGCGGCGCCTCGAAGCTCTCGGTGCTGCCGTCGAGCAGGAAACGCTCGGCGATCACGCGGTCGCCGTCGCGCTTCTGGCGCACGTCGTAGATCACCGCGGTGCTGCCGTCGGCCATCGTCGCGCGCGACCAGTCCCACTCGCGGAACGGGCGGTCGATCGGCTCGTCGCCTTCGTTGGAATCGACGTAGGCATGGCCGCTCCAGCGCGCGTTCGGGCTGTCGAGCTCGACCTCGATGCGGCTGCAGGGCGCGATCGGCCCCCAGCGGTGGCGTCCGCCGCTGTCCAGCGAGGTGACGAAGCGGCACAGCGCCTTCGGCCAGACGCGCACCCGGCCCTTCACGCGGCGCGGGATCGGCACGCCGATTTCGTCGAACTCGACGAGCAGCGACTCGCCGTCCCAGTGCAGCCGGCTCGGGCCGATGACGAACTCGTCGCGGCTGCGGCGCATCCAGCGGCGGCCGCGTTCGGTCATCGTCCAGCGCTTGCCGGCGTCGCCGTACAGCGCGATGTTCAGCGCGCAGTGGTTCTCGGGGTCGGCCCGGTCGGCGTTCGGGCCGCCGGCCCAGGCGTAATACGGGGAGAAGACGCTGCCGACGAAGGCGATGAAGGTCAGGCCATGCCGCCCGTCGTCGCTGACCGCGTCGACATACCACCAGAGATAACCACCCGGCGGGACCGGCTGGTCGAATCGAGGTGCGCCATCAGCGTCTCGGCCGCCAGCCGGCCGGACATCGCCGCCATCGGCACGCCCGGCCCCGGGTGCACGCTGCCGCCCGCCAGGTACAGGCCCGGCAGCCGGCTCGTCGACGAGGCCCGGTGGAACGAGGACATCCAGCCGTGCGTCGCCGGGCCGTACAGCGCTCCCCCCGTCGCCGGGAACAGGCGCTCGAAGTTCGCCGGCGTCACCAGCCGGTGCGTCTGCGGGCTCCAATCGATCGTCAGGCCGCACTCGCGCATCAGCGCCAGACTCCGCTGCTCGCATGGGTCGGTCTCCGAATGGTCGAAGGGCCGTCGGTCCCCGTCGGCCGGTGCGTTCACCAGGCACAGCAGGCGCTCGGGAGCGTCCGACCCGATTCCTTCGTCGGTGCGGTCCTGCGCACAGACGTAGACGGTGCCGCGCCGCGGAAGCTGGCGCTGGCGGAAGATGTCGTCGAACTCGGACGCGTAGTCCTCGTCGAAGAATACGTTGTGGCGTACCAGCGGGAAGCCGCTGGTGCGGGCGTTGACCAGCCAGGTCAGCGCCGAGAGCGATCGCCTGGCCGGTGCCACCGCGGCCGTCGCGCGGCGCGGCGGGTCGCCCAGCAGGCCCTGGGCGAGCGCGTTGACGTCGCCGTTGAAGACCACCGAGTCGGCGGTGATCTCTTCGCCGCCGGCCAGGCGCACGCCGACCGCACGGCCGTCGCGCACGAGGATCTGCTCGCAGCCGCAGCCGTAGCGCGTCTTCACGCCGCGGGCCTCGGCCAGCGCCGAGAAGGCCTTGGCGACGGCGTGCATGCCGCCTTCGACGGCCCAGACGCCATCGAGCTCGACCTGGGCGACCAGCATCAGCGTCGCCGGCGCCATCCACGGCGAGGCGCCGCAGTAAGTGGCGTAGCGCGCGAACAGCTGCTGCAGCTTCGGATCGCGGAAGTGCCGCGACAGCGAGCGCCAGAGGTTGGAGAACGGGCCGATCTGCATCAGCGCCATCAGGCCGCGCGGCCCGAGGTCGCCGACCATGCTGCCGAGCGTCGGGCGCTCGGAGCGGATGTACGGGCCTTCGAGGTGGTCGTAGAGCTGGCGTGCCTGGCGGCAGAAGCCGAGGAAACGCTGCGCCTCCTGCGGGCCGCTGAACTCGCCGATCGCCTCGGCCGAGCGCCGGATGTCGGCGAACAGGTCCAGCCGCGGCTCGTGGCCGCGCCAGGCGTGGCGCGCGAGCACGCCCAGCGGCTGCAGCTTCAGGTGCTCCTCGACCGTCGCGCCGGCGGCGGCGAAGATCTGGTCGAAGACCCAGCGCATCGTGAAGACCGTCGGGCCGGCGTCGACCGGTGCGCCGTCGACCATCACCTGGCGCATCTTGCCGCCCGGCGTGGCCGCCTTGTCGACCAGCGTCACGTCCAGGCCGCGCGCGGCCAGCAGCAGCGCGCTCGTCAGCCCGGCGATGCCGGCGCCGACGACGACGACGCGGTGCGTGCGCAAGGGCTCAGCCATAGCGCCGGCCCTTCCATTCGCCTTCGATGGACAGCGGCACGAAGCGCACGAACATCGACTCGGAGAAGAAGTCGCGCGAGGCGACGATCGCGCGCTGGTGCGCGCCGCTGCGCGCATAGGCGTCCATCGCGGCGACGCTGTCCCAGACGCTGAAGGTGGCCTGGCGCAGGAACGGCGCCTCGCCCAGGCCGACCGCCAGGCGGCAACCCTGAGCCTGTTCGAGCGAGTCCTGCGACGGCCCGGCGTTGGGCCAGAAGCGGTGGGCCTGCGACGGGCGGATCGAAGCCCGCGTCAGCGCCGCCACCGGGCCGTCGACGGGCGCCGGCGAGCCGACACGCACCTTCTGGCCGTCCCAGCTGCCGCGTGCGCTGTACGGCCGTGCCTTGACGATGCACAGCTCGCGCGCGTTGCGGCGATAGGTCTGGACGAGGTCGGAGCGGCCGATGAAGGCGTCGGCCGCGGCCTCGTCCTCGAAGAGCACGAACAGGCCCTGCCGCGTGCCGCTCGGGCGCAGGCCGAAACCGCCTTCGTAGCCGGTTCCGAGCTGCTTGACGAAACGCGCGCCGGGCTCGGCCAGCGCCGGCGCGGTGCCGGCGACGAAACGGCCGTAACCCCACAGGCGCGCGGCCGGGGCCACGTCGATCAGCAACAGGACGAGCACGTCGCCGCCGGCGGTGGACCGGGGCGACGTTGCGGCGGAAAAAGAAGAAGCCGCCGGGCCCTGTTGCGAGGCGCCGGCGGCGTTGCTGAGTTCGTTCGTCATTCGGAACGGCCGCGGCGGTGGCCGCGGCCGCCGTTCAACACGTTACTTCGCGGCGGTGGCCACCGTGGCGACCGGAGCAGCCGACGCGGCGGCGTCGACCGGAGCGGCTTCCACGGCAGAGGCGGCGGCAGCCGCCGGTGCCGGCTTCAGGCCCGGATAGTCCTTGGCCATCTGCGCGCCGTACAGCGGCTTGTAGGCACCCTGGTGGCACGTGGAGCAGTTGATCTTCGCCACGTCGCCCGTCGGGCCCAGCCGATGTGCGGGGAAGGTCTTGGTCAGGCCTTCCATGAAGTTGTTGTTGAGGTCACGCGCCATGCGGATGCCGTACCAGGCCGTCGCGCGTTGCGGCGCGGCGTTGTCCCAACTGCCGAAGCCGTTGGTGTTGTGGCAGTACGTGCAGTTCACGCCGAGCGCACCCGAGAAGTGCATCATCAGGCCGTAGGTCTTCTCGGCCTGCTTGATGTCGGCCTTCGAAGTACCCGTGGGCAGCGCCGTCGTGCCGTAGACCCGGACGTTCGTCTCTTCCTTCAGGAAGGTCGTGAACGGATCGTAGGGCAGCGAGGTCAGCCCGACGACCTTGGCGGCCTGGTTCTGGCCGTCGAGGTTGCCGATGAAGTCAGCACGCTTGTTCTGCGGCACCGCGGTGAACCAGATCTCCTTGGGGACCGGGTTGCCACGGTGGCAGGTGTAGCAGGTGACGCCGGTGGCGGCGACGTGCTGCGTCCACTGCGTGTTGACCTTCTGCGTCATCTCGAGCATCCGGCGGGAGACGACCTTCTGGTACTTCGAGTCGTCGGCCAGGTTCTCGGTATGGCAGTAGTTGCAGCCCTCGGTCGGCGCCACCCATTCGGTGATCGCCGCCATCTGCCGCGTGAACTCCGCGACCGACAGATGGCCCAGAACCTTGACGTTCTGGAACACCTGGTTGGCGCGCGGGCCCGAGTTGTCGGCCACCGGCGTGGCCACCGGGGCCTGCTGCGTCGGGATCTGTTCGGCCAGCGTGCGCGGGTTGACGATGTGCTGCATGCCCGTGCCACGGTAACCACGCTGCACGGCATCGACCGGCGGACGCTCGCATCCCGCGAGCAGGGCCGCCGCGGTCACGGCGACGGTAAGGGTCGAAATGCGAACCGCGAGTGCCATCACTTGACTCCCTGCAGGGTGGCGGGGTCGATCGTGGGCGCGAACACCGCCGGGTAGGACGGTGCCACGCCGTGCTTCACGGCCCACAGATACCAGTTGTCGACGACGGTACCCGACAGCAGGATGCCGATGCCACCGCACAGCGGGCACAGCACGGCGAACCACCACGCCCAGCGGTGGATCGACTCGGTCGTCGCGTTGAAGCCCATCGTCCAGCGCCAGAACAGCTGGGCGCGTTCCGAGGCGGTGCCGCGGTCGGCGATCTGCTCCAGTTCACGCTCGCCACCGAAGCGGCTGACGGCCAGGATCGTCGCACCGTGCATCGCGAACAGCAGCGTCGCGCCGTACAGGAAGGCGATCGAGAGCGCGTGGAACGGGTTGTAGAACAGGTTGCCGTAGCGCAGCGAGAACGCGGCGGTCCAGTCCAGGTGGGGGAAGATGCCGAACGGCACGGCCTCCGACCAGCTGCCCATCAGCACCGGGCGGATGAAGCCCAGCACCAGATACAGCCAGATCGCGGCGGCGAACGCCCAGGCCACGTGCGTGCCCATGCCCAGAGCGCGAGCGCGGGTGTACATGCGGACCCACCACAGCAGGATCGAGATCGTCAGGAACAGACCTGCCATCAGCCACCAGCCACCGTCGTTCAGCGGCGGCAGCTTCAGGCCGTACTTCGGAGACGGCGGCTCGAGCGCCAGCCAGAAGAACTGGCGGAAGAACTCGATCGGGTTCCAGCCGACCGAAGCCAGCATGTTGAAGCCGATGATCATGATCGCCAGGCTGCCGAAGACGATCGACAGGATGCCCAGCGGACCCAGGTAGATCGGCCCGATCTGCGCCATGCCCAGACGACCCAGCAGGTGGATCTGCCAAGGCTTCTTGCCGGTGCGCGGGCTGTCCTGTTCGGGCAGCGGCACACCCATGTGCGCCGGCCCTGCGACCTGCACACGCGTGAAGATGTTTTGATACTCAGCCATTGGGTTTCTCCTGCGGGCTCACTTGAGCGGCCACTGACTCCAGATCGGCAGATTCAGCCACCAGCCCCACCACTCCGGCCAGCCACGCGTCCAGAACGGACCGCTGATCACGATGCAGACCGCGCTCCAGAAGGCCGCCGACAGCGCCAGGAAAAGACCCAGGCGGTGGATACCGAGCGAACCGATCGAATAGCCGACCGCGTCGCGGAAGAACGTGTCTTCGTGATCCGTCGTCTTCATCGGCTCACCCTTCTTGGGGTTGGCCGCGGACAGGATCAGGCCCCCGTGCATGGACATGGCGAGCGTCGTCGTGAAGAAGAACGTGATCGCCAGCATGTGCGCCGGGTTGTAGTGGAAGTGCAGGTACTGGTAACCGACGTTCGACACCCAGTCGAGGTGACTGAAGATGCCGTAAGGGAAACCATGGCCCCAAGCGCCCATCAGGATCGGGCGGATGACGACCAGCGTGACGTAGGCCAGGATCGCGAAACTGAACGCGATCGGCACGTGGTATTGCATGCCGAGCTTGCGGCAGATCTCGACTTCACGCAGCGCCCAGGACACGAAGGCCCCGATCGCGCACACCGTGATGATCTGCCAGAGCCCGCCTTCCATCAGCGGTGCAACGCCCAGCCCGTACTTCAGATCCGGGGGCGCAATACTGATCTGCCAAAGATTCCACGTCGGCCCCTGCGAAGCGCCCCAGATGATCAACGCGGTTCCCAGGACCGAGAAGAAGAGCGTCGTCACGCCGAAGAAGCCGACGTAGAACGGTCCGACCCAGAAGTCGAAGAGATCGCCCCCGACCAGCGTGCCGCCGCGCACCCGGTATTTCTTCTCGAAACTCAGCATTGCCATATTGATTCCTCCGACCGACGGGTCGCCACCGACAACCCGAACGGCGAGTTTGTAGTTGCAGCGGGCCGAAACCGGTCAAGACCGGTCTCGCCCGCATGCACTGGCGTGGCGCTTCTTACTTCGCCTGCGCCAGGGACGTCACTTCGGCAGGAACCGGAGCGACAGCCGTCGCCACCGGCGCCTTCTTCGCGCCGTCCAGCCAGTTGTACTTGTTCGTGCCCAGCAGCATCAGGTGAATCAGAACGGCGAGACCGAGAAGGAACACCGCCTGGGCCACCATGGCGCGCATCGGATCGAACAGACGCCAAATTCTCCACATAATCCAAGCTCCTATAGCAAATGCGACATGAAGGTATAAACCGCTGCCTTGACGCCGCCAAAAATAGATTTCACACCTTCAGCACCCGGCAACCAGGAACGCCAGTGCCAACCGAGCAATTGCCCGATGAGGGCAATGATCAGAAACGCCACATAGCTGAGCGCGAAGATGATCCAGAAACTTCTGGAGTCACCCGCCGCGACCGGCCGGGGCATTGCAGATTCGATATGGGCCATAACGCTCCCCTGTGACGGGTTACTACCAGGTACTTAGAGCCAGGGACGCCAGACCCAGACCAGGAAGTGGGCGACGACGGCGACCGCCGTGAAACCCACGAAACCTTGGACCCAGAACTTGTGGAACTCCTGGGCTTCGTCGTCGGTGAGCCCGGAGATCGAGCCCTTTCTTTCAGCCATGAGGAAACTCCTTCATAAGCGGCCAAGCGGCCGCGTGCGCACAGAACCCGCGCACGGTGGGCAGCCGCGGCAGAGTGCCACGACATCCGGTACGTCCACTGATCGCGGACAGGAAACTGTGAATGGAACCCCTGTTCATGCGGGCTCCTTCTGGCCGAGCAGCTGGCGCACGCGGCTCGCGGTGACGCGTTCCTCGCCGGCGGCGCCGGCTTCGCGTTCGGCGCGGTCGCGCAGCTGCTTGGCAGCGGAAATCTGGACCAGCACCGGCTGGCGGGCGACGTAGTCGCGCAGCACCTGCTGGGCTTCGTCGTCCCAGGGCCGGGAGTCGCCGCGGCGCGACGGCGTCGCGTCGATGCGGTCGAGCTCGGTGCCCAGCGGCAGGATGTTGAACAGCGCGTCGAACAACGCGTTGCAGAACTCCTGCACCAGGTAGGTCGCGCCGGCATAGCCCATGAAGGGCGTGCCGGTGTGGCGGCGGATGATGGCACCGGGGAACGAGGCCGGGATGTAGGCCGGCTTCGGACCATGGCCCGACGTCGTCTCCGCCAGGTACATGCGTTCGTTGTAGCTGCCGAAGAGCACCAGCGGCGTCTTCGTGTGCACCAGCTCGCGCACGCTCTCGTTGTCGGTCTTCTCGCCGGCCTTGCGGGCGACGGCGAAGTTGCACGGCAGACCCAGTTCGTCTTCGAGGAAGTGGCGCACGCCGCGCGCGTAGGTCTCGCCGGCGACAATGCCGAAGTTGGCGGTGCCGAAGAAGTCCTGCGTCACCGAGCGCCAAAGATCCCAGATGGGCTTGAGCGTGGTGTGCTTCTCGCGCTCGATGAAGGGCTCGGGGTCCAGGTTCAGCAAGCGGCCGAGCTCGCGCAGGAACGCGGTCGTGCTGTGCATGCCGATCGGGGCCTGCAGGTACGGGCGCTCCAGCGCCTCGCACAGCATGCGACCGAACTCGCGGTACATGCAGACGTTGACGTCGGCGTCGACGAGCTTCTGCACGTCGGCCAGGTGGCTGCCGAGCGGGAACACCATGTTCACCTCGGCGCCGATGCCTTCGACCAGGCGGCGGATCTCGGCCAGGTCGCTGGGCATGTTGAAGGTGCCGTAGCTCGGGCCGATGATGTTCACGCGCGGCTTTTCGCCGGCCGGGCGTTGCTCGAACGGGGTGCGCTGCGGGATCTTGCGCAGGCCGTACTCGCTCCAGAGCCAGAACATCGCGCGGTTCGCGCATTGCCACTGGTCTTCGTCGATCGTGCGCGGCAGGAAGCGCTGGATCGTCGTGCCTTCGGGCGTCACGCCGCCGCCGATCATCTCGGCGATCGAGCCGGTGACGACGACGGCCGGCAGGTCGGGGTCGAGCACCGAATGGGCACGCTTCATCGCGCCTTCGGTGCCTTCGCGCCCCAGTTCCTCTTCGCCGAGACCGGTGACGACGATCGGCAGCTCGTGCGGCGGCAGCGCGTCGGTGTAGTGCAGCACGGCGGTGGCCGGCAGGTTCTCGCAGCCCACCGGACCGTCGATGACGACCTGCAGCCCCTTGATCGCGGTGAACACGTACACCGCGCCCCAATAACCGCCCGCGCGGTCGTGGTCGATCACGTACATCAGATCATCTCCTCGGCCTTGCGGCGCTTCTGGAGCTTGATGACCTGACGGCGCGTCTCGGCCCGGAACTCGGGACGAAGGCGGGGCACGTCTTCCCAGACCCCGGCCTGGTCGCCGGAGCCGACCTCGCCGAAGAACTCGCGCATCTGCTGGAAGCGCGACTTGTTGGCGATGGCCGCGTTGATGACCTGGGCCAGCGAACCGGCACCGGCCGGGCCCATCAGCGGGCGGGCGGAGATCAGGTTCGTGAAGTACAGGGCGGGGATCGTCGCCTGCTTGGCGGCCTGCACGACCGGGGTCGTGCCGATCGCCAGGTCGGGGCGGCATTCGCGCACCGCGGCGATGTCCTGCTCGAGCGAAGCGCGGTACTGCACGTGCACGCCGCGCGCCTGCAGCCATTCCAGGTCGGGCGCGCTCCAGGGCGTCTTCGGGCAGGCGGTGCCGACGTAAGGCACCTCGGCGCCGCTCTCGACGAGCAGGCGCGCGACCAGCAGTTCGGAACCTTCGTAGCCGGAGACGACGACACGGCCCTTGATCGGCGTGGCGGCCAGCGCGCCCTTGATGGCACGCAGCCACTTGTTCTTCGACGCGTCGATCATCGCCTGCGGCACGTTGCAGGCGCGGCCGACGGCCTGCAGCCAGGCTTCGGTGCCGTCGTGGCCGACCGGCGCGGAGGCCACGATCGGGCGACCGGCGGTCTCGAACTCGCGCACGCTGGCGGTGTAGAACGGGTGGATCGCGGCGACGGCGGCGCAGTCCAGCGCGGCATACAGCTCGCGCCATTCACGCGTCGGCACCACCGGACCGGCGGCCAGGCCCATCGGCTCGAGCATCATGCCGATGCCCACCGGGTCGGCCGGGAACATCTCGCCGAGCAGCGTGACGGTCGGCTTCTCGCTGACGCCGCCCCGCGGCGCAGCCACCGGGCCGGCTTCGGCTTCGCCGCGCGCCACGCGCAGCATCGCGCCGGCGAGCACGTCCTTGGCCTCGGCATGCGTCGGCACGCCGAAACCCGGCACGTCGATGCCGATGATGCGCACGCCGTCGATTTCCTTGGGCAGCAGGCGCAGCGGCACGCCCGAGGCGCTGGGCACGCAGAGGTTGATGACAACGACGGCGTCGTACTGCTTCGGGTCGGCGAGCTTGTGGACGGCCTCGCGGATGTCCTCGAACAGCTTGCCGGTGACCAGCGTCTCGCTGCTGAACGGCACGTAGCCGATCGAGCGGCGCGCGCCGTAGAAGTGGGCCGTGAAGCTCAGGCCGTAGACGCAGCAGGCCGAACCCGACAGCACGGTCGCGGTGCGGCGCATGCGCAGGCCGACACGCAGCGAGCCGAAGGCCGGGCACATGCTCTGCGGCTGGTCGTGCGGGCCGGTGCCTTCGGGCATCGGGTAGTCGCGGGCGTACTGCTGCAGCATCTCGCCGTTGCCCGAAGCGGCGGCTGCGGCCAGCATCTGTTCCCGACCCGCGTGACAACCCAGGCCGTCGTCGGCCACGGGCGCACCAGGATTGGAGACGTGTTGCTCGCTCATCGCGGGGCTCAGGCGGCGTCGTAGACGACTTCGAGCGTCGGGCGGACGATCTCGTCCTTGCCGAGCATGTCCTGCACGGTCGCCGGCTCGAGCACGACGTCGCGGCCGGTGCTCTCCGAGGAGAACAGGCCCAGCAGCTCATCCTGCGACAGCGGCTTCGGGCGCATCGGCGGCGCTTCGGCGACGTTGGTCGCCAGCTGCTCGAACAGCGGGCCCCAGGTCGTGCCCGGACGGGCGACGATGTCGTAGGCGGCGCTCTTGCGGCGGATCTCTTCGTTGGCCGGGATGGCGGCCAGCACCGGAATGCCGGCGTGGGCGGCGAAGGCCTGGGCCTCGCCTGTGCCGTCGTCCTTGTTGATCACCATGCCCGCGACGCCGACGTTGCCGCCGAGCTTGCGGAAGTACTCGACCGCGTTGCAGACGTTGTTGGCCACGTACAGCGACTGCAGGTCGTTGCTGCCGACGACGATGACCTTCTGGCACATGTCGCGTGCGATCGGCAGGCCGAAGCCGCCGCAGACCACGTCGCCGAGGAAGTCGAGCAGCACGTAGTCGAAGCCCCAGTCGTGGAAGCCGAGCTTCTCCAGGGTCTCGAAGCCGTGGATGATCCCGCGCCCGCCGCAGCCGCGGCCGACCTCGGGACCGCCGAGTTCCATCGCGAAGACGCCGTCGCGCTTGAAGCAGACGTCGCCGATCTGCACCGCCTCGCCGGCCAGCTTCTTCTTGGCGCTGGTCTCGATGATCGTCGGCGTGGCCTTGCCGCCGAAGAGCAGGCTCGTGGTGTCGCTCTTCGGGTCGCAACCGATCAGCAGGACCTTCTTGCCCTGCTGCGCCATCATGTAGCTCAGGTTGGCGAGCGTGAAGCTCTTGCCGATGCCGCCCTTGCCGTAGATCGCGATGATCTGCGTGGTCTTGGTCACCGGGGCCGTGGATACCGCATCCGGTTCGATCGCTGCCTCGTTCTTCAGGCGCTCGTCGCGCATGAGGATGACGGGCGAGGTGGTCTGACTCATCGTGTACTGCTCCAGTCGAGGACCATCTTCAGGCAGTCCGGATCGCCGAAAGCCGTGCGGTAGGCGGCGGCGGCGTCGGACGGGCTGGCGTGATGGGTGATCAGGCCATCGAGCGACAGGCGCCCGGTTTCGGCCAGTTCCTTCACTGCCAGCAGGTCGGGGCGCTGCCATTCGGCGGCGCACCGGATTTGCGCTTCGCGCATGAACGCGGGCGCGAAATTGAAGTGCAGCGGCTCGGTGTAGAAGCCGGCGAGCACGATCTCGCCGCCCTTGGCCAGGCGCTCGACGAGACGATCGAGGATGGCCGAGTCGCCGCTGACGTCGAAGATCGCGCGGTAGTCGCGGCGCGGGTCTTCGTCGGGATGCAGGACGGCGTAGCCGGTGGCGCCCTGGGCGCGCGTCGGGTTGGTTTCCCAGACGGTCGGCGCGGGGAAGCCGGCGACGACGGTCATGCGCGCCAGCAGGCGGCCGAGCACGCCGTGGCCGACGATCAGGTCGGGCGGCACGATCGGGGTGCGCTTGCCGCCGCCGGCCACCGAGTGATAGGCGGTCGCGGCCAGCGCCAGCAGCACGGCTTGTTCGCCGAGCGAGTCGGAGACGTTGCAGACGCGCGAGCCGGCGACGACGACACGCGAGGCGGCGCCGCCGAACAGGCCACGCACCTCACCGTAGCAGCGCGCGCCGGGCACGAAGACCCGTTCGCCGACCTTGTGGTGCGCGTTGGCGCCGGCCTGCACGACGCGGCCGACCGATTCGTAGCCCGGCACCAGCGGGTAGCCCATGCCGGGGAAGGCCGGCATGCGCCCGCTCCACAGCAGTTTTTCGGTGCCGGTGGAAATCCCGCTGTACTCGATGTCGACGACCAGATCTTCGTCGGTCGGCGGCGTCAGCTCGAGTTCACGCAGGACGAGGTGCTCGGGCTGCTCGAGCACGATGGCTTGAGTCTTCATGCAGCCCTCCATGCCGACAGCGGACGGGGCGTCTGCGGCATCACGGGCCGCGTCTGCGAACGGTGCTTCATCGGCTTCAACATCACGACGTCATCTTAAGCTGACAGTTCAGTGTGTCAAGGTGGCTGGACATGCCTTAGATCAGGAAACCTTAAGCAGTGCAGCGAGCCACCAGGACACCCGCCTGCAACGGCATGTGCGTGGACAACGGGCGAACGCTCGCGAACCCGGCCTCGTGCAGCATCTGCGTCAGGCGAGCCGCCGAACGCGGCCGGCCGCGGCCCATCGCGAGCAGGTAGAAACCGAAGTACGCGTCACCGATCGGCTCGACGCCCGGAACCTCGGCCATCGCTTCCGCGAGCACGAGGGTGCCGTTGTCGGGCAAGGCGCGACGCACGTTCTTGAACAGCGTCAACACCCGTTCATCAGGGTGGTCGAAGGCCACGCGGACAAGGGAGATGACGTCGGCGCCACGCGGCAGCTCGTCGGCGAAGAAGTCGCCGCCGAAAGCCTGGGCGCGCCCGGCCAGACCCCAGCGCTGGAAGTTCTCGTTGGCACGCTCGGCGACCGCCGGCAGATCGAAGACCCGCAGCTCGACGCCCGGAACCTCGGCGGCCACGCAGCGCACGAAAGCGCCCTCGCCGCCGCCGACGTCCATCAGCACCTTGTGGCGGCCGAAGCGGTAGGCGGCGATGACCTCGCGCGCCACCAGCGGCTGCGACGCGGTCATCAGCTTGGAGTACTCGGCGACCTTCTCGGTGGCCAGCGTCGCCGGCTGGCCGGGGCCGGCTTCGGCAGCCGCGGCGTAGGGCCAGTAGCCGGCCATCGCCGGGCGGCCCTGGCCGCGCAGCAGCGCCACCGGGTCGGTGAGGTCGCTGTACAGCGTCGCGTGGTGCTCGACCATCGCCGTGATCGCCTCGTTGGCGACCAGCGGCGCACCCAGGCGACCCAGCGTCACGAGGTCGCCGCTCTGCAGGTCCAGCAGTTCCAGCGAGTCGGCGGCGGCCACCAGACGGCGCGCGGCTTCCAGACTCAAACCGCAGCGTTCGGCGACGGTGGCCAGCGGCAGCGGGCCGTCGGCCAGCATCTTGAAGACGCCCAGACGCACGCAGGCCAGCAGGATCTGCGAATAGACGAAGCCGGCCAGCAGGTCGAAGAGCTCACGCGCATGCTTGCGCGCCACCGGACGCGTCAGCGGAAAGGCCGCAGCCCATTTCTGGAACCCGGGGCGGGCGATCGTGCGGTGTTTCCAGTCGCGAAAGCGCTCGGCCAGCGTCGGAGAACGGCGCGGCCCGGCCTCCGGCCTCGTCTCGGCTCGGTCCATGGGAGAAACAGTCAAGCGGTCTGGGTCGGAGCGGCGGACCGCTCGGCGGCACGAACCGCGGCGCGCTCGGCGAGCGCTTCGATGTTGGCGCACCAGGCCTTGGGCACGAGACGCTCGGCCTCCATGCGCACGATCTGGCGCAGCATGCCGGCGCCCTTGCAGTCCGGGATGACGTCGATCGCGCCCTGCACCAGGCGTTCGAAATGTTCGACGGCGCCGACCAGGCCGTGCTGGATCGCCGCGCTCGGGCGGCCGAGCGCGACGTCGCGGCCGACCGGCTTGCCGAGTTGTTCGGGGTCGGCGAGCGCGTCACGCACGTCGTCGGCCACTTGATAGGCTTCGCCCAGCCAGTCGCCGAGCGCACGCCAGGTCTCGCCGTCACCGCCCGAGGCCTGCGCGCCGGCGGCCGTGGCCGCGGCGAACAGCGCCCCGGTCTTGGCACGCTGGTAGTCGGACAGCGCGACGCGCGGTTCGCACTCCCAGGCCTGGCCGGCGATGATGCCCAGCGGCGTGCCGACGCCGCGTGCCACGGTCTGCAGCACGTGCGCCATGCGCTCGGGGTGGCGGCCACCGGCGGCGCCGAGAGTCTGGAAGGCGGTGACGATCAGCGCGTCGCCGGCCAGCACGGCCAGGCGTTCGCCGTAGGCCTTGTGCACCGAGGGCTGGCCGCGGCGCGTCGGCGCGTCGTCGAAACACGGCAGGTCGTCGTGCACCAGCGAAGCGCAGTGGATCAGTTCGATCGCCGACGCGGCGGCATCGGCCAGGGCCGGGTCGGTGTCGCCGTTGGCCATCGCGACGGCGATGCACAGCTGCGGCCGGATGCGGGCACCGCCGGGGAAGACGGCGTGGCGGATCGCCGCGGCCAGCTTCGGGGGACAACCGGCGCCTTCGTTGGCGACAAGGGCCGCCTCCAGCGCCTGTTCGATGCGAGTCATCGTGTTCATCGAGTTCCTCCGGCGACCCGGCACCGGATGGCGCACCGCTGTAAGGTCGTCATGTCACCCCAAAGTGTCAACTGATTTTGACACGCGACAGACCTCTGTCAAGAAAGCGGAACTGATGCGGCTCAAGTCCCTATCACGGACCCTTTGGCCGAATGGACCTCATGAACCGCACTGTTTCCCGCCTCGCTCTCGCCGCCGGCCTCGTGTTCGGCGCTGCCGCCACCCACGCCGCCACGCCGGCCGAACTGGCCACCAAGGCCGGCTGCGCCGTCTGCCACCAGCCGGCCGCCAAGGGCCTGGGCCCGAGCTATCAGGAGATCGCCAAGAAGTACAAGGGCCAGGCCGGCGCCCCGGCGACGATGGCCGAACGCGTGCGCAAGGGCAGCGTCGGCGTCTTCGGCAAGGTGCCGATGACGCCCACGCCGCCGGCGCGCATCAGCGACGCCGACCTGAAGACCGTCATCGACTGGATCCTCAAGACGCCTTGAGGTCTGCCGCCGGCCGCGCCCGCGCGCGGCCGGTCTCGATCGCCAGCGCAGCCTTGGCCAGCAGCGTGAAGACCAGCGCGCCGCAGGCCCAGATGCCGGCCGACACCAGCCACTCGCGCCAAGTCGGCGCGTATTCGAAGATCTCGCCCAGCGGCGTCGGGATGTAGCCGGGCACCACCAGGCCCATGCCCTTCTCGATCCAGATGCCGAGGAAGACCAGGCCGCAGGCCAGCACCAGCAGCCGCGGCGTGCGCCGCAGCGGGTGGATCGACAGGATGACCACCGCCACGACGTTGAGCGCCAGCGCGGTCCAGATCCAGGGCTGCAGCTTGCCGGCCCCGGCCAGCCCGAAGAACAGGTAGCGCATCGAGGCCGCGTGCGTGGTCTCGTTGTAGAAGTCGGTGAAGAGCTCGACGCCGACGAAGAACAGGCTGATCTGCAGCGCCACCGTCATGACGACGGCCAGCAGGTCGATCACCGTCTGCTTCACGGCCAGCCCGCCCCAGCGGCGCAGCGCCAGCAGCGCGACGATGATCAGCGCCGGCCCCGACGCGAAGGCCGAGGCGATGAAGCGCGGCGCCAGCAGCGCGCTGTGCCACAGCGGCCGCCCGGCGTTGGCCGAGAACAGGAAGGCGGTGACGGTGTGGATCGAGACTGCCCAGAAGATCGCGACGATCACCACTGGGAAGTAGCGCGCCGTCACCGGCTCCTCGCCGCGCCAGCGCGCGTGCAGCACGTAGGCCGGCAGCCCGAGGTTGAGCAGCAGGTAGCCGACGAGCACGACGACGTCCCAGGCCAGCATCGACAGCGGCCAGTTGAAGCGTCCGACGACGGGCAGCATGTGCCAGATGCGCTCCGGCCTGCCGATGTCGACGGTGACGAAGAGCATCGCCGCGACGACCGCCGCGACCGCCAGCGCCTCGCCGAAGATGACGACCTGCTTGACGTCGCCGCGGTGGAACAGATAGGCCGGGATGACCAGCAGCACCGCTGCCGCCGCGATGCCGACGAGGAAGGCGAAGTTGGCGATGTAGAAGCCCCAGGAGACCTGGTCGCTCATGCCGGTGACGACCATGCCCTGCTGCAGCTGGCCGGCGTAGGCGAACAGCCCCGCGGCGACGACCGCGGCCAGCGCACCGAGCCAGCGCCAGTAGGCCGCACCGCCGGACGCCATCGCCCGCAGGCCGTCGAGCCCGAATCGCACGAGGTTCATGCCCGACTCACCCGGTCGTCGCTGAAGTACCAGAACTTCGGCTCGGTGCCGAGGTCCTCCTTCAGCCGGAAGACGTTCTTGTTCTCGAGCACCCAGCGGATCTCGCTTTTCGGGTCGAGCAGGTTGCCGAAGACGCGTGCGCCGGTCGGGCAGGCTTCCTGGCAGGCGGGCTGGCGGCCCTTGCGCGCGCGCTGGCTGCAGAAGTGGCACTTCTCGACGACGCCCTTGGGGCGCGGCCGGTTGCCCAGGTAGTTGAGGTTCGGGTTGAACTCGGCCGCCGGGATCTGCGGCTCGGTCCAGTTGAAGTGGCGCGCCCAGTACGGGCAGGCCGTCATGCAGTAGCGGCAGCCGATGCACCAGTCGTAGTCGACGACGACGATGCCGTCGGGCTCCTTCCAGGTGGCTTTCGTCGGGCAGGCCTTCACGCAGGGCGGGTTGTCGCACTGCATGCACTGCACCGGCAGGTACCAGTGGCCGGGCACCGGGACCTGCTTGGCGTCGTAGTAGTGCTCGGCCTTCTCCAGGTCCATCGTGCCGTCGGGCATCTGCAGCACGCGGATGTACTGCATCTGCGAGTCGCGGCCGAGGTTGTTCTCCTTGACGCAGGCCTCGACGCAGTCGCGGTAGCCCTTGCACTTGCTGATGTTCAGCGCGTAGCCGAAGACGGTGTTCGGCAGCGGCGGCAGGTCCTCGCAGCGCGCGTCGACACCGTAGCGGCGGCGGGCGTTGCGCTCGATGCGTTCCAGCGCGGCGTGGATCTCGTCCTTCGTCATGCGCTGGTAGTGGTCCTGCAGCAGGCTGCCCATCGCGTCCTGCAGCGTCTGGCCGCCCCAGGCGCCGGTGGCGTGGGCGGTGACGACGGCGCCGCCGGCGGTGGCGACGCCGGCGAGGAAACGGCGGCGGAAGGTGTTGAAACCTTGGCCGTCGCGATCCGGCGGATCGGAATCGGGCTGGCGGCTCATCATCGGGCTCCGGAAGCCGCGCGCTGCCAGGGCTGCGCGGCGTGCGCCGGCGTCAGCGCCGGGCGTTCGAGGCCGGCGCGCACCGGCGGCGGCGGCGCGGGTTCACGCGGCGGGATCTTGGGGTCGTGCGCGTCGTGGCAGTGGGTGCAGGCGTAGATCTGGCGCTCGCCCTGCCAGTTGGCGGCACGTTTGCCGTGCGCGCCGAAGGCCCAGTCGCGGTGGCGCGGGCCGTGGCACTGGCCGCAGACGAGCTGCGACTGGTCGAAGTCGACACGCCGGCCGTCGAGCGTGCGCAGCCAGTCGCGGTCTTCGGCGACGTGGCAGTCCAGACACCACATGCGGCCGCGGCCGTGCGGCAGCGAGGCGACGTGCGGTGCGGCGACCAGCGCACGCGGCTGCTTGTTCAGCGGCAGCACCTTGTGGCACTGGCTGCAGGGATAGAGCCCCAGATGCGGCTTGCGCGGCACGACGCTGAAGGCCGGCGCGTCCAGGTAGCCGCCGAAGATCAGCGGCTCCTGCGGGTTCGGCGCCTGCGGCGGCAGGTTGTCGCGCAGCGGGCGGTGCGTCGGCGCGGCCTCGCTGGCCGGGGCCACCGGCGCGGCGCCGGGTGCCATGACGGGGGCCGGCGCGGCGGAGGCCGCATCGGCATCGGACGGAGCGAGCGCTGGAAGCCCCAGCGCGAAGGCAAGGCCCACGGCCGCGGCGAAGGACGCCGTGGCCGTGCGCCAGTTCAGCAACCGCACCGGGCGGACCTCCCTTCCGGCTGCGCGCCGGGTTCGTCGAGATCGGTGCACAGCGCGTGCAGCGCGTGGCGTCCAGCCTCGGTGACGACGATGCGGTCGTCGAGCACACGCACCAGGCCCTCGGCCTCGCGCGCGGCCAGGCGGCCGTAACCGTCTTCCAGGCCGACGGCATCGGCCGCGGCCAGCTCCAGCGTGCACAGCAGGCGTTCGACCGCGGCCCGGCGCTGCACGCTCTCGGGCGTCGCCGGCCGGGCCTGCGAGACCGGCAGGTGCAGGTGGCGCAGCGCGTTGCGCCACGCGGCCTGCGAGCCGTCGTTCCAGAACATCGCGCCGTCGATCTCGCCGACCGCGCCGACGCCCAGGCCGATCATCGGCGTGGCCGGCGCGGCGGTGTAGGAGATCAGGCTGCGGCGCAGGCGGCCGTCGTCCATCGCACGCGAGAGCTCGTCGTGTTCGAGCACGAACTGGTCGGCGCCGATCCAGCGGTAGCCGGCGTTGCGCAGCATCTCGGCGCTGGCGCGCGCCAGCTCGGCCATCAGCGCCGGCGACGGCAGCGACTCGGTGTCGATCGCCACCTGCGCCGGCGCGTGCCAGGGCTGGTGGCGGTAGCGCGCCAGGCGGATGCGCTCGGGGCCCATCGCGATCAGGCGGTCGACCGTGGCGCACCAGCTGGCCATCGTCTGGCGCGGCAGGCCGATCATCAGGTCGAGGTTGATGTACTCGATGCCGGCCGAACGCGCGAGTTCGCAGACGTCGTCGATCAGCGCCGCCGACTGGCGCCGGCCGATGGCCTGCTGCACGTTCGGGTCGAGGTCGAGCACGCCCAGCGAGACGCGGCGGAAGCCCAGCCCGCGCAGCACCTCGAACATCGTCTGGCTGACGCGGCGAGGGTCGCATTCGCAGGACATGTCGATGTCCGCCGGCATGCGCCACTGCGACTGCATCGCCTGCACCAGGCGCGCGAGCTGCGAGCCGGTGAGTTCGCTGGCGGTGCCGCCGCCGAGGTGGAACTGCAGCAGTTCGCGACGCCCGCCCAGCACCTGGGCGACCTCGCGGATCTCCTCGACCAGGCCGGCGACGTAGTCGTCGATGACCTCGTCGGGCTGGGCGGCGCGGATGTCGCGGTCGCAGCAGAAGCAGTGCGCGGCGCAGAACGGCACGCGCGCCGAGACCGCCAGCGGTTCGTCGGGACGATCGGCCAGGCCGCGCAGCGCGGCCTCGTAGAGCGCACGCGCCGAAGGATTGCCACCGAGCGGCATGCCCTGCACGAGCGGGTTGGAGGCCGGGGACGGCTGCCAGCACATCGAGGCGCCGGCGTCGAGGTTCGCGATCTTCAGCACGCTGGGCGAGGGACGATCGCCATGGGGGTCGTCTGTGGGAGAGGGCGTTCTCATGAAGGACGTCTCGAACGCCGGACGCGTTCGAGCCTGACGTTGGGCGAACCTTAGTCGCTGACCCGACCCGCCGGTTGACACAGGTCAACGGGATGGACCGCATGCGACGCGCTTTCGGCGAGCCAGTTAAAGTGTCGAGTCAGCCTGACACTCTCCTCGACGAACGCCTGCCCAGACCGATGAACGAACCCACGCCGCTGTCGCGCAGTTTTGGCTATCAGAGCGTGGACGAGCGCGAGCGCGAACAGCGCATCCGCCGCGTCTTCAGCGCCGTGGCCGCCCGCTACGACCTGATGAACGACCTGATGAGCTTCGGCATCCACCGGCTCTGGAAGCGTCGTTTCGTGCGCATGGCCGCGCCGCAGGCCGGACAGCACATCGTCGACCTCGCCGGCGGCACCGGCGACGTCGCCGCACTGATGGCCGCGGCCGACCGCCGCGTGACCGTCGTCGACCCCAGCGCCGAGATGATGGCCGTGGGCCAGGCGCGTGGCCACGCCCACGTCGACTGGCAGGTCGGCAGCGCCGAGCAGCTGCCGCTGGCCGACGCCTCGGTGGACACGCTGACGATCTCCTTCGGCATCCGCAACGCGACGCGCATCGATGTTGCGCTGCGCGAGATCCACCGCGTGCTCAAGCCCGGCGGCCGTTTCCTGTGCCTGGAGTTCTCGACCCCGGCGTGGTGGCTGCGGCCGTTCTACAACCTGTTCTCGTTCACCGTGATCCCACGCCTGGGCGCGTGGATCGCCAACTCTCCCGAGGCCTACACCTACCTGGTCGAGTCGATCCGGCGCTTTCCGGATCAGCGCGGCTTCGCGGCGATGATCAGCGCCGCCGGCTTCGAGAGCGTGCGCTGGCACGACCTGAGCTTCGGCATCGCCTGCGTGCACGTCGGCACGCGTGCCGCGGCGGCGACGCCGGCCGGCACCGCTTGATGTTGCACAAGCAACGCGTCGCACGCCGACGCGGACAATCGAACCCTCGCCCACAACTGCCCGCACGGAGACCGCGTACATGCCCGGAGAAAGAGCCACGGTGAACAGCCCGCGCGCGGTCCGCACCGGATCGATGGAGGCGTGGGCCGTCGCCGTGCGGCCGCGCACGCTGCCGGTGGCGGTGAGCCCGGTGCTCGTCGGCGCGACGCTGGGCTTCGATCGCACCGGCGCGATCGACATGATCGCCGCGCTGCTGGTGCTCGGTGCCGCCCTGCTGATGCAGGTCATCACCAACATGCAGAACGACGTCGGCTACACGGTGCGCGGCGGCGAGAGCACCGGCACGCGCACCGGGCTGCCGCGCGCCACGGCCAACGGCTGGCTCAGCGTGCGCCATGTGCGCGCCGGCATCGTCGTCGCGGCGCTGCTGGCCGCGGCGCTGGGCGTCGCGCTGGTGGCCTACCGCGGCTGGCCGGTGCTGGCCATCGGCATCGCCTCGCTGCTGGCCGCGCTGGCCTACATGGGCGGCCCCAAGCCGATCGCCTACACGCCCTTCGGCGAGCTGACGGTCTTCGTCTTCTTCGGCCTGATCGCCGTCGTCGGCACCGACTGGGTGCTGACCGGCAGCTTCGGCCTGGTCACCTTGCTCGCCTCGGTGGCGCTGGGCTGCGTCGCCGCCGCGGCCCTGGCGGTGAACAACCACCGCGACATCGCGCACGACCGGCTGGTCGGCCGCCGCACCTTCGCCGTGACCTTCGGCGAATCGGGCTCGGTGGCGCTGTACACGGTGCTGCTGCTGCTGCCCTTCGGCCTGCTCGTGCCGATGGCGCTGCTGGCGCAGTCCTGGACGCTGCTGCTGCCGCTGGCGCTGCTGCCCTCGACGCTGCAGCTGCGCCGCGACTTCGTGCACTGCCCGCGCGGCATCGCCTTCAACGAGATCCTGTTCCGCACCTTCCGCCTGGAGCTGTGGTTCGCCGCGCTGCTGTCCGCCGGCGCCCTGCTCGGCTCGATGATCGCCCGATGACGGGCGCTCGCACCGCGAGGGCCTAGGGCGTGCAGGTCCGCCGCAGCGCCTTGGTGGCCCGCCCGGCCAGCCACCTCTTCGACCTGATCGAAGGCGCCGAGCACTACCCGGCCTTTCTGCCCTGGTGCGCCGGCGCGACCATCCTCGTGCGCGACGACAGCGTGGTGTCGGCCGACATCAGCATCCGCTTCAAGGGCATGGGCTTCGAGATCCGCACGCGCAACCCCAAGCGCCGGCCGGAGTTCATGGCCATCTACCTCGAGCGCGGGCCGTTCCGGCGCTTCTACGGCGAGTGGCAGCTCAAGGTGCTGGCCGAGGACGCCTGCAAGGTCAACTTCCTGCTCGACTACGAGTTCGACAGCGCGGTGATGACGCGCATGGCCGGCCCGGTGTTCGACAAGATCGCCGACAAGCTGGTCGACGCCTTCGTGCAGCGCGCGATCGACGTGCCGCCGCCGGTGCTGGCGCCGACCGCGCCGGCCGAAGCGCCGCGTGCGCCCGACGCGGACTGGCCGCCGCCGTGAAACGGGCTCGGCCCTGAATCAGCCCACGCCGTGCTCGGCGAACCAGGCCAGCGCGCGTTTCCAGCCGTCCTGTGCGGCGTCGGCGCGGTAGCTGGGCCGATAGTCGGCGTTGAAGGCGTGGCCGGCCTCGGGATAGACGACGAAACGCGACTGCTTGGCGGCGACGCTGCCGGCGGCCAGCGCGGTCTTCATGCGCTCGACGCTGTCCAGCGGGATGCCGCTGTCCTGGCCGCCATACAGCCCCAGCACCGGCGCGCGCAGCTGTGATGCCAGTTCCACCGGCTGCATCGGTTGCAGCGCGGTCTTGTCGCCGACCAGCCGCCCGTACCAGGCGACGCCGGCCTTCATCTGCGGGCTGTGCGCGGCATACAGCCAGGTGATGCGCCCGCCCCAGCAGAAGCCGGTGATGCCGGCCTTGACCGTGTCGGCGCCCTGCCCGCCCGCCCAGGCGACGGTCGCGTCGAGGTCGCGCATCACCTGCTCGTCGGGCACCTTGGAGACCACCTCGCTCATCAGCCGCGGGATCTCGGTGTAGGCGGCGGCGTCGCCCTGGCGCACGAAGAGCTGCGGTGCGACGGCGAAGTAGCCGGCCTTGGCCAGGCGCCGCGCGACGTCGGCGATGTGCGCGTGCACGCCGAAGATCTCGCTGACGACCAGCACCAGCGGCGCGTTCGGGCGGTTGGCCGGCGCGGCGCGGTAGGCCGGCATGCGGAAGTCGCCGACGGGGATCGTGACCTCGCCGACGACGAGGCCGGCGCTGTCGGTGGTGATGAGGGTCTGCGCCGCCACCGGCAGCACCGCGGCGGCGAAACTGCCGCCGACGGCGGTGCGCACGAAGTCGCGCCGGTTGGGGTCGCGCGGCGACACCAGGGAATCGAACTCGGCTTGCTGCACGTCCGCCTCCTTGATCTTTCACAAGTCGAGCCGATTCTAGGAACGTGGTCACGGTGCCGTGAGAGCCCTCTTGCACAATCGGCCCATGGCCGACATCACCACGCCCGAACTGCCGCTGGCCGCGGTCGACATGGGCTCCAACAGCTTCCGGCTCGAGATCGCGCAGATCCAGCGCGGCCGCTATCGCCGCAGCGAGTACTACAAGGACATGGTCCGCCTCGGCGCGGGCCTCGACGACCAGGGCCTGCTGACCGAAGAAGCCGTGCAGCGCGGGCTGGAGTGCCTGCGGCGCTTCGCCGCGCGCCTGGTCGGCTTCGCGCCGGCGCAGGTGCGCGCGGTGGCGACGCAGACGCTGCGCGAAGCGCGCAACCGCGACGCCTTCCTGCTGCGCGCCCAGGAGGCGCTGGGCCACACGATCGAGGTCATCTCCGGGCGTGAAGAAGCGCGGCTGATCTACGCCGGCGTCGCCCAGCTGCAGCCGGCCGACGAGCCGCGCCTGGTCGTCGACATCGGCGGGCGCTCGACCGAGCTGATCCTCGGCCGCGGCCGCACGCCGGTGCGCGCCGAGTCCTTCGCCGTGGGCTGCGTCAGCCTGTCGCTGCGTTTCTTCGGTGACGGCCGCATCGACGCCGAAGCCTTCCGCGCCGCGCGCGTGGCCGCCGGCGCCGAGCTCGAAGAGGCGATGGAGCCCTTCTCGTCGCGCCACTGGCAGCAGGCGCTGGGCTCTTCGGGCACCGCCGGCGCGGTGTCGCAGATCCTCGCCGCCGCCGGCGTCAGCGACGGCCGCATCACGCCCGAGGGGCTGGCTTGGCTGGAGCAGCGCTGCATCGCCGCCGGCCACGTCGACCGGCTCGACCTGCCCGGGCTCAAGCCCGAGCGCCGCGCCGTCATCCCCGGCGGCCTGGCGATCCTGCAGACGCTGGCCGAGAACTTCGGCATCGCGACGCTGGCGCCGGCCAAGGGCGCGCTGCGCCAGGGCGTCATCGTCGACCTGCACGAACGCCTCGTGGCGCTCAAGCGCACGCGCCCCAGCGACATGCGCGACGCCTCGGTGCACGAGCTGCAGCGCCGCTTCGACGTCGACGTCAAGCAGGCGCGCCGTGTCGCCACCGTCGCGCTGGCGCTGTTCGACGGCGTCATGCCGCAGGCGGATGCCGAGGCCCGGCGCGAGCTCGGCTGGGCCTGCGACCTGCACGAGATCGGGCTGATGGTCTCGCACCACGACCACCACCGCCACAGCGCCTACCTGCTGGCGCACGTCGACGCCCCGGGCTTCTCGCAGAGCCAGCAGCGGCGCATCGGCCAGCTCGTGCTGGGCCAGCGCGGCGGCCTGCGCAAGATCGAGGACGCGCTGGCCAGCGAGCTGCTGGGCTGGCAGGTGATGTGTCTGCGGCTGGCGGCGATCAAGTGCCACGCCCGCACCGACGTCGACGAGCAGGCGCTGACGCTGCGCCTGCGCGGCCGAGACGCCGTGCTGGGCTACGACGCCACCTGGGCCAAGGCCCACCCGCGCACCGTCTTCCTGCTGGAGGAAGAAGCCCAGACCTGGGCCCGCTCGGGCCCGCGCAAGCTGCTGCTGCCGCGCTGAGCGCGGCGCCGGGGCCTAAAGCGCCTCGGGCCCGACGACGGCGTGCAGCACGACCTGCATCGTGTCGCCGCGTTCGCGCGAGCGCAGCCACCAGACGCCGGCCTTGCGCACCGCCCAGGGCTGGATCTCGCCGGACAGCAGCAGCGCCGCGGTCAGGCCGAGGATGGGCTGGTGACCGACGACCAGCACCGGCTCGCGCGCCTCGGGCCAGCGCGTGACGTGCAGCAAGGCCTCGACCGAGGCGTCGGGTGCCAGCGCCGGCACCGTCTTCACGCGCCGCTCCAGCGCCGCCGCGGTCTGCTGCGCGCGCCGCGCCGGGCTGGCGAGCACACGCGCGCCGGCCGGCAGCTGGCGGTTGAGCCATTCGGCGACGCGCCGCGCCTGGCGTTCGCCCTTGGGCGTCAGCTCGCGGTCCAGGTCGTCCTGGCCTTCGCGCGCGTCGAAGGCTTCGGCGTGGCGCCAGAGGATCAGGTCCATCAGCGGTAGCGCCTCATCAGCGCCTGCTGGGCGCTGAGGCCGGCCTCGGCGGCACGCCGGTACTCGCCGTCGGCGTCCAGCGTCCAGGCGTCGAGCTCGTCGTGCAGATAAGGCACCAGGGCCTCGTCGACGATGCGCTGGCGCAGCGCCGCGTCGCGCACCGGCCAGGCCAGCTCGATGCGGCGGAACATGTTGCGGCTCATCCAGTCGGCGCTGGACAGGTAGAGGATCTCGTCGTCGTCGCTCTCGCCCCAGCGGAAGTACAGCACGCGGGTGTGTTCGAGGAAGCGGCCGACGACCGAGCGCACGCGGATCGTGTCGGTGTGGCCCGGCACGCCCGGCGGCAGCATGCAGGCGCCGCGCACGACCAGGTCGATCTTCGCGCCGGCCCGGCCAGCGTCCATCAGCGCGGCGATCAGCCCCGGGTCGGTCAGCGCGTTGACCTTGGCGACGATGCGCGCCGGGCGGCCGGCGCGTGCGGCCTCGGCGACCTGGGCGATGTGGCGGATCAGCGTGCGGTGCAGCACGAACGGCGCGGTCAGCATGCGCCGCATGCGCATGCGGCCCTGGCTGGCGAGCTGCTGGAAGACGGCGTCGGCGTCGGCGGTGAGGTCCGGGTCGGCGCTGAGGTAGCCGAGGTCGGTGTACAGGCGCGCGGTCTTCGGGTTGTAGTTGCCGGTCGACAGGTGCACGTAGCGCCGCAGCCGGCCGTGCTCGCGCCGGGTCACCAGCATCAGCTTGGCGTGGGTCTTCAGGCCGACGACGCCGTAGACCACCTGCGCGCCGACGGCCTCCAGCCGCTCGGCCAGTTGATGTTGGCCTCTTCGTCGAAGCGTGCGGTCAGCTCGACGACGGCCATCACCTCCTTGCCGCGGCGCGCCGCCTCGATCAGCAGGTCCATCAGCACGCTCTGGCTGCCGGTGCGGTAGATCGTCTGCTTGATCGCCAGCACGTCAGGGTCTTCCACCGCCTCGCGCAGGAACTGCACGACCGGCTCGAAGCTCTCGAACGGGTGGTGCAGCACGACGTCTCCGTCGTGCAGGCGATCGAAGATCGAGCGCCCCGGCGGCAGGTCGGCCGAGGGCCAGACCGGCTCGTAGCGCGGGAAACGCAAATCGTCGCTGCCGGCCTGGTCGATCAGCTCGGTCAGCCGCGCCAGGTTGACCGGGCCGTTGACCTTGTACAGCGCGTACTCGGGCAGCTGCAGCTGGCGCAGCAGGAAGTCGTGCAGCTCCGGCGGGCAGCTGTGCACCACCTCGAGCCGGATCGCCAGGCCGAAATGGCGCTTGCTGAGGTTGCTGCGCAGCGCCTGGCGCAGGTTGGTCACGTCCTCGGCGTCGTACTCCAGCTCGGAGTCGCGGGTGACGCGGAACTGCGAGAAGGACTCGACGCTGCGCCCCGGGAACAGCTCTTCCAGATGGGCGCGGATGACGCTGGTCAGCAGCACGAAGGCCTGGCGGCCGCCGCTCACCGCCGCCGGCATGCGGATCACGCGCGGCAGCACGCGCGGCACCTTGACGATGGCGATCGAGTTCTCGCGCCCGAAGGCGTCGCGGCCGCCGAGCCGGGCGATGAAGTTCAGCGACTTGTTGGCCACCAGCGGGAACGGGTGGCTGGGGTCCAGCACCAGCGGCACCAGCAGCGGCCGCACCTCGCGCTCGAAGAAGCGGCGCACCCAGCGGCGCTGGGCCTCGTCGCGGTCGGCGTGGTTGACGACGACGATGCCGTGGCGCTGCAGCTCGGGCACGACCTCGCCGTTGAGCATCGCGTACTGCTCGTCGATCAGCTGGTGCGCGGCGGTGGCCACCGCGGCCAGGTCGTCGCGCGTGACGCCGCTGCCGGGCCGGCGCGAGGCTTCGGCCAGGTCGGCGAAACGCACCTCGAAGAACTCGTCGATGTTGGACGAGACGATGGTGACGTAGCGCAGCCGCTCCAGCAGCGGCACGTCGGGCCGGCGCGCCTGGGCGAGCACGCGGCGGTTGAACTGGAGGATGGAGCTTTCGCGGTTGAGCAGCGTCGGGGATGGCGAGGCGGCCGGCGTCACCAGCAAGGCCTCGCCGACGCTCGTGTCGTCGGCCATGACAGCAGTTTATGAACGCCGCGCGACAGAACCGTGACAAGGTCACCGGGACTTTCACGCATGCTCGGTCCAAGGAAGGAGCATCGTGCCAAGCAACGTCGAAAGAACGATGTCAGCGAGCGCGCGCGGCCGAGAAGGCGTGCGCGATCAAGCTTCCCGCCACGGCCCGGCTTTGCCGGGCCGTCGGCGGACGGCCCCCTTGGGGGGTAGCGAGCGCTAGCGAGCTTGGGGGCTCACTCAGTGGGCTTCGTCCCAGTTGGCGCCGATGCCGACTTCGGCGACCAGCGGCACCTTCAGCGCCGCGACGCCGGCCATCAGGCGCGGGATCGCGTCCTTCGCCCAGTCGAGCTCGGCCTCGGGCACCTCGAGCACCAGTTCGTCGTGCACCTGCATGACCATGCGCGTCGCGCGGCGCTCGGCGTCCAGCGCCTGCTGCACGGCGATCATCGCCAGCTTGATCAGGTCGGCGGCCGTGCCCTGCATCGGCGCGTTGATCGCCTGGCGCTCGGCGCCGCTGCGCCGCGGGCCGTTGCCGGAGTTGATCTCCGGCAGCCAGAGCCGGCGGCCGAAGACCGTCTCGACGAAACCCTTCTCCTTGGCCCGCACCCGGGTCTCGTCCATGTAGCGCTTGACGCCGGCGAAACGCGCGAAGTAGCGGTCGATGTAGTCCTTGGCCGCCTTCTGCTCGATGCCGAGGTTGCTCGCCAGGCCGAAGGCGCCCATGCCGTAGATGAGGCCGAAGTTGATGACCTTGGCGTAGCGGCGCTGCTCGCTCGTCACCTCCTCCAGCGGCACGCCGAAGACCTCGCCGGCGGTCGCGCGGTGCACGTCGACGCCTTCGGAGAAGGCGCGCAGCAGGCCTTCGTCCTCGCTGATGTGGGCCATGATGCGCAGCTCGATCTGCGAGTAGTCGGCGCTCAGGATCACGTGCCCCGGCGGCGCGACGAAGGCGCGGCGCACGCGCCGGCCCTCGGGCGTGCGGATCGGGATGTTCTGCAGGTTGGGCTCGTTGCTCGCCAGCCGGCCGGTCACGGCCACCGCCTGCGCGTAGTTGGTGTGCACGCGGCCGGTGGCCGGGTTGACCATCAGCGGCAGCTTGTCGGTGTAGGTGCCCTTCAGCTTGGCCAGGCTGCGGTGCTCGAGGATGCGCGCCGGCAGCGGGTAGTCGGCGGCGAGTTCGGTCAGCACGTCCTCGTCGGTGCTCGGCGCGCCGCTGGCGGTGCGTTTCTTCACCGGCAGGCCCAGGTTGCCGAACAGGATCTCGCCGATCTGCTTGGGGCTGCCCAGGTTGAAGGGCTGCTCGGCGATCGCATAGACCTCCTGCTCCAGCGCGACCATGCGCTCGGCCAGATCGCGGCTCTGGCGCGCCAGCTCCTGCGGGTCGACGAGCACGCCGTGGCGCTCGATGCGCGCCAGCACCTCGGCCACCGGCATCTCGATGGCCTCGTAGACGTGGCGCAGCCCGGCGTCGGCCTCGATCTCGGGCCACAGCACCTGGTGCACGTGCAGCGCCATCTCGCTGTCCTCGGCCGAGTACTCGGTGGCGCGCGCGACGTCGACCTGGGCGAACGGGATCTGGTTCACGCCCTTGCCGCACAAGTCCTCGTAGGACAGGCCCTTGCGGCCGAGGTGGCGCTCGGCCAGGCTTTCGAGGCTGTGCGGCTTGTGCGCCTCGAGCACGTAGCTCTCGAGCATCGTGTCGTGGCGCACGCCGGCGAGCGCGATGCCGGTGTTGGCGAAGACGTGGCGGTCGTACTTCAGGTTCTGGCCGAGCTTGGCGCGCGAGGCGTCCTCCAGCCAGGGCTTCAGGCGCGCCAGCACGGCGTCCAGCGGCAGCTGCTCGGGCGCGTCGGGGCCGGCGTGCGCCAGTGGCACGTAGGCGCCGCGGCCGGGTTCGACGGCGAAGCTGATGCCGACGATGCGCGCCTTCATCGGCTCCAGCGAGTCGGTCTCGGTGTCGATCGCCACCAGCTCGGCGGCCTGCAGGCGCTCCAGCCAGGCGTCCAGGCGCTCCCAGCTGGCGATCGTCTCGTACTCGCGGGCGATCTCGACGGCCGGGGCGGCCGGCGCGGCGCCGGTCGAGGCCGCCGCGGCGGGCGCGTCGCCGCCCAGCCGGCCCTCCAGCTCGCGGCCCCAGGTTTTGAAGCCGTAACGGCGGTAGAAGTCCAGCAGCCCGGCCTCGTCGGCGGCGCGCAGCGCCAGCGCGTCCAGCGCCGGCCAGCCGGCGACGTGGGCCGCCAGATCGCAGTCGCAGGCCACGGTGACCAGGCGCCGGCCCTGCGGCAGCCAGTCCAGCGCACGGCGCAGGTTCTCGCCGGCCACGCCCTTGATCGTCGCCGCGGCGGCCATCACGCCGTCGAGCGAGCCGTGTTCGGCGATCCACTTCACGGCCGTCTTCGGGCCGACCTTCTCGACGCCCGGGATGTTGTCGACGGCGTCGCCGACCAGCGTCAGGTAGTCGACGATCTTCTCCGGCGGCACGCCGAACTTGGCCAGCACGCCGGCCGGGTCCAGCGTCTCGTTGCTCATCGTGTTGATCAGCGTGACGTGCTCGTCGACGAGCTGGGCCAGGTCCTTGTCGCCGGTGGAGACGACGACGCGGTGGCCGGCTCGCTTGGCGACACAGGCCAGCGTGCCGATCGCGTCGTCGGCCTCGATGCCGGGCACTTCCAGCACCGGCCAGCCGAGCAGGCGCACGACCTCGTGGATCGGCGCGATCTGCTGCACCAGCGGTTCGGGCATCGGCGCGCGCTGCGCCTTGTAGTCGGCGTACCAGTCGTCGCGGAAGGTCGGGCCCTTGGCGTCGAAGACGCAGACGGCGTGCTCGGCGGGCACCTGCTCGCGCAGGCGTTTCATCATCGCGACCATGCCGTGCAAGGCGCCGGTGGGGAAACCGTCGGGCGAACGCAGGTCGGGCAGCGCGTGGTAGGCGCGGTAGAGGTAGCTGGAGCCGTCGACCAGCAGCAGCGTGGGGCGGGAATCGTCCATTGCCCCATTGTCGGCCAGGCGAGCCGGCGGGCCCTGGCGGGCCGCCTAGAATCACGCCATGGCGCGACCGTCCCGTTTCCTCCTGCCGGCCCTGGCTCTCCTGGCCGTGGCCACCGGCGCTCCGGCGCAGACGGCGCTGCCGCCCGACGCTTCGGCCTCGGCCCCCGCGTCACGCGTGCCCGAAGCGGCCGTGCAGCGCCAGGTGTCCGAGGACGACAACGTGCGCATCGAGGAACTCAAGGTGCGCGGCCAGACGCAGAGCATCACCGTGCGCAGCAAGGTGCCGGGCGTGAAGCCCTACGAGATCGTGCCGTCCAGCGGCGCGCGCGATCCGTCGCAGCCCGGCGACCTGTCGGGCCAGCGCCTCTGGCACATGCTCTCGTTCTGACCGTGGGCACCGTGACGCACGCCGGCGCAGCAGCCGGCCACGCGGGAGCCTGAAGTGGCCGTCTACACCGAAGTCGGCTTCGCCGAAGCCGATGCCCTGCTCCGCCGCCTGGGCCTGGACGCGCTGACCGACCTGCGCGGCATCCGCTCGGGCATCGAGAACACCAACTACTACGCGACGACGGCGCGCGGCCAGTGGGTCGTGACGCTGTTCGAGCGCCTGTCGCGCGACGAGCTGCCCTACTACCTGGCGCTGATGCAGCACCTGGCGCAGCACGGCATCCCGGTGCCGGCGCCGCAGGCCGACGCCGACGGCGGCCTGCTGCACACGCTGGCCGGCAAGCCGGCGGCGGTGGTGACGCGGCTGCCGGGCAGCCACCGGCTCTCGCCCGAGGCGCCGCACTGCGCCCAGGTCGGCGAGATGCTGGCCCGCGCCCACCTCGCCGTCGCCGACCTGCCGGTCGAGCAGCCGCATCTGCGCGGCCTGGACTGGTGGGCGGCCACGGTGCCCGAGGTGCTGCCCTTTGTCGACGCCGCGCAGGCCGCGCTGCTGCAGGACGAACTCGCCTTCCAGCAACAGCTCGCGGCCTCGGCCGCCGGACGCTCGCTGCCGCGCGGCGCGATCCACGCCGACCTGTTCCGCGACAACGTGATGTTCGACGAGACCGCCGGCGAGGACCGCCTGTGCGGCTTCTTCGACTATTACTTCGCCGGCACCGACACGCTGCTGTTCGACATCGCCGTCTGCCTCAACGACTGGTGCGCCGACCTGACGACCGCCAGCCTCGACGAGGAACGTGCGCTCGCCTTCATGGCCGCCTACCAGGCGGTGCGCCCGCTCACGCACGCCGAGATCCGGCTGATGCCGGGCCTGCTGCGCGCCGCGGCCTTGCGCTTCTGGCTGTCGCGGCTGCGCGACTGGCACCTGCCGCGGGACGCCGCGCTGCTGCAGCCCAAGGACCCGGCGCATTTCGAACGCCTGCTGCGCGACCGCATCGACAACCCGTGGCACCCGCCGGCCACGCCCAGCCCCTGAGTCCCCCAGCATGCCGCTGCAACTGAAGACGGTGGAACCGGCGCGCGGCGCGCGCTGGCTGCGCGACGCCTTCGCGCTCTACGCCCGCCGCCCGCTGGCCTTCACGGCGCTGTTCGCCGTGTTCCTGTTCGCCGCGCTCGCGGTGTCGCTGGTGCCCATCCTCGGCGGCGTGCTGCAGATGATGTCGCTGCCGATGCTGTCGCTGGGCTTCATGGTCGCGTCGCAGTCGGCGCTGCTCGGCGGGCCGGTGACGCCGGCGCAGTTCATCGAGCCGCTGAAGGGCGACGCCAAGCGCCGCACCTCGCTGCTGGTGCTGTGCGCGCTGTACGGGCTGTGCGCGATCGGCATCCTCGTCGCCTGCGACCTGGTCTCCGGCGGCGCGATGCAGCGCCTGCAGGCGCTGATGGCCCAGGGCAACGTGCCGCAGGAGGAACTGGACGCGCTGATGGACGAACCCGGCGTCACCGCCGCGGCCTTCCTCGGCCTGGTGCTGGGCTCGCTGCTGTCGGTGCCGTTCTGGCACGCGCCGGCACTGGTGCACTGGGGCCGCCAGGGCGTCGCGCAGTCGCTGTTCTCCAGCACGCTGGCGGTCTGGCGCTGCAAGGGCGCGTTCCTCGTCTACGGCCTGGCCTGGTTCGTCGTCGCGACGGTCTTCGGCATCGTCGCGGCGCTGGTCTTCTCGCTGCTCGGCGCGCACAGCGCGGCCTCGATGCTGGCGCTGCCGGCCGGCCTGCTGTTCTCGACCGTGTTCTACGTCTCGCTGCTGTTCACCTTCAACGACAGCTTCGGCGGCGCCGACGCGGTGCGGCCGCCGGTCGAGCCGGTCTGAGACCGCCCCGCCGGCACCCTGCCGGTCACTCGATCGGCGTCAGCTTGGCCATCGCCAGCAGCAGCCACTTGACGCCGTGGCGGCCGAAGCGCACCTGGGCGCGGGCGTCCTCGCCGCTGCCTTCGAGCGTGACGACCACGCCCTCGCCGAACTTGGTGTGGAACACCGCCTGGCCGGTGCGCAGCGGCGCCTGGCCGGCCGGCGCGGGCGGCGCCTTGGGCGTGAACGGCACCGGCTGCTGCCAGGGCTCGGCGCGCTCGACGCGCCCGGCGCCGACGATGCCCGACAGCCCCTGGCCGCGGTCCCAGGCCTGGCGGTACTCGCGCGCGTAGCCCGAGCCGAAGCCCTGCTGGCGCGGCGTCAGCCACTTCAGCGCGCCTTCGGGCAGCTCGTCGAAGAAGCGGCTCTTGACGTTGTAGCGCGTCTGGCCGTGCAGCATGCGCGTCTGGCTGAAGCTCAGGTACAGGCGCTTCCTGGCGCGCGTGATCGCGACGTACATCAGCCGCCGCTCCTCCTCGACGCCGTCGGCGTCGGACAGCGACTGCTCGTGCGGGAACAGGCCTTCCTCGATGCCGGTGATGAACACGGCGTCGAACTCCAGCCCCTTGGCCGAGTGCACCGTCATCAGCTGCACGGCGTCGGTGCCGGCCTGGGCCTGGTTGTCGCCGGCCTCCAGCGAGGCGTGCGTCAGGAAGGCCGCCAGCGGCGAGACGATCTCGCCGGTCTCGGCGTCGGGCGCGGGCAGCGGCGCCTCGCCGCCGCCGGCCAGCGTGCCGGGGCCGTGCTCGTCCAGCGGCAGCGCCACCGCGTCCTTGCCGAAACCTTCCTGGGTCACGAAGCTCTCGGCGGCGTTGACCAGTTCCTGCAGGTTCTCGATGCGGTCCTGGCCTTCCTTCTCGGTGCGGTAGAAGTCCAGCAGCCCGCTCTCGTGCACGACGTGCTCGATGATCTCGCGCAGCGTCAGCCCCTGGGTGGCGCTGCGCATCGCGTCGAGCTTGTGCACGAAGCCCTGCAGGTTGATGCCGGCCTTGCCCGGCACCGCGCCGACGCTCTGCGCCAGGCTGCGGCCGCTGGCGCGCGCCGCGTCCTGCAGCTGCTCGATCGAACGCGCGCCGATGCCGCGCGCCGGGAAGTTCACGACGCGCAGGAAGCTGGTGTCGTCGTCGAGGTTCTCCAGCAGCCGCAGATAGGCCAGCGCGTGCTTGACCTCGGCGCGCTCGAAGAAGCGCAGGCCGCCGTAGACGCGGTACGGAATGCCGGCGTTGAACAGCGCGCTCTCGATGACCCGGCTCTGCGCGTTGCTGCGGTAGAGCACGGCGATCTCGCTGCGCGCCAGGCCGCCGCGGTGCAGCTCGCGCGCTTCCTCCAGCAGCCACTGGGCCTCGGCGTAGTCGCTGGGCGCCTCCTGCACGCGGATCGGCTCGCCGGGGCCGGCGTCGGTGCGCAGGTTCTTGCCCAGGCGCTGCGAGTTGTGCGCGATCAGCGCGTTGGCGGCGTCGAGGATGTTGCCGAACGAGCGGTAGTTCTGCTCGAGCTTGATGACGCTCTTGACGCGGTACTCGCGCTCGAAGTCGGCCATGTTGCCGACGCGCGCGCCGCGGAAGGCGTAGATGCTCTGGTCGTCGTCGCCGACGGCGAACACGCCCTGGCCCTGGGCGCCCGGCGGCGCGAACATCTTCAGCCAGGCGTACTGCAGCCGGTTGGTGTCCTGGAACTCGTCGACGAGCACATGGCCGAAGCGGCGGCGGTAGTGCTCGCGCAGCGCGTCGTCGTCGCGCAGCAGCTCGTAGCTGCGCAGCATCAGCTCGGCGAAATCGACCACGCCTTCACGCCGGCACTGCTCCTCGTAGGCCTCGTAGACCTGCACGAGCTTGCGCGTGTGCTCGTCGAAGGCCTCGACGGCGGCCGGCCGGCGGCCCTCTTCCTTCTGCCCGGCGATGAACCACGCCACCTGCTTGGGCACGAAGCGCTCCTCGTCGAGGTTCATCGCCTTGACGACACGCTTGACGGCCGAGAGCTGGTCGGCGCTGTCGAGGATCTGGAAGCTCTGCGGCAGCCCTGCGGCCTTCCAGTGCGCGCGCAGCAGGCGGTTGCACAGGCCGTGGAAGGTGCCGATCCACATGCCGCGCACGGCAAACGGCAGCATCGTGCCCAGCCGCGTCAGCATCTCCTTGGCGGCCTTGTTGGTGAAGGTGACGGCGAGCACGCCGCCCGGCGAGACCTGGTTGGTGGCCAGCAGCCAGGCGATGCGCGTGGTCAGCACGCGCGTCTTGCCGGAGCCGGCACCGGCAAGGATCAGCGCCGGTTCGGCCGGCAGCGTGACGGCGGCGAGCTGTTCGGGATTCAGGTTGCGCAGCAGCTGCGCGTCTTGGAGATGCATCCCGGGATTCTAGGAGCCGCCCCCTTCGGCCAGCACCGCGGCCAGCGCCGGCGCCAGGCGTTCGTAGGCGTCCTCCTTGGGCACGACGACGCGCACGCCGACCGCCGCGGCCTGGGCGTGCAGCGCGTCGTCGACGAAACCCGAGCACAGCAGCACCGGCAGCCGCGGCGCCGCCTCGGCGATGCGGCGCGCCAGCTCGATGCCCGAGGTGTCGGGCATGTTGTGGTCGGTGACGACGGCGTCGAAGGCGGTCGGCGAGCGCTCCAGCAGCGCCAGCGCCTCGCGGCCCGAGTCGCAGACCTGCACCCGGTATCCGGCGCGGCGCAGCAGCTGGCCGTGCACCGCGGCGACGATCGGGTCGTCGTCGACGAGCAGCACGTGCGCGCCCGACGCCACCGGCCGCGGTGCCGCCGTCTCGCCGGCCGCCGGCGGTGGTGCCGGCTCGGGCGCCTCGGGCGACGGCAGGTAGACGTGGAAGGTGCTGCCCTGGCCGGGCCGGCTGTCGACGCGGATCGCGCCGCCATGCGCCTGCACGATGCCGTGCACCACCGACAGGCCCAGCCCGGTGCCCTTGCCCACCGGCTTGGTCGTGTAGAAGGGCTCGAAGATGCGCGACATGACCTCGGGCGCGATGCCGTGGCCGTCGTCGCGCACCCAGAGGTGGGCGACAGGCCCCTCGGCCAGCGCCGGCTCGCCCAGCGCCCGCACCTGCGTGGCATCGAGGCGCTCGAGCCCGACTTCCACGCGGCCGCCGGTCACCGGCAGCGCGTGCCAGGCGTTGGTCGCCAGGTTCAGCAGCACCTGCTGCAGCTGGGTGCCGTCGACGCGCACGGCGACCGGTTCGGCCGGCAGCACGGCCAGCAGCTGCACGCCCGGCGGCACCATCGCGCGCAGCATGCCCAGCGTCTCCTCGACCACCGGCGCCGCCGGCTGGGTCGTCATCGCGCCGGTCTCGCCGCGGCTGAACTCGAGGATCTTGCGCACCAGCGCCACCGCGCGCAGGCCGGCCTGCATCGCCTGGTCCAGGTGCTCGTGCACCGGGCGCGAGGCGGCCGCGTCCTCGCGCGCCAGCGTCAGCCGGCCGAGGATGCCGGCGAGGATGTTGTTGAAGTCGTGCGCGATGCCGCCGGCCAGCGTGCCGATGGCCTCCATCTTCTGCGTGTCGCGCAGCCGGCGCTCCAGGCGCTCGGCCTCGCGCCGCGCGGTGATGTCGGCGAAGGCGACGACGATCGACTCGAGCCGGCCGTCGCCGTCGTGCAGCGGCACGGCGTTGCACAGCGCCCAGAGCTGGCGGCCGTCGGGGCGGCGCAGGCCGAGCACGATGTCGGCGATGCGCCGTCCGCCGCGCCGCGCGCGCATCGCCGGCAGCTCGTCCTGGGCCAGCGGCTGGCCGTGTTCGTCGACGACCTCCCAGTCCTCGGCGCTGCGTGCCAGCAGGGCCTGCAGGTTCGCGGCGCCGAGCATCTGCAGCGCCGCGGCGTTGGCTTCGCGCACCGACAGGTCGGGCTCGTGCACGACGACCCCGGTCATCAGGTTGTCCAGCAGCACGCGCAGGCGGCGCTCGCTGGCGCGCAGCGCCTCCTCGGTGCGCTTGAGCTCGCCGATGTCGAAGGTGACCGCGAAATGGCCGACGACGCGGCCCTCGGCGTCGCGGTCGGGCAGCAGCGTCACGAAGGCGTGGCGCTGCACGCCGTCGGTGGTCTTCAGCGGCAGGTCGAAACGCACGACCTCGCCGTTGCGCACGCGGCGCAGATACGGCAGGCCGAGCTGGTGCAGCGGCTCGCCCAGCACCTCGCTGATCGTGCGCCCGACGACGGTCGCAGGGTCCAGCCCGAACCACTCGCGGTAGGCGGCGCTGGCGAAGCGGTAGCGCCCTTGCAGGTCCAGCCGGGCCACCGGGCCCGGCAAGGCGTCGGTGATGCCGGCCAGCAGCCGCTCGCGCTCGCGCAGCGCCTGGCGCGCGACGTAGCGCTCGGTGACGTCGCTGAAGACCAGCACGACGCCGGCGATGTCGCCGTCGTCGCCCGGGATCGGCGCGGCGCTGTCCTCGATGAACAGGCGCCGGCCGTCGCGCGCCAGCAGCGCGGTGTCGTTGGCCAGCTCGACGATGCGGCCGGTGGCGATGACCTGCTCGGCCGGGTTGGGCACCGTCTCGCCGCTGCGCTGGTTGACGATGCGAAAGACCTCGACGAGCGGCCGGCCCAGCGCCTGCACCTCGGGCCAGCCGGTCAGGCGTTCGGCGGTCGTGTTCATGCGCGTGACGCGGGCTTCGCGGTCGGTGACGATGACGCCGTCGCCGATCGAACGCAGCGTGATCGCCAGCCGGCGCTCGCTGGCCGCCAGCGCCTGCTGCTCGCGCATGCGCTTGTCGATGTCCAGCAGCGTCCCGCTCATGCGCAGCGGCCGGCCGTCGGGGGCGCGCTGCAGCACCTTGCCACGATCGAGCACCCAGATCCAGCGGCCGTCGGCATGGCGCAGGCGGTAGATCACCTCGTAGGCCGGGCTGCGGCCGTCCAGGTGGCGCTGCTCGGCGGCGATGACGGTGTCGCGGTCGTCGGGGTGCAGGCGCTCCAGCCAGACGGCGCGCATGTCGCGGCCGTCGGGCGGCGGCAGGCCGAGGATCTCGCACCAGCGGGTGTTGACCGTGCCGTGGTCCAGGCGCCAGTCGTTGTCCCACAGCCCCAGGTCGGCGCCGCGCAGCGCCAGCTCCAGCCGTTCGCTCTCGACACGCAGGCGGTCCATCGCCTCGCGCTGGCGGCGCTGCATCAGCGCCAGGCCGAAGGCGGCGACCAGCGACACCGCGAGGAAGCCGGCCACCACCAGCAGCGTCTGCGTGCGCCAGGGTTCGAGCACCGCGTCGACGTTGCGGCTGGTGGCGAACTCGATGTTGCCGTCCAGCGGCAGCCGCGGCGCGCCCAGCGTGGCCAGCGCGAACAGGCGGTCGTCGGTCGACAGCGCGCTGTGGGCGCGCTGCACGCTGGTGTCGCGCCCGCTGCGCCGATGGGCGACGAAAGCCGGGCTGCTGCGCGTCAGGTCGACCGAGGCCGGATCGGCGACCGGCGGCTCCGACAGCAGCAGCCGGCCGCTGCCGTGAGCCAGCGCGACGCGCATGTCCGAGGCGTAGCGCACGGCACCGAAGACGGCGCGCGCGTGCGCCGTGTCCAGCTCGGTCGCCAGCCAGCCGCCGTCGGGCATGGCCAGCAGCATCAGCAGCCGGCGGCGGCCGAGTTCGTCCTGGTCGGGCGGACGCAGGTACAGCAGTTCCGGCCGCTGCGTGTCCGGCAGCGGGCCGATGCGGCTGCCGGGCGGCATCGCGCGGCTGGCGGCGACGACGCGGCCGCCGGCATCCAGCCGCAGCACGTCGCCGATGACCGGCGTCGAGCCGGCGAAGGCACGCAGGCGCTCGGATCCCCCGCCGGGCGAGGCGACGAGCGAGCTGCGCAGCGTGTCCAGCGCCAGGCGTGCGGCGTCGACCTGCAGCGCCAGCACCTGGCGCACCGCGACCGCCTGATCGGCCAGGCGGTCGCCTTCCGCGGCCAGGGCATCGTCGCGCGCGCGCAGCCTCGCCCAGCCGAGCGCCAGGGCCACGGCCAGCAAGAGCAGTGCGAGTGCGAGACGCTCCTGTCGCAGCCGCTGGTTCAGCGCGTCGAGGGCGTTGTTCATGTGCAATCCGACCCGTCCCCGGCCGGTCGCTCTGTGACGTCGCAGCGTAACACGGGGTGACCGCGCCGGGCGGCCGGCCAAGTCCAGCCGACGCGCTTGCCGGGCGCCGCTGCGTACAATCGGTCACCGGACTCGATTTCTTGCGTCCGGCACACCGGCCGCCATTCCAGGACGCGCCCGCCGCCGGCGCCCTGCAGCCGGGTCCATCGCCTCTCACGGATCACGGAGCCCGGCCATGGAAATCTTCGACTACGACAACATCCTGCTGCTGCCGCGCAAATGCCGCGTCGAAAGCCGCAGCGAATGCGACCCCTCGATCGTCTTCGGCGGACGCCGTTTCAATCTGCCGGTGGTGCCGGCGAACATGAAGACGGTGCTCGACGAGACGATCGCCGAGATGCTCGCCGCGTCCGGCCACTTCTACGTCATGCACCGCTTCGACCTCGACAGCGTCGAGTTCGCGCGCCGCATGCGCGACAAGGGCCTGTTCGTGTCGATCAGCTCGGGCGTCAAGCCGCACGACCACGAGACCATCGACCGCCTGGCGGCCGACGGCGTCGGCGCCGACTACATCACGATCGACATCGCCCACGGCCACGCCGAAAGCGTGCGCAAGACGATCGAGCACATCAAGACGCGGCTGCCGCAGGCCTTCGTCATCGCCGGCAACGTCGCCACGCCCGAGGCCGTCATCGACCTCGAGAACTGGGGCGCCGACGCGACCAAGGTCGGCGTCGGCCCGGGCAAGGTCTGCATCACCAAGCTGAAGACCGGCTTCGGCACCGGCGGCTGGCAGCTGTCGGCGCTGAAGTGGTGCGCGCGCGTGGCGACCAAGCCCATCATCGCCGACGGCGGCATCCGCCACCACGGCGACATCGCCAAGAGTGTGCGCTTCGGCGCGACGATGGTGATGATCGGCTCGCTGTTCGCCGGCCACGAGGAGAGCCCGGGCCAGACCGTCGAGGTCGACGGCAAGCTCTACAAGGAGTACTACGGCTCGGCCAGCGACTTCAACAAGGGCGAGTACAAGCACGTCGAGGGCAAGCGCATCCTCGAGCCGATCAAGGGCCGCCTGGCCGACACGCTGCGCGAGATGCGCGAGGACCTGCAGAGCTCGATCAGCTACGCCGGCGGGCGCGCACTGGCCGACCTGAAGAAGGTCAACTACGTGATCCTCGGCGGCGAGAACGCCGGCGAACACCTGTTCATGTGACGTGAACACCCCGGCCGCCCAGGACAGCCCCGAAGCGGCCGCCCGCGAGGCCGGCGCGCTGCTCGCGGAGGCCGAGAAGCTCTACTACACCCAGCCGGCGCAGACGCTGCGCCTGGCCGACGAAGCGCTGGCGCTGTCGGCGGCGCTGCCGATGGCGACGCTGGCCACGGCGCGGCGCGTGCGCGGCCTGGGGCTCAGTTTCCTCGGCCGCCACGCCGAGGCGCTGGACGAGCTGCAGGCCGCGCGCGGCCTCGTGCCCGCCGGCGAACTGCTGCTCGAATGCCAGGTGCTGCGCGCGCTGTCCATCGCCTGCGACGAGGCCGGCGTGCTCGACGCGGCGCTGGACTGGGGCACGCAGGCGGCCGCGGTCGCGCGCACGCTGGCCGACCCGCTGCAGCTCGCCGGCACGCTGCTGAGCATCGGCGTCGTGCTGTCCAAGGGCGGCGATCCGGAAGCCGGCCTAGTGCAGTACCGCGAAGCGCTGGCGCTCTACGAGAGGGCCGGCGACCCCGCGCGCAGCGTGCACGTGCTCAACAACATGGGCATCAACTGCAAGAACCTCGGCCGGCACGAAGAGGCCTTGCAGCACCTGCAGCACGCCATCGAGATCGACGGCCGCCAGCCCGCGCCCGGCGGCGCCCAGGTCATCGCCCGGCTCAACACCGTCGAGCCGCTGCTCGCGCTGGCCCGCCGCGACGAGGCGCGTGCCGCGCTGGCCGAGGTGGTGCCGCGCGCCCAGGCCGTCGGCTACCCGAACGCCGAGTGTTTCGCGCTCGTGCTGCAGGGCGAGCTGCTGGCCGCCGACGGCGACGATGCCGGCGCCTGCCGCTCGCTGGAGCGGGCGGTCGCGATCGCGCTCGAACGCGGCAGCCGCCAGCACGTCGCACGCGCGCACAAGGCCTTGTGGGGGCTGCACAAGGCCGCCGGCCGCTACGAAGCCGCGCTGCGGCACCACGAGGCTCTGCACGAAGCCGAGCGGGCGCAGTTCAACGAGGAGTCGGACCGCAAGCTGCGCGCGCTGCAGGTGCAGTACGACCTGGCCCGCGCGCGCCACGACGCGGCGATGGCGCGGCTGGAGAGCGCGCGCCTGGCCGAGCAGACGCGCACCGACCCGCTGACCGGCGTCGCCAACCGCCGCCAGCTCGACGAACGCCTGCGCGACGAGTACGCACGCGCGGCACGCCACGGCCACGCGCTGGCTGTGGCGATGATCGACATCGACGACTTCAAGCGCATCAACGACCGCCACGGCCACGCCGCCGGCGACGCCGTGCTGCGCGAGATCGCGACGCTGCTGCGCGCGCACTGCCGCGACATCGACCTCGTCGCCCGCTACGGCGGCGAGGAGTTCTGCGTCGTCTTCGTCGAGGCGTCGGCCAAGGACGCGCTGCGCGCCTGCGAGGCGATGCGCGCGGCCGTCGAGGCCCACGACTGGCCGGCCGTGGCCGCCGACCTGCAGCGCGTGACGCTGTCGATGGGCCTGGCCGAACGCGAGGAGGCCGACGGCCGCCAGGCGCTGCTGGCCGCCGCCGACGCCCGGCTCTACGAAGCCAAACGGAACGGCAAGAACCGCGTCGTGCCCGAGCTGCAGGCGACGGCCTGAAAGCGCGTCAGCGCCCGATCATCCCGCGGCGCTCGTCGGGCTCGGGCGCATGCCAGCCGCCGCGGCGCAGCGACTGCACGCGCGCCGTGGCGCTGGCCGGGCAGCCGCCGGTGTCGGCGTAGGTGGCCGCCGCCGCCAGCAGCGGCTCGCCGGCACCGCCCAGCGCCCGCGTGAAGTCCTCGGCCACCGCGCAGGTCGGCGCGAAGCCGTCGAAGTAGCGGCCTTCGTTGCGCGCGTTGACCGACTCGAAGTTGACGACGCTGTAGACGCTGCCGCAGCCGTCGTCCTGGGGCAGGAAACCGACCGGCTTGCCGCAGGTCGTGTCGCCGATCGCGACGACGTCGATGCCGACGCCGCGCAGGCCGTTGATGACCTGCTCGCTGGCCGAGCAGGTGCGCGGCCCGACGAGCACGAAGACGCGCGAGACGCCCGCCGCCGACGCCGGGCTCTGGAACTTGAAGCTCTCGTTCTGGTCCTGGTGGCGGTCGTTGTAGAGCAGCCTGGCGTAGGTCTGCCCCGACTTGGCGGCCCCGGCGACGTAGGACGCGACCGTGGTGCCCACCGACACCAGGCCGCCGCCGTTGTAGCGCAGGTCGAGCACGACGTCGTTCACGCCGGCCGCGGCGAAGGACGCGAAGGCCTGCGCCAGCGGCGTGTTGACCTGCGAGATCATGTCCTTGACGACGACGTAGCCCAGCTTGCGCCCGCCGGTGGTGGTCAGCGTCGTCGTCACCGGCACCGGCGTCAGCGCGTACTCGGTGGCCTTGACGCTGACGTTGCGCGTCGCGCCGTCGCGGCGCAGCACCAGCGCCAGCGTGTCGCCGACGGCGTTGGCCGTCAGCACCGAGAAGCTGCCGTCGCTGATCAGCGATGCGGCACTGATGCCGTTGATCGAGACGATCTCGTCGCCGCGCACGACGCCCTGCGCCGCGGCATCCGAGCCGGCCTCGACGGCACGCACGTACAGCGGCCGGTCGGGCTGGCCGTCGACCTCGAGGCCGGCGACCGACAGGCCGTAGCCCATCGTGCGGCCCTCGCCCCAGAAGCGGTTGAAGTCCTCGGTGCTGTCGTCATAGCTCCAGCGGTCGGCCGGGAAGTCGGCGCTGGTGCCGGTGTACAGCAGCGCGTCGAAGTAGCTCTGCACCGTCGTGTAGCCGGCCGGGTCGGGGCGCGGCGAGAGCTGGTACCAGAAGTACCAGTCGGCCATGTAGTCGCGCAGCCAGACCTGGCGCGAGCGCACGCTGCAGTCCAGGGCCCCGCCATCGTCGGAGCCACCGCTGCCGCCGCAGGCGGCGAGCACCGCCGGCAGCAGCGCCAGCGCGGCGCGGCGAAGGACCGAAGACAGCGGACGGGCGGCATGGCTCATGGGCGGGATCTCCTGCGAGGGCGGCAACCTACAATCCCGATCTTCCCCCAATCGTCCGCCCGCGTGCGCGCTGCCGTGCGCGCCGCGGCGTCCTTCCGCCGACGAGCCCCATGCCCGAACTCGCCAAGTCGTTCGAACCCGCTGCCATCGAAGCCCGCTGGGCCCCGATCTGGGAGGCCAGCGGCGCGCACGCGCCCACGCTGGACCCGTCCAAGCCCTCGTTCTGCATCCAGTTGCCGCCGCCCAACGTCACCGGCACGCTGCACATGGGGCACGCGTTCAACCAGACGATCATGGACTCGCTGACGCGCTACCACCGGATGCGCGGCGACAACACGCTCTGGGTGCCCGGCACCGACCACGCCGGCATCGCCACGCAGATCGTCGTCGAGCGCCAGCTGCAGGAAGCCGGCCAGTCGCGCCACGAACTGGGCCGCAAGAACTTCGTCGCCCGCGTCTGGGACTGGAAGAACAGCTCGGGCGCGACGATCACGCGCCAGATGCGCCGCCTGGGCGACAGCGTCAGCTGGGACCACGAGTACTTCACGATGGACGACAAGCTCTCGCGCGTCGTCACCGAGACCTTCGTGCGCCTCTATGACGAAGGCCTGATCTACCGCGGCCAGCGCCTGGTGAGCTGGGACCCGGTGCTGCAGTCGGCGGTCTCCGACCTGGAGGTCGCCAGCGAAGAGGAAGACGGTTTCCTCTGGCACATCCGCTACCCGCTGGAAGACGGCTCGGGCAGCCTGGTCGTCGCGACGACGCGGCCCGAGACCATGCTCGGCGACACCGCGGTGATGGTGCACCCCGAGGACGAGCGCTACACGGCGCTGATCGGCAAGCGCGTCAAGCTGCCGCTGACCGAACGCACGATCCCGGTCATCGCCGACGCTTATGTCGACCGCGAGTTCGGCACCGGCGTCGTCAAGGTGACGCCGGCGCACGACGCCAACGACTGGGCCGTCGGCCAGCGCCACGGCCTGCCGTCGATCGGCGTGCTGACGCTCAAGGCGACGATCAACGACAACGCGCCCGAGGCCTACCGCGGCCTGGACCGCTTCGAGGCGCGCAAGCGCGTCGTCGCCGACCTCGACGCGCTCGGCCTGCTGGTCGAGACCAAGAAGCACCGCCTGATGGTGCCGCGCTGCGAACGCACCGGCCAGATCGTCGAGCCGATGCTGACCGACCAGTGGTTCGTCGCCGTCAACAAGCCCGGCGCCGACGGCAAGAGCATCGCTGCCAAGGCGATCGACGCCGTGTCCTCGGGCCAGGTGCGCTTCGTTCCGGAACAGTGGGTCAACACCTACAACCACTGGATGAACAACATCCAGGACTGGTGCATCAGCCGCCAGCTCTGGTGGGGCCACCAGATCCCGGCCTGGTACGGCACGGGCGGCGAGCTGTTCGTCGCGCGCAGCGAGGAAGAAGCACGCGAGCGCGCCGTGGCCGCCGGCTACACCGGTGAGCTCAAGCGCGACGAGGACGTGCTCGACACCTGGTACTCGTCGGCGCTGGTGCCGTTCTCGACGCTGGGCTGGCCCGAGAAGACCGTCGAGCAGGACCTGTTCCTGCCGTCGTCGGTGCTCGTGACCGGTTTCGACATCATCTTCTTCTGGGTCGCCCGGATGATCATGATGACGACGCACTTCACCGGCAAGGTGCCGTTCCGCGACGTCTACATCCACGGCCTGGTGCGCGACGCGCAAGGCAAGAAGATGAGCAAGAGCGAAGGCAACGTGCTCGACCCGGTCGACCTGATCGACGGCATCGAGCTGCCGGCGCTGCTGGACAAACGCACCACCGGTCTGCGCCGCCCCGAGACCGCGCCGCGCGTGCGCAAGGAGACCGAGAAGGAGTTCCCGGCCGGCATCCCCGGCTTCGGCGCCGACGCGCTGCGCTTCACGATGGCGAGCTACGCCAGCCTGGGGCGCAACATCAACTTCGACTCCAAGCGCTGCGAGGGCTACCGCAACTTCTGCAACAAGCTCTGGAACGCCACGCGTTTCGTGCTGATGAACTGCGAAGGCCAGGACTGCGGCATCGGCGAGCAGGCCGACGCGGCCTGCGCCAGCGGCAGCTGCAGCGAGTACATGACGTTCTCGCCGGCCGACCGCTGGATCGTCGGCGAGCTGCAGCGTGTCGAGCAGGCGGTGGCCCAGGGCTTCGCCGAGTACCGCCTGGACAACGTCGCCAACGCGATCTACGCCTTCGTCTGGGACGAGTACTGCGACTGGTACCTCGAGATCGCCAAGGTGCAGATCGCCAACGGCGCCGCCGCCGCCCAGCGCGCGACGCGGCGCACGCTGATCCGCGTGCTCGAGACCGTGCTGCGCCTGATGCACCCGATCGCGCCCTTCATCACCGCCGAGCTGTGGGACACCGTGGCGCCGGTCGCCGGCCGCAAGGTGGCCGACTCGGTCGCCGGCGCGCCCTACCCGGTCGCCCAGCCGGAGAAGATCGACGCCGCGGCCGACGAATGGGTCGCGCGGCTGAAGGCCATCGTCGGCGTGACGCGCAACCTGCGCAGCGAGATGAACCTCTCGCCCGGCGAGCGCGTGCCGCTGGTGGCCTATGGCGACGCAGGCTTCGTCGAGGCCGCCGCGCCGCTGCTGAAGGCGCTGGCCCGCCTGGCCGAGGTGCGCGTGCCGGCCGACGAAGCGGCGTTCGCCGCCGCGACGCAGACCGCGCCGGTGGCGCTGGCCGGCGGCCTGCGCCTGGCGCTGCACGTCGAGATCGACGTCGAGGCCGAACTCGCCCGCCTGGGCAAGGAGATCACGCGCCTCGAAGGCGAAGTGACCAAGGCTCGCGCCAAGCTGGCCAACGAGAGCTTCGTCGCGCGCGCGCCGGCGGCCGTGGTCGAGCAGGAGAAGGCGCGCCTGGACGGCTTCACGCAGGCTCTGGACCGCCTGCAAGCCCAACGAGCGAGGCTGGCACCGTCTCGGTGAACGCCACCTGGGGGTCCGAGACCCCCAGCAGCGCGTCCAGCCGCCGCACCAGCGCCCAGGCCCCGCGCGCACGCGCCTCGCGTGTCGACGGGGCCAGGCGCGGCGTCACGTGCAGCGTGTCGACGTTCCACAGCGGCCGCCCGGGCTCCAGCCAGTCAGGTTCCAGGCGATCGAACCAGGCCGCGGCCATGCGGCCGGTCTTGAGCGTCGCGGCCAGCGCCGCCTCGTCGAACACCGCGGCCGGCGACAGGCACACGAGCACCTGATCGGGCTTGCAGCCTTCGAGCAGCCGCTCGCCGAGCAGGCCGTGGTAGCGCGAGTAATACGCCAGCAGCACCACCACGACGTCGCAGGTCTCGAACAGCTCGGCCAGCGGCACCGGGCGGATGCCGGCCTGGCGCCAGGCGATGTCCGAGGCATGCAGCGCCGGGTCGTAACCGACGACGCGCGCGCCGAAGTTGCCCGCCAGCTGCGACAGCAGCCGCGCCGTCGGCGACATGCCGACGATGCCCACCGTCGACGACGACAGCTCGCGCCCGACGTAGACGCCGTGGCCTTCGTGCACCGGGATGCGCCGCAGCAGCTGCAGGATGGCGGCGGTGGCGAACTCGGCCTCGGCCACCGAGCCGGCACCCGCCGGCTGCACGACGGCGATGCCGGCACTCTCGCAGGCCACGAGGTCGATCGTGCCGGGCCCGCCGTCGAGACGACCGACGGCGCGCAGCGAGGGCGCGCCCAGCAGCGTGCGCGCATCCATCCGCATCGTGCCCGGCACGACGACGGCTCGCGTTTCGGCCAGCCGTTCCTCGAAGCGGCGAGGGTCGGTCACGAGCGAAGGTTCGACGTGAACCGCACGCCGCTTGCCCAGCCAGTCGAGCGCCCGCTGCTCCAGCGGCTCGACGATCAGCACGTCCATGCAGGAAACAGGCACTGACATGGGCCTGTTTCGGCGCATGGAGTCGCGTGCCAGAATGAAATCGAATCAACTCATTCTATGTAACAAAATGTTGGTCAAGAAGGCAATATTCCCGGTCGCCGGTCTCGGCACGCGGTTCCTGCCCGCGACCAAGGCGCAGCCCAAGGAAATGCTGCCGGTCGTCGACAAGCCGCTGATCCAGTACGCCGTCGAGGAGGCTTACGCCGCCGGCGTGCGCGAGATGATCTTCGTCACCGGCCGCCACAAGCGCCCGATCGAAGACCACTTCGACATGACCTTCGAGCTCGAGGTCGCGCTCGAGCAGGCGAACAAGAAGGAACTGCTGGACGTCGTGCACAGCGTCAAGCCCGACGACATGGAGTGCATCTACGTGCGCCAGGCGCAGGCGCTGGGCCTGGGCCACGCGGTGCTGTGCGGACGGCGGCTGGTCGGCAACGAACCCTTCGCGGTGCTGCTGGCCGACGACCTGATGGTCGGCGAGCCGCCGGTGCTCAAGCAGATGGTGCAGCAGTTCGACGAGTGGCGCGCCTCGATCCTCGCGGTGCAGGAAGTGCCGCAGGAGCAGACGCGGCGCTACGGCATCGTCGACGGCACGCCGGTCAACGACCGCCTCATGGACGTCACGCGCATCGTCGAGAAGCCGGCGCCGGCCGAGGCGCCGTCGCGGCTGGGCGTGGCCGGGCGCTACATCCTGACGCCGGGCGTGTTCCACGAGATCATGAGCCAGCCGCGCGGCGTCGGCGGCGAGATCCAGCTCACCGACGGCATCGCCAGCCTGCTGCGGCGCGAGAAGGTCTTCGCCTACCGCTACGAAGGCAAGCGTTTCGACTGCGGCAGCAAGGAAGGTTTCCTGCAGGCCAACGTCGAACTCGCGCTGGCGCACCCGGAGCTGGGCCCCGGCTTCCGCGAATACCTGCGCGGACTGGAACTCTGAGCTCACGCGGCCGCTGCGGCGGCCGCATCGCGCGCGCCTAGCGGCGGCGCAGCCAGTGCACGAACTCGGCGCCCTCGGCGTGCTGGTCGACGAGTTCGTTGCCGGTCTGGCGCGAGAAGGCCTGGAAGTCGCGCAGCGAGCCCGGGTCGGTGGCGACGACCTTCAGCACCTCGCCGCTGGTCATCGTGGCCAGCATCTTCTTGGCCTTGAGGATGGGCAGCGGGCAGCTGAGCCCGCGGGTGTCGAGTTCCTTGTCGAAAGGCAGGGCATCCATCGCGCCGGATTCTAGGCCGCCGGGGCCGCGGCATCGCGCGGCGGCCAGTCGATGAACACCGGCTCGTGACCGCGCGAGCGCAGCCAGTCGGCCAGCGCGTAGCCGGTGCCGGCCGGCCAGCAGCGCACCTCGGACGGCTCGAACAGCCGGTATTCGGCGAGTTCGGGCGACAGGCGGATCTCGCCGCGCGCCGTCGCATGCCAGGCGATGATCACCTGGTTCATGCGCTGGAAGTCGTAGACGCCGACCAGGTCCAGCGTCTCGACGACGAGCCCGGTCTCCTCGGCGACCTCGCGGCGGATGCCTTCCTGGGCGCTTTCGCCGGCCTCCATGAAGCCGGTGATCAGCGCGAACATGCGCCCCGACCAGGCGGCGTTGCGCGCCAGCAGCAGCCGGCCGCCGCGGTCGGCGCATTCGACGATCGCCGCCAGCACCGGCGTCGGGTTGTTCCAGTGGGTCCAGCCGCAGGCCGGGCAGCGCAGCCGGGCCTTGGGGCCGCCGTCTTCGTCCAGCGTGATCCAGTCCAGCGCCGTGCCGCAGCGCAGGCAGAAGCGGGCCTCCTCGTCCACGGCGGCTCAGGCGGGGAAAACGCCGGTGGACAGGTAGCGGTCGCCGCGGTCGCAGACGACGAAGACGATCGTCGCGTTCTCGACCGTACGCGCGAGCTGCAGCGCGACCCAGCAGGCACCGGCCGCCGAGATGCCGCCGAACAGCCCTTCCTCACGCGCCAGGCGGCGCGCCATGTCCTCGGCGTCGGCCTGGCTGACGAGCACCGTCTCGTCGACCGCCGCCGGGTCGTAGATCTTCGGCAGGTAAGCCTCGGGCCATTTGCGGATGCCGGGGATGCGCGAACCCTCGGCCGGCTGGGCGCCGACGATGCGCACCGCCGGGTTGCGCTCCTTCAGGTAGCGCGAGACGCCGGTGATCGTGCCGGTGGTGCCCATCGCGCTGACGAAGTGCGTGATGCGCCCGCCGGTCTGCTCCCAGAGCTCGGGGCCGGTGCTCTCGTAGTGCACGCGCGGGTTGTCGGCGTTGGCGAACTGGTCGAGCACACGCCCCTTGCCGTCGCGCTGCATGCGCTCGGCGAGGTCGCGGGCGTACTCCATGCCGCCGGAACGCGGCGTCAGGATGAGTTCGGCACCGAAGGCCTTCATCGTCTGCGCGCGTTCGATCGACAGGTCCTCCGGCATGATCAGCACCAGCCGGTAGCCGCGGATCGCCGCGGCCATCGCCAGCGCGATGCCCGTGTTGCCCGAGGTCGCCTCGATCAGCGTGTCGCCGGGCTTGATCTCGCCGCGCTCCTCGGCGCGCCGGATCATGCTGATCGCCGGACGGTCCTTGACCGAACCGGCCGGGTTGTTGCCTTCCAGCTTGCCGAGGATCAGGTTGCCGCGGGCGGCGTTCTCGGCGCCGGGCAGGCGCTGCAGGCGCACGAGCGGCGTGCGGCCGATCGCTTCTTCCAGGGTCGGGTAGGCCGGGGCGGCCGTTGAGTCCATCGTCATCGCTCCTCGTGCGGCATTGTGGCAGCGCGGCGCCAAGGCGTCGGAACCCTGCATGACATAATCGTTCGAACCGGGTGCGCCGACGGCTGCCCCGACCGCCCGCGTGACGAAATCGGTAGACGTAGCGGATTCAAAATCCGCCGCCGCAAGGCGTGCCAGTTCGAGTCTGGCCGCGGGCACCATCCGACCCCCGACCTCCCCGCCGGGCGCCCCGTCCGGCCTGATCCATGCCGCCGCTTCCCCCGGTCACCAAGACGCTGATCCTGATCTGCACGGCGGTGTTCTGCCTGCAGACCTTCGTGCCGCAGACCCTGACGATGTGGCTGGCGCTGTGGCCGGTCGGCAGCGGCCTGTTCGGTCCCTGGCAGGTCGTGACCTACGCCTTCCTGCACGGCGGGCTGTTCCACCTGTTCTTCAACATGCTGGGCCTGTGGATGTTCGGCTCGGAGCTCGAACGTGTCTGGGGCCAGAAGCGCTACCTGCAGTTCCTGCTCGCCGGCGCGCTGGCCGCCGCCGGGGCGCAGATGGCGGTGACGGCGATGACCGGCTCGCACAACCCGACGATCGGTGCCTCGGGCGCGCTGTTCGCGCTGCTGCTGGCCTTCGGCATGCTGTTCCCGAACCGCCAGGTGATGCTGCTGATCCCGCCGATTCCGATGAAGGCCCGCACCTTCGTCGTCGTCTTCGGCGCGCTGGAGCTGCTTTTGGGTTTCCTGGACCGCGGCGACATCGCGCACTTCGCCCACCTGGGCGGCATGGTCGGCGGCTTCCTGATGATCCGCTACTGGCGGCGCCAGCCGCCTTTCGGCGGCCGCCGGCGCTAGAAGCCGGGCGGCTCGCCGTCCGGCTTCTAGCGCGCTGCTGAATGTTGGGCTCCCCCGAGCCCCCTCCAGGAGGGTGCTCCAGTTCGTTCAAGACCACCCTCCAGCCTCCCTCCGGGAGGGAGGCTCCAGATGGTTTGACGAAGTCTTGTAGGGCTCAGCCGTCGCGCGTGCAATCGCGCTCGGGGCCTTCGGCAGGCGCAGAACACATTCCGGCGTCCTGCGTCCAGCCTCAGCCCTCGCGCGTGAAATCGAGCTCGGGCCTTCGGCAGGCGCAGAACGCCTTCCGGCGTCCTGCGCCCAGCCTCAGCCCTTGGAGGCCAAGCCTTCCACGACCGTCGGGTAGCGCAGCGCGACGCGCAGCTCGCGCTTGAGCCGCGTGTTGTCCAGCCGGCGCGACTCGCCCATGAAGCTCAGCGTCATCGCGCCCAGCGTGCGCCGGGCTTCGTCCAGCGACACGCGGCGCGGCGCCGGCAGGCCGGCGATGCGGGCGACGAGCTCGTAGTACGCGCCCATCGTGAACTCGCCGTCGTCGCTGGCGTGATAGACGCGCTGCGGGGCGGCACGCAGCAGCGCGGCGACACAGATGCGCGCCAGGTCGTCGGCGTGCACGTGGTTGGTGTACGGGTCGTGCGGCGGCAGCAGCAGCGGCGCGCCGCGGCGCACGCGGTCGCGCGGGTCGCCGCCTTCGCGGTCGGGTGCATAGATGCCGGGCACACGCAGCACCGCGACCCGCACGCCGTGGCGGCGGCCGAAACGCCGCACCTGTTCCTCGGCGTCGACGCGCCGCCGGGCGCGCGGCGTGGCCGGCGCGACGGCGCGTGTCTCGTCGAAGCGTGCGCCGCCGGCGTCGCCGTAGACGCCGGTGGTGCTGGCATAGACCAGCGAGCGCACACGGCCGGCGCGCGCCAGCGCCTGCAGCAGCGCGCGCGTGCGCGGGTCGCCCTCGCCTTCGCCGGGCGGTGGTGCCAGGTGCAGCACGTGGTCGGCCAGCCCGGCCAGGCGGCCGAGCGTCGCCGGGCGGTCCAGGTCGCCGACCAGCGGCACGGCGCCCAGCGCGCGCAGCGCCGGCACGCGTTCGGGCGAGGAGGTGAGCGCCAGCAGGCGCCAGCGGCCGGCCAGAAGCTTCAGGACGCGGCAGCCGACGTCGCCGCAGCCGACGATGAGCAAGGTGGGACGGGGCACAATGACGGGTTAGTTTACGTGTGCCGCCTGCCATGAGTTTTCGAGTCAAGGTCGAGCCCGCCGGGGTCGAGTTCGAGGTCCAGCGCGACGAGACGATGCTCGCCGCCGCCATCCGCCAGGGCGTGGGCCTGCCCTATGGCTGCCGCGACGGCGCCTGCGGCTCGTGCAAGTGCCGCCTGGTCGACGGCCGCGTCACGCACGGCGCGCACCAGCGCAAGGCGCTGACGCCCGAGGAGGAGGCCGCCGGCCAGATCCTCAGCTGCTGCGCGGTGCCGCTGACCGACTGCGCCGTCGAGGCGCGCGGCGTGCCCGCCGCCGGCCAGTTCCCGGTGCTGAAGATGCCGGTGCGCGTGCTGGCGATCGAACGCGCCGCGGCCGACGTCGCGGTGCTGAAGCTGCAGCTGCCGGCCAACCAGAACCTGCAGTACCGCGCCGGCCAGTACGTGGAGTTCATCCTGCGCGACGGCGCGCGCCGCGCCTACAGCGTGGCCAACGCGCCGCAGCAGCTGGGCGAGCCGCCGGCCATCGAGCTGCACATCCGCCACATGCCGGGCGGCAAGTTCACCGACCACGTCTTCGGCGCGATGAAGGAACGCGAGATCCTGCGTTTGGAAGGCCCGCTGGGCAGCTTCTTCCTGCGCACCGACAGCGCCAAGCCCGTCGTGCTGCTGGCCAGCGGCACCGGCTTCGCGCCGGTGAAGGCGATCCTCGAGCAGATGCGGCTGGAGAAGATCGATCGCCCGGTCGTGCTGTACTGGGGCTGCCGCCGCCGCGCCGACCTGTACCGCCACGACTGGTGCGTCGAAGCCGCGGCCGCGATGCCGAACCTGCGCTACGTGCCGGTGCTCTCCGAGCCCACGGCCGACGACGCCTGGGACGGCCGCACCGGCTTCGTCCACCAGGCCGTGATGGCCGACTGGCCCGACCTGTCGGGCCACCAGGTCTACGCCTGCGGCACGCCGGCGATGGTCGAAGCCGCGCAGCGCGACTTCATCGCCCGCTGCGGCCTGCCGGCCGACGAGTTCTACGCCGATTCCTTCACCTCGGAGGCCGACAAGCACGGCCCGACCGCCTGATGATCTCCCGTCGCCATCTGCTCGCGGCCGGCGCGCTGGCCGCCACCGGCGCCCCGGCCTTCGCCGCCGACAACCGCCCGATCCGCCTCGTCGTGCCCTACCCGCCCGGCGGCCCGCTGGACACCGTCGCGCGGGCGCTCGCCGAACGGGTCAAGGACAGCCTCGGGCTGGTCGTCATCGAGAACAAGCCGGGCGCCGGCGGCAACCTTGGCGCCGACATCGTCGCCAAGAGCGCGCCGGACGGGCACACGATCGTGATGGGCGCGGTCGCGACGCACGCGATCAACCCCTGGCTGTTCGCCAGGCTGCCCTACGACCCGGTGCGCGACTTCACGCCGATCACGCTCGTGGCCCAGGTGCCCAACGTGCTGGTGATGAACGCCGAGACCGCGGCGCGCCTGAAGATCGCCACGCTGGCCGACTTCCTGGCCTATGCCCGGCGCAACCCCGGCAAGCTGAACTACGGTTCGGGCGGCAACGGCAGCGCCGGCCATCTGGCCGGCGAGATGCTGAAGTCGCTGGCGCACATCTACACCGTGCACATCCCCTATGGCGGCGCGGCGCCGGCGCAACTCGCGCTGCTGGGCGGCCAGGTCGACTTCAACATCGACAACCTGGCCGCGGCCTCGGCCAACATCCGCAACGGCAAGCTGAAGGCGCTGGCGGTGACGACGGCGCGCCGCGCGAGCGCGATGCCCGAGCTGCCGACGGCCATCGAGGCCGGCCTGCCGGGCTTCGACATCAGCACCTGGTTCGGCCTGTTCGGCCCGGCCAACCTGCCGCGCGAGACGACGCTGCGGCTGAACAAGGCCTTCACCGACGCGCTGGCGACGCCGGAGCTGAAGTCGCGCATGGCGACGCTGATGATCGAGCCGGCGCCGTCGACGCCCGAGCAGTTCGCGGCCTTCGTCAAGACCGAACTGGCCAAGTACCAGAAGGTCGTCAAGCTGTCGGGCGCCAAGGTCGACTGAGCGGCACAAACGACGAGGCCGCCCTCAGGCGGCCTCGTTCATGCCGTGGCGCCGCTGGGCGCCGAAGCCTCACTCGCCCAGATAGGCGGCGCGCACCTTCGGGTCGTTGAGCAGCGCCTTGGCCTCGCCGGCCATCGTGATCTCGCCGGAGTCCATCACGTAGCCGCGGTTGGCCAGGCCCAGCGCGCGGCTGGCGTTCTGCTCGACCAGCAGCACCGTCGTGCCGCGCTGGTGGATCTCGTTGACCACCTCGAAGATCTTGTCGACCATGATCGGCGACAGGCCCATCGACGGTTCGTCGAGCAGCAGCACCTTGGGACGCGCCATCAGCGCGCGGCCCATCGCGAGCATCTGCTGCTCGCCGCCGGACATCGTGCCGGCGAGCTGGTTGCGGCGTTCCTTCAGGCGCGGGAACTTGCCGAAGACCATCTCGATGTCGTCTTCGATCTCGTTGTCGTTGCGGATGAAGGCGCCCATCTGCAGGTTCTCGACGATCGTCATGCGGGTGAAGGTGCCGCGGCCTTCGGGCACCATCACCAGGCCCTGCTTGACCAGGTCCCACGGCCCCTGGCCGCGGATGTTGCGGCCCAGGTACTCGATCGTGCCTTCGGCCACCGGCTGGGTGCCGGTCACCGCCTTCAGCGTCGTCGTCTTGCCGGCGCCGTTGGCGCCGATCAGGCTCACCAGCTCGCCCTGGTGGACCTCGAAGTTCACGCCCTTGACGGCCTGGATGCCGCCGTAGGCCACCTTCAGGCCGGTGACCTTCAACATCGTCGTGGTGCTCATGCTCAGTGTCCGCCCGCGCCCAGGTAGGCCTCGATGACCTTCTCGTTCTTCTGCACGTCCGCCGGGGTTCCCTCGGCGATCTGCTTGCCGTAGTCGAGCACGGTGACGCGGTCGCACAGCCCCATGACGAGCTTCACGTCGTGCTCGATGAGCAGGATCGTGCGGCCGTCGCGGCGGATGCGGTCGATCAGTTCGCGCAGCACGACCTTCTCGGTCGCGTTCATGCCCGCGGCGGGCTCGTCCAGCGCGATCAGCTTCGGATCGGTGGCCAGCGCGCGCGCGATCTCCAGGCGGCGCTGGTCGCCGTAGGACAGCGTGCGCGCCTTGTACTCGGCGTACTTGCCGATGCCGACGTAGTCCAGCAGCTCCTTGGCGCGCGCGGCGATCTCCTGCTCCTCGCGCTTGAAGCCGCCGGTGCGGAACACCGCACCGCCCAGGCCCGAACGCGTGCGCACATGGCGCCCGACCATCACGTTCTCCAGCGCCGTCATCTCGGCGAAGAGGCGGATGTTCTGGAAGGTGCGTGCGATGCCCGCCTTGGCGACGAGGTGCACCGCGCTGGGCTTGTAGGGCTCGCCGCCGAGCTCGAACGAGCCCGCGTCGGGGATGTACAGGCCGGTGATGACGTTGAAGAACGTCGTCTTGCCGGCGCCGTTGGGGCCGATGAGGCCGTAGACCTGGCCCTTGCGGATCTCGATGCCGACGTCCGACAGGGCCTGCAGCCCGCCGAAGCGCTTGGAGACACCCTGAACCTTGAGAATCGTTTCCGACATGTCGCTTCGCGTCCCTTCTCAGCGCATCAGCTTGGTGACCGGCCGCGGTGCGGCCTTGCCGTGTTCGGGCGAGGGCCACAGGCCGCGCGGACGCAGCAACATGATGGAGATCATCGCCAGCGCGATCAGCAGCTGGCGCAGGATGGCGGCATCCAGCCGCCCGCCGGTCATCTCCTGCAGCGGGCCGGCGACGTAGCGCAGCACCTCGGGCAGCGCCGCCAGCAGCACCGCGCCCAGGATGACGCCGGGGATGTGGCCCAGGCCGCCGAGCACGATCATCGCCACGATCATCACGCTCTCCTGCAGCGAGAACGACTCCGGCGAGACGAAGCCCTGGAAGGCCGCGAACATCGAGCCCGAGACGCCGCCGAAGGTGGCGCCCATGCCGAAGGCCAGCAGCTTCATGTTGCGGGTGTTGATGCCCATCGCCTTGGCGGCGATCTCGTCCTCGCGGATCGCCATCCAGGCGCGGCCGATGCGCGAGCGCTCGAGGCGGTAGCAGATCAGCACGCTGAAGATCACCAGCGCGAGGAACAGGTAGTAGTACAGCGTGACCGAGGGGATCGCGAACTCGCCGATGTACTTCGTCTTGCCGAAGTCGAAGCCGAACAGGTTCATCGCGTCGATGCGGTCCAGACCGCGCGGCCCGTTGGTGATGTTCAGCGGGTACTCCAGGTTGTTCATGAACACCCGGATGATTTCGCCGAAGCCCAGCGTGACGATCGCCAGGTAGTCACCGCGCAGCTTGAGCACCGGCGTGCCGAGCAGCACGCCGGCCAGCGCCGCCAATCCCGCGGCCAACGGTATGACCAGCCAGATCGGTGTGTGCAGGCCGTTGGGGAAGGCGTTGGCGATCCACTCGAAGTTCTCCGTCAGGTGCGGAGACGCGAGCAGCGCATACATGTAGGCCCCGACGGCGTAGAACGCGACGTAGCCCAGGTCGAGCAGGCCGGCGTAGCCGACGACGATGTTCAGGCCCAGCGCGAGCAGCACGTACAGCAGCGCCAGCGCCAGGATGCGCACCCAGCCCTGGCCGAACTGCTGCGCGAACAGCGGCAGCGCCAGCAGCGCCAGGGCGGCGATGATGAATAGGAAGAGCTTGTTCTTCATGGAAGGCAACCCGGCAACTCAGGCGCGGTCGGCGACGCGTTCGCCGAGCAGGCCGGCGGGACGCAGCGTGAGCACGAGGATCAGCGCGACGAAGGCGAAGATGTCGGCGTAATGGCTGCCGAGCACGCCCCCGGTGAGGTCACCGAGGTAGCCGGCGCCGATCGCCTCGACGAGGCCGAGCAGCAGGCCGCCGACCACGGCACCGGCCAGGTTGCCGATGCCGCCGAGCACCGCCGCGGTGAAGGCCTTCAGGCCGGGCAGGAAGCCCATCGAGTGCTGCACGGTGCCGTAGTTGGCCGCCCACATCACGCCGGCGACCGCGGCCAGCGTGGCGCCGATGACGAAGGTCGCCGAGATCACCATGTCCGGGCGCACGCCCATCAGCGTGGCCACGCGCGGGTTCTCGGCGGTGGCGCGCATCGCGCGGCCGAGCTTGGTGCGGTTGACCAGGTACATCAGCGCCGAGAGCATGGCGACCGTGATGCCCAGGATCAGGCACTGGGTGACGGTGATGACCGGGCCGCCGAGGTCGATCGGGTCGGTCGGCAGCAGCAGCGGATAGGGTTTGGGGTTGGGCTTCCAGATGATCATCGCGACCGTCTGCAGCAGCAGGCTCATGCCCATCGCGGTGATCAGCGGGGCCAGGCGCGGCGCGCTGCGCAGCGGCTTGTAGGCCAGTTTCTCGATCGTGAAGTTCAGTGCCGAACAGACCACGATCGCCACGGGCAGCGAGATCAGCATCATCGCCCAGCCCGGCAGGCCCGAGTCGGCCAGCAGGGTGACGACGGTCCAGCTCGTCAGCGCGCCCACCATCAACACTTCGCCGTGCGCGAAGTTGATCAGATTGATGATGCCGTAGACCATCGTGTAGCCCAGTGCGACCAGCGCGTACATGCTGCCGAGCACCAGACCGTTGATGATCTGCTGGAAGAATGTTTCCATCGAAAGGGAGTCTCCGGGGTGATCCGCGCGGCTTCCCGCGCGCCGTGTCGGGTCTAGCAAGAACCCGGCCGGACCATCTCAATTTGTATGTAAAGCGAGGCCTTACCCACCCCTCGACGCCGGCCGGACGTCGCGCAAGGGCGCGATTCTCGCTCGAAAAATCGCGTCAGCCGGAAGTAGTCGCCGCATCGTCGAGCGCACGAAGTTCTGCTAGGCGATCGGCGATGCGCGCCTCCAGCCCGCGCGCGACGGGCTGGTAGAAGCGCCGCCCGACGAGGCCGTCGGGCAGGTAGCGTTCGCCGGCGGCGTAGCCTTCGGGCTCGTCGTGGGCGTAGCGGTAGTCGCGGCCGTGGCCCAGCGACTTCATCAGCTTGGTCGGCGCATTGCGCAGATGGTCGGGCACCGGCCGGCTGACGTCGCTGCGCACCAGCGCGCGCACCTCGTTCCAGGCCTTGTAGACGGCGTTGGACTTGGGTGCGATGGCCAGGTAGACCACGGCTTCGGCCAGCGCCAGCTCGCCTTCGGGCGAACCCAGGCGCTCGTAGACCTCGGCGGCGTCCAGCGCCAGGCGCAGCGCACGCGGGTCGGCCAGGCCGACGTCCTCGGCGGCCATGCGCACGATGCGCCGCGCGGCGTAGCGCGGGTCGGCGCCGCCGTCGAGCAGCCGCGCCAGCCAGTAGATCGCGCCGTCGGGGTCGGAGCCGCGCACCGACTTGTGCAGCGCCGAGATCGTGTCGTAGAACTGGTCGCCGCCCTTGTCGTAGCGGCGCAGCAGTTCGCCCAGCGCGCGCTCGAGCGCCGCGTCGTCGAGTTCGGCCACGTCACCGGCGGTGGCGACGAGGTTGTCGTAGGCGTTGAGCAGCCGGCGCGCGTCGCCGTCGGCGTGGGCGACAAGGCGCGTGCGCGCGGCCTCGGTGAGCGGCGGCGCGGCCAGCAGCGTGCGGGCGCGGTCCAGCAGCGTGCCCAGATCCTCGTCGGCCAGGGGCTTGAGCACGTGCACCGTGGCCCGCGACAGCAGCGCCGAGTTGACCTCGAACGACGGGTTCTCGGTCGTCGCGCCGATGAAGGTGAACAGGCCAGACTCGACGTGCGGCAGGAAGGCGTCCTGCTGCGCCTTGTTGAAGCGGTGCACCTCGTCGACGAAGACCACGGTGCCCTGGCCGCGGCGGCGCGCGTCCTTGGCGAGCTCGACCGCGTCGCGGATGTCCTTGACGCCGGCGAGCACCGCCGACAGCACGAGGAACTGGGCGTCGACCGAACCGGCGACCAGCCGCGCCAGCGTCGTCTTGCCGACGCCCGGCGGGCCCCAGAGGATCATCGACGGGATGCGGCCGCTCTCGAAGGCCACGCGCAGCGGCCGGCCGGGGCCGAGCAGGTGCTGCTGGCCGATGACCTCGGCCAGCGTGTGCGGGCGCAGCCGCTCGGCCAGCGGCGCGCCGGGTTCGGCGACCGGCGCCGCGGCCGGGCGCGGCGGCGGTTCGTCAGCGAACAGGGAGTCCTGGGCGTCCATGGCCGATTGTCGCCGAGCCCGAAATGAGGCCCGCCGGCGCCGCTTATCCCCGCATTCGAGCCGCGGCAGCTGCGCAGAATCGCCGCCGCGGCCGCGCTGCCGAGCCGCGACAGCACAAGACTTCCCGAAGGAGCCCGCATGAGCACCACCCTCGATCGCCCGGCCGCGACGGCGGCCGACCCCCAGGACACGGCGGCCGCCCAGGCCGCGCGCGAGTACCTGTCGTTCAAGCTCGGTGCCGAGGAATACGGCATCGACATCCTGAAGGTGCAGGAGATCCGCGGCTACGAGCCGCCGACGCGCATCGCCAACGCGCCGGTGTTCATCAAGGGCGTGGTGAACCTGCGCGGCGTCATCGTGCCGATCGTCGACATGCGCGTGCGCTTTGGTCTGGCCGACGTCGAATACAACAGCTTCACCGTCGTCATCATCCTGAACATCGCCGGGCGCACCGTCGGCATGGTCGTCGACTCGGTCAGCGACGTGCTGGAGCTGCGCGGCGAGCAGATCAAGCCGGCGCCCGAGTTCAGCGCCGCGATCGACGCCAGCTACATCACCGGCCTGGGCACGCTGAAGACCGGCGAGCTCGAACGCATGCTGATCCTGCTGGACATCGAGGCCCTGGTGCGCAGCCCCGACATGGGGCTGATGGACGGCGCCGGCGACTGAACCGGCGCCGGCGGCCTCACTGCTGGAGCACGTCGGCGCCCGCCGGCACCGTGAAGTGGAAGCGATCGGCCGGCAGCGCGACGCCGGCCTCGAAGCCCTTGAAGTCCAGCCGCGAGCGCTGGCCGAAGCTGTCGACGATCTCGACGGCCGCCAGCTCGGCGCCGCGGAAGCCCACCTTCATCGACTTGAACGGTCCGTCGGGCGTGCGCGGCGTCGCCTGCGCCCATTCGAGCCCGCCCTGGCTGCCGCCGTTGGACAGCACGAAGTCGGACTCCAGCGAGCCGCCGGCCAGCAGCGCCGCCGGCGTCGCGCCCAGCGCCTGCGACAGCCGGCGCGAGCTGACCTGGTTCAGGTCAGGGTCGTAGATCCAGACCTTCTGGCCGTCGGCGACGATGGTCTGCTGGAACGGCTTCTCGTAGCCGAAGCGGAAGCGGTCGGGGCGCGAGAACTCGAAGCGCCCCGAGGACGTCTTCTTGCGCGCGCCGTCCGGCGAGGTGACGGTCTGGGTGAACTCGGCACGGCCGGTCTTCACGTCGCGCACGAAGGCGCGCAGCGTCTGCACGGCGTCGGCGTGCGCAGCGACGGTGGCGGCGGCCAGCGCCGCGGCGATCAGGAGTTTCTTCATTCTTCGCGTTTGGGCACCAGCAGATCGCGGTTCCCGTTGTGTCCCATGGCCGACACGAGGCCGGACTTCTCCATCTGTTCGAGCAGCCGCGCGGCGCGGTTGTAGCCGATGCGCAGATGGCGCTGGACGAGCGAGATCGACGCCCGCCGGTGCTGCAGCACGACCTGCACCGCCTGGTCGTACATCGAGTCGTCCTCGCCGCCGCCGCTGGGGCCGCCTTCGGGCATCGCGTCGGCATCGCCTTCGAGCGTGCCGCCTTCGAGGATGCCTTCGACGTAGTTGGCCTCGCCCTGGGTCTTGAGGTACTCGACGACGCGGTGCACCTCGTCGTCGCTGACGAAGGCGCCGTGCACACGCACCGGCATGCCGCTGCCCGGCGGCAGGTAGAGCATGTCGCCCTGCCCCAGCAGCGCCTCGGCGCCCATCTGGTCGAGGATGGTGCGGCTGTCGATCTTGCTCGACACCTGGAACGACAGCCGGGTCGGGATGTTGGCCTTGATCAGGCCGGTGATGACGTCGACGCTGGGCCGCTGCGTCGCCAGGATCAGGTGGATGCCGGCGGCACGCGCCTTCTGCGCCAGGCGCGCGATCAGCTCCTCGATCTTCTTGCCGACGACCATCATCAGGTCGGCGAGTTCGTCGATGACGACGACGACGTGCGGCAGCCGCTCCAGCGGCTCGGGCTCCTCGGGCGTCAGGCTGAAGGGGTTGCCGATCTTCTCGCCCTTGGCCTGGGCGTCGGCGATCTTCTTGTTGTAGCCGGCGAGGTTGCGCACGCCCAGCTTGCTCATCAGCTTGTAGCGCCGCTCCATCTCGCCGACGCACCAGTTCAGCGCGTTGGCCGCCTGCTTCATGTCGGTAACGACCGGCGCCAGCAGATGCGGGATGCCCTCGTAGACGCTCATCTCGAGCATCTTCGGGTCGATCAGGATGAGCCGCACGTCGCGCGCCTCGGCCTTGTAGAGCAGGCTGAGGATCATCGCGTTGATGCCCACCGACTTGCCCGAGCCGGTGGTGCCGGCGACCAGGCAGTGCGGCATCTTCGCCAGGTCGGCGACGACCGGGTTGCCGACGATGTCCTTGCCCAGGCCCATCGTCAGCAGCGAGCTGGCCTCGTGGTAGATCTGCGAGCCGAGGATCTCGGCCAGGCGGATCGTCTGCCGGCGCGCGTTGGGCAGCTCCAGCGCCATGTAGTTCTTGCCCGGGATGACCTCGACGACGCGGATCGAGATCAGCGACAGCGAACGCGCCAGATCCTTGGCGAGGTTGACGATCTGCGCGCCCTTGACGCCGGTGGCCGGCTCGATCTCGTAGCGCGTGATCACCGGGCCGGGCGAGGCGGCGACGACGCGCACCTCGACGCCGAAGTCCTTGAGCTTCTTCTCGATCAGCCGGCTGGTCATCTCCAGCGACTCGGGCGTCACGCTCTCCTGGCGGCCCGGCGCGGCGTCGAGCAGGTCGACCTGCGGCAGCTTGGTGTCGGTGAGCTCGACGAACAGCGGCTTCTGGCGCTCCTTGGCGACACGCTCGGACTTGGGCACCTCGACGATGGTCGGCTCGATGACGATCGGCACGTGCTCCTCGACGATCTGGCGCTCGACCTCGACGACGTGCTCGCGCTCGCGCGTGGCCTGCTCGCCGATGCGGCGGTCTTCTTCCTGTTCACGCACCTCGGCGCGGCGCTCGCGCAGGCCGTCGAAACGCTCGCCGATCGCGTCGGCCAGCTTCAGCCACGAGAAGCGCAGCGCCAGCGACAGGCCCAGCACCAGCACGACGATCCACAGCACGCCCGAGCCGGCGAAACCCAGCCAGCGCATCGACAGCGGCCCCAGCGTGTAGCCGAGCACGCCGCCGGAATGCCCCGGCAGCAGCGACTCCAGCCGGTACAGCCGGGTCCATTCGAGCGCGGTGGCGGCCATCATCAGCAGCACCAGGCCGACCCAGAACAGCGCCTTGGGATGGGCCGGCGAATCGGCCGGCGCGTCGTCGCCGCTGCGCAGCGTCTGCGCCAGCAGCGACAGCCAGGCGCGCAGGCCCACCGGCACCAGCCACCAGGCCGAGAAGCCGAACAGGAAGTAGGCGAGATCGGCGACCCAGGCGCCGAGCAGGCCGGCGCGGTTGTGCACCGGCTCGCCGGTGCCGGAGGTGGTGAACGCGGGGTCGGCGGGATGGTGGGTGGCCAGCGCCAGCACCAGCAGCAGCCAGGCCACCGCGCCGGCGGCCAGCAGCGCCTGCTGGCGCCAGCGCACCGGGGCCGGGACCGGCCGTGGCGCCTTCGCCGCGGCGGCGCCGGCGCCCAGGGATCCGAGCGGGAACGTCATGCGGCGATTGTGGCCGATCGCCCCGGCAGACGACGTTTCAGTCGGTCTGCAGCCGTTCCTTGATGATCACCGAGCCGTTCTCCTGGGTCTCGATGACGCCGCGGTCCTCCAGGTCCTTCATGACCCGGCTGACCATCTCGCGCGAGGCGCCCACGACCTTGGCCATGTCCTGACGCGAGACCTTGTGGCGGATGATCTTCGTGCCCTTGTCGTCCTCGGCCATGTCCAGCAGCGTGCGGGCGACGCGGCCGTAGACGTCCAGCAGCGCCAGCGACTCGATCTGCCGGTCGGCGTTGCGCAGCCGGCGCACCAGGCCGCGCAGGATGGCGTAGGACAGCGTCGAGCCCTCGGGCAGGCAGCGCGCGAAGTCGGCGCGCTGCAGCACCAGCATGTCGGTCTGGATCTCGGCGCGCACGGTGGCCGAGTGCGGCTCGCCGTCGATCAGGCTCATCTCGCCGACGTAGTCGCCGGACTCCAGCACCGCCAGGATGACTTCGCGGCCGCGCGAGTCGGAGGTCAGCACGCGCGCCCGGCCGTTGAGCAGGATGAACAGCGCATTGCTCTTGCGCCCCTGCTCGACGACAAGTTCGCCACGGCGGAAGCGGCGCTTGACGACGCTGTCGGCGATCGACTGGGCCTGTTCGGCCGTCAGCATCGAGAACAGCGGCACGCGCCGGATCAGATCCAGGTTCGAGAGCATCGACACGACGGGGACCTCCTCTTGGTTCTGTCCGCTTCCGACCACCGGCCGAGACGCGGAAAGTTATTCCCTATTGTGCCCATTGAGCGCACCGGGCTGCCGCCGCGTCTCGTGGGCGGTATCCTCGCACGTCGGATCGGCGCGACGCCCGACGCCGTCGCGCGCCCCTCGCGGCCCGCCCGCCGGACCTTTTCTCGAGCTTCCATGACCCAGAACACCACCCACGCCCGCGTCCTGATCCTCGGTTCCGGCCCGGCCGGCTACACCGCCGCGATCTACGCCGCGCGCGCCAACCTCGAGCCGTTGCTCGTCACCGGCATCGCCCAGGGCGGCCAGCTGATGACGACCACCGAAGTCGACAACTGGCCCGCCGACGTCAACGGCGTGATGGGCCCGGACCTGATGCAGCGCTTCCAGCAGCACGCCGAGCGCTTCAACACGAAGATGGTCTTCGACCACGTCAACGCCGTCGACTTCTCGCAGCGGCCCTTCGTGCTGACCGGCGACTCGGGCCGGTACACCTGCGACACGCTGATCGTCGCCACCGGCGCCAGCGCCAAGTACCTGGGCCTGCCCAGCGAACAGGCTTTCATGGGCCGCGGCGTCAGCGGCTGCGCCACCTGCGACGGCTTCTTCTACCGCGACCAGGCGGTCTGCGTCGTCGGCGGCGGCAACACCGCCGTCGAGGAGGCGCTGTACCTGTCGAACATCGCCAGCACCGTGCACCTGATCCACCGCCGCGACAAGTTCCGCGCCGAGCCGATCATGGTCGACAAGCTGATGGACAAGGTGAAGGCCGGCAAGATCGTGCTTCACCTGTGGGCCACGCTCGACGAGGTGCTCGGCGACGCCAGCGGCGTGACCGGCGTGCGACTGAAGTCGGTGAACGACGGCACGACCGAAGAACTCAAGGTCAACGGCTGCTTCATCGCCATCGGCCACCAGCCCAACACCGAGATCTTCAAGGGCCAGCTCGAGATGAAGGACGGCTACGTCCTGACCAAGGGCGGCTCCGAGGGTTTCGCGACGATGACCAGCGTGCCCGGCGTCTTCGCCGCCGGCGATGTCCAGGACCACGTTTACCGTCAGGCGATCACCAGCGCAGGCACCGGTTGCATGGCTGCGCTCGATGCCCAACGGTACCTCGAACAATCTGGGCTATAATTTTCGGCTTTGCTGCCTTTGATGGCCCGGCTCCGCTGGGAGCTCGGTATCTTTCGCAGGCGGCCATCACCCTCGAACCTTTCGGAGAAGCGTCATGGCACGCGTCTGTCAAGTCACGGGCAAGCGCCCGATGGTGGGGAACAATGTCTCCCACGCCAACAACAAAACGAAGCGCCGCTTCCTGCCCAACCTGCAATACCGCCGGTTCTGGATGGAGAGCGAGAACCGCTGGGTGCGCCTTCGCGTGTCCAACGCGGCCCTGCGCCTGATCGACAAGGTGGGCATCGAGAAGGTCGTCGCCGACCTGCGTGCCCGCGGCGAAATCTGACAGACCGTTAGGAGAGCGACATGGCCAGCAAAGGCGGACGCGAAAAAATCAAGCTGGAGTCCACCGCGGGCACCGGCCACTTCTACACCACGAGCAAGAACAAGAAGACGACGCCTGAAAAGCTCGAATTCCTGAAGTTCGACCCGAAGGCTCGCAAGCACGTCCTGTACAAGGAAGTGAAGCTGAAGTGATCGGCCGGCCACCACGAGGTGGCCACGGACCGAGACGACGGGGCCTGCGGGCCCCGTTTGCATGGGCGCTTCCGCCCGCCATGCGGCGCGGAGCAGCCCAACAAAAAGGGGCCGCGAGGCCCCTTTTTCATGCCCGGCGCCCTGCCCTCAGGCGCGCGCCGAACGCAGCTTCAGCGAGAACTCCTGCAGCGCGGCGATGCCGCTGTCCTCGGCCTTGCGGCACCAGGCCTGCAGGTCGGCGACGAGCTGCTCGGCCGAGACGTTGGTGCGCGTCCACAGCGCACGCAGCTCCTCGCGCATCGCGACCAGCTTGGCCAGACTCGGGTTGTCGCCCAGCGCCTGCGTCAGGCGCGGCCGCACGCCGTGCGGGATCTTGTCTTCGTCGCGGTGCAGCCAGGTCTTGGCGAGCACCAGATCGCGCCAGTGCGCACTGTTTTGGGCGCCCTGCGCTTTCAGATGCGCCAGTTCGGCGCGCACCGCACGCCGCATTTCCTTGGCATAACCCGCCATCACCTCGTAGCGGTTGGCGATCAGCGCGTCCAGCGTCTGGCCGTCGGCCACCGGCTTGGCTTCGCCCAGCGCCAGCCGCGGCGGCGTCTTGCGCACCTTTGCCAGCCCCAGCGCCTGCATGCCGCGGATGTAGGCCCAGCCGATGTCGAACTCGTAGCGCTTGACCGAGAACTTCGCCGAGGTCGGGTAGGTGTGGTGGTTGTTGTGCAGTTCCTCGCCACCGATCAGCACGCCCCAGGGCGAGATGTTGGTCGAGGCGTCGGCCGCCTCGAAGTTGCGGTAGCCCCAGAAGTGGCCCAGGCCGTTGATGATGCCGGCGGCGTGGATCGGGATCCAGATCATCTGCACCGCCCAGACGGTCGCGCCCAGCGCGCCGAAGAGCAGCATGTCGACGATCAGCATCAGCGCCACGCCCTGCCAGGTGAAGCGGCTGTAGAGATGGCGCTCGATCCAGTCGTCCGGCGTGCCGTGGCCGTACTTGGACAGCGTCTCGCCGACCTTGGCCTCGGCGCGGTAGAGCTCGCTGCCGGTCAGCAGCACGGTCTTGATGCCGCGCGTCACCGGGCTGTGCGGGTCTTCCTCGGTCTCGCACTTCGCGTGGTGTTTGCGGTGGATCGCGACCCACTCCTTGGTCACCATGCCGGTGGTCAGCCAGAGCCAGAAGCGGAGGAAGTGCGAGACGATCGGGTGCAGGTCGAGCGCACGATGCGCCTGAGAGCGATGCAGGAAGATCGTCACCGCCGCGATCGTCACGTGCGTCACCGCCAGCGTGAAAAGCACGACCTGCCACCACGACGCGCCGAGCAGCCCGTAGGCGAGCCAATCGACGAGGGCGTCGTGGAGGGTCAACAACTGGGTCATCGCGTTCTTTCGCCTTGCGTTAGCTCAAACCAGGCATTGTACGAGCCTGGTTTCGCAAGGTGATTTGCGATTTCGCCTGGCTTTCAGGCGCAACTCATGGCATGCGCGACCGGGCCGCGCCGGGCGCTCAGCGCCGCTGCCAGACGGCGGCGAAGAAGCCGTCGGTGCGATGGCGGTGCGGCCACAGGCGCAGGCACCGGTCCTGCAGCAGCTCGTCGGCACGCTCGACGCCCTGCTCGCGCAGCAGCTCGGCAGCGTCCAGGCGCACGAAGTCGCGGCCGTGTTCGGCGTCGAACGCGGCGACGATCTCCTCGTTCTCGGCCGTCAGCAGGCTGCAGGTGGCGTAGACCAGGCGGCCGCCGGACTTGGGCAGGCGCGAGGCGCTGGCCAGGATGGACTGCTGCTTGGCCTGCAGCTCCTGCACCGCCTTGGGCGACTGGCGCCACTTCAGGTCGGGGTTGCGGCGCAGCGTGCCCAGGCCCGAGCACGGCGCGTCGATCAGCACGCGGTCGATCTTGCCGGCCAGGCGCTTGACGCGCTCGTCGCGCTCGTGCGCGATCTGCGCCGGGTAGACGTTGGACAGGCCGCTGCGCGCCAGCCGCGGCTTCAGGTTGTCCAGGCGGTGGCCCGAGACGTCGAAGGCGTAGAGCCGGCCGGTGTTGCGCATCATCGCGCCCAGCGCCAGCGTCTTGCCGCCGGCGCCAGCGCAGAAGTCGACGACCATCTCGCCGCGCTTGGCGCCGGTCAGCAGCGCCAGCAGCTGGCTGCCTTCGTCCTGCACCTCGACGCTGCCGTTGGTGAAGAGCTCGAGCTTGTTCAGCGCCGGCTTGCCGTCGATGCGCAGGCCCCAGGGCGAGAACGGCGTCGGCTCGGCGGCGATGCCGGCGGCGGCCAGGGCCTTGGCGGCTTCGTCGCGCTTGGTCTTCAGCAGGTTGCTGCGCAGATCCAGCGGCGCGGCGGCGTCCATCGCCTGCACCAGCGGCCAGAACTCCTCGCCGAGCTGCGTCTGCAGCGCGCCGGCCAGCCAGTCGGGCAGGTTGTGGCGCAGCTTGTCGCCCAGCGTCGTGCGGTCGACGCTCTTCACCTGGGCCAGCCACTGCTGCTCGTGCGGGCCGAGCGCGCCGCGCAGGAAGTTGTCGCCGCCCTGCCAGCCGAGGATCGCCAGCCGACGCTCGAGCGCGCCGCTGCCGCTTTGCGCCAGGTGCGCGAGCAGCAGGCGCTGGCGCAGCACGGTGTAGGCGGTCTCCGCGAGCGCGTGGCGGTCACGCGCGCCGAGCGCGCGGTGCTGGCGGAAGAACGCGGAGACGACGGCGTCGGCCGGCTGGTCAAGGCGCAGCACGCTGCGCAGCAGATCGGTGGCGAGGTCGAGCAGGGCGTTCGGATGCATAGGGGCGCGATTATCCCGTGAGCGCGGCCGGCGCCCCGGATCGGGGCGCGACGGCCGCCGCCGCGGGCGGCTCAGACGAGCAGTTGTGCCTGACCGTCGCGCTGGCGCACGACGCCGTCGGCGACGCTGAGCGCCCCTTCGACGAACCAGCGCACGGCCTGCGGATAGATGACGTGTTCGGCGGCGAGCACCCGATCGGCGAGCGCCGCCTCGTCGTCGCCCGGCAGCACCGGCACGACGGCCTGCATGACGATCGGCCCGTGGTCGAGCTCGGGCGTCACGAAGTGCACGGTGGCGCCGGCGGCCTTGCAGCCGGCCTCGATCGCGCGGCGGTGGGTGTGCAAGCCCGGGAAGGCCGGCAGCAGCGACGGGTGCACGTTGAGCATTCGCCCGGCGTAGCGGCGCACGAAGGCGTCGCCCAGGATGCGCATGAAGCCGGCGAGCACGACGAGGTCGGGCTCGTGGCGGTCGATCTCGGCGGCCAGCGCGGCGTCGAAGGCCTCGCGGTCGCCGGCGAAGCCGCGGTGGTCGACGACCGCCGTCGGCACGCCGTGGGCGGCGGCGAAGGCCAGCCCCGAGGCATCGGGCCGGTTCGAGACGACGGCCGCGATGCGCGCCGGCCAGCCCTCGGCGCTGCAGCGTTGAACGATCGCCTCCATGTTCGAACCGCGGCCGGAGATCAGGATGACGATGCGCTTCATGGGGCGCGCAGTGTAGCGAGCAGGCCACCGCGACCTGAGACAATCGACGTTTTCCTTGTCCCGGCAAAACTCCATGCGACCCCGCGTTCTCTCGGGCATGCGCCCGACCGGCTCCCTGCACCTCGGCCACTACCACGGCGCCCTCAAGAACTGGGTGCGGCTGCAGGACCAGTACGACTGCTTCTTTTTCGTCGCCGACTGGCACGCGCTGACCACCCACTACGAAGAGCGCGACGTCATCGAGAAGAACGTCTACGAGATGGTGATCGACTGGCTCGCCGCGGGCCTCGACCCGGAGAAGAGCACGATCTTCATCCAGAGCCGCCTGCCCGAGCACGCCGAGCTGTTCACGCTGCTGGCGATGGGCACGCCGCTGGGCTGGCTCGAACGCGTGCCGACCTACAAGGACCAGATCGACAAGCTGAAGGACCGCGACCTCGCGACCTACGGCTTCCTCGGCTACCCGCTGCTGCAGGCCGCCGACATCCTGATCTACAAGGCCTCGTACGTGCCGGTCGGCGAAGACCAGGCCTCTCACGTCGAGCTGACGCGCGAATGCGCCCGGCGCTTCAACAGCCTCTACGGCCGCGCGCCCGATTTCGCCGAACAGGTGGCGGCGACGCTGGCCAAACTCTCCAAGGACGACCAGCGCTACTTCGAGAAGCAGCGCAAGGCCTTCGGAGAGACCGGTGCCGCCGAGGCGCTGGCCAAGGGCGAAGGCATCCTGAAGAAGGCCGCGGCCCAGGTCGAAGGCTGGACGGCGCACGACAGCGAACTGCTGGCCGGCCATCTGAAGGGCAGCGGCAAGAGCATCCTCGTCGAGCCGCAGGCGCTGTACACCGAGAACGCCCGCCTGCCCGGCCTGGACGGCGCGAAGATGAGCAAGAGCTACGGCAACGCCGTGCTGATGCGCGACGACCCGGACACCGTGGCCAAGAAGATCCGCGGCATGGTCACCGACCCGGCGCGTGTGCGCCGCACCGACCCGGGCACGCCGGAGAAGTGCCCGGTCTGGGCCCTCCACAAGGTCTACAGCGACGAGGCGACCCAGGAATGGGCCTGCAAGGGCTGCACGACGGCCGGCATCGGCTGCCTGGAGTGCAAGCAGCCGGTCATCGACGCGATCGTCAAGGAACAGCAACCCTGGCGCGAACGCGCCGCGGCCTTCACCGCCAACCCCAAGCAGGTGCACTGGATCGTCGAGATGGGCACCGAGCGTGCGCGCACGGTGGCCCGCCAGACGATGAAGGACGTGCGCGAGGCGATGGGCATTTCGTACTGACGCCCACCCCCGTAGCGGCTGACGCCGCTCCCCCTCAAGGGGGCGACGCCAGTGGACCGGCGAAGCCGGATCCACGGCGTCTGCTGGGTGCGCCGTGTGCGTTCGCCCGCTGAGGCGCGCCCCGTGACATGAGGACCGAGCAAGGAGACCCGATGGCGCTGCAGACGATCGAACTCGACCCGGGCGTGACGCCGGCGGCCACGGTCATCGTGCTGCACGGGCTCGGTGCCGACGGCACAGACTTCCTGCCGATGGCCGACGAGCTGCGGCTGGAGGCGCTGGGGCCCGTGCGCTGGGTGCTGCCGCGGGCGCCGGAACGGGCGGTGACGGTCAACGGCGGCTACCGCATGCGCGCCTGGTACGACATCCTCGGGCCCGACGCGCCGCGCCGGGAGGACGAGGCCGGGCTGCGCGAGTCCTTCGCCGCGGTGCAGGCGCTGGTCGAGCGCGAGATCGCGCGCGGCGTGCCGGCGGCGCGCATCGTGCTCGCCGGCTTCTCGCAAGGCTGCGCGATCACACTGGGCGGCGGGCTGCGCCTGCCGCACCGGCTGGCGGGCCTGGCCGGGTTGTCGGGCTACCTGCCGCTGCCCGAGACGCTGGCCGCCGAGCGCCACCCGGCGAGCAGCGGCACGCCGGTCTTCCTCGCCCACGGGCGCGAGGACGGCGTGGTGCCGCTGGTGCGCGGCCAGGCGGCGCGCGAGGCGCTGCGCCGCGAGGGTTTCGAAGTCGAGTGGCACGACTACCCGATGGAACACTCGGTCTGCCTGGAAGAGCTGCAGGCGCTGCAGCGCTGGCTGCTGAAGGTGCTGGCCTGAGCCGGCTTCGTCAGCCGAACCAGCCCTGCAGGTACCAGCCGCCGGCCGCGTCGTCGGCCGGCAGGCGTTCGCGGTAGACCCAGACCAGCGCGCCGTCCTCGGCCTGGGCGACGAAGTAGTCGCGCACCGCCAGGCCGCCGTCCCACCAGCCCGACTCGATGCGCTCGGGCCCGGCCAGCACACGCAGCGGGCGGCCTTGCCATTGCGGGCGCTCGTGGCGTTCGGGCAGCGGCTGCGCCGCGTCCAGCAGCCACACCGGGCGGTGCAGCGCGGCCCGGCGGCGGCGTGCGGCCTCGGGCACGACCGGCGCGGCCCGCGCCAGCAACGAGGCGATCAGCGCCTGCGCCGGGTCGGTCTCCGGGACCGGCGGCGCGGCGCTCGGCTCCGGCGGCGGCGGGGCTGACGGGGCACGCCGGCTGCGTCGGCCGGCCGGCACCGGACGGGCCGGCGCAGAACCCAGCGGCAACAGCCGCGTGCCGCATTCCGGGCGATGGTCGGGCTGCGGCGCCAGGCGCAGCACCTGCTCGTCGCCCAGGCGCGCGCGCAGCCGCTCCAACAGGCGCAGCAGGCCTTGCGCCTGGCCCTGGCGCGACGGGAACAGCTCGGCATTCGGCGCCGGCGCGTGCACCGTCTCGCGGCATTCGAGTTCCAGCTCCAGCGTCGGCGCCACCAGTTCCAGCCGGCCCAGGCGCTCGCGCAGCAGCAGCTGCAGGTGCCCGGAGTCGAGCGAAGGCTCGGCCAGCTCCAGGCGCAGCCGCGTGGCCGGCGGCGCGTCGCCGCGGTGGCGGTCGTGGCGCATGCCCAGCGTGAAGGCGGCGATGCGCACCTGGCGCGCCTGCGCCCAGGCCACCAGCCGCGCCAGCAGCACGAGGGCACCGTGCAGCACCTGGGCCGTGGTGTCGGCACGTGCGAACAGCTCCAGCCGGCTCTCGAAGACCGCCGGCGGCACGATGGGCTCGCGCGGGTCGGCCCGCCGGCCCAGCAGCTGATCGAGTTCGTCCAGCAGCGGGCTGCCGAAGCGGCGGGCGACGCCATCACGCGGCAGCGACTGCAGCTCGCCCAACGTGCGCACGCCCATGCCCTGCAGCGCCGCGGCGGGCTCGCGCCCAGCGTCCAGCAAAGCCAGCGGCGCGCCGGCAAGCAGCGCCTGCAGCGCCACCAGCCGGTCGCCCGGCACGAGCATGAAGCCGGCCTGATCCCCCCGCCAGCGCGCCAGCAGCGAAGCGCCACGGGCGGTGGGCGCACTGGCGATGCCCAGCGTGTGCCCCAGCGGCTCGACGGCGGCCTGCAGACGCTGCAGCAGCCGGGGCCCGCCGCCGAAGCAGCGCAGGCTGGCCGCCACCTCCAGCAGCACGGTGGCCGGCGGCTCGGGCACGACCATCGGCGTGAACGCCAGCGCGGCATGCGCCAGCGCCGTCAGCGCGGCGGCGTCGCGCACCGGATCGGCCTCGCCGTGCACCAGATCGGGCGCCAGCGCCAGCGCGGTGCCGCGCCGCATGCCGGGCTGCACGCCGCGTTCGGCGGCCAGGCGGTCGACGACGGCGATGCGGTGCGCGGCCACCAGCGCCAGCGGCCGCTCCTGTTCGGCCGGGCCCAGCGTCGCGCGCCAGGACTCCAGCGACAGCCGCGGGGCGTGCAGCGCGATCCAGAACATGGCCGAAACAGGGCACGAGCCAGCCGGCCGGGCAACGGCCGGGGCCGAGCCGCAGGACGCAGCGCAGGCGCCCCGCCGCGTCGGCGGCCCGGCGCCCGGCCACCGGCTTCAGCCGCCCTCGCCTTCCGTGTCGTCGATCGGCTCGGCCAGGTGGGCGCGGTTCGGCGGCGCCGCGTACGGCTCGGGCCAGAACTCGACCAGGCGGCGCACGCGGCCGGCGGCGAGGTCGCAGTCGAAGAACGAGATCACACGCGCCTGCTGCACGCCGTCGGTGACGACGACGTCGGACACCGCGTCGTGCGCGCCGCCGACGACGCGGTGCACACGAAAGCGCCAGGGCCCGTTCGCCGGGTACTCCTGGTTCATGCGCACGAAACGTTCGGCACCACGGAAACGTTCGCCGGACTGGGGCCAGTCGAGCACGAAGTCCTCGGCCAGCAGCTCGCCGACCGAAACGAAGTCGTTGCTCGCCATGCGGCGCCAGAACTCGTTCACCAGCAGGGTGGTGTCGGCCGCCGGGGCGGCGGCCGAAGCGGCGGGGGTGTTCATCGCGGCAGGTCCTCCAGCGTGTAGTCCAGGGCGTAGACATGGCGGCCGTCGGGCTCGATGCGGATGTCCAGCCGCCCGGCCAGGCCGGCGAGCGCACCGGTGCCCGAATCGGGCACGACGAGCACCTCCAGCCGCGGCTGGCCGCGTTCCATCACGCCATGGTGCTGCAGCACGAAGCTGCCTTCGCGGCCGTCGAGCCTGCCGACGACACGCTCGATCGCGACGTAGCCGGCCGAGCCCGGCACCGGGCTCACGAAGCTCAGCATCCGCCCCTCGCCGACGGCGTCGAGCGGGCCGTGGTAGCGCTTGTCCAGCCGCCGGGCGAGCGGGAACTCGCCGGGCTCGGGCGTCAGCCTGACATCGAAGACGCCGGATGCGTGGTTCATCACAAGACCTCCTGGGCGAACGTGGGGCGGAGCACCGGCGCCGCCGCACGGGCGCGGGCCGCGGCCGGCAGCACCGGGGGCAAGGCCAGCGCCAGCGGCTGGGCCAGCGGCGGGCCGCGGCGCTTGAGCAGGTGCACACGCAGCGCGTCGGCCCCGGCGGCGCAGAGCCACAGCCGCAGCGGCGCGACACTGGGCCGGGTGCGCGCGGCGTCGTCGCGCAGCACGAAAGCCGGGCCTTCGTGCGTCTGGGCCGCGAGCTGCAGCCGGCGCAGCGCGTCGGCCGGCAGCCGCGCCGGCAGCCAGGCGAGCACGGCACCGACCTGGCCCGAACGCAGCGCCTGCTCCAGCGCCCAGAGCACGTCGGCGGCGGGCAGCGGCCCACGCGCCCGGCCACGCTGCGCCTGGCGGCTGCGCACGACGAACAACCGCGCCAGATCGAGCCCGCATTCGGCCAGCGCCCAGCCGAAAGGCAGCGCCGGCGGGTCGAACAGCATCACGCAGCGTTCGTCGCGCTGCACCGCGGCCAGCGCCGGCGCCAGCAAGCGCATCTCGCCCAGGCCGGCACGCGGCAGCAGCAGCTCGGTGAGCACGCGCGAGGGCCAGCCACCGCCGGGCAGCACCGCGTCGAGCGCGGCGAAACCGCTGGGCCAGGTGGTCTCGTGCTGGCGGCCGAGCTGGTGCGCACGCCACAGCGCCGGGTGCAGGTCTTCCAGCGCCGCGGGCCGCGAAGGCACGGCCGGCGCAGGCGGCGCCACCGCAGCAGCCGGCACGGCCAGCACAGGCGCCGCCGGGGCCGGCACAGGCCACACCCGCCGCGCACGCCGCCCCTCCACCGGCACGGCAGCCGGCGGCGACGGGGCGAACAGGGGCAGTGTCTCCATGAAGGAGACTGTATGCCCATACAGTGCTCGCCGCAAGCACCCGGCGCCGCGCCTGGCGGCATCCGGTCACGGTCAGCCGGGCCCCGCCTCCAGCGACAACAGCGCCGGCCGTCCCGGCACGAAGCCCACGCTCAGCACCGGCACCGGCTGGCGTGCAACGAGCGCCGCCTGCGTCGCCGCCCGCCCGGCCTCGTCGGCGACGAAGAGGCCGACCAGCTCGCCGGCGGCCAGCGCCTGCGCCGCGCGGTCCACGGCCTCGGCATGCGCCGCAGCGTCCTCGTGCGCGGGCACCCAGGCGACGGCGCCGGCGCGGCGCAGCAGCGCGCCCAGACCCGGCCCGGCGAGCCGCTGCCGGTCGACGACCCAGCGCAGCGGCCGCGGCCCGGCGGCCGCCGGCAGCAGCAGGTCGGCTCCGCCCGGGGCCGCGCCGACGAGCAGCGCGGCGCCGTCGGCCGGCGGCTGCAGCCCGGCCACACGCAGCCGGCGCAGCAGCCGGCCGTGCAGCAGCGCCAGGCAGCGCAGCAGGTACTCGGGCACGAACCAGAACACCGCGCCGGCGACGACGGCGTTGACGACGCCGGCGACGAGGAACACGCCTGGAATCGACAGCCCCGCGCCGAGCAGCGCCCCGGCGCCCAACGCGCTGGCGATCATGAACAGCGCGTTGAGGATGTTGTTGGCGGCGATGATGCGGGCGCGGTGCGTCGCCGGGCTGCGCAGCTGGATCAGCGCGTACATCGGCACGCTGTAGACGCCGGCGGCCAGCGCCAGCAGCACCAGATCGGCCATCACGCGCCAGTGCGCCGGCTGGGCGACGAAGGCGGCCACCGGCATCAGCGCCGAGGCCGGCAGAGCGTGCGCGGCGAAATACAGGTCGACGGCGAAGACGCTCATGCCGGCTGCGCCCAGCGGCACCAGACCGATCTCGACGTGGCGCCGCGACAGCGTCTCGCACAGCAGCGCGCCGACGCCCACACCGACCGAGAACAGCACCAGCAGCAGCGAGGCCACCTGCTCGTCGCCGTGCAGCACGTCCTTGGCGAAGGCCGGGAACTGCGACAGGAAGACCGCGCCGAAGGCCCACATCCACGAGATGCCCAGCAGCGAGCGGAAGACCACCGGGTCCTCGCGCGACAGCCGCAGGTTGCGCCAGGTCTCGCTGAACGGGTTCCAGTTGATGACCAGGTCGGGCTGCGGCGCCGGCGAACGCGGCACCGCCTGGGCCACCAGCCGGCCGAGCATCGCCACGCCCAGGCAGGCGACAGCCACCAGGCGCGCGCCGGCCTCGGGCACCGCCATCAGCAGGCCGCCTGCCAGGTTGCCCAGCAGGATGGCGACGAAGGTGCCCATCTCGACCAGGCCGTTGCCGCCGGTCAGCTCGCGCTCGTCCAGGTGCTGCGGCAGGTAGGCGTACTTCACCGGGCCGAACAGCGTCGAATGCAGCCCCATGCCGAAGACGCAGGCCAGCAGCACGACGGCGTCGGCGCGCACAAAGCCCCAGCCGGCGGCGGCCATGATCGCGATCTCCAGCGACTTGACCCAGCGCGCCAGCAGCGCCTTGTCGTACTTGTCGGCCAGCTGCCCGGCGGTGGCCGAGAACAGCACGAAGGGCAGGATGAAGACCGCGCCGATCACCAGCCCGGCCAGCGAAGGCGGCATCCAGTGGAGCTGCAGCTCGTAGGTCGCCATCACGGTGAAGGCGAACTTGAACAGGTTGTCGTTGCCAGCGCCGAGGAACTGCACGGCGAAGAACGGCGCGAAGCGGCGCTGGGCGAGCAGCGCGAACTGGTTCGGGTGGCCGCCGCTCATCGGCGCCCCCGCGGCAACAGGCGGCGCACCGTCAGGCCGCCACCGGCGCGAGCGCCTCGCGCAGGAAGCCGCCGGCCAGCGCGAGCGCGGTGTGGGCTTCGTCGAGCACGCGGCCCATCGTCACGAAGCCGTGGATCTGGCGCTCGAAGCCGACGTATTGCACGCGGTTGCCGGCGGCAGACAGCGCGTCGGCGTACTGCAGACCCTCGTCGCGCAGCGGGTCGTAGCCGGCGGTGATGACCAGCGCCCGCGGCAGCCGGCTCAGGTCGGGCGCCAGCAGCGGCGAGGCGCGCCAGTCGGTCCACGAGGCCTCGTCGGGCACGTAGTGGCTGCGGAACCAGGCGATGCTGTCGTTCGTCAGCAGATAGCCCTGGCCGTTGGTGGCGTGCGAGGGCGCGACGGCGCGCATGTCGGTCACCGGGTAGATCAGCAACTGCGCGGCCAGCGGGTCGTGCGCGTCGCGTGCGGCGATCGCCGCGACGGCGGCCAGGTTGCCGCCGGCGCTGTCGCCGCCGACGGCCACCCGCGCCGGGTCGACGCCGAGTGCGACGGCTTCGCGCCGCGCCCAGCGCACGGCGGCGACGGCGTCGTCGACGGCGGCCGGGAAACGGTGCTCGGGCGCCAGGCGGTAGTCCACCGACAGCACGGCGCAGCCCGAGGCCAGCGCCAGCGTGCGGCAGACGACGTCGTGCGTGTCCAGGTCGCCGATCGTCCAGCCGCCACCGTGGAAGTAGACGAGCAGCGCCAGCACACCCTCGCCCGGACGGTACAGGCGCAGCGCCAGGCCGGTGTCGGTGACCAGGTCGCGCACCTCGGCCACCGCCGGAGGCTCGGGCTGGGTGAAGGCACGGCGCTCGGCATAGAAGCGCCGGGCTTCGGCCGGCTGCAGCGTGTGCACCGGCGGCACGCGCTTGTCGATCATCAGGTCCAGCAGCGCGCGGGCTTGGGGGTCGAGCATCGGGAGTTCCTGGCGGGACGGTGGCGTGCACGCGACGCGTGCGCGAGCCGGCTGCGCCCGAGTGTAGCCAGCGCATCCCGGCTGCACGGCCGGCGCCGTATGCTCGCGCCGCCCGAGGACCAGACGATGACCCCCTGCCCCTGCGGCCTGAAGGCCGACTACGACGACTGCTGCGGCCGCTGGCATGCCGGCGCCGCGGCACCGACCGCCGAGGCGCTGATGCGCTCGCGTTACAGCGCCTACGTGCTGGCGCTGGAGCCCTACCTGCTGGCCACCTGGCACGCCAGCACGCGGCCGGAGAGCGTCGAGTTCGAGCCCGGCCTGAAGTGGCTGGGCCTGGAGGTCCGCCGCGCCCGCGAAGACGGCGACACCGCGACGGTCGAGTTCGTCGCCCGCAGCAAGCTCGCCGGCCGCGCCTTCCGGCTGCACGAGACCAGCCGCTTCGTGCGCGAGGACGGCCGCTGGTACTACGTCGACGGCGAGATGCGCTAACCGAAACGCACGGCGTGGATCGGCGGCAAGGTCGTCGCCACCGTGTGCCACTGCTCGCCGCCGTCGACGCTGGCCCACAGCCCGCCGGTCGTGCTGCCCAGCAGCAGGCTCGTGCCGTCGGCGGCCACGTCCAGCGCGTGGCGGTAGACGAGTTCGTAGCAGTCGCGCTGCGGCAGCCCGGCGCGCAGCGTCTCGAAGCTGGCGCCGCCGTCGCGCGTGCGGTTGACGGCCAGCGCGGCACCCACCGGCACGCGGCACTCGTCCTTCACCGCCGGCACGAACCAGGCGGTGCCGGGGTCGCGCGGGTGCACCGCGACGGCGAAGCCGAACGAGGACAGCGGCGCCTGCACGCGCTGCCAGGAGCGCGCGCCGTCGGTGGAGCGCCAGATGCCGTTGTGGTGCTGGCACCAGAGCACCTCGGGCGCCGCGGCGCAGCGCACGATGCGGTGCGGGTCCTGCACCGCCGGGTCGTCGGCGCGTTCGGGCGGCATGTAGTCGGCGCGCATGCCGCTCGCCGCCAGCGCCCAGCTCGCGCCGTCGTCCTCGCTCGCCCAGGCGCCGCCGCAGGACACGCCGACCAGCAGCGCGCCCGGCCGCGACGGGTCGGGGCAGACCGAGTGCAGCCCCGGCACCTCGTAGCCGCCGCCGAACCACTCGGCGCGGCCGGGCGCGTGCCACAAAGCCTCGACCAGGCGCCACGAGGCGCCGAAGTCCTCGCTGCGGAACAGCCCGCCGGGCAAGGTGCCGGCCCAGACGGTGCCGCGGTCGCGCTCCAGCGTCCAGACCTGCACCAGCGTCCAGGCCGGCCCGGGCGCGCCTTCGGGCTGAGGCGGATAAACGGGGGCGGCGACTTCGCGCCAGCTCGCGCCGCCGTCGTCGCTGGCGTGCAGCTTGACGCCGAAGTGCCCCAGGTTCAGCGCCGCGAGCATGCGGCCGTCGGCGTCGGGCGGCAGCAGCGCCGACACCGGCTCGCCGAGAAAGGAGACGCCGGCCACGCGCCAGGCACCGGCGCCGTCGTGGCGCAGTTCGAACAGGCCTTTGCGCGTCGCGGCCCAGGCGCGGTCGTGGTCCATCTTGGCCCCCTTTCAGCCTCCGGACAGCGCCTGCAGCACGTGCACGGTGCTGGCGGGCGCGAGCGTGTCGGCCAGCGCCGTGCGGCGCTGGCCGTCGACGAAGACGGCGACGTTGGCGCGCAGCGCGCCCTGGTCGTCGAGCACGTAGCCTCTCAGCCGCGGATGGTGCTCGAACGCGGCGGCGAGCGCCTCGCCCAGCGTGCCCGCGTCGGCCTGCACCGCGTCGACGGGGCCGACGAAGCGGGCGAGCTGCGGGGTGAAGACGACACGCGGCACCGCCGCATCATGCGGCGCTGAAGCCACCGCGCCGAACGCGAGACCGCGCCGGCGTCAGGGGATCAGGGGAGCACCCTTCGGCCTGGCGGCCGGTCCCGCCAAGCGGGAGTGAGCACCGGACAAGTCCTGAGGTCTCAGGCGACCTCGTGGCCCATGCTCGCCTGCCAGACGCGGTACCAGGCTTCGGCCGGCAGGCGCAGCGCGAGCGCCGCGGTCGCCTCGGCCAGCGCCTCGATGCGCGACGAGCCGGTGATCGGCACCGGCCGCGACGGGTGGCGCAGGATCCAGGCGTAGGCGACGGTGGCCGCCGAGACGCCGTGTTCGGCGCCCAGCGCCTCGAGCACCGCGCGCACGCGCCGCGCCTGCTCGTCGTCGCCGCGGAACAGCCGGCCGCCGGCCAGCGGCGACCAGATCATCGGCGGCAGCCCCAGGTCCAGCGCCTGCTCCAGCGTGCCGTCGGCCAGCGCCTGCATCTGCAAGGGCGAGAGCTCGAGCTGGTTGGTGACGAGCGGGATACGCCGGTGCAGCAGCGCGAACTGCGAGGGCGTGTGGTTGGAAACGCCGAAATGCAGCACCTTGCCGGCGCGGCGCAGGTCGTCGAAGGTGGCGGCGATCTCGTCGGGGTCGGCCAGCAGGTCGGGCCGGTGCAGCAGCAGCAGGTCCAGCCGGTCGGTGCGCAGCGCGCGCAGCGAGGCCTCGACCGAGGCGACGACGTGCTCGCGCGAGCCGTCGTAGGACTTGATCGCATGCGCCGGGCGGGCGTCGCAGACGAGCTTGATGCCGCACTTGCTGACCAGCCGCAGCCTCTCGCGCAGCCCCGGCGCGGCGGCCAGCGCCTCGCCGAACAGCGCCTCGACGCGGTAGCCGCCGTAGATGTCGGCGTGGTCGAAGGTGATGATGCCGAGCTCGAGCGCCTGCTCGATCCAGCGCACGCGCGCCGCGACGTCGAAGCCCCATTCGTGCAGCCGCCAGCAGCCGGCGACGACGGGCGACAGCAGGCCGTCGTGCGGCGGGTGCGAGGTGTTCCGGTCCATGCGGCGACGATAGCGCCACGGGCGCGCGAACGCGTCGCGCGCAGCGACTTGATGACAAGCCCGTTTTTGGTGCTATACTGCTAGCTGTTTCGGGGGCGTAGCTCAGCTGGGAGAGCGTCGCGTTCGCAATGCGAAGGTCAGGAGTTCGATCCTCCTCGTCTCCACCAAAACAACGAAGCCGCTGATCGCAAGATCAGCGGCTTTTTCGTTTCCGGCTCGCCGCAAGAGCCGCCGCCAGGCGGCCCGCGGCGCGGGGATCAGGCGAGCGCTCGTGCCGCCGCGGCGTCGAGCTTGAAGATCGACACCACGCGCGCCAGCTGCTGCGCCTGCACCTTCAGGCTCTCGGCCGCGGCCGCGCTTTCTTCGACCAGCGCCGCGTTCTGCTGCGTCACCTGGTCCATCTGGCCGACGGCGTCGCCAACCTGCTGGATGCCGGTGCTCTGCTCCGACGTCGCCGAGCTGATCTCACCGACGATGTCGCTGACGCGCCGGATCGAGCCGACGATCTCGTCCATCGTCTGGCCGGCCCGGTCGACCAGCGACGAGCCCTGCTCGACCTGCTCGACGTTGCGCGTGATCAGCGCCTTGATCTCGCGCGCCGCCTCGGCGCTGCGCTGGGCAAGCGTGCGCACCTCGCCGGCCACCACGGCGAAACCGCGGCCCTGCTCGCCGGCCCGCGCCGCTTCGACCGCGGCGTTGAGCGCCAGGATGTTGGTCTGGAAGGCGATGCCGTCGATGACGCCGATGATGTCGCCGATCTTGCGGCTGGAGTCGCTGATGCCCTCCATCGTCGTCACCACCTGGCCGACGACCTCGCCGCCCTGCGCCGCGACCTGCGCCGCGGCCCGGGCGAGCTGGTCGGCCTGGCGGGCGTTGTCGGCGTTGTTGCGCACCGTGCTGCTCAGCTCGTCCATCGTCGCCGCGGTCTGCTGCAGCGCGCTGGCCTGCTCCTCGGTGCGGCTGGAGAGGTCGTGGTTGCCGTGCGCGATCTGCGTCGACGCGGTGACCACGCTGTCGCTGCTGGAGCGCACCGTGCCGACGATCTGCGACAGCTCCTCCTTCATCGTGCGCAGCGCGGCCAGCAACTGGCCGATCTCGTCCTGGGACGTGGCCTCGACCTGCACGCCGAGGTCGCCGGCGGCCACGGCCCGCAGCGCGACGACCGCCCGGTCGACCGGGCGCGTGATCGAGCGCGTGATCAGCAGCCCGCCGGCGGCAGCCAGCAGCATCGACAGCACGGTGGCGCCAGCGACGATGGCGATGGTCCAGGCGTAGGTGCGTGCCGCCGCGTCGACGTCGTCCTTGGCGGCGTGCAACTGCAGCTCGATGAGCTCGGCGATCTTGGCGCTGATCGGGTCGACGGTGTCGTACATCGCGCCGTTGAACTGCGCGAGCTGGCCGGCCACCGGCCCCGACAGCGGCTGCAGCGTCTTCTTCACGCGCTCGATGTCGGCGTCCGCCGGGCCGAACAGCCGCTCGGCGTCCTCGGCCAGCCGCGCTTCGGCGGGCGTCATCGTCGTGCTCTTGTAGTCGCGCCAGGACTTCGCGATGAGCTCCTGCGCGCCTCCCAGCGCCTGGAGCGCGTCCTGCGCCGGCAGACGCCCGGCGTTGGCCTTGTTGACGGTGTCGATCACCTTGACCGCGTAGGCGTCGGCGATCAGCTTGAGCTGCTGCAGCGGCACGACGCGGTCGCCGTAGATCGACTCCAGCCGCGCCTGGGTGTTCTGCAGGCTTCGCAGACCGACGGCGCCGGTGATGGCGAGCAGCAGGACGAGGCCGAAAAAGGCCACGCCTAGACGAACCCCGATGCGGGCATCACGCAAGAACTTCATGAATCGACTCGACGGCTTTGGCGTTGTGGGGGGGGTGTCCGCCGGGGCTCGGGGCGATTCCCCAGCGGTCGTCCTTGCCATCGGTCTTCTGCATCCGGTTCTTGAACCGCGAACCGGTTTCATTTCACGCTCGGCCGGATTGGAGCGCCCCCGCGCCCGTCGCCCGGAGGGCGCGGGGCGTCGGGGCCCGGGTCACGCGGCGCCGCCGCCGACCATCGTGCGCAGCCGCCGGCGCAGCTCGCGCTCGCGGCGCTGTTCGGCCAGCCAGTCCTCGCGCACCGCACGCCACAGCGCCACGGCCATCAGCACGATGACCAGCGTGAACGGCAGCGCGAAGACGATGGTCGCCGTCTGCACCGCCTTGATGCCCCCCGACAGCAGCAGGCTCGCGGCGATGCCGGCCACCAGCAGGCCCCAGACGAGCTTCACGCGCGCCTTCGGGTCGGGGGCGCCCTTGGAACTCATGATGCCCAGCACCAGCGTCGCCGAATCGCCCGAGGTGACGAAGAAGACCAGCACGAGCAGCGTCGCGACGACCGACATCAGGCCGCCCAGCGGCAAGGCCTGGAGCATCGCGAACAGCGCCGTCGAGACGTCGGCCTGCACCGCCGCGGCGATCGGCGCGCGGCCGAAGATCTCCAGGTTCAGCGCCGTGCCGCCGAAGACCGCGAACCAGGCGATGCCGGCCAGCGTCGGCGCGAACACCGTGCCGAGCACGAACTCGCGGATCGTGCGGCCGCGCGAGACGCGCGCTATGAACAGGCCGACGAACGGCGACCACGCGATCCACCAGGCCCAGTAGAAGACGGTCCAGCTGCCGATCCAGCTGCTGTCGCGGAACGGCGTCATGCGCAGGCTCATGCGCACGAACTCGCTGACGTAGGCGCCCAGCGTCGTCGTGAAGGTGTCGATGATCGCCACCGTCGGCCCGACGAGGAACACGACCAGCGCCAGTGCCGCGGCGAGCAGCAGGTTGGCGACGGACAGCCACTTGATGCCGCGCGTCACGCCGCTGAGCGCCGAGCCGATGAACAGCGCCGTCGTCACGGCGATGATCGCCATCTGCGGTCCGATGCCCACCGGCAGACCGAAGACGGCGTTCAGGCCGCTGTTGATCTGCAGCGCGCCGATGCCCAGCGACGCGGCGACGCCGAAGGCGGTGGCGATGACGGCCAGCACGTTGACCAGCGGCGACAGCAGCCGCGCGCCGCGCCAGGGCAGCGCCTCGGTGGCCGAGCTGATCAGCGGCGCGCTGCCGCGGCGGAAGGTGAAGAACGCGATCGCCAGCGCGACGACGCTGTACACCGCCCACGGGTGCAGCCCCCAGTGGAAGAAGGCGTAGCGCATCGCGGCGCTGGCGGCTTCGGGCGAGCGTGGCGCCACGCCCGGCGGCGGCGACAGGTAATGCGACAAGGGCTCGGCGACGCCCCAAAAGACGAGCCCGATGCCCATGCCGGCGGCGAACAGCATCGCGAACCAGGTCGGGCGCGAGAACTCGGGCTCCTCGTCGTCGGCGCCCAGCTTGAGGCTGCCGTAGCGCCCGAAGGCGAGCAGCGCGCAGACGACGACGAGGCCGAGCACGACCCACAGGTACAGCCAGCCGAAATGGACGGTGATGTAGGCCAGCGCGCGGTCGAAGACCACGCCCAGCGAGGCCGGGGCGACCAGCCCCCAGGCGACGATCGCGGCGATCAGGCCGGCGGACACGAACAACTGCATCGGATGGGTTCCTCCTCTCGGTGTCGGCCGCGTGCTGCCGCGCACGGGCTCCGGACAGAGGAACGATGCAGGACGGAAGACGACGCAGCCGGGGCCGTGGCGCAGCGCTGGCGCGCCGCGCGGCCCGGTTTGGAAACGGGATGTGTCCTGAAGGAGTCGGAAAGCGGCGCCCGAGTTCCGTGGCGCCGCTGCCGCCGCGGCTCAGGCGCCGGCGACCTGGAATCGCGCGACCTGGCCCGACAGCTGCGCGGACTGGTCCTCCAGCGCCTTCGACGCGGCGCTGGACTGCTCGACGAGCGCCGCGTTCTGCTGCGTCATGCGGTCCAGCGCGGCCACCGCGACGTTGACCTGCTCCAGGCCGTCGCTCTGCTCGCCGGCGGCCGCGCTGATGCGGCCGACGAGTTCGGCGACGCGCCCGACCTGGCCGACGATGTCGTGCATCGTCGTGCCGGCGTCGGCCACCAGACGCGAGCCGGCCTCGACCCGGTCGACCGAGGCGCCGATCAGCGACTTGATCTCGGTGGCCGCCTGAGCGCTGCGCTGCGCCAGCGCGCGCACCTCGCCGGCGACGACGGCGAAGCCGCGGCCCGATTCCCCGGCACGCGCTGCCTCCACCGCGGCATTGAGCGCCAGGATGTTGGTCTGGAACGCGATGCCGTCGATGACACCGATGATCTCGGCGATGCGCGTCGAGCTGGTGTGGATGGCCTGCATCGTCGTCACCACTTCCTGCACCAGCTCGCCGCCACGGGCGGCGACGCCGGCGGCCTCGGCGGCGCAGGCATCGGCCTCGTGCGCCGCCTGCGCCGACTGGCGCACCGTGCCGGTGAGCTGCTCCATCGACGCCGCCGTCTGCTGCAGGTTGGCGGCCGACTCCTCGGTGCGCTGCGACAGGTCGCGGCTGGCCGCGGCGATCTCGCGGCTGGCGCCGAGGATGCCTTCGGTGCCCGTGTGCACCGCGCCGACGACGCTGCTCAGCGACTGGCGCATCGCCTCCAGCGTGCGCAGCAGGTCGCCGAACTCGTCGCCGCGCATCGACGGCACCGGGCGCGTCAGGTCGCCCGAGGCGATCGTGTTCGCGACGCCCATCGCCTCGAGCAGCGGGACCTGGATCGAGCGGCGCAGCGCGATCGTGCCGAGCACCGCCGCGCCGATGACGGCGGCGATCAGCGCGCCGGCCACGCCGACGATCCGGAGCCGCTCTGCGAGCACGCGCTCGCGCACCGCGTCGGCGTTCGCACGCTGGCTGGCGATGAACTCGCGCACCGAAGGGATGAAGATGTCCATGGCCGGCAGGAAGCGCGTCTCCAGCACGGCACGCGCGCCGGCGTTGTCACCGCGGTGCTTGAAGTCCGAGATCGCCAGGGCCGCGGCGCGCGCGGCGGCGTGCTTGACGTCGATCGACTTGAGCATCGTCCTCTCGGCCTCGGTCGTCGCCAGAGCGTTGATCTGCGGCTTGATGTCGGTCTTCATCTTCTCGACGTTGGCTTCGTTGAGCGGCAGGATGGCCGCGTGCACGGCGGGCTCGGTGCTCAGGGCTGCGGCGTACTCGCGCCCGATGTTCACCTCGACCAGGTGCAGCCAGGCGTTGGCGAGTTCGACCTTGCGCTGGGCAACCGAGATCGACTGCTCGGCCTCGATTTCCGACATGTACAACCATCGGCCGGCAATGCCGACGACGGTCACGACGAGGAGCGCGAATGTGCCGACGAACAGCCACAGGCGCTGGCCGACACGCAGGGAGTTGAGCTTCATGTGCTGTGCTTTCCGATGGGCGACGCTCCAGTCGCCGCGGGCGTGCTGAGGGAAACACCCGCACAAGCCGCCCGCTGGTGCCGCGTCGCTGAACGACAGCTTCGACGGCACGCCCGAGCGCCTTGAGATGCGCAGCACCGGCAATGTCAACGCTTGACATTTGACGCCGACTTTTGCGGCCGCCGAGGCCCTGCTCGAAACGCAAGGAAGCAAGCGCGCGGAACGCGCATCCCGAGGCCCGGCGCCCCGTTAGGATGCTGGCCCCGAACTTGCAACGGGCTACCGGAGCGCAAACCAGCGACTCGGAGCCAGGGCAAGCCCCCGGCCGGGGTCGCTTGACTTTCGCGCTATAGTCCCGCGCTTCGCGGTCGACCAGGCCGCCTGCGGTCCACGAGGCCGCGTGAGAAGTTGGTCGCGGGTTCCGGCTCCGAATGGCGGAGCGGGAACTCCTGGAGGATTCTGAGTGGATTACGCCCAGCAACAACGAAACCCGGGCAAGCACGCCGTTGGGATCGGCATCGTTCTAGCCCTGCACCTGCTGCTCGGCTGGGCCCTGATCTCGGGTCTCGCGCAACGCATGGTCGAGGTCATCAAGGCCCCGATCGAGACCAAGATCATCGAGGAGGTGAAACCGCCGGAGCCCCCGCCGCCGGAAAACCTCCCGCCGCCGCCGAAGTTCGCGCCGCCGCCGCCGTCGTTCGTGCCGCCGCCCGAAGTCAACGTGAACCCGCCGCCGACCCCGGCGCCGACGATCACGACGACCACGGTCGCCCCGCCGCCGCAGGCCGTCACGGTCCAGCGCGCCGTCGAGGCGCCGCCGGCGCCGCGCAACGCCCGGCCGACGATCATCAGCGCCCGTTCCTGCGCCCCGACTCGCGAGGACTATCCGCCCGCGGCCGTGCGTGTCGAGGCCACGGGCACGACGAAGGTCCGGTTCAGCGTGGACGCGAACGGTCGCGTCTCCGGCTCCGAACTGGTCCGCTCCGCCGGTCCGTCGCGTGAGCACAAGCTGCTCGACCGCGTCGCGATCAGCAAGCTCAGCCAGTGCCAGTTCAAGCCTGGCACCGACGAGCACGGCAACCCCGTCGGCGGGCAAGCCGAAGTCGAATACGTCTGGAACCTCGAGTAGCGAGGCAACCTGTTGTTGCGTCTCGCCGCGTGCGCGCGGCGGCGCTCTTACCCACGTGCGGCGGTGCGCCGGCGTTCTTTCCCCTTGGAGGCACGATGTCCTTGATGAAACTGATGCGATCGTCGCTCGTGGCGATGATGGTCGCGCTGGTCGCCGCGTTCGGCACCCAACCCGCCCTCGCCCAGGCCGACACCGCCGCGCAACCGGCCGCGACGGCGCCGGCCGCGGCCGCAGCCACCGAACATGAATCGGTGGACAACCCCTACGGCCTGCAGGCCCTGTGGCAGCAAGGCGACTTCGTCGCCAAGGGCACGCTGATCATCCTCGTGATCATGTCGATGGGCAGCTGGTACATCATCTTCACGAAGCTCTACGAGCAACGTTCGATGATGAAGAGCGCGCGCCAGTCGGCCGACGCGTTCTGGAAGGCCGGCTCGGTCAAGACCGGCCTCACCGCGCTGGAAGAAGGCTCGGCCTTCCGCTACATCGCCGAGTCGGGCATCAAGGCCAGCGATCATCACGAAGGCACGATGGTCGAGACCATCGACAAGCACACCTGGGTGACGATGAGCGTCGACCGCGCCGTCGGCAACATCCAGAGCCGCCTGACCGACGGCCTGGCCTTCCTGGCGACCGTCGGCTCGACCGCTCCGTTCGTCGGCCTGTTCGGTACCGTCTGGGGCATCTACAACGCCCTGGTGCGCATCGGCATCAGCGGCCAGGCCTCGATCGACAAGGTCGCCGGCCCGGTCGGTGAAGCGCTGATCATGACCGCCATCGGTCTGGCCGTCGCCGTGCCGGCGGTCATGGGCTACAACTGGCTGATCCGCCGCAACAAGGCCGTTCTGGATCAGGTCCGCAGCTTCAGCGCCGACCTGCACAACGTGCTGATCGCCGGCAAGCGCTGACGTGATGCCGACCGGCTGCCGCCGCCGTGACAGCCGTGCCCCCGGGCACGGCCGCGCACGCGGGGCACGGCAGCCGTCGTCCTCCAGGAGATCGCGATGGCGATGCAAGTAGGCCCTGCCGACAACGGCGGGGAGGAGCAGCTCAACAGCTCGATCAACACCACGCCGCTGGTCGACGTGATGCTGGTGCTGCTGATCATCTTCCTGATCACGATTCCCGTGGTCACCCAGTCGATCAAGCTCGAGCTGCCCAAGGAACGCAACATCCCGCTGCAGACCAAGCCGGAGAACATCGTCATCGCGGTCAACCGCGACGGCGAGATGTTCTGGGGCATCGAGCGCCTTCCGGACATCGAGACGCTCGTGAACCGGTTGAAGGTCGAATCGGTCAAGGAACCGCAGCCCGAGGTGCACATCCGCGGCGACGGTGACGTGCGCTACGAATCGGTCGGCCGCGTCGTCGTGGCCTGCCAGCGCGCCGGCATCTTCAAGGTCGGCTTCATCACCGAGCCGCCGGCTGGCGTCGCGGCGCGCTGAGGAGAACAACCATGGCCATGCAAGTAGGTTCCGCCGCCGAAGACGACGTGATGGTGGACATCAACACCACGCCGCTGATCGACGTGATGCTGGTGCTGCTGATCATGTTCATCATCACCATCCCGATCCAGACGCACGCGGTGAAGATGAACATGCCGACGCCGAACAACGCGGCGCCGCCGCCGCAGCCGCCGGAGATCATCCGCATCGACGTCGACTTCGACGGCACGATCGCGTGGAACGGCGAGATCGTGCCCGACCGCGGTGCGCTCGAAGGCAAGCTGGCGACGGTCGCCGCCGCGGCCGACCAGCCCGAGGTGCACCTGCGCCCGAACAAGCTCGTGACCTACAAGGTCGTCGCGATGATCATGGCCAGCGCCCAGCGCCTGGGCGTGACCAAGATCGGCATCGTCGGCAACGAGCAGTTCCTGAATTGATCCACCCCCGCAGCGGCTGCGAGGTCCCGTTCGTCCGGGACGGCGCGCCGCTGTTTTTCATCGGGCGTGCCGTTTGCTGGACGGGCCACGCCGAGGAATCCAAGAGATGAAGACCAAGCTGCGTACCGTTGCCCTGTGCCTCGTCGCTGCCGGCTGGCTGTCCGTCGCCGGGGCCCAGGGGCTGCGTGCCGAGATCGGAAAGCCGCTGCAACAAGCGGGTGAGCTGCTGAAGGCCGGCAAGGCGCGCGAGGCGCTGGCCAAGGTTCGCGAAGCCGAGAGCGTCGGTGGCCGCACCGCCGCCGAGCAGCAGACCATCGACCGCATGAAGGCCGCCGCCGCCCAGCGTGCCGGCGACTACGCCGCCGCCGCCCAGGCGCTGGAAGCGCTGGCCGCCAAGGCCAGCGGCAACGAACTCGGTCAGCTCGCCGAACAGCTCGCCGCTGCCTACGCCCAGCTGCGCAACAACGCCAAGGCCACCGAGTGGCTGAACAAGGCGGTGGCCGCCGGCAACAACAGCGCCACGGTCAAGCAGCTCCAGGGCTATCTGCAGTCGGCCAGCGGCGACTACAGCGCGATCGCCCGCGACGCCGGTGCCGCCGTCGCCGCCGCCGAATCGGCCGGCCGCAAGCCCGAGGAGAGCGACCTGCTGCGCCTGGCCGACGCCCAGCAGCGCACCGGCAACACCAACGGCTACGTCGGCACGCTCGAGAAGCTGGTCACCTACTACCCGAAGAAGGACTACTGGACGGCCTACCTCGGCCGCCTGCAGCGCCGCAGCGGGTTCGCCGACCGTTTCGCGCTCGACGTGATGCGCCTGAAGCTGGCCACCGGCACGCTGGGCAAGACCGACGAGTACATGGAGATGGCCCAGCTGGCGCTGCAGGCCGGGCTGCCCAACGAGGCCGTGCGCATCGTCGAGCAGGGCTACAAGACCGGCGCCCTGGGCACCGGCGCCGAAGCCTCGCGCCACCAGCGCCTGCGTGACCTGGCGCAGAAGCAGGCGGCGCAGCAGAAGGCGGACATCGCCGGTCAGGCCGACGCGGCGAACGCCGAGAAGACCGGCGACGACCTGGTCAAGGTCGGCTTCGCATACGCCTCGATGGGCGACGCCGCGAAGGGTGCGACGCTGATCCAGAAGGGCATCGCCAAGGGCGGCCTGCGCCGCCCCGAGGACGCCAAGCTGCGCCTGGGCCAGGCCCAGGCCCAGGCCGGCCAGAAGGCCGCTGCCGCGCAGACGCTGCACGGCGTGAAGGGCAACGACGGCGCCGCGGACATCGCGCGCCTCTGGCTGGCGGCGCACTGAGGCCGCTGCGGCCCGCCGAAGACGGGCCGCCACCACGGCTTCCCGCGCTGCGGGGAGCGGCCGCGCCGACAATCGGCGCATGACCGCTCCCGCCCTCCCCTCCTTCGTCGAGCCCTGCGGGCACGACGTCTACGCCGTCGACACCGGCTTCCACCGCCCGCGTTTCGACGCCGCCTACCTCGTGCTGCACGCCGGCCGCGCGGCCGTCGTCGACGCCGGTACCAACCACGCGGTGCCGCGCATCCTCGAGGCGCTGGCGGCGCTGGGCCTGGCCCGCGACGCCGTCGACTGGGTCATCCCGACCCACATCCACCTCGACCACGCCGGCGGCGTCGGCCTGCTGATGCAGGAGCTGCCCGCAGCGCGCGTGATGGCCCACCCACGCGCCGCACGCCACCTCGTCGACCCCTCGCAGATCTGGGCCGGCGCCACCGCGGTCTACGGCGAAGCCGAGATGCAGCGCAACTACGGCACGCTGGTTCCGGTGCCGGCCGAACGCGTGGACACCAGCGGCGACGGCCTGCGGCTCTCGCTGGCCGGGCGCACGCTGGAGTTCGCCGACACCCCGGGGCACGCCCGCCACCACCACTGCATCTGGGACGAGGCCTCCCAGGGCTGGTTCACCGGCGACACCTTCGGCCTGTCGTACCGCGAGTTCGACACCGCGCACGGCGCATGGCTGCTGCCGACCTCGACGCCGGTGCAGTTCGAGCCCGAGGCCTTGCGCGCTTCGGTCGAACGGCTGCTCGCCCGCACGCCGCGCGCGATGTACCTGACGCACTACGGCCGCGTCGACGAGGTGCCGCGCCTGGGCGCGCTGCTGCTGGCGCTGCTCGACGAGATGGTGGCGCTGGGCCGCCGCGTCGCCGGCCTCGGCGAGGCCCGCCATGCCGCGCTGTGCGAGGGGCTGGCCGCGATCTACCGCGACAGCCTGGCCCGGCACGGCTGCACGCTGGCCCCGACGGCCGTGCAGCAGTTGCTGGCCCTGGACGTCGAACTCAACGCCCAAGGCATGGCGATCTGGCTCGACCGCGAAGCCGGCACGAAGCGGTAAGAAACCGCAACAAGGCTCAAGCCCGGGGGCCTTTGGCCGACCCCCGGGCCGCAATTGACGGCACCGGTGAAATCGCCAAAATCAAGCCGCGATTCGCACACTTTTTCGCGCACGTATCAGTCATCGCATCTTTATCGTAGCGATTCTGGACCGATTCCAGAAACCATACTGATGACCAGCGGAGGCCCCGATGCGCGTGAACCTGCCTGTGAGCGACCAGGAGTATCCGTTCCCGGCGGGTGAGACCCTCGTCTCGACGACCGACCTGAAGGGCCGGATCGTCTACTGCAACCCGGCCTTCATCTCGGTGAGCGGCTACGTCAAGGACGAGCTGCTGGGCCAGCCGCACAACCTGATCCGCCACCCCGACATGCCGGAGGAAGCCTTCCGCGACATGTGGGCCAGCATCGGCGCCGGCCAGCCCTGGTCGGCGCCGGTGAAGAACCGGCGCAAGGACGGCCGCTACTACTGGGTCATGGCCAACGTGACGCCGCTGATGCGCGACGGCCACCCGGTGGGCTACATGTCGGTGCGCACCGAACCGACGCGTGAGGAAGTGCGGGCCGCCGAGTCCTTGTACGCCCGGATGCGCGCCGAGAAGGCCGCCGGCCGCGTCACGCTGCGCCTGGAGGCCGGCACGCCCTATCGGTCGACGCCGATGGGCCGGATCAAGCGCCTGGCGCGCCTGCGCCGCCACCTGCCGCTGGTGCTGGCCACGGCGCTGCTGGCCGGCGGCAGCGCGCTGGTCGGCCATTTCCTTGGCTGGTACGCCGTGCTCGGCTGCGTACTGCTGGGCAGCACGGCCGGGGCGGCGCTGCTCGCCCGCCTGGTACTCGCGCCGCTGGCGCCGCTGCTGGGCTTTGCCAACCGCATGGCCGCCGGCGACCTGACCGAACGCCTGCCGGCCGGCGGCGACGACGGCTTCGGCCGCCTGTCCAAAGCCCTGAACCAGCTCAACGTGAACCTGCGCTCGATCGTGCGCGACGCCCGCAACGAGATCGACCACATGCGCGGCGCCACCTGCGAGATAGCCAGCGGCAACCAGGACCTCTCGAGCCGCACCGAGTCGCAGGCCGCCAACGTGCAGCAGACCGCCTCGTCGATGGAGGAGATCACGAGCACCGTGCGCCAGAGCGCCACTGCGGCGTCCGAAGCCGCCAAGCTCGCCGCCGAGGCCGCCGGCGTCACGCGCCGCGGCAGCGAGGCCGTCGAGGAGGTCACGCGCACGATGCAGGTCATCAGCGAGTCTTCGCGGCGCATCGGCGAGATCATCAACGTCATCGACGGCATCGCCTTCCAGACCAACATCCTGGCGCTCAACGCCGCCGTCGAGGCGGCGCGTGCCGGCGAGTCGGGGCGCGGCTTCGCCGTCGTCGCCGGCGAGGTGCGTGCGCTGGCCCAGCGCTCGGCCACCGCGGCACGCGAGATCAAGCACCTGATCGTCGACTCCACCGAGAAGGTCGACGCCGGCAACCGCCTGAGCAGCGCCGCCCGGGCGACGATCGCCGAGGCCGTGGAAACCGTCGAACGGGTCGGCGGCGTCGTCGCCGGCATCAGCCACGGCGCCGACGAACAGCTGCAAGGCATTTCGCAGATCAACACCGCGGTCTCGCAGCTCGACGGCATCACGCAGCAGAACGCCGCGCTGGTCGAGCAGATCGCCGCCGCCGCGCTGCAGCTGCGCGCCAAGGCGAACACCGTGACCGAGGCGGTGCAGCTGTTCCACCTCGACGCCGGCGGCGGTGCATCGGCCCAGCCGGTCGATGCCGTCGCGCTGCGCCGCGCCGCGCGCGGGCACTCGCACGCCGCGAAGGTCGCAGAAGAAGTCTGCGCCGGCTGAGAGCCGCCGCCACCGCGGCCGCAGGGGTCGTCGCGCTGCGGCCCGGGAGGCGTGCTTACACTGCGGGCCCGTCGAACCCGCCGCGGCCCGGCCGCCCGTCCCCATGCAGCAAGGCGTTCATTACGGCCTCGATGGCCGCGTCGTCGTCATCACCGGCGCCTCGCAAGGCATCGGCGAAGCCTGTGCCCGCCGCCTCGTGCGCGACGGCGCCGCGGTCGCGCTCTGGGACGTGGCCGATGCGGCCGGCGAGCGCCTGGCCGACGAGCTGACGGCCGCCGGCCACCGCGCCGTCTACGCCCACTGCGACGTCTCGAAGAAGGCCGAGGTCGACGCCGCGCTGGCGGCGACGCTGACGGCCTTCGGCCGTGTCGACGGCCTGGTCAACAACGCGGGCATCTTCAAGGCCGCCGACTTCCTGGAGGTCAGCGAAGCCGACTGGGACGCGGTCATCGCCGTCAACCTGAAGGGTTCGTTCCTCGTCGGTCAGGCGGTGGCGCGTGAACTGGTCAAGGCCGGCGGCGGCGCGATCGTCAACATGAGCTCGGTCAACGGCCGCCTGACGATCCCGTCGATCGCCAGCTACAACGCCAGCAAGGGCGCGATCGACCAGCTGACGCGCGTGATGGCCTTGTCGCTCGCCGACCGCGGCGTGCGCGTCAACGCGGTGGCCCCGGGCACCATCGCCACCGAGCTGGCGAAGAACGCGGTGCTGACCAGCGACGAGGCCAAGGCGCGCATCATGAGCCGCACGCCGATGAAGCGCCTGGGCGAGCCGGCCGAGGTCGCCGACGTCTGCGCCTGGCTGCTGTCGGACGCCGCCAGCTACGTCACCGGCGAGATCGTCGTCGTCGACGGCGGCCGCATGACGCTGAACTACACCGTGCCCGTCTAAGGGCGGCCCGGCTGCGGGAAAATCGCCCGCATGAGACTGCTCCACACGATGCTGCGCGTCGGCGACCTGCAACGGTCGATCGACTTCTACACGAAGGTCATGGGCATGACGCTGCTGCGCACCAGCGAGAACGCCGCCCACGGCTATTCGCTCGCCTTCCTCGGCTACGGCTCGAATCCCGAGCACGCCGAGATCGAGCTCACCTACAACCACGGCGTGTCGTCGTACGACCTGGGCACGGCCTACGGCCACATCGCGATCGGCGTGCCCGATGCCTACGCGGCCTGCGACAAGATCCGCGCCGCCGGCGGCAACATCACGCGCGAGCCCGGCCCGGTCAAGGGCGGCACGACGGTGATCGCCTTCATCACCGACCCGGACGGCTACAAGGTCGAGCTGATCCAGCGCGCCGAGACGGCTGCGCCCGAGGACTCGCTGCGCGCCTGACGCGCGCACCGGCGGCCGCCAGGCCGCCGGGTCGATCTCAGCTCTCGCGCAGCGCCTGCGCGGCGCGCGCCAGCCGGGTGATCTGCGCCCAGTCGCCGGCGTCGATCGTCGCCTGCGGCGACAGCCACGAGCCGCCGCAGACCTTCACGTTCGGCAGCGACAGGTACTGGCGCGCGTTTTCCGGCGTCAGGCCGCCGGTCGGGCAGAAGCCGATGTCCGGGAACGGCCCGGCCAGGGCCTTCAGCATCGGGATGCCGCCGGCCGCGGCGGCCGGGAAGAACTTCAGGAAGTCGTAGCCGTCGGCCATCGCCGCCAGCACCTCGCTGGGCGTGGCCACGCCGGGCAGCAGCGGCAGCTCGATCTGGCGGCAGGCGCGGCCGATCTCGCTGGTGTAGCCGGGGCTGACGGCGAACCGCGCGCCGGCCTCGCGCGCCGCCTGGGCGTCGGCGACGCTGCGCACCGTGCCGGCGCCGACCAGCGCCTCGGGCAGCTCGCGCGCGATGCGGCGGATCGCTTCCAGCCCGGCCGGCGTGCGCAGCGTGACCTCGAGCACCCGCACGCCACCGGCCAGCAGCGCTTCGGCCAGCGGCAGCGCGTCCTCGACACGCTGGATGACGATGACCGGGATGACGGGTCCCGGGGCGGCGAGTTCGATCGGTTTCAGAGCCATGTGACGGCGCCCTCCTCGGCGCTGCGGGCGTTGCGTCGCATGCCCGCGAACAGTTCGCGGCCCAGGTTGTGGCCGTTGGCCGCCGCCTGGTCCGGGGTGATGGTGGCCGGCGTGCGCGCGGCCCATTCGGCCGGGTCGACCAGCGCTTGCAGGGTGCCGGCGTCGGCGTCGACACGCAGCAGGTCGCCGTCGCGCACCTTGGCCAGCGGCCCGCCGGCCAGCGCCTCGGGGCTGACGTGGATCGCCGCGGGCACCTTGCCCGAGGCGCCGCTCATGCGCCCGTCGGTGACCAGCGCGACGCGGTAACCCTTGCCCTGCAGCACCGCCAGCGGCGGCGTCAGCTTGTGCAGCTCGGGCATGCCGTTGGCGTGCGGCCCCTGGAAACGCACGACGGCGACGAGGTCGCGGTCGAGTTCACCGGCCTTGAACGCGGTCTGCAGCGATTCCTGGTCGTCGAAGACCCGCGCCGGCGCCTCGACGACGTGGCGATCGGCCGGCACCGCCGAAACCTTGATGACCGCGCGGCCCAGGTTGCCCTGCAGCAGCTTCAAGCCGCCGGTCGGCGAGAACGGCGCGTCGGCCGGACGCAGGATCGCGGCGTCGCCGCTGGCGCCCACCGGCGTCCAGGTGACAGCGCCGGCCTCGGTGGCGGCCGGCCGCGTCGCGTAGCGCTCCAGGCCGGGGCCGGCGATGGTCGCCACGTCCGGGTGCAGGCAGCCGGCGCGCAGCAGTTCGCCGATCACGTAGCCCGGGCCGCCAGCGGCCTGGAACTGGTTCACGTCGGCGGCGCCGTTGGGATAGACACGCGCCAGCAGCGGCACCTCGGCCGACAGCGCGGCGAAGTCGCTCCAGTCGATCGTGATGCCGGCCGAACGCGCCACCGCCACCCAGTGGATCAGGTGGTTGGTGCTGCCGCCGGTGGCCAGCAGCGCGGCCATCGCGTTGACGATCGCACGCTCGTCGACGAGGCGGCCGATCGGCATGAAGTCGGCGCCCGGGCCGAGCGCCAGCACGCGGCGCACGGCCTCGCGCGTCAGCGCCTCGCGCAGGCCCTCGTGCGGGTGCACGAAGGCGGCGCCCGGCACGTGCAGGCCCATCGCCTCCATCAGCATCTGGTTGCTGTTGGCGGTGCCGTAGAAGGTGCAGGTGCCCGGGCCGTGGTAGGCGGCGGACTCGGCGGCCAGTAGCGCGTCGCGGCCGACCAGGCCTTGCGCGTACTGCTCACGCACCTTGGCCTTGTCCTCGTTGGCCAGCCCGGTGCTCATCGGCCCGGCGGGCACGAAGACCGTCGGCAGGTGGCCGAAGTGCAGCGCGCCGATCAGCAGCCCCGGCACGATCTTGTCGCAGATGCCCAGCATCAGCGCGCCGTCGAAGACGTCGTGCGACAGCGCGATCGCCGTGCCCATCGCGATCGTGTCGCGCGAGAACAGGCTCAGCTCCATGCCCGGCAGGCCTTGCGTGACGCCGTCGCACATCGCCGGCACGCCGCCGGCCACCTGGGCGCTGGCGCCGTGGCGCCGGGCCTCGTCGCGGATCACCGCCGGGAAGCCCTCGAACGGCTGGTGCGCCGACAGCATGTCGTTGTAGGCGGTGACGATCGCGACGTTGGGCGCGCGTTCGGCGACGACCCGCAGCTTGGCGTCGCCCGGCAGCGCCGCGAAGGCGTGCGCGACGTTGGCACAGCCCATGCGTTCGGCCCCGCGCGGTCGGCGCGCGAGGCGGTCCACGCGTTGAAGATAAGCCGCACGGGTGTCCGCGCTGCGTTCCCGGATGCGATCGGTGATGGCTTGGATGGCGGGCTTCATGCTGACCTCCGTCCGTAACCATAGCACCGAAAATGGGGTAACCCGGTTACATCGCGATTTCGTGAAGGGCTTCCCGGGGACATCGCCGAAAGGCCCGCGGCATCGTTATTGCAAGTCTTCGGCTGCCGACAATGAAGTCCATGATCCGGCTCTCGCGCCCAGCGGCGCGCTCGCACCCGTGAGCGATTGCCCGCACGACCCCGCCGCCCGGCTGGCGCTGCTGCGCGCGCAGTGGGGCGGGCGCGGCGACCTGTGGGTCTTCGGCTACGCCTCGCTGATCTGGCGCCCCGAGTTCGAGGCCGCCGAGCACCGCCCGGCGCTGGTGCGCGGCTGGCACCGCGCCTTGCGCATGCGCTCGCAGATCAACCGCGGCACGCCGCAGCAGCCGGGCCTCGTCTTCGCGCTGATGGCCGGCGGCGCCTGCCGCGGCTTCGTCTACCGCATGCGGCCCGAAACGGCCGAAGCCGAGCTGGAGCGCCTGTGGGACCGTGAGATGGTCGGCGGCGGCATCTACGACCCGCGTTTCCTGCCCTGCCAGACGCCGCAAGGCACGGTGCCGGCGCTGGCCTTCACGCTCAGCCGGCGCAGCGAGCACTACACGGGCCGGCTCTGCGACGAGGAGGTGCTCGCCATCCTGCGCCACGCGCGCGGCCGCTACGGCACGACGCTGCAGTACCTGGCCGAAACCGCCTGCGCGCTGCGCGAGCGCGGCGTGCGCGACCGCGAGATCGAACGCCTGATGCGCGTGGCCGTGAACGCCGGCCTCGTGCGGCCGGGCGATCAGCCGGCCGCGGCGCGGCGCAGCGGCCGGCGCAGCGAGTCCAGGTCGTCCTCGGTGTCGACGTCGACCAGCACGCCGTCGTCGTCGACCTCGACGCCCACCGCCGGATAACGCGCCAGCAGCCGGCGCGCGCCTTCGTCGCCTTGCAGCGACGCCAGCTCCGAATACAGCTCGGCGGCGAAACCGACCGGATGCCCGCGCCGTCCGCCGTGTTGGGCATAGGCCACCGCGTGCAGCGCGACCGACTGCGCGACCGCGGCCATCGTCTGCGGCCGCACACGCGGCATGTCGCCGGGCAGCACCAGCCAGCCGCCGGAATCGGGGCTGTCGCGCACGCCGGCGGCGATCGAATGGCCCATGCCGCGCTGGGCGTTGGCCTCGTCGAGCACCAGCAGGTCGCGCAGGCCGAGCTGCGGCAGCACCAGCGGCACCAGGCGCCCGGTGGTCACGACCAGCACGCGCAGCCCGGTCTGCAGCGCGTGCGCGACGGTGGTGCCGAGCACGGTCGAACCGTCGAGCGGCTGCTCCAGCTTGTGCCGCGTCGGGTGGAAGCGTGTCCCCTGCCCGGCAGCCAGCACGACGATCGTCGGGCTCGTGTTCATGGCGCTCGCCTTCCTCGTCGGCTCCCCGTGGCGCCAAGAATGGCTGCCGCGACGGGCGGCCGGCAGTGGGACGATCACCTACGGCGTTCCACGTAAGGGAAGCACCGCCTGGGCGGCGGCGGTGCCGGGCGCCGCGGGCCGCTTCCTATACTCGGTGCATGGATCTGGCTGCCCTCCGCAAGAGTTACGAGCGCGACGCGCTCGACGAAACCGCTTCCGACGCCGACCCGCTGCGTCAGTTCGAACGCTGGATGACGCAGGCGATCGACGCCCAGGTGCCCGAGCCGAACGCGATGACCGTGGCCACCGTCGGCGCCGACGGCCGGCCGTCGACGCGCGTCGTGCTGATCAAGGGCTTCGACGCGCGCGGCATCGTCTGGTACACGAACTACGACAGCCGCAAAGGCCGCGAACTCGCCGTCAACCCCTACGCCGCGCTGCAGTTCCACTGGATCGAGCTGGAGCGGGTCGTGCGCATCGAAGGCCGGGTCGAGAAGACCGAACCGGAGCTGTCGGACGCCTATTTCGCGTCGCGGCCGCTGGACTCGCGCATCGGCGCCTGGGCCTCGCCGCAGAGCCAGGTGATCCCGTCGCGGGCGACGCTGGTCGCCAACGCCGCCAAGTACGCCGCGAGCTTCGCGCTGTCGCCGCCGCGGCCGCCGCACTGGGGCGGCTACCGCCTCGTCCCGGACACCTGGGAGTTCTGGCAAGGCCGCAAGAGCCGGCTGCACGACCGGCTGCGCTACCGCCTGGACGGCGGCGCGTGGGTGCGGGAGCGGCTGGCGCCGTAAGCGCCAACGCTGCGCGGGGCTCGGCGCTCGCGCGTGAAAACAGCGCTCGGGCCTGAGTCCGGCGTGCAAGGCCTTCCGGCCTTGCACGCCGGACTCAGTCCTTGCCGTAGTTGGGGGAGCGGGGGCCGTAGAGCAGGCCGTTGGGCTTGTGCGGCGTGAGCAGGCGCGCGTCGGCCGTGCCGGCGTACTGGAAGCTGGAGTCCGACACCGTGTGCACGATCTGCTTGACCACCGCCTCGACCAGCACGCCGATCAAGCCGGCCTGGTTGCTGCTGTTCTGCTCGGCCGACGAGGCCTGGGCCTTGCCTTCCCACAGCACGCGGCCGCTGCGCAGGTCGACGATGCGGCCTTCGACTGCGACCGTCGTGTCGCTGCTGAGCACCTTGTAGGTCGTGCCGTACTGCGTCACCTTCAGGTAGACCGCGGCGTCGGCGCCGAAGATCTCGCGCAGCTTCTCGGTCGACACCTGCTGGATGTCGGCCGCCTGGGTCAGGCCGTTCTGCTTGAAGGTCTCGTCGACCAGGCCGACCGGCAGCACGTAATAGCCGGCCTCGGCCAGAGGCTGGGTGGCCTGGGCGAGCACGCCGTTGGTGGCCTTGACCTCGTTGGTGTTGTTCAGCGGCGGCAGGATCAGCATCGACGCCGGCCGGCTTTCCTTGAACGCGCTGTAGTCGTACGGCGCCGTCGTGGCGCAACCGCCGAGGGCCGCGGCAGCCAAAGCCGCGAGGGCCAGCCGCAGCGGACGTGCGGCAGGCAACAGGGACATCGTCATCGGGTCACCTCGGCAGGAGCGGCTTGTGCAGCCTTGGCAGGCTGCATGCGGCGCAACAGGAAGTTCATGTAGGCGGTCGACTCGGGGAAGGCCTGCTTCTCGGCTTCGAACTGCGCGGCGGCATCCGCGTCGCGCCCCAGGCGCAGCATCAGCAGACCGACGTGGGCCCGGAAGCCCGGGGGCAGCGCCGCCCCCTTTGCGCGGGCCTTCTCGGCCTGCTGTTCCAGCTGCTGCAGCTGTTCCTGCGGCCCGGTGTCGTCGGCATTCAGCGACTGGTACACCTGACGCTGGTAATCGCCCCAGTGATAGAGCTGCGGCGGCGCCGTGGCGCAGCCGGCCAGCGTGGCGGCCAGCGCGACGCCAGCCGCGGCAAGGAGACGACACTTCATCGGCGGGCTCCCGTGCGGCCCCACTGACCGGCGTCGACGCCGCTGACCAGGCGTTCCACCGCTTCGCGGATGGCCAGGTCCAGCACCTTGCCGTTGAGCGTGGCGTCATAGCTCGAGGTGCCGCCGAAACCGACGACCTCGCGCGTCGAGAGCTGGTACTCGCCGGCGCCCTGGGCCGAATACACGACCTCCGAAGTCGCGCTGTCGACGACGTTGATCGTCACCTTCGCGTAGGCGACCTGCGACTTGCCCTTGCCGAGCAGGCCGAAGAGCTGCTGGTCGCCCACTTCCTTGCGGCCGAACTCGGTGATGTCGCCGGTCAGCACGTAGTCGGCACCGCGGATCGTCTGCGATTGCGACTTGAACTGCGCCTCCTGGCGCGTTTCGTTCAGGTTCTCGCGATCGAGCACGTTGAAGCGCTGCGACTGCTGCAGGTGCGAGATCAGCGTCGTCTTGGCCTGGCTGCCCAAGCGATCGACGTTGTCGGTGAAGACACCGCGCATGAAGTTGGAGCGGTTGTCGAACTTGCCGATCGACACCGGCAGGCGCACGCCGACGTACGGCGCGGCGGCGGTGGACACCTTCGCGACCTCGACCGTGCGCGAAGACTCGGTCGCACAGCCGGCCAGCATGAACGCGGCGGCCAGCGCCGCCCATTGAATACGTGATGACATCGGTTCTCCCTCAGATGAACGGTTCTCGGACCGTCCGATCGAGTGTAACCAGCGGTCACCGTGGCGCCTTGATACGGCCCCGCAGCGCGCTCAAGCGTTGCCGTTCATCGCTCCGAGCGTGCATTTCGTCGCACTCCCGAGGCGCCGCACCCTCTCGCCACGCGACCATGCGCCATGGACAGCGCGGAAACCCTGTCGCGGACACTCCCGAGGCGCGGCCCCTGGCGCACGACGCAGAATCCGGCGTCCGCCGCCACCGGGGGGGTCCGCGGCATGAGTTTCGCCCGCACCAAGATCCAGCCGCCGCGGCCGCGCGCCGGTACCGCCGGCACCTGGATCGATCGCCCGGCGCTCGACGCCCGTCTTCTGGACGCCTTGCTCGGCCAGCGGCTGGTGCTCGTCTGCGCGGCGGCCGGCTACGGCAAGACGACGGCGCTGGCGCGCCAGCTCGCGCGGCTGCCGGCGGGCACCGCCGTCGCCTGGGTCTCGGCCGATGCCGACGACGACCTGCACCGCCTGCTCGAATGCTGGGTCGCCGCGCTCGAACCCTATGACCTGCCCTGGCGCACCGCGCCCGAGGCGCTGCTGGCGCGTGTCGACGACCCGCGCGGCCGCGCCCGGCTGGCCGCCGAGCTGCTCGACGCGCTCGAATCCTGCGAAGTCGAGCACGGCGTCATCGTCTTCGACGACCTGCACCGCGTCGCCGACGCCGCGTTCTTCGAACTGCTCGACGGCGTGCTCGAACGCCTGGGCCCGCGCTGGACGGTGGCCGTCGCGACGCGTGAAGACCCGCCGCTGTCGCTGGCCCGCTGGCGCGCCGCCGGCGAGCTGGCCGAGTTCCGCCGCCACGAGCTGCAGTTCGCCGCCGAGGAGGCCGAGGCCCTGGCCGGCGCGCTGGAAGCCGAGGGCCCGGGCGCGACCGCGCTGGTGGCGCGCACGCGCGGCTGGCCGGCCGGGCTGCGCCTGGCGCTGGCCCACGGGGCGCGCACGGCCGCGGCCGGCGAGCGCGCGATCCGCGACTTCCTCGCCGAGGAGGTGGTCGCGCCGCTCGCCGAGGACCTGCGCGCCTTCCTGCTGCGCAGCGCCGTGCTGCCCGAGCTGACCGCCGCCCGCGCCGCGGCCGTGACCGGTGACGCCCGCGCCGCGGCGCAGATCGAGCGCATCGAGCGCCTGGGCCTGTTCGTCAGCAGCCTGGAGGCCGCCGAGCCGACGCTGCGGCTGCACGACCTGTTCCGCGAGACCCTGCTCGAACGCCTGCGCCTCGAACACCCCGACGAATGGCCGGCGCTGTGGCGGCGCGCGGCCGCCGGCGAAAGCGACCCTGCGCGCCAGCTGCCGATGCTGCTGCACGCCGGCGACGTCGACGGCGCCGCTGCGGCCCTGCTCGCCCAGGCGCCGACGCTGCTGACCGAAGGCGCGCTGGCCACCGTCGCCCACCTGCTGGCGCTGTTCCCGGAGAGCTTCTCCGCCGCCTCGCCGGCGCTGCACGAGGTGCGTGGCCTGCTCGCCTGGGCGCGCTGGGACTTCCCGGCGATGCTGCAGGCCATGCGCGCCGCCGAACGCGGCTGGACCGAACGCGGCGAGGCCGACCGCGCGCGCGCCGCGGTCGCGCACCAGTCGCTGGCGCTGAACGCGCTCGGCCGCCACGTCGAGAGCGCGGCGCGGCTGGGGCCGCTGCGGCGCGAAGCGATGTCGCGCGACACACGCGTCGTGGTGCTCGTCGCCTGCACCTGGCACGCGCTGGACCTGGGTTCGCTGCACCGGCTGGGGCCGCTGCTCGACGAGCTGGTCGCGCTGCTGGAGAGCTGCGACGACGCCTCGCTCTGGTACCGCGCCCACCCGCTGCCGCGGCTCAACGGCCTGCCCGGCACCGAGGCCGCGCTGCAGCGCTACGTGCGCGGCGCGCTGCGCGTCGCCGCCGACCGGCCGCTGCCGCTGCGCGCGCTGGCGCGTGTGCAGGCCGGCTGGCACCACGCCTGGCAGCGCGGCGACCTCGACGCCGCCGAGAGCGAACTCGCCGCGGTGCTGGAAGACTGCCGCTGGCTCGGCGAGCCGGCCAACGTCGCCGGCAGCGCGCAGCTGCTGGCGGCTTTCGTGCACGCTCTGCGCGGCGAACGCGGGCCGGCGCTGGCCGCTGCCGAGCGCATGGTCGACGAACACCCCACGGCGCGCGGCCCGGCCTCGCTGTGGGTGCAGCGGCTGCACGCGGCGCGGGTCGCCGCACGCTTCGACGACCGCGAACGCCTCGCGCGCCACCTCGACTGGCTGCAGGGCCATCCGTCGGCCGACGGCTTCGCCGCCGCCGCCCAGGCGAGCCAGATCGAGGCCCTGGCCGGCCACGCCGAGCGGCTGCTGGGCCGGCGCGACGCGGCTGTCGCCTGCTGGAGCCGCGCGCTCGAATGCGAAGAGGCCGTCGACCGCCTGGGCCACGCCGTCGAGGTGCGGCTGTACCGCGCCGCGGCGCTGCTGGCCCAGGGCCGGCGCGAATCGGCCGCCGCCGAGGTCACGACCGCGGTGCGCCGCGTGGCCGGTGGTGCAGGCGTCGGCGCGGCGCTCTTCGCCCGCCCGGCGATCGAGGCCCTCGCCGCGGCCGACTGGGCCGGCACCCTGTCCGACGAAGCCCTCAGCGTGCTCGGCGGCTGGCTGGGCCGCGCCTTCGCAGCGCCGGCCGCCGCACCGGCCGCGCTGCCCGGCGGCCTCAGCGGCCGCGAATGGGAGGTGCTGGAACGCATCGCCGCCGGCGACAGCAACAAGCTGATCGCCCGCGCGCTGGACCTGAGCCCGCACACCGTCAAGCGCCACGTCGCCAACATCCTCGACAAGCTGGGCGCCGCCTCGCGCGGCCAGGCGGCGGCCTGGTACGCCGTGCAGCGCGGCTGACCCGCCGCCGATGGCCCGTCGTGGCCATCACGATGGCTCCTGCGGGCGATGGCGGCGCGGGGGCCGATCTCCAGACTTCGGTTCCACGCCGGCCGCAGGGCGCCGGCGACAAAGAGGAACCCCGATGCACACCGTCTCCGCCCTGCCGGGCAACACCTACGCCGCCGCCGCCGCGCCGGCACCGCGCTTCGACATCTACGTCTTCATCCACAAGGCGCTGCGCGAGTTCATGCACCACACCGTCGCCGCCGTCGGCGCGATGGACGTCGACGACGCCGGCGAACGTGCCGACGTCTGCGACCAGGTCGAACTGCTGCTGGCCACGCTGCGCGGCCACGTGCAACACGAGAACGATTTCATCCACACCGCGATCGAGGCGCGCCGCGCCGGCGGCGCCGCCGAGACCGCCGGCGACCACGTCGAGCACCTGGAGGCCATCGCCAACCTCGAGGACGAGACGCACGCGCTGCGTTGCGCCGCGCCGGCGCAGCGCACGATGCTGGCGCTGCGGCTGTACCGGCACCTGGCCGCCTTCGTCGGCGAGAACCTGCTGCACATGCAGGTCGAGGAGACGCGCAACAACGCCTCGCTGTGGGCGCTGTACCGCGACGACGAGCTGGTCGAGCTGCACGGCCGGCTGATGGCGACGATCCCGCCGCAGGAGATGGCGATGACGGTGCGCTGGCTGGCGGTGGCGCTCAGCGTGCCCGAGCTGGCGATTCTCTTCGCGGACCTGCGCGCCAAGGCGCCGCCGCCCGCGGTCGAGGCCCTGCTGGGCGTGGTGCGCGAGCAGGTGTCGGCACCGCGCTGGGCGCGGCTGGCGCAGGCGATCGGGCGCCAGCCCTGATCAGTCGGCCGCGGCGGTGCCGCCGAGCTGGCGCACGACCCGCTGCGGGAACGGGATCTCCACGCCTTCGGCGTTCAGCGTGCGCAGCACGGCCAGGTTGACCGCCGAGCGCACGTTGCCGGTGCCGTTGTGCGGGTCCTCGATCCAGAAGCCGATCGTCAGCTCCAGGCCGTCGGCGGCGAAGGCCGACAGCGTGACGCCCGGTGCCGGCTGCTGCAGCACGCGCGGCACCGCGGCCACCACCGCAGCCAGCTTGGGCATCAGCGCCTCGACGTCGGTGTCGTAGCCGACCTGCACGACGGTGCTCAGCGCCACGCGCGCGTCGGCCAGCGAGGAGTTCTCGACGCGCTGCACGATCATCATCTCGTTGGGCACGATGGACTCGCGGCCGTCGAGCGCGCGGATCACCGTGTAGCGCGTGTTGATGTCGGTGATGCGGCCGGCGAAACCGTCGACGGTGACCATGTCGCCGATGCGCACGCTGCGCTCGGCCAGGATGACGAAGCCGCTGACGTAGTTGGCCGCCAGCTTCTGCAGGCCGAAACCCAGGCCGACGCCGATCGCGCCGCCGAGCACGCTGAGCGCCGTGAGGTCGATGCCGGCCGCCGACAGCGCCATCATCAGGCCGACGAACAGCAGCACCGAGCGCAGCAGGTTCGACGCCATCTTGCGCACCGACAGGTTGTCGCCCGCGCCCTTGAGCAGGCGCTGCTCGAGCACCTGCGAGATCCACAGCGTCAGCACCAGCACGATCGAGGTGTTGAACACCGCCTCGATGACGCTGCCCACCGACAGCCGCACGCTGCCGACCTTCCACTGGATCTGGTAGAGCTCGGCCATCAGCAGCGGCAGCACGCCGGTGATCCACAGCACCGCGCCGATCCAGGCGACCCAGGAGACGCTGCGCTCGACGACACGCATCACGCCCGACTGCGGGAAGGCCTGCTGCAGCACGCGCACCGTCAGCCGGATCAGCAGCAGCGACAGCAGCACCGGCACCGCGAGCTGGAACACCGCGCGCGGCACCGCGTCGCCGAGGATCCACTCGCCGGCGACGGCGAAACACAGCGCCAGCAGCGGGAACAGCACGCCGTCGACGCCGCGGTTGCCGAGCCAGATCGAGCCCTTGTGCTCGATGCGCGCGGCGATCTGCCGCACCAGCGCCCAGGCCAGCGCCAGGCACAGCGCGACGATGCCCAGCTCGATGAGCGCGCCCGGCGCCCGCAGCGAATCGAGGATCTGGCCGAGGCGCTCGACCGTCGTAGCGCGCACCATCAGACGTCGGCCAGCACCCGGATGTGAGCGGCCACGCTGCGCGCCAGCGCGCTCAGGTTGTAGCCGCCTTCGAGCACCGAGACGACGCGGCCCTGCGCGCAGCGGTCGGCGACCTCGACGACCTGGCGCGTGATCCACTCGAAATCGGCCTCGACCAGGCCGAGCTGGCCCATGTCGTCCTCGCGGTGGGCGTCGAAGCCCGCGGAAATGAAGACCATCTGCGGCGAGAACTCCTCCAGCCGCGGCATCCACATCGCCATCAGCGTCTCGCGCAGCTCGCCGCCGCGCGTGTACGGCGGGATCGGCACGTTGACCATGTTCTCGCCCTTGGGCACCGCACCGCTGTACGGGTACAGCGGGTGCTGGAAGAAGCTGCACATCAGGATGCGCTCGTCGCCGGCGACGATGTCCTCGGTGCCGTTGCCGTGGTGCACGTCGAAGTCGATGATCGCCACGCGCTTCAAGCCACGCACGTCGAGCGCGTGGCGCGCCGCGATGGCGACGTTGTTGAAGAAGCAGAAACCCATCGTCTCGTCGCGCGTCGCGTGGTGGCCCGGCGGGCGCACGGCGCAGAAGGCGTTGCGCGCACGGCCGTCGAGCACGTCGTCGGTGGCGGCGACGCAGGCCCCGGCGGCGCGCAGCGCGGCGCGCCAGGTGTCGGGGCAGGCGAAGGTGTCGGGGTCCAGCGCGCGCGCCTGGCCGCTTTCCTGGATCTGCACAAGCGCGTCCTGCAGCTGGAGGACGTAGCCGGCGCTGTGCGCCCGTTCGATCTGCTCCAGCGTGGCTTGCGGCGCGTCGCGGAAATCGAGCGCCACGTCCAGCCCGGTGGCCAGCAGATGGTCGGAGATCGCGTCCAGCCGCTGCGGACACTCGGGGTGCCCCGGCCCCATGTCGTGCAATCGGCACTCCGCATGGCTGTAGAACGCGGTCGTCATGGGTCGTCGTTATGGTTTCGGGGTATGGTCCCGCGCATGGATTCGATCCTTGCGCGCCAGATCTCCAGGCTGGTCGACCAGATTAGCACGATCATCGTCGGCAAACGCCCGCAGATCGAAGACAGCGTGGCCTGCCTGCTGGCCGGCGGCCATCTGCTGATCGAGGACGTGCCCGGCGTCGGCAAGACCACGCTGGCGCATGCGCTGGCGGTGTCGCTGGGGCTCTCCTTCTCGCGCGCGCAGTTCACCGCCGACCTGATGCCCGGCGACCTGGTCGGCGTCAGCGTCTTCGACCGCCAGCGCGACGCCTTCGTCTTCCACCCCGGCCCGGTGTTCGCGCAGGTGCTGCTGGCCGACGAGATCAACCGCGCCGGGCCCAAGACCCAGAGCGCGCTGCTCGAGGCGATGGAAGAGCACCAGGTCTCGATCGACGGCGAGACGCATGCGCTGCCGCAGCCCTTCTTCGTCATCGCGACGCAGAACCCCAGCGACCAGCTCGGCACCTACCCGCTGCCCGAGAGCCAGCTCGACCGTTTCCTGCTGCGCATCACGCTGGGCTACCCCGACCGCGCCAGCGAACGTGCGCTGCTCTCAGGCGAGGACCGGCGCGAACTGGCGACGCGGCTGGCGCCGGTGATGGGCCCGGCCGAACTGCTCGCCGCGCAGCAGGCGGTGCAGCGCATCAAGGCCAGCGAGCCGCTGCTCGACTACCTGCAGGCGCTGATCGCGGCCACGCGTTCCGGGCGCTGGTTCGTGCAGGGCCTGTCGCCGCGCGCCGGCATCGCGGTACTGCGCGTGGCGCGCGCGCGGGCGCTGATGGCCGGGCGCGACTGGGTCGCGCCGGAAGACCTGCAGGCGCTGCTGCCGCAGGCCATCGCCCACCGCGTGCAGCCGGTGCCGGGCGCCGGGCGCGGCGCCGTCGAGCAGGTGCGCGCGCTGGTCGAGGCGACTCCGGTTCCGTGATCGCCGCCCCGCGTGCCGCCTTCGAGCGCTGGCTCGAGCGCCGGCTGCCGGCCGCCGACAGCTGGGCGCTGACCCAGCGCAGCGTCTACATCCTGCCGACACGCGCCGGCCTGGCCTTCGCCGCGACGCTGCTGGCGATGCTGCTGGCCTCGGTCAACTACCAGCTCAACCTGGGCTACGTGCTGACCTTCCTGCTCGCCGGCGCGGGCGTCGTCTCGATGCACCAGACGCACGGCACGCTGCGCGGCCTGGTGCTGCACCTGAAGCCGCCGCGCCCCGGCCACGCCGGCGAGGCCGCGACGGTGGAGATCGTGCTCACCAACCCCGGCCGGCGCACGCGCCACGGCATCGCGCTGCGCTGGCGCCAGCGCGTCGGCAGCGGCGGCTTCGCCTGGTGCGACGTCGCCGCCGGCGCCCAGAGCACGGTGCAGCTGGCCTTCGTGCCGCCGCAGCGCGGCTGGCATGCGCTGCCGACGGTCGTCGCCGAGACCGTGTTCCCGCTCGGCCTGTTCCGCGCCTGGACGGTCTGGCGGCCGGCCTCGCGCGTGCTCGCCTGGCCGCGGCCGGAGACGCCGACGCCGCCGCTGCCGGCCGCGGCCGCGAAGCCCGGCGAGCCCCGCGCGGCGGCCACCGAGCAGGCCGGCGACGAGTTCGACGGCGTGCGCCACTACCGCCGCGGCGACAGCCTGCGCCACATCGTCTGGAAGAAGGTCGCGCAGACCGGCGAGCTGATCAGCCGCGACGCCCGCGGCGAGGGCCGGCGCGAACTCTGGCTGGACTGGGCCGACACCGGCGGCGACGTCGAACGCCGGCTCGCGCGCCTGGCCGCCTGGGTGCTGGCCTGCGAACGTGCCGACCGGCCCTGGGGCCTGCGCCTGCCGGGCCATGAACTGGCGCCGGGCCGCGGCGACGAACGCCGCCGCGCCGCGCTGGATCTGCTGGCGACCTGGCCCGGATGAAGCCCGCGGCCCGGATGACGCGCGAGGCGCGCGACACGCTGTTCCTGCTGGCCGTCATCGGCTGGACGCTGCTGCCGCACGCCGGCCACGTGCCCGTCTGGTGCAGCGGGCTGGCCGCCGCCATCCTGGGCTGGCGCGCCTGGCTGGCCGTCGGCAACCGGCCGCTGCCGGGGCGCTGGGTGCTGGTCGCGCTGCTGCTGGCCGCCGGCGGACTCACCTTCTGGAGCGAACGCACGCTGCTGGGCAAGGAGGCCGGCGTCACGCTGATCGTCGTGCTGATGACGCTGAAGACGCTGGAGCTGCGCGCGCGGCGCGACGCGCTCGTCGTCTTCTTCCTCGGCTTCTTCGTCGTGCTGACGAACTTCCTCTATTCGCAAAGCCTGCTGGTCGCGGCCTCGATGCTGCTGTCGGTCTGGGGGCTGCTGGCGGCGCTGGTGCTGGCGCACATGCCGGTGGGCCGGCCGCCGCTGGCCGCCGCCGGCACGCTGGCCGCACGCGCGGCGCTGCTGGGCGCGCCGGTGATGGTCGTGCTCTTCCTGCTGTTCCCGCGTTTCGGCCCGCTCTGGGGCGTGCCCGAAGACGCCGCCGGGCGCACCGGGCTGTCGGGCACGATGCGCCTGGGCGGCGTCGCCAGCGTCGCCAACGACGAAACCATCGCGCTGCGCGTGCGTTTCGACGGCGCGCCGCCGCCGCCCGAGGCGATGTACTTCCGCGGCCCGGTGCTGGGCCGCTTCGACGGTGTCGACTGGACCCGTTTGCCCGACGTGCCGGCCGGCGCGCGCGTGCAGGTGCTGGGCACGCCGCGGCACTACGAGATGACGCTGGAGCCCAGCCGGCTGGCGATGCTGCCGCTGCTGGAGCTGACGCCGGCCACCGCCGGCCCGCAGCTCGACGGCTGGAGCCTGCGCCTGCGCCAGGACCTGCAGTGGCAGCTCGACCGCCCGCTGTCCGACCGCATCCGCCTGCAGGCCTCGGCCTGGACCGATTACCGCCACGGCCCGCGCCGCACGACGCCGGAACTCGACGACTGGCGCCGCCTGCCGCCGGGCTACAACCCGCGCACGCTGGCCTGGGCGCAGGCGCTGCAGGCGCGGCCCGAGCTCGCCGGCGCCGACGCACGCACGCTGGCCGCGGCGCTGCTGCGCCACGTCGCCGACGGCGGCTACGGCTACACGCTGGAGCCCGGCGCCTACGGCCGCGACGCAATCGACGAGTTCTGGCTGGACCGCAAGCTGGGCTTTTGCGAGCACTTCGCCGCCGCCTTCGTCGTCGCGATGCGCGCGATGGGCGTGCCGGCGCGCATCGTCACCGGCTACCAGGGCACCGACCCGGCACCGGTGGACGGCTGGTGGATCGTGCGCCAGAGCAACGCCCACGCCTGGGCCGAATACTGGCAGCCGGGCGTGGGCTGGCAACGTGCCGATCCGACCGCCGCCGTCGCGCCCGAGCGTGTGCAGCGCGGCCGCAGCCTGCCGCCGACGCCGGGCCTCGTCGCCGGCACGATCGGCGCGGTCAACCCGGCGCTCGCGGCGCGGCTGCGCGAAGCCTGGGAGACGATCAACAACCGCTGGAACCAGGCTGTGCTGAACTACTCGCGCCAGCGCCAGTTCGACCTGCTGCGTGCGCTAGGCGTCGAGTCGCCCGACTGGGAGGACCTGGCACGCGCGCTGATCGTGCTCGCGGCGCTGGCCTCGGCCACCGGGGCCGGCTGGGCGCTCTGGGACCGCCACCGGCAGGACCCCTGGCAGCGCCTGCAGGCGCGTGTGCAGCGCGCGCTGGCGGCACGCGGCGTCGAGGTCGGCCCGCAGCACGCACCGCGCGCGCGCGCCGAACGCGTGCGCGCCGCGCTGGGCGCGGCAGGCGAGCCGCTGGCCGTGGAACTGGAGGCGCTGGACCGGCTGCGCTACGGCGAGGGCCTGGAGCGGCCGGCACGGCGCTGGTGGCCGGGCTTCGCGAAGGCCCTGCGCCAGGTGGGCCGCCCATAATCGGCCGATGCCCGCCCCGAAGTCCGCCCTCGCGAGCATCGCGCTGATCGTCCTGGCCCTGGCCGCACCGTCCGTGGTGCACGCCGCCGACAAGCCCGCCCGCAAAGCCACCGCCGCGAAACACGCCGCGGCGAAGAAGAAACCCAAGGCCAAGGCCGTGGCCGCCGCGCCGCTCTACGGCGAACGCGAGGACCTGCGCCGCTTCGCCGCCGAGGTCGCCGAGCGCCGCGGCCTGGACGCCGACTGGGTGGCCGCCCAGCTCGCCCAGGCGCGCCGGCTGGACAGCGTGCAGCGCCTGGTGATGCCGCCGCCGGCCGGCACGGCCAAGGACTGGGCGGCCTACCGCGCGCGTTTCGTCGAACCGCGGCGCATCGCAGCCGGACTGGCCTTCTGGCAGGACCACGAGGACGCGCTGGCGCGCGCCCAGGCGCGCTGGGGCGTGCCGCCGGAGATCGTCGTCGGCATCATCGGCGTCGAGACCTTCTACGGCCGCATCACCGGGCGCTATCGCATCGTCGACGCGCTGGCGACGCTGGCCTTCGACTTCCCGACCGGCCGCAGCGACCGCAGCCCCTTCTTCCGCCGCGAGCTGGAGGAGTTCCTGGTCTGGAGCGAGCGCGAGGGCCGCGACCCGCAGGAGGTGCGCGGCTCCTTCGCCGGCGCCATCGGCCTGCCGCAGTTCATGCCCAGCAACCTGAACCGGCTGGCCGTCGACTTCGACGGCGACGGCCACGTCGACCTGGGCGGCAACGGCGTCGACGCGGTCGGCAGCGTCGCCAACTTCCTGTCGGCGCACGGCTGGCAGCCGGGGCAGGCGACGACGCACGCAGTGGCGCCGCCGGTGGACACCGCGGCGCGCGCGCGGCTGCTGGCGCCGGACATCGAACCCAGCTTCACGCCGGCCGAGTTCGCCGCCGCCGGCGCCGAGCTCGACGCCGCCGGCCGTGCCGAGGCCGGCAAGCTGGCGCTGGTGGAGCTGCAGAACGGCGCCGCGGCGCCGAGCTACGTCGCCGGCACGGCCAACTTCCGCGTGCTGACGCGCTACAACGCCTCGGCCTATTACGCGATGGCGGTCATCACGCTCGGCGACGCGGTGGCGCAGGCGCGTGCCGCGACGCGCGCCGCGGCGGCCGCCGACCCGGCGGCCAGCAGCGCGTCGGCGCCGCGCTGAATCAGGCCGCCACCGGCACCAGGAAGTCGCGCCCGATGCCGGCGCCGAGGTCGTTGACGCGGTCCAGGAACTGCGTCAGGTAGGCGTGCAGCCCGGTGGCCAGGATCTCGTCGATGCGGCCGTACTGCAGGTCGGCCTGCAGCCGCCCGGCGCGGCGCAGGGTCTCGGCGCTCTGCTGGTTGGCCACCGGCTTCAGGTTGGCGACGACCTCGTTCATGCAGGCGGCCAGCGAACGCGGCATGTCCGGCCGCAGGATCAGCAGCTCGGCGACGAGTTCCGGGCGGATCACGTTGCGGTAGACCTTGCGGTAGATCTCGAAGCCGGAGACCGAACGCAGGATCGCGCTCCAGTGATAGAAGTCGACCTCCTGGGTCTCCTTGACGTTGCCGTTGCCGAAGTACTCCGACGACAGCGCGTGGAACTTCACGTCGAGCAGCCGCGCGGTGTTGTCGGCGCGTTCGAGGAAGGTGCCGACCCGCAGGAAGTGCATCGCCTCGTCCTGCAGCATCGTGCCGACGGTGACGCCGCGCGACAGGTGCGAGCGGTACTTGACCCACTCGAAGACCATGCCGGGGTCGCGCTCGAAACGGCCTTCCTTCAGCAGGCGGTTGAACTCCAGCCAGGTCTGGTTCTGCGTCTCCCAGACCTCGGTGGTCAGCGCGCCGCGCACCGCACGCGCGTTCTCGCGCGCCGCGCGCAGGCAGCACAGGATGCTCGACGGGTTGGTCTCGTCGCGCACCATGAAGTCCATGACGTTGCGCGGCGTCAGCTCGCTGTACTTGCGCTGGAAGCTCCAGCTCAGCTCGCTGATCGACAGCAGCCCCTGCCAGCCCTGCTCCGCCATGTCCGCCGACTGCGGCAGCAGCGAGGTCTGGTAGTTGACGTCCAGCATGCGGGCGGTGTTTTCGGCCCGCTCCATGTAACGGGCCATCCAGAACAGATGATCCGCAGTCCTAGACAGCATGGTGGTCCTCCATCAGGCCGAAAACCCCGCCGCGCGCTGCCGCGCGCCGCGGTATTTTGGCTTCGCCGCAGGCGCTTCGCGCCTGAACGGCGCGCTCCATGTAGCGGGCCATCCAGAACAGGTGGTCGGCGGTTCTCGACAGCATCGTGCTCCCTCCTGCGTGTCAGTCTTCGAGGACCCAGGTGTCTTTGGTGCCGCCGCCCTGCGACGAGTTGACGACCAGCGAGCCCTGCTTCAGCGCCACGCGCGTCAGCCCGCCGGGCACCATCTGCACCGTCTTGCCCGACAGCACGAAGGGCCGCAGGTCGATGTGGCGCGGCGCGATGCCCTGCTCGACGTAGGTCGGGCAGGTCGACAGCGCCAGCGTCGGCTGGGCGATGTAGTTCGACGGGTTGGCCAGCAGCTGCTGGCGGAAGGCCTCGATCTCGGCCTTGCTGGCGGCCGGGCCGACGAGCATGCCGTAGCCGCCAGCGCCGTGCACCTCCTTGACGACCAGCTCGCCCAGGTTCGCCAGCACGTGGTCCAGGTCGCCCGGCTCGCGGCAGACCCAGGTCGGCACGTTGTGCAGGATCGGTTTTTCGCCGAGGTAGAACTCGATCATCTTCGGCACGTAGGGATAGACGCTCTTGTCGTCGGCGATGCCGGTGCCGATGGCGTTGGCCAGCGTCACGTTGCCGGCGCGGTAGACGTCCAGCAGCCCGGCGCAGCCCAGCGTCGAGTCGGGACGGAAGGCACGCGGGTCGAGGAAGTCGTCGTCGACGCGGCGGTAGATGACGTCCACGCGCTTGGGGCCCTGCGTCGTGCGCATGTAGACGAAGCCGTCGCGCACGAAGAGGTCCTGGCCTTCGACCAGCTCGACGCCCATCTGCTGGGCGAGGAAGGCGTGCTCGAAGTAGGCGCTGTTGTACATGCCGGGCGTCAGCACGACGACGGTCGGATCGTCGGCGGCGGTGGGCCGCACCTCGCGCAGCGTCTCCAGCAGCAGGTCGGGGTAGTGCGCGACCGGCTCGATGCGGTGGCTGGCGAACAGCTCGGGGAACAGCCGCATCATCATCTTGCGGTTCTCGAGCATGTAGCTGACGCCGCTGGGCACGCGCAGGTTGTCCTCCAGCACGTAGTAGCAACCGCTGCCGTCGGGCTGCGCGGCACGCACGATGTCGATGCCGGCGATCAGCGAATAGACCTGGCCGGGCACGTCCACGCCCATCATCTCGGGGCGGAACTGGCTGTTGCGCAGGATGAGGTCGGCCGGCACGACGCCGGCCTTCAGGATCTCCTGCTCGTGGTAGACGTCGTGCAGGAAGCGGTTCAGCGCGGTGACGCGCTGGGCGAGGCCGGCTTCGAGCTCGCGCCACTCGGCGCCGGGGATCACGCGCGGGATGACGTCGAAGGGGATCAGGCGCTCGGTGCCGGCGCCGTCCTCGTCCTTGGCGCCGTAGACGGCGAAGGTGATGCCGACGCGGCGGAAGATCATCTCCGCCTCGCTGCGTGCCGACTGCATCGCGTCGGCCGGCTGCTGGCGCAGCCAGCGTTCGTAGGTCCGGTAGTGGGACCGCACGGCGCCTTCGGCGGCGCTCATCTCGTCGAAGCTGGGCTTCATCGTCGGAATCGCTCCTCTTCAACCGGGGTTAGCAACAACCGGACCCACCACCCGTGTCGTGACGCCGACGGCCAGCGTGTGCTGTCCTCCGCCGCGGATCACGCCACGCAGCGGCGTCACGTCGCCGAAGTCGCGGCCGACGGCGACACGCACGTGGCCGCTGCCGGGCACCAGGTCGTTGGTCGGGTCCAGGTCCAGCCAGTCGCCGTCGACACCCGGCGTGTCGGGGCACCAGGCCTGGACCCAGGCGTGCGAGGCGTCGGCGCCGACCATCGCCGCGCCGTCCTCGGGGCCGCGCGTCAGCAGGTAGCCGCTGACATAACGCGCCGGCAGGCCGTGCATGCGCAAGGCGCCGGCCAGCAGGTGGGCGAAGTCCTGGCAGACGCCGCGGCGCTGCGCGAAGGCCTGGGCCAGCGGCGTGTCGACCTCGGTGCTGCGGCTCTCGTACTCGAACTCGCGGTGCAGCCGGCGCATCAGTTCGATCGCCAGCTCGGCGACCGGCCGGCCCGGCGCACACGAGGGCGCGGCCCAGGCGCGCAGCGGCTCCAGCCGCGGCACGTAGGGCGAAGGCAGCACGAACTCCACCGCCGGCTCGAACGGCGCACGCGCGACGTAGCGCAGCCGCGCCGCCAACGCATCCCAGGCCGGCGAACGCGCCGCCTGCAGCGCGCCGAAACGCGCCGCGACCCGCACCCGGCTCGTCGCGCGCACGAGCAGCGCACGGTGCGGGCGCAGCAGCGTGAAGTGGCTCTGCCGGTTGCCGAAGGCGTCGCCGTCGTCGCGGCGCTGCTGCGGCCCGGGCTCGACCTCCAGCTCGTGCGCCAGCAGGCGCTGGCCGGCGTCGTCCAGCGGCCGCAGATGCGCCAGGTGGTGCGCCAGCGTCACCGGCGCGGCGTAGTCGTAGCGTGTCTCGTGGACGACCTCGAGCTCGGTCACACGCGTTGGTCCTGTCCGTGCGCCAGCGTGAAGAAACGCGTGCCGACGTCGTCGGCCAGCGCCATCGCCGCCGCGCGCAGCGACACCGACAGCGCCAGCAGGCGCTCGACGATCGCCGCGTCGCTGGCGCCGCGCAGCGACTCCAGCGTCAGCCCGACACCGTCGGCCGGCAGCCGCGCCAGCAGCGTCTCGACGCCGGCATCGTCCAGCGGCAGCTTGCGCAGCTCGGTGCGCAGCCGGCGCAGCACGCCGGCGTAGCCGCGCGGGTTGGAGTCGTCGAAGACCAGCAGGTCGGCCAGCGCCAGCAGGTCTTCGTGGCGCTGGTAGCGCGCGCGGAAGGTGATCGCGCTGTCGAACAGCTCCAGCAGCAGGTCGACGCCGGCGGCGCTGGCCAGCGCGCCGGCCTGCAGCAGCGCTTCCAGCCGCGAGGTCAGGCCGATCAGGCGCTCCAGCAGCCGGCCGACGGCCAGCAGCCGCCAGCCGTGATCGCGTGTCATGCGGTCGGTCTGCACGCCGGTCACCGCGGCCAGGCGCAGCGCCAGGCGGTCGAGCGCCGGCAGCACCTCGGGCAGCGGCGGCGGGCGCGTCGGGCCGCCGGTGAAGCTGGCCTGGAAGGCCTCGCGCATCGAGCGGATCAGCCCCCATTGTTCGGAGGACAGGCGCTCGCGCAGCGCCTGCGAAGCCTGCTCCAGCGCGCGCAGGTTGAAGGCCACGCTCCAGGCGCCTTCGGCGTCGCCCAGCGCGCCCAGCAGCGCACGCTCGAAACGCGAGGCCGACTGCTCCAGCGTCGGCACGCCCGGCGGCGTCAGGCCGCCGCTCACGGCCATCGCCGACAGCGCACGCTGCACCGCGAGGTCGGCGTCGCTCTCGGCGTCGATCTGCAGCAGCGTCGCACGCGCCAGGCGCACCAGCTGCTCGGTGCGCTCGGTGTAGCGGCCGAGCCAGAACAGGTTCTCGCCGGTGCGGCTGGACACCGGCCGGCGCCGCGCGGCGATGTCGTCGACCTCCAGCCGGCGCGGCAGCATCGAGAAGGTGTCGACCGGGCCGTCGGTCAGCACCCAGGTGTCCAGGCTGGAGCCGCCGCGCTGCATCGACACCGAGGCGTCCTCGCGGCGCGAGACACGCGTCATGCCGCCGGGCAGCACGTGCCAGCGGCCGCCGCCTTCGGCGATCGCGTAGACACGCACCATCGCCGGGCGCGGGTTCAGCGCGCCGCCGCCCCAGATCGGCGCACGCGAGAAACGCAGCCGGCCCTGGATCGTCCAGGCGTCGGGGTCTTCGTCGACACGCAGCTGGTGCGCCTCGTGCACCTGCGACGTGCGCCCGGCGCGCGGGAAGGTGCTGCGCACGAACTTGCCGTCGAGCTTGTCGCGCACGTCGCGCCAGGCGGCGGCTTCGCCGCACCACCAGGTCGGCAGCGCCGGCATGCGCAGCGGCTCGCCGGTCAGGCGCTCGCAGATGCCGGGCAGGAAGCCCTGCACCGCCGGCGATTCGAGGAAGGCGCTGCCCAGCGCGTTGGCCATCACGACGCTGCCGGCGCGTGCGGCCTGCAGCAGCCCGGGCACGCCCAGCGTCGAGTCGGGGCGCAGTTCCAGCGGGTCGCACCAGTCGTCGTCCAGGCGGCGCAGCAGCGCGTGCACCGGCTCCAGGCCTTCGACGGTCTTCAGGAAGACCCGCTCGTCGCGCACCGTCAGGTCGCCGCCTTCGACCAGCGGCAGGCCAAGGTAGCGCGCGAGGTAGGCGTGTTCGTAATAGGTCTCGCTGTAAGGCCCCGGCGTCAGCAGCGCGACACGCGGCGTGGCGCCGCCGGCGACTTCGTGCGCCGCGGCCTCCACCGTGTCGAGCAGGCGCCGGTAGCTGGCCGCCAGATGCTGCACACGCAGCTCGCGGAAGGCGTCGGGGAACTGGCGCGAGACCAGCAGCCGGTTGTGCAGCACGTAGCCCAGGCCCGAAGGCCCTTGCGTGCGCTGGGCGACGACCCACCAGCGGCCGTCGGGGCCGCGCGCGAGGTCGAAGGCGACGATGTGCAGGCGCAGGCCGCCCGGCACACGCGCGCCGATCATCGGCCGCAGGTAGCCCGGATGGCGCAGCGCCAGCGCCGGCGGCAGCAGGCCTTCGGCGAGCAGGCGGCGTGCGCCGTAGAGGTCGTCGAGCACACGCTCCAGAAGCGCCGCGCGCTGCGTCACGCCGGCCTCGATCTCGGCCCAGTCGGCGGGCTCGATCAACAGCGGCAGCAGCTCCAGCGACCAGGGCCGCATCGGCGCGCCCTGGTCGTCGAAGACGTTGTGCGTGACGCCGTCCAGGCGGATCTGCTGCGCGATCTGCAGCAGGCGCCGGTCGAGGTCGGCGGCCAGGTCGGCGCCGGCGGGCTCGGGCATCCAGTCGGCGAACTGCCGCCAGGCCGGCCGCACGCTGCCGTCGCCGGCACGCAGTTCGTCCCAGACGCCGGGCTCGGCCGGCAGGGCACGCTCGACGAACAGGCCGAGCGCACCGCCGGCGGCGGCGTCGGGGTCGAATGGCAGCGTGCTCTGCGAGGCGTTCACCGGCGCGATCCTGCCACGGCGTTCAGCCGCGGCGCAGGTCCAGCGTGAACGGGAACTCCAGGCTGGGCGCCGCCGGCTCGACCTTCAGCGTGCCGGGCGTGTGGCCGAAGCGGAAGAAACGCGCCAGGCGCCGGCTCTCGGCCTCGTAGGCGTTGACCGGGAAGGTCTCGTAGTTGCGCCCGCCCGGGTGCGCGACGTGGTAGCGGCAGCCGCCCAGCGAGCGCTCCAGCCAGCGGTCGACGAGGTCCACCGTCAGCGGCGCATGCTGCGGGATCGTCGGGTGCAGCGCCGACGGCGGCGCCCAGGCGCGGTAGCGCACGCCGCAGACGTACTCGCCGCTGCGCCCGGTGGGCTGCAGCGGCGCCGCGCGGCCGTTGACGGTGACGACGTGGCGGTTGTCGTTGAGGCCAGTGACCTTCAGCTCCAGCCGCTCCAGCGACGAGTCGACGTAGCGCACCGTGCCGCCGACCGCGCCCTCCTCGCCCATCACGTGCCAGGGTTCGAGCGCGGTGCGCAGCGTCAGGTTGACGCCCAGCGCCGCGACCTCGCCGATCAGCGGGAAGCGGAACTCGAAGTGCGGCGCGAACCAGGCGGCGTCGAAATCGAAGCCGGCGCGGTTCAGCTCGGCGATGACGTCGTCGAAGTCCAGCTGAACGAAGGTCGGCAGCAGGAAACGGTCGTGCAGCGCGGTGCCCCAGCGCGTCAGCCGCGTCGCGCCGCGGCCGGTGTAGGGCTCGCGCCAGAACCAGGCGACGAGCGCACGCAGCAGCAGCTGCTGCGCCAGGCTCATGCGCGCATGCGGCGGCATCTCGAAGGCACGCAGCTCCAGCAGCCCCAGGCGGCCGGTCGGGCCGTCGGGCGAATACAGCTTGTCGATGCAGAACTCGCTGCGGTGGGTGTTGCCGGTGACGTCGATCAGCAGGTTGCGCAAGCTGCGGTCGACGAGCCACGGCGGCACTTCGCCGCCTTCTTCGGCGATGCGGCGCTCCAGCTCGGCCAGCGCGATCTCCAGCTCGTAGACCTGGTCGTTGCGTGCCTCGTCGATGCGCGGCGCCTGGCTGGTCGGGCCGATGAACAGGCCGCTGAACAGGTAGCTGAGGCTGGGGTGGTTGTGCCAGTAGGCCAGCAGGCTGGCCAGCAGGTCGGGCCGGCGCAGAAAGGGGCTGTCGGCCGGCGTCGCGCCGCCGAGCACGAAGTGGTTGCCGCCGCCGGTGCCGGTGTGGCGGCCGTCGAGCATGAACTTCTCGGTCGACAGCCGCGTGCGGTGCGCGGCGTCGTAGAGGAACTCGGTGTGCTCGACGAGCTCGGCCCAGTCGCGTGCCGGGTGGATGTTGACCTCGATGACGCCGGGGTCGGGCGTCACCGCCAGCGTCTTCAGGCGCGCGTCGCGCGGCGGCGGGTAGCCTTCGAGCACGATCTTGACGCCCAGCTCGGCGCAGGTCGCTTCGACCGCGGCCAGCAGGTCCAGGTAGTCCTCCAGGTGCTGCAGCGGCGGCATGAAGACGTAGAGCACGCCGCTCTGGCCACCATGCTCGGCCTCGGCCCTGGGGCCGTTGGCGCGCTGCGGGTCGCGCACCTCGACACACAGCGCGGTGCGCGTGATCCAGCCGGCCGACTCGCGGCGCTCGGGGCGGCTGTCCAGCGGGCGATCGGGCGCCGGCACCGGCAGGTGCGGCACCTGGGCGACGAAGCCGGTGTCGACCGGGCCGCCGTCGAGCGCGCGCCAGGCGACCGCGCCGCCTTCGGCGAAACCGCCGCCTTCGCGGTGCGCGTCCCAGCCGCGCGGCTGGGCGCGCACGCTGGCCGGCACCGGCAGCGGCGCCTGCGGCGCGAACGGGTCGGGCGCGAACGAGGCCGGCTGGTCGCCGGCCTCCGCCCAGGGCAGCGAATCGAGCGGCAGGCGCCAGCCCATCGGCGAGTCGCCGGGGATGAGGTACAGGCGCTCGTCGCGCAGGAACCACGGGCCGCTGATCCATTCCGGCCCCGCGGCGCCGGCGAACCACTCGCGGCGCAACGGCAAGGCGTAGCCGGTGACGGCGTCCAGCCCGGCGCTGAAGACACGGCGCAGGCGTGCACGCTCCAGCTCGTCGTCCAGGCGCGAGTCGAAGGGGTCGACGTTGGTCGGCAGCCGGCGCTCGCGCCAGAGGTAGTACCAGGCGTCTTCGTGGCCGGGCATCAGCCACTTCGGGTCCAGGCCCAGCCGGCGCGCCAGCGCGGCGCCGAAACGTTCGGCGTCGGCCACCGTATAGGCGTGCGTGTCGCGTTCGTCGGCGAACAGCGAGGCGTCGTGCCAGCAGGGCTGGCCGTCGGCGCGCCAGGCGATCGTCAGCGCCCAGCGCGGCAGCTGCTCGCCGGGATACCACTTGCCCTGGCCGAAGTGCAGGAAACCGCCTTCGCCGTAGTGCGCGCGCAGCCGGTGCACGAGTTCGGTCGCCAGGCCGCGTTTGGTGGGGCCCAGCGCGTCGGTGTTCCATTCGGCACCGTCGCGGTCGTCGACCGAGACGAAGGTCGGTTCGCCGCCCATCGTCAATCGCACGTCGCCGCTTTCGAGTTCGCGGTCCACCGCCTCGCCGAGCGCCAGCACGTCCTGCCACTGGTCCTCGGTGTAGGGCTTGGTGACACGCGGCGACTCGTGCACGCGCGTGACCTGCATCGTGTGGCCGAACTCGACCTCGCAGGGGTCGACCGCGCCCGAGACCGGCGCCGCGGTCGAGGGTTCGGGCGTGCAGGCCACCGGGATGTGGCCTTCGCCGGCCAGCAGGCCCGAGGTCGGGTCCAGGCCGATCCAGCCGGCGCCCGGCAGGTAGACCTCGCACCAGGCGTGCAGGTCGGTGAAGTCGGTCTCGGCGCCGCTCGGGCCGTCGAGCGACTTCACGTCGGGCTTCAGCTGGATCAGGTAGCCGGAGACGAAACGCGCCGCCAGGCCGCAGTGGCGCAGCGCCTGCACCAGCAGCCAGCCGGTGTCGCGGCAGGAGCCGGACTTCTTCGCCAGCGTCTCCTCGGGCGTCTGCACGCCGGGCTCCAGGCGGATCAGGTAGCCGATGTCGCGCTGCAGCCGGCGGTTGATCTCGACCAAGAAGTCGATCGTGCGCACGCGTTCGCGCGGGATGCTGGCGACGAACTCGGCGAACAGCGGCGTCGCCTCGTCGCGCGCCAGGTAGGGCGCGAGGTCGTGTGCCAGCTCGGGCGCGTAGGCGAACGGGAAGTTCTCGGCCTCGGGTTCGAGGAAGAAGTCGAACGGGTTGTAGACCGACATCTCGGCCACCAGGTCGACGGTAACCTTGAACTCGGTCGTCTTCTCCGGGAACACCAGCCGCGCCAGGTGGTTGGCGAACGGGTCCTGCTGCCAGTTGACGAAGTGCTCGCCGGGCTCGATGCGCAGCGAGTACGAGACGATGGGCGTGCGGCAGTGCGGCGCCGGGCGCAGACGCACGACCTGCGGCGAGAGCCCGACGCGGCGGTCGTAGCGGTAGTGCGTGACGTGGTTCAGCGCGACGTGGATGGACACGGACGGAGCTCCTGCGGCGGGATGCCACGGTGTTGCAAGTGCCGGGCCACGGGACGCAGCGCGGGCTGCGGCGATGATGCCAGCGCGCCGGTGACGCTCAGCCCAGCGCCGCTTCGAGTTCGGCCCGCAGCTCGGCCACCGCGTCGTCCCAGCGACCGACGGCCGGGCGGCGGAAGAGCCGCATCACGCCCGGGTACCAGGGCGTGTCGGCGCGGCCTTCGAGCCAGCGCCAGTCGACGTTGAAGTCGGGCAGCAGCAACGCGCAGGGCGTGCCCAGCGCGCCGGCCAGGTGCGCGACGGCGGTGTCGACGCTGACGACGAGGTCCAGGTTCTCGACGAGGGCCGCGGTGTCGGCCAGGTCGGCGACGGCGGGCATCGGGTTCAGCAGCTCGAACGGCGGCGCGGCGGCCTCGTCTTCGCCGGCACCCTTCTGCAGGCTGACGAGCTGCACGCCGGGCAGCGCAGCCAGCGGCGCCAGCGTGGCCAGCGAGGGCAGCGAACGCCAGGCGTCGGTCTCGAAGCCGGCGCTGCCGCGCCAGACCAGACCGATGCGGCGGCGGCCGCCGGCGTCGCCGAGCACGGCGCGCCAGTGTGCGACCAAGGCCGGGTCGGGCCGCAGGTAGGGCAGCATCGCCGGCACCTTGTCGACCCGCGTGCCGAAGTGCAGCGGCAGGCTCATCGGCGGCGCCCAGAGGTCCCAGTCGCCCGGCGCGACCTCCGCCGACAGCGGCACGACCTCGTCGACGCCGTCGGCGCCGGCGAACAGCCGCGCCAGCGGCGGATAGGCGAGCACGCCGACACGCCCGGCGCCGGCGGCCTTGGCGATGGCGGCATAACGCACGAACTGGATCATGTCGCCCAGGCCGGCCTCGACGCCGATCAGCAGCGAACGCCCGGCCAGCGGCTCGCCGCCCCAGCGCGGCATCGGCAGCCGGGCGGCCAGCGCGGCGTACCAGCCGCGGCGCTCGAACAGCGGCCAGCCTTCGTCCCAGCGGCCCTGGCGCAGCAGCAGCGTCGCCAGGTTCAGCGTCGCGTCGGCGTGGCCGGGGTCGAGTTCGAGCGCACGGCGGTGGCAGCCCTCGGCCAGGCGGGCGACGCCGCCCAGGGCATGCAGCAGGCCGAGGTGCGTCCAGGCGGCGGGCGACTGCGGGTCCAGCGCCACCGCGCGCGTCAGCGCAGCTTCGGCGTCGAGCCGGCGCCGGCGCATCAGCTGCAGCGTGCCCAGCAAGCCCCAGATCGGCGCGGCCTGCGGCGCGATCGCCAGCGCTTCGCGGTAGGCAGCTTCGGCCTCGTCGGGCCGGCCGGCGCGTTCGAGCGCCAGCCCCAGGTTGGCGTGGGCCTCGGCCAGCAGCGGCTGCAGCACGATCGCCTCGCGCAGCGCGGTCTCCGCGGCGGCCAGGTCGCCGCGCGCGAGCGCATCGGTGCCTTGGGCGAACAGCGACTCGGCGGTGGCGGACACGGTGCAGGCAGGATCAGGGCGGCGACGGCCGATGATGCCAGTAGCGGCGCGAGCGCTCACGTTCGCACTGCGCCTGGCCGTCGGCGGCCAGCGTCCAGGCGCCGCAGGCGTCGCTGCGCACGAGTTCGATGCCGCGCCCGACGAAGCGCGCGCTCACCTCCGGCGCAGGATGGCCGAAGCGGTTCAGGTAGCCGGCTTGCACGACGGCGACGCGCGGAGAGACCGCGTCGATGAAGCCGTCGCTCGATGAACTGCGGCTGCCGTGGTGCGGCACGACCAGCACCTCGGCCGTCAGCGACGCGCCGGCGGCGACCAGCGCCAGCTCCTGTGCCGCCGGCAGGTCGCCGGGCAGCAGCACACTGACGGTGGCACCGCGCACACGCAGAACGCAGCTCGTCGCGTTGGACGCCGCGTCGGCGATCACCATGCCGGCCGGCGGGTGCAGGATCTCGAAGTCGACGCCGTCCCAGGTCCAGCGCTCGCCGGCCGTGCAGCGCCGGTGCGGCACGGCACCGAGCAGCGGGTGGCCGTCGGGCAAGGAGCCGACGAGCTCGCCGACCGGCAGCGCCGCCAGCAGCGCGGCGGCACCGCCGACGTGGTCGCTGTCGCGGTGACTGAGCATCAGCACATCGATGCGGCGCTCGCCGCGCGCACGCAGCAGCGGCACGAGCACACGCGAGCCGGCATCGGCCTCGGGCCCCCAGCGCGGGCCGGCGTCGAAGACCAGCAGATGGCGCGCGGTGCGCAAGAGCAGCGCGCTGCCCTGGCCGACGTCGGCGGCGACGAGTTCGAAACGCCCCTCGGCCGGCCGCGGCACCGGCGGCGCCAGCAGCGGCAGCATCAGCGGCACGGCCAGCCAGCGCAGCCGCCAGGGCAGCGGCAGCACCGCGAGCAGGCCGCCCAGCAGCCCGCAGGCGACCGCCCAGGGCGGCGCCGCGGCCGCCGTCCACGAGGCCCCCGGCCACGCCGCCATCGCCGCCAGCAGCGCACGCAGCGCGTCGACCAGCAGCGCCGCCAGGCTCCACAGCGGCGGCAGCAGCACGCCGGCCAGCGCCAGCGGCGTGACGACCAGCGTCACCAGCGGGATCGCGACCAGGTTGGCAGCGAAACCGACCGCCGAGAGCTGCTGGAAGAACAGCATCGACAGCGGCGCCAGGCCGACGGTCGCCACCGCCTGGGTGCGCAGCCCGCCGCGCGCGGCCTGGCGCAGCGCGGCCCAGCGGCGCTGCCAGGGGCGCGGATCGTCGACCGCCGCCGGCCTTGCGGTGTGAGCCGGTTCGGACACCGCCAGCAGCGCCACCGCGACGAAGGACAGCCAGAAGCCCGGCTGCAGCGGCGCCCAGGGGTCGAGCATCACGACGGCCAGCGCCGCGGCCAGCAGCACCGCCGGCAGCGGCCAGCGCCGGCCCAGGCTGCGCAGCACGACGACGGTGGCCAGCATGCCGACCGTGCGCTGCGCCGGCACGCCCCAGCCGGCGGCCAGCGCGTAGGCCGCAGCGCAGGCCAGCCCGCCCCAGCGCGCCGCCTGCGGCGCCGGCAGCACGAGCAGGCCGCGTCCGCTGAGCCGCCACAGCCGCCCCAGCAGCGCGCCGGCCAGCCAGGCGAACATCGTCACGTGCAATCCGGAGATGCTCATCAGATGGGCGACGCCGGTCAGGCGGAAGACGTCCCAGTCCTCGCGATCGATGGCGGCCTGGTCGCCGATCGCCAACGCCGCCAGCACGCCGGCGGCGGCGGGGTCGGCGACCTGCCGGAAGATCGCGTCGCGCACCCGCTGGCGCCAGCGCTCCAGCGGCGCGGCGGCGTCCACCGCCAGCCGCTGCGGCGGCGGCGAGCCGCGCACGCTGCCGGTGGCGCCGACGCCCTGGAGGAACCAGGCCAGCTCGGCGTCGAAGCCGTGCGGGTTGAGCACGCCGTGCGGCGGCTTGAGCTTCACGCCCCAGTGCCAGCGTTCGCCGACCTGCGGCAGCGGCGGGCGCGCGTCGCCGTCGGCGTACCAGCCGAGCACGATGCGCGGCGGGACCGTGACCGACCGGCCGTCGGGCGTGGCGGCGCGCTCGGTGTCGACGACGAAACGCACGCCGCCGGCGTGCACCGCCGGCAGGCGCACGACGACGCCGGTCAGCACGAGTTCGGCGCCGGCGAGCGGCGGCGCCAGGCGCTCGTCGAGCCGCCGGGCGGCACGCCAGTCGGTGGCGGCGAACGCCAGGGCCGCGGCAGCGAGCGCCCAGCCGGCGTGGCGCCAGCCCGGCCGCCGGCAGCGCCAGGCGAGCATCAGGACGACGGCCGCGGCGGCCGCCAGCAGCGCCCGGTGGGCCTCGGAGGCCAGCGCCGCCTGCTGCAGCTGCGCCAGCGTGCCGGCCAGCCAGCCGGCTGCCGGCGCCCACCACCCTCGTGCCGCAGGCTCGTCACGGCCCATATCGGCCCAGTGTAGGATGGCCCGTTCCCACGACGGGCACCCCCGAAGGCGTGCCCTCCGAGCCCACCATGAGCATTCAAGACCGCCTCAACCAGCTGGGCATCACGCTGCCCGCCGTCGCCGTGCCTGCCGCCGCCTACGTGCCTTTCGTGCAGACCGGCAAGCTCGTCTTCATCTCCGGCCACATCGCCAAGCGCGACGCCAAGCCCTGGGTCGGCCAGCTCGGCCTGACGATGACGACCGCCGAAGGCCAGTCCGCGGCGCGCGCCATCGCCATCGACCTGCTGGGCACGCTGGCCGTCGCCGCCAACGGGCTCGAGAACGTGGCCCGCATCGTCAAGGTGATGAGCCTGGTGAACAGCACCCCGACCTACACCGAGCAGCACCTGGTGACCAACGGCGCCAGCGAGCTCTTCGTCGAGGTCTTCGGCGCCGAGATCGGCGCCCATGCACGCAGCGCCTTCGGCGTCGCCCAGATCCCGCTGGGCGCCTGCGTCGAGATCGAGCTCATCGCCGAGCTGAAGTGATCCCCCCCGTAGCGCCTGCGGCGCTCCCCCCCGGGGGGGCAACGCCAGCGGCCCGGCAGAGCCGGTTCCGCGGCGTTTGCTTGACGCGCTCGCGAATCCATTCATGGTCGACCGCGGGGAGCCAGCTATGAAGCGCGCCGATCTGGTGCTGGGCGCGATCGCACTCGGCGGCCCCGCGGCCGTCGGGGCGGCGTACTACACCCAGCACGCCTGGAACATGCAGCCCTGCCCCTGGTGCGTGCTGCAGCGCCTGATCTTCCTGGCGCTGGCCGCCGCGGCGGCGCTGGCGCTGGTCTGGCACTCGCCGTTGGGCCGGCGCATCGGGGCGCTGCTGGTGCTGGGCTTCGCCGGCTGCGGCATCGGCGCGGCGCTGTGGCAGCACTTCGTCGCCGCCAGCCAGGCCTCCTGCGACCTGTCGCTGGCCGAGAAGATCATCGGCGCGCTCGGGCTGGACGCACGCTACCCCGACCTCTTCATGGCGATGACCAGCTGCGCCGACGCAGCGACCAAGCTCTTCGGTCTGCCTTACGAGTTCTGGAGCCTGGCGATGTTCACGCTGTCGGCGCTGGGCGCCATCACCGTGATGGCGCAGCCGAAGCGCTGAGGCAGGACGTGCGAGGCCGGCAGGCCTCGCGCGCCCGAACCGCGATCGTCGTCTTCAGGCCTTGCGGCGGCGCAGGCCGGCGCCGGCGGCGCCCAGCGCCAGCAGCGCTAGCGCGGCGGTGCCGGGTTCCGGCACGTTGGAGCCGCTGCCGCCGCCGCTGTCCTTCAGCGACACCAGCAGAAGGTCCTGCACGCCCCTGGCGCTGAGCGCGTAGACGTCGTAGATCGAATCGGTCAGCTTCGACGCCCCGGTCAGGATGATGTTCGCGCCGCGGGCGTAGGCGTTGTTGTTGTCGGTGGCGAAGGCGCCCTTGGTGACGCTCAGATCGGTGTCGTAGACGACGTTCCAGATCGCCAGCTGCAGCGCGCCGACCATGCCCCAGCCGTTCAGGCCGCCGGAATAACCGTCCGGGTTCAGCTTCGCGTAGGTCATCACCCGGCCGAGCAGGTCGGCCTTCGCGGCGCCGAAGTAGCTCGTGCCGGAGACGATGTCGTACTGGTAGGTCTTGCCGAAGGAGACGGCCTCGGACAGCTGGATGCAGTAGGTGACGAAGTCGTCGGTCGAGAACGCGCCGGCGTTGCTCAGCGTGCCGGCGAACGCGCCGGCGCGGCCGTCGTACATCGACGTGTGCACGGTCGGCGAGCGGTCGTAGGCAAAGCCGTCGAGCGTCACGGTGGCGGCCTGGGCACTGCCGCAGGCGGCGGCGAAAGCGACGGCGCCGAGGGTGGCGCGGAGAGCAGCTTGGAACATCGTCGAGTCCTTGGGGATGGAGCTTCCCGTTAGGGATTGACGATACTTTTGCTTACGAGCGGCGGCATCCCCGCGCTCCGGGGACCCGCGTCCGGAAACGGCGTCACGGCGTGACGAAGGTCACGCCGGCCACCCTCCCCGCCCCCTCAGGCTGCGGGGGTGCGCAGCGCCGCGACCTTCTGGAAGCCGTCCAGCTTGCGGCCCTTGCGCGCGCGTTTGCCGATGCAGCTGGTGAAGGCGCTGTTGCGGATCTCCTCGTCGCGCGCCTTGCCGCCGCGGCCGCTGCCGACGACCAGCACCGACTGCGCGCAGGCCGCCACCGCGACCAGCGGCGTCGCCGCGTCGACGTCCATCAGCGTCAGGCCGCGGCCGCCGTTGGGCTGGTGCTTGAGTTCGTCGAGCGGATAGACCAGCAGCCGGCCGTCGGCCGCCAGGCAGGCGGCGTTGACCTGGCCGGCGGCCACGGCCCAGGGCTCGAGCGGACGTTCGCCGGCTTCCAGCGTCAGGAAGCTCTTGCCGGCGCGCTGGCGGCCGTGCAGGTCGCCGGCCTTGGCCAGCAGGCCGAAGCCGCCGCTGTTGGCCAGCAGCAGCGTCGTGTCGGCAGCGCCGGCCCAGTAGTGGGCGATGGCGGTGCCGGCTTCGAGCTCGATCAGCGTCGTGATCGGCACGCCGTCGCCGCGGCCGCCCGGCAGCGCCGAGACGGCGACGCTGTAGACCCGGCCACGGTCGCCGAAGACCAGCAGCGTGTCGACGCTGCGACAGGCGAAGGTGGCGTAGAGCGCGTCGCCGGCCTTGAAGCCCAGCGTCGAACGCTCCACCTCGTGGCCTTTCAGCGCCCGCACCCAGCCCTTCTGGCTGACGACCACCGTCACCGGCTCGTCGACGACGCGGATCTCGGCGACCGCGCGGCGCTCTTCCTGGATCAGCGTGCGGCGCTCGTCGCCGAAGGCCTTGGCGTCGGCCTCGATCTCGCGGATCAGCGTGCGCTTGAGCACCGCCGGGCTGCCCAGGATCTCCTCGAGCTTGGCCTGCTGCTCGCGCAGGTCCTTCAGCTCCTGCTCGATCTTGATCGCCTCCAGCCGCGCCAGCTGGCGCAGCCGCAGGTCGAGGATGTCGTCGGCCTGGCGCTCGCTGAGATTGAAGCGCGCGATCAGCGCCGCGCGCGGCTCGTCGCTCTCGCGGATGATGCGGATCACCTCGTCGATGTTCAGCAGCACCAGCTGCCGGCCTTCGAGCACGTGGATGCGCTCCAGCACCTTGGCCAGGCGATGGCGCGTGCGCCGCTGCACCGTCTGCTGGCGGAAGCCGATCCACTCCTCCAGCATCTGGCGCAGGCTCTTCTGCGTCGGCCGGCCGTCGGCGCCGACCATCGTCAGGTTGACCGGCGAGTTGCACTCCAGGCTGGTGTTGGCCAAGAGCGTCGTGATCAGGTCCTGCTGCGAGACGGTGCGGCTCTTGGGCTCGAAGACCAGGCGCACCGGCGCGTCCTTGCTGGACTCGTCGCGCACCGCGTCCAGCACCGACAGCACGGTCTGCTTGAGCTGCTGCTGCTCCTGCGTCAGCGCCTTCTTGCCGGGGCGCAGCTTGGGGTTGGTCAGCTCCTCGATCTCCTCGAGCACACGCTGGGCGCTGGTGCCCGGCGGCAGCTCGTTGACGACGAGCTGCCACTGGCCGCGCGCCAGGTCCTCGATCGTCCAGCGCGCGCGCACCTTCAGGCTGCCGCGGCCGCCGGCGTAGGCGGCGCGGATCTCGGCGGCGCTGCTGATGATCTGGCCGCCGCCGGGGAAGTCGGGGCCGGGCAGCGTGGCGTAGAGCGCCTCGTCGGCCAGCGCCGGGTCGCGGATCAGCTCGACCGCGGCGGCCGCGACCTCGCGCAGGTTGTGGCTGGGGATCTCGGTGGCCAGGCCGACGGCGATGCCCGAGGCGCCGTTGAGCAGCACGAAAGGCAGGCGCGCCGGCAGCTGGCGCGGCTCCTCGGTCGAGCCGTCGTAGTTGGGCTGGAAGTCGACCGTGCCTTCGTCGATCTCCTCGAGCAGCAGGCGCGCGATCGGCGCCAGCCGAGCTTCGGTGTAGCGCATCGCCGCGGCGCCGTCGCCGTCGCGGCTGCCGAAGTTGCCCTGGCCGTCGACCAGCGGGTAGCGCTGGCTGAAGTCCTGGGCCATGCGCACCATCGCGTCGTAGGCCGCGGTGTCGCCGTGCGGGTGGTAGCGGCCGAGCACGTCGCCGACGACGCGTGCGCTCTTCACCGGCTTGGCGCCGACGTTGCCGTTGTAGCCCAGCCCCATGCGGTGCATCGCGTAGAGGATGCGCCGCTGCACCGGCTTCTGGCCGTCGCAGACGTCGGGCAGCGCGCGGCCCTTGACGACCGACAGCGCGTACTCGAGGTAGGCGCGTTCGGCGTAGTCGGCCAGCGTGATGGTGTCGGCGGGTTCGGCCGCCGTGAAGTCGAAGAGATCTCGCATGCAGTGCGGGCGGCGCTCGCGGCCGCTCGGCTTCGAAAGGCGGCGATTCTCGCAAACGCCGCCGGGTGGCGCCGGCGCGGCGCCGATCAGCCCAGCGCCAGCCGCGTCGCGCGCGCCGTCTGGCTGCGCTGCAGCAGCGCCCAGTACAGCTCGAGCACCAGGTGCACGTGGGCGCGGGTCTCGGCCAGCCGCGGCAGGCCGCCGGCGCGGCGCACCGTGCCTTCGCCGGCGTTCCAGGCGGCCAGCGCGAGATCGATGCGGCCGTAGCGCCGCGTCAGGTCGGCGAGCATGCGCGCGCCGGTGTGGATGTTGGTGCGCGCGTCGCGCAGGCGTTCGGCCGCGGGCTGGCGGCGCTCGGCCGGCGTCGCGTAGCGGTCGCCGGTGACGGCGGTGATCTGCATCAGCCCGATCGCGCCGCGCGGCGACACGGCGTCACGGCGGAAGCCCGACTCGACGGCGATGATGGCCGTCAGCAGTTCGGCGTCGACACCGTGCGTGCGCGCCGCCTCGCGCACCCAGGGCACCAGCGCCTTGACCTCCGGCGCGATCTCCATCCAGGTCAGCAGCGCATCGGCACCGTCGCGTTTGCCCGGCACACGCGGGCCGCTGGCGGCTTCGTCGGCATGCACCAGGCGGTAGCGCGCATCGACGGCCCGCGGCGCGAAGTGCGCGACGCCGTAGGCATCGACGAAGCCCCAGAGTTCGGCGTGGGCGGCCGGGCCCCAGGCCAGCATCAAGGACAGGGCGACGGGGCGCAGATGAAGAAGACGGGAGCCGGGACGGGACACGATCGCCCCATCGTAGGCCGGCCGGTACGCCGCGATCGTGCGAACACCGCCGTGTCGACGGTGCAGTTCGGCGCCGTGCAAAAGAAAACCGCCGGACATGGCCGGCGGTTCTGGAACTCAGCCCTCGCGCGTGAAATCGCGCTCGGGCCTGAGCCTGGCGCGAGAGGCCTTCCGGCCTCTCACGTCCCGGCTCAGTTGCCGCAGCCCATCGCGGTGATGCGGTCGATCGCGGCCTTGGCCTGCACGAGGCCGGCGCCGGTCTTGTCGTCACGGCCGGCGTCGCCGATGTCCAGCGCGCTGTTGATCAGCGTCGTGCGGATCTGCTGCGCCGTGCAGCTCGGGAAGTAGCTCCACACCAGGCCGGCGACGGCCGAGACGTGCGGCGTGGCCATCGAGGTGCCGTTGAACGACGCGTACTTGGCCGGATCCGGCTCGATCGCGACGTAGGTCGAGGTGCCGAGCTGGCCCATCAGCGTGGCGCCGTCGGCCTGGGTGATGCCGACCGACGGGATCGTCGTGACGGTGTCGCCCATCGTGCCGGCCAGTTCGCCGCTGGTGTTGTTGTAGATGACCGCGCCGATGCCGCCGCTGGTCTGGCAGTTGACGACCTTGTCGGCGAACGAGATGTTGCCGCGCGAGATCAGGCAGATCTTGCCGGTCATCGAGCCGGCCACCGGCGCGTCGCCGAAGCCGAAGTCGGCCAGCGGGCCGGTGGCGCCCTTGACCGGCGCGCCTTCCATCGACAGCGACGGCACGGTGGCGCCGCCGACCTTCAGCACGCCCATCGTCAGCACGTTGGGCGGCACGGTCGAGACGACGGCCACGCCCGGGCCGGCGATGTCGACGGTCGAGTTGTATTGCGAGAACGAGGCCCAGGCCTTGTTCTCGTCGACCGCGGCCACCGACATCACGTTGTCGAAGCCCGCCGGGTAGGACACGGCCGTCGTGCCGTCGTTGCCGGCGGCGGCGACGAACAGGATGCCCTTCTTGGCCAGGCGGTCGATGGCGCGCTTCTCGGTCTTGCTGGCGCTGTTGGCACCCAGCGACATCGAGATGATGTTGGCCTTGGCACGGCCGCAGGCGTTCATGGCCTTGGTGATCGTCGACGAGCTGGCGCTGCCGGTCGAATCGAACACCTTGCTGATGTACAGCGAGACCTGCTTCTTGCCGTTGACGCCGACGACGCCCAGGCCGTTGTCCAGCGCGGCGATGGTGCCGGCGACGTGCGTGCCGTGCGCGTTCTCGTCGGTGTTCCAGCTGCCGGAGCCGGAGAAGTTCTGGCCCGCGAGCTTGTTGCCCGCCAGGTCTTCGTGCGTCGCGTCGATGCCGGAGTCGACGATGCAGATCTTCGGCGTCCACTTCGGCGTGCCGGTGACCTGGTCGGCCTGCACCAGCGTGATGCCGTAGGGCACGGTCTGGGTGGAGGCCGCCGCGGCGGCGACCTTGCGGCTCTTGATCGAGTTGCTGCGCGTGCCCAGGATGTGGTGGACGACGTCTTCCTCGACGTAGTCCACGCCGGCCAGCGCCTTCAGCTTGGCGAGCTTGGCCTTGGGCACGCTGATGGCGATCGCGTTGTCGTCCGACAGATCGTCACGCACCTTGCCGCCGAGCGCGACGAGGCCGTTGCGGATCTTGGCGGCGGCACCGGCCTTGTACGCGACGATGACGCGCACGCTGCCCGAGTCGGCACTGGCCGCGGCCATGGCCGCGCTGCACACGAACGCCGAGACAGCCAGCACGACGGCGGTGCGCAGCGGCTTGAAAACCTGGGTCATGGATTCACTCCGGCAAAGAAAAGCCACAAACAGATGAAGTAAATGACTTTTCCGGCCGGTGCCGGGAGCGTCAACCCCCGATCCCGGCGTCCGGGGAACGCTCGATGGCGCCGGATCAGACGTCGATCTCGACCGCGTCGGCGCGCAGTTCCATCAGATCTCGTCGCGCCTGCGCCTCGCCCTTGCCCATCAGCCGCGTGAAGAGCTCGACGGTGGCGTCGAAACCCGGCGCGCCGAAGGCCACCGGCAGCAGTCGGCGCGTCTCGGGGTTCAGCGTCGTGTCCCAGAGCTGCTCGGCGTTCATCTCGCCCAGGCCCTTGAAGCGGCTGATGGTCCAGGAACCTTCGCGTGCGCCTTCCTTGCGCAGCTTGTCCAGCGCCGCCTCGAGCTCGCCGTCGTCCAGCGCATAGAGCTTGGCCGCCGGGCGCTTGCCGCGCGCCGGGGCGTCGATGCGGTACAGCGGCGGCCGCGCGACGTAGACGTGACCGCGTTCGATCAGCTTCGGGAAGTGGCGGAAGAACAGCGTCAGCAGCAGCACCTGGATGTGCGAGCCGTCGACGTCGGCGTCCGACAGGATGCAGACCTTGCCGTAGCGCAGCCCGGACAGGTCGGGCTCGTCGGCCGGGCCGTGCGGGTCGACGCCCAGCGCTACCGAGATGTCGTGGATCTCGTTGTTCTTGAACAGCAGGTCGCGCTCGACCTCCCAGGCGTTGAGCACCTTGCCGCGCAGCGGCAGGATGGCCTGGGTCTCCTTGTCGCGGCCCATCTTGGCGCTGCCGCCGGCGGAGTCGCCTTCGACGAGGAAGACCTCGTTCAAGCTCAGGTCGCGGCTCTCGCAGTCGGTCAGCTTGCCGGGCAGCACGGCGACGCCCGAGCCCTTCTTCTTCTCGACCTTCTGGCCGGCACGCTGGCGAGTCTGCGCCTGGCGGATCACCAGTTCCGCGAGCTTCTTGCCGAACTCGACGTGCTGGTTGAGCCAGATCTCCAGCGCCGGGCGCACGAAGCTGGCGACGAGCTTCAGCGCGTCGCGGCTGTTCAGCCGCTCCTTGATCTGGCCCTGGAACTGCGGGTCCAGCACCTTGGCCGAGAGCACGAAGCTGGCGCGCGAGAACACGTCCTCGGGCATCAGCTTGACGCCCTTGGGCATCAGCGCGTGCAGCTCGATGAAACCCTTGACCGCCTGGAACAGGCCGTCCTTCAGGCCCGACTCGTGCGTGCCGCCGGCCACCGTCGGGATCAGGTTGACGTAGCTCTCGCGCAGCGTCGTGCCTTCGTCGGTGAAGGCCACGCACCAGGCCGCGCCCTCGCCTTCGGCGAAGCTCTCGGTCTCGTTGGCGGCGGCGTACTGCGCGCCCTCGAACAGCGGGATCAGCGGCTCGGCGGCCAGGCTCTGCATCAGGTAGTCGCGCAGGCCCGACTCGTAGCGCCAGGTCTGGGTCTCGCCGCTCTTCTCGGTCGTCAGCGTGACGGTCACGCCGGGCATCAGCACGGCCTTGCTGCGCAGCAGGTGCAGCAGCTCGCCGCGCGGCAGCTCGGGGCTCTCGAAATACTTGGCGTCGGGCCAGACGCGCACCCGCGTGCCGTGGCGGCGCTCGCCGGACGTCGCCTTGCGCACCACCAGCGGCTCGACGACGTCGCCGCCGTTGCCGAAGGCCAGCGTCGCGCACTGGCCTTCGCGCCAGACCGTCACTTCCAGCCGCGTCGCCAGCGCGTTGGTCACGCTGACGCCGACGCCGTGCAGGCCGCCGGAGAAGCTGTAGGCGCCGCCCGAGCCCTTGTCGAACTTGCCGCCGGCGTGCAGCCGCGTGTAGACGATCTCCAGCACCGGCACCTGCTCCTCGGGGTGCAGGCCGAAGGGGATGCCGCGGCCGTCGTCCTCGACGGCCACCGAGCCGTCGGCGTGCAGCGTCACCGCGATGCGCTTGCCGAACCCCGCCAGCGCCTCGTCGGCGGCGTTGTCGATGACTTCCTGGACGACGTGCAGCGGGTTGTCCGTGCGCGTGTACATGCCCGGCCGCTGCTTGACGGGCTCCAGGCCCTTGAGCACGCGGATCGAGGCTTCGGCGTAACTGCCCTGCTTGATTGCCATGGGCGCGGATTCTAGGGAGCGGCCCGCGGCCGCCCCGGCGCGGGGGCGATCAGCGGTAGCGCGCGATGTTCAGCGGCCGCACGTCGATCTCGGGCTGTCGGCCCGAGACGATGTCGGCGATGACGCGCCCGGTGCCGGCGGCCATCGTCCAGCCCAGCGTGCCGTGGCCGGTGGCCAGCAGCAGGTCGCGCACCGGCGTCTCGCCGACGATCGGCGTGCCGTCGGGCGTCATCGGGCGCAGACCGCACCAGAACTCGGCGCGCGAGACGTCGCCGCCGCGCGGGAACAGGTCGGTGACGACGTGCTCCAGCGTGCGCCGGCGGCCGCCGCGCAGCGTCAGGTCGAAGCCGCCGAGCTCGGCCGTGCCGCCGACGCGGATGCGGTCGCCCAGGCGCGTGACCGCCACCTTGTGCGTCTCGTCCATGATCGTCGACTCCGGCGCGCCGGCGGTGTCGGTGATCGGCACCGTGATCGAGTAGCCCTTGACCGGGTAGATCGGCAGGCTGAGGCCCAGCGGCTTCATCCACTGCGGCGAGAAGCTGCCGAGCGCGACGACGACGCGGTCGGCGGTCAGCGTGCCGGCCGTCGTGCGCACCGCCGAGACGCGGCCGCCGCTGACTTCGACACCCTGCACCGTCGTGTCGAAGCGGAAGCGCACGCCCAGCGCACGCGCCATCTCGGCCAGGCGGTTGGTGAACTTGAAGCAGTCGCCGGTCTCGTCGTTGGGCAGGCGCAGCGCACCGACGAACTTGTCCTTCGTCAGCGCCAGCGCCGGCTCGACCTTGACGAAACCCTCGCGGTCCAGCACCTCGAAGGGCACGCCGTACTGGCGCAGCACCTCGACGTCGCCGCCGATGCCGTCGAGCTGCTTCTGGGTGCGAAACAGCTGCAGCGTGCCCTGGGCGCGGTCGTCGTACTCGATGCCGGTCTCGGCGCGCAGCGCCTTCAGGCAGTCGCGGCTGTACTCGGCGATCGGCACCATGCGGCTCTTGTTGAGCGCATAGGCGCGGGCGTTGCAGTTGGCCAGCATCGCCATGCCCCAGCGCCACATCTTCGGGTCGAGCAGCGCGCTGACGACCAGCGGCGAGTGCTGCATCAGCATCCACTTGATGGCCTTCACCGGCACGCCCGGGCCGGCCCAGGGCGAGGAGTAGCCCGGCGAGATCTCGCCGGCGTTGCCGAAGCTCGTTTCCAGCGCCGGGCCGCTCTGGCGGTCGACGACCTCGACCTCGTGCCCCGACTTCGCGAGGTAGTAAGCCACCGAGGTGCCGATGACACCGCTGCCGAGGACCAGGACCTTCATTCGTCGCTGCCGTTGCCGTTGAAGTGGCGCACTGTACCCAGCGCCAAGGCGTCGGTTTCACCATAGTTTTCCCGACATCGCCAAACAACTCGCCATTCAAAGCACGATGCACCGAATCGCCTACAACTGAACCGCCGAAGTGCACGAAGGAACCACGGCGGAGCACGCTCCCCGCCGCGCCGACCGCGACGCCGACATGCCCGGGGCGCTTTGGATACATTGCGCCCCCATGACCACCGCCACGACCGCCCCGCGCCTGTCGATGACGCAGGTGCTGCTCTGCGGCGCCGCCATCGTCACCCTCAGCATGGGCATCCGCCACGGCTTCGGCCTGTGGCTGCAGCCGATCACGATGGACCGCGGCTGGACCCGCGAGACCTTCGCCTTCGCGCTGGCGGTGCAGAACCTGGCCTGGGGCCTGGCCGGGCCGGTGGCCGGCATGCTGGCCGACCGCTGGGGCGCCTTCCGCGTGCTGATCGTCGGCGCGGTGCTCTACGCGCTGGGCCTCGTGTCGATGGCGCTGGCGACCTCGGGGCTGGCTTTCACCGGCGGCGCCGGGCTGCTGATCGGCATCGCGCAGTCGGGCACGACCTACGCGGTGATCTACGGCGTCATCGCGCGCAACGTCGCGCCCGAGAAGCGCTCCTGGGCGATGGGTGTGGCCGCCGCCGCGGGCTCGTTCGGTCAGTTCCTGATGGTGCCGGTGGAGAACTGGCTGATCGGCGGCGTCGGCTGGCAGAACGCGCTGTTCCTGCTCGGCTGCGCGGCGCTGGCCATCGTGCCGCTGGCCTTCGGCCTGAAGGAGCCGGCCGGCGCCGGCGTGCACACCGGCCCGGCGCAGAGCGTCGGCGCGGCGCTGCGCGAGGCGCTGGGCTACCGCAGCTTCCTGCTGCTGACCGCCGGCTACTTCGTCTGCGGCTTCCAGGTCGTGTTCATCGGCGTGCACATGCCGGCCTACCTGAAGGACCAGGGCCTGGGCCCCGAGGTCGCGACCACCGCGCTGGCGCTGATCGGCCTGTTCAACGTCTTCGGCACCTACGCCGCCGGCGTGCTGGGCCAGAAGCTCGCCAAGCGCCACATCCTGGCGGTGATCTACCTGCTGCGCGCCATCGTCATCACGGTCTTCGTGCTGTCGCCGATCACGACCTGGGGCGTGTACCTGTTCGCCGCGACGATGGGCGTGCTGTGGCTGTCGACGGTGCCGCCGACCAACGCCATCGTGGCCCAGATCTTCGGCGTGCGTTACATGTCGATGCTCGGTGGCATCGTCTTCCTCAGCCACCAGGTCGGCTCCTTCCTCGGCGTCTGGCTGGGCGGCCGGCTCTACGACGCGACCGGCAGCTACCAGATCGTCTGGTGGATCGCGGTGGCGCTGGGCGTGTTCGCGGCGATCGTCAACCTGCCGGTGCGCGAGACGGCGATCCCGCGCGAGGCGCGCCCGGTGGCGGCATGAAGCTCGGCCGCGTGCTCGCCTGGCTGGTGGCGATCGTCGTGCTCGCCGCGGTCTTCCTCGCCTACCGCCAGCCCGACACGGTGGTCGACTTCGCGACCCGGCTCTGGTCCTGCTTCTGATGCCCGCGAGCGCGCCGCCGTCGGACTGGCTGCAACGCTGGGCGCAGTTGCTGCCCGCCGGGGCCCGCGTGCTGGACCTCGCCTGCGGCAGCGGCCGCCACATTCGCTGGCTGGCAGCTCGCGGTTGCGTGGTCACCGGCGTCGACCGCGACGTGCAGGCGCTGGCGCCGCTGTCGGCCATCGCCGAGACCGTCGTCGCCGACCTCGAGGCCGGCCCCTGGCCGCTGCCCGGGCGGCGCTTCGACGCCGTGCTGGTGACGAACTACCTCTGGCGGCCGCTGTGGCCGGCGCTGCGCGCGGCGCTCGCCGACGGCGGCGTGCTGATCTACGAAACCTTCGCCCAGGGCCAGGAAGCCTACGGCCGGCCGTCGCGGCCGGAGTTCCTGCTGGCGCCCGGCGAACTGCTGTCTGCCACCGCAGGCCTGCACGTGCTGGCCTATGAAGACGGCCTGCTCGACGGGCCGCTGCGGCGCGTGCAACGAATCGTCGCCATCGCGCCGCCCAGCGGCGCGCTCGCCCTCGCCGGAGCGTGCCCGTCTGGCAGCTAAAATCCGGCATTTACCGCGGCTACGGCTTAAGCGCATGAAGGCAATTGTTGGCAGCATCGTCGCGCTCGTCACGCCGATGCACCCGGACGGCAGCGTCGACTACGACGCCCTGGGCCGGCTCATCGACTGGCACATCGCCGAAGGCACCGACTGCATCGGCGTCGTCGGCACCACCGGCGAATCGGCGACGCTCACGGTGCCCGAGCACTGCGAGGTGATCCGCTTCTCGGTCGAACGCGCCCAGGGCCGCGTGCCCATCATGGCCGGCGCCGGCGGCAACTCGACCGCCGAGGCGATCGAGCTGACGCGCTTCGCCAAGGAGGTCGGCGCCGACTGCACGCTGCAGGTCGTGCCCTACTACAACAAACCGTCGCAGGAAGGCATCTACCGCCACTTCCGCGCGATCGCCGAAGCGGTCGACCTGCCGGTGATGCTCTACAACGTGCCCGGCCGCACGGTCGCGGACATGCTGCCCGAGACCACGCTGCGCGTGGCCCAGGTGCCCGGCATCTTCGGCATCAAGGAAGCCACCGGCAACATCGAGCGCGCGGCCTGGCTGATCAAGCACGCGCCCGAAGGCTTCTCCATCTATTCCGGCGACGACGGCACCGCCGTCGCGCTGATGCTGCTGGGCGGCAAGGGCAACGTCAGCGTCACCGCCAACGTCGCGCCCCGGCTGATGCACGAGATGTGCATTGCGGCCGTCGAAGGCGACGCGCGCCGCGCGACGGCGATCCACCTGCAGCTGCTGGAACTGCACCGCGCGCTGTTCTGCGAATCCAACCCGGCGCCCACCAAGTGGGCGCTGCACCGGCTCGGCCGCTGCGGCAACGTGCTGCGGCTGCCGCTGCTGCCCGTCACCGAGGCCGGCCAGGCCACGGTCGACGCCGCGCTCGCCGCCAGCGGCGTGCTCTGATCCGTCCATCACCCCGATACGCGCGGCCCCGTCGGGCCGCGCCGGAGACTGCCACCGTGAATCGTTTTCCCGTCGTTCCCGCAGCCCGGACCACCGCGCTCGCCCTTGCCGTCGCGCTGGCCGGCTGCTCGTCGATCGGCGACATGCTCTCGGGCGACAAGGTGGACTACCGCAGCACCAAGGTGCGCGAGCAGCCGCTGGACGTGCCGCCCGACCTGACCCAGCTCTCCAAGGACAGCCGCTACCAGAGCCAGGGCGGCGTCGTCAGCGCCGCCAACTCGACCGGCGTGCCCTCGGCCATCGGCGCGCCCGTGGCGGGCGGGCCGGCCGTGGCGCCGACCGCTCGCGGCGACACGCACATCGAGCGCCTGGGCAACGAACGCTGGCTGGTCGTGCCGATCGCGCCGGAACAGCTGTGGCCGCAGCTCAAGGCCTTCTGGCAGGAGCGCGGCTTCGTCGTCGCCAGCGAAGACCCGCAGACCGGGATCATGGAGACCGACTGGGCCGAGAACCAGGCCAAGCTGCCGCACGACTTCATCCGCAGCACGATCGGCAAGGTGTTCGGCAACCTGTACGACACCGGCGAACGCGACCGCTTCCGCATCCGTGTCGAGCGCACCGCCACCGGCAGCGAGGTCTACATCGCACACCGCGGGCTGGAAGAGGTCTACGTCGGCGAGCGCAAGGAATCGACCGAATGGCGCCCGCGCGCCAGCGACCCCGATCTCGAAGCCGAGATGCTGGCCCGCCTGATGGTCAAGCTGGGCACGCCGGAGACGCAGGCGCGTGCCGCCATCGCCAACCCGGTGGTGCCGCAATCGCGCGCCCACCTCGTCGACGGCACGCCGGCGACGCTGGAGATCGCCGAAGGCTTCGACCGCGCGTGGCGCCGTGTCGGCCTGGTGCTCGACCGCACCGGCTTCACCGTCGAGGACCGCGACCGCAGCGCCGGCCTGTACTTCGTGCGCTACATCGACCCGAAGGACATCGGCAAGGAAGAACCGGGCTTCTTCTCCAAGCTCTTCGGCAGCAAGGACGCGCCCAAGGGCCCGCAGCGCTACCGCGTGCTGGTCAAGGGCAGCGGCGACAAGACGACGGTCACCGTGCAGCCGGCCAGCGGCACCGGCTCGGCCGGCGAAGCCGGCGACCGCATCGCCAGCATCCTGGCCACCGAACTGCACTGAGCCGCTCCCGGCACGAAAGAAAGGCCGCCCTCGGGCGGCCTTTTTGTTGCCCGCGCGTCGGCCGCGCGGGCATGAAAAAGCCGCCCGAAGGCGGCTTGTGAGCGTTCGAGTCGCTCGGTCTCGCGATTATTGCGAGGCGGCTTCCGAAGCCGGGGCAGCGGCTTCCGACGCGGCTTCGGCCGGGGCCGAGGCAGCTTCCGAAGCAGCCGGAGCCGGTTCAGCGGCCGGCGGCGGCGGCGGGGGGGTTTCTTCCTTCTTGCCGCAGGCGGCCAGCGCCATCGCGGCGACCAGCGAAGCCAGAACGATCGACTTGTTCATGCGTGTGTCCTCAGGGAATTGTGGGTCGACGGAACCTCAAGGGATGGGGGGTGACCCGACCCGGATCTCGAAACCCACCACCCCCGAAGACAAGGACGGCTTTCCTGCCTCTCCCATGCCTAGCCCAAAAGTATAGCGCCGAATAGGTGCATTCCCCTACAGGCCCAGAGGACGCAGGAAAAAAGCGGGTTGCGCACGCTCAAGACGACCGTCGAGCGCGTCGCGCCAGCGCTGCGCTTCGACGGCGTCGCGGCCGGCACGGCCACGCCAATGTTCGGCGTCGCGCAGGTGCACGAAGACGTCGCCGTCGTCGACCAGGACACGCGGCAGCTCGGCCTCGTCGCCCTCGGCCGGCGCCCAGCCCTCGACCGCGTGCGCCCAGGGCGTGCGCCAGGCGACGAAACGCGGATGGCGGCGCGGCAGCACGCTCCAGTCGGCGGCCAGCAGCAGCAGGCGGCGCTGCGGCAGCTTGAGCCAGGGCAGCAGGCGCTCGTGCAGCGAGGCGTCGTCCAGCGGCCATTCGGCGAAGTCGGGGTCCGCGCAGACGATGCGGCGCGCGCCGCGCGCGATCGCCGCGTCGAAGGCGCCCAGGACGGCGCCCTGGAACGCGGCGCGCGAGTCGAGCAAGGCCGAGCCGGCGTTCATTGCCCGCCGCGGCGCACCCAGCCGCTCTCGATCCAGCCGGCGACCGTCTCGCGTGCGCCTTCGCTCAAGCCGGAGCAGTCGCGCGCCGACAGCGCGCGCGTGTCGGCCAGGCGGCGCATCAGGCGCGCATCGCGGCCGCCGGCGACGAAGGACTCGCCGTTGAGGAAGACGTGGCGCTCGTCGTAGAGCATGCGGCTCTTGGGATCGAGCGCGACGCCGGCGGCCAGGGCCTCGTCGCCCTCGGCGTGCTCGCCCTCGAACCAGACGCGCGGCTTGGGCTCGCTGAGGATCTCGCCGAGCGCGCGGTCGAGCGCGCCGCGGCGCGACAGCAGGCGCTCGACGGCGCGGCCGGCGAACTCGCGCAGGCCCGGCGGGATCTCGCCCGGCGCGGCGGTGGCCGGCTGGCGCGGGTCGCGATACAGCGCGCCGTCGCCCAGTTCGTCGTCTTCGGCCAGGCGCTGCAGCAGCTCGCGCGCGAGGCCGGTCTGCAGCGGCACGCGGAACCCCGCCGACGCCGTCATGCACTCGCCTTCGGCGATGCCGTCGTGGCCCCAGCGCGGCGGCAGGTAGAGCATGTCGCCGGGCTCGAGCACCCATTCCTCGGCCGGCTCGAAGTTCTGCAGCAGCCGCACCGGCATGTCGGGCACCAGCGTCTCGTCAGCCACCGGGCCGATGCGCCAGCGGCGACGGCCGTGCACCTGGATCAGGAACACATCGTAGGAATCGAGGTGCGGGCCGACGCCGCCGCCGTCGCTGGCCCAGGACAGCATCAGGTCGTCCAGCCGCGCCTCGGGGATGAAGGCAAAGCGGCGCAGCAGCTCGTGCGCGGCGGGAACGTGCAGGTCCAGGCCCTGCACCAGCAGCGTCCAGCCGGGGCGCGAGGCCGGCGGCAGCGTGCGGCGCGCGAACGGCCCCTGGCGCAGCGACCAGCGGCTGCCGTCACGCTGCACCAGGCGCGACTCGACGTCTTCGCTGCCGGCCAGGTCGAACAGCGCGGCGCGCGCCAGCGGCGGCGTCACGCCCGGCAGCGCCTGGCGCACGAGCAAGGGCTTCTTCTGCCAGTGGCGCCGCATGAAGGCCTGCGGCGAGAGCCCGCCCAGCAGGGCGGTCGGTGCGTTGAGATCCATGCCCCATTGTCTCGCGGGCGCTGTGCGATCATCGCCCGATGAACATCGCAGCTCCCTGCGTCGTGAGCCTCACCTGGCTGCTGACCGACGCACAGAACCACGCCATCGACGAACTGAAGGAACCGGTCGAGTTCTTCTACGGTGGTGACGACCTGCTCGCCCCGGTCGAGGAAGCGCTGGCCGGCCACGTCGAAGGCGACGAGGTGCGCGTGCAGCTCGAGCCCGAACAGGCTTTCGGCGACTACAAGAGCGAACTCGTCTGCTTCGAGGACCGCAAGCTCTTCCCCGAGGGCCTGGAGCCCGGCATGGCCTTCGAAGGCCTGCCGCCGGGCGCGGCGACGCCGGACATGCCGGCCGACACGATCTACGTCGTCACCGAGATCTACCCGTCGCACGTCGTGCTCGACGGCAACCATCCGCTGGCCGGCATGGCGCTGCGGCTGACGATCCGCGTGCGCACGGTGCGCGAAGCGAGCGAAGAGGAGATCGAGGCCAGCAGCGTCGGCAACAACGCCTTCACGGTGCTGGACGCGGCGGCACCGGAGCAGCCGCTGCACTGACGGGCTGGAGCCCGGCGCTTCGAAGACGGCGGCCTGCGGGCCGCCGTCGGCGTTTCAGCGTGTGCCGGTCGAGCCGAAGCCGCCCGCGCCGCGCTCCGACGCGTCGAAGTCCTCGACGACGCGGAAAGTCGCCTGCACCACCGGCACGACGACGAGCTGGGCGATGCGCTCGAAGGGCTGCAGCGTGTAGGCCGCGCTGCCGCGGTTCCAGACGCTGACCATCAGCGGGCCCTGGTAGTCGCTGTCGATCAGGCCGACGAGGTTGCCGAGCACGATGCCGTGTTTGTGGCCCAGGCCCGAGCGCGGCAGGATCACCGCCGCCAGCGACGGGTCGGCGACGTGGATGGCGATGCCGGTGGACACCAGCGCGCTGGCGCCGGGCGCCAGCTCCAGCGGCGCGTCCAGGCAGGCGCGCAGGTCCAGGCCGGCGCTGCCGGGCGTCGCGTAGCGGGGCAGCTGGTCCGCCATGCGCGGGTCCAGCACCTTCAGGTCGATCGTCGTCATCAGGTCGGGAATCGGGTGATGCGGGAGGCGATCTCGCGCACGAGATCGCGCGCCAGGCTCAGCTTGTCGCCGTGGGGCAGCTCGCGTTCGCCGGCGGCGTCGACGAGCAGCAGCGTGTTGTCGTCGCGGCCGAAGGTCGCGGGCCCCAGGTTGCCGACGATCAGCGGCACGCCCTTGCGCTGCAGCTTCTCGCGTGCGTGGCGCACGAGGTCGTGGCTCTCGGCGGCGAAGCCGACGCACCACGGCCGCGTCTGCGCAGGCAGGCGCGCGACGGCAGCCAGGATGTCGGGGTTCTCGGCCAGCTCGAAGGTCGGCGCGACCTTCTTGCCGTCCTTCTTGATCTTTTGCTCGTTGAACTGCGAGGGCCGCCAGTCGGCCACCGCCGCGGTGGCGACGAAGACGTCGTGCGTCGGCGCCTGGGGCAGCACCGCGTCGTGCATCTGCTGGGCGCTGCAGACGTCGATGCGGCGCACGCCCAGCGGCGTCGGCAGGTGCACCGGGCCGGCGACCAGCGTCACCTCGGCGCCGGCCTCGGCGGCCGCACGCGCGACGGCAAAACCCATCTTGCCGCTCGAATGGTTGGTGATGCCGCGCACCGGGTCGATGGCCTCGAAGGTCGGCCCGGCAGTGATCAGCACGCGCCGGCCGGCCAGCACCTTGGGCTGGAAGTGCGCGACGAGCGCGTCGCGCAGCTCGACGGCCTCGAGCATGCGGCCGTCGCCGGTCTCGCCGCAGGCCTGGGAGCCGCTGGCGGGCCCGAGCACCGTGGCGCCGTCGGCAGCCACCTGGGCGACGTTGCGCTGCGTCGCCGGATGGGCCCACATCTCGCGGTTCATCGCCGGGGCGACGAACAGCGGCACACGTTCGGCCGGCCGCGCCAGGCAGGCCAGCGCCAGCAGCTCGCCGGCGCGGCCCTGGGCGAGCTGGGCGATGAAGTCGGCGCTCGCCGGCGCGACGACGATCGCGTCGGCCTCGCGCGAGAGCTCGATGTGGGCCATCGAGTTGGCCGGGCGCGCGTCCCACTGGCTGGTGAACACCGGGCGGCCCGACAGCGCCTGCATCGTCACCGGGGTGATGAACTGCAGCGCGGCCTCGGTCATCACCACCTGCACGGTGGCGCCGGCGCGCACCAGCTCGCGCGTCAGTTCGGCGGCCTTGTAGCAGGCGACACCGCCGGTCAGGCCGAGCAGGACGTGGCGGCCGAGGAGGTCTTGGCGATCGGACATGGGGCGGGACTGTAAGCGCGAGCCGGCTTCAGGCCGCCGCACCATGGCATTTCTTGTATTTCAGGCCGCTGCCGCAGGGGCAAGGGTCGTTGCGGCCGGGCGTCTTCTCGACGCGCCGGGTCTCGGGCTTGGGCGCATGGTCCACCCACCACATGCGCAGGTCCTGCACGGCATAGCAGGCTTCGTCGATCAGGCGGTCGCGGTCGGCGCCTTCGTCGCCGTAGACGGCCTGGATGTGTTCGATCAGCTCCTCGCTGCCTTCGGCCAGGCGCAGCGCGTGCACCTGGGCCAGCAGCTCCTCGAACGCGGCCATCGAGTCTTCGCCGGCGTCGGCGCGCCAGTCGGCGCTGAAGGCTTGCAGCGCGGCGAAGAAACCGTCGGCCCATTCGGCGCCGGTCACGAGGCCCGCGGCCTCCTCGGGCTTCAGGCCGTCGACCTCGACGGCTTCCTGGCGGCCGGCTTCGTCCCAGACGTACATCAGCGGCGCCAGGCGCAGCGCGTCGGGGTCCTCGTCGATGGACTCGGCGTCGAGCTGCACCGCCAGCGCCGCGGCGCGCGTGGCGAGCGCCTGCTCGGCGGCGGCTTGGTCCTCGGGGTCGGCGAAAGCGCGTTCGTAGGCCTCGCCGGCCATCGCCGGCAGCCACTGCGCGATCGGCAGCGGCTTCGGGCCGGCGGCAAGCGCCGCGAGGAAGCCGTCGCACCATTCGGCGGACAGGCGGCCGTCGAAGCCGCCCAGGCGCTGGCAGACGGTGCTGAAGGCCTCGATCTCGGCCTCGGTGTTCTGGCGTGCGGGTTTCATCGTGTGCTGCCGGCCGCGGCCGGCGTGTTCAGCCGGCGGCCGGCGGCAGCCGCGGCGGGTTCGGGTGAAAGCGGGCCATCGCCAGCACGTCCACGTACTGGCCGTCGCGCAGGCCGTAGGCGCGCAGCCGCCCTTCGACCTCGAAGCCGAAGCGACGGTACAGCGCGATCGCGCGTTCGTTGTCGACGAAGACCGTGAGCTCGATGCGCAGCAGCTGCGCCCAGCGGTCGGCCCAGTCGCACAGCGCGGCCATCAGCGCGCGGCCGACGCCCTGCCCCTGGGCCTCGGACGCCACCGAGATGCCGAGCATCGCGACGTGGCGGCGGCGCAGCTGCGGCTGCGGATGCAGGCCGGCCGTGCCGACGACGACGCCGTCGCGTTCGGCCACCAGCAGCAGGTCGGGCTTGCCCGGCGCGAGGCTGTCGGCGAGGCGGTTGCGCCACAGGTCCTCGCTCGGATACGGCACCTGCAGCGTCCCGGGCAGGACCTGCGGATCGGCCAGGATGCGCGCGTAGGCGGCCGCGTCGTGCACGGTCGCCCGGCGCAGCAGCAGCGTCGGGGAAGCGTCCATCGCCACCTCGCGCTGCCCGGCGCCTCAGGCGCGCTCGCCGACCCAGCCGGCCACCGAGGCCAGCGCCTGGGGCAGCGCGGCGGCGTCGGTGCCGCCGGCCATCGCCAGGTCGGGCTTGCCGCCGCCCTTGCCGCCGACCTGGCCGGCGACGAAGTTGACCAGCTCGCCGGCCTTGAGCTTGCCGCCGGCCACGAGGTCGGCGGTGACGCCCGCGGCGAGCTGCACCTTGGCGCCGTCGACGGCGGCCAGCACGATGGCCGCGCTCTTCAACTTGTCCTTGAGCTTGTCCATCGTCTCGCGCAGCGCCTTGGCGTCGGCACCGGCCAGCGTCGCCGCCAGCACCTTGATGCCCTTGACGTCGACGGCGCTGGCCAGCAGCTCGTCGCCCTGGGCCGAGGCCAGCCGGCCCTTCAGCGCGGTGATCTCCTTCTCCAGCGCACGCAGCTGCTCGAGCACCGCGTCTACACGCGCCGGCACCTCGGCCGGCGTCACCTTCAGCGTCGCGGCGACGCCGCCCAGCGAGCCTTCGAGCTGCTGCAGATAGGCCAGCGCGTTGTCGCCGGTGACGGCCTCGACACGGCGGATGCCGGCGGCGACGCCGCCTTCGGCGACGATCTTGAACAGGCCGATGTCGCCGGTGCGCTGCACGTGCGTGCCGCCGCAGAGCTCGCGGCTGCCGCCGATTTCGAGCACGCGCACGGTCTCGCCGTACTTCTCGCCGAACAGCATCATCGCGCCGAGCTTCTGCGCCTCGTCGATGGCCATCGTGCGCGCGGCCGTCGCGTGGTTCTGCAGGATCTCGGCGTTGACCAGCGCCTCGACCTCGGCGATCTGGGCCTCGGTCACCGGCGCGTTGTGGGCGAAGTCGAAGCGCGTGCGCTCCGGCGTCACCAGCGAGCCCTTCTGCTGGACATGGCCGCCCAGCACCTCGCGCAGGGCCTTGTGCATCAGGTGGGTGGCGCTGTGGTTGCGGATGGTCTTGGCGCGCAGCTCGGCGTCGACACGCGCGACCAGCTCGTCGCCGATCTCGATCTCGCCTTCGACGATGCGCGCCTGGTGGCCGTGCACCTGGGCCTGGATCTTCACCGTGTCCTCGACGACCAGGCGGGCGCGGCCGTTGCGCAGCTCGCCGCGGTCGCCGACCTGGCCGCCGCTCTCGGCGTAGAACGGCGTGTGGTCGAGCACGACGACGACGTCGTCGCCGGCCTTGGCCTTCGTCACCGGCGTGCCGTCGACGTAGATCGCGGTGACCTTGGCGTGTTCGCAGACCAGGTGCTCGTAGCCGTGGAAGGTGGTGGCCTCGCCGTCGTAGGCCAGGCCCTGGGCCATCTTGAACTTGGCCTTGCTGCGCGCCTGCTCGCGCTGGCGCTGCATCGCGGCGTCGAAGCCGGCGGCGTCGACGCTGACGCCACGCTCGCGGCAGACGTCGGCCGTCAGGTCCAGCGGGAAACCGAAGGTGTCGTGCAGCTTGAAGGCGGTCTCGCCGTCGATGACGGTGGCGCCGCTGGCCAGCGCGCCTTCGAGGATCTCCATGCCGTGGGCGATGGTCTGGAAGAAACGCTCTTCCTCGGCCTTCAGCACTTCGGTGATGCGCAGCTTGTCGCGGCGCAGCTCGGGGTAGGCCTCGCCCATCTCGGTGGCCAGCGCCTCGACCAGCGTGTGGAAGAAGGGCTTGCGCGCGCCGAGCTTGTAGCCGTGGCGGATCGCGCGGCGGGCGATGCGGCGCAGCACGTAGCCGCGGCCTTCGTTGCCGGGGATGATGCCGTCGGCCACCGTGAAGGCGCAGGCGCGGATGTGGTCGGCGATGACCTTCAGGCTGGGACTCTCGGCGTCGACCTCGCTGCCGCCGGCGGCCTCGACGGCCGACTTGGCCGCCGCCAGCAGGTTCACGAACAGGTCGATCTCGTAGTTGCTGTGCACGTGCTGCAGCACCGCGGCCAGGCGCTCGAGACCCATGCCGGTGTCGACGCTGGGCTTGGGCAGCCGGTGCATCACGCCGTCTTCGGTGCGGTTGAACTGCATGAAGACGTTGTTCCAGATCTCGATGTAGCGGTCGCCGTCCTGCTCGGGGCTGCCCGGAGGGCCGCCGGCGACGTCCGGGCCGTGGTCGTAGAAGATCTCCGAGCACGGGCCGCAGGGGCCGGTGTCGCCCATCATCCAGAAGTTGTCGCTGGCGTAGCGCGCGCCCTTGTTGTCGCCGATGCGCACGATGCGCTCGGCCGGCAGGCCGATGACGTTCGCCCAGATGTCGTAGGCCTCGTCGTCCTCGGCGTAGACCGTCGCCCAGAGCTTGTCCTTCGGGAGCTTGAAGTGCTCGGTCAGCAGTTCCCAGGCGAAGCTGATCGCGTCCTTCTTGAAGTAGTCGCCGAAGCTGAAGTTGCCCAGCATCTCGAAGAAGGTGTGGTGGCGCGCGGTGTAGCCGACGTTCTCCAGGTCGTTGTGCTTGCCGCCGGCGCGGATGCACTTCTGGCTGGTCGTCGCACGCGTGTACGGCCGCTTGTCGAAGCCGAGGAACACGTCCTTGAACTGGTTCATCCCGGCGTTGGTGAACAGCAGCGTCGGGTCGTCGCCCGGCACGACCGGCGAGCTCGGAACGATCGTGTGTCCCTTCGATTCGAAGAACTTCAGGAACGTGGAGCGGATCTCGGAGGCTTTCATACCGCGGATTCTAAGGTTGGGGCTTCGTCCAGAATGGGCTCCAAGGAGGTCCGTGATGGCAGACAACACGCGTTCCGTGGGGCTGGTGGCCGCGCTCGTCGTGGCGGCGGGGCTGGCCGCGGGGGGTTACGGCGTCGGCAAGGGGCTGGAGCGCTTCCGCGCCGCCGACCGTTCGGTGACGGTCAAGGGGCTGGCCGAGAAGGACGTCGAGGCCGATTACGCGGCCTGGCCGCTGGGGTTCCGCCGCGGCGGCGCCGACTTCGGCGCGGTGCAGCGCCAGCTCGCCGAGGACCGCGACCGCGTCGTCGCCTTCCTCAAGGCCCAGGGCTTCACCGAAGCCGAGATCGAGGTCCGCCCGCTGCAGGTGCAGGACCTGTGGGCGCGCGAATACGGCGGCAACAACCAGCCGCTGCGTTTCCAGGGCACCGGCCAGGTGCTGGTGAAGTCGGCGCGGCCGAAGTCCGTGGAGGCCGCGGCGCTGGCCGTCGACCCGCTGATCCAGGCCGGCGTGCAGCTCGGCGGCGGCAACGGCCCCGCCGGCCCGCACTACCAGCTGCGCGGCTTCAACGAGGCCAAGGCGCCGCTGCTGGCCGAAGCCACGCGCAACGCGCGCGATCAGGCCGAGAAGTTCGCCGCCGAAGCCGGCGCGACGCTGGGCCGGCTGCGCAACGCCAACCAGGGCGTGATCCAGATCGGCGCGGCCGGCGGCGAAGGCTTCGACGACGGCAGCGCACGCGTCAAGCGGCTGCGCGTCGTCAGCACCTTCGAGTACACGCTGGACTGAGCGGCCTCAGTCGCCCGCCGCCGAGCGCAGGCGGGCGTCGATCTGCTCGCCGAGGAAGCGCCACAGCCGCTCGTCGTTGCTGAAGGCGACGTTGAAGCGCATCCAGCCGGTGGGCCGGCGGTCGACGAGGAACAGCTCGCCCGGGCCGAGCATGATGCCGTGCGCCGCCGCGGCACGCGACAGCTCGGCGCCGTCGAGCAGGTCGGGGTGCCGCGCCCAGAGGTAGAGCCCGGCCTTGGGTTCGCTGAAGAGCTCGAAGCCCAGCTGCAGCAGGCGCTGGCCGACGACGCCGTGCGCCGCCGCCAGCCGGTCGCGCAGCGACTTCAGGTGCTTGCGCCAGCGGCCTTCGACCAGCGCGCCGAAAGCCAGGCGCTCGGTGAGGTCGGAGCTGGTGAGCCCGGCGATCATCTTCAGCCCGGCCAGGTCGCGCAGCAGGTCCTCGCCGCCGAGCAGGAAGCCGACGCGGATGTTCGGCGAGATCGTCTTCGAGTAGCTGCCGACGTGGATCACGCGGCGCAGCTGGTCGAGGCTGGCCAGCGAGGGCCGCGGCTCGGGGTCGAGGTCGGCGTAGATGTCGTTCTCGACGATCGTCAGCCCGTGGGCCTCGGCCAGCTGCAGCACGCGGTGCAACTGGGCCAGCGGCGCGATCGAGTTCGTCGGGCTCTGCAGCCGCGGCTGGGTGAAGAAGGCCTTCGGCGCGTGCGCGGCGATCGCCGCCTCCAGCGCCGGCAGGTCGTAGCCGCCGGGCGTGCGCGGCACCGGCACCAGGCGCACCCCGAGGATGCGCAGCATGTACATCAGGTTCGGGTAGCCGGGGTCGTCGACCAGCGCGGCGTCGCCGGGCTTCAGCAGGTGGCGCGCGGCCAGGTCCAGCGCCTGGCTGGAGCCCTGGGTCAGCAGCACGTTCTGCGCGCCGGCGACGATCTGGCGCTCGGCCATGGTCTCGGCCAGCATCACGCGCAGCGCCAGATGGCCGTGCGGAAGGCCGTAGCCGCCGAGTTCGGCGCCGTCGCTGGCCAGCTGGCGCAGGCTGCGGCGCACGCCGTCCTCGAACAGCCAGTCGTTGGGCAGCCAGCCGCAGCCGGCTTTCACCACCAGGGTGCGGCTCTCGAAGATCTGCTGCAGGTACCAGCGGTGGTCGAAGCTGAGGTCGGTGCTCGGCCCTTCCAGCGGCGCGGCGTCGGCACGGCGCTTGACGAAGAAGCCTTCGTTGGAGCGCGACACCAGCCAGCCCTGGGCCACGAGCCGGTCGTAGGCCTCGACGACGGTGAAGACGCTGACCGAGTGCATCGCCGCGAAGGCGCGGATCGACGGCAGCTTGGCGCCGGGTTTGAGCACCTGCTCGGCGATCAGGCGACGGAAGCCCTCGACGATCTGCGTGACCAGCGGCGTGGACGACTCGGGTTGGATCGCGAACATGGGGCAGCGGCGCACCGTATCGGGGAATCCCTGTACAGGACGGGCGGCCTGCACAGTCCGCCGGAATGCGGCGCGGGTATGTACATGGTATCGCGGCGACTTGCCACCTAAATTGGCAGCAGTCCACACCCCGAGAGGCCTGCCATGTCACGCGAAACCCCGACCACCAACACCGCTCTGATGGCCCGCCGCCAGGCCGCCGTGCCGCGTGGCGTCGGGCAGGCGCACCCGGTGTTCATCGCCCGCGGCGCCAACGCCGAGATCTGGGACGTCGAAGGGCGGCGCTACATCGACTTCGCCGGCGGCATCGCGGTGCTCAACACCGGCCACTGCCACCCGGCGGTGATCGACGCGGTGCGCGAGCAGCTCGAGCTCTACACCCACACCTGCTTCCAGGTCGTCGCCTACGAGCCCTATGTCGAACTGGCCGAGCGCCTGAACGCGCTGGCCCCGGGCCAGGCGCCGAAGAAGACGCTGTTCCTGACCACCGGCGCCGAGGCGGTGGAGAACGCGGTGAAGATCGCGCGTTCGTACACCAGGCGCGGCGGCATCATCGCCTTCACCGGCGGCTACCATGGCCGCACGCTGATGACGCTGGGCCTGACCGGCAAGGTCGCGCCGTACAAGAGCGGTTTCGGCCCGTTCCCGGCCGAGGTCTTCCACGCCGCGTTCCCGAACCCGCTGCACGGCGTCAGCGTCGAGGACGCGCTGGCCTCGGTGCGCACGATCCTGAAGAACGACATCGAACCCGACCGTGTCGCCGCGTTCATCGTCGAGCCGGTGCAGGGCGAAGGCGGCTTCTACGTCGCGCCGCCGGAATTCATCGCCGGGCTGAAGGCGATCGCCGACGAACACGGCATCCTGCTGATCGCCGACGAGGTGCAGACCGGCGCCGGCCGCACCGGCACCTGGTACGCCTGCGAGCAGTGGCCGGTGGCGCCGGACCTGATCACCACCGCCAAGTCGCTGGCCGGCGGTTTCCCGCTGTCGGCCGTCACCGGCCGCGCCGACGTGATGGACGCGCCCGGCCCCGGCGGTCTGGGCGGCACCTACGCCGGCTCGCCGATCGCCTGCGCCGCGGCGCTGGCGGTACTGAAGGCTTTCGAGGACCAGAAGCTGCTGGAGCGCTCGCGCACGATGGGCCAGCGCCTGGTCAAGGGCCTGAAGGAGATCGCCGCCGGGGAGCCGGCGATCGGCGACGTGCGCGGCCTGGGCGCGATGGTCGCGATCGAGCTCTTCGAAGGCGGCGACCCGCATCGCCCGGCCGCCGACCTGACGCGCCGCGTCGTCGCCGAGGCCGCGGCGCGCGGGCTGATCCTGCTGTCCTGCGGCAGCTACGGCAACGTCGTGCGCATCCTGGTGCCGCTGACGGCCAGCGACGCGCTGCTCGACGAAGGCCTGGCGATCATCGCCGACAGCTTCGCCGCGCTGCGCTGAGCCCGGACCCACGATGTCGACCGCCACCGTGGCCCACTTCCCGAGCGGCTCCGCCACCCGACCGGCGCAGAGCACCCCGCTGGTGCGCTTCGCCGGGGTGCAGAAGACCTACGACGGCGTGCACCTCGTGGTGCGCGGCCTGGACCTGGACATCCGCCGCGGCGAGTTCCTGACGCTGCTGGGCCCCTCGGGCAGCGGCAAGACGACGACGCTGATGATGCTGGCCGGCTTCGAGTCGCCGACCGCCGGCGAGATCCAGCTCGACGGCAAGCCGATCACGCGCACGCCGCCGCACAAGCGCAACTTCGGCATGGTGTTCCAGAACTACGCGCTGTTCCCGCACATGACGGTGGGCGACAACGTCGCCTACCCGCTGAGCGTGCGCAGGGTGCCGTCGGCCGAACGCGCCAAACGCGTCGCGCAGGCGCTGGACATGGTGCGCCTGGGCGGCATGGCCGGGCGCTACCCCGGCCAGCTCTCGGGCGGCCAGCAGCAGCGTGTGGCGCTGGCGCGCGCGCTCGTGTTCAACCCGCAGCTGGTGCTGATGGACGAGCCGCTGGGCGCGCTGGACAAGCAGCTGCGCGAGCACATGCAGATCGAGCTGAAGGAACTGCACCGCCAGCTCGGCGTGAGCTTCGTCTACGTCACCCACGACCAGGGCGAGGCGCTGACGATGAGCGACCGCGTCGCGGTCTTCAACGACGGCGACATCCAGCAGCTCGCGCCGGTGACCGAGATGTACGAGACGCCGGTCAACCGCTTCGTCGCCGGTTTCATCGGCGACAGCACCGACTTCAAGGGCACGGTGCGTGCCACCGAAGGCGGCCGCTGCGGCATCGTGCTGGCCGACGGCCGCGTCGTCACCGGCCTGAACGTCAACGGCGCCGTGGTCGGCGACAGCGTGCAGGCCAGCATCCGCCCCGAACGCATCGTGCTGCACCGCGACTTGGCGGCCGCCGGCCACCCCAACCGGCTGCAGGCGCGCGTCATCGACCTCATCTACTTCGGCGACCACTTGCGCGCGCTGTGCGAGCCGGGCACCGGCCAGCCCGAGGCCGTCGTCAAGCTGCCGCTGGGCGGCCAGCCGCCGCAGCCCGGCGACGAGGTCGTGCTCGAGCTGCCGAGCGAGCTGACGCGCATCTACCTCTGATCCTTCCCCGTTCCCTTCCCCCACCCCGGAGACCGCCCGAACCATGAAGAAGATCGCCCTCGTCGCCGCCCTCGCGCTGGCCCTGCCGGCCTTCGCGCAGCAGATCACCGTCGTGAACTTCGGCGGCGCCAACGCCAACGCGCAGAAGAAGGCCTTCTACGAGCCCTTCGAGAAGAAGGGCAACAAGCTGGTCACCGTCGAATACAACGGCGAGCAGGCCAAGGTGAAGGCCATGGTCGAGGCCAAGAACGTCACCTGGGACCTGGTGGAAGTCGAGTCGCCCGACGTCGCGCGCGGCTGCGACGAAGGCCTGTTCGAGCCCCTGGACTGGAGCAAGGTCGGGCCCAAGAGCGACTTCGTGCCGGCGGCCGTCACCGAGTGCGGCGTCGGCATCTTCGTCTGGTCGACGGTGATGGCCTACGACGGCGACAAGCTGAAGACCGCGCCGACGACCTGGGCCGATTTCTGGGACACGAAGAAGTTCCCGGGCAAACGCGGCCTGCGCAAGGGCGCGCGCTACAACCTCGAGTTCGCGCTGATGGCCGACGGCGTCAAGCCAGCCGAGGTCTACAAGGTGCTGGCGACCAAGGAAGGCGCCGACCGCGCGTTCAAGAAGCTCGCCGAGCTGAAGCCGGCGATCCAGTGGTGGGAAGCCGGCGCGCAGCCGCCGCAGTTCCTGGTCGCCGGCGACGTCGTGATGAGCACCGCGTTCAACGGCCGCATCGACGCCGCCAACCGCGAAGGCCGCAAGCTGAAGATCACCTGGACCGGCGGCATCTACGACCTGGACTACTGGGTGATCCCCAAGGGCGCACCGAACAAGGCCAAGGCCATGGAGTTCATCGCCTTCGCCAGCAGCCCCGAGCAGCAGGCCCAGTACGCGAAGAACATCGCCTACGGCCCGACCAACAATAAGGCCCTGGCCAAGCTCGACGCCAAGACGCTGGCCGACCTGCCCACCGCGCCGGCCAACGCCAAGGACGCGCTGCAGTTCAACGTCAAGTTCTGGGCCGACCAGGGCGAAGCCCTCGAGAAGCGCTTCGCCTCCTGGGCGGCTCAATGACGGCACCGCGATGAGCGCCACCCTCGCCTTGCCCGCCACCCCCGGCGCGTCGCTGGCGCGCCAGCTCGCGCGCGCCAACCGGCGGCGCAAGCTGGGGGCGTTCGCGCTGACGCTGCCGCTGCTGCTGTTCCTGCTGCTGACCTTCCTGGTGCCGATCGCCGCGCTGCTGCTGCGGGCGGTCGAGAACCCGGAGGTCGCGGGCGCGCTGCCGCGCACCGTGGCGGCGCTGGACGAGTGGGACCGCCAGAGCGAACCCGGCCCCGGCGCCTTCGCGGCGCTGGCGGCCGACCTCGCCGCCCTGCCCGACCGCGCCGACGCCGGCGCGCTGGCGCGGCGGCTCAACACCGAGGCCGCCGGCGCGCGTTCGCTGGTGCTCTCGACCTACAAGGCGCTGCCGCTGGACGGCGCGACGACGCCCGAGGCCGTCAAGGCGCGGCTGCTGGAACTGGACGCGCGCTGGTCCGAGCCGGTGTACTGGCAGGCGATCGCCAAGAACGGTTCGCGCTGGACGCCCGACTACCTGCTCGCCGCCGTCGACCTGCGCCGCGACGCGCACGGCAGCATCGAGCGCATGCCCGAGGAGCAGCGCGCCTTCGGCCGCATCCTGCTGCGCACCTTCGAAATCAGCGCCCTGGTCACGGTCTGGGCGCTGCTCGCCGCCTACCCGCTGGCCTACTGGCTGGCGACGCTGCCGCCGCGGCGCGCCAACCTGCTGATGATCCTGGTGCTGGTGCCGTTCTGGACCTCGGTGCTGGTGCGCGTGGCCGCCTGGATCGTGCTGCTGCAGAACGAGGGCCTGGTCAACGGCGCGATCACCGGCCTGGGCCTGTGGAGCGAGCCGCTGCCGCTGCTGTTCAACCGCACCGGCGTCGTCATCGCGATGGTGCACATCCTGCTGCCGTTCATGATCCTGCCGCTGTACAGCGTGATGAAGAGCGTGCCGCCGACCTATCTGCGCGCCGCGGTGTCGCTGGGCAGCAGCCCGCTGGCGGCCTTCTTCCGCGTCTACGTGCCGCAGACCTACCCGGGCATCGGCGCCGGCGCGCTGCTCGTCTTCATCCTCGCGATCGGCTACTACGTGACGCCGGCGCTGCTCGGCGGCGCCGACGACCAGATGCTGAGCTACTACGTCGCCCACTACACCAACGTCGACATCAACTGGGGCATGGCCTGCGCGCTGGGCGCCCTGCTGCTGACGGCGACGCTGCTGCTCTACGGCGTGTACCGCCAGGTCGTGCGCAGCGAACTGAGCCTGGGGTGAAACGATGAGACTCGCCCTGCCCCAGTTCCCCGCCTACGCGACGCCGCTGGACAAGGCCGGCTGGTGGGCGCTGCGCCTGGCCGGCGTCGGCACGCTGCTGTTCCTGCTGCTGCCGATCCTGGCGATCGTGCCGCTGTCCTTCAGCGACAGCTCCTTCCTCGTCTACCCGATCCAGGGCTGGTCGCTGAAGTGGTACCGCAACCTGTTCGAGTCCTCGGAATGGACACGTGCGGCGCGCAACAGCTTCATCGTCGCGCCCGGCGCCACGGTGCTGGCGACGGTGCTGGGCACGATGGCCGCGGTCGGCCTGTCGCGCGCCGACTTTCCGTTCAAGGGCACGCTGATGAGCCTGCTGATCGCGCCGATGGTCGTGCCCATCGTCGTCGTCGGCGTCGGCACCTACCTGTTCTTCGCCAGGCTCGGCCTCAACGACAGCTACCTCGGGCTGATCGTCGTGCACGCCGCGCTCGGCGCGCCCTTCGTGCTGACGACGGTGCTGGCGACGCTGCAGGGTTTCAACCACAACCTGGTGCGCGCCAGCCTGGGGCTGGGCGCCGGGCCGCTCGAGACCTTCCTGCGCGTCACGCTGCCGGTCATCGCGCCGGGCGTGATCTCGGGCGCGCTGTTCGCGTTCGCGACCTCGTTCGACGAGGTCGTCGTGACGCTGTTCCTGGCCGGCCCCGAGCAGGTGACGCTGCCGCGGCAGATGTTCACCGGCATCCGCGAGAACATCTCGCCGACGATCGCCGCGGTGGCGACGCTGCTGATCCTGTTCACGACCTCGCTGCTGCTGGCGCTGGAGTGGATCCGCGGCCGGCGCACCTCCTGACACGAAGGGCTGTGCGCGGGCGATCAAAATGCCCGCCAAGAGCCGCGGAGCGCCCGGCGCTCCGACCCGACCCCGAAACCTGCTGAGGAACACGACATGACGTCCCCGCTGGCGCAACTGAAGGACCCCTCGCTGCTGAAGAGCGGCGGCCTCGTCGACGGCGAATGGATCGCCGGCAGCACGAGCTTCGCCGTGCACGACCCGGCCACCGGCGCCGAGCTGGCGCAGGTCGCCAACCTCGGCGCGACCGACTGCGCCGCCGCCATCGCCGCCGCCGAACGCGCCTGGCCCGTCTGGCGCGCCAAGACCGCCAAGGAACGCGGCGCGGTGCTGATGCGCTGGTTCGCGCTGCTGCACCAGAACGCCGACGACCTGGCGCGGCTGATGACCGCCGAACAGGGCAAGCCGCTGGCCGAAGCGCGTGGCGAAGTGACCTACGGCGCCAGCTTCATCGAGTGGTTCGCCGAGGAGGCGCGCCGCGTCTACGGCGAGACCATCCCGACCACCGACGGCAACAAGCGCTATCTGGTGATCCGCCAGCCGGTCGGCGTCTGCGCGGCGATCACGCCCTGGAACTTCCCCATCGCGATGATCACGCGCAAGGTCGCGCCGGCGCTGGCCGCCGGCTGCCCGGTGATCGTCAAGCCGGCCGAGCAGACGCCGCTGTCGGCGCTGGCCGTGGCCGAGCTGGCGCAGCGCGCCGGCATGCCCGCCGGCGTCTTCAACGTGCTGCCGGCCGACGCCGCGAACTCGATCGAGATCGGCAACGTGCTGTGCTCCAGCGACGTCGTGCGCCACCTGTCCTTCACCGGCAGCACCGAGGTCGGCCGCATCCTGATGAAGCAGTGCGCGCCGACGATCAAGAAGCTGTCGCTGGAACTCGGCGGCAACGCGCCGTTCATCGTCTTCGACGACGCCGACCTGGACAGCGCCGTCGAAGGCGCGCTGGTCAGCAAGTACCGCAACGCCGGCCAGACCTGCGTCTGCGCCAACCGCCTGTACGCCCAGGCCGGCATCCACGACGCCTTCGTCGAGAAGCTGGCGGCGCGTGCGCGCCAGATCGCCGTCGGCAACGGTTTCGACGCCGGCGTGCAGCTGGGGCCGCTGATCGACGATCAGGCGATGGCCAAGGTCGAGGCCCATGTCGCCGACGCGCTGGCGCAGGGCGCGCGCTTGGTGACCGGCGGCGAACGTGTCGGCGACCGCTTCTATGCGCCGACGGTGCTGGCCGACGTGACGCCGGCGATGCGCTGCTCGAAGGAAGAGACCTTCGGCCCGATCGCGCCGGTCATCAGGTTCGAGACCGAGGCCGAGGCCGTCGAGCTGGCCAACGCCACCGAGTTCGGCCTGGCGAGCTATTTCTACAGCCGCGACATCGGCCGCATCTGGCGCGTCTCGGAGGCGCTGGAGTACGGCATGGTGGGCGTCAACACCGGCCTGATCTCGACCGCCGAGGTGCCGTTCGGCGGCGTCAAGCAGTCGGGCCTGGGCCGCGAAGGCGCGCGCCAGGGCATCGACGACTATCTCGAGAGCAAGTACGTCTGCCTGGGCGACATCCTGAAGTAAGGCTTCAGGCTTCCTCGTCGTTGGCCGCCGCGGCCGGGCCGCGGTCGGCCGGCAGCGCCGCGTCGCGGCCCACCGGCGTGAACTGCAGCGCCGTGCCCAGCGCGCGGCGCAGCAGCGCCTCGGCGCTCTTGCCGTGCTCGGGGTACGAAGCCAGCCCGGCATGCGGCAGCAGGCGCTGCGCGCGCCCGGCGACGCTGAAGGGCTGCGAGAGGATCGCCGCCAGCTTGTCCATCACGCGCTCGCCGTCGGCCGGCGAGTCGATCCAGGCCAGCAGCACGGCGAAGGCGTCGTGGCCGATCGAGGCGACGACGTCGCTGGCGCGGAGCGCCGCGCGCAGCCGCACCGCGGCCTTGCGGCGCAGCACGTCGGCCGACTCCTGGCCCAGGGTCTCGGCGACCGCGGCCAGGCCGTCGACGCGCAGCACGATCATCGCCATCGGCGCCGGCTCGCGCTCGCGCAGCGCCAGCAGGTGGGTCATGTGCTCCAGCAGCTGGGCGTGGTTGGGCAGCCCGGTCGGCAGATCGGTCGAATAGCCCTTGCGCGCGGCGGCCTGTTCGCGCCGGCGCTCGATCGCCAGGCGCAGCGCCCGCGGCGCGTCGGCCGCATCGGCGACCACGTCCTGGACGCCATACTGCAGCAGCGCCACCGCATCGGCCGGGCGCGCCGAGGGCGCGACGACCACGACCGCGGTGTCCAGCACCGCCTGCGCCAGCGCCGGCCAGTCCGCCAGCGCCGCCGGCGACGCGCTGAACAGCAGCAGTGCGTCGTGCGCGGCTTCACGCAGCCGCGCGGCCACGTCGTCGAGCGAGCCGCAGCCCTCGACCACGAACGAGCCGTAGTCGGAGCCGACGAGGTCGGGGGCGTTCTCGCCCAGGCACAGCACACGGAAGACTGGATCCATCACGCATCTCGTCGTCGGAAGGAGCCGCCTGTCGCCTGCGCGACCGCCGCGGCGGCGGCCCCCGGGAACGCGGGGCCGCTCGCGCGGGGCGGCGTCGGCCCCACTGTACCCGCGGCCGGCGGCCGACCCGCAGGCTTTGACGAGCCGGTCCCCGGAGTCCAGGAGAACCCTTGTGGCGACGGTGCGACGCTGGTGTTTGCCGCGATGTCGGCCCACATGACGTTTACGTAACGTGTTTGAGGTTCCGCTGTCCCGAGGGTCGGTCCGTTGCCGGCCAAAGCTCACAACGAAGTGCAAACCAGGAGACACACTTGACTCGGAAACTCCACGGCCTGACGGCCGTCGCCCTGGCCGCCGCGGCGGCATTCGCCGGCAGCGCCGTGCAGGCGCAGGACGGCAGCGTGCAGGTCTACGGCACGCTGGACCTGAGCGCCGACCGGATCGACAAGTCCGAAGGCAACGTCACCGGCACCGTGCAAGGGCTGGCCGGCCCGAACTCGGTCGTCTCGCCCGAGCAGAAGCAGACCCGTCTGGCGCCGAGCATGACGCGCCAGTCGCACCTGGGCCTGCGCGGCACCGAGCCGCTGGGCGGCGGCTGGGAGGCCAAGTTCACGCTCGAAGGCTCGGTCATCGCCGACAACGGCACGATGGGCAACGACGGCCGCATGTGGGGCCGCCAGGCCTGGGTCGCGCTGACCACGCCGGGCGGCGAGATCCGCCTGGGCCGCCAGGTCTCGCCGATGCTGGCCGCCTATTTCCTCGGCACGCTCGACGGCATCGGCGGCACCGACCTGTTCGCCACCGGCGTCGCGCTGAACAACCTGCAGACCTACCAGGACAACGTCATCAGCTACGGCCTGCGCCAGGGCGCCTGGGCCGGCCGGGTCTCGTACTCGCCGAATGCCGGCGCCGCCGCGCGCATCAGCCCGGTGCGCTCGACCGCGACCACGACGCCGACCGGCACGGTGCCCTCGTCGGGCTCGGCGCCGCAGCTCGGCCAGATTCTCGGCGGCCTGACCGCCGGCGCCGAGAGCGGTGACGGCCGCGGCAAGACCTGGGGCGCGATGCTCGCCTACCTGGGCGACGACCTGAAGGCCGTGGCCGCCTTCAACCGCAACGACCTGTCGAACGTGCAGCTCGGCCTGCCGTTCCGCGTGACGCCGTTGACGCCCGACGGCTTCCTGCCGCTGTTCAACACCGACAGCTTCACGAGCTACATGCTGGCCGCAAAGTACAAGTTCGCCTTCGGCACCGAGCTCGGCGGCAGCTTCTACCAGGGCCAGCTGAAGGAGACCGGCGACACCGACCCGAAGATGCGCGTGCTGGCGATCGCGGCCAAGCACACGATCGGCTCGCTGGACCTGATCGGCCAGGTGATGCAGGCGAAGTTCACCAACTTCACCAAGGGCAAGGACACCGGCTTCATGCTCGGCGCCGACTACAACCTGTCCAAGCGCACCGCGATCTTCGCGCGCGCCGGCCAGGTCAAGGACGACCGCGGCAACATCTCCAACGCCAACCCGGCGCTCGGCGGCGCCGGCCTGGCCGGCGGCCCGGTCGCGCTGCTGGTGCCGCTGGGTTCGACCGAGGTGCCGCTGTTCTCGGGCGCCGGCATGAACATCGACGCCAAGACGAAGATGATCGGCGCCGGCATCCGCCACTCGTTCTGAGAGGCCGCCTCCCGACCGCAACGCCCCGGCCCGCCGGGGCGTTTTTCATCCTGCGGCGGACAAAGAAAAAGCGCCTGTCCGGGGGACAGGCGCTTCGTCGTGTTCTGGAGCGGGTGAAGGGAATCGAACCCTCGTATGAAGCTTGGGAAGCTGCCGTTCTACCATTGAACTACACCCGCGCTGGGGCGGCATTCTAGCGTCGCCGCGAGCCTGCGGTGCGATGTCCCCGGCCGGAGGCCGCCGGCGCTCGCTACACTGCGCGCCCTCATGGACGACAACCCTTCTCCGCAACGCCCGATCCGCAGCTACGTGCTGCGTGGCGGCCGCATGGGCACCGGCCAGCAGCGTGCGCTGGCCGAACTCGGGCCGCGCTACGTGCTGCCCTACACGGCGCAGCCGATGGACTTCGCCGCCACGTTCGGCCGCGCCGCACCGGTGGTGCTGGAGATCGGCTTCGGCATGGGCGACGCGACGGCCCAGGTGGCGGCCGCGGCGCCCGAACGCGACCTGATCGGCGTCGAGGTGCACGAAGCGGGCGTCGGCGCGCTGCTGCGCCACATCGGCGAACGCGGCCTGGAGAACGTGCGCATCGTTCGCCACGACGCCGTCGAGGTGCTGCGCGAGATGATCGCCCCGGCCTCGCTGGCCGGCGTGCACGTCTGGTTCCCCGACCCCTGGCACAAGAAGCGGCACCACAAGCGCCGGCTGATCCAGCCGGCCTTCGTCGAGCTCGTCGCCAGCCGGCTTGCGCCGGGCGGCTACCTGCACTGCGCCACCGACTGGCAGCCTTACGCCGAGCAGATGCTGGAAGTACTGTCGGCCAGCACGCTGGCCAACACCGCCGCGGCTTACGCCGAACGTCCGGCCTGGCGGCCGCTGACGAAGTTCGAGGCCCGCGGCCTGCGCCTGGGCCACGGCGTCTGGGATCTGGTCTTCACTCGGCCCAGGTGACGGCGCCCGTCCAGGCGGTCAGCAGCACCAGGCCGCCGAAGACGATGCGATACCAGGCGAAGACCGTGAAGTCGTGCGTCGACACGTAGCGGATCAGCCAGCGGATGCACAACAGCGCGCTGAAGAAGGCGAAGGCCGAGCCGACGAGGAACAGCGGCGCGTCGCCCCAGTGCAGCGCGTCGCGCTGCTTGAGCACCGAGTAGGCGCCGGCGCCGACCAGCGTCGGGATGCCGAGGTAGAAGCTGAACTCGGTGGCGCAGCGGCGCGAGAAGCCGAACAGCATCGAGCCGATGATCGTCGAGCCCGAACGGCTGGTGCCGGGGATCAGCGCCAGGCACTGCACGAGGCCGACCTTCAGCGCGTCCAGCGGCGTCATGTCGTCGACGCTCTCGACGCGCGCCCGGCGCACGCCTTCGAGGTCACGCTCGCCGAAGGCCCGGCGATGCCGGCGCTCGACGAGCAGGATGATGATGCCGCCGACGATGAAGGCGGTGGCCACCGGCACCGGGTGGAACAGGTGCGCCTTGACCATCTTGCCGAAGGCCAGCCCCAGCACGACGGCCGGGATGAAGGCGATCAGCACGTTGAGCGCGAAGCGCCGCGCCACCGGGTCGTGGCCGATGCCGCTGACCGTGCGCCCCAGGCGCTGGCGGTACTCCCAGACGACGGCCAGCATCGCGCCGGTCTGGATCGCGATCTCGAAGACCTTGGCGGTCTCGCCGGTGAAGTCCAGCAGCGAGCCGGCGAGGATCAGGTGTCCGGTGGAGGAAATCGGCAGGAACTCGGTGAGCCCTTCGACGAGGCCCATGATCGCGGCCTTGGCCAGCAGCATCAGATCCAAACCCATCCCCCCGGTGCGGCAAAGCCGCGGATCATAGAGGCGCCGGCTGACGCCACGAAGTCACTTCGGGGCGTCGGTGAAGCGCACGACCAGCGCGTCGGTCTCGATCTCGATGCGTTCGGGCGTCAGGCCGGCACGGCGCAGGCGCTCGGCACGTTCGGGCGGCAGGCGCCAGACCACCAGGCCCTCGAGCGCACGCTCGGCGGCCAGGCCCGCCAGGCGCTCGGCCGGCAAGGGCGCGCGGCCACCGTGAGAGTCCAGCTCCAGGCGCTGGACGCGCACGTCGGCCAGGCGCAGGGTCTGGTCGGCCGCGGCCCAGCGCAGCACGGCGTCGAAGTCCAGGCGGCCGTCGGCGCGGGCGTCGAAGACCCGCTCGCGCGCACTCAGCTCGACGCTGGCGGCGATGCGCTGGCGCTCGGGCAGCAGACCCAGGCGCGGCGCGGAGACCTCGAGGTCGATGACCTCGAGCACGCGCCGGCGCAGCGGGAACTCGCGCGCCGCCATGCGCTGGAGTTCGGCGGCGTCGATGCGCAGCGTGCGGCCCGCACCCAGGCCGGTGCAGCCCGGCAACACGGCCACCGCGGCGGCGGCGAGAACCAGGCCGCGGCGCGTGGCGACGAAACGGCGATGCATGCGAGGATTTTAGGAACGGCCGCTTGCAGACCCGGGCCCCGGCTGGGTAAAGTGTGTTAATGACCAACAAGTCATTAGATGTCGACGCCCGCCCGCGTCGCCAGCGCCGCAAACAGGAGCGTCCGCAGGAACTGCTCGACGCCGCGCTGGAGCTGTTCGTGCAGAAAGGCTACGCGGCGACGCACTCCGAGGAGGTCGCGCGTCGCGCCGGCGTCTCCAAGGGCACGCTCTACCTCTACTACCCGAGCAAGGAAGAGCTGTTCAAGGCGGTCGTGCGTTCGAACCTGTCGAACCTGATCGCCGAAGGCGCCGATCTCGCCGACCACTACGAGGGGCCGACACGCGAGCTGCTGATGGACATCGCGCGCATCTGGTGGGAGCGCATCGGCAGCCGCCCGGCCGCCGGCCTGCACCGCGTGCTGCTGGCCGAGCTGCAGCACGTGCCCGAACTGCAGCGCTTCTATGCCGAAGAGGTGGTGGCGCCGGCCGACGCGCTGTTCAAGAAGGCGCTGCAGCGCGGCATCGAGCGCGGCGAGTTCCGCACGATGCCGATCGAGGAAGCCTGCTACGCGCTGATCGCGCCGCTGCTGTTTCGCGCGCTCGACGGCGGCACGCTGTGGGCGCCGCCGCCGCGCCCGATCGAGGAGCTGCTGGAGCTGCAGTTCGACATCCTGCTGCGCGGCATCGAGCGGCGCGACGGTGCCGCGCCGGTGCCAATTCCCGGCTCGGCGCACCCGCCGAACGCCGCCTAGAATCCGGACAGCCCGGACTTTGATACCCTACACGGTATATAGCGATGAACACCGAACTCGCCCGCTTCAACATGATCGAGCAGCAGATCCGTCCGTGGGAAGTGCTCGACGAGAACGTGCTGTCGCTGCTGGCGACGGTCAAGCGCGAGGATTTCGTGCCGCCGGCGCTGAAGTCGCTGGCTTTCGCCGACCTGCAGGTGCCGCTGATCACCGACGAGCCCAACGGCCCGGTGATGCTGGAGCCCAAGATCCAGGCCAAGCTGCTGCAGGATCTGCAGGTGCAGCGCCACGAGAAGGTGCTCGAGATCGGCACCGGCTCGGGTTTCATGGCCGCTCTGCTGGCGCACCGCGCGCAGCAGGTGTGGACGCTGGAATGCCGCCCCGCGCTGGTCGCCCAGGCGCGCGAGAACCTGCGCCGGGCCAGCGTGACGACGGCGCGCGTCGTCGAGGTGACGCCCGAGGAAGGCGCACGCGGCCTGCCCGCCGAAGCGCCGTTCGACGCCATCGTGCTGTCGGGCTCGGTCGCCGAGGTGCCGCGCGCGCTGCTCGAACAACTCAAGGTCGGCGGCCGCCTGGCGGCGATCGTCGGCGAACTGCCGATCATGCAGGCGCGCATCTACACCCGCGTCGGCCCCGAGGCCTGGTCCGAGGTCGACCTGTTCGAGACCGTCGCGCCGCGGCTGCAGGGCTTCGCCGAACGCTCGCGTTTCGCGTTCTGATCCCGGGGATGAGCTCCGGCCGGCCTGCCGTCCATCGCCGCTGGCGGCACGTCGGCCCCCTTTCCGCCGCCGCCCGTCGCATGACGGCGGCGCCGGCGACACGACGGCGCTAGAAACGCGGCTTGCCCGCCGATACACGAAGAACCGAGGGAACCCGCTCCATGCGTCCGTTGCGCCCGATCCTCTCCCGCCTGGCCCTGGCCAGCGCCGTTGCGCTGGCGCTGCCGACCGCCGTGCACGCGCAAAGCCTGTCCGAGCTGTACCAGGCCGCCCGCGCCTACGACGCGACCTATCTCGCCGCCCGCGCCCAGGCCGAGTCGGCCGAGTACCAGGTGGCGCAGACCCGGGCGCTGAACCGCCCGGTCGCGGCGCTGAACGCCAGCGCGACCGGCAGCGACTACCGCCCCGACCGCGTCGAGCGCGGCACCTACAACACCGCCAAGGCGTCTATCGACGCCAGCATGCCGATCTTCAACCGCGCCAATTCGGTGGCCATCGAGCAGGCCGAACGTTCGCTGGCCTCGTCGCAGGCGGCATTCGAAGCCGCCGAGCAGGACCTGATCGTGCGTGTCGCGCAGGCCTATTTCGACGTGCTCGCCGCCCAGGACGCGCTGGGCACGACGCGCGCGAGCAAGACCGCGATCACCGAGCAGCTGGCCTCGGCCAAGCGCAACTTCGAGGTCGGCACCGCGACGATCACCGACACGCGTGAAGCCCAGGCCCGCTACGACCTCGTGCTGGCCGAGGAGATCGCCGCCGAGAACCTGCTGCGCACGCGCCGCACCGCGCTGGACACGCTGGTCGGCCGCCTCGGCACCGACCCCAAGCCGCTGGCCGCGCCGGTGGTGCTGCCCGAACCCAAGCCGTCCGATCCCGAGCAGCTGATCCGCAGCGCCGAAGGCAACCACCCGGCGATCCGCCGCGCCCAGGTCGCCTACGACATCGCCCACCTGGAGATCGACCGCGCCCGTGCCGGCCACCTGCCGACGCTGGACCTCGTCGCCTCGGCCGAGCGCCAGCGTGTGGGCGGCAGCTCGGTGGCCATCGCCAGCTCCAGCGGCAGCACCAACGCCTACACGATGGGCGTGCAGTTCAAGCTGCCGCTGTACACCGGCAACGCGACGCAGAACCGGGTGCGCGAAACCCTGCTGCTCGAAGAGAGCGCGCGCAACGACCTCGAATCGGCGCGCCGCAACGTCGCGCTGAACGCGCGCACCGCGCTGTTCGCGGTGCAGTCCGGCATCGCCCAGGTCAAGGCCTACGAGGCCGCCGAAGCCTCGAGCAAGCTGTCGCTGGACGCGACGCAGCTCGGTTATCGCGTCGGCGTGCGCGTCAACCTCGACGTGCTCAACGCCCAGACCCAGCTCTACGCGACCCAGCGCGACCTGGCGCGGGCGCGTTACGACGTGCTGGTCAACACGCTGAAGCTGCGCCAGGCGGTCGGCGAACTCGGCGCGACCGACGTCGAGTCGGTCAACGCGCTGCTGGCGCGCTAAAGGCCCGCCGGCAGCAGCTCGACGATCGCGCGCGCCATGCGTTCGGCGGCGCCGCGGTGCTGGGCCGAGAAGGCCAGCGCCGCCGCCACGCGCTCGCCGCGCGCCGCGTCCAGGGCCAGCGCCACCGCACGCCCGACGCCGTCGTCGATGTCGGCCGCACGCAGCGCGGCGCCGGCGGCCAGCGACATCTCGGCGGCCTGCTCGAAGTTGAAGGTGTAAGGCCCCATCACCAGCGGGCAGCCGCAGGCCGCGGCCTCGATCAGGTTCTGCCCGCCCAAGGGCGCGAAGCTGCCGCCCAGCAGCGCCGAGTCGGCGGCGGCGTAATACAGCGGCATCTCGCCGATCGAGTCGCCGAGCCAGACCTCGGCGGCGGCCGCGTCGGCCGGCGGCGTCTCGCCCCAGGCGCTGCGGCGTAGCACCGACAGCCCGGCCGCAGCCGCCATCTGCGCCACGGCGTCGAAACGCTGCGGATGGCGCGGCACCAGCAGCAGCAGCGGCCGGGGCGCGGCAAGCCGCTTCCAGGCCGCCAGCAGCGGCTCTTCCTCGCCTTCGCGCGTCGACGCGGCCAGCACCACCGGCCGGCCCAGCGCGGCACGCCAGGCGCGGCCACGTTCGACCAGCACCGGGTTCGGCGAGACGTCGAACTTCAGGTTGCCCATCACCTGCGGCGACGGCGCGCCGCTGGCTTGGAGCCGCCGGGCGTCGTCGGCGGTCTGCGCCAGCACGCGCGAGAAGCTCGCCGCCGCCGGGCGCAGCAGCGCCTGCAGGCGCTGGCCCTTGGCGAAGCTGCGTTCGGACAGGCGCGCGTTGGCCAGCACCATCGGCACGCCGGCTTCGTGCGCGGCGTCGAGCAGGTTGGGCCAGATCTCGGTTTCCATCAGCACGCCGACCGCCGGCTTGTGGCGGCGCAGGAACCGCCGCACCGCGCCCGGCGTGTCGTAAGGCAGCCAGACCTGGGCGTCGCCGGGCTGCAGCAGCGCCGCGCCGGCTTCGCGGCCGGTGGCAGTGCCGTGCGTCAGCAGCAGGCCGCGGCCCGGAGCCAGGCGGCGCAGCGCTTGCAGCAGCGGCTCGCTGGCGCGCGTCTCGCCCAGCGAGACGGCGTGCACCCAGATGCGGCCCTGGCGGCCGTCGCCGCCGCCGGTGGCGAAACGTTCGTGCCAGGCGCTGCGGTACGGCGGCTCGTCGCGGCCGCGCCACCACAGCTTGCCCATGTACAGCGGCGCGGCCAGGCGCAGGCCGGTCGAGTAGACCCAGCGGGCGAAAGCGCCGTCGGCAGCCATGTCGGGTTTCGCGGCGGGTGCCAGGCCCGCCATGCGCTCAATGCGCGGCGGCCTCCACGCGGGCGTCGGCCTTCACGGCGCGCAGCGCGGCCATGAAGTCGCCCTGGATGCGCTCCAGCGCTTCGGGCGTGTGGCCCTCGAAACGCCGCACCAGCACCGGCGTCGTGTTCGACGCGCGGATCAGGCCGAAGCCGTCGGCGAAGTCGATGCGCAGGCCGTCGACGGTGCCGACGTCGCCGCCGGCCAGCGCCAGGCGGCCGTCGGCGGCGCGTGCCAGCAGCTCGGCGACGACGCGGTGGTTCTCGCCTTCGGCGCAGGGCACGTTGAGTTCGGGCGTGCTGAAGCTGGTCGGCAGCGCGTCGAGGAAGGCGCTCGGGTCGGCCTCGCGCGACAGGATCTCGAGCAGCCGCGCCGCGGTGTACATCGCGTCGTCGAAGCCGTACCAGCGTTCGCTGAAGAACAGGTGGCCGCTCATCTCGCCGGCGAAGGGCGCGCCCGACTCCTTGAGCTTGGCCTTGATCAGCGAATGCCCGGTCTTCCACAGCACCGGCACGCCGCCGGCGGCGCGGATCGCCTCGGGCAGGCGCTGCGAGCACTTGACGTCGAAGATGATCTCGGCGCCCGGGCGGCGCGCGAGGATGTCGCGTGCGAACAGCATCACCTGGCGGTCGGGATAGATGATGTTGCCGCCGGCGGTGACCACGCCCAGGCGGTCGCCGTCGCCGTCGAAAGCCAGGCCCAGCTCGGCGCCGGTGGCATGCACGACCTTGATCAGGTCGGCCAGGTTCTCGGGCTTGGACGGGTCCGGGTGGTGGTTGGGGAAGTCGCCGTCGACCTTGCTGTACAGGTCGATGACCTCGCAGCCCAGGGCCTTCAGGATCCCCGGCGCGCTGGCGCCGGGGATGCCGTTGCCCGAGTCGACGACGATCTTCATCGGCCGCGCGAGCTGACAGTCGGAGACGATGCGCCCGGTGTACTCGGGCAGGATGTCCATCGCCGCGCTGCGGCCCGGGGCCTGCGCGTAGTCCTCGGCCTCGATGCGGCGCTTCAGGCGCTGGATGTCCTCGCCGTAGATGGCCCGGCCGCCGAGCACCATCTTGAAGCCGTTGTAGTCCTTCGGGTTGTGGCTGCCGGTGACCTGGATGCCCGAGCGGCAGCCGTGTTCGCCGCGCGTCGCGGCGACGTAGTAGAGCATCGGCGTGGTCACGGCGCCGAGGTCGACGACGTCCAGCCCGGTCGAGACCAGGCCGCGCACCAGCGCCGCCGCCAGGCCCGGGCCCGAGAGCCGGCCGTCGCGGCCGACGGCCACGGCGCGCTCGCCGGCGGCCAGCGCTTCGGTGCCGAAGGCCCGCCCGAGGTGTTCGGCGAAGGTCTCGTCGATCGTCTTGCCGACGATGCCGCGAATGTCGTATGCCTTGAACACCGAGGAATGGACTTGCATGGAGGGCGGGCCGGAGGCCGGGTTGAAGTCGCGGGCGATTGTAGGCAGCCGCAGGTGACACGCGGTTGCGCCGCGTCGCCCGGGCGCTCAGAACGGGAAGAGCAGCGGCAGCAGCGCCACGCAGACCACGCCGACGATCACCGTGAACGGCACGCCGATCTTGACGAAGTCGGCGAAGCGGTAGCGCCCCGGCCCGAGCACCAGCGTGTTGACCGGCGAGGACACCGGCGTCATGAAGGCCGCCGACGCGGCCAGCGCGACCATCATCGCGAAGGGCTCGGGCGCGCAGCCCAGGCGATCGGCCAGGCCCAGGCCGATCGGCGCCATCAGCACCGCGGTCGCGGTGTTCGACACGAAGAGCCCGACCACCGCCGTCAGCACGAACAGCCCCGCCAGCGCGGCGCGCGGCGAGGCCTCGCCGGTGGCCGCGAGCATCGCGCCGACCAGCCAGTCGATGCCGCCGGTCTTCTGCAGCGCGACGGCGAACGGCAGCATGCCGACGATCAGCATCAGGCTCTGCCAGTGGATCGAGCGGTAGGCCGACTCGGCGTCGATGCAGCGCACCGCGCCCATCGCCAGGCAGCCCAACAGCGCCGCGACGACGTTGGGCACCAGCCCCGAGACCATCAGCGCGACGGTGGCCGCCAGCACCGCCAGCGCCAGCGGCGCACGCGACGCGGCCGGGGCGACGTCGTCGAACTCCGCGGGCAGCGTCAGCACGACGAAGTCGCGCGCCGCGCCGGCCAGGCCGCGGATGTCCTTCCAGGCGCCGGCCACGAGCAGCGTGTCGCCCATCTTCAGCTTCGCATGCAGCGGGTCCTCGTCGACCAGGCGGCCGCCGCGGCGCAGGCCGATGACGTTGATGCCGCGCTGCGAACGCATGCGCAGCTCGAGGATGGACTGGCCGATGACCGCCGCGCCCGGCGGCACCAGCAGCTCGGCCAGGCCGATCTCGCGCGACAGGCGCGAGAAATAGTCGCGGCGGAACGGCAGTTCGGTGAAGCCCATCTGCTCGGCCAGGCGCTGCGCCTGGGCGCGGCCGTCGGGCGCGGCGAAGTCGGCCAGCAGCACGTCGCCGGGCAGGATCTGCTGGTGCGCCGAGGTGTCGACCACCGTCGGCCCGAGACCACGCTCGCGTTCGATGGCGATGACGTTGGCGCCGTGGCGCGCGCGCAGCTCCAGCTCGCCCAGCGTGCGGCCGACCACCGGCGAAGCCGCCGGCACGCGAAAGCGCCGCGTCCGGTCGAGCAGGCCGTAGTCGGAGGCCAGGTCGCGCAGCCGGCGGCGGCGGCCTTCGGCCACGCTCAGCGGCGCCTCGCGCGCGACCAGCCAGCGTCGGGCCACCAGCATGTAGCCGATGCCCAGCACCAGCAGCACCAGCCCCATCGGCGTGAAGTCGAAGAAGCCGAAGCCGGCATGGCCGCGGCGCTGCAGCTCGGCCTGCACGACGAGGTTGGGCGGCGTGCCGACCAGCGTCAGCATGCCGCTCAGCAGCCCGGCGAAGGCCAGCGGCATCATCAGCCGGCCCGGCGCGCTGCCGACACGTGCCGCCACGCGCAGCGCCACCGGCACGAAGATCGCCACCACCGCGGTCGAGCTCATCACCGACCCCAGCCCGGCAGTCGCGGCCATCAGCAGCGCCAGCAGCCGCGCCTCGCGCCCGCCGGCACGCTCCACCAGCCAGTCGCCGACCCGCTGCGCGACGCCGGCGCGTGCCAGCGCCTCGCCGATGACGAAGAACAGCGCGATCAGGATCACGCCCGGCTCGCTGAAGCCCGACAGCGCCTCGGCGAGCGTCAGCGTGCCGCCCAGCACCAGCAGCGTCAGCGCCGCCAACGCGACGACGTCCATGCGCGGGCGGTTGAGCACGAAGCAGACGACGCAGCCGCCAAGCAGCGCCAGCACCCAGAGGGTTTCGGGATTCATCGAAGGAACGCCCCGGGTGGGCGTGCGCGCAAAAGCGCGCGATCTTCTCCTGCGCCGGGCGCGGCACGCGCGTGTCCCCAGACCGGCCTAGGAAATGGGCGCCCGGAGGGACATGTCCGGAAACGGCGAGTCCGCGCCGGGCCGCCACCTATCATGGGCCGCATGTTCCCCGATGCCGACGCCGCCTACCTCGCGCTCGCCGCCCGCGACGCGCGTTTCGACGGCCGCTTCTTCGTCGGCGTCACCAGCACCGGCATCTACTGCCGCCCGGTGTGCCGCGTGCGCACGCCGCGGCGCGAGAACTGCCGCTTCTTCGCCAGCCCGGCGCAGGCCGAGGCCGCCGCCTTCCGCCCCTGCCTGAAGTGCCGCCCCGAGATCGCGCCCGGGCTGTCGGCGATGGACTCGTCGGACGCGCTGGCCGACTGCGCCGCGCGCGCAATCGAAGCCGCGGTGCAGGCCGGCGAGCCGGTGGCGCTGCCGGCGCTGGCCGCGCGCCTGGGCGTGGGCGAGCGCCATCTGCGCCGCATCTTCGCCGCCGCGCACGGTGTCGCGCCGCGTGAATACCTCGCCACCCAGCGCCTGCTGCTGGCCAAGCAGCTGCTGACCGACACGACGATGCCGGTGGCCCAGGTCGCGCTGGCCAGCGGCTTCGAGAGCCTGCGCCGTTTCAACGCCGCCTTCCTGGAGCGTTACCGCCTGGCGCCCACCGCGCTGCGGCGCGCGCGCGGCAACGCCCCGGCCGACCCCGTGCTGCGCCTGGCCTGGCGGCCGCCCTACGACGTCCAGACGATGCTGGGCTTTGCTGCGCGCCGCGCGCTGGCCGGCGTCGAGCAGGTCGAGGGCCTGGCCTGGCGGCGCACGCTGGCCTGGCCGCATCGCGGCGCCGTGCTCGACGGCTGGATCGAGGCGCGTTTCGTGCCCGAGCGCCACGAAGTGCATCTGCGCAGCGCGCCGTCGCTGGCGCCGGTGCTGGGCGCCGTGCTGCGCCGCGTGCGCGAGGCACTGGACCTGGACGCCGACCCGGCGCCGATCGCCGCGGCCCTGGCCGCCGGCGGCCTGGCGGCCGAGGGTCAGCGCCTGCCGGGCGCTTTCGACGGCTTCGAGACCGCGGTGCGCATCGTGCTCGGCCAGCAGGTCACGGTGGCCGCCGCCGGCACGCTGGCGGCGCGCCTGGTGCGGCGCTACGGCCGCCCGGTCGAGACGCCGTTCGCGGCGCTGACGCACGCCTTCCCCGACGCGGCGACGCTGGCCGCCGCCGACCCCGAGGAACTCGGCCGCCTGGGCATCGTGCGCCAGCGCGTGCGCGCGCTGCAGGCGCTGGCCGCGGCGGTGGCCGAGGGTTCGCTGAAGCTCGAACGCGGCGCAGCACTGGCGCCGACGCTGGCGACGCTGGCCGCCCTGCCCGGCTTCGGCCCCTGGACCCTGCAGCTCGTCGCGCTGCGCGTGCTCGGCTGGCCCGACGCCTGGCCCGCCGGCGACGCCGGCCTCGCCGGCGCGCTGGGCACGCGCGACCCGCGTGAACACGAACGTGCCGCCGAGGCCTGGCGGCCCTGGCGCGCCTATGCCGCGATGGCGCTCTGGCGCCCTGGAGACACCCGATGAGACACCCCCGACTCCAGGCGCAATCGCGCCTGGACACGCCGCTGGGCCCGGTAACGCTGGCCGCCAGCGCCACCGGCCTGGCCGGCCTGTGGTTCGACGCCCAGCGCCACCACCCCGGCCCGCTGGAGCTGCCGCTCGACCCGGCGCACCCGCTGCTCGCCCAGGCCGCCGCCGAGTTGGCGGCCTACTTCCGCGGCGAGGCCACCGGCTTCTCGGTGCCGCTGGACGCCGAGGGCACGCCGTTCCAGCGTGCCGTCTGGGACCAGCTGCGCGCCATCGCCGCCGGCACGACGACGAGCTACGGCGAGATCGCGCGCCGCGTCGGCCGGCCCAGCGCGGTGCGCGCCGTCGGCGCCGCGGTCGGCCGCAACCCGGTGTCCATCGTCGTGCCCTGCCACCGCGTGATCGGCGGCGGCGGCGCGCTGACCGGCTACGCCGGCGGGCTGGACCGCAAGCAGGCTCTGCTGGCGCTGGAGCACGGGGCCGCGCGGTGACGCGGCGCGACCTGGGCGAGCTGTTCCTGCTCGCGTCGCTGTGGGGCGGCTCCTTCCTCTTCATGCGCCTGGGCGCGGCCGACTTCGGCCCGGCGGCGCTGGTCTTCGTGCGGGTCGCCGGGGCGGCGCTGATGCTCGTGCCGCTGGTGCTGCTGCGCGGCGAAGGCGCGGCGCTGGCCCGCCACTGGCGGCCGATCGCCGTCGTCGGGCTGCTGAACTCGGCGCTGCCCTTCGCCTGCTACATGGTCGCGGCGCTGGTGCTGAGCGCCGGGCTGTCGTCGATCTTCAACGCGACGACGCCACTGTGGGCGGCGCTGATCGCCTGGGCCTGGCTCGGCGACCGGCCGACCCGGCCGCGCCTGCTGGGGCTGGCGATCGGTTTCGCCGGCGTGCTCGCCGTGGGCCTGCACAACGCCAGCTTCAAACCCGGCGAACACGGCGTCAGCCCGGCCGCCGGCATCGTGCTGTGCCTGGTGGCGACGCTGTGTTATGGCCTCGCCGCCAGCTACACCAAGAAGCGCCTGGCCGGCGTGCCGCCGATGGCGGTGGCCGGCGGCAGCCAGCTCGCCGCGGCGGTGTTCACGCTGGGCCCGGCGCTGTGGTGGTGGCCGGCGCAGACGCCGGGTGCGGCGGCTTGGGGCGGCGCGGCGGTGCTGGCCTTCGCCTGCACCGGCTTTGCCTACTGGCTGTTCTTCCGCCTGATCGCCCACGCCGGGCCGGCCAACGCGGTGTCGGTGACCTTTCTGGTGCCGGCCTTCGCGGTGCTCTGGGGCTGGCTGTTCCTCGGCGAACGGCTGTCGGTGGCCACAGTGGCCGGCTGCGCCGTCGTGCTGCTGGGCACGGCGCTGGCGACCGGGGTGCTGCCGCGGCGGCGGGCTTGAATTCGGCGGCGCACGCCCCAGCTTCGGAGCATGCCCACCGAAACCGTCCGCCTCCCCGCCCGGCTGCATGCGCTGGCCGCGATGGCCGCGCTGCTCGAACGCCTGGAACGCCAGCCGCGTTCGGCCAGCGCCGAGCAGTTCCGCGGTGTCGTGCAGCAGATCCGCGAGCTGCTCGTCCAGGCCGAAGGCGACGAGTCGCTGCCGGCGCTGCTGGCCATCGCCCCGGCGACCGCCGAGCTCTACGAGAACCTGCACTACGAGCACGCGGGGCTGTGCCGCTCGCCGCTGGAAGACGCGCTGAACGCCGAACTCGCGGCTTCGGCGGCGATCACCGCGGCCCGCGGCCGCTGAAGCCGCCCCCGGCCGCACCAAGGCCGGGGCCGGGCGCGGACAATGGCGGGTTGCCCCGACATCGCCCGCATGGCCGACCTGCACCTCGACGACCTCGAAGCCGCCATCAACTGGTGGCGTGAACGTTCCCCCTCGCCCGACGGCGTGACCGCCTGCGCCGAGGTGCGTGCGCTGGCCGAGGTCTACGCGCCGCTGGTGCGCGAGCGCCGCAGCACGATAGACGAGGACACGCTGCCGCCGGCCGCCCGCGCCGCCTGGCTGGCCTGGTACGCCAGCACGCCCGACGCGCCCTGCATCGCGATCTGCTCGACGACGCAGGGCGACGCGGTCTGCAAAGGCTGCGGCCGGACCTTCGACGAGATCCAGCACTGGCCGGTCCTGACGCCGGCCGAAAAACGCGCCGTCTGGCGCCGCATCACCGCCGAAGGCACGGCCTGGCGCTTCAACCGTTATGCCGAACGCGCGGCGCGGGGGGTGAGTTGAGCGCGCTGGGGCCGTCGGCCGGGCGCGACGAGCCGGTTCCCGAACCCTTCCCCGCACCGCCCCCGGGCCGCGCCGCACGCCTGGCCGACAGCGGCCGGCGCATCGCCAAGCTGGCCTGGCCGGTGTTCGTCGGCCAGCTCTCGGTGCTGGCCTTCAGCACGGTGGACACGCTGCTGGTGGCGCGCCACTCGGCCGCCGACCTGGCGGCGCTGGCCGTCGGCAGCGCCGCCTACATCACGACCTTCGTCGGCTTCATGGGCGTGGTGATGGCGCTGGCGCCGATCGTCGGCCAGCTCTTCGGCGCCGGCCGCCCGGCCGACGCCGGGCGCCAGCTGCACCAGGCGGTGTGGATCGCGCTCGTGTTCTCGGCCATCGGCTGCGCGCTGCTGCTGTTCCCGACGCCCTTCCTGGCGCTGGCCAAGGCGACGCCCGAGCAGGCCGACAAGGTGCGCGGCTATCTCGCGGCGCTGGCGGTGGCGCTACCGGCCTCGCTGCTGTTCACCGCCTACCGGGCGTTCAACGTCGCGGTGTCGAGGCCCAAGGCGGTGATGGCGCTGCAGCTCGGCGCGCTGGCCTTCAAGGTCCCGTTGTCGACGGCGCTGGTGTTCGGCGTGCCGGCGCTCGGCCTGCCGTCGCTGGGCGTGCTGGGCTGCGGCATCGCCACCGCGGTGGCGATGTGGGCGCAGACGCTCGGCGCCTTCGTGCTGCTGCGCCGCGACCCGTTCTACGCCGGCTTCCAGCTGCGCGGCCGCGGGCTGGATGCGCCCGACCGCCCGGCGATCGGCGCCCAGCTGCGGCTGGGGCTGCCTTCGGGGGCGGCGGTGCTGGTCGAGGTCTCGGGCTTCACCTTCATGGCGATCTTCATCGCCCGGCTGGGCGAGACGCCGGTGGCCGGGCACCAGATCGCGGCCAACCTGGTGTCGCTGCTGTTCATGCTGCCGCTGGCCATCGCCAACGGCGCCTCGACGCTGGTCGCGCAGCGCATCGGCGCCCGCGACCTGCCGGCCGCGCGCCGGCTGGGCTGGCACGGCGTGATCATCGGCGCCGGGCTGGCGGTGTTCAACGGCGGCGCGCTGTACCTGCTGCGCGAGCCGGTGATCGGGCTGTACACGCGCGACCTGGCGGTGGCCGCCGCGGCGCTGCCGCTGCTGGCCTTCGTCGCCCTGTTCCACGTCGCCGACGCGACGCAGACCGTAGCCGCCTTCGTGCTGCGCGCCTGGCGCATCGCCACCGTGCCGCTGGTCATCAACGCCACCGCGCTGTGGGGCGTGGGCCTGGCCGGCGGCTACCTGCTGGCCTTCGACCCGCTGGGCGTGGTGCCGGCCGCGCTGCACGGCGCACGCGGCTTCTGGATCGCGTCGACCGCCGGGCTGGTGCTGACCGCCGCGGCCTTGTCGGGCTTTCTCGCCTGGACGCTGCGGCGGCAGCGCCGCGCCGCCGCCTGAATCAGGCCGTACGCGGCAGCGACAGCGTGAAGCAGCTGCCGCCGCCTTCGCGCGGCGTGCAGCGCACGCTGCCGCCGTGGCGCTCGGCGATCTGGCGCACCAGCGCCAGCCCGAGGCCGACGCCGCCTTCACGTTCGGCGTGGCCGGGCAGGCGGAAGAAGGGCTCGAAGATGCGCTCGCGGTAGGCCTCGGGCACGCCGGGGCCGCGGTCGGCGACCCGCACCTCGACGCGGTCGCCGACGGCCAGCACCTGGGCCTCGACCTCGGCGCCGCCGTAGCGGCGCGCGTTCTCCAGCAGGTTGCGGATCGCGCGGCGCAGCAGGCGCTCGTCGCCGGCCACGCGCAGGTCCTCGCCGTGGGCCGAGGCCTGCACGCGCGCGGCCTCCTCGGCGGCCACGGGCAGCAGGTCCACCGGGTCGCGGCGGTCGATCGTCATCGCCGCGTCCAGGCGGCTGGCCAGCAACACCTCCTCGACCAGCGCGTCGAGCTCGGCGATGTTGGTGTCGATCTCGCGGCGCAGCGCCTCGCGCTGCTCGGGCGACGCGTCGTCGGCCATCGACACCGCCATCTTCAGCCGCGCCAGCGGCGAACGCAGCTCGTGGCTGGCGTTGGCCAGCAGGCTCTGGTGCGAACGCAGCAGGGCCTCGATGCGCGCCGCGGCCTGGTTGAAGCTGGCGCCCAGCGCCGCGACCTCGTCGCGGCCGTCTTCGGCGACACGCTGCTGCAGGTCGCCGGCGCCGAAAGCCTCGACGCCGCGTTTGAGCGCCTCCAGCCGGCGCGTCAGCCGGCGCACGACCGGATACGCCCCGCCGGTCACCGCGGCGAACAGCACGACCAGCAGCGCCGCCAGCCCCAGGCCGTCGAAAGCCGGGCCGGGCGGCAGCCAGGGGCTGCGCGGCGGCAGGCCGCCGAAGCGCTGGCCCCCCTCGCCGACCGGGCCGGCGTCCAGCGGACCGCCCGGCCCCGCGGGGCCGCCGCCCTCGCCCTGCTCGCCGTCGGGCCGCGGCAGCGCGCCGCGCATCAGCTGCGGCCGCAGCACCCACAGCGTGCGGCCGTCGTTCAGCCGGATCGGGTAGGCGCGCCCGGCCCCCGGGCCGGTGCCCTGGCGGCGCACGAAGGACTCGGACGCGCCGAGCCGGCGGCCGTGCGCGTCGTCCAGCGCCATCGGCAGGCGCAGGCGCTCGGACCACTCGCGCAGCGCCTCGGCCTGCACCTCGGCCGGCGCGTCGGCGCGCGGCAGCGAGCGCTGCAGCAGCTCGCCCCAGGCGGCGACGCGCTCCTGCAGCGTGCTCTGGGCACGCGCACGCTCCTGCTCGAGGTGGTTCTGCAGCAGCCACACCGACACCAGCGCGAACAGCGCCAGCGCCGCCACCACCGTCAGGTAGATGCGGATGTACAGCGATCGCATCTCAGCTCCGCCCGGCCGCAACGACGCTCATTCGGCGTCCTGCTTCTTCGCGAACACGTAGCCCGCGCCGCGCACGGTCAGCACGCGCTTGGGGTTCTTCGGGTCGTCCTCGATGAGCGCGCGGATGCGCGAGACGTGCACGTCGATGCTGCGGTCGAAGGCCTCCAGCGGATGGCCCTTGAGCGCATCCATGATCTGGTCGCGCGACAGCACCCGGCCCGGGCTCTGCGCCAGCACGACGAGCAGGTCGAACTGGTGGCTGGTCAGGTCGCAGGGCTGACCGTCCAGGCGTGCCTGGCGCGCGCCGAGGTCGACCTCGAGGCGGCCGAAGCGCAGCACCTCGTCGCCGGTCGGCTCGGGCGCGGCGCGGCGCAGCAGCGCCTTCACGCGCGCCAGCAGCTCGCGCGGCTCGAAGGGCTTGGGCAGGTAGTCGTCGGCACCGAGCTCCAGGCCGACGATGCGGTCCATCGGCTCGCCGCGCGCCGTCAGCATCAGCAGCGGCAGGCGGCGCGTGCGCGGGTCCGAGCGCAGCTCGCGCGTCAGGTCCAGGCCGTCGCCGTCGGGCAGCATCAGGTCCAGCAGCAGCGCGTCGTAGCCGCGCAGCCGCAGCTGCTCGCGGCCGGCCGCCAGCGAGCCCGCGGTGTCGACCTCGAAACCGTTGCGGCGCAGGTAGTCGCCGACCATCGTGGTCAGGCGCGAGTCGTCGTCGATCAGCAGCAGTCGGCTCGTCACGGGGGCACTCTCAAACGAAAAGAGCCCCGGGGCGGGGGCCCCGGGGCGAAGGCTTCATGTCAAAGCCACAGGAGGAAAAGGATAACGACGGCAGGGTCCGGTGTCAGCGTCGCGGGTGATCGCCGGGGCCGCGGCGGGCGTCCAGGGCCTCGCGGCGGGCCTTCATCTCCGCGGCGATCTTCTGGCGCTGCTCGGGCGTCAGCACGCGGCTGACGTCGAGCATCGCCTGGGTCATGCGCCGGCTGCTCTTGTCGTGCTCGGCCAGCATCTTCTGGCGCAGCGCCTCGACGGCCTTGGCGTCGACGCTGGGCTGGGCGAAGAGCTCGGCCATCTGCTCGGCCAGGCGGCGGTGTTCGTCGCGCTGCTCGCGCAGGTCGTCCTGGGCGTCGCCGACGATCTCGCGGATCTGCTTGCGCTGCGCCTTGCTTGCGTCGACGTCGTCGAGCAGGCGCGGCAGCATGAACGGATGGCCCAGCCAGGGCATCGCGTCGGCACGGCCGGCCACCGGGCCGCCCATCGGCATGCCGGGGTGAGCCGGCATCGCGTGCGCCGGCGGCGGCGGCGGAGCAGCGGGCGCGTCGGCGGCGACGACGGCCAGGCTCGTCGCGGCGAGCATGGCGGCGGTGGCAAGGCTGCGGAAGGAGGGCGGGAACGGCAGGCGGTTCGTGAGCTTCATCGCGGCACCAGGTGACTGGGGGACGGTATGGCGCTCACTGTGCCGGCAGCCGGTGTCGGCGCCGTGCCAGCCGGGTCAAGAACTTTGTCGGCCCGGCGACGGCCTCAGGGCCGGGCGGGCTGCACGCCGACCAGGCGTCGTTCGAGGCGGAAACCCGGCGTCGCGCTGCTGATGTCCAGGCGGACCAGCAGCCCGCTGGCGCGGTCGACGACGATCGCGCCCTCCAGCCGCGAGCTGACCTCGCCGTTCTGCGCCTCGCCGAAGAGCTCGATGACGGCGACGTCGAAGCTGCGCCCGGCGATCTTCTGCTGGCCGGTGGCGACGACCTGGCCGCGCACCAGCGCCCGCGCGTACGGGTCGCCGGCGATGCGCAGCTCGCCGTTGAGCACGTCGCCCAGCGCGAGCCCCGGGCGGAACAGGCGCTGCCACTCGAGCTGGCCGGCCGGCGCGGCGACGACGTTGCCCAGACGGTCCTGGCGCCAGGGCGTCGGCGCGGCGTCGACGCGGAACTCGAAGGCGTCGCGGCGCAGCGAGAGCACCTGCAGCGTCCACTCGCCGGAGACGGCACGCGTGGCGCTGCGCTCCTCGTAGACCAGGCGGTCGCCCGGGGCGATCGGCAGCGCGGCGAGGTGCTCGGGCGTGAGCTCCATCGTCTGCGGGCAGCCGCGTTCGCCGGAGGCGGCCTTCAGCGCCTCGTAGCGGCCCTTGAGCTGGGCCAGCTCCTGCGCCTCATGGCCGTTCGGGCGCAGCGCGAACAGCGCCGGCCAGAAGATGCTGACGCTGACGCCCAGCGCGACGATGTTGCGCCCGGCGATGTCGTCGACGGTGTAGGCGAGATCGGCCGCGCGCTGCTGCACGGCGTCGGTCTCGTCGGCCAGACGGCCGCAGTCCCAGACGGCGAACTCCGCCGGGTCGGCCGCCAGCGGGCGCACGTCGCCGGAACGCATGGCGCATCCGGCGACGGCAAGACCGACGAGGCAGGTGGCGAAGCGGCTCGGCAAGCGCATCATGAAGCCGGGTATTGTGCCCGCCCGGGACGTCGCCGCAAGCCGCAAGCCCGCGCGACGGCCTCAGGAGCCCGAGGCTGCGGGGGCCGGCGCCGGCGCGGCGTGGCCACCGCGGCGTTCGGCCAGGCGCTTCTTGGCCGCCTCGCGCTGCTCCGGCGTCATGTTCTCCCAGCGCTGGCGCATCTTCTCGCGCGCCTGCGCCTGCTGCTCGGGGGTCATCGACTCCCACTTCTGCTTCATCGCCTCGCGGCGATCGGGGTTCGCCGCCTGCGCGAAGGCGGTGGCGGACAGCGTGGCGGCGACAGCCAGCGCGAGGGCCGGCACGAACTTGTTCATCGGGCACTCCTTGGATGACGGTGGCAGCGGCGCCGCCTGCGACTCCAATGCGGCAAGCGGCGGCGCCGTTGACGACAGCATGCCTCGCCGCTGCAAAGAAACGTGTCCGGGGCGCTAGCATGGGGTCAAACACCACCGTCGCGACGCCCCGTGCCCCGCAAGCTCGTGTCCCTCCTCGTGCTGGCCCTGGCCTGCGGCGGCGCCGCGGCCGGCGACTGCACGCTGGTCTTCGGCCAGGGCCGCGGTGTCGCCGCAGCCGACGCCGCGGAAGTCGAGCGCTGGGACGGCGTGAACTTCGCGTTCAACCGGCGTGTCGCCGAGGTGCTGGGCGAACGCGGCGAGGCCGTCGTGCCGCTGGTCGCACGCGCGGCCGACGACGACGTCCCGGCCACCGTGCGTGCGGTGCTCTCGCGCGCCGCGGCCGACGGCTGCGCGCGCATCGTCGAGACCACGCTCTTCGCCGACGCCGAAGCCGGCGTGCTGGTGGCCCGGCTGCGCGAGTACCCGCTGGCGCACGACGCCGCCGGCGCCTTGCGCATCCAGCCGCCGCGCCTGACCGTCGAGCGCCAGTTCGACCTGTCGCCGACGACGCTGGACCGGGTGCGCCCGGCGGTGCTGGGCGCGACGATGGCCGCCGAACTGGCCGAACAGCGCGCCGCCGCGGCCGGGCGATGAGCACCGCCGAACTGGACGACGCGGCGCAGGCGCGCATCGTCGAACGCCTGCACGCCCTGCTGGCCGCCGCCGGCCCGGTGCAGGCCTTCGAGACCCACGCCTCGCGGGTGCTGGTCACCACGCAGCACGCCTACAAGTTCAAGAAGCCGATCGCGCCGGGCTTCCTGGACTACTCGACGCGCGAACTCAGGCGCCACTTCTGCGAAGCCGAGCTGCGGCTGAACCGGCGCCTGGCGCCGGCGCTGTACGAGAAGGTGCTGCCGCTGGCCGGCCCGCGCGAGGCGCCGCAGTTGGGCGGCGACGGCGAGCCGCTGGACTGGGTGCTGCAGATGCGCGCCTTCGACCAGGCGGGCCTGTGGGACCGGCTGGCCGCCAGCGGGGCGCTCGGCGCGGCGCAGATCGACGCCCTGGTCGGCGTCGTCGCGCCCTTCCACGCCGCGGCGGCCGTCGCGCCGGCCGACGGCGAACTGGGCAGCCCGGCGCAGGTGCGCGCGCCGATGGTCGAGAACCTGGACGTGCTGCAGCCGCTGCTGGCCGAGGGCCCGGCGGCGCCCGCGCTGGCCCGGCTGCGCGCCTGGGAGACGCGGCGTTTTGCCGCGCTGGCGCCGGTGTTCGCCGCGCGCCTGGCCGCCGGCCGCGTGCGCGAGTGCCACGGCGACCTGCACCTGGGCAACGTCGTCGAGATCGGCGGCCGCACGACGGTCTTCGACTGCATCGAGTTCAACGAAGGTTTCCGCTGGATCGACGTGGCCAGCGAGATCGCCTTCATGGCGATGGACCTGCACGCGCACGCGCTGCCGGCGCTGGCCCACCGCTTCGTCGACGGCTGGATGGCCGCCACCGGCGACTACGAGGCGGCACGCGTGCTGCGCTACTACGAGGCCCACCGCGCGCTGGTGCGCGCCAAGGTGGCGGCGCTGCGCGCCGCGCAGCCCGGCGCGCCGGCCGCCGCGGCCGCGGAGGCCGGGCGTTATGTCGCGCTGGCCGAAGCGGCGACGCGCACGCGCGCTCCGGTGCTCTTCGTCACGCGCGGCGTCTCGGGCAGCGGCAAGACGACGCTGACGCAGGCCCTGGTCGAGCGCGGCGCGCTGCGCGTGCGCGCCGACCTGGAGAGAAAGCGCCTGTTCGGCCTGGCGCCGCTGCAGCGCTCCGACGCGGCGCTGGCGGCGCGGCTGTACGGCCCCGAGGCCGGCACCGCGACCTACGCCCGGCTGCTGGCCGCCGCCGGCGCCGTGCTCGACGGCGGCTGGCCCGTGGTGCTGGACGCGACCTTTCTGCACCGCAGCGCGCGCGAGGCGGCGCGGCAGTTCGCCGCCGCCCGCGGCGCCCGCTTCGTGCTGCTGGACTGCGTCGCCGACGAGGCGACGCTGCGCCGGCGTGTCGCCGAACGCAGCCGGCGCGGCGACGACGCGTCCGACGCCGACCTCGCGGTGCTCGAAGCCCAGTTGCGAGCCGGCGACCCGCTGGGCGCCGACGAGGCCGCCGCGGCGGTGCCGATCGGCGCCGGGGCCCTGCCCGACTGGGACGCGCTGCTGGCCGGTTCGTGAGCTTCATGACGGATTCGGCGTCGGCGTGAGGGCCGGCGCGCGGCCGCTTGCCGCGCATCAACCTGCGGCCCGGCCCGAGTCGCGAGGATCGCGCCCGGCACGGCCGCAGCCCAGACGGCCGGCCGCTCCCGCGATGTGCGCCCTGCGAATCACCGACCCCTTCGACCCCGAGCCCGCCGCGCCGCCGGTGCCGCAACTGGCCTGGCCGCAGCGCCATGCGCCGGCCGCCGAGTCGTCGCGCGCGGAGAACCCGGCCGGCGCAGCCGAGCCCCACGGCGACCGAAGCTGGCGCCGCTATGCCCGGCCGGCGCCGCAGCGCGCCTGAGGCGCTCCTTGGGCGCTCCTTGAGCGCTCCTTAGGCGCCGCTTGAGGCGGCGCATTGACACCGCCGCGGCCGGGGCAGAGCATGGCCTGCAACCCCCTACCCGTCACCCCGGGGCGGGCGGCCCGCCACCCGGGGCAGGAGCGCACGATGAAGAGCATCCTCGTCCACCTCGACGCCTCCCCGCGCTCGGCCCGGCGCCTGGCGCTGGCGCACCGGCTGGCGCGCGAACACGGTGCCGAGCTGACCGTCGTCTTCGCGGTGCTGCCGGCGATGCTCGCCGTGCCTTTCGCCGCCGCCGAAGGCGCTTACGCCGCGGCGACGCTGCTGGAAGAGACCGACCGCGACCTGCGCCTGCGCGCCCGCGAGATGTTCGAACGCGAGGCCGTCGCCGGCGTGCCGATGCACTGGGTCGAGATCCGCCACGACACGCTGGAAGTGGCGATGACCGAACACGCGCTGTTCGCCGACCTGCTGGTGCTCGGCCAGCACGACGCCGACGACCGCGAGACCGGCCCGGTGCCGCGCGGCCTGGTCGCTTCGCTGGTGCACGACAGCGGCAAGCCGGCGCTGGTCGTGCCGGCGACGGGCGAGGTGGCGATGCCCGGCCGGCGCGTGCTGATCGCCTGGAAGCCGACGCCCGAGGCGGCGCGTGCGGTGGCCGCCGCGCGGCCCTGGCTGCTGGCCGCCGACGAGGTGCACCTCGCCTGCTCGCTGGCCCGCCGCGACGACGAGCGCACCGGCACCGCGGCGCTGGAGCGCTGGCTGCGGCGCAGCGGCGTCACGGCGCCGATCCGCAGCCACGGCCTGGCCGGCACCGGCATCGGCGAGGCGCTGCTGTCGCTGGCCGCCGACACCGACGCCGACCTGCTGGTGATGGGCTGCTACGGCCACAGCCGCGCACGCGAGCTGGTGCTGGGCGGCGTCACGCGCACCGTGCTGCGCACGATGACGCTGCCGGTGCTGATGGCGCACTGAGCCGGTTCTGGAGAGCGCACTCTAGGAAAAGCGCGCCGTCCTGGGGTGTCCTCTCTAGGCACAGCGCCGAGACTGGGTGGTGTGAGGAACTCCACACACCATTCACGGAGGCCGGACATGTCCACCCAAGACCTTGCAAGCGTCACGCTGAAGACGATCGAGAACTACCGCACTGCGGCCGAGAAGACGGTCGCGGCCTACCGCTTCGGCGGCCACCGCCTCGTCGGCCTGGTCGACGTCGCCATCGAGAAGGGCGTCTACGCGCGCACCGCACGCTTCGCGCCGCGCACCACCGACAAGATGAACGCGCTGCGCGGCACCGTCGCCGGCACCGTCGACAAGAGCATCGACGAAGTTGCCGACCGCGCCGCCAAGCTCGTCGACCTGGGCGGCGACACCGCCGCCGCGCAGATCACGAAGATGGCCGACCTGGCGGCCGGCGTCGACAACACGATGCTCGCCAACGGCCTGCACACCGCGGCCAAGGTGACGCTGCCGGGCGCGATGATCGCGCTGAAGCTGTCGACGACCGTCGTGCGCGGCGCCGAACGCCTGGTCGATGCGGCCGGCGCGCCGAAGAAGGCGCGCAAGCCGGCGACCCGCGCGGCCGTCGGCAAGAAGCGCACGAAGGCCGTGGCCGAAGCCGTGAAGCCGGCGGCACGCCGCGTGCGCAAGGCCGCCGCCCCGGTGGTCGAAGCCGTCGTCGAAGCGGTGCCGGCGAAGAAGCCGCGCCGCGCCCGCCCGGCCAAGCCGGCGGCCGAAGCGCCCGCCGCCTGAACACGCCGCGGCCCGGCGCCGCGACATCCCCAGGGGCCTCAGGGCCCCTTTTTCATGCCGGTACGGCGCCAAAGATTGCACAGACGGAGAACGAAAAAATCACTTCTCGTCTGCAAAATTGATATCATTACTAGCGAGTCGAGCTTCTACGCCGACTCACCGGTCTGACGGCGCCGCGCACCTGCGCGGCGGACTTCGCCGGTCGGGGTGCCTCCGACATCCCGACCGGCTTTTCTTTTTCCGCCGCGCCGCCGCAGTGGCGGCGCCCCCGTCAGGGCATGACCTCGACGTACTGGTAGACCTCGCTGTCCAGCAGCACGCGCCGCTGCGGCAGCGGCAGTTGCTCGAACCAGGCGGTGACGTCGTGGCGGTCGATCTCGCGGCCAAGGTGACGCACGAGTTCGCAGATCGGGTCGGTGACCTTGCTGCGCCAGTCGCCGTCCTCGCGCACGTAGCCGAGGTACAGGTTCTTCATGCAGTTGCCGCGGCACCAGCTCTGCGCTTCGCAGGTATGGCAGGGCATCTTCGGGTCGGGCTGCAGCGGGCTGCGGCGCAGCCAGTTGCCGACAACGTCGCCGGTCTGCATCTCCGGCAGGTGCATCAGGTCGGGGCAGGCGAAGATGCGGCCGTCGGGCATCACGTTGAGGATGTGCGTCGACACGCGGCAGGCCGTGCCGCCGCCGCACTGCTCGATGGCGCGCGACGGGAACAGCTTGTTGCGCACCGCGCCCATCAGCGGGATGAAGGGGTAGACGCGATCGGTGTCGGCGAAGAAGCGCTCGACCAGCTTCGTCAGCACCGCCTTGCGGCGCTCGACCGACTGGCCGGCGTAGGCGTCGCCGGCGACGAACTGGAAGTAGACGAAGTCGAAGGCCTTCGTCAGCTGGTCCAGCTCCTCGAAGCTGATGTTCTCGTCGGACCAGGTCACGCGCGCGGTCAGCGTGCCGCCCAGGCTGTCGCGCACGACGCCGACGTTGCGCAGGATCTGCTTGTAGATGCCCTTGCCGCGGTAGCCGTCGGTCACTTCCTGGCCGCCGTCGATCGACACGAGCACGTTGGACAGGCGCTGCAGCACGTGGTGGCTGAGGTCGTCGAGCAGCGTGCCGTTGGTCTGCAGCTGGAAGCGGAACAGCGGGTGGCGCTGCATCACGGCCTCGATGAAGGGCCGGTTCAGCGTCGGCTCGCCGCCGTAGAACGTGACGTAGACCTCCTTGCCGGCGAGCTGCTGGGCGATGAACGCGTCGAGCTGGTCCATCGTGTAGGCCACGTGGCCCTGCGAATCGCGCACGTCGCCTTCGGCGATCGAGCAGTAGCTGCACTTCAGGTTGCAGCGCAGCGTGGTCAGCAGCTGCAGCTCGACACGCTGGCCGACGATGGCCGGCTGGGAGTCGGTGGCGGCAGTGCCGGCTCGCGGATGGAGGACGATGGCTTGTTCGGACATGATCGGGTCGGTCGACTCCTCGGGAAATCGATTCGGTTGGGAGCGCGTGGAGCGCGAGGGGTGAAGCCGGGGCCGGGCCGCGCGGCGGGGGCGCAGTGTCCCCGCCCCCGGTTCACGCGTCCCGCCGTCAGATCAAGGTTGCGGCAGATCAAGCGGCGCCCGGGCCTGCGATTGCATGGCCGGCGGCAGCCGCCCGGCTCCCTCGGAACGCCGGGCGGCGTTAGTCTTGGCACCCGGCGGCCCCGTCACGGCCGCGAGCGGACGCCCGATGGAGATCGACCTGCGCGACGAGTGGCTGGAGAACACCACCTTCGACGAACTCGCCGTCGGCCAGAGCGCGACGATGCGGCGCGCCCTGACCGACGCGGACATCGCCGGCTTCGCGGCGATCTCCGGTGACCTGAATCCCACCCACCTGGACGACCGCTTCGCGCGCGAGGAAGGCCTGGCCGGCCGCACCGCGCACGGCATGTGGAGCGGCGCGCTGGTGTCGACCGTGCTCGGCACCGTCTTCCCCGGCCCGGGCACACGCTACGTCTCGCAGCGCATGGACTTCCACGGCACGGCACGCGCCGGCGACGTGCTGGAGGTGCGAGTCGCGGTGCGCGCCAAGGACGCCGCCAGCGGCCGCGTGACGCTGGACTGCAGCGTGCGCCGCCAGGACGGCACGCTGCTGATGGACGGGCTGGCCATCGTCGAGGCGCCGCGACACAAGGAGCGCGTGCGCAAGGCCACCGGGCTGCGCTGGCACGTCTTCGACGCCGCCGCCGGCGTGCGCTCGCTGATCGAGCAGGCCGCGCGCCACGCCGGGCTGCGCTGCGCCGTCGTGCACCCCTGCGACGCCGAGTCGCTGCGCGGCGCGCTCGACGCCGCGCACCACGGGCTGTTCACGCCGGTGCTGGTGGCGCCGCGCGAGCGCCTGGTCGCCACGGCCGAAGCCGCCGGGCTGGACCTCGCCGGCGTCGAAATCGAGGACGTGCGCCACAGCCACGCCGCCGCCGAACGCGCCGCCGAGATGGCCGCCGAAGGCGCGGTGCAGGCGCTGATGAAGGGCAGCCTGCACACCGACGAGGTGATGAAGGCCGTGCTCTCGCGCGCCGAACTGCGCACCGAACGCCGCATCTCGCACGTCTTCCGCTTCGACGCGCCGGCGTACCACAAGCCGCTGCTCGTCACCGACGCGGCGATGAACATCGCGCCGACGCTCAACGAGAAGGCGCACATCGTGCAGAACGCGATCGACCTGGCGCGGGTGCTCGGCGTCGATCTGCCCAAGGTGGCGATCCTGGCGGCGGTCGAAGGCGTCAACCCGAAGATGGCCTGCACGCTGGACGCCGCGGCGCTGTGCAAGATGGCCGACCGCGGCCAGATCCGCGGCGGCATCGTCGACGGCCCGCTGGCCTTCGACAACGCGATCTCGGCCGAGGCCGCGCGCACCAAGGGCATCGTCTCGCCGGTGGCCGGCGACCCCGACATCCTGATGGTGCCCGACCTGGTGTCCGGGAACATCCTCGCCAAGCAGCTGGAATACCTGGGTGGCGCGGTCGGCAGCGGCATCGTGCTCGGCGCGCGTGTGCCGATCGCGCTGACCAGCCGCGCCGACGGCGCCACCGCACGCCTGGCCTCGGCGGCGCTGGCGGTGCTGGTGGCGCAGGCTGGCACGAGCTGACCCCGATCGCCAAAATAGGGAAAGGCAATCGAAAGACATTCGGCAATTGATTAGATTCATGCCTCGTCACCCAGACGTGATCCTAGGAGATTGCCGATGTCCACCGAAGCCCGCTGCCCCTTCCATGCCGAACACGGCGCCCGCACCACGACGCAGGCACGCACCAACGCCGACTGGTGGCCCAAGCGGCTGAACCTGAAGATCCTGCACCAGCACTCGGCGAAGTCCGACCCGATGGGCGCGGGCTTCGACTACGCCGCCGAGTTCCGGAAGCTCGACTACGCCGCCGTCAAACACGACCTGCAGGCGCTGATGACCGACTCGCAGGACTGGTGGCCGGCCGACTGGGGCCACTACGGCGGGCTGATGATCCGCATGGCCTGGCACAGCGCCGGCACCTACCGCGTCGCCGACGGCCGCGGCGGCGGCGGCCACGGCAACCAGCGTTTCGCCCCGCTGAACAGCTGGCCCGACAACGGCAACCTGGACAAGGCGCGGCGCCTGCTCTGGCCGATCAAGAAGAAGTACGGCAACAAGCTGAGCTGGGCCGACCTGATGATCCTGGCCGGCAACGTCGCGCTGGAATCGATGGGCTTCAAGACCTTCGGCTTCGGCGGCGGCCGCCCCGACATCTGGGAACCCGAGGAAGACGTCAACTGGGGCGCCGAGACCGAATGGCTGGCCACCAGCGACCAGCCCAACAGCCGCTACAGCCGCTACAGCGGCGAGCGTGAACTCGCCAACCCGCTGGCCGCGGTGCAGATGGGCCTGATCTACGTGAACCCGGAAGGCCCGGACGGCAAGCCCGACCCGGTGGCCTCGGGCCGCGACGTGCGCGAGACCTTCGCCCGCATGGCGATGAACGACGAAGAGACCGTCGCGCTGGTCGCCGGCGGCCACACCTTCGGCAAGGCGCACGGCGCCGGCGACACGCGCCAGGTCGGCCCCGAGCCCGAGGCCGCGGCCTTCGAGGAGATGGGCCTGGGCTGGAAGAACGCCTTCGGCAGCGGCAAGGGCGTGCACACCATCACCAGCGGCATCGAAGGCGCCTGGAAGCCCAACCCGACGCGCTGGGACATGGGCTACTTCGACATGCTCTTCGGCTACGAGTGGGAACTGGTCAAGAGCCCGGCCGGTGCCTGGCAGTGGCTCGCCAAGGACGTCAAGCCCGAGCACCTGATCCCCGACGCCCACGACCCGAGCCGCAAGCACCGGCCGATGATGACGACGGCCGACCTGTCGCTGCGCTTCGACCCGATCTACGAGCCGATCTCGCGCCGATTCCACCAGAACCCGGAACTCTTCGCCGACGCCTTCGCGCGCGCCTGGTTCAAGCTGACGCACCGCGACATGGGGCCGCGTTCGCGTTACCTGGGCCCGGAAGTGCCGGCCGAAGAACTGATCTGGCAGGACCCGGTGCCCGCCGTCGACCACGCGCTGGTCGACGCCGCCGACGTCGAGCAACTGAAGGCCGAGGTGCTGGCCTCGGGGCTGACGATCGCCGAACTGGTGAAGACCGCCTGGGCCTCGGCCTCGAGCTTCCGCGGCTCGGACAAACGTGGCGGCGCCAACGGCGCACGCATCCGCCTGGCGCCGCAGAAGGACTGGGCCGTCAACGAGACGGCCGAGCTGGCGCGGGTGCTCGAGGTGCTGGAAGGCGTGCGCGGGCGCTTCAACGCCGCGCAGACCGGCGGAAAGCGGATCTCGATCGCCGACCTGATCGTGCTCGCCGGCGGCGCCGCCGTCGAGGAGGCCGCGCGCCGCGCCGGGCATCCGGTGACGGTGGCCTTCGCGCCGGGCCGCACGGACGCCAGCCAGGAGCAGACCGACGTCGAGTCCTTCGCGGCGATGGAGCCGCGTGCCGACGGCTTCCGCAACTTCCAGCGCGCCGACAGCCAGGCGCCGGCCGAGGAACTGCTGCTCGACCGCGCCCAGCTGCTGACGCTGACGGCGCCGGAGATGACGGTGCTCGTCGGCGGCCTGCGCGTGCTGGGCGCCAACACCGGCCGCAGCACGCACGGCCAGCTGACGCAGCGCCCGGGCACGCTGTCGACCGACTTCTTCGTCAACCTGCTGGACATGGGCACGAAGTGGGGCCCGGCGGCCGAACCCGGCGTCTACGAAGGCCGCGACCGCGCCAGCGGCGCGCTGAAGTGGACGGCCACGCGGGCCGATCTGGTCTTCGGCTCGAACTCCGAGCTGCGCGCGCTGCTGGAGGTCTACGCCAGCGACGACAACGCCGGCAAGTTCGTGCAGGACTTCGCCGCCGCCTGGACCAAGGTGATGAACCTCGACCGCTTCGACCTCGCCGCCTGAGCGAAGGCCGGATCCGGCCGAGCACGACGGGCCCCGCGGGGCCCGTTTTTCTTGGCGAGACTCAGCGCAGCCAGAAGTCCACCGGCTGCAGCGGCGGCGGGATGTGCTCGTCGCCCAGGCTCTCGCGCAGGCCGATCTCGATCGTGCGGCAGATCGCGTCCAGCGGCAGGTCGTTGTAGCCGTGGCCGAAGGGGTTCTCGATCTCGTCGCCGACGGCGTCCAGGCCGAAGAAGGTGTAGGCGACGAAGGCCACGACCAGCGGCGTGACGAAGCCCAGCGCGTCGATCAGGCCGAAAGGCAGCAGGAAGCAGTAGAGGTAGGCCGTGCGGTGCAGCAGCAGCGAGTAGGCGAACGGGATCGGCGTGCCCTTGATGCGCTCGCAGCCGGCGAAGGCGGCGGCGAAGGCGGCCAGCGTCTGGTCCATCTCGCAGGCGACGATGGAGTCGATGGCGCCGTCGTCCAGGCCGCGGCGCAGGTCGTCGCCCAGGCGCTGCAGCAGGTACTCCGGGCCGTTGGACGCGGCCTGCAGCCCGGCCCATTCGGCCGGGGTCAGGTAGCGCGCGAGTTCGAGCTCGGGCCGGGTGTCGCGCAGATGGTGGCGCAGCGCATGCGCCAGCGCGACGGTGCGCCAGACGATGCGCACGCGCAGGTCCCCAAGCCCCAGCGCGGCCTGCGCCGGCACCGCGCCGCGCACCAGGCAGCGCGCCTGGCGCGCCAGGCTGCGGCTGCGGTGCACGACGTCGCCCCAGAGCTTGCGCGCCTCCCAGTAGCGGTCGTAGGCGGCGCTGTTGCGAAAGCCCAGGAAGATCGCCAGCGCGATGCCGATCAGCGAGAACGGGATCGTCGTGACGTTGATCTTGTGGTGCAGCAGCTCGCCGTGCAGCAGCGTGACGACGACCGCGGTCAGCGTCGTGCCGGTGAGCGGCACCAGGATGCGGTTGAGGATCGAGCCGCGCAGCACGAAGAACAGGCGCGGGCCGACCGGGCGTTCGCGGATGATCATGCGGGCGTCGGAGAGCGGATCGGCAGGCCCGGCGAGCGGGCCAGAAAGAAAAATCCCTCACGGCCGGAGGCGGTGAGGGACTGTTCTGGCGGAAAGGGAGGGATTCGAACCCTCGTCACGGTAGAAACCGTGAACCGGATTTCGAGTCCGGCGCATTCGACCACTCTGCCACCTTTCCTGGTATTCGCGTGGTCTCGCTGGGGTCAGCGAAGCCGCGCATTCTAGCGCAGGATTTCGGCGCCGCCTAGATAAGGCCGCAAAGCCGCCGGCACACGGATCGAACCGTCGGCCTGCTGATGGTTTTCCAGCACCGCCACCAGCGCGCGCCCGACCGCCAGGCCCGAGCCGTTGAGTGTGTGCACGAACTCGGTCTTGCCCTGCGCGTTGCGGAAGCGCGCCTGCATGCGCCGCGCCTGGAAGGCCTCGCAGTTGCTGCACGAGCTGATCTCGCGGTAGGTGCCCTGCGCCGGCAGCCAGACCTCCAGGTCGTAGGTCTTGGCCGAGCCGAAGCCCATGTCGCCGGTGCACAGCGTGATCACACGGTACGGCAGCTCCAGCTTCTGCAGGATGGCCTCGGCATGGCCGACCATCTGCTCCAGCGCGGCGTCGCTGTCTTCGGGGCGCACGATCTGCACCATCTCGACCTTGTCGAACTGGTGCTGGCGGATCATGCCGCGCGTGTCGCGCCCGGCGCTGCCGGCTTCCGAGCGGAAGCAGGGGCTGTGCGCCGTCAGCTTGATCGGCAGCGCCGCGGCGTCGAGGATCTGCTCGCGCACGGTGTTCGTCAGCGGGATCTCCGAGGTCGAGATCAGATACTGCTCGCGCTGCTCCTCGTCACCGCCGCGCAGCACCCAGAACATGTCCTCCTTGAACTTGGGCAGCTGCCCGGTGCCTTCGAGCACCTCGCGGTTGACGATGTACGGCGTCCAGCACTCGGTGTAGCCGTGCTCCTGGGTCTGCGTGTCCAGCATGAACTGGGCGAGCGCGCGGTGCAGGCGCGCGGCCGGGCCGCGCAGGAAGGTGAAGCGCGAGCCGGCGAGCTTGGCGCCGGTGTCGAAGTCCAGGCCCAGCGCCTGGCCGACGTCGACGTGGTCCTTGGGCGTGAACTCGAACGTGCGCGGCGTGCCCCAGCGGCGCACCTCGACGTTGCCGCTCTCGTCGGCACCGACCGGCACGCTGTCCTGCGGCAGGTTCGGAATCGACATCAGCATCTGCTGCAGCTCGGCCTGGATGGCTTCCAGGCGCTCGGCGCCGGCCTTCTGCTCGTCGCCGATGCCGCCGACCTCGGCCATCAGCGCCGAGGCGTCCTCGCCGCGGCCCTTGGCCTGGCCGATCTGCTTGGACAGCTGGTTGCGCCGCGACTGCAGCTCCTCGGTGCGCGTCTGGATGCGCTTGCGTTCGGCTTCGAGCGCGGTGAAGCGTTCGACGTCGAGGAAAGGTTGCGGCGCACGGCGCTTTTCGAGACGGGCGACGACGCTCGCGAGGTCGCGGCGCAGCAGGGTGATGTCGAGCATGGGTCCTCCGGAGAGGGTGATTCTAGAAAGGCGAACGGCGCCGTCGAGGGCGCCGTCGTCGAAGGTGGCGGCGGCGGCGTTCAGCCGGAGGCGGACTCCGTCTCGGCCATGCTGCGGTCGCCCAGGCCGCGCGGCAGCGGGAAACGCACCGCTTCCTTGACGCCGTCCATGTTGCGCACGCTGAGCACGCCCAGCTCGCGCAGCCGGGCGATGACCTGCTGCACCAGGATGTCCGGCGCCGAGGCGCCGGCGGTCAGGCCGACGCGGCGGCGGCCTTCGAACCACTCGGGCAACAGATCGTCGGCGCTGTCGACCATGTGCGCCGGCGTGCCCAGGCGCTCGGCCAGCTCGCGCAGGCGGTTGCTGTTGCTGCTGGTCGGGCTGCCGACGACGATGACGACGTCGACCGCCGGGGCCATCACCTTGACGGCGTCCTGGCGGTTCTGCGTCGCGTAGCAGATGTCCTGCTTCTTGGGCTCGCGCACGTGCGGGAAGCGCTGCTTCACGGCGGCCAGGATCTCGGCGGCGTCGTCCACCGACAGCGTGGTCTGGGTGACGACGGCCAGCTTGTCGCCGCGCGGCTGCACGTGCTGCACGTCCTCGGCGTCCTCGACGAGGTAGATGCCTTCGGAGAGCTGGCCCATCGTGCCCTCGACCTCGGGGTGCCCCTTGTGGCCGATCATGATGAACTCGTAGCCCTCGCGCGCCAGCTTGGCGACCTCGACGTGGACCTTGGTCACCAGCGGGCAGGTGGCGTCGAAGACCTTGAAGCCGCGGCGCTCGGCCTCCTCGCGCACCGCCTGGCTGACGCCGTGGGCGCTGAAGACCAGCGTCGCGCCACGCGGCACCTCGGCCAGTTCCTCGATGAAGATCGCACCCTTGGCGCGCAGGTCGTTGACGACGTAGGTGTTGTGCACGATCTCGTGGCGCACGTAGATCGGCGCACCGAACTTGGCGAGCGCACGCTCCACGATCTCGATCGCGCGGTCGACGCCGGCGCAGAAGCCGCGCGGTTCGGCCAGGACCAGTTCCTCGATCGCCGCCATCACAGCACTCCCAGGATGCGCACCTCGAAGTGCACGGACTGGCCGGCCAACGGGTGGTTGAAGTCGAACAGCAGCCAGTCCTCGCCGACCTCGCGCACCATGCCGGCGTAGCTGCCCTGGCCGTCGGGGGTCGGGAACTGGACGACGTCGCCGACGGTGTAGACGGTGTCCTCGTCGCCCAGCTCGCGCATCAGCGACATCTTCACGCGCTGCATCAGCTGCGGGTTGCGCTCGCCGAAGGCGGCGCCCGGCGGCAGCTCGAAACGCGCCTCGGCGCCGTCTTCCAGGCCCAGCAGCGCCTGTTCCAGCCCCGGCGACAAGTCGCCCGCGCCCAGCGTCAGCGTGGCGGGCGTGCCGCCGAAGGTGTTGACGATGTCGCCGCCGTCAGGCCCGGCAAGCCGGTAGTGCAAGGTCAGGAAGGAGCCGGGCTGGACGGTGGTCACTGGGGGTACGTCGCTGACGATAGACTGGTTGCGGCCATTGTAAGAGCCGCCCCATGCCCCTCCTGAAGGACCTTCCCGTCGACCAGCGCCCGCGCGAGAAGCTGCTCGCCCGCGGCGCCGGCGCGCTCGCCGACGGCGAACTGCTGGCGCTGCTGCTGCGCACCGGGCCGGCCGGCGACGGCGTTTTCGAGCTCGCGCAGCGCGTGCTCGCGGCCTGCGGCGGCGTCGCCGGGCTGCTGGCCGCGACACCCGCCACCCTCGTAGGCATCAAGGGTCTGGGCCCCGCCAAGCAGGCCGAACTGCTGGCGGTGATGGAGCTGGCGCGGCGTGCGCTCGCCGCCCCGCTGCGGGCCGCGCCGGTGTTCGATTCGCCGGACAAGGTCAAGGACTACGTCGCGCTGCGGCTGGCCGGACGCGAGCAGGAGGTCTTCGCCGTGCTCTTTCTCGACAGCCAGCACCGCCTCATCTCGATGGAGGACATGTTCCAGGGCACGCTGTCGCAGACCAGCGTCTACCCGCGCGAAGTGGCGCGACGCGCGCTGGCGCTCAACGCCGGCGCGGTGATCCTGGCGCACAACCATCCGTCGGGTGTCGCCGAGCCCTCGCGCGCCGACGAGTTCCTGACGCAGACGCTGCGCCAGTCGCTGCAACTGCTGGAGGTGCGCGTGCTGGACCACCTCGTCGTCGGCCGCGGCCAGGTGGTGTCGATGGCCGAGCGGGGGCTGGTGTGAAAATCTCCAGCCTGAAGGAACTGCAGGCGCTGCGCGAGGCGATCGCGCGGCGCGAACGCGAAGCCGCCGAACGCGCCGAGCGCGAGCGCCGCGAGGCGGCCGAAGCCGAGGCCGCGCGGCGCGTCTTCGCCCACGCCGTCGGCCCGGTGCACGCGCTGCGGCCGCACGGCCGGGCCCACGTGCACCGCGCCCGCCCGGCACCGCTGCCGCGCCAGCGCGAGGCCGACGAGCGCGAGGCGCTGCGCGCGACGCTGTCCGACGAGGTCGACGTCGAGTCGCTGCTGCTGACCGACGACGGCCTGTCCTTCCGCCGCTTCGGCGTCGGCCCGGACGTCGTCACTAAGCTGCGCCGCGGCCACTGGGCGATCCAGGCCGAGGTCGACCTGCACGGCCTGCGCCGCGACGAGGCGCGCGACGCGCTGGTGCGCTTCGTACGCGAGGCGCTGCAGCGCGGCCAGCGCTGCGTGCGCGTGGTGCACGGCAAGGGCCACGGCTCGCCGGGACGCAAGCCGGTGCTCAAGGTCAAGGCCCAGCGCTGGCTGGCGCAGTGCGAGGAAGTCATCGCCTTCGCCCAGGCCACCGGGCCGCAGGGCGGCGCCGGGGCGCTGATCGTGCTGCTGGGCTGAGGCGGCGCGATGGGCGAGATCACCGCCTTGCTGCACCGTGCGCGCGACGGCGAACGCGCCGCGCTGGACGCCCTCTTCGAACGCCTGTATCCCGAGCTGCGCCGGCTGGCGCGCGCCCGGCTGGCCGGCTCGCGCCGCGGGCCGGAGATGGGCACGACGGTGCTGGTGCACGAGTGCTACCTGAAGCTCGTCGCCACCGGCGAGCTGGCCGCCGGCGAACGCGCGCACTTCATGGCTTACGCGGCGCACGTGATGCGCTCGGTGATCGTCGACGCGGTGCGCGCCGCGCAGCGCGAGCGACGCGGCGGCGACGCCGTGCACGTCACGCTGGACACCGCGCTGCACGACAGCGTGCCAGCGCCGGAACACGAGATCCTCGACGTCGACGCCGCGCTGGCCGAACTGGCGCGGCTGGACCCGCGCCTGGTGCAGGTCGTCGAGATGCGCTACTTCGGCGGCCTGAAGGAGACCGAGATCGCCGCCGCGCTCGGCGTCACCGAGCGCACCGTGCGCCGCGACTGGGACAAGGCGCGGCTGCTGCTGGCCAGCGCGCTGCGCGGCTGACCCCCTGAACGCGTGGCCCGCCCGGATGTCCGGTCCGGCGGGGCGGCGACGTATTCCCTGTCGAGGCCGGCGTCGCGCGCGGCCGTCGACCGGGGGGACGACGATGGAATGGGCGTGCAAGGCGCTGCTGACCGCCGCGGCGGTGGCCGCGGTGATGCTGGCCGCGGGACGCATGGACCGCCGCCTGGCCGGCCTGCTGGCCGGGCTGCCGGTGGTCAGCGCGCCGGCACTGCTGTGGCTGGCGCACGAGCAGGGGGCGATGTTCGCGGCCGGCACCGCCGCCGGCAGCGTCGCGGCCTGCGCGGCGTCGGCGCTGTATGCGCGGGTCGCCGTCGCGCTGCTGGCGCGGCGCGGCGCGGTGCTCGCCCTGCTCGGCGCGCTGGCGGCCAGCGCGCTGGTGGTGGCGCTGCTGCACGGGCTGCAGACGCGGCCGCTGGCGGTGCTGGCGGCCTGCGCGCTGGTCTGCGCCCTGCTGCGGCCCACGCTGCGCCTGGACGCACCGGCCGGCGCGGTGCGCCCGCTGCGCGGCGAGCCCTGGCTCAGCGCCGGCCTGTCGGGGCTGGTGGCCGCTGCGGTGTCGCAGAGCCCGGCGACGCTGGGCGCTTACGGCGCCGGGCTGCTGGCCTCGCTGCCGGTCATCACCAGCTTCGCGCTGTGGCATCTGCACCGCGGCGGCACCACAGCCGACCAGCATCGCTTCCTGCTCGGCTATCTGCACGGCACCTGGGGCAAGGCGGTGTTCGCCACGGTCTTCGCGCTCGCCGCCCCCCTCTGGGGCAGCGGCTGGGCGCTGACCCTGGCCGCGGCCGGCGGCGTCGCGGCGATGGCGGTGGTGCTCGGCACCCCGACGCGCCGACCGCGCCCGCGACGTGGGGATGCCGGCGACGGCGCGCCCGCCCCTACGATCCTGCGGTGCCCCGACCCTCCGCCGACATGACGCCGCTGGCCGCCCTGTCCGCCGACTGGCCGACGCTGGACCGGCTGCTCGACGAGGCGCTGGCGCTCGCCGCGCCGCAGCGCGCCGTCTGGCTCGAGCGCCTGGACGGCGAGGCCGCGCCCTTGCGCGAGACGCTGCGCCGCCTGCTCGCGCTGCACCACGAGGCCGAGACCGAGGACTTCCTCGCCACGCTGCCGGCGCTGGACCTGCGGCCCGAGGTCGGCGTCGACCACGAACCCGGGCCCGGCGACCGGGTCGGCCCGTGGCGGCTCGTCGGCCTGCTCGGCGAAGGCGGCATGGGCAGCGTCTGGCGCGCCGAACGGGCCGACGGCGCCTACCGGCGCGAGGTGGCGCTGAAGCTGCCGCGCATCGGCTGGGGGCGCGGCCTGGCCGAGCGGCTGGCGCGCG